>CAVYIA010000016.1:247500-315158 GCA_963768465.1 uncultured Thermoleophilaceae bacterium | reverse complement strand
GGGCTGCCCCGACCTGATGCTCGACGACATACGGCCGAGCGCTGATCTCACGAGCGCGACCGTGACCGTGTTCGAGGACGAGTCGGGCACCGCGGCGGACTGGACCGCCTCGGCCTACGCGCTGTGTGCGCGCCGCCGCTGCCGGGCCTCGAGCGGGTGGCGGCCACCAGCGCGCTCAACTCGGCGAACAAGAGCGTCACCGCCACCTGTCCCACGGGCAAGCGGGTGGTGGGCGCGGGCGCCACGTGAACAGTTTCATCGGCCAGGTGTTCCTCGACGACCTGCGACCGAACGCCGCGCTCACGACGTGACCGCGAATGGCGTGGAAGGACGAGACGGGCAACCCCATCGACTGGAGCATCACCGCCTACGCCGTCTGCGCGCAGGCGCCGGCCGGCCTCGAGCGCGCGTCGGAGACGACCGCGCTGACTCGTCCGGCTTCAAGGTGCTCTTCAACGCCTGCCCGAGCGGGCAAGGTGCTCATCGGCCTGGGCGCCGACGTGAACACCTTCGACGGCCAGGTGGGCATCGCCGGGATCTTTTACGGCGGGGGCGAGAACATCGTGCTCGGCGCGATCGAGGACGACACCGGCAACCCCGTCCAGTGGAGCCTCACGAGCTACCTCATCTGCGCCAACGGGTCGCGGCTCTCCACGCTCACCAGCTTCGCCGACTCGGGCCCCAAGAACGTGAACATCGCCTGCACCGTGGCCGGGCAGGAGGCCAACGGATTCGGCGGCGCGGTCCTGAACGGCAACCGCGAGGTGGTCATGGACCGCTGGCGCCGGGACCCCGCCAACAACATGCTCACCACGGCGTTCGAGGATGACGGCGGCAACGCCGGCGACTGGCAGCTCACCTCCCACGCTGTGTGCACCACGCCGCTGCCGAGTCAGGAGCAGGTGGAGGCGGTGACGGCGAAGACCTCGGCCAACAAGTCGGTCACCGCCGCCTGCCCGACGGGCAAGCGGGTCGTGGGCGGCACCGCCGAGATCTTCGACGGCCTCGGTCAGGTGATCCTCGACGACGTGCGTCCCAACGCGGCGCTCACCTCGGTTACGGCCAACGGCATCGAGGACGGCAGCGGCACCACCAGGACCTGGACCATCACGGCGCGCGCCGTCTGCGCGGAGCCGCCGCCGGGTCTCGAGCGGGCGGCCGTGAGCACCGTCGTGGACACCTCTGGGTTCAAGTTCGCCCGCGCGAGCTGCCCGGGGAACAAGACCCTCCTGGGAACCGGCTACGACCTCAACACCTTCAACGGCGAGGTCCTCGTCCAAGAGCTGGCGCCGAACGCCGACCTCACATCGGTTTCCCTCAGCGCGACCGCCGACGCGGACGGCAATGCCGTGCCGTGGGGGGCGACCGCCTACGCCATCTGCGCGACGCCCTGAGACGGCGCCGGCCGTATCCTCATTTCGGGCGGCTACTCCGACAGCCCCACGGCTTCGAGAGCCTGGGTCCGGTCGGCGAACACGCGGACGCGTCGGAGCTTTCCGTCCTCGAGCTCTACCCCGGCCAAGCGCTGCACTGGTCTCGGCACCGCTGATCCGGCCGCGGGCGTGAGGGTGAAACGCCAGCACCTGGTCGTTATCGCCCTTCTCCTCGAATAAGAGCTGGCCTCCGCGTTACATCTCCATCTCGCTGAAGAAGCGCCGAATCCCGTCGTGGCCCGTGGTCCGACCTTCGAGCGGCGAGGCCGGCTGGATGAGCTCGATCTGGGCCGATGCGACCGTCAGGTAGGCCTCGACGTCGCGCCGGTCGAGCGCCGGAGGGCCCGGCGAACATCTCACGTTCTCCTGCGAGACCGCCTACTCCGAGCGGCTGACGGCTGAGGGCCTCGGCAGGGTTCATGTACCCCTGGATGCGAACGATGCGGCCGTCCCGCAGATCGACGACGGTCGCTCTTGCTGCGCTGGTATTCGCGCTGGAGCACAACCACTCGGTCGCCGGCGTCGACGAACTCCTGTGGCTCGATCCGGTGCTCCTCCCACACCTCGTCGTACTCCATCTCGAACGCCTGGCCGATCTCACCGAGGCCGCGCAGGATGTTGCCCTCCTCCAGACCCCCGACAGTCCCGTGAAGTTCGACGTTCGGGTCGAACAGATCCGTCCCCCCGTGCCAATCCCTGCGCTCCAGGAACTCACCTGCCCGCTTCACGATCTCCACGTTCTCCTGTGACATCGCCCGCCGAGTATCCCGGTCAAGCACACCGGCGGCTAGGCCCGCGGTCTTAGGAACGCTCGAGCAGGCCCCGCAGCTGGCGCTCACTCCTTGCCGGATTCGCCGTCAGCCCTTCGAACGCTGCGATGGCCACCTTGAGCTGGCCGAGGCTGAACGCCTTTTCGCGGGCGAAGCGGGCAAGCCACCGGAGCACCGCCCGGTCGTAGGCGGCCGGCTCCGCGTTCCGCAGGATCAGGCAAATGCGGAGGGCATCCTCGAGCGGCACGTGGGGGATCTCAGCGGCGGCCGACCTGATGATCGTCAGATTCTGGGTATCGAGGGCGCGCCGGAAGTTCGCATATGCTCCGCTCTCAATCGACACGAACACATGTTCGCATCCGGGTCAAGGCCGGGGCCGTCCTGACGCCGTCTGCTCCTTCATGAGTATGACGACCCCGGCGGCTCATTCTCGCGCCAGCCGGAACGTCGCCCACGTCGCCAGCAGACCGAGGCAGACGACACACCGAACAGCCACGGCGCCCGCGCATCGTCGACAAGGGTCGAGGCTCCGAACCCGATCAGCAGGGCAACGCCGACCTCACGAGCAGCTGGGCAAGCATGGACGAACCCGGTCGCCGCATCACGCCGGCACAGTACCGCCGCCTACTCCGACAGCCCCGCGGCCTGGAGAGCCTCGTCCACGCTCGCGTACATCTGCATCCTGATCGCCTGTCCGTCCCGAAACGTCCACACCTGAGCGAAGCGCATTTCTGCGGGAATTCCCGTGGCCTTCGCACGCCCCCGCTGGTTGACGATGACGACGACACACTCCCCGGCGTCGATGTAGTCCTCGACCTCGAGCTCCCAGTCATCCCACGCATCCGCCCACTCGGCGTTGAACTTGTTCGCGCCCTCGGCGCCGGAGTAGATCTGCTGGTCAGGCCAGCCGAGCCTGGACACATCCCAGACGAAATCGGGGTGGGCGCGGATCTCACCGGTGGCCCTCCAGTGCTCGTAGCCGCGTCTGATGATCTCGACGGTCTCATCCGACATGCGCCTACTCCGGCAGCCCCACGGCCTCGAGGGCCTCTCGGCGGTCGTGGAACCATTGGAAGCGGATCACCTTACCCGCCCGCAGCGTCCACAGATGTTGCTCGGCTTGGCTGAAGGTCCGGCCATCGGCTGTTGTCGCGGTGAACGTCGTGAAGCCCAGGATCTGGTCGCCGACCGCCCGGACCTCCACCGGTTCATGGGTCGCGTGCCGGAACGCACTCGAGAGGGCCTCCAGCGCATCGGTCCATCCCTCGTGGCCGTGGCGAGTCCCGGGCTCGACGGCGTACGGGGGATTGACCCATTCGAAGTCATCGGAGATGAACTCCAGCGGGTCGTTGGTCCCCGGGTTGTTCCAAGCGTCGTAGAGCGCGCGCACGGTGTCCACGTTCTCCTGCGACATCACCCGCCGGACGCTAGACCGCCCCGCCCCCGGCGGCAAGCGGACCGCGTCCGGCGGTGCGAAGGCTCAGCTCGCCGGTTGCGCCCGGAAGCTGAAGTCCAGCTAGGGGTTACCGCTGACCGAGTAGCTCGTGTTGATGACCACCCAGAACAGGTCGCCCGCGGGGATGGTTGCCGCGGCCGGCGTCGCGCTGCAGTTGGACGTGCCGCCGGGGATGCTGCACGTGAGGTACGCGTTCGAGGTGCTGAACTGGATGAGCCACATGTTGAACGCCTGGCCCCCCCCGGAACCGGGGTGGAGAGGGTCGCGACGAAGTCCGACACCCTTGAGCCCGCCGGGGGGTGACCGGAAGGGCCGGTCCTCGAGGGCTCCGGGCTCGGCATTGTTGGTGAAGCCCTGCGGCCGGAAGTTGAAGGCGAAGCAGTTGGGGTTGCACGTGAGGTGCCCCCGGCCGATGAAGGGGGTGGCGCCGAGGGCTCCCGCGAGGTCAGCGGTGCCGATCGAACAGTCCCGCCAGCCCCGTGTCAACCGCCGACATGGCATCAGTACCCCCAGGGGGTATGCTACGGTCACCCTCGCGATGGAAGCGGCAACCCACGCACACCATCACCACGAGATGCCGACCTCGGGTCGAGCGCTCACGGGCGTGGCCATCAGCGCGACCCTGCACTGCCTGACCGGCTGTGCGCTCGGCGAGATCGCCGGCATGGCGATCGGGACCGCTCTCGGCTTTTCGAACCTGGCGACGATCGTCCTGGCCATCGCCCTGGCATTCGTGTTCGGCTACAGCCTGACCAGCCTGCCGCTCCTGCGGTCCGGGTTGGCCCTTGGAGCGGTGATTCCGATCGCGCTGGCCTCCGACACGCTCAGCATCGCCACGATGGAGGTCGTCGACAACCTCATCCTCGTCGTGATCCCGGGGGCGATGCACGCCGGCCTTGGCGACCTGCTGTTCTGGGGCAGCCTCGCGTTCGCCCTCGTGATCGCCGGAGCTGTCGCAGTACCGGTGAACCGCTATTTGATCGCCCGCGGGAAGGGGCACGCGGTGGTTCACGAGACCGGGATCCACGGTGGTCCTTCGCCCCGGCTCGTCGGGATCGTCGCCGCTGTGGCGTTCGTCTTCGGGACCGCGGTGCTCGTTGCGGAAGCGTTCGACGGGAGCGAAGAGGACCACGGCGGGGAGCACCTCGCCGGCGGACACGGCGGGGAGGGCACGGCCGACCCGGTGCGCGGTCTCTTTCCGACCGGCAACGGGATGACCCTCCAGCTCGCCACAGCCCACCTGGAGCCCGGCCGGCGCGCCATGCTGCGCTTCCAGATCCTCGGTTCCGACGGCATGCCGGTGCGCGACTACGAGGTCGAGCACGAGAAGCGCATGCACCTGATCGTTGCCCGCAACGACCTGACCGGGTTCCAGCACCTCCACCCGAAGCTCGGCCGCGATGGCAGCTGGGCCACGCAGGTGACGATCGGGAAGCCCGGCAGCTACCGCGTGTTCGCCGACTTCAAGCGCCAGGGAACCAACGAGACGCTCGCCGGCGACCTGACCGTCGACGGACCCGCCGATCAGCGGCCAGTGCCCCCGCCGGCGACGAGCGCGACCGCCGACGGTGGCTACAGGGTCACCGTCAACGACGCGCAGTCAAAGGCGGGTCAGGACACCGAGCTGACCTTCACGATCAGCCGCGGGGGCAAGACGGTCGAGACCCAGCGCTACCTCGGCGCCGGCGGTCACCTGGTCGCCCTGCGCGAGGGAGACCTGGCATTCCTGCACGTTCACCCCGAGGAGCGAGCAGACGCGCACGGCGACGGCGAACAGGCGGGCGGTCCGGTTCATCACCGAGTTCCCCACCGCGGACACGTATCGCCTCTTCCTCCAGTTCAAGCACGAGGGCGCCGTCCACACCGCCGCGTTCACGAGAGAGGTGGCGCGATGAGCCCCAGTCGCGAGATACGGACCGTTCGTATCGACTACGAGCCCGGCGAAGCCTCGGAGTGGCCGAACCGCCATCCGTGCGGCGCCTTCGTCTACGTCATCGAAGGCTCCGTGCGGATCGGACTCAAGTGGCCAGGAGCCCCAGGTGCTCCACGAGGGCGATTCTCTCTACGAACCCCCCGGGTCCCTGCAGAGCATGTCGGAGAACGCGAGCGACCACGAGCCGGCGAGCCTGCTTGCCGCCTTCGTGGTTCCCGACTAGTCATCGCTCCTCTCCCGGATGCAGCGGCGCATGGCGTGTCGCTTCTGGTTGGTCTACAGGAGTCCCGTCTTCAACGCCAAGCGGCAACCGAAGAGGTCCGCCAAGGGGAGAATCAGGCCTTCAGGTGACCTGAGAGCAGCCTCGCTTACTCTGACAGTCCCACGGCGCCCAAGGCCTCCTCGCGGGTCCGGTAGCCGCCCTGGTCTGACCCGTGCGTGTGCGGACCACGGTGTCGGTGGCCGTGACGGTGCGGGTGGCCTGTCTTCGTCGCCGGGTCTGACGAAGAGACCGCCACCGCCACTCCGGCCCCCACGGCAAGCAAGTACCCGCCGATCAGCATCCACCGCCCGTTCACGCGTGTGCCAATTCAACCGGACGAGGAGCCTCATGAGCTAGGTGACCGTGAGCACGAACAGCGCGGCGAGGAGGCGGCCACGAAGGCGAGCGCCGCCCCGGTGGTGGCCCGCCCGGCGGCCCGAGCGCGTGTTTGCCCATCACCTCCGGATCGCGCCCGATGCGCCTCATGAAGGGGAGCAGCACCAGCAGGAGGAGGGCATTGAGCGCCTGCGGAGAGAAAGAGGATGGAGAGCAGCGGGGCGCCCGGGATAAGCACGATGGTCGCGGCCAGCAGTACCATGCGCTCCGTAGCTCAGGTAGAAGAGCCGCGCCTTGTCGAAGTCCGCGTTCACGTCCCCGGGCGCGTCGAAGGCCTCCGCCACCGAGTACGCGGTGGACAGGGGCACGATCGACGCGGCCAGCAGGGCGCCCCGAGGAATCCGAGGCCGAAGAGGGTGGAGGCAAGGTGCCCGGCGAGCGGCTCGAGCGCCTGCGCGGCGTCGCCCGCGTCGTTGATCTCCACGCCGCGAGCGTGCAGCGTGGCTGCGCACGCCACCACGATGAACACGCCGATCACGCCGGTGAGCACTGCGCCGACCACCACGTCCACGCGCTCGTAGGGCAGGTCCTCCGGGGTCAGGCGCTTGTCCACGGCGTAGGACTGGATGAAGGCCAGCCCCCAGGGAGCGAGCGTCGTGCCCACCGTCGCCACTGCCACGAGCACGGCATCGCGGGTGCCCGGCACGCCCGGCACCACCAGGCCCCGCGCCGTGGCGCCCCAATCCGGGTGGGCCAGAAACCCCGACACGATGTACCCGACGAACACGGCGGTGAGGGCGAGCAGGACGTGCTCCACGCGGTGGAACGAGGCGCGCAGGACGAGGAGGGATACGCCGAGCGCGGCGACCGGCACGCTCACGTACCGGCTCACCCCGCCGAGGAGCTCCATCCCGGCCGCGACTCCGGCGAACTCCGCACACAGCGTGCCGAGGTTGGCCACGGCCAGCGCCCCGAGCACCAACAGGCGTCCCGCGGGCGTCCGTAGCGCTCGCGCACCAGGGCGAGGAGTCCCTTGCCGGTGACGATTCCCATTCGGGCGCCCAGCTCGTGGAAAACGATCAGCGCGGCAGTGGAGAGGGCGAGCACCCAGAGCAGGCTGTAGCCGTAGTCGGCGCCGAGATCGAGTAGGTGGTGATGCCGGCGGGATCGTCGTCCGACAGGCCCGCCAGCACTCCGGGCCCCACAACTGCGAGCAGCGCGAGCATCCCGCCGCGCCGGACCAGCTGGGGCCGGCGTGACACCAGGCGCGAGTGGAAGTGGCGACCGGCGGGCCGGCGCGGCGCCCATCTGGCGGGAGGGCCACGGGTTACGAGGTCAGACCAGGCGGCGCGAGGGTGAACGTCAGCGGCACGTGGGGCGCATCGGCCAGGGCCCGCTCCAGCTCGGCGCCCGTCTCGTGCCGCTCCCACCAGCAGGCGCCCCTCGCAGCGCACGGTCAGCTCGCTTTCCGCGAACGGCCACGGGTCCACGGTGAGCTCGTCCGAGGCGCAGGTCCAGCGCGTGGCTCCCGCGGACGCGGGCACGTCGCGCGCCACGTAGGGACTCCACCGAAGGCAGAGCGCGAGGGAGAGGGCATCCCAGGTCGCGAGCAGCCGCTGGTTGCGGGAGAGCTCCTCACGGACCGGCACCCAGGAGGCCGGTGAGATGCCCCTGGAGCGCGCGCTGCGTGGCAAGGAAGGCGGCCACGGCGGCGGCATCCGCGGCCGTCATGCGGGATACGTCGCGGTGCTCGTACAGCGCGGTGCCGTGCATGGACACGAGGAGCGCCGCGTACCGGCTCTGGGTGAGCAGCTTCCGCGGCGCCGCGGACCACAGCCGCAGATGGTCGTCCAGCTCCATCTCCATGAACGACTTCGGCCGGCCGGTCTCCGGGTCGGCGGTGGGGGCGAGGTCCCACTCGGCCATGCCCACGTCGTGCTGCTCGGCGGCCAGGCAGACCTCCTCCCGGGGCTCGGGCGGGTCGAAGCGCTCGTTTCCCCAGGCGCGCGCGAGCTGACCGGACAGCCAGGCATGCGATGCCTGGCCGATGGCCACCACGTGCTCGCCCTCGGGCCGGAGGAGCATCCGGCCATTGTGCCGCTCCCGTCCCACGGCGCCGGAGGGGCCGCGAACGCCGGTACAGTCGGTCCATGTCCGTTTCCTCCACGGCCCGGGCGATACCCGACAACCTGAGCGACATCGTGGGTGGCACGCCGATGGTGCGTCTCACCCGTGTGGCGCCGGAATGCGGGGCCGAGATCGTGGCCAAGCTCGAGGCCTACAACCCGGCCGGCAGCGTGAAGGACCGCATCGGGGTGGCCATGATCGACGCGGCCGAGGCGGAGGGGCGGATCGTGCCCGGGCACGACCACCATCGTCGAGCCCACGTCCGGCAACACCGGCATCGCGCTGGCGTTCGTCTGCGCGGCGCGCGGGTACGACCTCGTGCTCACCATGCCGCAGGGCATGAGCCGGGAGCGGCGAACATCTGTCGCGGCTCTACGGCGCCGAGGTGGAGCATGCCGAGTCGATGGGCGGCATGAACGAGGCGGTGGAGGCGGCCCGGCGCATCGCCGCCGACCGCGGTGACAGCTTCATCCCGGACCAGTTCTCGAACCCGGCCAACCCCGAGATCCACCGGCGCACGACCGCCGAGGAGATCTGGCGCGACATGGACGGCCGGGTCGACGTGCTGGTGGCCGGCGTGGGCACGGGCGGCACGATCACCGGCGTGCGGCGAGCGGCTCAAGGAGCGCAACCCGGACCTGCACGTGGTGGCGGTGGAGCCCGAGGGCCTCGGCCGTGCTCTCGGGCAGCTCGCCGGGCCCGCACAAGATCCAGGGCATCGGCGCCGGATTCGTGCCCGCCCGTCCTGAACCGCGCGATCATCGACGAGGTGGTGCCGGTGGACGACGAGGACGCGATCGGCACCGCGCGCGCCTGTGCGCCCGGCGCGAGGGCGTGCTCGCCGGCATCTCCTGCGGCGCCGCCCTCTGGGGCGCGATCCAGGTGGGCTCCCGCCCGGAGATGCGCGACAAGCGGGTGGTGGTGATCATGCCGGACTCGGGTGAGCGCTACGCGAGCACCCCCTTCTTCGCTCCCTGATGCTCGGCCTCGGAACCTTCACCCGGGTGGCGCGCGAGTTGCGCGAGGACCTGACCGCGGCCGCCGAGCGCGATCCCGCCGCTCGCAGCGTGGGGCGGTGGAGATGCTGCTCACCTACGGCGGTGTCCAGGCGCTGCTCGCGCACCGCGTGTCCCACGCGCTCTACGAGGCCGGCATGCCGGTGGTGCCCCGCGCGCTCGCCAACGTGACCAAGGTGGTGACCGGTATCGAGATCCATCCCGCCGCGCGGATCGGGGAGGGGCTCTTCATCGACCACGGATCCGGCGTGGTGATCGGCGAGACCGCCGAGCTGGGCGACGCGGTGACGCTCTACCAGGGCGTGACGCTCGGCGGCACCGGCTTCGAGCGCGGCAAGCGCCACCCCACCGTGGGCAGCGGCGCGATCATCGGCGCCGGCGCGAAGCTGCTCGGCCCGATCAAGGTGGGCGAGCGGGCCCGCGTGGGCGCGAACTCGGTGGTGATCCACGACGTGCCCGCCGACGCCACGGTGGTGGGCAACCCCGGTCACCCTGTGCGGGTGAACGGCCGCAAGCCCAAGGGCCCGGACGCCGACTGGGCGCACCTGCCCGATCCTGTGGCCGACGCCATGAGGGGCATGGCCAATCGCCTGAACGGCCTCGAGGAGATCGTGGCCGAGCTCACGGGACGCAAGCCCGAGGGCGCCGAGGTCAAGCCGCTGCGCCCGCGCCGTGGCCCCGACTCCACCGGGGGCTAGCGCCTCAGTAGTGCACGGTCCGCGTGCGGTGGCGCGGCACGGCCTTGTAGCGCGGGGCCTGCCCGCGGTTCCAGAGCCATCCGTCGAGCGTGCGGGGCGGCACGCCGGAGCGGCGGGCGATGAGCTCGCACGCGTGCAGCGGCGCAGGCGCGGATCTCGGTCTCCTCCTCGCCCGGTGGGATCAGCTCCCCGGCGTCGATGCGGGCGGCCAGCTCGGGGTCGTAGCGCAGCACCCCGTCCACGCGCAGCACGTGGGGCACGAGGTTGTCGGCGAAGATCGTGAGCCGGTCCAGGTCGTGGAACTCGGCGACGCCCGCCAGGGCGAGGTCCGACGGGCACGATCTGGGCGCGCTTGTAGAACCCCGTGTCGCGGAAGAAGGGCATGCCGCCGGCGAGCGACGCGGCGAGGGTCTCGGCCGAGCCGCCGGCGTCATCCACCACGCTGAGCACATCGCGGTCACCGAGGAAGCGGCCGAGCTGGCGAAGCGCCTCGGCGTAGAGCGCCATCAGCTCGTGGCCGGCGTCCTGTCCGAGCACGCGGGCCACCTCGCCCGGCGAGGCCGCACGCAGCTCGGAGTTGGACCAGGGGCCGGCGTCGCGGAAGCGGTCGGCCAGGGCCCAGGCCACCGTGAAGTAGCCCGAGGAGCCCGGGCCGCTTTCGCAGCGTGGGGAACCATCCCGAGCCGAAGTTCACGGCGTCGAGCGTGAGCAGGTAGCGGGCCACGTCCTCGGGCGGGCCCTCCAGGTAGTGCCGCTCGGGATCGAGCGCCGGCGGCGGCGCGGGCTCCACCGCTCCGAGGCGGTCCGGGTCGATGGCCACATGGCGCGCGGAGCCCGCCACCGCGGCGCAGCGCTCCCGGACCCGATCGAGGAGATCGCCCACGGGACGTGGGTCTACCCACTGTTGCGACGCGAGCCCCCGGGCGGTAGCGTCGCCGTGTGACCTCCGTCCCCGCCCGGGCCGTTGTCGCCGCCCTCCTCCTCGTTGCCGTCGCGCGCCTCCGGATGCGCCTTCGCCGTCACGCGCGCCCCCGGGCGGAATCTCCTCGCACGGCGCATCCGTGGGCGGGGGGCTGGTGAGCACCGTGGGCGGCCAGACCTCCTACTGGGTGGAATACGGGCCCACCACCGCGTACCGGTCGGAGACGCCCCGTCAGACGACCTTCATGAGCGAGCGCCAGGAGTCGGTGATCGTGACGATCAGCGGCCTCGAGCGGTCGGCCACCTATCACTACCGGCTCTGCGCGGCGGACTCCCAGCAGGCCCCCGGGTCCGCGGGTGCGGTCTCGATCACAGCTTCACCACTCAGAGCGTGGATTGCGGCGACACCGTGACCGCCGACGTGAAGCTCACCGGCCCGATGGTCTGCGGCGAGGACCAGACCGGCCTGGTGGTGGGTGCCGACGGGGTGGACATCAACCTCGCCGGGCACACGCTCAGCGGCGCCGCCAATCCCATCTCCCGGCCGACCGGGATCGCGAGCAGCGGGACACGCCGGGGTGACCGTGCGCAACGGCACCCTCTCCAACTGGGGCACGGCGGTGTTCCTCCGAAATGCCGTGAACACCAGGTTGGTCGGCCTCAGGTCCCGGTCCTTCGTCGGTGTCGACCTCAGCGGCGGCACGGACAATCGAATCCGCCTGAGCACGCTCTTCGGGCAGCGACCTGGGCATCTGGGCGGACGGAGAGTCGGGGCTCCCAGCGCGTGTGGCGAACAGCCAGGTCACCGGGTCGACCGGCCCGGCCCTCCGTCTGCGCGGCGGCGGCGCCACGGTGCGGACAGCACCTTCTCCACCGACTCCGTCTATGAGCCCCGGCCAGGGGTGCTCGTCGACGGATCGGGGAACCGGCTATTGGACAATCGGGTGCAGACCGCCACCACGGGCGGCTCGCTTCTCACCGGGATCTGGATCGTCTCCGGCGCGGGGAACACGCTGACGGGCAACGACGTGAGCGGCGCGAGCACCGCCGGCGGCGGCGAATCCGCGGGCGACGGGATCTTCGTGGCCTCACTCGCCAGCGACACCTTGCTGAGCGGGAACGTCGCGCACGACAACGGCGACGACGGCCTCGACATCCGCAGCGCGTCCAGCAGCGTGGGCGAGAACGTGGCCCACCACAACGGCGACTTCGGGATCGTCGCCGTCGCGGGGGTCACGGACCTGGGCGGGAACTCGGTGTTCACGAACGGCAACCCGCTGCAGTGCGCCAACGTTTTCTGCGAGGACTAGCGCTCTCTCAATAGCGTTGCCGCCGTGCCCGAGCCCGTTCGTCCACCGCGAGCGCGTCCGCTTCGGCGACCTCGACGCCATGCGCCACCTCAACAACGTGGTGTTCCTGCGCTACTTCGAGAGCGCGCGGATCGCCTACATGCGCGAGCTGTCGCCCGGCCACAACCCGGCCGACCCCGAGCGCGGCGCCTTCGGGATGATCTTCGCCGAGTGCCACATCAACTACCGCTCGCCCGTGGACTTCGACGAGGAGGTGGCGGTGGCGCTGCTCGGTCGGCGAGGTGCGCCGGTCCGCCTTCCAGGTGGACTTCGAGATGCACGTGGGCGACCGCCTGGTCGCCGAGGGCTACGGCTGGCTGGTGGGCTTCGACTACGAGCGCGCAGAAGGCGATGCGGCTGCCGGCGGAGCTGCGCGAGGCGCTGGAGGCGGCGCAGGCCGATCGGTGATCGGCCGAGCCCGGACCACGTTCTCGCCCGCCGGAGGCGCAACTATCCTCGCCTGAGTGAGCTCGCCCGCCGCCGTGGACAGCCTTCTGGAGGGTCTGAACGACCCTCAGCGCGACGCCGTCCTGCACGGCGAGGGCCCGCTGCTCGATCCTGGCCGGAGCCGGATCGGGCAAGACCCGCGTGCTCACCCACCGCATCGCCCACCTGGTGGGCACGGGGCAGGCCCGCCCCAGCGAGATCCTGGCCATCACCTTCACCAACAAGGCCGCGCAGGAGATGCGCGAGCGGGTGCGAGGCGCTCGTCGGCCGCAAGGCGCGGGCCATGTGGGTCATGACCTTCCACTCGGCCTGCGCGCGCATCCTGCGCGCCGACGCCGAGCGGCTCGGCTACACCCGCGGCTTCACCATCTACGACGAGCAGGACACCGCTGCGCCAGGTCAAGGCCGTGCATGGAGGAGCTGGACGTGGACCCGAAGCGCTTCGCCGCCGCGCGGCGATCCGGCGGCAGATCTCCGACGCCAAGAACCAGCTGCTCGACGCCGAGGCCTACCGGCTCAAGGTCGTCGATCGTTCTTCGAGCAGACCGCCGCCGACGTCTACGCAGCTCTACGAGCAGCGGATGCACAGCGTCGAACGCCATGGACTTCGACGACCTGCTCTTCCGCCGCGTGAACCTCTTCGAGCTCTTCCCGAGGTGCGCGAGCGCTACCGGCGCGCTTCCGCTACGTGCTCGTGGACGAGTACCAGGACACCAACCACGCGCAGTACCGCTGGCTCCAGCTGCTCACCGAGGAGCACCGCAACCTGTGCGTGGTCGGCGACGACGACCAGTCGATCTACGCCTGCCGCGGCGCGGACATCCGCAACATCCTCGACTTCGAGGACGACTTCCCCGACGCCGAGGTCGATCAAGCTCGAGCAGAACTACCGCTCGACGCCAGACCATCCTGGACGCCGCCAACGGCGTGATCTCGAACAACCGGGCGCGCAAGGCAGAAGCGCTGTGGAGCGACGCGGGGGAGGGCGACCCGGTGCACGTCCGGGAGCTCGAGGACGAGCACGCCGAGGCCCGCTTCGTGGTCGTCGGAGATCGAGTCGCTGGTGGACGCGGGCGGCTCGCGCGACGAGATCGCCGTCTTCTACCGCACGAACGCCCAGTCGCGCGTGCTCGAGGACGTGCTGCGTGCGCTACGGCGTCGGCTACCAGATCCTCGGCGGCACGCGCTTCTACGAGCGGGCCGAGGTCAAGGACGCGCTGGCCTACCTGACGCTGCTCGTGAACCCCTCCGACACGGTGGCCTTCGGGCGCATCGTGAACTCGCCCCGGCGCGGCATCGGCCAGACCTCGCAGGGGCGGCTCGTGGCCCAGGCGAACACGCTGGGCGAGCCGATCTGGGACGTGGCCGCCGCGCCCGAGCGCGTGCCCGGCTCGGCGCCGCGGCGAGAAGGCCGTGGGCCGCTTCATGTCGGTGATGGAGCGCCTGCGCGAGCGCGCCGAGGGCGGCGCGGGGGTCGGGGACCTGCTCCACGAGACGCTCGAGGAGACCGGGCTACGTGGAGGCGCTCCAGGCCGAGCGCACGATCGAGTCGCAGGGCCGGCTCGAGAACCTCGAGGAGCTGGTGGGCGTGGGGCGGGAGTACGACGCCGCGGCCGGCGGCCCGCCGCCGAGGACGGACGACGAGCCGGGGGTCGAGCAGTTCCTCCAGCAGGTGGCCCTCTTCAACGAGCAGGACAGCCTGAGCGACGACGACGGCATCGTGACGCTGATGACGCTGCACAACGCCAAGGGCCTCGAGTACGACACCGTGTTCGTGATCGGCATGGAGGACGGCGTGTTCCCGCACCTGCGCGCCATCGAGGCGGGCGACGTGGAGGAGGAGCGCCGGCTGGCCTACGTCGGCATGACCCGCGCCCGGCGCGAGCTCTACCTCACGCACGCGCGCTCGCGGAGCCTCTTCGGCGGACGCGACTGGAACGTGCGCAGCCGCTTCATCGACGAGGTGCCGATCGGAGCTCACCGACCGCGACGAGAACGCGCTCACCGGACCGGCCGCGGCCGCCACGTGGAGTGGCAGGCGCGGCCGCGCCCGCGCCCGGCGCCCGCGCCCGGGCAGCGGGGCCAGCTTCGCCCTCGGCGAGGACGTGGTGCACGCGAACTTCGGCGACGGCGTGGTCACCGGCCTCGAGCCGGGCGGGCTCGTGGTGGTGCGGTTCCGGGCACCGACGGCGCGCCTCGGAGCGCAAGCTGATGGCCGACTACGCGCCGCTCAAGAAGCGTGGCTGAGGCCCAGGTCATCGACGGCAAGGCCGTGGCCGCGCGGATGCGCGAGCGGGTGGCCGCCATGGTCAAGGAGCTGGAGGACGCGCACGGCGTCACGCCCGGGCCTGGCCACGATCCTCGTGGGCGACGACCCCGCATCCGAGGTCTACGTGCGCATGAAGCGGGAGGACAGCGCGCAGGTGGGCATCCGAGTCCTTCCACCACGAGCCGCCGGCGCGACGTGTCGCGAGGCGGAGCTGGCCGCGCTGATCGACTCGCCTCAACGCCGACGAGCGCGTGCACGGCATCCTGCTCCAGCTGCCGCTGCCCGCCCACCTGGACCAGGCCGTGCTCGTGCCCCTGATCGCCCCGGCGAAGGACGTGGACGGCCTCACGCCCGATGAACGCCGGCCTCCTGGTCCAGGACCAGCTCGGCGCCATGGTGCCCTGCACCCCCGCCGGGGTGATGGAGCTGCTGGCCGAGGCCGAGGTGGAGCTGGACGGTGCCCAGGCCGTGGTGGTCGGCCGCTCGATCCTCGTGGGCAAGCCGCTCGCCCAGCTGCTGCTGGCCGCGCAACGCCACCGTCACGCACTGCCACTCCCGCACGCGCGACCTGGCCGCCGTCTGCCGGAGGCCGACGTGATCGTGGCCGCGGCCGGGCGGCCGGGGCCCGATCACCGCGGACATGGTGCGCGGAGGGCGCGGTGGTGATCGACGTGGGCACCAACCGCACCGAAGCGGGGCTCACCGGCGACGTGGACTTCGAGGGCGTGAGCGCCAAGGCGCGGGCCATCACCCCGGTGCCCGGCGGAGTGGGGCCGATGACGCGGGCGATGCTGCTGGTGAACACGGTGGCCGCGGCGCAGGCCCAGATGGCCGCGGGTAACTCCGCGCTAGGGCCGGCGGGGTACCCTCCGCCGATGGACCTGCGGAGACTTCGTGCCGGAGAGATCCTCCTCGCCGCTTCGGGCGTCGCGCTGCTCGTGTCGCTGTTCCTGCCCTGGTACGGGCACTGGCGCGGCGCCGACTCTCACCGGCTGGGAGGCCCTCGGCGTCGTGGACGTGATCGCTCGCCCTCGTCGCGCTGAGCGCGATCTCCGTGCTCGTGGCCACGGCCGTGATGCGCGTGGCGGCCGTGGCCGATCGCCCTCGACGCCCTGGTCACGCTCCTCGGCCTCATCGGGCTCGGTGCTCGTGCTGTTCCGGGTGCTCTCCCTGCCCGGACGAGCGCCACGGGCCGCGAGGCGGGCCTGTGGCTGGCGCTGGCCGGCGCCGCTCGGCATCTTCGTGAGCGCCACCATCTCCATGCGCGACGAGCGCCTGTCGCCCGCCGGCAGCTACACCGACGCCACCGGCCGGCCCGTGCCCGCGCCGCCGGAGATCCAGCTCCTGCCCGCGCCGCCGCGCGGCGACGGCGCGTGACGCTCGAGCCGGGCATCGAGCGCCGCGAGGAGTTCACCGTGGAGGACCGCCTCCTCACCGACGTGGGCGGCACGCTCCCGGTGAAGGTCCTCTCGACGCCGGGGATGATCGGCGATGATGGAGCGCTGCGCCGTCGCTGCTGGCCTTCGAGCACCTGCCCGAGGGGCACGCCACCGTGGGCTTCGAGGTCTGCATCAAGCACGTGGCGCGGCCGCGGAGGGCGCGCGCTGCGCCGTCACCGCCCGCCTGGACGAGGTGGTGGACGGGCGCAAGCTGCGCTTCGCGGTGGAGGTCACCGAGGGCGAGCGCACCATCGGCGTGGGCACCCACGAGCGGCGGATGGTGGACCGCTCGGCCTTCGGCGGCTGACCGGCCGTCCGCGGCCCGCACCTACAATCGCCGCCATGATCGACCGCGAGCAGGTGATGCACGTGGCCCGCCTCGCACGGCTGCGCCTCACGCGACGAGGAGATCGACGCCATGGTGGAGGAGCTGCCGAGATCCTCGGCCACATCGAGCGATGGAGTCGCTCGACCTCGAGGGCGTGGAGCCCACCACGCACGTGTGCAGCATCGAGAACGTGCTGCGCGAGGACGTGCCCACGCCGAGCCTGCCGGTGGAGACGGCCCTCGAGCCCGCGCCCGACCCGCAGCCGGGCGGCTTCGGCGTTCCCAGCCCGGGGCGATCGTGAGCGCAGGACCTGCTCGACGCTGACGCGCCGCCGAGGCGGGCGCGCGAGTGCGCGGCGGGCGAGCTCTCGGCCGGCGAGCTCTTCGAGTTCTGGCGCGATCGCGCCGCCGGCGACGAGCTCGGGCTCCTACCTCTGGGTGGCGGACGAGGCGCCGGACGATCCCGAGCCCGGCTCGGCCCTGGGCGGCGTGCCGGTGGCCGTGAAGGACCTCTTCTGCGTGGAGGGCGTGCCCAGCATGGCCGCGCTCTCGCATCCTCGAGGGCTACCGCCCGCCCTACACCGCCACCGCCGTGCAGCGCCTTCGCGCGGCCGGCGCCCCGGTGCTCGGCAAGACGAACCAGGACGAGTTCGCCATGGGGTCCTCCACCGAGAACTCCGGCCTTCGGCCCGGTGCGCAACCCCTGGGACCGCGAGCGCGTGCCCGGCGGGTCCTCGGGCGGCTCGGCCGCGGCGGTGGCCGGCGGCACGGCCCCCTGGGCGATCGGCACCGACACCGGCGGCTCGATCCGCCAGCCGGCGGCGCTCTGCGGGATCGTCGGCATGAAGCCCACCTACGGCGCGCGTGTCGCGCTACGGGATGATCGCCTTCGCCTCCTCGCTCGACCAGTGCGGCCCGCTCACCCGCGACCGTGACCGATGCCGCGCTGCTGCTCAGGGCGCTGGTGGGCCGCGACCCGCAGGACTCCACCTCGCTCGAGCACCCCGAGGGGATCGCCCTGCCGACGGCCGAGCGCCTCGACGGCGTGCGCGTGGGCGTGTGGGGGCTCGACGAGGAGGGCCTCGCGCCGGGCGTGGCCGAGCAGGTGCCGGCGGGCGGTGGCGCTCGTGGAGGAGCTGGGCGGATCGGTCGAGCGCGGTGGAGCTGCCGCACGCCGGGCACGGACTCTCCGCCTACTACGTGATCGCGCCCGCCGAGGCCAGCGCCAACCTGGCCCGCTACGACGGCGTGCGCTACGGGCAGCGCACGCCGAGTCGACGACCTGCTCGAGATGTACGAGCGCACCCGCGCACGACGGCTTCGGCGAGGAGGTCCGGCGCCGGATCATGATCGGCACCTACGCGCTGTCGTCGGGCTACTACGAGGCCTACTACGGCACCGCCCAGAAGGTGCGCACGAGGATCGTGCGAGGACTTCCGGGCGGCGTTCGAGCGGGTGGACCTGGTGATCACGCCCACCTCGCCCACCGTGGCCTTCAGGCTCGGCGAGCGCACCGCGGACCCGCTGGCGATGTACCTCTCCGACTACTACACCGCGCCCGCGTCGCTGGCCGGGCATCCCGGCGATCTCGATCCCGTGCGGGCTGTCCGAGGGCCTGCCCGTGGGGCTCCAGATCGTGGGGCCGGCGTTCAGCGAGAGCCGCATCCTCGACGCTGCGCACGCGCTCGAGGGGGCGCTCGGCTTCGAGGGGGTGCCGCGGGCGATGAGCGAGCGCGCGCCAGTTCGAGCCGGTGATCGGCATCGAGATCCACGTGCAGCTGCGCACGCGGACGAAGATGTTCTGCGGCTGCGCGCTGACGTTCGGCGCAGCCTCCGAACACGCTCACCTGCCCGGTCTGCCTGGCCCACCCGGGCACGCTCCCGGTGACCAACGCCGAGGCGGTGCACCTGGCGCTCATGATCGCGATGGCCTTCGAGCTGCGAGATCGCCGAGCGCTCGATCTTCCACCGCAAGAACTACTTCTATCCGGACAGCCCGAAGGGCTACCAGATCAGCCAGTACGACTTCCGCTGGCCACGCGCGGGGCGCCTGGGCGACGTGCGCATCCACCGCGTGCACCTGGAGGAGGACGCGGCCAAGCTCGTGCACGCCGGCGCCTCCGGCCGCATCCACGGCGCCGAGAGCAGCGTCGTGGACTTCAACCGCGCCGGCACGCCGCTGGTGGAGATCGTGACCGAGCCCGACCTGCGCTCGGCGGCCGAGGCCGGCCGAGTTCGGGCGCCTCCTCCAGGCCACGCTGCGGCGCATGGGCGTGTCCGACGTGAACATGGAGGAGGGCTCGCTGCGGATGGACGCGAACGTGTCGATCCGCCCGGCGGGCGAGGCCACGCTCGGCACCAAGACCGAGCTGAAGAACATGAACTCCTTCCGCTTCCTCGAGCGCGGCATCGTGGCCGAGATCGAGCGCCAGGAGGCGATCCTGGCCGACGGCGGGCGAGGTCGAGCAGGAGACGCTCCACTTCGACCCGCGCTCGGGCAGCATCAGCTCGCTGCGCTCGAAGGAGGAGGCGCACGACTACCGCTACTTCCCCGAGCCCGACCTCGTGCCGATCGCGCCCACGCCGGAGATGCTCGAGCGCGCCCGCGCGGCGCTGCCCGAGCTGCCCGGCCGCGCGCGCCGAGCGCTTCGAGCGCGACCTCGGCTGCCCGCCGGCCTCGGCCCGCCTGCTGGCCTTCCGCGCCGAGCTGGGCGACCTCCTCGAGGAGACGCTGGCCGCGGGCGGCGCGGAGCCGCGCTCGCTCGCGAACTGGGTCGTGAACGACGTGGCCGGCCCGGCTCGGCGACGCGGACCCGGCCGACACCGAAGCTCGAGCCCGCGGCGCTGGCCCGGCTGGTGGAGATGGTCGAGGCGGGGCGAGGTGGCGCACTCGGCGGCCAAGGACGTGCTCGGCGAGCTGGTGGAGAACGGCGGCGACCCGGGCGCGATCGTCGAGGCGCGCGGCCTCGGCCGCGCCGGCGGCGGACGAGCTGGAGCAGATCGTGGACCGCGCCTGGCCGAGAACGCAGACGCCGTGGAGAAGATCCGGGCGGGCAACGACAAGGCGATCGGCGCCGTGGTCGGGCGCGGTGATGCGCGAGACCAAGGGCCGCGCCGACGGCGGCGAGGTCCAGCGCATGATCCGCGAGCGGATCGGCGTCTGAGGGCCGCGCGCCAGGCTGCTGGCCGGCGCGGCAGCGTATCTCGGTCACCCGAACGAGGAGACCGCCATGGCGCGACTGATCCGGATGGACGCGAAGCGGCCACAGCACGCTGGCCGAGTGGACGGCCGCGACGACGACCCGCCTTCGACGCGGCGCTCGAGCGAGTTCCGCGGCCAGCTCGAGCTCGGCTACATCGGGACGCGTGCCGGACGGGCCGGGCAAGGCCACGCACGTGCGCGAGCTCCCGCGCGAGGCGGACCTCGTGATCATGCGCCGCCCGATCGCCGGAGGCTGATGGAGGCCGGCGCACGCGCTTCCCGAGCTGGCGTCGGTTCCCTGGCGCCGGCCCACGGACGCAGCGCTGGCTGCGCCGCTACGGGCGTATCTGGCAGGCCTGGACGGTGGCTCTACACGCGTGCCCGTTCGTGGTCGCCGGGCGTGCGTGCTCTTCCCGCTCGAGCCGCTGACCGTGCCGGTGGCCCTGCGTGGCCTTCGCGCACGGCTGGATCATCCCCGAGCTGTACGCCTACCGCGGGGCGAGCGTGGTGCGCCCGAAGGGCCCGCGCAACGAGGAGGCCGAGGCGGTGGCCCAGGGGCTCCTGGGCGACCTGCTCGGGCCACGAGCAGCGCGAGCTGCAGCGCCGCACCGGCCTGGCGCTCGAGCGCGGCTCGCTCGGAACCTGGCTGGTGGGGGAGGCGGGCGCGCTGCTCGTGATGCCCGGCGGCCGCCGGGTGCACTGCTTCTGCGTGCGCGCCACCGACCGCGAGCTGCCGCCCTCCGACCGCATCGCGCACCTGCTGCTGGCGCTGCGCGAGGACGAGGTCGGGCTTCGCCACCGTGGCCAACCACGCCTTCGCCGGAGCGCCCTGGCGGGTGCGGCCGCCGGCTGCCGGCGCGCCATGCGCCCGGCGCTCGGCGCCGCTCGCGCGGCCGCCAGGCGCTAGCCTCGCCGGTCGTGGCCATACGAGGTCGTGATCGCCGGCGGCGGCTTCGGCGGCCTCTACGCGGCGCGCCGGCTGGAGAGGCGCCTTCCGCGCCACAGCGCGCGGATCACGCTCGTCTCCGCGGAGAACTTCATGCTCTACACGCCGCTGCTTCCGGGAGCGGCCTCGGGCTCGCTCGAGCCGCGCCACGTGGTGGTGCCGCTGCGCGAGGAGCTCGAGTGGACCGACCTCCGGCTCGGGCAGCGTGACCGGCGCCGACCCCGCCCGTGAACGAGCTCGCGCATTCGCACCGTGGACGGCCGCGACGAGACGCTCCACTACGACCAGCTGATCGTGGCGCTCGGCTCGGTCCCGCGCGTGCTGCCCGTGCCCGGGCTCGCCGAGCACGGCGTGGGCTTCCACAGCCTGGCCGACGCGATCGCCCTCCGCAACCGCGCCATCTGGAACCTGGAGGTGGCCGAGTCGCTGCCCGACCCCGAGCGCGCGGCGGGCCTACCTCACCTTCGTCTTCGTGGGCGCCGGGTACGCCGGGCGTGGAGGGCATCGCCGAGCTGCAGGACTTCGTGGCCGACGTGATCGACCGCTACCCGCGCTGCCGCATGGAGGGCGCCCGCTTCGTCCTGGTGGAGGCCGCGGACCGGATCATGCCCGAGATCCCGCCGAGCCTGGCCGCCTTCGCCACGCGCGAGCTGCGCGCGCCGCGGGCATGGAGATCCGCACCGGCACGCGGCTCGCCTCGATCGAGCGAGGACGCGCCACGCTCACCGACGGGCGAGCGCATCCCCGCCCGCACCGTCTGCTGGACCACCGGGGTGAAGCCCTCTCCCGGTGCTCCCGCGGCTCGGCCTGCCGCTCGACGAGCGCACCGGCCGGATCGTGGTGGACGCCACCACGCGGGTGGAGGGCCGCGAGAACGTCTGGGCGGTCGGCGACGCCGCCGCGGTGCCCGACCCGGCCAAGCGCGGCCAGGCGCCCTCGCCCGCCCACGGCCCAGCACGCCCTGCGCCAGGGCAAGGTGGCGGCCGACAACGTGGCCGCCGCGCTGGCCGGCGGCGCAGCCGCGCCCTTCCGCTACCGCACGCTCGGGGTGTTCGTGGACATGGGCCGCCACAAGGCGGTGGCCACGATGCTGGCGTGCGGCTGCGCGGCTTCCCGGCCTGGTTCGCCGCCCGCACCTACCACCTGGCGCCATGCCGGGCGTGGCCCGCCGGCTGCGCCTGGTGATCGACTGGACGGTGGGGCTCTTCTTCGGCCGCGCGTCCGCCGAGCTCGGCCAGCTCGGCCATCCGCCGCCGCTCGGCAGCCGCTCATGGAGGAGCAGGGACGAGGCGGAGCGCCCGACGGTGACGCGGCGAGCGCGCTTCAGGGAGGGACGCGCCGGCCGACCTCCGGGCCACCTACGAGCTCGCCGCCGTGTCGCTGCGCGAGGCGATGCGGCGCAGCGGGGTGGTGCCGCGCCGCCGCGGATCCAGACGATTCCTCGACGAGGAGTGGAACGCGCCAGCGCCCGCTGCTCGAGTTCATCGCCGGCGCAGCCCGACGGCGGCTTCTGGGTCTGCGAGGAGGAGGGCGAGCTCGTGGGCTACGTGCGCGTGGCGCGCTTCGACCGGCATGGACGAGCTCAGCGAGATGGCGGTGGCACCCGGACGCACGCCGGCGCCGGCATCGGCAAGGGCCTGCTCGAGCGCGTCTGGCCCGAGCGCCCGACGCCGCGAGCGCGGCCGGGTGGTGGTCACGCTCGGCACCCCGCCCGACCTCACGCTCTACACCCGCTTCGGCGTGATGCCCGTGGCCGGGCACTGGCACCTCGCGTCGCGCGCCGCGGAGTACCTGGAGCGGCGCTCGCTGGAGACGGACGCCACGGAGCCGGCCGTGCACGTGCTCACGCCGGAGCGCGCGGTGGAGGAGTGGAAGCGCCTCGAGCCGCTGGCCATCGGCGCACGAGCGCCCGGCGCTGCACGAGTTCTTCGGCGCGCACGCGCAGCTGCCTCGCCGTGATGGACGGCGGGGAGGCCAGGGCGCTCTGCTGGGTGAGCCCCGACGGCGACATCGGGCCCGGCGGTGGGCGCCACCCCCGAGGACCTGCTCCCCGTGGTGCTGGCCGCGCTCGACCGCGTGGCCAAGTCGCAGCGAGCCGGAGCCGCTGGGCGTGTACTGCACCACCGACTCGTGGTGGCTGCTCGACCGCCTGCGGCGGCTCGGCTTCAGGCTCCACTGGCCGAGCTGGGTGATGTCGTCGGTGCCGCTGCCCGGGCTCGACCGCTACCTGCCCACCAGGCCTGCGCGCCTGCTCTGACACCACTTGGCATCATGCGAGAGAAGGCCTCGGATCTCGGGCCGCAAGGCTGCTCGCCCTGCTGGTGCTGCTGATCGCGGCCTGGGTCCTCTTCAAGCTCGTGATCGGCGTTCGTGGCGGCGGTCGCCTGGATCGTGGTCGCGGTGATCGCCGTGATCGCGGTGGTCTGGGCCCTCCGCGTGCTCTGAGCGCGGCCGTGGAATACGTAGTCCTCGCGATCTTCTGCGGCCTCTCGGCCGGGGTGGTCGCGAAGATCAAGGGCGGCTCGTTCTGCATCTGGTTCCTCGTCGGCCTGTGCCTGCCGCTGATCGGCACGCTCGCGGCGCTGCTTCACGCGCTGGGACCGCGACGAGCCGCGGCGGCAGTGCCCCGAGTGCGGGAACGTCGTGCCGCTCACGACCAGGTGTGCATGCGCTGCGGGCGGGACCTCGAATTCCCGTGAGCCGAGATCGCCGGCCCGTAGTCCGAGCGACCGGCTCGGCCGGAGGCGCACCGCTGGTACACTCGGCGCCCGCCACCTCTCTACACCAGGGAGGTGGAGGACAACCGCCCCCAGAAAGGAGCGCTGGCCAATGCGAGCTGTCGACGCCATCATGGAATGCCTCAAGGCCGAGGGCGTCGAGCACGTGTTCGGCATCCCCGGCGGGGCCAACCTGCCCACCTACGACGCGCTGTACGACGCCGGCATCCGGCACGTGCACTGCCGGCACGAGCAGGGCGCCGGCCACGCGGCGGAGGGCTACGCCAAGGCCTCGGGCCGCGTGGGCGTGGCGCTCGCCACCTCGGGCCCCGGCGCCACCAACCTCGTGACCGCGATCGCGGACGCGCAGATGGACAGCGTCCCCACGGTCTTCATCACCGGCCAGGTGCGCACCGAGCTGATCGGCACCGACGGCTTCCAGGAGGCCGACATCAGCGGCATCACGATGCCGATCGTCAAGCACTCGGTGATGATCCAGGACCCGCGCAACATCCCGCAGGCGATGCACGAGGCGTTCCACATCGCGCGCAGCGGCCGCCCCGGCGCGGTGCTCGTGGACGTGCCCCAGGACCTCTCGCAGGGCCGACATCCCGTACGAGCCGGTCGACAAGGTGCACCTGCCCGGGCTACCAGCCCACCACCGAGGGCAACACGAAGCAGATCCGGCTCGCGGCGAAGGCGCTGGCGAACTCGATCCGCCCGGTCATCTACGGCGGCGGCGGGATCGTCAACGCCGAACGCGGCGAAGGAGTTCACGGAGCTGTGCCTCTCCGACAAGCTCCCCGTCACGTGCACGCTGATGGGCCTCGGCTCGTTCGCCGCGGACCAGGACGACCTGGCTGGGCATGCTCGGGATGCACGGCACCCGCGCCGCCAACTACGCGATGGACGAGGCCGACCTGATCGTGGCGATCGGAGCGCGCTTCGACGACCGCATCACCGGCAAGCTGTCCGAGTTCGCCCCGCGCGCGAAGTTCATCCACATCGACGTGGACCCGGCCGAGATCTCGAAGAACGTGCCGGCCCACATCCCGATCGTGGGCGATGCGAAGAACATCCTCCCGAAGCTCACCGCCGAGTACAGGGCGCTCGCGGCCGACCCGGGCCGGCTCGACGGCTGGTGGCAGCGGATCCGCGGCTGGCAGGAGAAGTTCCCGCTGGGCTACGAGGACAGCACCGACTCCGAGATCAAGCCGCAGTACATGGTCCAGGCGATGTACGAGGCCACGAACGGCGACGCCGTGATCACGTCCGACGTCGGCCAGCACCAGATGTGGGCGGCCCAGTACTACGGGTTCAAGCAGCCGCGCCAGTGGATCAACTCCGGCGGCGCGGGGACGATGGGCTTCGGCCTCCCGTCCGCGATGGGCGCCAAGGTCGCCCGCCCCGGCGACGACGTGGTCTGCCTGGCCGGCGACGGCTCGCTGATCATGACCGTGCAGGAGCTCGCCACCTGCGTGACCGAGCAGATCCCGGTGAAGGTCTTCCTGATGAACAACGGCTACTACGGCATGGTCCGCCAGTGGCAGGAGCTGTTCTGGGACAAGCGCTACTCGTCGGTCGAGATGGGCGCGAGCCCCGACTGGGTGAAGCTGGCGGAGGCCTTCGGCGCGCGCGGCATGCGCGTGGACGACAAGGCCGAGCTGCTCGGCGCCTTCAAGGACGCGCTGGCGGACGACGGGCCGGTGCTCGTGGACGTCCGCGTGACCAAGGAGGAGAACTGCTACCCGATGATCCCGGCCGGTCAGGCCGCCCGGGACATGGTGGGCTGAGCCATGGGTGAGCCCGGAACCAAGGAGATCCTGAGCCTCGAGGACCTGCAGGTCACCGGCGGCGGCCGCACGGGCCGCAAGCACGTGCTGTCGATCCTCGTGGAGAACCGCCCCGGCGTCCTGGCGCGCATCGCGGGCCTGTTCGCCCGGCGCGGGTTCAACATCGACTCGCTGGCGGTCGGACCGACGGCCGACACCACGCTTGTCGCGCGTCACGCTCACGCTCGACGGGGCGGCGCACCCGATCGACCAGGTCACGAAGCAGCTCCACAAGCTCGTGAACGTGATCAAGATCCGCGATCTCGAGCCGCGCGACTCGGTGGCCCGCGAGCTGGCCCTGTTCAAGATCTCCTGCCACGACGGTGACGCCCGCGCGCAGGTCATGCAGTTCACGGAGATCTTCCGCGGCAGCGTCGTGGACGTCTCCAAGCGCTCCGTGACCGTCGAGGTCACGGGCACCGACGACAAGATCGAGTCCTTCGAGGACATGGTCCGGCCGTTCGGCCTGATCGAGATGGTGCGCACCGGCGAGATCGCCGTGGCGCGCGGGCCGCGGCGCCACCTAGCCGAAAGCCGTCCGTCAGCCGGTTGTCGCGGGTTTGCAGGGGTGTTACGGTCGGCAGCCCGTGCGCTCAGGAACCCTCCACCATTGAGGCGCAGGCTGCGCCTGGCCGGCGCCATCGCGTTCTTGACCGCCGCGCTGGCGGCTGAGCCCGCCGCGCGCGGCGAACAACCTCGGGCTCCCGCTGCCGGCGATTGTCGGGAACGGCGCCCAGACGATCACGGGGGACTTCGACCTCGACGGCAACCTCGACGTGGCGTCGGCCGGGGTCAACGTGCGCTACGGCGACGGGGACGGCGGATTCACCTCGGCGAGCTACTCGACCGGCGAGCTGATCCCCGTCGGGATCGCGAGCGGGGACTTCAACGAGGACCTGCGGCCGGACCTCGTGTCGACGGGCTTCGCGGTGGGTGCCTCGGTGCTGCTGAACGACCCGGCCGGCGGGTTCGAGGCCGCCGCGACGGTGCCCGGTAGCCAGACGGGCGGAGTCGCGACCGGCGACTTCGACGGCGACGCGCACCTGGACATCGCGGTGAACAGCTCCGGTGTGGTGCGCGTGTTCCGCGGCGACGGCGACGGCGGCTTCGCGGCAGGGATCGACTTCGCGGGCGGCAGCGGCGCGGGCGCGCTGGCCGCCTCCGACCTCGACGGCAACGGCCGCGACGACCTGATCGCCGGCGACGTCACGGCCGACGCGGTCGACGTGCTGCTCGCCAAGTCGGGACCGCTCACGACCGGTCCGGGAGGGCTCGAGATCTTCGACGCCGCCGTCTCGCATCGCGACCGCGGCGGATCCCCAGCGGGTGCTCGTCACCGACCTCGACGGGGATGGAAAGCGCGACCTCGTGGTCAACGGCGCGAGTCTCCAGGCGCTCTACGGCGACGGGCTCGGGGGCTTCGGCGCCGCCGTGACGGTGGCGGCCGGACCGGTCGCCGACATGGCGACGGGAAGCTTCGACGGCGACGCGATCACCGACCTCGCGATCGCCCGGAGCAACCAGGTGTCGATCGTGCTCGGACGTGCCGACCGGGCGGCAGCGGTCGGCCGCTCGTTCGCGTCGGGGTTCAGCTCGGGGCTCGACCGCGTCACCACCGGCGACTTCAACGAGGACACCCAGCTCGACGTGGTGGCGGACGCCACGGCCGGATCCGGCTGCTGCCGGGCGAGACGCTCCGAGTCCCGCCGCTGGTCGGGTTCCCCACCGTTCGGGTGAATCAGAGCAGTCGAGCGACCCGTCTCGATCGTGAACACCGACGCCGTGCCGCACACGATCACCGGCGGCGACCTGCTCGGGGGCGGCGAGTTCGATGTGGCGGCGAAGCCGACGACACCTGCACCGACGCGACCCTCCAGCCGGGCGGCAGCTGCCACGTGAACGTCACGTTCAACGCTCCGACCCCCGGGGCGGCCACCGGCGTGCTCGCGATGGACAGCGACGCCGGCAACTCGCCGCACGTCACCACGCTGTCCGCCAGGGCCGTCCCGGTCCCGCTCCTCAACGTCATCGTCGGACCCACGGCCTTCGGCGGAGCTGCAGGTGGGCGCAGCAGAGCGCGGAGCGCCTGTTCGTCGCGAACAACACGGCGCAGGATCTGCCGCTCCATCTCTCGGCGCCCGTCGCTCGCGGGGCCCGACGCGGCCGCGTTCACGCGTGAGGGACAACTGCGGCAGCGTGAACCTCGTCCCCGCCCAGGGCTGCACGTGTTCGTGACGCTTCAGGCCCACGCACCACGGGTCTCACACGCGCGACGCTGCAGCTTCGCCAACGACGGTGCGTTCCCGACACGAGTCGTCGTCCCTGAGCGGGAACGGATCCGGGCGAGCCGCCGCCGGAGGTGACGCTCACGCCGGCGGCGCTCGACTTCGGGCGCGTCAGGCGCGGCGACGAGCGTGCGCCAAGGAGCGTGGTGGTGCGCAACGCCGGCGCCGCGGCGTTCACGCTCGGCGAGCTCGGCGTCACGCCGCCGTCGAGCGGCTTCTCGGCCCGGCAGTCCGGCTGCCCGGGGCTGCCGCTGGCCGCCGGGGCCACCTGCCGCGTGACCGTTCGCTTCCGCCCCGCGCGCGACGGCGCCCGTGAGGCGACCGTCTCCTTCGCCTCGCCCGCCCGGCGCCGGGCTCTCGGTGAAGGGCACCGGCTTCACCCCCGAGCAGGAGAAGCCGCCGCTCGCCGCGCGGCTGGTGGCCGGCATCGACTCGTGGCGAGACCGCGGGATCGAGGGGCTCACGCGGCGGGGCGTCCGGCTGAAGCAGCTCGCGGTGGTCCGGGCGGGGAACACGACGCTCCAGCTCACCATTCGGCGGAAGGGCAAGACGATCGTCGTCGCCAAGGGCGCGCGCCGCTACGACAAGGCGGGGACCGGCGAGATCCACGCCGAGCCCACGAAGCGCGGCAAGGCCGCTCTCGCCGAGGCGCAGCGCGTGACGGTCAGAGCACGGCTCCGATTCTGGTCGGACGCCGCCAGGCTCACGGAGGTCGTGAAGACCTTCGTTCTCAGACGCCTGGAGCGTCAGGCATCCTTTGGGTCGTGCTCGGAGTCGCCGGCCAGGAATCGCCCTTCGGCCTCTCCTCCGCCGAGGAGCGGCTGCTCGCCGAGCGGATAGGGCGTGCGCTCGCCCTGACGCGGCGCCGCGGCGGCACGGCCGTCGCCGCCGTGACGGTCCCCGTCCCCGCCGAGCTGGACGTCTCGGCGGCGGTGCTGGCGGCCCGCCGTGCCGATGACCGCTTCTTCTGCTTCGAGCAGCCGGACCGCGACGGCTTCGCGCTCGCGGCCCTCGGCTCCGCGGCCCTCGTGGAGGCGTCCGGCCCGGACCGCTTCGCCGAGGCCACGCGGCGCGTGCGCGAGCTCGGCTCGACGATCTTCGCGGACGATCCGGGCGCAGACCCGGCGCGGCCCCCGGCGGCGGGGCCGGTCTTCCTCGGCGGGTTCGCGTTCGCGCACGACGGCGGCCGCTCGCCCGAGTGGTCGCCGCTCGCGCCCGCCTCGCTCGTGCTCCCCGAGCTCGCGCTCGCGCGGCAGGGGTCCGAGGCCCGGCTCACGCTGGCCGTGGCCGCCGGGCCCGACGACGACCCCGACGCGCTGGTCGGCGCGCGCCCACGCGCGGC
This sequence comes from uncultured Thermoleophilaceae bacterium, assembly GCA_963768465.1. Lineage (GTDB taxonomy): Bacteria > Actinomycetota > Thermoleophilia > Solirubrobacterales > Thermoleophilaceae > JACVRW01. The sequence continues at coordinate 286,051 of CAVYIA010000016.1, read as the reverse complement.
TTGCGGAGCTTGCGCCCGGCGCAGATGCCGCTGCTCGACCCGGACCCGTTCGGAGCGCGCCCGCGTGGCCGGCGCGGCGCCGCCGTCGCACTACGAGGACGCGGTCGCGCGCGCGGTCGAGCGCATCGCCGCGGGCGAGCTCGACAAGGTCGTGCTGGCGCGCGAGGTGCGCGTCCACGCGCCGCGCGACCACGACCCCGCGCCGGTGTTCGACGCCCTTCGTGCGGCGTTCCCCGCCTGCTACTGCTGGTGCGTGGGCACGCCCGAGCTGACCTTCCTCGGAGCCAGCCCGGAGCTGCTCGTGCGCCGCGACGGCGCGCGGGCCCAGACCGTGGCGCTCGCCGGCACCACCCGCCGGAGCGCCGACCCGGCCGTGGACGACCACCTGGGCGAGCAGCTCCTGCGAAGCGAGAAGGACCGGCGCGAGCAGGCCATCGTCGAGCGGCGCATCGAGCGTGCGCTCGGCCCGGTGAGCCTCTGGGTGGCCGCCGGGGAGGAGCCCGCGCTCGTGAAGGTGCAGAACGTCCAGCACCTCGCCACGGCGATCCGCGCCCAGCTCGCGCGACCGCTCCACACGCTCGAGCTCGCCGGGCTGCTCCACCCGACGCCCGCGGTCGGCGGCGAGCCGCGGGCCGCCGCCGAGCCGCTGATCCCGGCGCTCGAGGGGCTCGACAGGGGCTGGTACGCGGGCGCGGTGGGCTGGACCGACCTCGCCGAGGACGGTGAGCTCTGCGTGGCTCTCCGCTGTGCGCTGCTGCGCGGCGCCACGGCGCACCTGTACGCGGGCTGCGGGATCGTCGTGGACTCGGTCCCGGCCGACGAGCTGGCCGAGACCGAGGTGAAGCTCCAAGCGCTCCTGCCGCTCCTCAGCTGAGCGCGCGGCGGCGGTGTGTGCGATGCCGCACACAGGTCCGCTTGCCACAACCGTTACAACTACGGGGTGGCTAGCGCAGGGAGAGCGCGGCCTGAGGAGGAGAGAGTCTCGGCTGCCAAGGGTCCTAGCGGGGCTGGGACTCGCGGTTGCGGTCCTCGTCGCCCTGGCGCTCGCGCTGTTCAGCGGGAGCAGCTACCGCGTCACCGCCGAGTTCGAGAACGCGGGCCAGCTCGTGAAGGGCAACGACGTCCGGGTGGGCGGCGCGAAGGTCGGCTCCGTCAAGGAGATCGACGTCTCGCCCTCGGGCCTCGCCGAGGTCACGTTCGAGGTCAACGACGATGACTACACGCCGCTGCGGCGCGGCACGGAGGCGGTGGTCAAGCTCGGCTCGCTGTCGGGCATCGCCAACCGCTACGTGGACCTCCAGCTCGGGCCGGACGACGGCGACGACATCCCCGACGGTGGGCGCATCGGCCCGGACGACACGCGCGCGGCCGTCGAGCTCGACCAGGTCTTCAACATCTTCGACGCCCGCACCCGGCGCGCGCCTCCAGGACGTCGTGGCCGGCTCGGCGGACGTCGCTCCGCGGCCGCGGGCCCGAGCTCCGGCGCGGCATCCACTACCTGAACCCGGCGCTCTCCACGGGAGCGCGTCTCTTCGGCGAGCTGTCGCGCGACGACCGCCTCCTGCGCCGCTCCCTCGTGAACTCCTCGGACCTGGTGACCGCGCTCGCCCAGCGCCGGCGCGAGCCTGCATGGCGCGGTCGCGGGCCTCGGCGCGACCTTCACGGCGCTCGGAAGCCAGAAGCAGGCGCTCGCCGACTCCGTGGAGCGGCTGCCGCCGTTCCTGCGCAGGGCCAACTCCACCTTCGTGGACCTGCGCGCCGCGCTCGACGACGTGGACCCGCTGGTGGACGCCGCCAAGCCGGTGCGCTCAGGAGCTCGAGCCGTTCCTGTCGCAGGCGCGCGTGTTCGCCGCCGGGGCCGAGCCCACGATCCGCGACCTCGCGCTCACGATCCAGGCTCCGGGGGACGCGAACGACCTCATCGAGGCGTTCTACAGCTTCCCGCCGCTCGCGCGCTCTGCGCTCGACGCGGTGCGCGTCAACGGGGCCGTGCGCCCCGGGGCGCTCCCCCAGACGGCCGCCGCGCTGCGCGCCGCCGCGCCGACGATCGCGCAGGGGCGGCCGTACACGCCCGACTTCGTGGGCTGGCTCGACGACTTCTCCACGACCGGCGCCTACGACGCGCTCGGCGAGTACTCGCGCGCCTGGATCAACCTCTCCGAGTTCCTCTACGGCCCCGGCCCGAAGCTCGGCCAGTTCAGGCGCTGTCCCGGGGCGAACGAGCAGCCCGCCCCGGACGGCTCGAACGTGCCCAGCGCGTCCCAGCAGGCGAGCCTGGACTGCGACCGACGCCGACAGGTCGGTGGGCCCGTGAAGCGGCCGCTCCTGATCGCGCTCGCCGCGCTGATGCTGTCCGGGCTCGCCCTGGCGATCGCGGCCACCGACGACGGCGACTCGGAGGGCCGGACCTACGAGATCGCCTTCGACAACGCGTTCGGGCTGTCCGAGGGCGGCGACTTCAAGGTCGCCGGGGTCAGGGCCGGCACCACGAGCGACCTGCGCGTGAGCGCCGGGCCGCGCAGACACGCGATCGTGACGGCCAAGGTCACGGAGCCCGGCTTCGCCGATCTCCGGCGCGATGCGCACTGCGAGATCCGGCCCCAGTCGTTCATCGGCGAGTACTTCGTGGACTGCCAGCCCGGGCTCGTCGCCAGAGCGGATCCCGGACGGCGGGACGGTCCCGCTCGCGCAGACCAGCTCGACGATCCCGCTCGACCTGGTCAACAACATCGTCCGGCGCCCGTACGCGGACCGGCTCCGCATCATCATCGGCGAGCTCGGCGCCGGCCTGGCCGGCAGGCCGGGCGACCTGAGCGAGGTGCTGCAGGCGCGCCCATCCAGGCCTGCGCGAGACCAACCAGACCCTGCGGATCCTGGCAAGGCAGACGCGGACGATCGAGCGGGTGTCGTCGACGCCGACACGGTCGTGGGAGCGCTGGCGCGGCGGCAGGCGCGACGTGTCGCGGTTCGTGCGCGAGGCGGGCTCGACCGCCGCGGTCGCCGCCACTCGCCGCGACGACCTGGCCGCCTCGTTCGACCTGCTCCCGGGCTTCCTGGGCGAGCTCGATCCCTACATGCGCGCAGCTCGGGCAGCTCGCCACGGCACAGCAGCCCGTCCTGCGGAACCTGCGCGGCGCCGCCGGCGACCTCGACACGTTCCTGACGCGGCTGCCGCCGTTCGTGGACGCCGGCGGCCCGGCCGTCAAGAGCCTGGGCCAGGCCGTCGGTCGTGGGCAGCCGGGCGGTCCGCGAGACGACCGACGACCTCAAGGAGCTCGCGGGCTTCGCCAAGGCGGCGCCGGGCCTCGCCAAGCCGCTGCGGCAGCTGCTCCAGTCCACCGACGACCGCGCGCGCGCCGTGGAGCCCGATCCGCGGGCGGCCGCCACGGACCCGCCCGCGCCCGACAAGACCCACATCTCGGGCGAGGGCGGCTTCACCGGGATGGAGGCGATCTGGGACTACTTCTTCTGGCAGACGCTCTCCACCAACGCCCTCGACGACATCGGCCACGTGCTGCGGCTGAACGTGGGCGTCACCCCGTGCTCCGGGCTACTTCAACCACCGCGCCGGGCAGGAGGCCGTGTTCGACCAGTGCCGGCAGTGGCTCGGCCCGAACCAGCCGGGCATCAACCAGCCGGAGCCTGCCACCCAGTCCGCCGCCGCCGCAAGCGCCCCTGAGCCCGGCGGAACCCGTCCTCGACTACCTCCTCGGGCCAGTGAGAGGCCGGCGCGGGGCACTGAGCGCGAGCCCGCTGCTGGTGGGCGCGGTGACCGTGCTGATCGCGCTCGTGGCCGTCTTCATCTCCTACAGCGCGAACGACGGCCTGCCGTTCGTGCCGACCTACCGGCTCGAGGCCGAGCTGCCGAACGCGTCGAAGCTCGTGGAGGGCAACGACGTGCGCGCGGGCGGCTTCCGCATCGGCCAGGTCGCGCGACATCAGCGGCGCGCGCCGGCGCGTGAACGGGCGCGAGCGCGCGATCGCGGTGATCGATCTCGACCTCGACAAGCGCGTCGAGCCGCTGCCGGTGGACACCCGGGTCACGGTTCGCTCGCGCTCCGCGCTGGGCCTGAAGTACGTGGATCTGACGCCCGGCGTCTCCCGCGAGACGCTGATCCAGGCCGGCGACACCATCCCGCTGCGCCCCGGCCAGACCGCGCCCGAGGACCTCGAGGACGTGCTCTCGACCTTCCAGCCGGAGACGCGCGTCGACGCCCGCAAGGCGCTCCAGGGGTTCGGCAACGGCCTGGCCGGGCGGGGGCCGGCGCTCAACAGGACGATCGAGGCGCTGCGGCCGTTCCTGACCCGCCTCGAGCCGGTGCATGCGCGCGCTGTCCGCGCGCAGCACCGAGCTGCGCGGGCTGTTCCCGGCGCTCGAGCAGACGCTCCGGCAGGCGGCGCCGGTGGCCGGCGTCCAGGTCGGCCTGGTTCGGCCGAGATGGCCGACACCTTCGCGGCCATCGGGCGCGACCCGCGTCGCGCTCCAGGAGACGATCGAGGAGACCGCCGCCGACGCTCGACGCCGCGACCGAGTCGTTCAGGGTGCAGACGCCGTTCCTGGCGCGACTTCGCGGACCTGTCGCGTCCTGCCTCCAGCCCGCCGCCGGCGGAGCTGGGCCGCGCGCTGCCCCCGCTGAACAGCGCCCTCGCCGCGGGCGTGCCGGCCTTCCGCCGCACGCCCGAGCTCGGCGTCGCAGCTCGAGGAGCTCTTCCGCGCGGCCGAGGACCTGGGCGAGAACCCGATGACCCTGCTCGGCGCTCCGCGACCTTCGCAATGCCGCCGAGATCGCCGGGCCCGCCGTGCGCTTCGTCGCGCCCTACCAGACGGTCTGCAACTACCTGAACTACTTCTTCACCCCGCTGGGCACGCACCTGTCCGAGGCGGTGCCCGGCGGGACGGCCGCAGCGCATCCTCGCGAAGCTGCCTCTTCGGCGGGCAGCCCAACAACCTCGGCACGACCGAGTCGAAGCGGCCGGTGGACACCGTCGGCGACCCGCACGACGGGCTCCGACCAGGCTCTCCACAAGCAGCCGAACAGCCCGGCCGTGGACTCCAAGGGCCGCGCCGACTGCCAGGCCGGGCAGACGGGCTACCTGAGCCGGCTCGTGACCGACGGGCGCTACCCGCTCGAGACGAACCCGGAGACCTTCCAGGGCGGCGGCACGCACGTGGTGTTCGACCCGGACACGCCCGGGCGCCGTGGCGGCACCTACAAGGCCCGCGAGCTCGGCATCGGCGGCGTGGGGGACGTGCCCTGATGCGGCGCAGGCGGCTCTCCGAGTTCCACGTCGGGCGTGCTGGCGCTCGGCGCTGATCGCCGCCCTGATCCTGCTCGCCTTCACGAAGTTCAACCCGTTCTCGAACCCGTACGAGCTGCATGCCGGGTTCAACGACGCCCGCAACATCGGCGTGGGATCGCCGGTGCGGATCGCCGGGGTGGAGGTGGGCCGGGTGTCGAGGCTCGAGGCGAACGGCGAGGGCGCCGCCACCGTCACGATGGAGCTGCGCGACGACGCGCTGCCGATCCACCGCGACGCCACGCTCAAGATCCGGCCGCGGATCCTGCTCGAGGGCAACTACTTCGTGGACGTGCGGCCGGGCACGCCGGACTCGCCGGTGCTCGACGACGGCAGCACCGTGCCCGCCACGCAGACGGCCACGGCGGTGTCGCTCCCCGAGGTCCTCGCAACGCTCACCACCGACACCCGCGACGACCTCCAGACGCTCCTGTACGAGTACGGCACGGTGGGCCTCGGGAACGGGGGCGCCGAGGCGGTCAACCGGTCGATCCCGTACTTCGCGCCGGCGTACCGCCGCACCGCGATCACCAACGACGCGCTGCTCGGGCTCCAGCCGAACCGCGACCTGCGCCGGCTGCTGCGCGGCACGGCGCGGACCTTCGGGGCGCTGGCGAGCCGCCCGGAGCAGCTCAAGGACCTGGTGACCGATCTCAGCTCGGTCGCGGGCGCCCTGGCGAGCCAGGACTCTGCGCTGGCCGAGTCGGTGCCGGCCCTCGACGACACGCTGCGCGTGGGCTACCCGGCGCTGGCCGACGTGGACGCCGCCCTGCCCGCGCTGCGCCGCGTTCTCCATCGAGGCGCTCCCCGGCGTGCGCTCGACCGCGCCGACGCTCGCGGCGGGGATCCCGTGGATCGCGCAGGCTCCGCGCGCTCGTGCAGCCGCAGGAGCTGCGCGGGCTGGCGGCCGACCTGCGCGGAGCGGTTCCGGGGCTCGTGAAGCTGAACAAGCGGCTGGTGCCGCTGAACGCCCAGCTGCGCGCGCTGTCGTCGTGCACGTCGAACGTGCTCGTGCCCTTCGCCGAGTCCGGCATCCCGAGCATCGAGACGGGCAACTCCGGCCAGCAGGTGCGCCGCCAGATCTTCCGCAGCTTCGTGGGCCTGGCCGGCGAGAGCCGCATCCAGGACGCGAACTCGCAGGTCTTCCACATCCAGGGCGTGATCCCGTCGAACCTCGCCAACGGGCAGGATCGAGCCGGCCGCGCCGTTCGACGCGAACACGCCGCCGGTGCACCGCCCCGACGTGGCCTGCGAGACCCAGGACCCGCCCGCGCTGGCCGCTCCGGGCGGGCCCGCGACCGCTCTGGTCGGCGCCGTGAAGCACGCGATCCGCACCCACCTGCTCGACTTCCTGGCGATCCTCGGCGTGCTGGTGATCGGCGTGACCACCGCCGTGGTGATCCTCTCCGAGCAGGGCTTCCGGTTCCCGCTCGTGGATGACACGCCGAAGCGGATCGAGGTCGAGCTCTCGGACGCGCAGGCGGTGGAGCCCGGCCGCGGGCAGACCGTGCGCGTGGCCGGTGTCGAGATCGGCAAGATCGGCGGCGTCCGGCTCGAGGACGGCAGGGCGGTCGTGGAGCTCGACATCGAGCAGCACTACGACGACATGGTGCGCGAGGACGCCACGGCGCTCCTGCGCCCGAAGACGGCGCTCAAGGACATGTTCCTGGAGGTCGACCCGGGAACCGGCCGCGTGGTCCCCGACGGCGGGCGCATCGGGGTGGGCGCCACCGCACCCGACGTGGACCCGGACGAGATCCTCGCCGCCCTCGACGCGGACACGCGCCCCTACCTGAAGCTGCTCGTGGCCGGCGCGGGGAAGGGCCTGCGCGACCGCGGCGAGGACCTCAACGCGACGCTCCGGCGGCTCGAGCCGCTCCACCGCGACCTCGCCCGCGTGACGAAGGCCACCGCGCGGCGCCACAAGGCGCTCAGGCGGCTCGTGCACAGCTACGGGCTGCTCACGGCGGAGCTGGGCCGCCGGCCCGGGGAGCTCGAGCGCCTCGTGAGCGCGTCCGGGGAGGTCTTCGGGGCGCTCGCCGGCGAGGACGACGACATCGCCACCGCGGCCGCGGAGCTGCCGGGGGCGCTGCGGCAATCCGCGAACACGCTCGAGGACGTCAGCGGGCTCGCGCGCGAGCTGCCGCCGACGCTCGACGCCCTGCTCCCGGCGGTGCGCCGCCTGCCCGCCACCAACGCATCGCTGCGGCCCTTCTTCGCAGAGACGACCCCGATCCTGCGCGACCAGATCCGCCCGTTCGTCCGCGTGGCGCGGCCGTGGACGGCCGACCTGCGCACGGCGACGGTGCAGGGCGCGAAGGCGGCTCCCGACCTCAAGACGCGCACTCGGCGAGTCCAACCGCTTCTTCAACATCGGCGCGTTCAACCCCGGCGGGGCCGAGGGCCTGGACGGCATGAGCGTGACCCAGCAGCGCGTCCCGCCAGGAGGGCTTCCTCTACTGGCTTGCCTGGACGGCGCAGAACGGCGTGTCGCTCTTCAACACGGCGGACGCGCAGGGGCCGTGGCGCCGCGTGACCATCTGCGGGCTCGACCTCGCCCAGCTCCAGCCGCTGCTCGGCTTCACGCTGCGCCAGCTCTCACTGAGCGACCCCGCCCTCCTCGAGCAGGTCTCCGGCGCCACCGACGGCAGCATCGCGCCCGGGAGCCCGGTCCAGGACCTGCTCGACTCGCAGTTCGGCACCTGCGACTTCGACGACCTGCCGACGGTGCCGTGAACAAGCACGGACCCGGCATCGGCGGACTGGCGGCGATCGCGGGCTTCACGCTCTCGGTCGGCCTGCTGCTGACCTTCCTGTGGATCGCCTTCGGCGGCTCGCTGCCCACCGCTCCGGAGGGCTACCGCTTCAAGGCGGCGTTCCCCGAGGCCGCGCTGCTCGTGAACGAGGCGGACGTGCGGATGGCGGGCGTGAACGTGGGCAAGGTCAAGGGCAAGGAGCTCGCTCCGGGAGGGCGGCGCACCATCGCCGAGATCGAGATCGACCACCGCTTCGCCCCGGTCAAGCGCGACGCCCGCGTGATGCTGCGCCAGAAGAGCCTGCTCGGCGAGACCTACGTGGAGATCGCTCCCGGCAGCCGCGACGCCCCCGACCTCCCCGAGGGCGCGCTCCTGCCGCGCACGAACGTCGAGCGCACGGTGGAGCTCGACGAGATCTTCAGCGCGTTCGACGCAGCGCACGCGGCGGAACTTCCAGGACTGGCTGCGCGAGTCCGGGCATCGCCACCTCGGGCAGCTACGCCGAGGACTTCAACGACGCGCTCGGGAACGCCGCGCCCTTCTTCACCGCGGGCGGCGCGTGCGCTCCGCCCGCTCGCCGAGCAGGACGTGGCCCTCCGCCGCCTCGTGCGCAACACGGGACGCGTGTTCAACGGCCGTGTCCGAGGACGGGCACAGCCTTCGCGACCTGATCACGGGAGGCGAGGCCACGTTCTCGGCGCTCGCCTCGCGCGACGAGGCGCTCTCGGAGACGTTCGCGGTGCTGCCCACGTTCCTGCGCGAGACCCGCACCACCGTCGAGCGGCTGGAGGCGTTCGCCCGCAACACCGACCCGCTCGTGCGCGGACCTGCAGCGAGCCGGCCGACGGACCTGACCCCGACCCTGCGCGACCTGGCCGCGCTGTCGCCCGACCTCGAGCACCTGTTCCGGTCCATCGGGCCGCTCACGACCGCCTCCGAGACCGGCGTGCCGGCCGCCGACCGCCTGCTCGAGGGCGTGCAGCCGGCGCTCGAGTCGGCGCACGTCTTCCTGCCCGAGCTCAACCCGATCCTGGCCTACCTCGCCTTCTCCCAGGAGCAGATCGCCACCTTCCTGGCGCCCGGAGGCTCCGCGCTCGGCGGCAACGGGCAGGGCGGCTACCGCTCGGCGAGCTTCGCCGAGCACTACCTCCCGCAGTCGGCCATCATCGACTCGCGCTCGCTCCAGCGGCGCACCTCCCGGCCGCCCTGGGAGCGCGCCAACTCGTACCTGGCGCCGAACTCCTGGGAGCGCAGCATCGGGCTCGGCGCGATCGAGGCGTTCGACTGCAAGCCGTCGGGCGGCGAGGTCAAGAACCCGTCGGGCACGGGGGCCACCGCCGCGCCGCCCTGCTTCGTGGCCCCGCGGCAGCTGTTCCAGGACCAGCACTACCCACGCCTGCGCCGCGGCCACGCGCCGCACGTCAAGCCGCCGAAGGGGCGCGCCGGCAACTCGCCGGCCGTGCCCTAGAGGGCGGCCGCCACGCGGCGCACGAGCGCCGCGTGCATGTCCACGTTGGCGGCGCGCTCGGTGCGCACCTCCACGAGGCCCGGCGCGGCCACCGCCGTGGCGAGCTCCGCGGCGGTGGCCGCCACGCGATGCTCGAGCCCGCCGAGCGCGGCCAGCTCCGCCAGGTCCACTCCGTGCGGGGTGGCGATGTGGCGCTCGTAGCGCTCGCGGTCGGCGGCGCCCGCCACGGGGAGGAAGTCGAAGATGCCGCCGCCGTCGTTGTTCACGCAGACGATCGTGAGCGGGATGCCCGCGCGGCGCGCGCTCAGCAGCCCGCCCACGTCGTGGAGCAGCGCCACGTCGCCGGTGAGGACGAACGCCGGGCGGCCCGAGCCGAGCGCGGCGCCCGCCGCCGACGAGACCACGCCGTCGATCCCGTTCGCACCGCGCGCGGCGAGGAAGCGCAGCGGCTTGGGCGACGACGGGCAGGAAGGCCTCCACGTCGCGGATCGGCATCGAGTGGGCGACCCAGACGAGCGCGTCGCCGGGGAGCGCCGGCTCGAGCGCCGCGGGCACGGCCCCCTCGAAGCCCTCGGGCGCCTCCGCGAGCGCGGCGGGAACGAGCGCGTCGGCCCTCCGCCAGGAGTCGGCCCAGGCCGGATCGGCGGCCGGCTGATCCGCGGCCAGGGAGTCGAGGAGCGCCGCCGGGTCGCCCGCGGCGATCAGGCGCGCCTCGCGCGTGGGCTCGTGCCATGTGAGCCGCGGGTCCACGACCGCCTGGTCGGTGCCCGCAAGCCACGCGCGGAGCGGCTGGGACACGGGCGGCTCCCCGATCCGCAGCACGCGCTCGGGACGGTGCTCCTCGGCGAACGAGCCGGCGCGCAGGAGCACGTCGTAGTGGGCGACCACGTGCGAGCGGTCGTGCGGCCCGCAGCGGACGCCCGAGGCCGGGTCGGCCAGCAGCGGCCAGCCGAGGGCGGCGGCCAGCCGCGCGGCCGGCTCCGCCACGGGCCCGGGCGCCTCGCCGCACACGATCACCCCGCGCGCGGCGCCGCCCAGCCACTCGCGCAGCTCCCCTCCGTCGGGGGCGCCGGCGGCGCGGTCGACGCGCGTCCACGGCAGCCCGTCGGCGCGGCCCTCCCAGTCGGACGCCTCGAGCTCCTCGGGCACCGGGGCGAGCGGCTCGCGCAGCGGGAAGTTGAGGTGCACCGGACCGGGCCGGCCGCCCGTGGCGGTGGCGACCGCGCGGCAGGCGAGCGCGCGGTGGTGGACCGCGGTGGCCCGGCCCGGCTCGTGAGTGCCGACCTCCGTGAACCACTTCGCGGCGCGGCCGTAGAGCCCGAGCTGGTCGATCGACTGCCCCGCGCCCACGTCGCGCAGCTCGGGTGGACGGTCGGCCGTGAGCACCAGGAGCGGCGCCGACGCCTCGCGGGCCTCCGCCACGGCGGGGTGGAGGTTCGCCGCCGCCGTTCCGGAGGTGCACGTGACGGCCACGGGCGCGCCGGTCGCGCGTGCGATGCCGAGCGCCACGAAGCCGGCCGAGCGCTCGTCGATCACCGACACGCATTCGATCCCGGGCTGCTCGGCCAGCACGAGCGCGAGCGGCGCGTTGCGCGAGCCGGGGGAGGTGACCGCGTGGCGCACGCCGCAGCGAGCGAGCTCGTCCACGAACGCCTGGACGGGCGCGTAGGTGCGGTTGATCGGCTGCACGGGTCGGCATCATGCCTGGCCGTGACCTCGATCCTGCTGGTGCCCGGCTTCATGCAGCGCGGCGACGCCTGGGAGCCGCTGCTCGAACAGCTGCCCGCGGAGCTGGACGCGCGACCGCTCGACCACGCCCGCCATGACTTCGAGGGCCGCCTCGCCGAGATCGCGGCGGCGGGGGAGGGGGCCGTGCTGTGCGGCTACTCGCTCGGTGGCCGGCTGGCGCTGCGCGCCGCCCTGCGCGACCCCGGCCGCTACCGCGGCGTCGTCACGATCGGCGCCTCCGCGGGCATCGAGGAGCCGGTCGCCCGCAGCGCCCGTGCCGAGGCCGACGAGCGGCTCGCCGGCTGGATGGAGACGATGCCGATCGCCGAGATCGTGAGCGTCTGGGAGCGCCAGCCGCTGTTCGCCGACCAGGGCGACGCGCTCGTGGAGGCCCAGCGCGAGGGCAGGCTGAGCCACGACCCGCGCGAGCTCGCCCTGCTGCTGCGCACCGCGGGCCAGGGGACGCTCGACCCGGTCTGGCTCGAGCTCGAGACGCTGCGGCCGCCGCTCCTGGCGCTCGCGGGCGCCCGCGACGAGCGCCTACGCGCGCGCCGCCGAGCGGATGGCCGCCACCGCGCCCGACGGGCGCTTCGCGCTCGTCGAGCACGCCGGCCACGCGGCCCACCTGCAGCAGCCCGGAGGACGTGGCGCGGCTCGTGGCCGAGTTCGCCGGCTAGAGCTCGACCTCGCTCCACGAGCACCTCGGCCAGCGCGTCCTCGTCCACGTCCACGCCCAGGCCCGGGCCGCGCGGCACCGACAGCGTCCCGCGCTGCGGGCGCGGAAGCGCGGCCGCGATGCGGGCCTCGAACAGCTCGAGCGTGGCGAGCCCGCAGGCGAGCGTGAGCTCCTCGGCCGCCGCGAGCTGGAGCGAGGCCGCGATGCCCCAGGGCCCGTCGAGCGTGCTCGACATGAACGCGTCCATGCCGTGCGAGCGCGCCTCATGGAGCGCCTCGCGCGCCGGCCCGAAGCCCCCGCAGCCGGCCAGCTTCACGTTGACCGCGTCGCAGGCCTCCAGCTCGACCGCGCGGCGCACGTCCTCGACGCGTCACCACCGCCTCGTCCGCGGCGATCGGGGTGGACACGCGCTCGCGCACCTCCGCCAGCTCCTCGAGCGTGGCGCAGGGCTGCTCGACCAGCTCGAGGTCGTGGCCCTCGAGCGCCCGGATCGCCCGCACGGCGTCGTCGACCCCCCAGGCGGCGTTGGCGTCGAGCCTCAGCGCCGGCCAGGGGCCCACCGCCTCGCGCACGGCGGCCACCCGCTCCTCGTCGCCGGGGAGGCCGACCTTCACCTTGAAGCAGGCGTAGCCGTCGCGCAGCCCCTCGCGGGCGCGTGCGGCCGCCTCCTCGGGCGGGCCGGCCGGGAGCGTGAGGTTCACGGCCAGGGCGTCCTTGCGCGGCTCGGCGAGCGGGCGCCCCTCCTCGCGCGCCTCGAGGTCCAGCCGGGCGATCTCCTCGGCCGCGCGCGCCTGCGCGGGGCGGCGCCCGGCGCCGCCGCTCAGCGCCGCCACGGCGCGCTCGAGCGGCACCCCGTCATAGGGCTCGAACGGCGCCGCCTCCCCGTAGCCGGCCACCCCGTCGCCGTTCTCCAGCCTGAGCACCACGAGCTCGCGCGCGGTCACCACCCCGCCGGCCGTCACGAACGGGTCGCGCAGCGGGATCGAGAGCCGCAGCAGCGAGCGTTTCACGAGAGCAGGATGCCGGCGGCCAGGAGGAGGGAGAAGACGGCCAGCAGCCGCCCGGTGGCGGCGAGCGCGCCGTTGAGGGCCGGGCCGTCGGTGCGCGTGCGGACGGTCCGGATCAGCGGCGGCGCGAGCGGCCAGGCGAGCGCCGTCAGCGCCAGCCACCACGAGAGGCCGCCGGCGGCCGCGACCACGAGCGGCGCCGCGAACGCGAGCACCAGCATGGCCACGAAGAGCGCCCGTGCCCGCTCGCGCCCGAGCTTCACCGCGAGCGTGCGCTTGCCGGCGCGCCTGTCGGTGTCCACGTCGCGAACGTTGTTCACCACGAGGATCGCCGCCGCCAGCAGCCCGACCGGCACCGCCAGCGCGAACGCCTCCCAGATGAGCTCCTCGGTCTGGACGTAGTAGGAGCCCACCACGGCCACGAGCCCGAAGAACAGGAACACGAAGATCTCGCCGAGCCCCTCGTACCCGTAGGGCCGCGGGCCGCCGGTGTAGAGGACGCCGGCGAGGATCGAGAGCGCGCCGACCACGAGCAGCTCCCAGCCCGCGACCGCGGCGAGGTAGGCGCCGGCGGCCACGGCGATGCCGAAGGCGAGGTAGGTGCCCACCAGGACCCGCCGCGGCGGCAGCAGCCCGCCCGCCGTGACGCGCACGGGACCGAGCCGGTCCTCCGTGTCGGCGCCCCGCCGGGCATCGGAGTAGTCGTTCGAGAGGTTGGTCCCGATCTGGATGAACACGCTGCCCACGAGCGCGGCCACGAACGCCAGCGGCCTGAAGACGTCGTCGGTGAGCGCCAGCGACGTGCCCACGAGCACCGGGGCCACCGCCGCCGGGAGCGTCCGCGGCCGGGCGGCCAGCAGCCAGAGGCGGAACGGGGCTCAAGGCCTGCGCGGGAACTTCGCGAAGTCCGGAGGGCGCCCCTCGCGGTAGGCGTCCCGGCCCTCCTGCGCCTCCTCGCTCATGTAGAAGAGCAGGTTGGCGTCGTGGGCCAGCTGCTGGATGCCGGCCAGCCCGTCCTCGCTCGCGTTGAAGCTCGCCTTCAGCAGCCGCAGGGCGAACGGCGACAGCGCCAGCATCTCGCGGCACCAGCGGACGGTCTCCTCCTCGAGCTCCTCGAGCGGCACCACGGTGTTCACGAGGCCCATCGCCTCGGCCTGGGCGGCGTCGTACTGGCGGCAGAGGAACCAGATCTCCTTCGCCTTCTTCTGCCCGACCTGCTCGGCGAGCACGCGCGGCGCCGAAGCCGCCGTCGAAGCTGCCGACCTTGGGGCCGGTCTGGCCGAAGCGCGCGTTGTCGGCGGCGATCGTGAGGTCGCAGAGCACGTGCAGCACGTGCCCGCCGCCGATGGCGTAGCCGGCCACCATGGCCACGATCGGCTTCGGCAGCCTGCGCATCTGCACGTGCAGGTCGGTCACGTGGAAGCGGCCGATGCCGCGCTTCCCGGCTTCGTCCTCGGCCAGGTAGCCCGAGTCGCCGCGGACGCGCTGGTCGCCGCCGGAGCAGAACGCCAGCGGGCCCTCGCCGGTCAGCACGATCACGCCGACGTCGATGTCCTCGCGGGCGCGCTCGAGCGCCGCGGAGAGCTCCACCACCGTCTGCGGCCGGAAGGCGTTGCGCACCTCCGGCCGGTCGATCGTGATCTTGGCGATGCCGTCCGCCGTCTCGTAGCGGATGTCCTCGTAGTCGCCGGCGCGCCTTCCACTCGGCCGCGGGGCGGATGCTCCGCGCCGCCTGCTGCTCGGTCCAGTCCCCGCTCGGCATCGCGGCCGTACGATAGTTGCGCTGGACGAGTGGCTGACCTCCGCTGCGCGCGCCCGCCCCGACCATCCGGCCCTGGTGGCCGAGGGGCGCGTCCTGACGTACGCCGAGCTCCACGACGCCGCGGCCCGCTGCGCACGCCGCCTCGCCGCGCTCGGGGTTGCGGAGGGGCGACGCCGTGGCCACCACGCTCGCCCCGGGGCTCGCCTTCTGCGAGCTGCTCCACGCGCTGCCGCTGCTGGGCGCCGTCTTCGCTCCGCTCGACCCGCGGGCGCCCGCGCGCTTCGACGGGCTCGTGGTGACGGATCCGCGTGGCCGGACCCGAGGCGGACGTCGAGCTCGCCGTGGAGGTGGACCCCGGCGCGGTCCACACGATCATCAGGAGCTCCGGCACCACCGGCGTGCCGAAGCCGGTGGAGCTGACCTACGCCAACCACGCGGCCAGCGCGGCGGCGAGCGCCGACGGCCTCGGCGTGGAGCCCGGCGACCGCTGGCTCACGCCGCTGCCGCTCCATCACGTGGGCGGCCTGGGCGTGCTGCTCCGGTCCGTCATGAACGCCACGACCGCCGTCGTCCACGAGCGCTTCGACGCCGAGCGCGTGCGCGCGACGCTCGAGGCGGGCGAGGTCACGCCTCGCCTCGATGGTGCCCACGATGCTCGCGCGCCTGCGCGACGCGGGCCTGCGCTCCGCTCCCGGCCTGCGCGCCATCGCGCTCGGCGGTGGGCCCGTCCCGCCCGAGCTGCTCGAGTGGGCCGCCGCCACGGGCATCCCGGTCACGCCGGTGTACGGCATGACCGAGACCGCGTCGCAGGTGGTGGCGGGCAGCCCCGGGCGCGCGCTGCGCGGCGTCGAGCTGCGCGTGGCGGAGGACGGGGAGGTGCTCGTGCGCGGCGAGATGGTCGCGCGCGGCGAGCTGTCCGGCGGACGGCTGGCTCCACACGGGCGACCGCGGCCGGCTCGACGCGGACGGCCGGCTCCACCTGGAGGGGCGGATCAAGGACCTGATCGTGACCGGTGGCGAGAAGGTGGTGCCCACGCTGGTGGAGGGGGCGCTGTGCGCCCACCCGGCGGTGGCGGACGCCGGCGTGGTGGGCGTGGCCGACCCGGACTGGGGCGAGGCCGTGACCGCGTTCGTGGTGCTGCGCGAGCCCGCCGACCCCGAGGAGCTGCGCGCCTGGTGCCGCTCGCGCCTGGCGCCCCACGAGGTGCCGAAGCGGGTGGTGGCGGTCGACGAGCTGCCGCGCAACGCGGCGGGAAAGCTGCTGCGCACCCGGCTGTAGAGTCCCGCCGCGATGATCTACGACAAGGACGCCGACCTCGGCAAGCTCGACGGCAAGACGGTGGCCGTGCTCGGCTACGGCTCTCAGGGCCACGCGCACGCGCTCAACCTCAAGGACTCCGGGGTGGAGGTCGTGGTCGGCCTGCGCTCCGGCTCCGACTCGGCCGCCAAGGCGGAGGCCGACGGCCTGCGCGTGGAGTCGCTGGCCGACGCCGCCAGCCTCGGCGACATCGTGATGGTGCTGCTGCCCGACGAGAAGCAGGCCGGCCTCTGGGAGTGCGGAGATCCGCGACGGGATCGCCCCCGGCAACCTGCTGCTGTTCGCGCACGGGTTCTCGATCCACTTCGGGCAGATCGACCCCGGCCCGGAGGTGGACGTGGGCATGGTCGCGCCGAAGGGCCCCGGCCACCTCGTGCGCCGCCAGTTCGTGGAGGGCCACGGCGTGCCGGGGCTCGCGGCCGTGCACCGCGACTCGAGCGGCCAGGCCCGTGATCTCGTGCTCGCGTACGCGCGCGGGATCGGGTGCACCCGCGCGGGCGTGATCGAGACCACCTTCAAGGACGAGACGGAGACCGACCTGTTCGGCGAGCAGGCGGTGCTCTGCGGCGGCGTGTCCGAGCTGGTCCAGGCCGGCTACGAGACCCTCGTGGAGGCGGGCTACGACCCGCGCCTCGCCTACTTCGAGTGCCTGCACGAGCTCAAGCTGATCGTGGACCTGATGTACGAGAAGGGCATCACCGGGATGCGCTACTCGATCTCGAACACCGCCGAGTACGGCGACCTCACCCGCGGCAAGCGCGTGATCGGCGAGCCCACGCGCGAGGCGATGAAGAAGATCCTCGGCGAGATCCAGTCCGGCGAGTTCGCGCGCGAGTGGATCGCCGAGAACGAGGCGGGCCAGGAGAACTTCCAGCGCATGCGCCAGGAGCAGCAGAGCAGCCAGATCGAGCGGGAGGGCAAGGAGCTCCGCTCGATGATGGACTGGATCGACCAGGACTTCTGAGCAGCAGCGGGCTGGAGGCGTCCGGCCCCTCGCTATCCTCGCCGGTTCGATGGCGAACCCGTACCTCAAGAACTACCTGATGACCGCGGGGCCGACTCCGCTGCCCCCGGAGGTCTCGCTCGTGATGGCGGAGCCGATGCTCTACCACCGCGCGCCGTCCTTCGTGGACGTGTACGCGCGGGTGCTGCGCCGCCTCAAGTACGTGTTCGCCACCGAGAACGACGTGCTCATCTTCGCCGCCTCCGGCAGCGGCGCGCTCGAGTCGGCCTCGGCCAATCTCGTGCGCCGCGGCCAGCCGGTGCTCGTCGCCTCGTGCGGCAAGTTCGGCGAGCGCTGGGCCGAGCTGTCCGACGCCTACGGCGGCCAGACGGTCCACTGGGAGACCGAGTGGGGCCAGAAGGTCGACCCCGCGGAGCTCGACCGCGTGCTGGGCGAGAACCCGGACGTGGACGTGGTCTTCACCACGCTCTCGGAGACCTCCACCGGCGTCATCAACGACGTCCGCGAGCTGGCCGAGGTCACCCACCGCCACGACGCGCTGATCGTGGTCGACGCCGTCTCCGGCCTCGGCGCGGTGCCGGTGCCGCAGGACGAGTGGAACCTCGACGTGGTGGTGTCGGGCTCGCAGAAGGCGCTGATGTCGCCTCCCGGCCTCGCGTTCGCCAGCCCCAACGAGGCCGCTCTCGAGTACGCCGCCGGCACCGACACGCAGCGCTTCTACTACGACTGGGCGCGCACGGTCGCCGGCCAGCGCAAGGACCCGCCGGACAGCCCGTTCACCCCGGCGGTCGGTCTCGTGGCCGCCCTCGACGTGGCGCTCGGCATGATCGAGGACGAGGGTCTCGACGAGGTGTTCGACCGGCATCGCCTGCTCGGCCGGGCCTGCCGCGAGGCGGTCCGCGCGCATGGACCTCGAGACCTACGGCCCCGACGACGAGGGCGCCAACGTGGTCACGGCGATCAACCTGCCCGAGTCGATCGACGGCAACCAGGTGCCGAAGCTGATGCGCGACCGCTTCGGGATCACGATCGCGGGCGGGCAGGCCAAGCTCAAGGGCAAGATCGCCCGTCTCGCCCACTGCGGGTACTTCGGCGCGTTCGACATCCTGCTCACCCTCTCGGCCTTCGAGATGACGCTCTCGGAGCTCGGCCACGACCTCGAGCTCGGCAGCGGCGTGGCCGCGGCGCAGCGGGTGTTCCTCGAGGCGGGCGTGCCCGCCTCCGCTCCGGCGTGAGAGTCCTCGTCAAGGAGAAGATCGGCGACTCGGGCGTGCAGCTGCTGCGCGACTCCGGGCTCGACGTCGAGCTCGGCGACCGACTGGTCGCAGGAGGAGCTCGAGAGCCGGATCGGCGAGTTCGACGGCCTCCTGATCCGCTCGGCCACCAAGCTCACCGCCGACCTGATCGCCAAGGCCACGCGCCTGCGCGTGGTCGGCCGGGCCGGGGTGGGCGTCGACAACGTGGACGTGGACGCCGCCACCAAGCGCGGCGTGGTGGTGGCCAACGCGCCGCAGTCCAACGTGATCACCGCGGCCGAGCACACGGTCGCGCTGCTGCTCGCCCTCGCGCGCCGCGTGCCCCAGGCCCACGCCTCGCTGATCGGCGGCGCGTGGGAGCGCTCCAGCTTCAGCGGCGTCGAGCTCTACGAGAAGACGCTCGGGGTGCTCGGCTTCGGCCGCATCGGCCAGCTGGTGGCCCAGCGCGCGCTCGGCTTCGGGATGCACGTGGTGGCCTTCGACGCCTACGTGGCCGAGGAGCGCTTCCGCGAGGTCGGGGTGGAGCGCGCCGAGAGCTCCGACGACCTCTACGACCAGGCCGACTTCGTCACCATCCACCTCCCGGTCACCGACGAGACCCGGGACTGGCTCGACGCCGAGGCCTTCGCGCGGATGAAGGACGGCGTGCGCGTGATCAACGTGGCGCGCGGCGGGCTGCTGGTGGACGCGGACCTGAAGGACGCGCTCGACTCGGGCAAGGTCGCGGGCGCCGCGCTCGACGTCTTCCGCGAGGAGCCCGTGACCGAGCACCCGCTGTTCGGCTATCCCAACGTGGTCGTGACGCCGCACCTCGGGGCATCGACCACCGAGGCCACCGACCGCGCCGGCTACCAGGCCGCCGAGCAGGTGGTGGCGGCGCTCACCGGCGGCGTCGTCACCTCCGCCGTGAACATCCCGGCGATCCCGGCCGAGGACCTCGAGGCGCTCGGCGGCTTCCTGCCGCTGGCGCGCGACCTCGGGCGCATCGCCACCGCGCTGGCCGAGGGCACGTCGGTCGACGGGCTCGAGGTGGAGTACCGCGGCCGCATCGCGGAGCGCGACACCCGCCTGCTGACCGTGCAGGTGCTGAAGGGCGCGCTCTCCGGCCACACCGAGGAGGAGGTCAACGACGTGAACGCGCCCGCGATCGCCCAGGAGCGCGGGATCGCCGTGACCGAGACCAACACCGCGATGGCGCGCGACTTCACCGACCTGGTGCGGGTGACCGTGGTCAGCGGCGGCGTGAGGACCCGCGTGGTCGGCACGACCCTCGGCAGCGCCCACCGCTCGCACCTGCTGGAGGCCTGGGACTCGCGCTTCAACCTCCAGCTCGAGGAGCACATCGCGATCTTCCGCTACGAGGACCGGCCCGGGATGCTCGGCCGGGTGGGCACCACCTTCGGCGAGGAGGGCATCAACATCGTGTCCGCCGCCGTCGGCCGCGGCTCGGAGGAGTCGAACGGCGCAGGCCACGATGGTCGTGACCTCCGACGCCTCGATCCCGCAGGACATCGTGGACCGCATCGCGGCCACCGACGGCTTCGTGGCCGGCCGCACCATCTCGCTCTAGCGAACTTCCGCAATCCGTACCCACCCCCCGGGTGCGGATTGCCGTAGTTCGCGAACTGTGCGGATTCTACACCCACCCCCCGGGTGCGAATCCACACAGTTCATCCGGAACGGCGACCGTGCTCCGCCACCGCGCACAGAAGATGCACTCCTTCACCGCTGCCGTTACTTGCGTCACACCGCTGCGCGCGTGCGACGGAGATCGCGTTGCCCGTTAGGGTCCGCCGCCGATGAGGGCGCTCGTCATCACCGAGCACGGCCCGCCGGAGGTGCTCCGGGTCCAGGAGCGGCCGGATCCCCGAGCCGGGGCCCGGCCAGGTCCGCGTCCGGGTGCGCGCCGCCGGGATCAACTTCGCCGACCTGCTTGCGCGCGTCGGCCTCTACGCCGAGGCGCCCAAGCCGCCCTCGCGTCGTCGGGCTATGAGATCGCCGGCGAGGTGGACGCGGTGGGGGAGGGCGTGGGCTCGTTCGCCGTCGGCCAGCGCGTGATGGGCGGCTGCCGCTTCGGCGGCTACGCGGAGCTGGCCGTGGCCGGGGAGGGGGAGCTGCTGCCGCTGCCCGGACGGGTGGAGCTTCGCCGAGGGTGCCGCCGCGCCCGTCTGTTACGCCACCGCCTACGCCGGCCTCGTCCGCTACGGCGGGCTGCGCTCCGGCGAGCGCGTGCTGATCCAGGCGGCGGCCGGAAGCGTGGGCATCGCCGCCACGCAGATCGCCAAGCTCCAGGGCGCCGAGGTGTTCGGCACCGCGTCGCCGCCCAAGCACGACGCGATCAGGGGCTTCGGGGTGGACCACCCGGTCGACTACCGCACCCACGACGTGGTCGACGAGATCCGCCGCATGACCGGCGAGCAGGAGCCGCTCGACCTGGCCTTCGACGCGATCGGCGGGCGCAGCTTCAAGGGCAGCTTCGCGCTGCTGCGGCCCGGCGGCAGGCTCGTCTGCTTCGGCGCCTCCGAGATCCAGGCCGGCGAGCGCCGCAGCCGCGCCCGCGCCCTGCGCGTGCTCGCCCAGATGCCGCGCTTCCACCCGGTCAAGCTGATGAGCGAGTCCAAGTCGGTGATCGGGCTCAACATGCTCAAGCTCTGGGACTCGAAGAAGACGCTCGACGAGTACATCGGCCCGCTCGGCGAGTGGACCTCGAGCGGGCGCGCTCCGCCCGATCGTCGCGGCTCGGTTCCCGCTGGAGGAAGGCGCCGCGGCGCACCGCTACATCCACGCCCGCGAGAACATCGGCAAGGTTGTCCTGGAGCCGTGAGTGCCCGACCAGGTACGCTCTGCTAGCGATGTATCGCCATTCCGGCCTGCTTCTTCCCCTTCTCCTCCCCCTTCGGGGGGAATAACGCGTGGCGGCCGCCAGCCGCAAGCTCAAGGGGAACACAGGCAGGACGACGAAGAAGGGCGACACATGACCGATGGCCGTAGTGAGCAGGACCGAGTAAGGATCTTCGACACGACGCTGCGCGACGGCGAGCAGTCGCCCGGCATCGCGCTCAACAGGGCCGAGAAGCTCGAGATCGCTCACCAGCTCGCGCGGCTTGGCGTCGACATCATCGAGGCGGGCTTCCCGATCACCTCGCCCGGCGACTTCGACTCGGTGCAGGCCATCGCACGCGAGGTCCAGGGGCCCGTGATCTGCGGGCTCGCACGCACCTCGAAGCAGGACATCGACGCGGCCTGGAACGCCATCAAGGACTCCGAGCGCCCGCGGATCCACACCTTCATCGCCACGAGCGACATCCACATCGAGCGCAAGCTCCAGACCACGCGCGAGGACGTGAAGGGCCAGGCGCGCGCCGCGGTCGCGCACGCCCGCCAGTACACCGAGGACGTGGAGTTCTCGCCCGAGGACGGCTCGCGCTCCGACGTGGAGTTCATGGCCGAGGTGATCCAGATCGCGCTCGACGAGGGCGCGACCACGATCAACGTGCCCGACACCGTCGGGTACACGATGCCCCACGAGTACGCGGAGATGTTCGGCCGCCTCTACGAGCTGGTGCCGGGCCTGCGCGACGTGACCGTCTCGGTGCACTGCCACGACGACCTCGGGCTGGCCGTGGCCAACTCGTTCGCCGGCCTGACCGCCGGCGCCCGCCAGGTGGAGTGCGCGATCAACGGGATCGGCGAGCGCGCGGGCAACGCCTCGCTCGAGGAGATCGTGATGCTGCTCCACACGCGCGAGTCGAGCGTCGGCCTCTGGACCGGCGCGGTCACGCGCGAGATCGCGCGCACGTCGCGGCTCGTGTCGCGGCTGACCGGATACGCGGTGCAGCCGAACAAGGCGATCGTGGGCCGCAACGCCTTCGCCCACGAGGCCGGCATCCACCAGGACGGGGTCCTGAAGGAGCGCACCACCTACGAGATCATGGACGCCACCACGATCGGGCTCGACTCGAACGCGATCGTCCTGGGCAAGCACTCGGGCCGGCACGCGCTGCGCAACGCGCTCGAGGAGCTGGGCTTCGAGGTGGACGGCGCGGCCCTCAACGCCGCCTTCAAGAGCTTCAAGGAGCTGGCTGACAAGAAGAAGACGGTGACCGCGGTGGATCTGGAGGCGATCGTCTCCGACGAGATGCGCCAGGCGCCGACCGCCTTCGAGCTCGAGTCCTTCGACGTCGAGGCCTCCAACGTGCGGGCGCCGCTCGCGCGGGTGCGGGTGCGCCTCCCCGGCGGCGAGGTCGAGTCGGGCAGCTTCACCGGCGACGGCCCCGTGGACGCGTTCTTCAGCGCGATCAACGCGGCGGTCGGGCACGACGCGCGCCTACGGGAGTTCCACGTGAGCGCGGTCACCGGCGGCCGCGACGCGCTGGGCGAGGTCACCGTGCTGCTCGAGCTGAACGGGGCGCTGGCCTCGGGCGTCGGCGTGTCCACCGACATCCTGGAGGCGTCCGGCAAGGCCTACCTGCGCGCGCTCTCCACGGCGCTCGCCAAGGCCGAGCAGGACTGGGGCGGCTCGGCGGCCGAGGAGGCCGAGGCGCATCTCGAGCGCGAGCAGCGCTCGACCCCCACACCCTGACCATGGCGGACTTCACCTGGCGCGACGGAGAGCGGCTCGTCCGCTTCCGCCGCGGCGCGCTCGAGGAGGCCGTGGACCTGATCGCGGGAGCCGGCCTCTCCGACTACGCGCTCCTCACGACGGAGCGTGCGGCCGCGGCCGCCCCGGCGCTGGTGGCGGCCGCCGACGGCGTGGTCCACGTGCCGCCGGGCAAGGTCGACGAGGTGTCCGCGGGCCTGCTCGGGGACGTGGAGGACCGCGACGTGGTGGCCCTGGGAGGCGGTCGCGTGATCGACACCGCCAAGGCGATCGCCGGGGTGTTCGGCCGGCGCTGCGCGGCGCTCCCGACCACGCTCTCGGGCGCGGAGATGACGCCGTTCCACCGCACGCCGGCGGGGGTGGAGGGCGCTCGGCTCGTCCGGCCGGCGCTGGTCGTGGCGGATCCCGACCTGATGGCCACCCAGCCCGGGACGCAGCTGGCGGCCAGCGCCATGAACGCGATGGCGCACGCCATGGAGGCGCTCTACACGCCGTGGGCCAACCCGGTCGGCGACGGGGCGGCGCTCGCCGCGGCGTCGGCGCTGGCGGCCGGCGATCACCGCAGATCCTCCCGACACGCGACGCGACTCGCTCTCGGAGCGGTCCTCGCGGGCTACGCGTCGGGCGCGGCGGGGATCGCGATGCACCACGCGATCTGCCAGAGCATCGTGCGCGTGGCCGGGACGCCGCACGCCGAGACCAACGCGGTGATGCTGCCCCACAGCGCGCGCTTCATGGCCGGCCGCGCGCCCGAGGCGCTCGCACGGCTCGCCGTCGCGCTCGGCGACCCGCAGGCCGAGCCCGACCAGGCCGCGGAGCTCCTGTCCGAGCTCGCCGGCGCGCTCGGGCCACACGCGCCTGTCCGACGCTCGGGGCGGGGGAGGAGCACGTGGACGAGGTGGCGGCCACCGTCGCCGCGCATCCGCTGCTGGGCAACACGCCCGACGCCGCCGGGCGAGGCCGAGATCGCCGCTCTGGTGCGCGAGGCGCTCTGAGGTAGGATCGCCGCGCCATGGCTGGCCCCCTCGACGGCAAGGTGGCGGTGGTCACCGGAGCGTCCTCCGGCATCGGGGAGGCGACCGCCCTGGCGCTTGCCCGCGAGGGCGCCGCGGTGCTGCTCGGCGCGCGTCGCGAGGACCGCCTTCAGGCCCTCGCCGAGCGGATCTCGTCCGACGGGGGCCGCGCGGTCGCGCACGCGGTGGACCTCACCGACGAGGACGACGCCCGCGCCTTCATCCAGGCGGCCCGCGACGAGCTCGGCGGGCTCGACATCCTCGTGAACAACGCCGGCGTGATGCTGCTCGGCGCCGTGGCCGGCGCCGACACCTCCGACTGGCGCCGGATGATCGAGCTGAACCTGCTCGGCCTGCTGTGGTGCACGCACGCGGCGCTGCCGCACCTCGCCCAGAGCAGCGGCGGTGACATCGTCAACGTCTCCTCCGTGGCCGGCCGCCGCGCCAGCGCCGGGGCCGCGGTCTACAACATGACCAAGTTCGGCGTGCACGCCTTCTCCGAGGCGCTCCGCCAGGAGGCCCTCCACGCCGGGGTGCGCGTGACGGTGGTGGCGCCGGGCTTCGTGGAGACGGAGCTCCAGGGCCACAACACCGACCCGGTCGTGCAGCACGCCATGGAGCGGTCGCGCGAGCAGATCGGCGAGGTGCTCCAGGCCGAGGACATCGCGAACGCGATCACGTTCGCCGTCACGCGCCCGCCGCACGTGTGCGTGAACGAGCTGCTGGTGCGGCCCACAGCCCAGCGCGCATAACGCCGCACACGGACGGGCGTCCGTGATAACGTACGGTCGTCCAATGGCTGTCGCGGCGATCGAATCCGACCTCAACGTGGGCCCGCGCGTGCGCGCTCTGCGCGAGGCGATGGACCTCTCGCTGCGCGACCTCGCCGCCCGCAGCGGCGTGTCGGCGCAGATGCTGAGCCAGGTCGAGCGGGGCGAGACGAGCCCCACGCTGTCGGTGGCGTCCCGGATCGCGACCGGGCTCGAGCTCTCGCTCTCCCAGCTGCTGCGCCTCGACGAGGGCGGCTCGGTCACCGTGGTGCGCGCGCGAGGAGCGCCGCACCGGCGGCGCCACCGAGCGCGGCCACGCCTACGAGATCCTCACGCCGCCGCTGCCCGGCCAGCGCGCCGAGCTGTCGCATCACACGCTGGCGCCCGGCGCCGCCACCGGCGGCCCGAGCGACCCGCCGATGCACGAGCCCGGCAGCCGCGAGACCGCGGTCGTCACGCACGGCGAGCTGCGGCTCGTCTGCGACGGCGCCGTGCACGAGCTGTCGACGGGTGACGCGGTCACCTTCGACGCCGACCTGCCGCACCACTTCGAGAACCCAGGCCGGGACGACGCCCGCTTCCTCGCGGTCGTGGCCGCCGGCCTCAGGAGGTCCTGATGGCGAAGACGATGCTGGACAAGATCTGGGAGCGCCACGAGGTGCACGACGAGCTCCTCTACATCGACCTGCACCTGGTCCACGAGGTCACGAGCCCGCAGGCGTTCGAGTCGCTGCGCCTGGCCGGGCGCAAGGTGCGCCGGCCCGACCGGACGCTGGCCACCGCCGACCACAACGTGCCCACGGACGGCGCCACGGCGCTGCCGATGGTGAGCGACCCGCTGTCGCGCAAGCAGATCGGCACGCTCGAGGAGAACTGCGCGGAGTTCGGCATCCCGCTGCACTCGATCGGCTCGGACCACCAGGGCATCGTCCACGTGATCGGGCCGGAGCTGGGCGTGAGCCAGCCCGGGATGACGATCGTCTGCGGGGACTCGCACACCTCGACCCACGGCGCCTTCGGGGCGCTGGCGTTCGGGATCGGCACGAGCGAGGTCGAGCACGTGCTCGCCACGCAGACGCTCCAGCAGCGCAAGCCGCGCTCGATGCGCATCTCCTACTCCGGCGAGCTGCCGCCCGGCGTCACGGCCAAGGACCTGATCCTCGCCACGATCGGCCGGATCGGCGTGGACGGCGGCGTGGGCCACGTGATCGAGTACTCCGGGCCGGCGATCCAGGGCCTGTCGATGGAGGGCCGGATGACGGTCTGCAACATGACGATCGAGGGCGGGGGCCGGGCCGGGATGGTCGCCCCCGACGACACGACGTTCGAATGGGTCGAGGGCCGCCCCGGCGCTCCCGAGGACTTCGAGGCCGCGGTCGAGGACTGGCGCGGCCTCCTGAGCGACGAGGGCGCGAGCTTCGACACCGAGGTGGAGATCGACGCGCGAGTCGATCTCGCCGCAGGTGAGCTGGGGCACGAACCCGGCGATGGTGGTCGACGTGACCGCAGCGGTGCCCGAGCCGCGCAGCGACGGCGACCGGCGCGCGCTCGAGTACATGGGCCTCGAGGCGGGCACGCCGATCCAGGACATCCGGCTCGACCGCGTCTTCGTGGGCTCGTGCACCAACTCGCGCATCGGCGACCTGCGCGCCGCGGCCGAGGTGGTCAAGGGCCGCCGGGTGGCTTCCTCGGTCGACGCCATGGTGGTTCCCGGCTCGGCCAAGGTGAAGGCCCAGGCCGAGGCCGAGGGGCTCGACGAGGTCTTCCGGGACGCCGGCTTCGACTGGCGCTCGGCCGGCTGCTCGATGTGCCTCGGGATGAACCCGGACACGCTCTCGCCCGGGCGAGCGCTGCGCCTCGACCTCGAACCGCAACTTCGAGGGCCGTCAGGGCCGCGGCGGGCGCACCCACCTGGTCAGCCCTCAGATGGCCGCTGCCGCCGCGATCGAGGGGCGCTTCGTGGACATCAGGGAGTGGTCATGAGGGCCGTGACCGTCGTCGAGGGCCCGGTGTCGGTCCTCGACCGCGACGACGTGGACACCGACCAGATCATGCCCAAGCAGTTCCTGAAGCGGATCGAGCGGACGGGCTTCGGCGAGTTCCTCTTCCACGACTGGGCCAAGGCGGACGACTGGCACCTGCCGAGCAACCCGATCCTGGCGACGGGGCGCAACTTCGGCTGCGGATCGTCGCGCGAGCACGCCCCCTGGGGGCTCGAGGACTACGGCTTCCAGGCGATCGTGGCGCCCAGCTACAGCGACATCTTCTACTCGAACTGCACGAAGATCGGGCTGCTCCCGGTCGTGCTTCCCGAGGAGGAGGTTCGCGCCGTCATGGCGGCCGGGCACGCGCGCATCGACCTCGACGCCCAGACCGTCACGCACGGGGACGCGGTGTCGAGCTTCGAGATCGACCCGGGCATCAAGCACCGGCTCCTGAACGGGCTCGACGACATCGGCGTCACGCTCGAGCACCACGACAAGATCGCGGCCTACGAGCAGGAGCGGGAGCGGGTCGGACCCAGCACCGACCTGCGATGACGACCCGCGACTGGAACGCGGCCAGCTACGACCGCGTCTCCACGCCGCAGGTGGAGATGGCGCGCCCGGTGCTCGGCCGGCTGCCGCTCGAGGGCCACGAGACCGTCCTGGACGCCGGCTGCGGCAGCGGCCGCGTGACCGAGCTGGTGCTCGATCGGGTGCCGGACGGCGGCGGTGGTGGCGGTCGACGCGGCCCCGTCGATGATCGAGCAGGCACGCGAGCGCTTCGCCGGCGAGCCGCGGGTGAGCGTGCTCGACCCCGTGAGCCTCACCGAGCTGGAGCTCGACGAGCCGGTGGACGCCGCCTTCTCGAACGCGGTCTTCCACTGGATCAAGGACCACGACGCCCTGTTCGAGCGGCTGCACGCCGCGCTGCGGCCCGGCGCGCCGCTCGTGGCCCAGTGCGGCGGCAAGGGCAACATCGACTCCTTCCGCCGCCTCGCCGACGAGGTGGCCGCCGAGCCGCCCTACGACGAGCACATGGCGAGCTTCGCGGGCCCCTGGAACTACGCCGCCCCGGAGGAGACCGAGGAGCGGCTGCGGCGGGCCGGCTTCGAGGACGTCCGCTGCTGGCTCGAGCCCTGGCCGGTGAGCCCCGCGGAGCCGCTCGAGTTCGCCATGACCGTCTGCCTGGGCAACCACCTCGCCGAGCTCCCCGAGGAGCTGCGGCGCCCGTTCGCGGAGGAGGTCGTCCGCCGCTCGGGCGCTCCGCTGCGCCTCGAGTACGTGCGTCTGAACATCAGCGCGCATCGTTCCTGACGTTTTCGGGTACTCCCGTGTTTGCGGTAGGGAATCGTCGATCGACAGCGGGAGTGGGGCATGCAGCGGAAGGTCTTCGTAGGCGCGGTGGTTTCCGCGCTCGTAGTGGCAGCGTCGTTGCCGGCAGCCGCGGGCGCATGGGCGCCGGCCGCCACGGCAACCATCCACCCGGGCGTGCAGACGCTCACGGCGGGTGGCCAGTGCACCGCGAACTTCATCTATCAGGACTCCGGCGGCACCTACATCGGGCAGGCCGCGCACTGCTCCAGCACCGGTGAGGCCACCGACACCGACGGCTGCCTCGCGGGCACGCTGCCGCTCGGCACGCCCGTCGAGGTCACCGGAGCGAGCCGTCCCGGCACGCTCGTCTACAGCTCCTGGGTCACGATGCAGGCGAACGGCGAGAGCGACCCGGACACCTGCGCCTACAACGACCTGGCGCTCGTGAAGATCGACCCGGCGGACGTCGGCAAGGTCAACCCGTCGGTGCCCGGCTTCGGCGGTCCCACCGGCGTGGGCGGCGCCTCGGCGGCGCTCGACGACGTGTACTCGTACGGCAACTCCTCGCTGCGCTTCGGCATCACCTTCCTGAGCCCCAAGTTCGGCAAGGTCGTGTCGACCGAGGGCGGCGGCTGGAGCCGCACCGTCTACACCGTCACCCCGGGCATCCCGGGCGACTCCGGAAGCGGCTTCCTGAACGCCTCCGGCCAGGCCATCGGCACCCTGTCCACCGTCGCGCTCGCGCCGCTCCCGGCGTCGAACGGCGTCGGTGACCTCGGTCGCGAGCTGGCCTACGCCCGCGCGCACAGCTCGTTCACCGGCGTGCAGGTCGTGAACGGCACCGAGCCGTTCACCACCGACGTCGTGGGAGCCATCGCCGGCGCCGGATGACGTACCGTTCCGCGCCGTGGCGCGGACATCGCAACGCTTCCCGGCGACGGGATAGGACCTGAGATCACGGCCGCGGCGAGGGAGCTCCTCGCCGCGGTCGGCGATTTCGAGCTCGAGGAGCACCTCGTCGGCGGCGCATCGATCGACGCCCACGGCACGGCGCTCACGGACGAGGTCCTGGACGCCTGCCGCTCCGCTGACGCGGTGCTGCTCGCCGCGGTCGGCGGCCCCAAGTGGGACACCACCGACCCGTCGGCCCCGCGGCCCGAGCAGGGCCTGCTGGGGCTGCGGAAGGGGCTCGGCCTGTTCGCGAACCTGCGCCCGGTGCGCCCGAGCGCCGCGCTGCTCGACGCCAGCCCGCTCAAGCGCGAGCGCATCGAGGGCACCGACCTGCTCGTGGTCCGCGAGCTCACGGGCGGCATCTACTTCGGCGACTCCGGACGCGACGGCGACCGGGCCCACGACGACTGCGCCTACACAGTCGCGGAGGTCGAGCGGATCGCGCGGGTGGCGTTCGGCTCGGCCCGCACGCGCGTCACGAGCGTGGACAAGGCCAACGTGATGGAGACGTCACGGCTCTGGCGCGAGACGGTCACGCGCGTGCACGACGAGGAGTTCCCCGACGTCCCGCTGAACCACCTGCTCGTGGACAACGCGGCGATGCAGCTCGTGGCCGCCCCCGCCGAGTTCGACGTGATCGTCACGGAGAACCTCTTCGGGGACATCCTGAGCGACGAGGCGGCCATGCTCACGGGCTCGCTCGGCATGCTCCCGAGCGCCTCGCTGGGGGACGGCGGCCCCGGCCTGTTCGAGCCGGTGCACGGCTCCGCGCCCGACATCGCCGGCAGCGGCACGGCCAACCCGATGGCGATGTTCGGCTCGGTCGCGTTGATGCTGCGGCACGGACTGGCTATGGAGTCGGAGGCCGCCGGGATAGAATCCGCCATCGACAGCGCTCTCGAGCAGGGCATTCGCACGCCCGACCTCGGTGGCGACTCGACCACAGAGGACGTCACCAGGGCCGTCCTCGCAAGTCTCTGACGGGAAGGACGGGAGCACGTTGACCACCGCCGACCTCATCTGGCTGAACGGGGAGTTCGTCGCCTGGGAGGACGCGAAGGTACACGTACTCACGCACTCGATGCACTACGGGACCGGGGTCTTCGAGGGCATCCGGGCCTACGAGACCGACAGCGGCACCGGGATCTTCCGCCACGCCGAGCACCTGAAGCGGCTGGAGGAGTCGGCGAAGCTCTACTACATGGACCTCCCGTTCACGCGCGAGGTCCTGCGCGAGGCCACGCACGAGCTGATCGTCCGCAACGGCTTCAAGAGCTGCTACATCCGGCCGCTCGTCTACCGCGGGCACGGCCCGATGGGCCTCAACCCGCTCGACAACCCGGTGGAGGCCGCCATCGCGGTCTGGGAGTGGGCTCCCTACCTCGGCGAGGAGGGCCAGCGGAACGGCGTGCGCGCCCGCTTCTCGTCCTACCGGCGGATCTCGCCCGACTCGCTGATCCCGCACTCGAAGGCCTCCGGCCAGTACCTGAACTCGGTGCTGGCGAAGATCGAGGCCACCAAGTCGGGCTACGACGAGGGCATCCTGCTGGACGACAAGGGCCACGTCTGCGAGGGCACCGGCGAGAACGTGTTCGTGGTCAAGGAGGGCGTGATCTCGACGCCGGGGCAGGCGGTCGAGCATCCTCGACGGCATCAACCGCAAGTCGGTGATCCAGATCGCCCGCGACCTCGGCCACGAGGTCGTGGAGCGGGACATCGCCCGTGCCGAGCTGGCGCTCGCCGACGAGGTCTTCCTCACCGGCACCGCCGCCGAGCTCACGCCGCTGCGCGAGATCGACGACATCGAGATCGGCCCGCCGGGACCGATCACCCGCGAGGTCCAGGGCGCGTTCGACGACGCCCTGCACGGCCGCAGCCCGCAATACGCGGACTGGCTGGACCTCGTGCCGGTACCATCGCAGGCGTGAACGCCACGCGCGGCGAGCGAATTAGGTAGCGGCCCAGCCCGGGCCGCTCCGTCCGCTCGTTCCCGTAAACCGAAAGGCGTTCACCGCATGGAACAGAAGGTTCTGGTCTACGACACCACCCTGCGTGACGGCATGCAGGGCGAGGGCATGTCGCTCTCCGCGGGCGAGAAGCTGCGCGTGGCGCACGCGCTCGACTCGCTCGGCGTCCACCTGATCGAGGCCGGCTTTCCCGCCTCGAACCCGAAGGAGGAGGAGCTCTTCGAGCTGCTGGCGCGCGAGCGCTTCGGCACCTCCGAGGTGGCGGCCTTCGGCATGACCCGCAGGCGCGACGTGAGCGCCTCCGACGACCCGGCGCTGCGGCTGCTGGCCGAGTGCTTCGCGCCGGTCTGCACCCTGGTCGGCAAGACCTGGTCGCTCCACCTCGAGAAGGTCACGAAGGTCGATCCCGAGGAGAACCTGCGGATGATCGCCGACTCCGTGGCCTTCCTCGTGGGCGAGGGCAAGCGCGTGGTCTACGACGCCGAGCACTTCTTCGACGCCTGGCGCGACGACGCGGCCTACGCGCTGCGCTGCCTGCGGGCGGCCGCGGAGGCGGGCGCCGAGAACGTGACGCTCTGCGACACGAACGGCTCCTCGCTGCCGGCCGAGGTCGCGCTGGCCACCGCCGCGGTCGTCGCGGAGCTCGAGGACGTTCAGGTGGGCATCCACACCCACGACGACGCCGGCTGCGGGGTGGCCAACTCGCTGGTGGCGGTCGAGGCCGGCGCCCGGATGGTCCAGGGCACGGTGAACGGCTACGGCGAGCGCTGCGGCAACGCCAACCTGATCACGATCCTGCCGGCGCTCGAGCTCAAGCTCGGCTTCGAGGCGATCGGCCGTGAGCGGCTGCGCTCGCTGACCGAGACGGCGCACCTCGTGGACGAGCTCTGCAACGTCACGCCGAACCCCAACCAGCCGTACGTCGGGACCAACGCCTTCGCCCACAAGGGCGGCATGCACGTGGCCGGCGTGAACGCGGACGCGCGCACCTTCGAGCACATCGACCCGAGCGAGGTGGGGGCCGACCGCCGCGTGCTCGTCTCGGAGCTCTCGGGCCGCGGCACGGTCCAGGCGCGCGCCGAGGTGGACGACGCCACCGCCGCGCGGGTGGTCGAGCGCGTGAAGGAGCTCGAGAGCCGCGGCTACCAGTTCGAGGCGGCCGACGGGTCCTTCGACCTCCTGATCCGCAAGGAGACGGGCGAGTACGAGCCGCTCTTCCGGCTCGAGGCCTGGCGGGCGATCGTCGAGAAGCGCGAGGACGGCCGCGTCCAGACCGAGGCCACGATCAAGATCTGGGTGGAGGGCGAGCGCTACGTGAAGACCGCCGAGGGCAACGGGCCGGTGAACGCGCTCGACAAGGCGCTGCGGCTCGCGATCGGCGAGCGCTACCCGCACATCCGGGACATCCAGCTCGTGAACTTCAAGGTGCGGATCCTCGACGAGGTGAAGGGCACCGGCGCGGTCACGCGGGTGCTGCTCGACGCGAGCGACGGGCGCGACACCTGGGGCTCCATCGGGGTCTCCGAGAACATCATCGAGGCCAGCTGGGAGGCGCTCGTGGACTCGCTCGAGGCGGGCATGCTGCCCGCCCGCAAGGGCTCGTCCCGCCCGCCCGTGGTGGCCGCCGTGCGGAAGCCGCCGGCTCGGCCGGCGGCGCACCGACCCGGATGACCGACTGGATCCCGCTCGCCCGCCCGCTCGTGGGCAAGCGCGAGGAGCACCTGGTGCTCGAGACGCTGCGCTCCGGCAGGCTGTCGCTCGGCCCGCGGCTCGCGGAGTTCGAGGAGGCCCTCGGGGCGCGGGTCGGGGCCGAGCACGTGTCGGCCGTCTCGAGCGGCACCGCCGGGCTCCATCTGGCCATCCGCGCCGCCGGCGTCCAGCGGGGCGACGAGGTGGTCACCACGCCCTTCAGCTTCGTCTCATCGGCCAACTGCCTGCTCTACGAGGGCGCCCGGCCCGTGTTCTGCGACATCGACCCGCGCACGCTCAACATCGACCCGGAGGCGGCGGCCGCCGCGGTGGGGGAGCGCACCACGGGCATGCTCCCGGTGCACATCTTCGGCTACCCCGCCGACATGCCGGCGCTCGAGTCCACGGCGCGCGAGCGCGGGCTCTGGATGGTGGAGGACGCCTGCGAGGCGCTCGGCGCCGTGCATGCGGACGGGACGCCGGTCGGCGCCCGCGGGAACCTCTCCGTCTTCGCCTTCTACCCGAACAAGCAGATGACCACGGGGGAGGGCGGAGCGGTGATCTCGCCCGGCCCCGAGGCCAAGGTCCGGATCGACTCCGAGCGCAACCAGGGCCGCGCGCCCGACATGGGCTGGCTCGACCACGACCGGCTCGGGTTCAACTACCGCCTCGACGACCTCTCGTGCGCCCTCGGCATCGGGCAGCTCGAGCGCCTCGACGACCTGCTGGCGGAGCGCGCGCGCGTGGCCGACCTGTACGGCGAGGCGCTCTCCGGCGTGGAGGGGCTCGAGCTGCCCTGCCCAGACGCCGGCGGCGACCGCCGCAGCTGGTTCGTCTACGTGGTCCAGCTCCCGCCCGGCGTGGATCGCGACGCCGCGGTGCTGGCGCTGCGCGAGCGCGGCGTGGACTCGAAGCCGTACCTCCCGGCCATCCACCTCTACAGCTTCTACCGCGAGCGCTTCGGCCACCGCGAGGGCGAGTTCCCGGTCTGCGAGGACGTGGCGCGCCGCTCGCTCGCGCTGCCGTTCTTCCCCGGGCTGACGGACTCCGAGGCCGAGCGTGTCGTCGACGCCGTGCGTGCCGTCGCTACGGAGGCGGCGCCCACCTACCGATAATCCGAGGATGAGCCATCGATCCCGAAAAGAGGCTCGCACGGCCCGCCTCTGGGGCCTCGTGGGCTTCGCCGGCGCGCTGGCGATGCCGATCGCGCTCTGGCATCACGCCATCGGCCAGATGGCGGACGACTTCCACCTCGAGCTCGGGTACCTCCTGACCGGCTGGTCGGGATACGCCCTGATCGCGCTCGGCCTCGTGCTGCTGGCCCCGGTGGTCCTGTCGATGGGGATGCACCCCGAGAGCAGGCTCTACCCGCGCTCCCGCAACGCGCTGTTCGGCTGGGGCACCTCGCTCTACATCATGGGCGCGGCGCTGGCGAGCATCGTGGGCTCCGCCGTCGGTACCTAGACTGGCGGCCGATGGGCCGCTTCCGGGATCCGCAGGACCCGCTCTTCCAGGCGCTCAACTCGTCGATCTCGTTCGACTTCCGGCTGGCGCCCTACGACATCGAGCAGTCGCTCGCCCACGCGCGCATGCTCCAGCGGAGCGGGATCATCGGCGCGGAGGACCTGGCGGCGATCGAGCGCGGGCTGGCCGAGGTGCGCACCGAGATCGACGACGACCGCTTCAAGGTCCTGCCGGACGACGAGGACGTGCACATGGCGATCGAGCGCCGGCTCACCGAGATCGTGGGCCCGGCCGGCGGCAAGCTCCACACCGCGCGCTCGCGCAACGACCAGGTGGCCACCGACGTGGCGATGCTGGTGCGCGCGCACGCGCTGAGCGCGAAGGAGCTGCTCCACGGGCTGATGGGCACCCTCGCGGACCTGGCCGAGCGGCACCTCGACTGGCCGCTGCCCGGGTACACCCACCTCCAGCGCGCCCAGCCCGTCTACCTCTCGCACCACCTGCTCGCCTACTTCTGGAAGTTCCGGCGCGACCTCCAGCGCTTCAACTTCTGCCTCACCGCCACCGACGACCTGCCGCTCGGAGCGGGCGCGCTGGCCGGGGTGAACTTCGACACGAGCCGGATGTTCGTGGCCCAGGAGCTGGGCTTCTCCGGCATCGCCGAGAACTCGCTCGACGCGGTCTCGAACCGGGACTTCGTGCTCGACTACCTGGGCGCCGCCGCCACCTGCTCGACGCACCTGTCGCAGCTCGGCGGGGAGATCGTGCTCTGGTCGACCCAGGAGTTCGGCTTCTGCGAGGTGCGAGGACGCGTTCTCCTCGGGGTCGAGCCTCATGCCGCAGAAGAAGAACCCGGACGCCGCCGAGCTGCTGCGCGCCAAGGCGCCGCGGGTCGTGTCGCAGCTGGTGCACGTCCACGGCGCGCTCCACGGGCTGCCGCTCACCTACAACAAGGACCTCCAGGAGGACAAGGAGCCGCTCTTCGACGCGATCGACACGGTGGAGCTCGGGCTCCGGGTGGCGAGCGAGATGCTCGCCGGGATCGAGTTCGACCGCGAGCGCATGGCCGCCGCCGCGCGCGGACGAGTTCATCGCCGCCACCGACGTGGCCGACGCGCTCGTCCGCCAGGGCGTGCCGTTCCGCGAGGCGCACGGGATCGTCGGCACGCTGGTGCGCACCGCCGTCGACCGCGGCAAGCAGCTGTCCGAGCTGAGCGACGACGAGGTGGCCGAGCTGGTCCCGCAGCTGTCCGGCTCGTTCCGCGAGCTGCTCGAGCCCGCGGCCTGGCTCGAGTCCAAGGTCTCGGAGGGCGGCACCTCGCTGGCCCGCGTGCGCGACCAGCTGGCCCAGGCGCGGCACGTGCTGCGAAGACGCGTGAGGCTTCCCGCCGCGCTTCTACGAGCGCTCCGTCCACGAGGTGGCCCACGACCTGATCGGCTGCGTGGTCCGCCACGGCGAGACGGCCGGGCGGATCGTCGAGACGGAGAGCTACCACCAGGAGGAGCCCGCCTGCCACGCCTTCGCCGGCGTGACGCCTCGCACCCGCACGCTCTACGGCCCGCCCGGGAACGCCTACGTCTACTTCTCGTACGGGATGCACGCGCTGCTGAACGCCGTGGCGGAGCCCGAGGGCGTGGGCGCCGCCGTGCTCATCCGCGCGCTCGAGCCGCTGGAGGGACTCGACGCTCATGCGCGCGCGCCGCGGGCTCGAAGCCGCCCGAGGCGCTCTGCTCGGGCCCGGGCAAGCTCACCCAGGCGCTCGCGATCGGGCTCGACCTGAACGCCACGTCGCTGCTCGACGGCCCGGTCGAGATCCTCGCGCGCCCGGCCGGCGCTCGCGCCGCGTGTGGTCACCGGCGAGCGGATCGGCATCACGAAGGCCGTGGAGCTGCCCTGGCGCTTCTGCGACGCGGACAGCCGGCACGTGTCGCGGCCGCTGCCGCAGGCGATGCGCGGCCGCCGGGCGGCCTAGCCGGGCGCCACGGCGCCGCCGTCGCCGCCGCCGCCGCCCGGGTCGGGCGCGGGCGTGGCCGGCGGCGTGGAGGGCGGCGGCGTCTCGGGCACGGGCGTGTTGTCCTGCGGAGCCGGCGTCTCCGGAGCGGGCGCCGCCTCGGGCGCCTGCTGCCGCCGTCCTCCGGCGCGTCCTCGTCGGGCGCGCCCTCCTCCGGCGTGGTGCTCGGGACGGTCGACGTGGGACCGGGCGCGACCGGGGTCGTGGTGGTCTCGTCGTCCGCGTTCGGGTCCTTGCCCTGGTCGATCAGCCGCTGGTCGCGGATGCCCGATCGCGGCCAGCATGAAGTCGTGCCAGATCTCGGCCGGGAACGTGCCGCCCGCCACCGGGCTGGCCGTGGTACTCGGTCTGCATCGGGACGAGCTTGTCCGGATAGCCCACCCACACCGCCACCGTCCATTCCTTGTTGAAGCCCACGAACCAGGCGTCGCCGTAGTTCTCGGTCGTGCCGGTCTTGCCGGCGGCGAACTCGCCGATCTGCGCCGCCTTGCCGGTTCCGCCGCTGACCACGCCGGCCAGCAGCTCCTGCGCGCTCTGCGCGACGCTCTCCGGGAACGCCCGCTTCTGGACGACCTTGTTCTCGTCCTCGAAGCCCTTGCCCTTGACCCACTCGATGCCCACGGGGCCGTCCTTGCCGGGCGCGAGCGAGCCTGAGCGGCGCACGCCGTTGTTGGCGATGGTCGAGTACGCGTAGGCCATCTCGAGCGGGCTGACGCCCTCCTGGAGGCCGCCCAGCGTCATCGCCGGGTTCGTCGAGATCGGCGTGCGGATCCCCATGCGGCGCGCCATCCGCGCGATCCGCCGCGTGCCCACCTTCAGCCCGAGCTGGGCGAACACGGAGTTGTCCGACGTCGCGGTGGCCGTGCGCAGCGACTCGACGCCGTAGTAGTTGTCGTCGTAGTTGTTCACCTCGAACGGGCCCGCTCGGGAGGTTGAACGTGCGCGGCTCGGAGACGAAGGTGGTCTCCGGGCTCACGCCGTCGGCCAGCGCGCGGACGAGGGTGAAGGGCTTGAACGCGGAGCCCGGCTGCCGGTGGCCGTTGGTGGCGAGGTTGAACGCGCTCTGCCTGTAGTCCGTCCCGCCGACCATCGCCCTCACGGCACCGGTCTTGTTCTCGATCGCCACGAGCGAGGCGCTCGGCCCGTAGCCGGCGAGCCGGCCGGAGATCGCCTGCTCCGCCGCCGCCTGGAGCTCGGGGTCGATCGTCGTCTTGATCTGGAGGCCGCCGCCGAAGACCACGCCCGGGCGGTAGCGGTCCACGAGCTGCTGGGTCAGCCAGGTGGAGAAGAAGGGCTGGCTCGAGTCCACGGCCGGCGGGTCGATGTCCGAGCGCGTGGGCAGCGGAGTGGCGACGCCCTCCTCGTACTGCGCGCGCGAGATCTTCTGCTGCTCGAGCATGCGCGCGAGCACCAGGTCGCGCCGGCGCTTCGCGCGTGCGCGGGTTGTCGACCGGGTCGTAGAGCGTGGGCGACGCGATCATCCCCGCGAGCAGCGCCGCCTCGGCGGGGCTCACGTCGGCGGCCACCCGGTCGCCGGCCGCGTAGACCTTGGCCATGGTGCCGTCGGGCTGGAGCGTCTCGTCCCCGAAGTAGGTGCGGGCGGCGGACTCCACGCCGTAGGCGCCGTTCCCGAAGTACACGGTGTTCAGGTACTGCGTGAGCACCTTGTCCTTCGACCACTTGCGCTCGAGGTGGTAGGCGAGCGCCGCCTCGCGCAGCTTCTGGAAGACCGAGCGGTCGCCCTGGGCCGAGAGCGCGTTCTTCACGAACTGCTGGGTGATCGTCGAGCCGCCCTGGGCGGCGCTCTGGCGCAGGATGTCCTGCCAGAGGGCGCGCGCGATGCCCTGGTAGTCCACGCCCTCGTGCTCGTAGAAGCG
Source organism: uncultured Thermoleophilaceae bacterium (assembly GCA_963768465.1). Classification (GTDB taxonomy): domain Bacteria; phylum Actinomycetota; class Thermoleophilia; order Solirubrobacterales; family Thermoleophilaceae; genus JACVRW01. Next base: position 248,176 of record CAVYIA010000016.1, on the reverse strand, counting down.
CTTGTCCTCGATGGCGATGACGGCGTTCTTGATGTTGGGCGAGATCTCGTCCGGGCCGAGCAGGATCCGGTTCTGGTTGCCGGTGAGGCTGCGCGATCTCGTCGCAGGAGCCGGTGTCGCCGTCCTTGCAGCCGGGCAGGCCCGCGTAGAGCACGGAGTTGCGCGCCGCGACGTACTCGGCGCGGTTCTCGAGCGCCGGCAGGTCGCTCGCCACCGCCATCAGCATCCCGAAGACCGTCGAGATCAGCGCCAGGATCGAGAGGCCCAGCAGCACGAGCGCCAGGCGCAGCTTCTTCAGGCGCGGCTTCGGGGGCTTCGGCGGGTGGGGCGACGACCCGTTCGAGCGAGCGAATCGACCGCCGGAGCGCCCGGCCGGGGAGGTGATGGTGGACGTCGGCGGATCCGGCATTCCTGGGGCGCCTCTGAAGAGGGCTTCGGCGGCCGTGCTGTCGTCCTCATTGAGATGCGACCCGCCCGGCACGGCGCGACGCGGGGGCTCGACGAGCGGTCGGCAGTCTAGCATTGGGCCCATGCCGGACTCGCCGGGAGAGGCAGCCCGATTCCTCACCCGGAACGCGGTCGAGGCGCTGCCGGAGGGCGAGCTCGGGCGCCAGCTCGGAGCAGGACCGCCCGCTCCGCGTGAAGCTCGGCGTGGACCCCACCACGCCCGACATCC
>CAVYIA010000016.1:0-245000 GCA_963768465.1 uncultured Thermoleophilaceae bacterium | reverse complement strand
TCGCATGTTGCCAGCATTTAGTTGGGGACTCATGCGAGACTGCCGGTGACAAACCGGAGGAAGGTGGGGATGACGTCAAGTCATCATGCCCCTTATGTCCAGGGCTACACACGTGCTACATTGGCCGGTACAAAGGGCTGCGATACCGCGAGGTGGAGCGAATCCCAAAAAGCCGGTCTCGGTTCGGATTGGAGGCTGAAACTCGCCTCCATGAAGGCGGAGTTGCTAGTAATCCCGGATCAGCAACGCCGGGGTGAATACGTTCCCGGGCCTTGTACACACCGCCCGTCACACCACGAAAGCGGGCAACACCCGAAGCCGGTGACCCAACCCTTACGGGAGGGAGCCGTCGAAGGTGGGGCTCGTGATTGGGGTGAAGTCGTAACAAGGTAGCCGTACCGGAAGGTGCGGCTGGATCACCTCCTTTCTAGGGAGCTCCTGACTAGGGAGCCCGTCTCGTCGGCCTCATGGCCGGCGGGCGTCTCTAGCATGTCGACCGAGCCTGGTGGCCGTCGTCCTCGCGACGGCGGCCCGTACTGCTGAGTTTTGAGAGACCAGGCGGGGAGTCCCCCCGCCGGCGCCCTCACCGGTCCTTGAAAACTGCACAGTTGGCCAAGTAAAGACGGGTAAGAAATCACCCGCCGCGTCCGGACCTCGGTCCGGGCGCTGCGATCACCGTCAAGATAGTAAGGGCACACGGTGGATGCCTTGGCATCAGGAGTCGAAGAAGGGCGTGGACGGCTGCGATAAGCCGCGGTGAGCTGCTGAACAGGCTTTGACCCGCGGATTCCCGAATGGGGAAACCCGGCACCGGTAATGCGGTGTCACCGCGCGCTGAATACATAGGCGCGCGGAGGCAAGCGAGGGAACTGAAACATCTCAGTACCTCGAGGAAAGGAAATCAACCGAGACTCCCCGAGTAGTGGCGAGCGAAAGGGGATCCAGCCCAAACCCGGCGGATGTAAGCGGACACGCGTTGTCCGCTGGGGGTTGTAGGGCGTGCTGTCCAGGTCGTGTCCGACCTGGCGAGAGTCAGAAAGCCGATCTGCTAGCCGAAGATCCGTGGAACACGGGCACCACAGCGGGTAACAGTCCCGTAGGCGAAAGCAGGCGGCCTCTCGATGCATGTCCCTGAGTAGGACCGCACCCGTGAAACGCGGTCCGAATCCGGGGGGACCACCCTCCAAGGCTAAGTACTCCCTGATGACCGATAGCGGACTAGTACCGTGAGGGAAAGGTGAAAAGTACCCCAGAAGGGGAGTGAAATAGTACCTGAAACCGCGTGCCTACAAGCGGTCGGAGCACCTTCGGGTGTGACGGCGTGCTTTTTGCATAACGAGCCGGCGAGTTACTCGTCACTGGCAAGGTTAAGCGATGAGCGGAGCCGCAGCGAAAGCGAGTCCGAACAGGGCGACTCAGTCAGTGGCGGTAGACCCGAAACCGGGCGAGCTATCCATGGGCAGGCTGAAGCGGGGGTAAGACCCCGTGAAGGGCCGAACCGACCTAGGTTAAAAACTGGGCGGATGACCTGTGGATCGGAGTGAAAGGCTAATCAAGCCCGGAGATATCTGGTTCTCTCCGAAATATATTTAGGTATAGCCTCCGGCAATGCCTAATGGCCGTAGAGCACTGCTTGGACTAGGGGCCCTACCAGGTTACCGACTTCAGGCAAACTCCGAAGACCATTAGGTGTACCCGGGGAGTCAGCTTGCGGGGGATAAACTTCGTAGGCAAGAGGGGAACAACCCAGACCGCCAGCTAAGGTCCCTAAGTACTGGCTAAGTGGAAAACGATGTCCAAGTGCGAAGACAACCAGGAGGTTGGCTTAGAGGCAGCCACCCTTGAAAGAGTGCGTAACAGCTCACTGGTCAAGTGTTCGGGCGCGGAAAATGTAACGGGGCTCAAGCCAGTCACCGAAGCTGCGGGTGTACGCGATCCTTCGGGATCGCGTACGCGGTAGGAGAGCGTTCCCAGAGCCAGAGAAGCGGCGACGGAAGTCAGCCGTGGAGGCCTGGGAAGTGAGAATGCCGGCGTGAGTAACGAAAGAGGGGTGAGAATCCCCTCCACCGATTGTCTAAGGTTTCCTGAGCAACGCTCTTCGGCTCAGGGTCAGTCGGGACCTAAGGCGAGGCCGAAAGGCGTAGCCGATGGCCAACGGGTTGATATTCCCGTACCACGTCGCGTCCGTTATGACCGATGGGGGGACGAGGAAGGCTAAGGGTACCCGCCGACGGTTGCGCGGGGGTAAGCATGTAGCCAGGGCTCTCAGGTAAATCCGGGAGCCCGTTACGGTGAGGTGCGATGCCAGCTGGCCGGAAGGCCGGCGAGTCCCTGACGCCATACCTCCGAGAAAAGCCTCTAGGCAGGACGTGCGTGCCCGTACCAAAACCGACACAGGTGGACAAGTAGAGCATACTAAGGTGATCGAGATAACCCTCGTTAAGGAACTCGGCAAAATTGCCCCGTAACTTCGGGAGAAGGGGCGCCCCGGTAGGGTGAAGCGCTTCGCGCGCGGAGCCCGAGGGGGCCGCAGTGAATAGGCCCAACCGACTGTTTACCAAAAACACAGGTCTCTGCTAAGTCGCAAGACGACGTATAGGGGCTGACGCCTGCCCGGTGCCGGAAGGTTACGTGGAGGGGTTAGCTGGCTTCGGCCGGCGAAGCTCTGAAACTAAGCCCCGGTAAACGGCGGCGGTAACTATAACCGTCCTAAGGTAGCGAAATTCCTTGTCGGGTAAGTTCCGACCTGCACGAATGGCGTAACGAGTTGGGCGCTGTCTCAACGAGGGGCTCGGTGAAATCGCAGTCTCGGTGAAGATGCCGAGTACCCGCGGCAAGACGGAAAGACCCCGTGAACCTTTACTACAGCCTGATATTGGAGTCTGAGGCACCTCGTTCAGGATAGGTGGGAGGCTACGAAGCAGGGACTGCGGTCCCTGTGGAGCCAACCTTGAGATACCACCCTTGGTGTCTTGGGCTTCTAACACCGCGCCGTGAATCCGGGCGGTGAACAGTGTCAGGTGGGTAGTTTGACTGGGGCGGTCGCCTCCTAAAATGTAACGGAGGCGCGCAAAGGTTCCCTCAGCACGGTTGGAAATCGTGCGTAGAGTGCAAACGCAGTAAGGGAGCTTGACTGCGAGACAGACATGTCGAGCAGGTGCGAAAGCAGGCGTTAGTGATCCGGCGGTAGCAAGTGGAAGCGCCGTCGCTCAACGGATAAAAGGTACTCCGGGGATAACAGGCTTATCGGGCCCAAGAGTCCACATCGACGGCCCGGTTTGGCACCTCGATGTCGGCTCGTCGCATCCTGGGGCTGTAGTCGGTCCCAAGGGTTGGGCTGTTCGCCCATTAAAGCGGTACGCGAGCTGGGTTCAGAACGTCGTGAGACAGTTCGGTCCCTATCTGCCGTGGGCGTTGGAGAGTTGAGAGGAGTCGTCCCTAGTACGAGAGGACCGGGATGAACGCACCTCTGGTGTACCAGTTGTCCCGCCAGGGGCACTGCTGGTTAGCTACGTGCGGATCGGATAACCGCTGAAGGCATCTAAGCGGGAAGCCGACCTCGAGATGAGCTCTCCCATCCCCTTGAGGGAGTAAGACCCCTGGAAGACCACCAGGTGATAGGCCGGATGTGTAAGCGCAGCAATGCACTCAGCAGACCGGTACTAATGGTTCGAGGGCTTGACGGATTTTGATTTCCCCCGTCTTAGTTGGCCGCTGTGCAGTTTTCAAGGCTCGGTGGAGCGGCCGTCGCGGGCCGGGTCTCGCTTGATTTCGGTGGCGATAGCGAGAGGGCCACACCTCTTCCCATTCCGAACAGAGAAGTTAAGCCTCTCAGCGCCGATGGTACTTGGGCCTCGCGGCCCTGGGAGAGTAGGTCGCCGCCGTTTCTTTCATCACGGGCCGCCCACCGAGGCGGCCCGTCGTGCTCGTATCTACACTCCTGCGGCCATGCTCATGGCACTCGACCTCGCTCTGCGCCCATCGCCGTCTCGACCGTCGGCCTGATCTTCCTGATCCTGACCGCGGTCATGGTGCGTGTTCTTCATCGGCGGGCTCATCGCCGTCTCCGTGCGCTCCAAGCGCGAGGCCGGCGCGTACGAGGAGCACGTGCGCGAGGCCGACCAGGCGCTCGAGGACGCGCGCGCCGAGCGATCGCGGCTGGGACCGGGAGCTGATGGAGGGCGTGGCGCGCTCGGCGCTCTCCGAGTCGCGGCCGGACTTCTCGTACGGCGACCTCCACCTGGTGCTGGTCGAGGACCGTCCGGGCATGGAGGAGGACCGCGCGCACTTCGTGGCCGTCGGAGCCGACGGCGAGCAGCGGTCGTGCTCGGCCGCCAGGACGGCGCCTGGGTCGCCGAGAGCGTCGACTAGACGCCGCGTGAGCCCGCAGGCGGTCACCGCTGCCAGACCTACGTCCCCGGCTTCGAGCCCGAGAACGACCTCGAGCGGGCCGTGAGCGCCGACCCGCGCCTGCTCGAGGGGCTGGCCTGGGGCCGCCCCCGCAAGGGCCACCCCGAGGGCGCCGTGGGCAACCACGTGGCCGATCTGCTCACGACCATCGACGCCTGGGGCGAGACCGGCGGGCGGCGCTCGGACCTTCGCTTCATCGCCCTCGTGCACGACGGCTTCAAGTACGCGGTCAGCGCCGCTCCGCCCCAAGACTCGGCGAGAACCACCACGCGATGCGCGCGCGCCGCTTCGCCGAGGACTACACGAGCGAGGAGCGGCTGCTCGCCGCGATCGAGCTCCACGACCGGCCCGTACCACCTGTGGCGCCGCAAGCGCCGCACCGGCCACGTGCCGGCTCACAGGCTGGACGCGATGCTCGCCCGGATCCCGGACCTGCCGCTGTTCGTGCGCTTCGTGGAGCTCGACGGCTCGACCGAGGGCAAGCGCCCGGACCCGATCGAGTGGCTGGCGCGAGGAGCTCCGCCGCCGCGACCTGCGCCTGAGCCGGCCGCGCTAGACGGCCAGGCAGAGCTGCTCGGGCGTCTCGGGCGCGCCCGCGCGCGTGCGCTGCTGCTTGCCGGCCGGGGCGCCGATGCGAACGCGCGCGGTCGGCGTGGGTGGCGCGGGGAGGACACGTGCCTCCGCGTGGCCGCCAGGCGGCGCGCCGCGGGGGTCGCGGCCGCGCCACGCAACGGCGCCCTGACTGCGGCGCCCCGCGCGGTCGCGACCGCCCCCTCCGCGGCTTGCTGCTCCGCGGCACGCGCGGCGTGTCCGCCGGCGCCTCCCATCCGCGGACCCGGCTCCGAGGCGGCTCACGAGGGCGCTCGCGCGTACGCCGGCGACCGGAGCCGCCAGGCGGTACTCGCCGAGCGTCGAGAACTCGACGATGAGATCGAGCGCCGCGTCGAACCGCTGTCTCAGACCGGGGAACATGTGTTCGTAAGCTAGGACCGGCGGCGGATGGAAGCGGCGATTTGCTGCAACTTCCGTTGCACGCAGCGCGCGATCGCAGTTCCAGAGCGGCGGTAGGCTGGCCGGGCGATGGGGACCCCGTTCCGCCACCGGATCCGCGTGCGCTGGAACGAGTGCGATCTCCAGGGCGTCGTGTTCTACGCCAACTACCTCATGTACTTCGACATCGCGATGACCGAGCTCTGGCGCGAGGCGGTCGAGCCGTTCGGGAACATGAACGCCACCGGGGCGGACATGGTCGTGGCGGAGGCGCAGATCGCCTACCGGGCGTCCGCGCGCTTCGACGACGAGCTCGACCTGGTCGCGACCGTGCGCTCCATGGGGACGACGTCCATGACGACCGCGCTGAGCGTCGAGCGGATGCCGGCGGGCGAGGTGCTGGCCGAGGGCCGAGCTGCGCCACGTCTTCGTCGAGCCCGAGACGCTCAGGAAGCGCTCCATTCCCGACATGGTGCGCGCCGGGCTCGAGCGCCACCAGCCGCGGCCTGATGCTCCACCTGCGGATCGTCGCGCCCGCCGACCGTGGCGGACCGCGCGATGGAGCTCCTCTGCGGATCGCCGTCGGTGGTGAACGTGGTCCGCCTCGAGGGCGTCGCGCACAAGCCCGTCGGCGACGTGATCCTCTGCGACGTGGCGCGCGAGGACGCCAGCGTCATCATCGGCGACCTCAAGGAGCTCGAGATCCCGAAGCACGGGTCCATCGCGGTGGAGACCGTGGACAGCGCGCATCTCGGACGCTGGCGGTCGCCGCCGAGAAGGCCGCCTCCGGGCCTCCCGTCCGACGCGGTGGTCTGGGAGGAGGTGGAGCAGCGGACCAGCGAGAACACCGAGCTGTCGCTCAGCTTCGTCGCGTTCATGGTCCTCGCGATGCAGATCGCGAGCGTGGGCATCCTGCTCGACCAGCCGATCCTGATCGTGGGCGCGATGGTCGTGGGCCCGGAGTTCGGGCCGCTGGCCGGACTCTGCGTGGCGCTGGTCGAGCGGCGCAAGGACCTGGCGCGGCGGTCGCTCGTCGCCCTCGGCGTGGGCTTCCCCGTCGCGATGCTCGTGACGCTCCTCACGGTCATCGCTGTTCCACGCGCGTGGGCGTGGCGCCGGAGGACTTCATCCCGGACGACCATCCGCTCACCGAGTTCATCTCACAACCCGACTTCTTCTCCTTCTTCGTGGCCTTCGTGGCGGGCATGGCCGGCATGCTCTCGCTCACGAACGCGAAGTCGGGGGCCCTGATCGGGGTGCTCATCTCCGTGACCACGATCCCCGCGGCCGCCTACGTGGGCACGGCGTTCGCGTACGGAGAGGCCGGAGGACGCGGTCGGAGCCGCCGCCCAGCTCGGGATCAACCTCGTGGCGATCGTGCTCGCCGGCGTGCTCACGCTGTTCGTGCAGCGCCGCTACTACGTGCGCCGCCGCCGCGAGCACCTGATGGACCCGGCTCGGGCGAAGGCCGGGCTGCCGCTCGGCCACAGCGCCCGCAAGGCGCACAAGGCAGCAGGTCGCTAGAGCGAGGACCAGATGTCGATCTTCGTGCGCACGCGCGCGATCACCTCGGAGGTGAACTCGCTCGTGGACGCGTGGCCGCCGAGATCCGGCGTGCGCACGCCGGTCGCCGTCGCCTCGAGCACCGACTCGTAGATCGCGCGCGAGGCCATCGGCGCGCCCTCCTGCCCGAGCGTGCCGGCGTAGTGGAGCACGGCCGCCATCGCGAGGATCATGGCCATCGGGTTGGCGATGTCCTTGCCCTGCAGCGCGGGGGCGGTCCCGTGCGGGGCCTCGGCCATCACGGCGCTCGGCTCGTAGTCGTCGTCGAACGCCAGCAGCACGGACTCGGCGCCCGCGATCGAGCCGAACATCGGCATGACGAGGTCGGAGAGGCAGTCGCCGTCGCGGTTGAGCGCCGGGATCACGAGCGGGGCGTCGGCCGCTCCGGAGATCAGCCCGGCGTAGGTGGCGTCGATCAGGACGGGGCTGTACGGGACCTCGGGGTGGCGGTCGGCCGCCGCGTCCATCTCCTCCTTGAGCATCCCCTCGTAGACCGGGCTCACGGTCCACTTGGGCCCGCCGTACACGCGCCCGTGGATGCGCTCCGCCGTCCGGAAGCTGTACTCGGCCACGGCGCGGCAGACGCTGCGGCTGATGCGCTCGGTGCGGTACGCGATCTCGTCGCCGCCCTCCTCGGCGCGCCACTGCTCCGCGCCGTAGGCGTCGCCGACCGCCATGCGGACCACGGCGATGGGGTAGTGCACGCCGGCCACGGGCGTGACCCCCGGGATGCGCCGGCCCGTCCGGATGATCACCTTGCCGTCGATGGCCTCGCGGAGCAGGCGGTTGGGGCTGCCCACGTCGTCGGCGCCCTCGGGCGTGACGGTGGCGGCCTTGACCGCGAAGCGGGCCTCGCGCATGGCCGCGGCCGCGGCGCTCACCACCTCGTTGTTCGTGCTCCGGCGGTTCTCGAGCGACAGGTCGTAGTGCTCGAGCTCGGCCTCGACCCTCGTGACGGCCGGGTCGAGCACGCGCAGCGCCTGCTCGAGCAGCTCCTGGCCGGTCTCGTCGCCCTCCAGGACGATAATTCGCAGCTCGTCTGCCATCTCGGTCGGTGAATCTAGCCGTGAGCGACCACGACACGCTGTTCCTGGTGCGATCGCGCGGTCGACCGCGAGGACGGCTGGCGCCTCCACGAGCAGCCGGGCGCGCGGCTGGCGGCCTTCTGCCGGCTCGAGCACGTGGTGCCCTGGGAGATGCAGGGAGCGCACTGGGAGGCGATGCCGCCCGGGCGACGAGCCGGAGGCCGAGGCCCGGGAGACGGCACCTGCGCCCACTGCGGCGAGCCGCTCGGCGACGTGACGCTCACCCTGGTGCGGCACCGCGGCGAGCACCGCATCCCGGACGTCTTCTGCTCCGTGGCGCACCTGGCCGCCTGGGCCAGGGCCGGCGGCGCTGGCGCTACGGCGCTAGGCCGGCTCTGCGGCGCGAGGCCGAGCTCGTCCGCCCGGGCCTCCATCGCGGCGATCACGAACGCCACGTGCTCGTCGAAGTCCACGCCCAGCTCCTCGGCGCCGCGGCGGACGTCGTCGCGGTTCACGCCGGCCGCGAAGCTCGGCTGCTTCAGCTTCTTCTTGACCGACTTGGGCGTGAGGCCCTCGATGCCGGTCGGGCGCACGAGCGCGCAGGCGGCCACGAAGCCGGACAGCTCGTCGACGGCGTAGAGCGTCTTGGCCATCTGCGACTCGCGCGGCACGTCCATGAAGTCCGCGTGCCCGGCCACGGCGTCGATCAGCTCGTCGGGGTAGCCGCGCTCGCGGAAGAGGGCGAGCGCCGTGCGCGGGTGGCCCGGTGGGCAGGTCCATGTCCGGATGCCGCTCGTAGTCGAGGTCGTGGAGCAGCCCGGTCACGCCGTAGAGCTCCTCGTCCTCGCCGAAGCGCTCGGCGTAGGCGCGCATCGCGGCCTCGACGCCCAGCAGGTGCTTGCGGAGCGAGTCCGAGGCGATCCACTCGCAGACCAGCTCCCATGCCTCGTCCCTGGTGGGCGCCGCTCCGGCCATGGCGGGAGGGTATCCGGGTTGCGAGCCGAAACCCGTGGCGAATGGCCTCCGGTACCCTTCCCAAGCCGCTTGGACGGCGGCCTGCCTGGGATCCGCGCATGGAGAAGTTCATCATCGAAGGCGGCACGCCCCTCTCGGGCTCCGTCGTTCCCGCGGGGAACAAGAACGCCGCTCTGCCGGCGCTGGCCGCCTCCTTGCTGACCGACCAGGAGGTGGTCCTCCGCAACGTGCCGCGCATCCGCGACGTGGAGGCGATGATCGAGCTGCTCGTGCGGCTCGGCGTGAAGGCCGAGTGGCGCGAGGACAACGTGGTCTCGCTGCGGGCCGACGAGGTCACGAGCACGGCGGTGGACCCCGAGCTGGCCGAGCGCATCCGCGCGTCGTTCCTGGTCGCCGGCCCGCTGCTCGCGCGCTTCGGCCGCGCCGACATGCCGCCGCCCGGCGGCGACGTGATCGGCCGCCGCCGCCTCGACCCGCACTTCGACGCCTTCCGCGCCCTCGGCGCCGAGGTGCGGGTGGAGCGCTCCTTCCACCTCTCCGCGCCCGACGGCCTCCACGCCTGCGACTTCTTCATGGACGAGCCCTCGGTGATGGCCACCGAGAACGCGCTGATGGCCGCCGCGCTCGCCCCGGGCTCCACGGTCATCCACAACGCGGCCGCCGAGCCGCACGTGCAGGACCTCGCGCGCGTGCTCATGCAGATGGGCGCCCGCATCGAGGGGATCGGCTCCAACCTGATGATCGTGCACGGCCAGGAGGAGCTGGGCGGCGCCGACTACGCGATCGGGCCCGACTACATCGAGGTGGGCAGCTTCATCGCGCTGGCCGCCTGCACCGGCGGCGAGCTGCGCATCCGCGACGTGGTGCCGGACGACCTGCGCATGACGCGCCTCTGCTTCGAGCGGCTGGGCTGCGTGATCGAGGTCGACGGCAACGACGTGATCGTGCCGCCGGACCAGCAGCTGCGCATCAAGTCGGACGAGGGCGACGCGGTCTCGAAGATCGAGGACGGGCCCTGGCCGGCGTTCCCGGCCGACCTCACGAGCATCGCGCTCGCGATGGCCACCCAGGCCGACGGGCTCGTGCTGATCCACGAGAAGATGTTCGAGAACCGGCTGTTCTTCGTCGACAAGCTCGTCTCCATGGGCGCTCGGGTGATCGTCTGCGACCCCCACAGGGCGGTCGTCAGCGGCCCGAGCCGGCTTCACGGCGAGCGCATGGAGAGCCCGGACATCCGGGCCGGCATGGCCATGCTCATCGCGGCGCTGTGTGCCGACGGCCGCTCGGAGATCGGCAACATCCGCCAGATCGACCGCGGCTACGAGCGCATCGACGAGCGGCTGCGGGCGCTGGGCGCGCGGATCGAGCGCGTGGCCTCAGAGCGCGTCGCGGTCTAGAGCGGCTCGGAGGCCGCGATGACGCACCCGATCCCGCCGGGCACCCGCGACGTGCTCCCGGACGAGATGGGCGAGCTGCGCGCGCTCACCGGCAGGATGCGCGACGCGTTCACCGGCGCGGGCTACGGGGAGGTCCACACGCCCGGCGCTCGAGTACGAGGACGTCCTGCGCCGCGGCGACGCGAGCGCGGCCGGCGCCCGCTACCGCACCTTCGACGAGCAGGGCGACGTGCTCGCGCTCCGCTCGGACATGACGATCCCGATCGCCCGGGTGGTCGCGTCCCGCTACGCGGACGCGGAGCCGCCGCTGCGCTTCTGCTACTTCGCCCACGCCTGGCGCGCCGTCGACAGGGGCGTGGGGGAGCCGCGCGAGTTCATGCAGGGCGGCCTGGAGCTGATCGGCGCGCCCGGGGCCGAGGGCGAGGCCGAGGTGGTGGGCCTGACCGTGGCGGCGCTCGAGGCGGCCGGGCTGCGGCGCCACCGGATCGGCGTGGGCGACGCATCGCTCTACCGGCGGCTGCTGGCGGCGCTGGACGTGCCGGAGGAGCGCCACACCCCGCTGCTCGACGCGCTCGCCCGCCGCGACCTGGTGGGCCTCGAGCTCGAGGTGCGCTCGCTGGGCCTGGGCGACGACGCACGCCGCACGCTCGCCGGGCTGCCCGAGCTGCGCGGCGGACCCGACGTGCTCGACCGCGCCGAGGCGCTCGTGCCCGAGGCCGTGGCCGGGCTGCGAGCCCTTCACGCCCTGCTCGCCGAGCGCGGTGTGGCCGAGCGGGTGATCTTCGACCTCGGCCTCGTGCGCGAGCTCGGCTACTACACGGGCGCCGTGTTCGAGGTCTATGACCCGGCGGTGGGCTTCACGCTGGGCGGCGGCGGGCGCTACGACGAGCTGATCGGGCGCTTCGGGCGCTCGCTCCCGGCGTGCGGGATCGCGCTCGACGTCCAGCGCGTGCACCAGGCGCAGGCCGCCGAGGAGGCCCTCCGGTGAGCGAGAGGCTGATGGTGGCCGTGCCGCGCGGGGCGCTCTTCGACGGAACGCTCGACCTGCTCGAGCGCCTGGAGCTGGACGTGCGCGAGGTGCGCGAGAACGACCGCAAGCTGCTCTTCGACGGGCCGGGCATCGTGACCATGCGCCCGAGCGACGTGCCGACCTACGTGGAGCACGGCTCGGCCGACATCGGCATCACCGGCAAGGACGTGCTGCTCGAGCAGGCCGACCGCAAGGTGTACGAGCTGCTCGACCTCGGCTACGGCGAGTGCCGGATGGTCGTGGCCGCCCGCGACGGCGGCGACGCGATCGCGGACGCGCTCCGCCGGCTCGGCCGGGTCCGGATCGCCACCAAGTACCCGCGCATCGCCGCCGAGCACTTCGCGAGCACCGGCCGCCAGGCGGAGATCGTGGAGGTGAAGGGCTCGGTGGAGCTGGCCCCGCTCACGGGCCTCGTGGACGGGATCGTCGACCTCACGGCCACCGGACGCACGCTGGAGGAGAACCGGCTGCGCGTGATCGAGGAGATCGGCGTGTGCACGGCCCGCCTGATCGCGAACCCCGTGTCGCACAAGCTGAAGGCGGAGGCGATCGACCGGCTCGTCGAGCGGATCCGCGGATGAGGGTCTCGCGCAGTCGCGAGGCGTGGACGCGGCCGGCGGCCGAGCCCGCCCTGGCGGTCGAGGTGGCCGCCATCGTCGCCGAGGTGCGCGCCGGCGGCGACGACGCCGTCCTGACCCTCACCGAGCGCTTCGACAGGGCCGAGCTCGGCCCGGGCGAGCTGCGCGTGGACGCGAACGAGCTGGAGTCGTCGGTCGGGGTGCTCGAGCCGGATGTGCTCGCCGGCCTCCGCACCGCCGTGGCCAACGTCCGCGAGGTGGCCGCGGCGCAGCTCCGCGAGCCGGTCGGCGTGCGGCTGCCGGAGGGCCAGACGGTCGAGCTGGCCGAGCTGCCGATGCGCCGTGCCGGGGTCTACGTGCCCGGCGGGCGCGCGCCGTACCCGTCCACGGTCGTGATGTGCGCCGTGACCGCGCGGGCGGCCGGCGTCGAGGAGATCGCCGTCTGCGCTCCGCCCGGTCCGGGCGGGCGCCCGCACCCGGTGATCCTGGCCGCATGCGTGCTCTGCGGGGTGACCGAGGTGTACCGGATGGGCGGCGCGCAGGCGATCGCCGCCCTGGCCTGGGGCACCGAGTCGGTGGCGCCCGTGGACGTGATCGTCGGGCCGGGCAACGCGTACGTGCAGGAGGCCAAGCGCCAGGCGGCGGGACAGGTGGCGATCGACGGCGTGGCCGGCCCCAGCGAGCTGGTGGTGGTGGCGAGCGACGGGGCCGATCCCGAGCTCGTGGCCCTGGACCTGCTCGCCCAGGCCGAGCACGGCGACGACAGCCTGCTCTGGTGCATCTCGCCCGATCCCGCGCTGCTCGACGCCGTGGGCGCGGCGGTGGAGCGCCTGGCCGCCGGGCGGCCGAGCGTCCACGACGCGGAGCTCCAGCTGATCGAGGCGGGCGACGCCCGTGCGGCCGTGCGGCTGGCCGACGAGATCGCCCCCGAGCACCTGGAGCTCGTGGGCGCGGAGGCGGAGGGCCTTGCGGACCGCGTCCGCCGCGCCGGCTGCCTGTTCGTGGGCCAGGGCGCAGCCACGGCCTTCGGCGACTACGTGGCCGGGTCCAACCACGTGCTTCCCACCGGGGGCGCGGCGCGCTTCGGCTCGGCGCTGTCCCCGGCGACCTTCCGGCGCAGGATGGCGCGCGTATCCTTGCCGCGCGAGGCGGCAGCCCGTCTCGCGCCCGCCGGCGCCGCCCTGGCCCGCGCCGAGGGATTTCCCGTACACGCCGAGTCGATGGAGCGCCGGGCGTGAGCCGAAGCGCAGAGATCCACCGCACCACGAACGAGACCGACGTCGAGCTGAGGCTCGACCTCGACGGCGCGGGCGCCGGCGAGCGCACCACGGGCGTGGGCTTCTTCGACCACCTGCTGGACGCGGTGGCCCGCCACGGCGGCATGGACCTGGACGTGCGCGTGGAGGGCGACCTCGAGACCGGCGCCCACCACACCGTGGAGGACACCGGGCTGGCGCTCGGCCAGGCCCTCGACGAGGCGCTGGCGGACCGCGCGGGCATCCGGCGCTTCGGCCACGCCGTGATCCCGATGGACGAGGCACGGGCCAGCTGCGCGATCGACATCTCGGGCCGCCCCTTCCTGGTGTTCGAGGGCTCCTATCCCGACGCCCGGGTCGCGGACTTCGACACCGACCTGGCCGAGGAGTTCTTCCGCGCGGTGGCGAGCACCGCCAAGCTGACCGTCCACATCCGGGTGGAGGCCGGCGCCAACTCGCACCACATGGTCGAGGCCTCCTTCAAGGCATTCGCGCGTGCGCTGCGCACGGCGGTGTCCGACGACCCGGACGAGACCGGCGTGCCGTCGACGAAGGGCGTGCTGTGAGGCCGCGCGTCGCGATCCTCGACTACGGCATGGGGAACCTCCGCTCCGTCGCGAAGGCGCTGGAGCACGTGGGCGCGGACCCGGAGCTGACCGCGGACCACCGCCGCGTGCGCGAGGCCGACGGCGTGGTGCTGCCCGGGGTGGGGGCGATGCCCAGGGCGATGGAGCACGTGCGCCGGCTCGGCCTCGACGAGCTGATGCGCGAGCGAGTGGGCGAGGGGGTGCCGGCCATCGGCGTCTGCATGGGCATGCAGCTGCTCTTCGACTCGACGACCGAGCTGGGCGGCGCCGAGGGCATCGGGCTGATCCCCGGCCCCGTGGCGGAGCTCGACGCCCAGGGCCTGAAGGTGCCGCAGATCGGCTGGAACCCCGTCTCGTGGCGGCGTCCCGCGCCGCTCACCGAGGGCCTTCCCGACCCGTGCGCCTTCTACCACGCGAACTCCTTCGCTCCGCGGCCCCTGGACCCGGAGCACGTGCTCGGCACCGCCGACTACGGCAGCGAGTTCGTGAGCGCCGTGGCCAGGCCGCCGCTCTACGGGGTGCAGTTCCACCCGGAGAAGTCCGGGCCCGACGGGCTCAGGCTGCTCGGGAACTTCGTGCGCAGCTGCGTGCCAGTGGCCGCATGATCCTGCTGCCCGCGGTCGACATCCGCGACGGCAGGGCGGTCCGGCTGCGGCAGGGGCACTTCGACGACGAGACCGTCTACGCCGACACGCCGCTCGAGGCCGCACGGTCGTTCGTCGAGGCGGGCGCGCGCTTCCTCCACGTGGTCGACCTCGACGGCGCCCGTGCCGGCGAGCCGGCCAGCCTCGGCCATCTCGAGCGGATCACCCGGGAGCTGGAGGTGCCGGTGCAGTACGGGGGCGGCCTGCGCTCCCTCGCGTCGGTCCGCGCCGCGCTGGCCGCGGGTGCCGCGCGCGTGGTGCTCGGAACGGCGGCGTACTCGGACCCGGAGCTGCTCGACCGCGCGCTCGAGATGTGGGGCGGGCGCGTGGTCGTGGCCGTGGACGTGCGCGGCGGCCAGGTGTCGGTGGCCGGATGGACGAAGGAGACGCAGACGCGCGGCGAGGACGTGATCGAGCGCCTGCAGCGCCGCGGGGCCTCGCGCTTCGTCTACACGAACGTGGACCGCGACGGGATGCTCGAGGGCCCGGATCTCGACGAGGTCGCCCGGGTCTCGCAGGCCGTTCGCGGGCGCTTCATCTACTCCGGGGGCATCGGGTCGGTCGAGGACCTCCGGGCGCTGCGGGCGCGCCGGCTCGTGAACCTCGCGGGGGTCATCTCCGGCAAGGCCCTGTACGAGGGCCGCTTCACGCGTCCAGGAGGGCCAGGCGGCGCTCGAGGAGGACGCCTGATGCTCCTGCGGCGGGTGATCCCATGCCTCGACGTGGACAAGGGCCGCGTGGTCAAGGGCGTGGAGTTCGTGAACCTGCGCGACGCCGGCGACCCGGTCGAGCTGGCCGTGCGCTACCAGGACGCCGGGGCGGACGAGATCGTCTTCCTGGACATCACCGCTTCCCACGAGAAGCGCGAGACCGTGGCCGCCCTGGCAAGGCGCTGCGCGGACGACCTGTTCATCCCGTTCACGATCGGCGGCGGCGTGCGCTCGGTCGAGGACGCCCAGGCCGTGCTCGACGCCGGGCGCCGAGAAGGTGTCGGTGAACTCCGCCGCGGTGGCGCGGCCCGAGCTCCTCGGGGAGCTGGCCGAGATGTTCGGCGCCCAGTGCGTGGTGCTCGCGATCGACGCCCGCCGCGAGGACGAGGGCTACGGCGTGTACGTGAACGGCGGGCGCACGCCCGTGGGGCGGGACGCCGTGGCCTGGGCGCGCGAGGGCGTGGAGCGCGGCGCCGGCGAGATACTGCTCACGAGCATGGACCGGGACGGAACCGAGGACGGCTACGAGCTGGACCTGACGCGCGCGGTCTCGGAGGCCGTGGACGTGCCGGTGATCGCGTCGGGCGGGGCCGGCACGCTCGACCACCTGGTGGAGGCGGTCCGCGACGGCGGCGCCGACGCCGTGCTCTGCGCGTCGATCTTCCACTACGGCCAGTTCTCCGTGCGCGAGGCCAAGGAGCACATGCGCGAGGCGGGCGTGCCCGTCCGGCTGTGAGCGCCCCGCCCGACCTGCGCGAGCGCGTGCGCGCGCTTCCGGGCGTGGGGCAGCTGCTGCCGGCGCTCGGCGACCTGCCGCCCGTCTACCTCGTGGGCGGCGCCGTGCGCGTCCTGCTCGGGATCGACGAGCGGCTGCCGAGCATCGACCTCGCGGTGGAGGGCGACGCCCGCGAGGCGGCCCGCACGATCGCCGCGCGGCTGGGCGGGGACGCGCGCGAGTACGAGCAGTTCGGGACGGCGACGGTGCGCACGCCGCGGCTCGAGTTCGACCTGGCCACGACCCGCCGCGAGACCTACCCGGAGCCGGGGGCGCTGCCGAAGGTGGAGCACGCGCCGCTGGAGGAGGACCTCGCGCGGCGCGACTTCGCCGTGAACGCGATGGCCGTGGGCCTGCGGGGCGACGACCTCGGCCATCTCTACGACCCGCTCGGCGGGCGTGTCGGACGCGGAGTCTCGGGTGATCAGGGTGCTTCACGAGGGCAGCTTCCTCGACGACCCGACGCGGCTGCTGCGGGCGGTCCGCTTCGAGACCCGGCTCGGGTTCCGCATGGACGAGGAGACCGAGCGCGCGGCCCGGGACGCGGTCGCCGCCGGCGCCCTCGGCACCGTCTCGGGTGCGCGCATCCGCGACGAGCTGCTCGACCTGCTGGCGGAGCTCGAGGCGCCGTCGGCGGTCGCCCGGCTCGGCGATCTGGGGATCGACGCCGGCCTGCATCCCGCCCTGCGGCCCGACCCCGAGCTGGTCGCGTCGGCCGCCCTCGGCGCTGTGGCCATCGAGGCGGATCGCGCGCTCGCCGCGCTCGCGGCGCTCTGCGCCGCGGCACCGCAGGAGCTCGACCTCTGGCTCGCCGGGCTGCAGCTCGACGCGCGCGACCGCGACGTCGTCTCGAGAGCCGCCCGTACGGCCCGGCCGCTCGCGGCGGAGCTGCGTTCCCGCGAGCACGCGCCGTCCGAGCTGCGCGCCGTGCTCGCGGGCGAGTCGCGCGAGCTGCTCGCGCTCGCGCTCGCGTCGGGCGCCCCGCCCGAGCCGATCCTGCGCTGGCTCTCCGACCTCTCGCACGTGCGCCTCGAGATCACCGGCTCCGACCTGCTCGAGGCCGGCGTGCCCGAGGGCCCGGCGCTCGGCGCGGCCCTGGACGCGACGCTCGACCGGAAGCTCGACGGGGAGCTCGCCGGCCGCGAGGAGGAGCTCGAGGCGGCGCTGGCCCTGGCGCGGGACGCCTGATGCCCGAGCTGGCGCTGCCGGGCGCGCGCGTGCTGTTCACCGACCGCAACGGCGGGGTGAGCGAGGGGCCCTACAGGTCGCTCAACCTCGGCGTCCTCACCGACGACGACCCCCAGTGCGTTCTCGAGAACCGGCGTCGCGCGGCAGCCACGCTCGGGGTGGAGCCGGAACGCGTGGCGATGGGCTGGCAGGTGCACGGCACCGAGCTGGCCACCTGGCACGAGCCGCCCGCCGATCCGGGCTATGCCCGCCCGGGCGCGGGCCTGCAGCGGGTGGACGGCCACGTGACCGCGCTGCCCGGGCTCGCGCTGCTCGTCCTGGCGGCGGACTGCTACCCGGTCGCCCTCTCGGACGGTGAGCGCGTGGCGATGGTCCACTGCGGCTGGCGCGGGCTCGCGGGCGGCATCGTCGAGCGCGCCGTGGGCGCCCTGGAGGGGCACGTGGCCGCGGCGGTGGGGCCGGGGATCGGGGCCTGCTGCTACGAGGTGGGCCCGGAGGTCCTGGCGGCGTTCGCCGACGTCCCGGACGCCGCCCGGGGGCGGATGCTCGACCTGCGAGCGATCGTCGGGCACAAGCTCGCCGCGGCGGGCGTGACGCGACGTCCAGCACGTGGAACACTGCACGAGCTGCCGTGCCGACCTCTACTTCTCACACCGCCGCGACGACGGGCTCACCGGGCGCCAGGGCGGGCTCGTAGCGCTGGATGCTTGACTCCTCGATGATCGACGCCGCGCGCGTGCGCGCGAACCTCGAGCGCATCCGCGAGCAGGTGCCGCCCGAGGTGGAGATCTGCGCGGCGGTCAAGTACGTGGCCGCCGCCGACCTGCCCGCGCTGGCGGAGGGCGGCATCGAGCTGGTGGGCGAGAACCGCGCCCAGGCCCTGCTCGAGAAGCAGGAGGCCCACCGCGAGCTGTTCACCTGGGACTTCATCGGGGCGCTCCAGAGCCGCAAGGTCAAGGACGTGGCGCCGAACGTGCGGCTGATCCACTCGGTCGCCTCGGACTCCGTGCTGCGCCGGCTCGAGGGCACGGCCGCCGGCGAGGTCCTGGTGCAGGTGAACGTGGCCGGCGAGGAGGGCAAGGAGGGCGTGTCCCCGGCCGAGCTCGGGGACTTCATCGCACGCTGCCCGGTGCCCGTCACCGGCCTGATGACGATGCCCCCGTTCACCGAGAACCCCGAGGACAGCCGCCCCCATTTCGCGCGGCTGGCCGAGCTGGCCGGCGAGCACGGGCTCGCGCGCCTCTCGATGGGTACCTCGCAGGACTACGCCGTCGCCGTCGAGGAGGGCGCCACGATCGTCCGCCTCGGCAGCGTGCTCTACGCCTAGCGGGAAGCGAGCGCCCGCGCGGCCGCCTCCGCCAGGCGCGCGTGTCCCGCGGCGTTCGGATGGAACGACGCCGGGATGAGCGTGATCGTGTCCTGGAGCGGCTGGAGGTAGCTCGTCCGCGCCGTCTCGCCCTTGCATTGGAGCTCGTGGCCGGCGAAGGCCTCCGTGACGTCCACGAAGTCCACGCCCGCCTGCTGGGCCGCGCCCGCGATCGCCGCGCTGAGCGCAGGGGTGAGCGAGTTCAGGTAGTCCACCTCGTCGCCCGAGATCCGCTTTCGCATCAGGCAGCCGCCCGCCTGTGCCCAGCGCTCGCGGTCCGGGAACAGCCGCGGATAGCCGAGCACGACCACGCGCGCCCGCGGGGCCGCGGCCCGGATCTCCCCGTAGAGGCCGGGCAGGCGCTGGGCGAGGTCGGCGATCCGGGCCTCGAGGAGGTCGCCCGAGGGCCGCCTGTACTTCGACACGCAGTCGGCCAGCAGGCAGTCCTTGAGGACGCCGGCGAAGCCCACGTCGTTGCCGCCGATCGTGAGGGTGACCACGCCCGGATCGCCGCTGATGCGCCCGATCTGGGAGAGCCGGCGCTCGGCCTCGCCGCTGGGGCGGCCGCTCGTGACGTCGCGCGCGACGGCTCCGCTGCAGGCGAGCGACGGGAGGGCGGTCAGGTCGAGCCTCCTGGCGAGCTGCTGCGGCCAGGCGTCCGGAGAGCGGAAGCAGGTGTTGCCGCCGCCGTTCGTCTCGGGGTCGTAGGAGCCCGCGCCCTGCCCGGACGAGAAGGAGTCGCCGAGCGCGAGCAGCCGCTCCGTCCCTGTGATCTCGGCGGCGGACGGACGGCGGCCCGTGCAGGGCGGGTGCGCCCGGGTGAAGCGGGCGCCGGTCCAGCCGACGACCTCGGTCGCGCACCACGGATGCCGGTAGCGGCCCTGGAAGCCGGGCGAGCGCGGCGGCGCGGACGAGGCGCAGACGAACTCGAGCACGCAGTCGGAGGTGCCCCAGCCGCCGTCGAACGCGTTCCACAGCCCGAGCTCCTGCCCGCGCCCGCGCAGCGGCAGCGCCGCCAGGCAGATCGACGGGCAGTCGGCGCGCTCGTCGCGCGGCCAGCGCTCGCCGCCGTCGTGCCGGTTCTCGCGGGTCGGGTGCTCGGCGCGGCTGCCGGGCAGGTCGCCCACGTCGCAGCGCTCGTCGTCGCAGCTGGTCGGGTACGCGGCGTGCGTGCCGCGGGCCACGAATACGAGCGGCCGGGCCCCGGCGTCCACGCCGCGGCCGAAGTTCACGCGGTCGCCGTCGTCCCAGAGCCGCTCGAGCGCGCGCCACGAATAGCGCGTCACGCCGCCGTGCTGGGCGTACGCCACCGCCGTGGGGGTGTCCGGCGAGTCCGCGTTCAGGACCACGGTCACGCCCTCCCAGTCGGACTGGTGGTCGAAGCAGGTGATTCCCGCGATCACGAACCCGGCGCCGCAGAGGGCCCCGCCGCCGGCACCCGCCGGGTTGTGCGGGAAGTACCACCAGTAGTCGAGGTAGATCGAGTTCGGGTGGTCGTTGCCCGACCGGGTCACGTGCG
This sequence comes from uncultured Thermoleophilaceae bacterium, assembly GCA_963768465.1. Taxonomy (GTDB): domain Bacteria; phylum Actinomycetota; class Thermoleophilia; order Solirubrobacterales; family Thermoleophilaceae; genus JACVRW01. Next base: position 224,987 of record CAVYIA010000016.1, on the reverse strand, counting down.
TGTAGATCGTGCTCCCGTCGGTGATCCCCGCGAGCTCGTCGGGGTCGAAGCGCAGGTGGGTGGCGCCGTTGCGCAGGTCGCCCGGGTCGTCCACCGCCGTGCAGATGGCGCCGACGGCCTGGCCCTGCTCGCACAGCCTCAGCTTCCCGCTGGCCACCAGCCGGTCCACGTTGAGGGGCGTGGGGTAGGGCTCGTCGCTGTCGAAGAAGAGAGCGGGACGATGCTGAGCGGCGAGCGCGAGGTCGCCGTCGCTGGTCGGTGAGAGGACCGCGAGCCGCAGGGCGAGGTCGGTGGTGGTACGCGAGCCCTCGACCGAGTCGAGGGCCACGGCGCCGCCCCGCCGCGTGCCCGGGGCATGCCCGGCCAGCGCGCTCCTCCAGGCGGCGAGGCGCTCGCCGGCGCCGGTGCGCAGCAGGGCGAACGTGGGGGTGAAGGTGGAGGCCACGCGATCGGCCAGACCCAGCCAGCGGCCGATCTCCCCGTCCTCGCGCGGGGCGTCCGGCAGCGCCCGCGCCCGCGCGAGCCGCTCGGGGCCGCCGTCCACCATGAGCAGCAGGACGCGGTCGGTGTCCTCGCGCGGCACGATCGGGGGCGGGCCGTCGGGGCCCCAGCGGATCCGGTCGCCCTCGCCGACCTCGCCGCGCCAGGTGGCCACCCGCCAGCCCGCGGGCGGAGCCGAGTCGGCCGGGGTGCCGCCCTCGCTCAGCACGATCACGTCGAGCTGGGAGACGACCGCGCGCCGCTGCTCGAGCGAGTCCTCGTCCCCGGACACGGCGCCGGCGACCCAGAGCGCCGCCGGCGGCAGCACCACGAGCCCGACGGCGATCAGAGCGGCCCAGACGGCGGGCCGCCGCGGTGTGGAGCGCGTCCACCAGGGGTGCAGGTACGCCCAGGCCGCCACGCCCAGCAGCACACCTCCGAGCAGGAGGCTGAGGAGCGCGTCCGGGCGCCAATCCGTCACCCGGGCCCAGGCCCAGTCCAGCCCGAGCAGCGCGAACACCGGGACAACGAGCGCCCCCAGCACGAGCGTCACGGCGCGCACGGGGGCGGGCCCGCCGATCATCCGCAGGACGGCGAAGGCCGCCAGCGGCAGCGCGGCCACGACGATCCAGATCCCGTCGAGATCCCGCAGCAGTGCGATCTCGCCCGCCGCGACGAGCGCAAGCAGCACGGCCGGGGGCCACCGACCCATACGCCAGACGCTAGACCCTGGCGAGGCGGCAGCCGGGATTACACTGGCTCGCCATGGAATTCCGTCTAGAACTGGTGCAGGTTCCGGTGTCCGACGTGGATCGCGCGAAGGAGTTCTACGTCGAGAAGGCCGGCTTCAACGCGGACCACGACCACCGCGTCAGCGACGAGCTGCGCTTCGTGCAGCTCACACCGCCGGGCTCGGGCTGTTCGATCGCCTTCGGCGAGGGCATGGGCGAGGCGATGGAGCCCGGCTCGCTCAAGGGCCTCCAGCTCGTGGTCGACGACGCGGACGCGGCGCGCGCCGAGCTCGCCGGGCGCGGCGTCGAGGTGAGCGAGGTCCAGGACTTCCCCTGGGGCAGGTTCGTCTTCTTCAGCGACCCGGACGGCAACGGCTGGGCGGTGCAGGCGCCCGCGCGGTGAGCGGGCCTCCGGCGGCGCCCCAGCGGCTCGCGGAGGCCGCGGACGCGCCGGCGATCCAGGCCCTGATGCGCAGCTCCGTCCTCGAGATCTTCCCGCGCTTCTACGACGAGCGGCAGGTGGAGAGCGCGGCGGCGCACATCGGCGTGCTCGACGAGACGCTCATCGAGGACCGCACTTTCCTCGTGCACGAGGCCGGCGGCGAGATCGTCGCGTGCGGCGGCTGGAGCCGCCGCGACAGGCTCTACACGGGCTCCGGCGACGCCGAGGGCGACGCGCGGCTGCTCGACCCACGCACCGAGCCGGCCCGCGTGCGCGCGATGTTCGTGCGCTCCGACTGGACGCGCCGCGGGCTCGGGCGCGCGATCGTGGACTCGTGCGCGGCGGCGGCGCGGGCGGAGGGCTTCACGACGGCTCGCGCTGATGGCGACGCTGCCGGGCGAGCCGCTCTACCGCGCCTGCGGCTTCACCGAGGTCGAGCGCACGCTCGTGGTCACGCCCGACGGCGTGGCGCTCGAGGGCGGTCAGGATGGAGCGCGCCGCCTGAGGAAGCCGGCGATGGCCTCGGAGAGCCGCCCGCCCTGCCAGGCGAGCGGCGCCTGGCCCTCGTCCTCCACCACCAGCTCCGCGTGCGGCAGCAGCCGGGCGTACTCCTCGGCCGTGGCCAGCGGGTGCAGCGGGTCGGCCTCGTCGCGCGACCCGACCACCAGGGTGGGGACCTCGAGCCGCTCGAGGGCCTCCATGCCCGTCCAGGCGAGCGAGCGCGGCACCTCGCGCAGCGCCGCCGCCACCGCGTCGAGATGCTCGTGGCGCTCCATGCGCTGCCCGACCGCCGTGCGCACCGACTCGCGCCAGCGCTCCGGAAGGGAGTCCGGGTCGTTGGCCTCCACGAACGCCGCGATGCCGCCCTGCTCGAGGGCGTCGGCGAGGCCGTCCCAGCGGCTCTCCTCGGCGGCCTCGCCGCGGAAGGCGGGCGTGATCTGGACCAGCGCGGGCACGCGCTCGGGGTGCTCCAGCGCGAACGCCATCGCGGTGGCGGCGCCCATCGAGCTGCCGATCAGCACGGCGCGCTCGAGCTCCCGGTCGCGCAGCACGGCCTCGAGGTCGGCCACGAGGTCGGGGTAGGTGTAGGAAGGGGCGGGGGAGGAGCGGCCGTGTCCGCGGGCGTCGTAGGAGACCTGCCGGTAGCCGCTCGCACCAGGCCGCGCGAGCCCTGGACGACGTTGCGGCGGGTGGCCGAGAGGCCGTGCAGGAGCACCAGCGGCGCTCCCTCGCCCTCCTCCTCGCCGGAGAGCGTGACGCTGCCGGCTCCCGGCAGCTGGCGCAGCACCTCGAACGGCGAAGGCTCCACGGTCCTACACTACGCAGGAGTTTCCCGCTTACGGGCGAAAAACCGCAGCATGGCGCTCCGCGACACCTGGCATCGCACGCTTGTCTACTTCGGCCTCGCCGAAGAAGAGGATCCGCGCTTCGACGCCTACGACGAGCCCGAGCCCGAGGCCGAGCTCGAGGACCGCTACCGCGAGCGGCCGAACGTCCGCCGGCTGCAGCGCAGGCGCCGCGACGAGATCGACGACATCTTCGCCGACGAGCCGCGCGGGGGCGGGCGCGACACGCGTGTCCTGCGCTCGGTGGCGGCCAACGGCCGCGCCGGCAACGGCGGGGACATCCAGGTGCACCTGGTGATCCCCAAGAGCTTCAACGACGCCCAGCAGATCGCGGACCAGTTCAAGGACGCGATTCCGGTGATCCTGAACCTTCAGGGCACCGACACCGACCTCTCGAAGCGCCTGATCGACTTCGCCTCCGGGCTGACCTACGCGCTCGACGGCGGCATGCAGAGGATCGCCGACAAGGTGTTCCTCCTCACGCCGCGCAACGTCGAGGTGTCGGCCGAGGAGCGCGCGCGGCTCATCGAGAAGGGCTTCTTCAACCAGTCCTGACGGGCCGGTTCGCCCCAGTAAGCTGCCGGGCCGTGAAGCTCGGGCTTATCGGAGCGGGGAACATGGCGTCGGCGCTCGCCCGCGGGATCGGCGAGCCGGTGCTGGTGCACGACCTCGATGCGGGGCGGGCGGCCGCGCTCGCCGACGAGCTCGGCGGAGAGGCGGTCGGCTCCAACGCCGAGCTCGCGGAGCGCTCGGACGTGCTCGTGCTCTGCCACAAGCCGGCGCAGCTCGAGGAGGTGGCCGGGCAGGTGGCGGGCGGGGCCGGCGCGATCGCTTCGATCCTCGCGGCCACGCCCACGAGCCGCATCGAGGCCGCCTATCCGGGCGTGCCGGTGTACCGCTTCATCCCGAACATCCCCGCCGAGGTGCGGCGCGGCGTGCTCTGCTACGCCCCCGGCTCGCTCGCGTCGGAGGGCCCCGAGGACGAGCTTCTGGAGCTCTTCGGCCGCGCCGGGGCCGTGATCCCGCTCGACGAGGAGCTGATCGAGCCGGCGATGGCGATCATGAGCTGCGGCCCCGCGTTCATGTCGCTGGTGGCCGAGTCCTTCGCGGACGCCGGCGCCGCGCACGGGCTGGCGCAGGAGGACGCGCGCCGCCTGACCGTGGAGACGATGGCCGGCACCGCGGCCTGGCTCGAGCGCGCACGACCTCGACCTCGAGGACCTGCGCGCGCGCGTGGCCACTCCCGGCGGCGCCACGGAGCGGGCCTGCTGAAGCTCGAGTCGGAGGGCCTGCGGGACGTCTGCCGGGCCGCCGTGGACGCCGTGGTGGAGGGCACGCGATGACCTGTCTTCGCGATCACCCGCAACGACGTGGCCGACTACGTCGACACGCTCATCCTCGTCTACCTGATCCTGATCTTCATCAGGATCATCCTCACGTGGATCCCGCGCATCCCCTACAACCCGGTGCTGAACGCGGTGATCAAGTTCGTCACCGACGTGACGGACCCGTACCTGAACCTGTTCCGGCGCATCCTGCCCCCGGTGCGCCTGGGCCCGGGCGCCATCGACCTGAGCCCGATCGTGGCGACCTTCGTCCTGCATCATCGTCAGGGCGATCCTGGTCGGCCTGATCGCCGGCTGAGCGCGGTGCGCCCGCGCTGCACGCGCGCTGGTCACCGCCGCCGTGGTGGTGGCCCTCGACCAGCTGACCAAGTCGCTCGTGAAGGACCGGATCGTCCCGGGCGACCACGTGGACGTGTTCCCCGGGCTCCAGCTGAGCAACGTGCGCAACACGGGCGTGGCGTTCGGCGCGCTCGAGGGGGCCGGGCTGATCGTGGCCGTGCTGATCGCCCTGTCGCTCACCCTCCTGATCGCCTACTTCGTGGTGAACCGGGACGTGCCGCTGCTGTGGCTGCCCGTGGGGATGCTGGTGGGCGGCGCCGCGGGGAACCTCGTCGACCGGGCCCGCGAGGGCGCGGTGGTCGACTTCATCGACCCCGTCGCGCTGGCCCGCGTTCAACCTGGCCGACAGCTGCATCGTCGTCGGGGTGTGTGCTGCTCCTGTGGGTGGTCGAGAGGGAGCGCGACGAGCCGAGTCGAGCTGACCGCCGGCGCGGCCGATGCCGGCACGCGCCTGGACGCGTTCCTGGCGGCCCACGGCCGGGCCGCGTCGCGCGCGGCCGCACAGCGGCTGGTCGACGCCGGCCTGGTGTCCGTGGACGGCGCGCGCCGGGCCAAGAGCCACCGCATGGCCGCCGGCGAGGTCGTGGCCGTGGACGAGCCCGAGGCGAGCGCTCCGGCCGCCGCGGACGTGGAGTTCGAGGTGGTCTACGAGGACGCGGACCTGATGGTGGTCGACAAGCCCGCGGGCCTGGTGGTGCACCCGGCTCCCGGGCACGCCGGCACGACCCTCGCGGAGGCGCTGCGCGGGCGGGCGGCGGGCGGCGCCGACCCCGAGCGCGCCGGGATCGTCCACCGCCTCGACCGCGACACGTCGGGGCTGCTCGTGGTGGCGAAGACGGAGGCGGCGCACGCCGAGCTCGTGGCGATGCTCGCGCGGCGCGAGATCGAGCGCGGCTACATCGCGCTGGTCTCCGGCCATCCCGACGCCGCCTCGGGCACGATCGACGCGGCGCTCGGCCGCGACCGCTCGCGTCGCGACGTGGTCTCCACGCGCACGGCCCGCGGGCGCGCGGCGATCACCCATTTCGAGCGTCCGCGAGCTGCTGCCGCGCACCGCGCTGCTCGACGTGCGGCTCGAGACCGGGCGCACCCATCAGATCCGGGCCCACCTCGCCGCGATCGGCCATCCGGTGTGCGGCGACCCCCGCTACGGGGGCCGCGCATGCGGCACCCGGCTTGGACTCGAGCGCCAATTCCTGCACGCAGCGAAGTTGATGTTTAGGCACCCCGGCAGCGGGGAAATTGTCGATTGCGAGTCCAAACCACCTGCCGAGTTGCAGCGTTCACTCGCCGCAGCACGGCAGGAGCCAGTTCCCGGAGGGCCAGACGGGAACTGAAGGATGGGAATGCGGGGCGGCTTCTCAGCCGCCCCGCTCCTATTCTGGGGCCCTTTACGGCATCCGGCTATCCTCTCGGACCGCAGTACCAACCCACTACCCCGCCGGGTAGTCGGCCGCGGCCCTGCCCGGGATACCGCCCGGGTCCGCGTCCGTCCGGCGGGCATCAGCCACACACAGACACAAGGGAGCATCTCTTTGGCCACCGAGGTAGGCATCAGGGAGCTGCTGGAGGCCGGCGTCCATTTCGGCCACCAGACGCGCCGATGGAACCCCAAGATGCGCCGCTTCATCTTCGGCGAGCGCGGCGGGATCCACATCATCGATCTGCAGAAGACCGAGCGGCTGCTGAAGCAGGCGCAGGACTTCGCCGGGGAGCTCGCCGGCCGCGGCGGGACCATCCTCTTCGTGGGCACCAAGAAGCAGGCCCGCGACACCATCAAGGAGGCGGCCACCGCCAGCGGCATGCCGTACGTGGACCAGCGCTGGCTGGGCGGCCTGCTCACCAACTTCCAGACGATCTCCAAGCGCATCAAGCGGCTCCACGAGCTGCGCGAGTGGACCGAGAGCGGCACCATGGAGCTGCTCCCGGTGCGCGAGCGGATCGCGCGCGATGTCGGAGCGCGACAAGCTCGAGATCAACCTCGGCGGCGTGGCCGACATGCAGCGCCCGCCCGACGCGATGTTCGTGGTGGACATGAAGTCCGAGGAGATCGGGGTGCGCGAGGCACAGCGCCTGAAGATCCCGATCATCGGGCTCGTGGACACCAACTGCAGCCCCGACCCGGTGGACTACGTGATCCCCGGGAACGACGACGCCATCCGCTCGTGCAAGGTCATCATCGAGGCGATCGCCGAACGTGGCCTCCGAGAGCCGTGCGCAGTTCCGCGCCCAGGAGGAGCAGGCCCGGCGCGAGCGCGAGGAGGCCGAGCGCCGCGAGCGCGAGGAGACGGCAGCGCCGCGAGGCCGAGGAGGCCGAGCGGCGCGAGGCCGAGGAGCGCGCCCGCCGCGAGGCCGAGGAGGCGCGGCTTCTCGCCCGACGAGCCCGCCACCCCGGCGCCGGCCGGCGCCGCGCCGCGCGAGCGGCGGACGTTCGATCCGGACGAGGAGGCCTGAGGTGAGCGACGTCGCTGATCTCGGCGAAGGACGTGAAGGCGCTTCGCGAGCGCACCGGCGCGGGGATGATGGACTGCAAGGCCGCGCTCCAGGAGGCCGGCGGGGACCTCGACAAGGCGGTCGAGATCCTGCGCGTGAAGGGCCAGGCCTCGGCCGCGAAGCGCGGCGCCCGCGGCGCCGCCGAGGGCGTGGTCTCGAGCTACGTGCACGCCAACCAGAAGATCGGCGTGCTCGTGGAGGTCAACTGCGAGACCGACTTCGTGGCGCGCACCGAGCCGTTCCAGGAGTTCGCCCGCGAGGTTGCCGTCCACGTGGCCGCCGCGGCGCCCCGCTACGTCAGCGACGACGAGGTGCCCGAGGAGGACAAGGAGGCCGAGCTCCGCGTGCTGCGCGAGCAGGCCGCGAGCGAGGGCAAGCCCGAGAACGTGCAGGAGAAGATCGTCGAGGGCCGCCTCAAGAAGTGGCTCGAGGACGTGGTGCTCCTCCACCAGACGCACGTGAACGAGGACAAGCACGGCGGCAAGTCGATCGAGGCGCTTCGCACGGAGCTGGCGGCGAGCACCGGCGAGAACGTGGTGGTCCGCCGCTTCTCCCGCTTCCAGGTCGGCGAGGAGTGACACCCGCCTTCAAGCGCATCCTGCTCAAGCTGTCCGGCGAGGCGCTGATGGGGGACCTCCCCTACGGCGCGGACCCGGACCGGATCGCATCGATAGCGGAGCAGGTGAAGACGGTCGCCGACCGCGGCGTGGAGGTGGCCATCGTCGTCGGCGGCGGCAACATCTACCGCGGCATGGCGGGCGCGGCGGCCGGCATGGACCGCGCCACCGGCGACTACATGGGGATGCTCGCCACCGTCCTGAACGCCCTCGCGCTCCAGGACGCCCTCGAGAAGACCGGCGCCGTCACGCGCGTGCAGTCGGCGATCGAGATCTCAGAGGTCGCGGAGCCGTACATCCGGCGGCGGGCCATGCGCCACCTGGAGCACGGTCGCATCGTGATCTTCGCCGCCGGCACCGGCAACCCGTTCTTCACCACGGACACGGCGGCCGCCCTGCGGGCGCTCGAGATGCACGCCGAGGCCATCCTGATGGCCAAGAACGGGGTGGAGGGCGTGTTCACGGCGGACCCGCGCAAGGACCCCGACGCGAAGTTCATCGAGACGATCACGCACCGGTCCGCGATCGAGCAGCGGCTGGCGGTCATGGACTCCACGGCGCTGTCGCTCTGCATGGACAACAACCTGCCGATCCACGTCTTCAACATGGATGACGAGCGGAATATCGACCGGATAGTGTGCGGCGAGCGCGTGGGGACGGTTGTGAGCACATGAGCGACGGTGTTCTCAAGGACTTCATCGACGAGGCGAAGGCACGGATGGCCAAGTCCGTGGAGGCCACCCGCGGCGAGTTCTCGACCGTGCGCACCGGACGCGCGTCCCCGCACCTCCTCGACCGCGTGGACGTGGACTACTACGGCGCCGTGACCCCGCTCCGCCAGCTCGCGCAGATCTCCGCCACCGAGGCGCGGCTGCTCACGATCACGCCCTACGACAAGAGCTCGATCAAGGCGATCGAGAAGGCCATCCTCGAGTCCGACGTGGGGCTCACGCCCTCCAATGACGGCCAGATCATCCGGCTCCAGATGCCGGACCTCACCGAGGAGCGCCGCCGCGAGCTGGTCAAGGTGGTGCACAACATCGCCGAGCAGGGCCGCGTGGCCGTCCGCAACATCCGCCGCGACGTCATGCACGACCTGCGCGAGCTGAAGAGCGAGGGCGAGGTCGGCTCCGACGACGAGCACCGGGCGGAGTCCGAGCTTCAGAAGCTGACCGATGAGCGAATCGGCGAGATCGACTCGGCGCTGGCGGGCAAGGAAGAGGAGATCCTTGAGGTCTGAAGCGCCCGCGGTGTGAGCGCCTCGCGGCCCGCTACGTCGCGATCATCACTGACGGGAACGGCCGCTGGGCCCAGGGCCGCGGGCTCCCCGTCATCGAGGGGCACCGCGCGGGCGCGGACGTGGTCAAGGCGCGGCTGCGCGACTCGGTGGAGCTGGGCGTCAGGGAGCTCACCGTCTACTCGTTCTCGACCGAGAACTGGGCCCGCCCGAAGCCGGAGGTGGACGGCCTCATGGCGATGTTCGCCGAGCGCATCGACCGCGAGACGCCGGAGCTCGACGAGGAGGGCGTGCGCATGCGCTTCATCGGGCGCCGCGACCGGCTCGACGCCGGGGCTGCTCGAGCGCATGGAGTGGGCCGAGGAGCGGACCGCCGGCAACGACCGGATCACGCTCTTCGTGGCGTTCGACTACGGCGGCAGGGCGGAGATCCTCGACGCGGCGCGAACCTTCTCCGGGGAGACGGAGGACGAGTTCCGGCGCCACCTCTACGCACCTGAGATGCACGACCCAGACCTGCTGATCCGGACGAGCGGCGAGCAGCGCATCTCGAACTACCTGCTGTGGCAGTGCGCCTACTCGGAGCTCGTGTTCAGGGACGAGCTCTGGCCGGACTTCACGCGCGAGGTGTACGAGGAGTCGCTCGCGGAGTTCGAGCGCCGCCGGCGGCGCTTCGGGGCGCGCTGAGCATGGCCACGCGCCGCGAGCGCCCCGCGCGCCAGTCGGACCTTCTCTCGCGAGTGCTGATCGCGATCCCCGCCGCGCTCTTCGCGATCCTGATCGTGGGGGAGGGCGGACTCGTGTTCGCGCTCGGGATCTTCGCGCTCGGCGTGCGTTGCGCTGGGCGAGCTGTACACGCTGATGGGGCGGGTGCGGCCGGTCAACCTCGGCGGCTTCCTGGTGCTCGGCGGGATGATCGCCGCGGCGCTCTACGGCGACCCGGAGCACGTCCTGCTGGCGCTCGCCGCCGGCTTCCCGCTCGTGTTCTGGCTGTCGTTCTTCCGCCCGCGGCGCGAGCACGTCTCGTGGGCGCTCGCCGCCACGTTCTTCGGAGTGCTCTGGGTGGGGATCCCGATGGTCTACGCCGTGTTCCTGCGGGACGCGCCGCACGGCGACGGGCTCATGGTGGACGTGCTGATCGGGACCTTCCTCGGCGACACCGCGGCGTACTTCGGCGGCCGCCTCTACGGGCGCCGGCCGCTGGCGCCGCGGATCTCGCCGAACAAGACCGTGGAGGGCCTCGTGGTGGGGGTGATCGGCGGGACGCTCGCCTTCTGGTTCGCCGGCCTCTACCAGGACTGGCTGAGCGGCTGGGACGCCGTGGTCATCGGCCTGGCCGTGGCGGTCGCGGCACCGGTGGGCGACCTGTTCGAGTCGCTCGTCAAGCGCGACCTCGCGGTCAAGGACACCGGCGCCTTCTTCGGCGCCCACGGGGGCGTGCTGGACCGCCTGGACGCGCTGCTGTTCTCGATGGTCGCCGGGTACTACGCGGCTCAGGCGCTGGGCTACACCTAGAAGGTCGGCCGGGCGCCGAACATCTCGGCCACGCGCCCGGCGAGCGCGAGGTCGCCCTCCACCTGGAAGCGCCCCGCGTACATCAGCTCCAGCGGATCGACCTCCTCGGCGAGGACGCGCGCGAAGTCCGGCACCGAGAGCTTGAACGTGACCGCCGGGCTGCCGTTGTCGCCGGGCAGCGCCTTGGCGGCGCCGTCCTTCACGCGCAGAGTCCAGCGATCGGGCGGCGCTCCATTGCCGGCGTGGGCCAGCTCGTAGGCGATGTCGCCCTCGAACCCGACCGCGAAGCGCGGCTCGAACTGGCGCGCCATGCCGCCGAAGATCGCGCGCTGGGCGATCTGGCTGCCGAAGCGCCGCTCGAGCTGCTCGTCGCTCGCGCCGCGCACCAGCTTCGCGATCGCCTCCTGGGTCTGGCCCCTCACGACGCGGCGCACCTCCGTCGCCCAAGCTCGCCGGCCAGGTCGCGCAGGCCGGGACGCGCGGCTCGGGCGGCGCGCGCCTGCTCGGCCTGCTCGTCGATCGCGTAGCCGGGCGGTGCCTCGCGCGGCGGCGAGCGGCGTGCCAGCGCGCGCTCGACGGGGCCGGCCAGCGCCTCGGCCTTGTCGCGCTCGCGCTGCTCACGGCCCTCGGCGAACAGCGGAGCCACGCGGCTTCCGAACAGCTCGATCGACTCGCAGATGTGCTCGTGCAGGTTGGGACCGGCCTGCAGCACGAAGATCACCTGGTCCACGCCCGCGGCCTCGTAGCGCCGCAGGAGGTCGGTCACCTGGTCGGGCGTGCCGATCGCGCCGCGCAGCGAGCCCAGGCCCTCCTGCATGATCTTGACCGCGAGCGGCGACTGGTCCGGCTGCACGATGTGGCGTGCGAAGCCGGTGGTGTCGCGGTTCTGGAGGAACTCCTCCCAGACGTTGGTGCGCCCGGGCTGATGGGTCCCCATGCCGTAGTAGTGCGCCAGCGAGTAGCCGAAGAAGTGCGCGCCGTCGATGCCGCGCTCGATCGCGGTGGCCTCGTCCTCGTGGAGCATCATCGGCAGGACCACGGCCACGTTCGGGTTGACGGCGAAGCCCGCGGGCACGCACTCGTCGGAGTCGATCAGGTCGTAGTACTCGCGCACCCACTTGCCGGCGTCCTCCGGCTCGACGAACGAGAACGAGAGCGCGCCGATGCCGTTGCGGGCGGCGAAGTGGATCGTCTCGCGGCGGCTGCAGGCCACCCACATCGGCGGATGCGGGCGCTGAAGCGGCTTCGGGACGACGTTGCGGGGCGGCATGCGGAAGAACTCGCTCTCCCAGCCCGCGAACGGCTCCTCGACGAACATCCGGGCGATCGCGTCGATGGCGTCCTCCCACATGGCCCGCTTCTGCTCGCGGTCCACGAGGAACCCGCCCAGCTCGGCCGCCGAGCTCGACTCGCCGGTGCCGAACTCGAGCCGGCCGTCGGAGATCAGGTCGAGCGTCGCGGCGCGCTCCACGACGCGGGCGGGATGGTTCACGCCCGGCGGGATCTGGACGATGCCGTGCCCGAGGCGGATGCGCTGGGTGCGCGCCGCGGCGGCCGCCAGGAAGACCTCCGGCGCCGAGGAGTGGGAGTACTCCTCGAGGAAGTGGTGCTCGACCTCCCAGACGTAGTCGAAGCCGACCCGGTCGGCCAGCTCGACCTGGGCGAGCGCGTTCTTGAGGAGCGTGTGCTCCGAGCGCTCGCCGTCCCACGGACGCGGGATTCTGGTGCTCGTAGAAGATTCCGAAGCGCATGGCGAGCCGGACTGGCCAGCTGGCAATCCTAACGGGTTCCTTACAGCCCTCCTAGACTCATCCGCGTGCGGAGAATCGTGATCGTCGGGTCCACGGGCTCGATCGGGACTCAGGCGCTCGACGTGATCGAGCGCAGCGACCAGCTCGAGCTGGTCGGGCTCGCGGCGGGTCGCAGCTGGGAGCCCCTGCTCGCGCAGGCGCAGGCGCACGGGGTCGAGCGCATCGCGCTCGCCGACGGCGACGCCGCCGCGCGAGCGTCCGAGGCCTGGACCGGGGGAGAGGTGCTCGGCGGCGCCGAGGGGCTCGTCGAGCTGATCACCGAGGGCGAGTGCGACCTCGTGCTCAACGCCCTGGTGGGCTCCGCCGGGCTGGGGCCGACGATCGCCACGCTCGGCGAGGGGATCGACCTCGCGCTCGCGAACAAGGAGAGCCTCGTGGTGGGCGGCGAGCTGGTGAGCGCGCTCGCGGAGGCCACGGGCGCCCGCATCATCCCGGTGGACTCCGAGCACTCGGCGCTCTACCAGCTGATCTCGTCCGAGCGCCCCGGCACCGTGGACCGCCTGGTGCTCACGGCGAGCGGCGGCCCGTTCCGCGGCCGCACCGCCGCGGACCTGCGCTCCGTGACGCGCGAGGAGGCGCTCGCCCATCCGACCTGGGACATGGGCGGCAAGATCACGATCGACAGCGCCACGCTCATGAACAAGGGCCTCGAGCTGATCGAGGCGCACCACCTGTTCGGGATCGAATACGACCTGATCGACGTGGTCGTGCACCCGCAGTCGATCATCCACGCGCTCATCCACCTGAACGACGGCGCCTCGCTGGCGCACATGGGCTATCCGGACATGCGCGTTCCGATCTCGTTCGCGCTGCACCACCCGGAGCGCTCCGACGTGCCCGTGCCGGCGCTCGACCTCGTCGAGCTGGGCTCGCTCAGCTTCGAGGCCCCCGACACCGACACGTTCGCCTGCCTCGCGCTCGCCCGCGAGGCCGCGCGCGCCGGCGGGACCGCCCCGTGCATCCTGAACGCGGCGAACGAGATCGCCGTGCACGCGTTCCTCGAGGGCGAGATCGCCTTCCTCGACATCGCGCGCCTGATCGAGCGGACGCTCGAGGAGCTGCCGAGCGCGGCCCGTGCGCCACTTCTCGGACCTCTACACGGCCGACTCCGAGGCCCGTGAGATCACGCGCCGGCTGGCCGAGGGCGTGAGCGCTTGAGCTGGTTCCTCGCCTTCGTGGGCTTCGCCCTGCTCGTGATCCTCCACGAGCTCGGCCACTTCACGGCGGCCAAGGCCGTGGGGATGCGCGTGGAGCGCTTCTCGCTCTTCTTCCCGCCCCTGCTCGCCCGCAAGAAGATCGGCGAGACCGAGTACGCGATCGGCTCGGTGCCGCTCGGCGGCTACGTGAAGATCAGCGGGATGAACCCGGACGAGAACCTCCCCGACGAGGTTCGCACCCGGGCCTACTACTCGCAGCCGGTCTGGAAGCGGATCGTCGTGATCGCGGCGGGGCCCGCCGTGAACGTGCTGGTGGCGATCGTGCTGCTGTTCGTGTTCTTCACGCTGATCGGGCCGCAGACGACCACGCGGCACGTCGGGACGGTCGAGCGCGGCTACCCGGCCGCCGGCAAGATCCAGCCGGGCGACCGGCTGGTGGCGGTGGACGGGCGCGGCGGCACCCCGACGGCGCTGTCCAAGCGGATCGCCTCGCACAAGTGCGCCGGGGGCGCCACCACCAAGGGCTGCAAGGCCACCGAGCCGGTGACGGTGACCGTGGTCCGCGACGGCGAGCGCAAGACGCTCACCCTCACCCCGATCTACGACCCCGCCGCGGAGCGCGCGCGGCTCGGCTTCGGCTACGCGCCGGGACCGCGCGACCCGCTGTCGGTCTCCGACGGCGCGGACCAGACGCTCGACGCCTTCTGGTTCATCACCCGCGAGACGATCAAGCTGCCCGCGCGGCTGCTCGACTCCCAGGACCGCAAGGAGATCTCGGGGGTGGTGGGCTCCTACGAGGTCACGCGCCAGACGATCGTCAGCGACTTCGCCGACACGGTCTGGATCCTGGCGATCATCTCGCTGTCGCTCGCGATCGTGAACCTGTTCCCGTTCCTGCCGCTCGACGGCGGCCACATCTTCTGGGCGATCGTCGAGAAGGTGCGCCGCAAGCCGGTGCCGTTCAGCGTCATGGAACGGGCCGGGGTGGTGGGCTTCATGCTCGTGATCCTGCTCTTCCTGGTGGGCCTGTCGAACGACATCGACAGGCTCTCCGGCGAGGGCTTCAGGGTGCGGTAGGCTCGCGCGCTGTAACCCTTGGGGAGGACACATGAGCGTCACCGCGGAACGCCGTACCGGCCGGCCGCCCGGACTCGAGGCCTCGACGATGGCGGAGGCCTTTCAGCTCACGGCGGGAGCCAACCCCGACCGGCCGGCGCTGCGCCTGAAGGACGACGCCATGACGATGACCTGGCGCGAGTACGCCGACAAGGTCGAGGCGCGTCGCCGCCGGCCTCGCGGGGCTCGGCCTCGAGCCGCGGCGGGACGCTCGGGATCATGCTCACGAACCGCCCCGAGTTCCACTGGTTCGACTCGGCGGCCCTGCACCTCGGCGCCACGCCCTTCTCGATCTACAACACCTACGCGCGCGACCAGATCCAGTACCAGGTGAAGGACGCCGAGGCGCGGATCGTGGTCACCGAGGCGGCCTTCCTCGACCAGGTGGCCGGGCCTCGACGGGGTGGAGCACCTCGTGGTGGTGGACGAGGGCGGTCCCGAGGGCTCGCTGTCGGTGGCCGACGTGGAGGCCGCCGGCGCCCGAGGACTTCGACTTCGAGGCCTCCTGGCGCGCCGTCTCGCCCGACGACCTGCTCACGCTGATCTACACCTCCGGCACCACCGGGCCGCCCAAGGGCGTCCAGATCACGCACGAGAACCAGCTCTCGGCCGTGCGCGGGTTCGACGAGATGATCGCGTTCCCGGACGAGGGCCGGGTGGTCTCGTGGCTGCCGATGGCGCACATCGCGGAGCGCGCCTGCAGCCACTACCTGCCGATGGTCCTCGGGCTGACCACCACCTGCTGCCAGGACCCGCGCCAGGTCGTGGCCTACCTGCCCGAGGTGCGCCCGTCGTGGTTCTTCGCCGTGCCGCGGATCTGGGAGAAGCTGAAGGCGGCCATCGAGGCCGGCGTGGCCGCGGAGCAGGACGCCGAGCGCAAGCAGGCGACCGAGTGGGCGCTCGACGTGGGCCTGCGCAAGGTGCGCGCCGAGCAGGCCGGGGAGGAGGTGCCGCCCGAGCTCGCCGAGGAGCACGCGAAGGCGGACGCGCTCGTGCTCTCGAAGATCCGCGAGCGCCTCGGTCTCGACCAGGCCGAGTCCGTGAACGTCGGGGCGGCGCCCACGCCGCGCGAGGTGATCGAGTTCTTCCACGCGATCGGCGTGCCGCTGGCCGAGCTCTGGGGCATGTCCGAGACCTGCGGCTACGGCACCTGCAACCCGCCGGACAAGATCAGGATCGGGACGGTCGGGCCGGTGTCGCCCGGCGTCGAGATCAAGCTCGCCGACGACGGCGAGGTGCTGATGCGCGGCCCCGTGGTCATGACCGGCTACCGCAACCAGCCGGAGAAGACGTCGGAGGCGATCGACGCCGACGGCTGGCTCCACACCGGCGACGTGGGCGAGTTCGACGAGGAGGGCTACCTCAAGATCGTCGACCGCAAGAAGGAGCTGATCATCAACGCGGGCGGCAAGAACATGTCGCCGGCCAACATCGAGGCGAAGGTGAAGGCGTCCTCGCCGCTGATCGGGCAGGCGATCGCGATCGGGGACATGAAGCCCTACAACGTCGCCCTGATCACGCTCGACCCGGACGTGGCGCCCGCCTTCATCCAGCAGAACGGGCAGGACGCCGTGCTGCCGGAGATCGAGCGCGGGATAGCGGCCGCGAACGAGCAGCTGGCGCGCGTCGAGCAGATCAAGCGCTTCAAGGTGCTCGAGGAGGAGTGGCAGCCCGGAGGCGAGGAGCTGACGCCCACGATGAAGCTCAAGCGCAAGCCGATTGCCGCCAAGTACGCCGCCGAGATAGAGGCGCTCTACTCGTAGATACCCTTTGGGGGCTGTGGCCTCCAAGCGGCAGATCGACGTAGGCGGGGTGAAGATCGGCGGGGGAGCCCCCGTCGCGGTCCAGTCGATGACGAAGACGGAGACCGCGGACTACGACGCGACGATGCGCCAGATCCACGCCATCGCCGACGAGGGCGGCGATCTGGTGCGCTGCGCCATCCCGCGCGACCAGGACGTGGAGGCGCTCCGGAAGATCGTGCGCGAGTCGCCGATCCCGGTGATCGCGGACATCCACTTCAACCACACGCTCGCCCTCAAGGCGATCGACGCGGGCGCCCACTGCATCCGGATCAACCCCGGCAACATCGGCGGGCACGAGAAGACGCGCGAGGTCGTGGACAAGGCCCGTGCCGCCTCCGTGCCGATCCGCGTGGGCGTGAACTCGGGCTCGCTGCCGAAGCACCTGCACGAGCTGGAGCGCTCCAACCCGGTCGAGGCGCTCGTGGGCGCCGCCGTCGAGTACGTGGAGCTGATGGAGTCGCTCGACTTCGGGGACTTCAAGGTCTCGATCAAGTCCACGAACGTGCCGAACACGATCGCGGCGAACCGCCTGCTCTCCGAGCGCATCGAGTACCCCCTGCACCTCGGCATCACCGAGGCGGGCACGAAGTGGTCCGGCTCGCTGAAGTCGGCGGTCGGGCCTCGGGACGCTGCTCGCCGACGGGATCGGCGACACGATCCGGATCTCGCTGTCCACCTTCCACGCCGAGGAGGAGGTCAAGGTCGCCTGGGAGGTGCTGAAGGCGCTGAAGCTGCGCGAGCGCGGCCCCGTCCTGATCGCCTGCCCCACCTGCGGCCGGCTCCAGTTCGACATGGACACGGTCGTGGCCGAGATCGAGGAGCGGCTGCGCCGCTACGACGACCCGATCGAGGTCGCCGTGCTCGGCTGCGCCGTGAACGGGATCGGCGAGGCCTCGCACGCCGACTTCGGCATCACCGGCGCGAAGAACGAGGGCCTCATCTTCGCCCACGGGGAGCCGCTGCGGAAGGTGCCGCAGGACCGGCTCGTGGACGAGCTGTTCGCCGAGATCGACAAGTCGCTGTCGGTGGGCCGCGTGGTCGTGGACGAGCACAAGGCCGCCGAGGGCGCGGAGTGGCTCTCGAAGATCGAGGAGGAGAACGCCGGCGAGCTCACGCCCGAGCGAATCGCCGCCATGGAGGCCGCCGCGGCCGCCGAGGAGGCCGGCGCCGACGGCACCGCCCTGCCGATGGCGGGCAACGGCGGCAACACGACCCGCCGCGTGGTCCTGGACGAGGACCAATCGCCCACGGAGGGCCGCCGCTTCACCAGGGCGTAGGGGGTGCGAGCCGGGGGGTTCGCTGACGTTATTCGGGATATGCCCGAACAACGCGTGCAACCCGGCACGGATCGGCTGATCGCGGCGCTCGCGGCACGTCAATACGGCGTGGTCTCACGTGACTCAGCTGCGGCGCTCGGGCGTGACGCGGTCACGCAGATCGACGAGCGAATGCGGACGAGGTCTGTTCACTCCGTCCACCGCGGCGTCTACGCGGTCGGTCACCCGCGCGTGGCCGGCTCCGCCCTCGTCATGGCGGCCGTTCTGGCGTGCGGGGAGGGCGCGTGGCCAGCCACCGGACGCGCCGCGGCGCTGTGGGGCATTCGCCCGAGCGCGAGCCGACGGTCGAGTCACGGTGCCGAAGCGCGGAGCCAGGGCGCGCGAAAGGGCATCCTCCTTCACCGCAATCACTTGGACCCGGCCGACACCACCGCCCTCGACGGCATCCCAGTGACCACGCCGGCGCGAACGCTCGTCGACCTCGCCGACGTGCTCTCATACGCGGGCCCTCGAGCGCGCCTTCGACGAGGCCGAGTACCTCCGCCTCGACTGCACAGGCCTCACGCCGATCCCGGGACGCCGGGGCAATGGGCGGCTCGCCCACGTGCTCAGCCGCCATCCGATCGGCACGACGCGCACCAGGTCACGGCTCGAGGACCGCTTCCTCGAGCTCTGCGCCGCCCATGACCTGCCGAGGCCGCGGGTGAACGTGCGACTGGGGGAGTACGAGGTCGACTTCCACTTCCCGGACGCGGGCCTCGTGGTCGAGCTCGACGGGGACGCCGCCCATCGCACCAAGCGGGCGTTCGAGACCGACCGGATCCGCGACGCCGAGCTGACGGTGCAGGGTCAGCGGGTGATCAGGATCACCGAGGAGCGGCTGAGGAGCGCACCGGCCGAGTGGCCGGGCAGCTCCGCCTGCTCACACGGACGCCGCGGTGACGTCGCTCGGGTAGAGCTCGCCGAGGGACCGCGCGAACGCCTCCACGACGCGCGGGTCGAACTGCGTGCCCGCGGCCTCCCTCAGCTCCGCCAAGGCGGCCTCGGTGCGCATGCGGGGGCGGTACGGGCGGTCGGTGGTCATCGCGTCGAAGGCGTCGCAGACGCACACGATCCGGGCGCCCAGCGGGATCTCCTCGCCGGCGAGGCCGTCGGGGTAGCCGCTGCCGTCCCAGCGCTCGTGGCTCGAGCGCACCAGGCGCGCCACGGGCCGCAGGGCGGGCGCCGAGAGCAGGATCCGCTCGCCGATGATCGTGTGGCGGCGCATGAAGCCCCACTCGGCCTCGTCGAGCGGGCCCGGCTTGTTCAGGATCGCGTCGGGGATGGCGACCTTGCCCACGTCGTGGAGCTCCGCCGCGCGGGCCACCTCGTCGAGGTCCTCGGGGCTCATGTCGAGCTCGCGGCCCACCGCCAGGGCGAGCTTGGCCACGTCGTGCAGGTGCTCGCCGAGCTCCGGCTCGCGCTCGGTGAGCGTGCTGAGCAGCACGTCGCGGGACTGGCGCCCGGCCGACATCCGCCCGCCGGCCTTCTGCGCGTACATGCGGCGATCGGCCAGCTGGAGCGCCTCGGTGGCGTCCTCCACCTCGTCGGGCGCCATCACGGCGCCGTAGGAGGCGCCGATCGAGAAGCCCTCGCCGGTCTCGGTGAGGGCGCTCGAGCAGGCCGCCACGAGCGGCTCGACGCCGGCCCTGCCGGGCTCGAAGAGGACGCAGAACTCGTCGCCGCCGAGGCGGTAGGCGCTGCCCTTGCCGTCCACGACCGCCTCGAGCCGCGCGCCGAGCCGGGCCAGCAGGCCGTCGCCCGCGAGGTGGCCGAAGGCGTCGTTGTACTGCTTGAAGCCGTCGAGGTCGAAGAGCACCAGCATCCGGGGCGCGTCCGCCGATGCCAGCTCGAGCTCGCGCTCCAGGTCGGTCATCAGCCGGCGCCGGTTGCGCAGCGTGGTGAGGGCGTCGGTGTTGGCCTCCTTGTCGCTCTGCCGGAGCATCCGCTGGTTCTCGCTGAAGGTGAGCGCCATCCGCACGGTCACGAGCACGACGGTGATCGTGGCGAGCACGAGCGCGCCGTCGTGGATGGTGTGGAAGTGGTCGTACGCGAGCAGCGCCACGGCGGCCATGCCTGCCGCGAACGGGATCGCCACCACGCGCCAGCCCTCGATGCGCGGCGCCGCGCGCTTGACGGTCGGCTGCCAGGCCGCGGCGCCCACGAGCAGGGCGGCCGCCGGCCACAGCGCGTCGAGCAGCGTGCCCTCCACGTACGTGCCCTTCGCCGCCTGGAAGAGATAGATGCCGTCCCCGATCGCCATCAGGCCCATGCCGAGGCCGATCAGCATCCAGGCGCGGTCAGGACGCCAGCCGGAGAGCGCGAAGCTGGCCACGACGAGGCTGAGCAGCAGCAGGTCGGCGAGCGGGTAGGAGAGGTTCACCGCGACCGTCATCTGGTCGCCCACCGTGGCGTCCACGATCGGCTGGAAGGCGAGCGCCCCGGCACACGCGGCCACGGCGGACGCCGCGATGGCCCCATCGAGCCACTGGCTCGAGCGGAAGCGCATGCGCGTGCCGAGCAGCAGCACGAGGCCGACGTAGCTCGCGATGTAGAAGGCCCAGTAGAAGGCGTCGGCCGCCGAGGGCACCGGCACGGTGTCGCGGTAGTTGAGGACCAGGGTCCAGCAGAGCTCGCCGCCCATCCAGGCCGCGAGGCCCACGCCCATGACCGCCCACGCGAGCCGCTCGTGGCGCACCTGCACCGCGCGCGCGATGCACGCGATGGAGGCGCAGCCGATCAAACCCGAGTAGATCAGCGCCCTCGAATACCCAGCCGGACCCCACGTGGAATGCCGTATGCGCCGCGTAGACGGCCATGGCGAGGCCGACGAGCGCCCACAGCGCCCATCCGACGCGCCCCAGCCTCGGTGCCTCCTTCACCCTGTATTCATCGGACGTTCGCGCAAGTTCCTGAGCGTTTCCCGACTAGACTCGCCTGCCCGTGACACGGCTCTCCCAGTACTTCCTGCCCACGGTCAAGGAGGCCCCGGCCGACGCCGAGGCCGTGTCGCACCGCCTGCTGGTCCGCGCGGGGCTCGCGAGGCAGGTCGGAGCCGGCCTCTGGACCTGGCTCCCGGCGGGCTGGCGCTCGCACCGCAGGGTCGAGCAGATCATCCGCGAGGAGCTCGAGGCGATCGGCTGCTGGGAGATGCTGATGCCGGTCCTGCAGCCGGCCGAGCTGTGGAAGCGCAGCGAGCGCTACGACATCGACGAGGTCTTCAAGCTGAGGGACCGCCGCGACGCCGAGCTGGTGCTCGCCATGTCGCACGAGGAGAACATCACGTTCCACATGGCCCGCGAGGTGCGCTCCTACCGCGACCTCCCGAAGCTGCTCTACCACTTCCAGACGAAGGAGCGCGACGAGCCGCGGCCGCGCGCCGGCGTGCTCAGGACGCGCGAGTTCATCATGAAGGACGCCTACTCGTTCGATCGCGACCGCGAGGGCCTCGACCGCTCCTACGACCAGTTCGTGGGCGCCTACGACCGCATCTTCGACCGCAGCGGGCTCGAGTGGTACCGCGTGGAGTCCGACGTGGGGGCGATGGGCGGCTTCGGCGCCCACGAGTACATGGCTCCCTGCGCGGCGGGCGAGAACGACGTGGCGCTCACCGGCTCGGGCTACGCGGCGAACGTGGAGGTGGCGAGCGCCACGCCGCAGCCGGTGGACGGCCTGCCTGAGGGCCTGGACGCACCCGAGCGCGCCGAGACCCCCGGCGCCACCACGGTCGACGAGGTGGCCGGGCAGCTGGGCGTGCCCTCCGGGGCGATCATCAAGGCCTTCCCGGTGTTCGTGGAGGACCGCGGCCCGGTGCTGGTGGTCGTGCGCGGGGACCACCGCCTGAACGAGATCAAGCTTCAGAACGCGCTCGGCGCGGGCTTCCGCCCGGCGGAGGCCGAGGAGGTCAAGGACGTGTTCGGCGCCGTGCCGGGCTTCATCGGGCCCGTCGGGGCGCCCGTGGAGGTGATCGCCGACCAGGCGCTGGAGGGCCTCCGCGGCCTGGTGGCGGGCGGCAACGAGCGCGACGTGCACCTGAAGGGCGTCGAGCCCGGCCGCGACTTCGAGCCCACCTGGGCCGACGTGCGCAGCGTCGAGGCCGGCGACACGGCGCCGGACGGCGCGAAGATCACGATCGAGCCCGCGATCGAGGTGGGCAACATCTTCAAGCTCGGGCTCCGCTACTCGGAGCCGCTCGGGGCCCGCTACCTCGACGAGGAGGGCAAGGAGCAGCACATCTGGATGGGCTCCTAC
The DNA here is from genome assembly GCA_963768465.1 of uncultured Thermoleophilaceae bacterium. Lineage (GTDB taxonomy): Bacteria > Actinomycetota > Thermoleophilia > Solirubrobacterales > Thermoleophilaceae > JACVRW01. Next base: position 202,985 of record CAVYIA010000016.1, on the reverse strand, counting down.
GGCATCGGGCCGGCGCGCGTGGTGGCGGCGGCCGTCGAGCAGGGCTCCGACGAGCAGGGCATCGCCTGGCCGCGGGCCCTGGCGCCCTTCGACGTCGAGCTGGTCACGCTCGGCAAGGAGGGGGAGGAGGCCCGGACCGTGGCCGACCGCCTCTACGAGGAGCTGAAGGAGACCGGGCTCGACGTGCTCTACGACGACCGCACGAACGGCGCCGGCGAGAAGTTCGCCGAGGCCGAGCTGCTCGGCTGCCCGCTGCGGGTGACCGTCGGGAAGCGGAGCATCGAGTCGGGGGAGCTGGAGGTGCAGGTGCGCCGGGGGCAGGAGCAGCGCTCGGTGCCGCTGGACGGAGCGGCCGCGGAGGTGGCCGCGCTGTGGCGCGGGCTTCCCTGACGAAGCGCCGGCTGCTCGGCCTCGACCGATCGGGCGGGCCGCCGCCCGAGACGCGGCGCGCCCAGCCGCTCAACCCGTGGACGGTCCCGAACGCGATCGGGCTCGTCCGGATCGCGCTCATCCCGGTCTTCCTCGTGGTCGCCCTCAGCTCCGAGGACGGCCGCAGCACGCTCGCGTTCATCCTGTTCGCGGTCGTCGCCTGGACGGACTACCTCGACGGCATGGCCGCGCGCGTCCTGGGGCAGTACAGCCGCCTGGGGGCGCTCCTCGACCCGCTCACGGACCGGCTGCTGGTGCTCTCGGGGGCCGTGGTCGCATGGCACTTCGAGCTCCTCCCGCGCTGGGCCCTCGCCCTGCTGGCCGTCCGCGAGGCCTTCATGCTCTGGCTCACGCGGCTGGCCTTCAAGCGCGGCCTCGACCTCGAGATCAACATGCTCGGGCGCTGGGCCGTCTGGCCCGTCATGTCGGCGCTGGCGCTGGCGCTCATCTGGGACTCCTGGGTGCCGGAGGCATGCCTCTACGTGGGCCTGGCGCTGACGCTGGGAGCCACCGCCCAGTACGTTGCGGCAGGCCTCCGGGCGGTTCGCAGCGAATCACCCTCAAGCTCAGCTTGAGATCTGGCGATATACTCGCCGTCCCCTTAACCCGAAAGGACGCAAGCGCTGCATGGACACCTTCCCTGACCTTGGTGCCCTCTCCGACGAGGAGCTGAAGGAAATGATCCAGGACCTCACCGAGGAGGAGCAGGAGGTCTCGTACAGGCGCCGCATCCTCCACGGCAAGATCGACATCCTGCGCGCCGAGCTCGTGAACCGGCTGCGCAAGAAGCACGCCGAGGGCGAGTCCGTGATCAGTGGCGCCGACGTGCAGCAGCTCACGGACATCCTGGCCGGGAAGTCGATGCCTGAGGATCCGGAAGCGTCCTAGGAGGATGCGCAGTGCACTGTCCCGAGTGCGGATTCGTCAACGCCGAGGGCGCCAACTACTGCCAGAAGTGCGGTGCGTTCCTTCCCGAGCACGTGGAGAAGGAGGGCGACACCACCGAGGTCTACCAGGTGGCGGAGACCGGCGAGCTCAAGCCGATGGACCTCGAGGAGGTCACCGGCGAGGGTGCCACTCTCGTCATCCGCTCGGGCGGGGGCCGCTCCGGTGAGGCGTTCGTGCTCGCGGGCGAGCGCATGACGATCGGGCGCAGCCCGGAGGCCGAGGTGTTCCTCGACGACGTGACCGTGTCGCGCAACCACGCGCTGCTGGTGCGGCGCCGCGACGGCCTCTACATCGACGACCTCGGGTCGCTGAACGGCACCTACGTGAACCGCCACCGGATCGAGTCGCACAAGCTCCAGGACGGCGACGAGCTCCAGGTGGGCAAGTACAAGCTCACCTACCTGACCCCATGAGCATCGAGACCGGCCCAGAGGCACCGCCGCGCAAGGAGAAGGCGCTCACCATCGGCGCCGTCTGCAAGCAGCTCGAGCGCGAGTTCCCGGACATCTCGATCTCGAAGATCCGCTACCTGGAGGACCAGAAGCTGCTCGCCCCGCGGCGCACGCCCGGCGGGTACCGCCTCTACAGCCAGGCGGACCTCGCGCGGCTGCGCACGATCCTGCGCCTCCAGCGCGACGAGTTCCTCCCGCTGCGGGTGATCCGCCAGGAGCTGGCCGCCGGCCGGGCCGACGCCGAGGTGGCCAAGGCGAGCCCGCCCGACCAGCGCTCCGGCAGGCGCACGACCGTGGCGCTGCGGGGCCCCGGCTCGCTCTACCGGCTCGACGACGTGCTGGAGGACACCGGCGCCGATCGCGGCCTCGTGAAGGAGCTCGAGGACTACGGGGTCATCAAGGGCGAGCGCCGCGACGGCGAGGTCCTCTACGACGACACCGAGCGCGAGATCATCCGCGCCGTGACCGAGCTCAAGCGCTTCGGCGTCGGCGGGCGCAACCTGCGCGTCTTCCGCACCTCCGCTGACCGCGAGGCCGCCCTGCTCGAGCAGATCCTCGCCCCGGCGCTGCGCTCGCGGAACCCCGAGCGCCGCAAGGAGGCCGTGGAGGCGCTCGAGAACCTCGCGGCGATCTCCTCGCACCTGAAGCACCTGCTGCTGATCAGGGACCTGCGCAAGCTCGCGCGCTGAGCGGCGCGCGGTGCGCCTCGAGGACTACATCCGGGACATCCCGGACTACCCGCGCCCGGGAATCGTCTTCAAGGACATCACGCCGCTCTTCCTGAACGCGGAGGCGCTGCGCACCACCATCGACGCGCTGGCCGAGTACGCCCGCGCCGAGCGGGCCGATTACGTCGTCTCCGCCGAGGCGCGCGGCTTCGTGCTCGGCGGGGCGGTGGCCGCGGCGGCCGGCGCCGGCTTCATCCTGGCCCGCAAGCCCGGCAAGCTTCCGCGCGCGACCGACAGCGTCGAATACCAGCTGGAATACGGGGTCGATGCGCTCGAGGTGCACAGCGACGCCGTGCGCGGCGGAGCGCGCGTCCTGGTCCACGACGACCTGCTTGCCACGGGCGGCACGGCCGCGGCCCTGTGCGACCTGGTGGAACGCGCGGGCGGAGTCGTGGCAGGATGCGCTTTCGTGATCGAACTGGCCTTCCTCCACGGCCGCGACCGCCTGCGCCCGCACGACGTGCGCAGCCTCGTGGTCTACGACGAGGAGTGACCGTCCGCCGCCAGCGGCGCCTCGCGGCCGCCCCGGAGGAGGTCTGGCGCGTGGTGGCCGACCCGTGGCGCCTGCCCGCCTGGTGGCCGGGCGTCGCGCGCGTGGAGGACGCATCCCCGGAGGCGTGGACGACCGTCATGACGTCGGGGAAGGGCCGCCAGGTGCGCGCCGACTTCACCCGCGTGGAGGCCGACGAGCCGCGCCGGCTCGTCTGGCGCCAGGAGCTGGCCGAGACGCCCTTCGAGCGGCTCCTGACCGAGTCCGCGACCGAGCTGGCCCTCGACCCCGACGACGGGGGCACGCGCATCCGCATCGGGCTCGTGCAGAGCCCGCGCGGCTGGGCGCGCTTCGCGCCGTTCCAGCTGCGCGCCGCCGCGCGGCGCCAGCTCGAGGGCGCCCTCGACGGCCTCGACGAGCTGTTCGGCACTCCCGGGAAGGCCGGCTGAACGTGCGCTGGTGGGGCTGGGGCGACGACGAGCACGGCGGCGGGCTGCCGGACTCGGCCGATGCCTTCCTGCGCGAGGAGATCGGCGCCGAGCCCGGCGAACCCTCGCCGCACGTGCCGATCGAGCAGGTCGCGGCTGCCCGAGCCGGCCCTGAGCGGAAGCGCCCGTGACGCGCTCGCGGCGGTGCTCGGGCCCGGCGGGCTCAGCCAGGAGCACGCGGCACGGGTGGGGCACGCCGCGGGCCGCAGCTACCCGGACCTCGTGCGCCTGCGCTCCGGCACGGGCCTCGCCGCTCCCGACGCGGTGCTCATGCCTCGCTCCGCGGAGCAGGTGCGAGCGGTCCTCGAGACCTGCGCCCGCGAGCGCATCGCCGTGGTGCCGTTCGGCGGCGGGACGAGCGTCGTCGGCGGCGTGGAGCCGCTGCGCGAGGGCCTCGAGGCCGTGGTGTCGCTCGACCTGGGCGCGCTCGACAGGGTCGTCGAGGTGGACCGGAAGTCGCTCACCGCCACCCTCGAGGGCGGCCTGTTCGGGCCGGCGGCCGAGGCGCGGCTCGCCGAGCAGGGCCTCACGCTCGGGCACTTCCCGCAGTCGTTCGAGTTCTCCACCGTGGGCGGCTGGGTGGCCACGCGCTCGGCCGGGCAGGCGTCCACCGGCTACGGGCGCATCGACGAGCTGGTGGAGGGCGTGACGCTCGCGGCTCCGGTGGGCGACCTGACCACGCTCGCCGTCCCGGCCACGGCCGCCGGCCCGCAGCTGCGTGAGCTCGTGGTGGGCTCCGAGGGCGTGCTGGGCGTGATCACCTCGGCCACCCTGCGCGTGCGGCCGGCGCCGGAGCGGCGCCGCTACGAGGGCTGGTCGTTCCGCGACTTCGCCGAGGGAGTGGACGCCCTGCGGGTGATGGAGCAGGCCGACGCGTCGCCCGACGTCGCGCGCCTGTCCGACGAGCACGAGACGCGCATGTCGCTCGCGCTGGCCTCCACCGGCAGCCGCATCGAGCGCCTCGGCCGCGCCTACCTGCGGGCCCGCGGGCACGAGGGCGGCTGCCTGGCGATCATGGGCTTCGACGGCGATCCCGACGACGTGGAGCGGCGGCGCGTGCGCTCGGCGGCGCTGCTGCGCGCGGGCGGCGGGCTGGCCCTGGGCTCGCGGCCCGGAGAGGCATGGCTGCGCGGGCGCTTCGCCGCTCCCTACCTGCGCGACCACCTGCTCGACCGCAACGTGATGGTCGAGACGCTCGAGACCGCCACCACCTGGAGCAACGTCGAGCGGCTCTACGCCGCGGTCGGGGGCGCCCTGCGCGACTCGCTGTCCGCGCGCGGCACGCCGCCGCTCGTGATGTGCCACGTGTCCCACCTGTACCGCTCCGGCTGCTCGCTCTACTTCACGTTCCTGGCCCGCCAGGAGACCGTCTGACCCGCTGGAGCAGTGGCGGGCCGCAAAGGGCGCGGCCTGCGACGCGATCGTGGCCAACGGCGGCACGATCACGCACCACCACGCGGTGGGCCGCGACCATGCGCCCTGGCTGCCGGCGGAGGTCGGCGGCCTCGGGATCGAGGTGCTTCGCTCCGCCAAGCAGGCGCTCGACCCGGCCGGGATCATGAACCCCGGCAAGCTGCTGCCCGCCTGAGCGTCAGTCCGCGGGCGGGCTCAGCACGACCTGGCCGAGCCGCGTGACCTTCTTGCCCTTCACGTTGCCGATCTTCGGCATGGGGCCGCGCAGGACGGAATCGCCCGAGTGGCCGGCGTCGCCGCCGAGCGACTCGCGTGACAGGTCGAAGTAGCGGTACTTCTCGAAGCCGTCGGGCAGGGTCCCGATGGCGCCCAGGCTGCCCTTCTTGTCGGTGACCTGGGCTCCGAGCGACTTGGCGTTGCCCTTGTCGTCGTAGAGCCAGAACTGGTAGGCGAACTTGCGCGTGCTGGGCTCGAGGCCGGTGGCCTGGACCTGAACCGCGCGCTGGTCTCCCTGTCCGAGGATCACGGCGGCGCCGGCAGGATTGCCGCTGGCGGCGGGCGTGGTGGAGGCGCTGGAGGAGCTGTCGTCGCCGTCGTCGCCGGTGAGCACGCCGATCGGCCACAGCAGCACGGCGACCAGTGCGACCAGGGCGAGGGCGCCGCCGGCGGCCAGCAGGCGCCGCCGCTTGGTCACGTCGACGCCGGCGAGCCGCGGCGAGCCCGAGCCCTCCTCGGCCCGGCGGGCGCGTCCCGCGCGCTCGCCCTCGGGGATCGCGGGCATCGAGCCGTTGTCGTAGAGCTGCTCCAGGGAGTCCATCAGCGAGCGCGCCCAGGTGCGGGCCGCCTCCGAGCGGCGCAGGTGTCCGCGCGTGGCGGTGGCCTCCGGGCCGCTCTGCTGGCCGAGCACGTAGTCGGCCAGCTGTCCGCGCCAGTCCTCCTCGACGCCGCGGCCGCTCAGCGGAGCGAGCTCGAGCAGCGCATCCCGGGCGAGCTCGCGCACGCGCGCCTCGGGCATCCCGAGCATCTCGGAGAGCTCCTCGTAGTCCTTGCCGCGCCGGAGCACCAGCTCCACGACGGCACGCTGCTCCTCGGAGAGCTGGTCGAAGGTCGCCACGAACGGCGAACTATAGGCTGAAGGGAATGAGCGATATGGAGCTTGCGAACCGCCTGATCACGAGCGGGACGCTCGACCAGGTTCTGGGCTTCGAGATCCTCGAGGCGGGGGCGGAGAAGGCCCGGGCCCGCTTTCCGGTCGAGGACCGCGTGTGCCAGCCCTTCGGGCTCGTGCACGGCGGCGCCTACGCGGCGCTCGCCGAGACGCTCGTGTCAGCCGCCACCTACGTGTCGGTCTCCGGCGACGGCAGCGTCGCCATGGGCCAGTCGAACAACACGACCTTCATGCGCCCCGTGACCTCCGGGAACGTGCACGCGGACGCCACGGTCCGCCACCGCGGCCGGACGACCTGGGTCTGGGACGTGGACTTCACGGACGACGACGGCAAGCTCTGCGCCATCTCGCGCGTGACGATGGCCGTCCGCGCGCCGCGCTGACTCAGCTGAGCGCGCGCAGGTGCCGCTCGGAGCCGGCCGCCGAGACGCTGCTGCGGTAGCCGTTCGTGATCGGCAGCCGCCGGTCGCGCCCGAACGCGCGGGTGGAGATCTTGATCCCCGGCGGGGCCTGCCTGCGCTTGTACTCCGCGCGGTCGACCATGGCGATCACCCGCTCGACCTCGTCGGCGGGCAGCCCGCGGGCCGCCAGCTCGGCCGCGTCGAGGTCCTCCTCGATGTATCCCTCGAGGATCGCGTCGAGCACGTCGTAGGGGGGAAGCGAGTCCTCGTCGAGCTGCTCGTGGCGTAGCTCGGCCGAGGGCGGGCGCTCGAGCACCGAGGCGGGCACCAGCTCGCGCCCGTCCACCGCGTTGCGCCAGCGCACGAGCCGGTAGACCAGCCCCTTGTAGACGTCCTTGAGCACGGCGAGGCCGCCGGCCATGTCGCCGTAGAGCGTGGCGTAGCCCACCGAGAGCTCGGACTTGTTGCCGGTGGTGAGCACGAGCCAGCCGAACTTGTTCGACAGCGCCATCACCACGTTGCCGCGGATGCGCGCCTGGAGGTTCTCCTCGGCGATGCCCGGGTCGCTGCCCTCGAAGACGTCGGCGAGCAGGCCCGAGTAGCTCTCCATCGCGTCCTCGATCGACAGCTCGTGGAACTCCGTGCCGAGATTCTCGGCGATCGCGCGCGCATCGGCCCGGGTGCCGTCGCTCGAGTAGGGGGAGGGCATGGACACGCAGGTCACGCGGCCGGGCCCGAGCGCGTCGACCGCGATCAGCGCCACGAGCGCGGAGTCGATGCCGCCGGAGAGCGCCGAGCACGACGTGCTGGAAGCCGTTCTTCTCGACGTAGTCGCGCAGCCCGGTGCGAAGCGCCGTGTAGACCTCCTCCTCCTCGGAGCCGAGCACCGGGGCCACGTCTCCGTCCACCTGGTCCACCTGCGGCGCGTCCGTCCGGAGGCTCGGGCCGTGCGCGACGGGAAGCTCCGAGGGCGTCCGCCGCTGGCGGCGCACGTTGGCGCGGTGGCGGGTGTCGCGCAGGCGCGCCGCCACGACCTCGCCGGGGTCGATCGTGCAGAACGCGAGCGACTCCTCGAACTGCGGGCAGCGCGCCAGCACCGTGCCGGCGGGGCTCACGGCCACGCTGTGGCCGTCGAAGACGAGCTCGTCCTGGCCGCCGACGGTGTTCACGAACACGACCGCCGCCTGGTAGTCCACGGCGCGCTGCACGAGCATCCGCTCGCGGGTGATGCCGTATCCGCGCCGGTACGGCGAGGCCGACAGGTTCACGAGCACCTGCGCTCCGGCCAGGGCCTCGCTCATCGCGGGGGGCCCCGGCTCCCAGATGTCCTCGCAGACGGAGACTCCGACCGGGATCCCGTTCACCTCGAAGATCAGCGCCTCGGATCCGGACTGGAAGTAGCGCTGCTCGTCGAAGACGCCGTAGTTCGGGAGGTAGACCTTGCGGTAGACGGCCGCCACCGCGCCGTCGGCGAGCACGGCCGCCGCGTTGTAGACGTCGTCGGCCCGCTGCGGGAAGCCCACCACGGCCACGATTCCCCGGGTCTGCGCCGCGAGCCCCTCGAGCGCGACGGCCGCGGCGTCGAGGAAGCTCGTCTTCAGCAGGAGGTCCTCCGGGGGGTAGCCCGTGAGCGCCAGCTCCGGGAACACGACCAGCTCGGCGTCGCCCTCACGGGCGCGCGCGGTCAGGTCGGTGATCTTGGCGGCGTTGCCCTCGATGTCGCCCACCTTGGCGTTCATCTGGGCGAGCGCCACTCGGAGCAGCTCGCTCATGTCTCGATTATCGCGGGTTCCAGGGCTAACAGCCGAGAGTGAGGTCCAGATGACGGGGGCCTTGCACGCGGTGCTCGAAGTGCCACCACTCGCGCCAGTACCCGGAGAAGCCGTGCCGCTCCATCGCGCGCTTCAGCTCGAGGCGGTTGCGAAGCACGCGCCCGCTCGCCGAGTAGGTGTGCGCACGCGGGCCCAGGTGGTCGTAGCCGGTGCCCATGCGCAGCCTGCGCCCGTCGCCGTGGCGCACGAGCGTCAGGTCCACCGCGCTGCCGGTGTTGTGGCGGCTGCGTCGCGCGATGTAGGTGCCCACGAGCTCCGGGCGGCCGCTCCGCAGCGCCCAGCGCACGAGCGCCCGTGAGGCGCGTGCCGGCCGGTAGGCGTCGCGCACCAGGAGGCCGTGGCCGTGGCGGCGCAGGTCGCGCTGTACCGCGGCCAGGTCGCGCGCCGCGGGGCGCAGGAGGTAGGCCCACGGCTCGCAGTAGCCGGGCAGCCGCCGCCCGGTGAGGTTCGCCGGGCCGCCGTAGGCCAGGTCCACGCGAATGCCGGGCGCCTGGGCGAGCACGTCCGCGAGCCCCGCCCGCCGCAGCGCGGGGCGTCCGGCGGCGGCACGGGAGCGCGGTGGCCGGCCGAAGATGCGCCAGGCCACGCCGCGCAGCGTGGCCGTGCCGTACTCGTGGCTCGGGTTGCCGTCCGTGAGCACCGCCATCGCGAAGCGGACGCCGCGCCGCTCGAAGAGCGCCGCCTCGTGCACCAGGCTCCCGGTCGCGGTGCCGCGCCAGCCGCCCTTGAAGAACGTCCGGAAGCCGGCCCTCTGCGCGTAGCGCGAGAAGCCCCAGCGCTGCGCGGGCACGATCGACGAGAGCAGGTGCCTGGCGTAGGCGCGGTTGCGGCGCGGCACGAGCCGGTCGATCCGCAGGAAGAAGCGCGCCTGGTCGATCGCCGTGATGCTCGCGGACGCCCAGTACCCCGCGGTCCGGAAGTGGCGCATGTGCGCGCGCCCGGCCACCCGCAGCAGCCCGGCGTCGCCGACGTGCGCGTAGACGGAATCGGCGCGGTCGTTGTCGGAGCTCTGGATCATCGGGTCGAGCAGAGCCCGCTCGGAGGCCGTGGGTGCGCGCCGGCCGATCTCGCGGAGATAGGCCACGAGCATCATCGCCTTGGTCACGCTCGCCGACACGTAGGCCCGGCGCGGAGCCCAGCCGTAGACCCGGCCGCGCGAGTCCACGAGCGCGAACGACTCGCTGCCCGTCCGGCTGCGCCAGGAAGCGGCGGGCGGCGGCGACCCGCTTGCGTGCGGGAAACGGCTGCGGCGCGGCGGCCGGCGCGGCCGCCGCCAGCGCGGACGGGGGCGTGTCGGGCTGTCCCGCGTCGCCCGTGGCACCCGGGAGGAGGACGACCGCGGCGAGGCCCGCGACGACCCCGCGCAGGTGGGACGCCGCCGGGCGCATCGCGCCATGGTGGCAGGCGCGCCCGTCGGCTAGAGGTCGCCGTCCTCGCCGACGGCGATCACGCGCGCATGGGTGCAGCGGGCCAGCACGCGCGGGTCGACGGCGAAGAGGCTGTGCGGGTCCCCGGCGGCGGCCCAGACGCACTCGTGCTCGAGGAGGACCTCGTCGAGGATGACGGGCAGGTCGTGGCCGAACGGCGGGACGCCGCCGATCGCGAAGCCGGTGGCGGCGCGGACCTCGTCCGCCGCCGCCTGGCGCACCTCGGCCACGTCGAGCGCGTCCGCCAGCTTCCCGGCGTCGATCCGGTGGCGCCCGGAGGCCACGCAGACGACCGGGTCGCCGTCGGCCACGAACACGATCGACTTCGCGATCTCCGATTCGTGGCAGCCCACGGCCTGCGCCGCGTCGCTCACGGTCCTGGTGGACTGCTCGAGCCGCTGGACGCGCACCTCGATGCCGAGCGAGCGGGCGCTGTCGGCGACCTTGTCCCTCATGCCTCCACGCGCGCGGCCTCGCCGGTGAGCCGCACGCCCGCCGTGTCCGCCAGCTCGGCGAGCGAGGCGCGGACGTCGTCCGCGAGCTCGTCGATGTCCCAGAGCATGTCGTAGTCCCCGACGAGCCCGAAGTTGATCTTGCCGTCGTAGGACAGCAGCGCCACGCCGAGCGCCTGGCCGGCCGCCAGCGGGACCATCGGGAACGGGTCGAGCATGCGCCGGCCCGCCAGGTAGAGCGGGAACTGCGGGCCCGGGACGTTCGTGACCACGAGGTTGAAGAAGCGCTGGCGCGACATCAGGCGCGCCGCCTGGTCCATGATCGTCGGCGGCGCGAACCCGGACAGGTCGGTGAGCACCTGGGCGCCCACCGCCTGCCCGCCCTGCTTGAGGCCGGCCAGCTCCTGGCGGACGAGGTCGAGCCGCGCGAGCGGCTCCTGGCACCACACCGGCAGCGGGGCCATCATCGCCGCCACCTTGTTGCCGAGCTGCGCCGCGCTCGACCTCGGCGCGCACGCTCACCGGGATCATCGCCTTCAGCTCGAGCCCGTCGGTCTCGTGCCCGCGGCGGCGCAGGTGCCGGCCGAGCGCGCCGGCGACGGTGGCGAGCACCACGTCGTTGACGGTCCCGCCGAGCGAGTCCTTGATCGCCTTGATGTCGCGCAGCTCGGCGCGGACCCAGGTGAAGCGGCGGTGCGGGCCGATCGTCCCGTTGTACGGCGACGCGGGGGCGGGGTTGAGCCCGGCCCAGGCCATCGCGCCCACGCCCACGGCGGCGTTCTTCAGGCCGTCGAGCACGCGGCGCGGGCCGCGGAACACGGCGCGCACGCTGCGCGCGACCTCGCCCGGCACGGTGGCGCGCTCGAGCAGCGCCTCGCCGAGCAGCTGGGCGCTCGACGGGAGCGGACGCGGCAGCCAGCGCTCGCCGGCGGCGGTCGGTGCGGCGGGCTCGGGCGAGGTGTCGAAGAGCACCGAGACGATGTCGATGCCCGAGACGCCGTCCACCAGCGCATGGTGGGTCTTCGCGAGCAGCGCGAAGCGGTCGTCCTCGAGGCCCTCGACGAGCCAGATCTCCCAGAGCGGCTTGTCGCGGTCGAGCTGCTGCGAGAACACCCGGCCGGCGAGGTCCATCAGCTGCTCCTCCGACCCCGGAGAGGGCAGCGCGGTCACGCGGACGTGGTAGCGGAGGTTGAGGTGCGGGTCGTCGACCCAGCGCGGGCGCCCCTGGCCGAGCGGCACGTAGGCGAGCCGCTGGCGGTAGCGCGGCACGAGGCCGAGGCGGTCGCTCGATCCCCTCGAGCAGCTCGTCGTAGGGGGGAGGAGGGCCCTCGAACAGCATCACCGACGCCACGTGCATGTGGGCGGAGGAGTCCTCGATGTGAAGGAAAGATGCGTCTAGCGCGCTCAGACGGTCGCCGATCACGGCGTCCTCCTGGGGTCCGGGGCGAGAGACAGCACGGTACCGCGTGCAGACCCGGCCTGCCGGGGAAGCGTGATGAGGATCACACAAACGTCCACCCTGACGCCTAGGGTGCGAACGGTTGTTCGATCGGCCTGGCCGAGCCGGCGCCCTTCCTCAGGGCGCCGGGCGGGGGAACCAGGGCCGGGCCTCAGACGTCCGGCAGGGGCGAATGGAGCGGTGATCCGCTCTTAGGGCGACGTAACGCGCCCGAGCCCGTCAGCTAACCCCGCAGGCGAGCGCCGGGAAAGGGAACCCAGACCAAGTGAATACGCGTGCTCGCGCACGCGCCGGACGACTGCGTCCCGCAGCCGTCGGCGCCTGTGCGGCAATGACACTGTTGGGGGCCGGCCTCGCGCCGGCCCAGGCCCAGACCGCAGACGCAGGCCCGTCGCTGGCGTCCGCGGGAACCAAGACCAAGGTCCGCTTCGGACATGCGCTCAGCCTCAGCGGCCGTGTGGCCGCGGGTGCCACCGTCCGCCTCGAGTTCGCCCCGCAGGGCGGGTCGTGGCGCAGCGTGGGCGAGAAGCTCGCGCAGTCCGGCTCGTACAGCTTCCGGCTGCGCCCCGCGCGCTCGGGCGCCTTCCGCGCCGTGAGCCCGGAGGGGGTGTCCAGCACCAGGAACGTGACCGTGGTCGCGCGCCTCGCCGGACACGCCAGCCGGCACGTCCGGACCGGCACGCCGGTGCGCGTGCGCGGCCGGCTCGCGCCGGGGTTCGGCGGCCGCAAGGTGCGGCTGCAGCTCGCCACCGGGCACGGCTGGCGGACGGTGGACCGGACGCTCACCGGCCGCGGCGGCCGCTACCGCGCCGTCTGGAAGGCGAGCGGCTCGGGGCGCTACCGGCTCCGCGTCAAGTTCGCCGGCGACCGCAGCAACTCCGCGGTCAGCCGGACGCTCCACGGGCGCGTCTTCGTGTACCGCCCGAGCTTCGCCAGCTGGTACGGCCCGGGCCTCTACGGCAACGCCACCGCCTGCGGCGGCACGCTGGGCGCGGGAACGCTCGGCGTCGCGCACAAGTGGCTGCCGTGCGGCACGAAGGTCACGTTCCGCTACCACGGCCGCTCGGTCACCGTCCCGGTGATCGACCGCGGGCCGTTCGTGGGCGGACGCGAGTGGGACCTCACGGGCGCCACGAAGGCCAGGCTGGGCTTCGGCAGCACCGGCACCGTGTGGGTCGCGCACTGACGCCGTCGCCGCAAGTCAGAGCGACAGGCTGAGCTGGTCGTCGGGAGCGGCGGGCGTGTCCCGCCGCTCCTCGTCCAGCCCGGCCACTCGCACTCCCGAGCAGCCGCACGGGCCGCGCGGGGTCCAGGCGGCGCAGGAGCGCCAGCGCCACCGGCCAGACGCTCTCCAGCTCTGAGACGGGCGCCTCGACGCTGTGCGCCCGCGTGACCGTCCTGAAGTCGTCGAAGCGCACCTTGATGCCGATGGTGCGCCCCGCGCGGCTCTGGGCGGCCAGCGTCGCGCACAGCTCGCGCGTCAGCCGCTCGAGCACCGGCTCCATCTCGTCGAGCCCGCGCAGGTCGCGGTCGAACGTGGTCTCGCGCGACTCCGACTTGGCCACCCGCGACAGCTCGAGCGTGCGCTCGTCCTCGAAGCGCGCCAGCCGGGCGAGGTGCGGGCCGAGGCGCGGCCCGAACCAGGTGGTGAGCAGCGCGTCCGGCTGCGCCGCCAGCGCGGCGAGCGTGGTCACGCCGTGCGATTCCAGCCGAGCGACGGTCTTCGGGCCGATCCCGGGGATCAGGCCGGGGGAGGAGGCCGCGAAGCGCTCGCACGCCTCGGCCGCGCTGAGCTCGAGGAAGCCGTCCGGCTTGTCCGCGTCCGACGCCACCTTCGCCACCAGCTTGCTCGGGCCGATCCCGATCGAGCAGCACAGGCCGGTGCCCTCGTGGACCGCCGACTTGACCCTGCGCGCGGCGGCCCGGTGGCGGTCGAGCCCGGTCAGGTCCATGTAGGCCTCGTCGAGCCCCACCACCTCGAGCCGCTCCACGTGGCCGCGGAGCACCGCCATGACCTCGCGCGAGCGCGCCCGGTAGTGCTCGAAGTCGGGCGCGACGAAGATCGCCTGCGGGCAGAGCCGGCGCGCCCGCTCGGCCGGCGTGGCCGAGAAGACGCCGTACCGGCGCGCCTCGTAGCTGGCGGTGGTGACGACCGCCCGCGGGCCGCTGCCGGCCACGACCACCGGCTTGCCGCGCAGCTCCGGGCGGCGCTGGAGCTCGACGCTCACGTAGAAGGCGTCCATGTCGAGATGCGCGATCACCTGGCCCGGCATCGAGCCCAGGCTAATCCCGGTCCCAGCCGGATCCCGTGCGCGCCGGCCGGCCTACGAGGAGCGGACGCGTCGTGGATGCTGATGCTGCCGCTCGGGATCGGGTCGAGCGTGGATGGGCCCGCAGGACAGTCGGTCACGGACTGTCCGGCCGCAAGCGGAGCCGCCGAAGCGGTCTGGACCGGTCGGGTTGTCCTCGAGGAAGAAGAACCCGTCGCCTGCCGACGGGAACCGGACTCCTATGGTCGCGCGGTTCCCGTTGACCGCGAGGCAGGCCGCGTGGGCGGTCTCGCTGCCCAAGCGGCCTTCGCTCACCGTGACCTCGCCGACCGGGTTGTCGCCGACCGGGTCGCTGCGAACGTCGACCGTGAACAGGGCGACCGCTCACGAAGTCCCCGACCGCGTAGTCCTGGCCGGCCGCCGCGTCGACCGAGAAGGTCCTGAACGGGCTGCAGAACGGATCGCCGGGGTTCTCGCTGTCCTCAGCACAGACCCTGAAGCTGTATGGCCCGCCCGGCTCGAGGCCGTCGACGCGTGCGGAGACGCGTGGCGCGAAGCCCTTCGCGACCTCGACCGAGCCCTCCGGGGTCTGCTGCAGCTGCCCGTCTCGGCCGTACTCGAAGTAGTAGCTCGTCAGGCCCCCTGCGGTCGAGACCACACGACCGTTCAGCACCGCACCGCTCGTCGTGATCTGCGTGGCGGTCCCCGCGGATGCCCACGCCACAGCCCGTCGCGACCGTCGCGACCAGGGCCAAGCTCGCAACTCCGAACGCTCTTCTGACGTGCGTGGCCTACCAGCTGCCGAGGCCCCGGTCAACCACTCGAGCGGCGCAGGATCCGCATAGCGGGCATAGGTTGGACAGCATGCGGCTCGTGCTGCTTGCAGGGGTCCTTTGCATGTTCGTGCTCGCATCTCCCTCGGCCGCCCACGGGGCCGTCCCGCGCGGATTCGTCGGGGTCATGGGGGACGGCCCGCTGTTCTCGCCGGCCGTGAACCTCGACCGTGAGGTGGACCTCATGGCGCGGGCCGGCGTGGAGTCGCTGCGCGTGGCCTTCTACTGGGCACGTGCACAGCCGCTGGCCCCGGGCGCGGCCGCGCCGCCCGGCTGGACCGACGTGGGCGGCGTCCCGACCAGCTTCGCCGAGACCGATCGCGTCGTGGCCGCCGCCGCGCGCCGCCGGATCGAGGTGCTTCCCGTGGTCCTGCTCGCCCCTCGCTGGGCGCGCCAGGTGCCGCTGGAGACCTGGTCGCCTCCGGCGCCCGCCACCTACGCGAGCTATGCCCGCTACGTGGGCGCGCTCGTCGCGCGCTACAGGCCGGGCGGGAGCTTCTGGCGCGAGCGCCCGCAGCTGCGGCCGCTGCCGATCCGCGCCTGGCAGGTGTGGAACGAGCCGAACGGCCCGCGCTTCTGGACCGTGCAGCCGGGGCTCGCGCAGTACGCGACGCTGCTCCGAGTGACGCGCGCCGCGGTCAAGCGCGCCGACTCGCGGGCGAGCGTGGTGCTCGCCGGCCTCACAGCCAGCTCCTGGACGTCCCTCGCGAAGCTGTACAGGCTCGGGGCGGGCGCGAGCGTGGACATGGTCGCCCTCAACCCGTTCTCGGCCGAGCCGCGCAGCGTCGTGCGCATCGTGAGGCGCGCGCGCAAGGTCATGAGCCGCAACGGCGACGCGCTCAAGCCCCTGCTGGTCACGGAGACCTCATGGCCCTCGGCGAAGAACCGCGTGGTCGCTCCGTTCGGATACGAGGAGACCGAGGCGGGGCAGGCGCGGAGGCTGGAGGAGGCCCTGCTCGCCCTGGCCCGCGAGCGTGTGCGCCTGCGCATCCGTCAGGTGTTCTGGTACACGTGGATGAGCCTCGACCGCGACCCGGGGTACAGCTTCGACTGGGCCGGCGTCCGGCGCCTGGAGAGCACGAGGGTCGCGACGAAGCCCGCCTACTACTCGCTGCGCCGCGTGGCCCGCGCGCTCGAGGGCTGCGGCGCCCGTCCGGCTCCGCGGCGCTGCAGCGCGCTAGGGCCTGACCAGCGAGTGCAGCTCGAGGGTCTCCGACGCCTTGGCGATCCGCTGCTCGCCCGCGACCTCGAGCAGCGTGGGGCAGCCGCGGACGGCCAGGAAGCGGTCGTGGTGCTCGCGCGACTCCCAGATGTCGATGATCTGCATCTCGCCCTCGTCCGTGACGGCGGCGGTGTGCATGATCAGGCCCTCGGGCAGGAGGTCGTGGTAGCGGATGCGGGCCACGACCTCGTCGTACTCCTCGGGACGGACGTTCGTCGTGTACTGGAGGACGATCGGCACGATCGCGACCTACCCGGCCTGGTGGATCGGCCTGACCAGCACCTCGTTCACGTCCACGTGCGGGGGCTGGGTGAGGGCGAACATGACGGCCCTGGCGATGTCGTCGGGCTCGAGCGCGTTCGACGGCCGGTTCTCGAAGAAGGGGGTGTCGACCATCCCCGGCTCGATCAGGGTGACCTTGATGTCGGTCTCCGCCACCTCCTGGCGGAGCGCCTCGCCCATGGCGCAGACGGCCCACTTGGTGGCCGAGTAGAGCGAGCCGGGCAGCACGCGCCGGCCCGCCACCGAGCTGGTCAGGAGCATGTGGCCCGGCGTTCTGCTCGCGGAAGTGGCCGAGCGCGGCGCGGATCGAGAGCGCGGCGCCGAGGACGTTCGTGTCGATCATCGCGTGCCAGTGCTCGACGCTCTCCTCGAGGAACCCGCGGCGGGCGCCGAAGCCGGCGTTCGCGAAGAACACGTCCATGCGGCCGAAGCGCTCGAGCGTCGTGGCGACGAGCTGCTGCTGGTCGTCCCAGCTCGTGACGTCGCAGCGAACCGCCAGCGCCCCGTCTCCCAGCTCGTCCGCGAGCGCCGCCAGCTTGTCCTCCGAGCGCGCGGCGAGGACCACACGGTGGCCGAACTCCACGGCGCGCCGGGCCGTGGCGGCCCCGATTCCGGTGCTCGCTCCGGTGATCGACCATCACGGGGTCGTCTGCCACGGAGCGGGTTTCTAGCAGTCGGCGCAAGTACCCTGGGCGCACCGTGGACGCGACCGAGGCACGCTTTCCGCGCGTTCGTGCGTCAAACGGGCACTACGAGAGCTTCTATCTGAAGGCCTGCCACCCCGAGGAGCCGCTCGGGGTCTGGATCCGCTACACGGTCCACAAGAAGCCCGACGAGGAGCCCACCGCCGCCGTCTGGTTCACGCTTCTTCGAGGCCGGCGCCGACGGTGGCCCGGTGGCCGCCAAGGAGTCGGGCGCCGTGCCGGTCGCCGGCGAGGGCGGCTGGGTCAGGGTGGGGGACGCCTCGGGCATCGGCGACGGCCGCGCCTTCGGCTGGGCGGGCAACGCCTGGTGGGAGCTGAACTTCGAGTCCGACGAGGAGCCGCTCTTCCACCTCTCGAGCGACTGGATGTACAGGGCGCCGCTCCCGAAGACGAAGCTCTGCAGCCCGCTGCCCGCCGCGCGCTTCAGCGGCCGCATCGGGGTGGGGGACCGGCAGATCTCACTCGACGGCTGGCGCGGGATGGTGGGCCACAACTGGGGCGCCGAGCACGCCGAGCGCTGGATCTGGCTCCACTGGGTCACCGACGAGGGCGACTGGCTCGACGTGGCGATCGGCCGCGTGATCATCGGCGGCGATGACCACGCCGTGGATCGCGAACGGCGCCGTGTGCCTCGAGGGCGAGCGCCACGCGATCGGCGGCCGCCGCGGCTCGCGACATCCGCGAGGCGCCCGGCGCGTGCGAGTTCCACATCAGCGGCCGCGGGATATCGGTCGCGGGCGACGTGAGGGCGCCGCTCGAGGACACCGTCGGCTGGGTCTACGCCGACCCCGCCGGCGGCGAGCACCACTCGCTCAACTGCTCGATCGCGGACATGCTCGTCCGCATCGAGCCGAAGGAGCGGCCCGCACCGCGCCTTCGAGATCCGCGGCTCCGCCGCCTACGAGCTGGGCGTGCGCGAGGACGACCACGGCGTCAAGATCCAGCCGTTCCCCGACGGCTGATGCGGATCCTGCGCAGCCGGCCGAGCCGGCTGCTTGGCTGACTACGGCGCCAGCCGTCATCTCCCAGCGGCGTCGTGCGATTAACTCGATCCGGTCGTGCAGGCGGGCCGGGCCCTGCTCCCAGAACTCGTAGCGGTCGGGCACGAGCCTGAAGCCGCCCCAGGTGTCCGAGACGGGGAGATCGCCCTCCGGATGCGCCTCGCGCAGCTCCTGAACGCGCCGCTCGAGCCATTCGCGGCTCTCGACCGGCTCGCTCTGGGGCGACGCCAGCGCGCTCAGCTGGCTGTCGCGCGAGCGGGAGCGGGCGTAGTGCTCGACCTCGTCCCGGTTTACAGCGCGTTATGGCGCCCTCCACGCGGACCTGGCGCCCCAACGGCTGCCAGAAGCAGAGGAGGGCGGCGCGCGGGTTGGCGGCGAGCTCGCGCGCCTTGCGGCTGCCCAGGTTCGTGAAGAACGCGAAGCCGCGCTCGTCGGCCTGCTTCAGCAGGACCATGCGCAGGGACGGCGCGCCGTCGGGCGTGGCCGTGGCGAGCGCGATCGCCTCGGGCTGGGGCACGGAGGCGGCCTGCGCCTGCGTCGAACCAGGCCCTGAAGCGCTCCAGCGGGCTTTCTTCCGTATGAGTTTCCATAACCTCCGTTATCGAGCGTTCAAATTGCAGGCGCTTGCAGGCTTGTTGCTGCCGCCCCCGGGTGGGCATACTTCCCCGGACGATGAGCATTCCACCCGAGCAGCCACCCACACAAGACCTGCCGGCGCGCGAGAGCGCCGGCGAGCTCCTACGCGAGGCCGACTTCCCGCTCGCGGTGCGCGGCTACGACCGCCGGGCCGTGGACGAGTTCCTCGCGGAGGTCACCGCCCTCGTGGACGAGCTCGAGGGGCGCCAGCTGCGCGAGCGGGTCGTCCAGCGGGCCCTCGACGAGGTCGGCGAGCAGACCGCCGGGATCCTGCAGCGCGCGAACGAGACCGCCGACGAGCTGACCACGCGCTCGCGCTCCCAGGCGGAGGGCCGCCTCCAGCGCGCCGAGCGCGAGGCGGAGCTGCTGAAGGCCGAGGCCGACAAGTACGCCGAGCAGGTGGCCGTGGACACGCGCAAGCTGTGGGCGGAGCGCGAGCAGCTGCTCGAGGAGGTGCGGCGGCTCGCCGACGAGGTGCTGGCGACCGCCGAGGACGCCGTGGAGCGCTTCAAGGCGCCGGAGGCCGTGGCCACCGAGCTGGCCCGCCAGGAGGCCGCCGAGGGCGCCGTGACGGCCCAGCAGCCCCAGGATGAGCCTGAGCAGGCCGAGGACGAGGCGGAGACCGCCCCGCTCGACGCGCAGCTGAAGGCCTAGAGCGGCAGCTTGCCGCGCGCCCGCCGGCCGGTGGACGCGCTCTTGTTCGTGGCCTTGCGCGACTGCCGAACGACTTCGAGAAGAGCTTCCCGATCGGCCCGGGCGCCTTGCCGCCCGCCCGCTGACCCACGCCGAGCGTGCGATCCACGCCGCGCTGCGGGCCCCTGGACAGACGCGGCACCAGGAAGCCGAGGATCAGCAGGATCACGCAGACGGCGACGATGATTCCGATTGTCATGGCGCCGCGTACCCCTGTTTGAGCACGCGGCAAACCGGCAAGTAGTGGCGAGCTGAGTCGGCGCCCCCGTCTGGCAGACTCTCCCGACGGTGGCCAAGCAGAAGCAGGTCAGGATGCAGATGCAGGTGGGCGCGCTCTCCGCGATCCCGCAGCTCGAGTCGCGCACGGACGAGCAGCTTCAGTCCGAGTCGAAGCACCGGGTCGCGGCCAAGGCGATCCTCGGCGCGCGTGCCGCCGAGCGCTACGACGTGAAGGCCGCCCGCGCCTACTTCAACGAGGCGCTGGCCGGCTGCCATCCGCAGGAGCGACCCGCCCTGCGCCAGATGATGAAGGCCTCGCTGGCGCTCGCGGAGCGGCGCCCCGACGACCTCAAGGAGGCGATGGAGAAGCTCGGCCAGGAGGCCCCCTCCTCCCGCCAGCTCATGCTGCTCCGGATCATGGGCCTGGTGGCGCCGCCCTCGAGCGCCGGGATCGTGGCGCGCATCCGCGGGATCCTGCTGCTGGTCGTCGCGGTGATCCTGCTGCTCGCCCTGGGCGTCGGGATCGTGGAGCTGATCGCGCTCCCGTTCGGCGGCATCGGCACCGGCAGCGCCGTGTTCTTCGGCTTCCTGCTGGTCGTGATCGCGATCGGCGTCCTCGTGCTGCTGGGACGCCGAAGGCAGGCGAAGGCTCGCGCCGCGCGCGGCCTCAGTTGAGCGCGGAGGCCAGCCGGCGCCGGAACTCCCGCGCCAGCTCGTCCTGCGGGCCGAGCTCGGTGAAGATCGCGACCATCATGCGGCGGACGTCGTCGCGCCGCTCGGGGTCCGCCAGCGCGCCCTCGAGCAGCTCGAGCGCCGTGCGCTGGTCGCCCCGGTCCCAGGCCTCGAAGGCGGGCTGCAGCTCCTCGTCCGCGGCACGGCGCGCACGCGCGGCGAGGCCGTCGGCGATGAAGTCGCCCGTGGTGTCCCCCAGCAGCTCGAGCGCCTCGTCGGTCTCGCCGCGCTGCGATCAGGATGCCGCGCGAGCGCGCTGCGGGCCTCGGGATGGCGCGGGTCGACCTCGAGCGCGCGGCGCAGCGATTCCTCGTCGCCGCTCGCCGCCAGCTCGTCGGCCTCCGAGGGCACGAGCGCGTCGAAGAAGCGCTCCACCTCGGCCGGCGGGAGCGCGCCGGTGAACTCGGAGGCCACCTGGCCGTCCCGGAAGGCCTTGACCGCGGGGATCCCCTGGATCCCGGAACGCGGCGGCGAGCCGCTGGTTGGCGTCCACGTCGACCTTCGCCAGCTCGACCTTGCCCGCACGAGCCGCGGCGGCGCGCTCGAGCGCGGGCGTGAGCTGCTTGCAGGGGCCGCACCAGTCGGCCCAGAAGTCCACGACCACCGGCAGCTCGCGCGAGCGCTCGACCACGCGCTCCTCGAAGCTCGCCTCGTCGACGTCGTGGATCGGGGCCTCAGTCGCCACTGACCGTCGCCTTCTCGATCACCACGGGCTTGAGCGGGGTGCCGGCGCCGCCGCTCGCGGGATCGCCCGAGCTGCCCGATCTTCTCGACCACGTCGATGCCGGACGACGACCTTGCCGAGCACCGCGTAGTCCGGCGGCAGCCCGGCGTCGGGCCCGGTCACGATGTAGAACTGGCTGCCCGACGTGCCGGGCGGCTCGGCCTCCGTCTTCGCCATCGCCACCGTCCCCTTCAGGTAGGTCGTGTCGGCCGGCGGCGTGTCCCGCGCGCTGTAGCCGGGGCCGCCCATGCCGCTGGCGGTGGGGTCGCCGCCCTGGATCACGAAGCCGGGGACGATCCGGTGGAAGATGGTGCTTGTCGTAGAAGCCCGTCGCGGGCCAGCGCGGCCACCGAGGCGGCCGTCTTGCGGCGCCGTGCCCTGGTCGAGCCGGATGTCGATCCGGCCGCAGCTGGTGTCGAGGACCAGGCTGTAGCGCGCGTTCGCGTCGAGCGCCTCGTTCGGACGGCTCTGCGCCGCCGTCCTCGCGCGCGGCCGGCTGCTTCACGTCCGGGCACTCGCCGCTCGAGGTCTCCTGCGCCTTCTCGGCGCTGGTCTTCGCGGCAGCCGGCTCGTCGGAGTCGTCGTCGCCGCACGCGGCGACCACCAGCGCGAGCAGCGCAGAGGAGCGGCAGGAGCCGGCGCGGCATCGGGCCGTAGGCTAGCGACGTGCCGCTGAGCCCCCTGGCCGCCCGATACGACCAGTTCATCCTCGATCTGGACGGCTGCGTGTGGGTCGGCGACGAGCCCACGCCCGGGCGTCCAGGAGGCGCTCCAGGAGCTGCGCGACGCGGGCAAGCGGGTGGCCTTCGCCACCAACGACCCGCGCGCGGCCACGGAGGACTACGTGACCCGGCTGTGGGGGATCGGCGTGCAGGCGTCGCTGCGCGACGTGGTGACCGTCGGCGGGGCCACTCCAGCACCTGCTGGCCGACACGCGCCGGGCGCACCGCGTTCGTGATCGGCACCCCCGCGCTGCAAGAAGCACGTGGCCGACGCCGGGCTGCGGGTGCTGAACGGCACCGACCTGGCCTCGCGCGCCGAGGTCGTGATCGTGGCCGGCACCGAGGACTTCGTGTACGACGACCTGCGCAACGCCGGCCTGGCGGTGCGCCGGGGCGCCGACTTCGTGGCCACCGGGCGCGACCCCACCTACCCCCAGCCCGACGGCATGTGGCCGGGCACCGGCGCCCTCCTCGCCGCCGTGGAGACGGCGAGCGAGCGCAAGGCCGAGATCGTGGGCAAGCCGAACCCGCAGCTGCTCCTGACCGCGCTCGACCGGCTCGGCGAGGGCCGGACGCTCGTGGTGGGCGACCGCGCCGACGCCGACCTGGCCGCCGCCGCGAGCGCCGAGCTCGACGCGGCGCTCGTGAAGACGGGCGGCCAGGACGAGCGCGATGCCGCGGCGGCCGACCCGGCGCCGGTGGCCGTGGCCGAGTCGCTCGCCGCGCTCATCCTGCGCTGAGCCGCCGCTCCACCTCCCCCGGGTCCACGCCCACGAGCCGGCACGCCTCGGCGTCCACGTCCAGCCCCGCGCCGGCCGCCGCCGCGAGCGCCGCCGCCGGGTCCTCGCCGCGGGCCTCGTGCAGGTGGGCGGCGCAGAGGGCCGCGGGCAGCCCGGTGCGGCGGTCGCCGTGCACCGCCACCGCCCCCCTCCCCCGCAGCTCGCGGCGCAGCAGCGCCAGCAGCTCCTCCAGCGCCGCCGGCGCGTCGCCGGCGCGGCCGACGGGCACGTGGCGCCAGCCGAGGCCCGCCGCCTCGTAGGCGGCCAGGTTGTGGCGCGTGGGCATGAGCGACACCACCAGCCGCACGCCGCGCTCCTTCAGGTACTCGATCTCCCCCGCCCGGCGCTCCGGGCGGTGGCTGCGCCCCCCTCCTCCCGGTCGCTCCAGCGCGCACAGCTTGCGCGGGCGCGCCCACCAGATCCTCCGCGGCTCCAGCATCTCGCCTCCAGTTCCGTTTGAGTTGGAAGGCGTCCGCCGCCGGACCTCGCCCCGGTAGGATCTCCCCGCATGT
The DNA here is from genome assembly GCA_963768465.1 of uncultured Thermoleophilaceae bacterium. Taxonomy (GTDB): domain Bacteria; phylum Actinomycetota; class Thermoleophilia; order Solirubrobacterales; family Thermoleophilaceae; genus JACVRW01. The sequence goes on along the minus strand of CAVYIA010000016.1, from coordinate 179,969 downwards.
GCCGCGTCTTCGGCTGCGTCGCCGCCGAGCCCGTCTCGATCCGGCACGAGCTGCTCGAGGCGGAGAACCCGATGGTCCGGCAGTCCGAGGACCACGACTCCGGCTGGGGCATGGCGGTCTACCGCGCGCACCGACGGCGCCGACCCCGCGGCTGCTCCGCTTCCCCCAGGCGGCCTTCGAGGACGACGGCTTCCTCGGAGCCACCGACTCCCGCGGCCGGATCTTCAACGTGCACGTGCGGCGCGCGACGATGGGCGGCCTGTCGCTCGAGAACACGCACCCGTTCGTGCTCGGCAACTACTCGTACTGCCACAACGGCACGATCATGCGCTACCCGCGGCTGGCCGAGCCCGGCACGGCGCCCGCGCAGGGCGACACCGACTCCGAGCACTTCTTCAACTTCCTGATGCGCGACTACGACCCCGGCGACCCCGTGGAGTCCCTGCGGCGGACCGTGACGGCGACGGTCGAGCGCTCGCCGTTCTCCGGCCTCAACTTCCTGTTCTCGGACGGCGAGCGGCTGTACGCCTACCGGCTGGGCATCTTCGAGCTGCACTGGCGCGCCGAGCCCGGCCGCCTGCTGGTGGCCTCCGAGCGCGTGACCGACCGCGACTGGCACGCCGTCCAGCAGGACGTGCTGCTCGTGCTCGACCCGGAGGACACCGAGGAGCCGCACGCCGAGCGGCTCGTCGGCGACGACGTCGTGGCCGCGCGCGGACATCCAGAAGCTCGAGGCGGGCGCCCACCTGCGCGGCGCCGAGCGCGGCGCGATGGCCGCGGAGCGGGCGGCCAAGATCGCCGCCGCGGCCGCCGAGTGAGCCGCCGCTTCGCGCTGCTCGTCAACCCGGCCTCGGCCGGGGGGCGGGCGCTCAAGGCGCTTCCCGCCGTGATCGAGACGCTCGACCGCCTCGGGGCCGCAGCACCGCACGGTGACCACCCGGAGCGTGGAGCACGCCGCCGAGGAGGCGCAGCGCGCCTCCGACCAGGGCGAGACGGTGGCGGCCCTCGGCGGGGACGGCCTGCTGCGCCCGCTCGCGGGCGCGCTCAAGGGGCGCGACACGGCGCTGGCGCTGATCCCCTGCGGCCGCGGCAACGACCTCGCCCGCGTGCTCGGCGTGCCGCGCGAGGCGAGCGAGGCGGCCGAGACCGCGGTCACCGGCCGCGAGCGGGTCATCGACGTGGCGAGCGTGGACGGCACGCCCTTCCTCGGGATCGCGAGCTTCGGGTTCGACACCGACGCGAACCGCATCGCGAACGAGTCGAAGGTGGTGAAGGGCGACGCCGTGTACGCCTACGCCGCGCTGCGGGCGCTGATCGCCTGGAAGCCGGCCCGCTTCACGGTCACGGTCGACGGCGAGCGCGCACGAGCTCACCGGCTACTCGGTGGCGGTCGGCAACTCGGGCGCGTACGGCGGCGGGCATGTACCTGCTCCCCCACGCCCTGCTCGACGACGGCGAGCTGGACGTGCTCATGTCCGAGCAGACGTCGAAGCTCACGTTCCTGCGCAGCCTCCCGAAGGTCTTCAAGGGCACCCACCTCGACTCGCCCTACGCCCACGTCCTGCGCGGCCGCGAGATCGAGCTGCGCTCGGACCGGCCGTTCGTGATCTACGCGGACGGCGACCCGATCGCAGCCACGCCCGCCACCGTGACCGTCGAGCCGCGCTGCCTGCGGGTCATCGTGCCGCCGGCCACCACCTGATGCACGGCCCCGCTCGGGCGCTCGCCCGTCTGGTGCGGGCCGTGAGCCGGCGGCTCGGGAGAAGCGGCGGCACCACCGCCCCCGGACGGCTGCTCCTGGCCCTGTCCCCGCGCGCGCTCGGGCGCATGGGCGCCGGCCTCGACGAGGGCTCGGTGCTGATCTCCGCCACCAACGGCAAGACCACCACGGCCGCGATGGTCGCCGCCGCGCTCGAGCGGGACGGGCGGCCGGTCGTCCACAACCGCGCCGGCTCGAACATGGCCTGGGGCGTGGCCACGGCGCTGCTCGACGCGGGCCGCTCGCCCGGGCAGACCGGGCTCTTCGAGGTCGACGAGGCCTGGCTCCCGTCCGTCACGGGTGAGCTGCACCCGCGCCTGCTGCTGCTCGCCAACCTCTTCCGCGACCAGCTCGACCGCTACGGCGAGCTCGAGTCGCTCGCGGACCGCTGGGCCGAGCTCGTGTCCGGCCCGGACGCCCCGCCCGAGCTCGTCCTGAACGCGGACGACCCGCTGGTGGCCGACCTCGGCCGCGACCGCGACGGAGTCACGTACTTCGGCCTGGAGGACGACTCACAGGCCCTGCCCGAGCTCCAGCACGCGGCCGACTCGAAGCACTGCCGCAACTGCGGCGCCGCCTACCACTACGACGCCATCTACCTCGGCCACATGGGCCGCTACCGCTGCCCGAGCTGCGGGCGCGAGCGGCCGCGCCCGGACGTGGCGGCCACCAGCGTGCGCCTGGAGGGCATGTCCGGCTCGCAGGTGGAGCTGCGCACGCCGCAGGGCCCGCTCTCGATCAGGCTGCCCGCCCCCGGCCTCTACAACGTCTACAACGCCATCGCGGCCACGGCCACGGCCCTGCGCCTCGGAGTGCCGCTCGCGACCGCCGGCGCCGCGCTGGAGAGCTTCGGCGGGCGCGTTCGGGCGCGTGGAGACGATCCCGGTGGACGGGCGCGAGCTCTCGATCCTCCTGATCAAGAACCCGGCCGGCGCCAACGAGGTGCTCCGCACGATCACCCTCGAGGACGGCGCGCTCGACCTCTGGGTCGCCCTCAACGACAGGATCGCCGACGGCCGCGACGTGTCCTGGGTCTGGGATGCCGACTTCGAGCTGCTCCGGGGCCGGGTGCGGCGCGTGACCTGCTCCGGCACTCGCGCCGAGGAGCTGGCCGTGCGCCTGAAGTACGCCGGGCTCGGCGCCCAGATCGAGGTCGACCGCGAGCTCGAGCGCTCGCTCGACTCGGCCCTGGCCGCCACCCCGGGCCGGCGCCTGTTCGCGCTGCCCACCTACACGGCGCTGCTCGAGCTCCGCGACCTGCTCTCGCGCCGCGGGCTCGCCGCGAGGTGGTCGGCATGAGCGCCCGCGCCGTCATCTGGCACGACATCGAGAACGGCTCCTACTCGGCCGACCTCCCGCTCTGGCTGGAGCTCGCGTCCGAGGCCGGCGGGCCCGTGCTCGACCTCGGGGCCGGGACCGGGCGCGTGGCCCGGGCGCTCCACGACGGCGGTCACAGCGTCCACGCGCTCGACTCGGACCGCGACCTCCTCGCCGCGCTCAGCGAGCGCTCACCGGGCATCCCGGTCCACACCGCGGACGCGCGGCGGTTCGAGCTCGCGGAGCGCTTCGCGCTCGTGATCGCGCCGATGCAGCTCGTGCAGATACTCGGCGGCCCCGACGAGCGCGTGGCGATGCTCGAGCGGGCGCGCGCGCCATCTGCTGCCCGGAGGGCGGTTCGCCGCCGCGCTTGCCGACCCGTTCGAGGCGGTGGCCGAGGAGGACCGCTCCCCGCCGTACCCGGACATGTTCGAGAGCGACGGCTGGGTGTTCTCGAGCCAGCCGGTCTGGGTGCGCGAGGAGGCCGGTCAGGTGATCGTGGAGCGCCACCGCCAGGCGGTGTCGCCGGAGGGCGCGCTCGACGAGGAGCTGGCGCCGTTCGCGCTCGACCTCGTCAGCGCGGACCAGTTCGAGGCCGAGGCGCGCTCCGCCGGGCTCGAGCCGCTGACCCGCCACCTGGTGCCCGAGACCGCGGACCACATAGGAAGCACGGTGATCGTGTGCCGGGAGCTGAGGGTCTGCGCGCTCTACCCGGAGCTGATGAACATCTACGCGGACCGCGGCAACATCGCCGTGCTGAGGGCGCGCTGCGAGTGGCGCGGGATCGGCTTCGAGCTCGCGTCGGCCTCGCTCGGCGATCCCGTGGACCCCGGCGCGCACGACCTCTTCTACCTCGGCGGCGGCCAGGACCGCGACCAGGCCGCCGTGGCCGGCGACATGGTCGCCACCAAGCGCGACGCCCTGCACGCCGCCGCCGGCCGCGGCGCCGTCGTGCTCGCGGTATGCGGCGGCTACCAGCTGCTCGGGCACTCCTACGAGCTCGGCGACGAGACGCTCCCGGGCATCGGGCTCGTGGACCTCCACACGGTCCGCGAGAGCGGCCCGCGGCTGATCGGCAACTGCGCGATCGAGACGGACCTCGGCGACGGGAGGCGCGTGATCGCCGGGTTCGAGAACCACGGCGGGCGCACCTACCTGGGATCCGGGGAGCGCCCGCTCGGACGCGTCCTGGCCGGTCACGGCAACAACGGCCGCGACCAGCAGGAGGGCGTCATGCGCGGGAACGTCATCGGCACCTACCTGCACGGCCCGCTGCTGCCGAAGAACGCCTGGCTGGCCGACCGCCTGATCGAGCTGGCGCTCGGCGTGGAGCTGGAGCCGCTGCCGGACGACTCGCTCGAGGACGCCGCTCACGCGGCGGCGCGGCGAGCCGCCGGCGTCTAGACGCTGCCGGCGACCCGGAGGACCTCGGCCATCGAGGTGATGCCCTTGCGCACCTTCTCGAAGCCGTCCTGGCGGAGCGTGCCCATGCCCTCCTCGATGCCGAGCGTGGTGATGCGCTCGGGGGAGCCCTTCTCGAGGATCAGGCTGCGGATCGGGTCGGTGATGCGGAGCACCTGGTAGACGCCGATGCGGCCGCGGTAGCCGGTGCCGCCGCAGCGCACGCACTTGCCGGGCTCGAAGGCCTCCAGCGGGCCGTCCTTCGGGTCGAAGCCGTTCGACTGGAGCACCTCCTTGCTGAGCTTCACCGGCACCTTGCAGTCGCAGAGCCGGCGCGCGAGCCGCTGCGCCACCACGCACTCGATGCCGGACGCCACGAGGAAGGGCTCGATGCCCATCTCGATCAGGCGAGCCGCGGCCATCGGCGCGTCGTTCGTGTGCAGCGTGCTCAGCACCAGGTGGCCGGTGAGCGCGGACTCGATCGCGATCTGCGCGGTCTCGAGGTCGCGGATCTCGCCGACCATGATCACGTCGGGGTCGGCGCGGACCATCGAGCGCAGCCCGGCCGCGAAGCTCAGGCCCGCCTTCATGTGCACCTGGACCTGCTTGATGCCCTCGAGCTCGTACTCGACCGGGTCCTCGATCGTCACGAGCGTCTTGTCAGGGGTGTTGAGCGCGCCCAGGCCGGCGTACAGCGTGGTCGTCTTGCCGGAGCCGGTCGGCCCGGTCACGAGGATGGCGCCGTGGGTGCGGCCGAGGAGCGACGCCTCGAAGAGCGCACGGTCCTTCTCCCCCATCCCGAGGGCGTCGATGGTCGTGAGCGCCTGCCCCTGGTCGAGGATTCGCATGACCACCGACTCGCCGCGCACCACCGGCAGCGTGGCCACGCGGAGGTCCACGCGGCGCCCGTCGATCGTGAGGCCCACGCGCCCGTCCTGGGGCTTGCGCCGCTCGGCGATGTCGAGGTCGGACATGATCTTCACGCGCGACACCAGCCCTGAGACGAGGTGGCGCGGAACGGTCGTGGAGTCGGACACCACGCCGTCGATGCGGAAGCGCACGCGCATGTCGCCCTGGCGCGGCTCGAAGTGGATGTCCGAGGCGCCGCGCGTGACCGCGTCGGCGATCACGGTATGCACGAGCTTCACGACCGGCGCGTCGTCGGCGGACTCGCGCAGCTCGATGACCTGGGCGGGGTCCTCCTCCTCGAGCTCGTCGAGCTCCTGCACCGACTCGTCGAGCCGCGAGAGCTGCCCGATCACGGACTCGATGTCCTCGGCCGAGGCCACCGCGCGCTGCACCTCGTAGCCGGTGACCATCCGGATGTCGTCGAGCGCGACCACGTTCGCCGGGTCGGCGGTCGCGACCAGCAGCGTCCGGTCGCCGGTGAACGCGATCGGCACGGTCCGGTAGCGGCGCGCCTTCCCCGAGTCCACGAGGTTCGCGGCGCCGTGGTCCACCTGGAACTCGTTCAGGTCCACGTAGTCGAGCCCGTTGCGCTCCGCGAGCGCCCGGGCGAGCTGGCTGGAGTTGACGACTCCGTCGGCGATCAGCGCCTGCCCGAGCGGCAGCCCCTGCTCGCGCGCGCGGCCGACCGAGCCCTCGACGGTCTCGCGATCGGTGAATCCCAGCTGGACGATCACGTCGCCGATCCGGCGCTTGGCTCCGGTCCGCTCGCTCGGCGGGATCAGCCCGGGAACGGAAGGGGCCTCCGCAGGAGCGGTCTGGACTTCGCTCATGTGTTCCCTATCGGCAATTCGTCCAGAGGCCTGAACGCCCTGGGAAGCCGCTCCTAGCGGGCTTTTGGGCGCGATCAGCGCCCGCTGGACCCGAAGCCGCCCTCGCCGCGCGCGGTCTCGTCCAGATCGGCCGCCTCCTCGAGCTCGGGAGCCTCCACGGCCGCGAGCACGAGCTGGGCGATCCGGTCGCCCGGATCCACGCCGAAAGCGCTCTCCCGGTCGGTGTTGAGGAGCAGGACGCGCAGCTCGCCTCGATAGCCCGCGTCGATGAGCCCGGGTGCGTTCACGAGCGAGATCCCGTGCCGCGTGCGCGAGCCCCGAGCGCGGCAGCACCAGGCCCGCGTAGCCGTGCGGGATGGCCACCGCGATCCCCGTCCCCACGCTGGCCCGGCCGCCCGGCTCGATCGTGGCCGCCTCGACGGCATGAAGGTCGAACCCCGCGTCGCCGTCGTGGGCGCGCGCGGGCGGGCGTGCCTCGGGCACGAGGCGCCGCCAGCGCAGGATCACGCCTCGCGGCCGTTCCGCTCGAAGCGCTCGAAGCGCTGGGCCGCCGCGGCCGGCACGCGCGCCTTCACGACCACGCCGGCCGGGGTGTCCTCGCGCTCCAGCTCGCCCGCCAGCTCGTGGAGCTCCGAGAGGCTTCCGCCCTCCGAGTACGGCACGAGCAGCTCCATCGAGCGGAGGCTGCGGAGGAAATGGGCCTCCACCGCGTCGCGCAGCGCGTCGAGGCCGTCGCCCGTGGCCCCCGACACCTGAACCGCCTGCGGGAAGCGGAAGGACAGCTCGCGGCGGCGCTCCTCGTCCAGCAGGTCCACCTTGTTGAGCGCCAGCACGCGCGGCCGCTCGCCGGCGCCGATCTCGTCGAGCACCTCGTCCACCGCGGCGAGCATCTCGTGCAGCTCCTCCTCGGCCACCGAGGCGTCCGCCACGTGCACGATCAGGTCTGCCCCCAGCGCCTCCTCGAGCGTCGCGGAGAACGCCTCCACGAGCTGGTGCGGCAGCTTGCGGATGAAGCCGACGGTGTCGGTCAGCAGGTAGCTGCGGCCGTTGATCTCGAACGAGCGGGTCGTCGGGTCGAGGGTGTGGAAGAGACGCTCGCGGACCCCCACGTCCGAGCCCGTGAGGGCGTTCAGCAGCGTCGACTTGCCGGCGTTCGTGTACCCGGCCAGCGCGACCGTGGGCAGGCCGGCGCGCTCGCGCTCCTGGCGCATGGTCCCGCGCGTGGCCTTGGTCCGCCGCAGCCGGCGCCTGAGCGCCGCGATCCGGTCGCGCGCGAGCCGGCGGTCCGTCTCGATCTGCGACTCGCCCGGTCCGCGGGTGCCGATGCCGCCGTCCATTCGGCCCGCTCCGAGGCGCTCGAGGTGGGTCCAGAGCCCCCGCATGCGGGCGAGGTTGTACTCGAGCTGGGCGAGCTCCACCTGCAGCTTGCCCTCGGCCGACCCGGCGTGGTCGGCGAAGATGTCGAGGATGATCGCCGTGCGGTCGATCACCGGCACGTCGAGCTCCTGCTCGAGGTTGCGCTCCTGGCGCGGCAGCAGCTCGTCGTCGGCCGCCACCAGGTTCGCGTCCGACTCCTTGATGGCGCGCTTGAGCTCCTCGAGCTTCCCGCGCCCGAGATAGCGGTCCCCGTCGGGCCGCTCGCGGCGCTGGACGAGCTCCCCGGCCACGGCCACCCCCGCGGTGCGGAGCAGCTCCCGCAGCTCGCTCAGGTCCGGCTCGCCGGGCGTCACGCCGATCAGCAGCGCGCGCTGCCTGGCCCGGGGGTTGCGGACCCCCTCGCCGTAGCGGGTCTCGCGTGTTGCGGCCGTTTCGGCCCCGGTCCATGTGGCCCCAGTCTAGGCGTGCGTGACGGGCGGAAGCTGGAGCCGCTCGACCGGCGGCACCACACCGGAGCGCGCGAACTCGTTCGGCAGCGAGGAGCCCGGGAGCACGATCGCGCCGTCGCCGCCCCCGCCCACCCAGGAGGCGTGGCCCACCGCGTAGCGGTGCGCGCAGAGGGCGCACGCGGCCGCGTCCAGCTCCTCCATGCGGCGGTGCCAGAGGTCGCCGCCATCGTCGATCACGTGGTCGCCGGCCAGCTCGTCGATCCGCAGCTGCATGCCGAGCGGGTGGCGCTTCGCCGGCAGGCGCCGGCCCTGGAGGGCGCAGAAGACGCCGTCGGCGTTCGTCTCGAAGAGCGGGTAGGTGCGATAGGCCCCCTCCGCGACCGGCCCGGTCTCGCCCTCGTCGCCGTCCGGGCGGAAGGCGGGCAGGCCGCTCAGCATCGCCGCCAGGCGGGAGATCTCGCTGTTCGGGGCCTGCGGGGGCACCCCGCGCGCGGCGAGCTGGGCATCGGCCGCCCGCCGGGACCCGTCGCCGTGGACCGTGAGCGGGGCGCCGAGCGCCACCACCACGTCGCCGAGGGCCAGGATCTCGGCCGCCACCTGCTCCGCCGCCCCCGGCTCGAAGAAGAGCGCGCTCAGCCGGATCGGGGGCTCTTCCGTGCGCACCTCCTCCAGCACCGCGAGCTGGAGGTAGCCCTGGAGCGGGACCACCCCTGAGTAGTGCACGCGCTCAGCCCCCCATGCTCGAGCGCAGCCGCCCGACGGCCTCGGCGAGCCGGTCGTCGTCGATCGTGAGCGAGATCCGGAAGAAGCCCTCGCCGTTCGGCCCGTACGCGCCGCCGGGCGACACGACCACGCCGGACTCCTCGAGCACCAGCTCGCAGAAGGACGCCGAGGTGTGGCCCTCGGGCACCGGCGCCCAGACGTAGATCGTGGCCAGCGGCGGCGTGATGTCCACGCCGATCTCGGCCAGCGCGGAGCAGACCAGGTCGCGCCGGCGCGCGTACACGTCCGTCATCCCCGCCGGCGGCCCCGCCTCGAGCGCCTCCGCGGCCGCCAGCTGCACCGCCTCGAACATGCCGGAGTCGATGTTGGTCTTGAGCTTCCAGTAGGCCTCCACGGCCTCGGCGTTGCCCACCACGGCCGCCGTGCGCCAGCCGGTCATGTTCCAGCCCTTCGAGAGCGAGAAGACCTCGATGCCCACCTCCTTGGCCCCGGGCGTGGCCAGGAAGCTCGGCGCCACGTAGCCGTCGTAGGTGGTCTCGGTGTAGGACGCGTCGTGCACGACCAGCAGGTCGTTCGCGCGGGCGAACTCCACGGCCTCCTCGAACAGCCCGTCCGGCACCACGGCGCCGGTGGGGTTGTTCGGGTAGTTCAGGAACATCAGGCGCGCGCGCCCGCGGTCCTTCCTGCCGATCGCCCCGAGGTCCGGGGCGAAGCCGCGCTCCGGAAGCAGCGGCATCAGCACGGCCTCCGCCCCCGCCAGCAGCGGGCCCCCCGTGTAGACGGGGTAGCCCGGGTCGGCGGCGAGCGCGGCGCTGCCCGGGTCGAGGAAGGCGAGGTTCAGGTTGAACACCGCCTCCTTCGCTCCCAGCGCCGGGACGATCTCCGTGGCCGCGTCGAGCTCCACGCCGAAGCGGCGGTCGTAGAAGCGTGCGAACGCCTCGCGCAGCTCCGGGCGCCCGCGGTTCGAGGGGTACTGGTGCGTGCCGGGATCCGCCGCCGCGCGCGCCAGCGCCTCGACCGTGTCGCTCGGGGTCGGCGTGTCCGGATCGCCGATCCCGAGGCTGATCACGTCCACGCCCGCCGCCTTCTTCGCGGCGACCTTGCGCTCCAGCTCCGCGAACAGGTACGGCGGCAGCCGCTCCAGCCGCTCACTCGATCTCACTGAGACCTCCCAACAGCTCGTCGCTCAGCTCGCCGCGGTACACAGGCACCGCCCAGCCCGTCAGGTCCACGTGCAGGTCCTCCCCGACCTCCACCTCCAGCTCGCCGCCGTCGAGGCGGACCGTCACCGGGCTGTCGATGCCGCGCAGGACCGCGGCCACCGCGGCGCCGGTGGCGCCCGTCCCGGAGGACATCGTCTCCCCCACCCCGCGCTCGAAGATCCGCGCCCGGATCCCGCCGCCGGGCTCGCGCTGCCAGAACGACACGTTGGTGCGCCGCGGGAACCAGCTCGTGGCTCTCGATCGGCGCGCCATAGCGCGCGAGGTCGAGCTCCTCGAGCCCGGACTCCAGCTCGATCGAGCACTGCGGGTTGCCCACCTGCACGAACTGGAAGGCGAACTCGCGGCCCGCCGACTCGATCACGCCGGCGCCGTCGTCGCCCCCCGAAGGGAAGTCGCGCTCGGAGCGCAGCCGCGCCCTGCCCATGTCGATCCGGCAGGTGTCGGCGCCCGTGATCGTGGGCCGGATCTCCCCCGCGGCCGTGCGGATCGAGAAGCTGTCGTGCGTCGACCCAGCCGTTGCGGCGCAGGTAGAGCACGGCCTCGCGAACGCCGTTGCCCGACAGCTCGGCCTCCGATCCGTCCGGGTTGAAGATCCGCAGCTCGGCCACGAAGCCGCGCTCGTCGGTCTCCGACAGGAGCAGGACGCCGTCGGCCCCCAGCCCGGTGTGCGCTGCGCAGAGCGCCCGGACGCGGGCCGGGGTGAGCGGGAACGGGAGGTCGCGCTCGGCCACGATCACGTAGTCGTTGCCGAGCGCCTGCCACTTCTCGAAGCGCACGGCGCGCCACTCTACCTCCGGGCGCGGGCCTCGATCTCGGCCGCCGCGTCGTCCGGCCCGGCCGCCGTCAGGTCCACGAGCTGGGCGCCCTCGAGCCGCCGCAGCCAGGTGAGCTGGCGCTTCGCCAGGTTGCGCGTGCGCCGCTTCATCGCGTCCACGTCCCCGGCCAGGAGCTCCTCGAAGCCGAGCGCCGCGCGCGCGGTGCGGGACGCTCCCGCCGCATCCGCGCGGCGCACCTCCTCCGCCGCGCCGGCGGCCACGATCGCATCCACGCGCTCGTCGATGCGGGCGTACAGGGCCTCGCGCTCCATGACGAGGCCGCACAGGAGCGTGGGATGGCGCATGCCGGCGGTCCACAGGCGCGAGCCGGCACCCCTGGGCGCCGGCTCCTCCCCCATCTCGAGCAGCTCGAGCGCGCGCACGACGCGGGTGCGGTCGCCGGGCTCGATCGCCGCCGCGGCCTCCGCGTCGCGCGCCGCGAGATCCGCGTGCAGGGCCGCGCTGCCGCGCTCCGCCAGCTCGCGCCTCGAGGCGCTCACGGACGTCCGCCGGCGCCGGCGGGCGCAGGTCGAGGTCGGTGAGCGCCGCCTGCAGGTAGAGGCCGGTGCCGCCCACCACGAGCGGGCGCCGGCCGGCCTCCAGGGCCTCGTCGACCTCCCGGTGCGCGAGCTCGGCGAACGCGCCCGCCGAGAACGTCTCGGTGACCGGCACGAACGAGAGCAGCCGGTGGTCGAGCCGCTCGCGCTCCGCGGCGCTCGCCGCCCCGGTGAGCAGCTCGAGGCCGCTGTACACCTGCAACGCGTCCGCCGAGACGGCCACCGGATCCTCCCCGGCGGCGCGAAGCCGCTCCGCGAGCGCGATCGCCACCGCCGTCTTGCCCACCCCGGTCGGCCCGAACAGGGCGATCACGCGCACGCGCCCAGTATTGCCGCGCGGCTCACCCGCTAGGAATACAGGCCGATGCCGCGCCCGCTCCGCACCTTCCTCGCAGCGCCTCGCCCTGCTCGCCGCCGGCTGCGGCAGCCGGCTTCGACGAGACGCGCGAGAACGCCAAGCCGCTCAAGGTCGCCCACGCCTCCGGCGAGAGCAAGGTCCCGGGCCTGGCCGAGCGCCCGCTGGCCCTGAGCGACGGCGCGCTCGACGCGATCCTCGCCCTGGGCGTGCAGCCGGTGGCGGCCCTTCTGCCCGGCGGGCGCGCCCCGCCTACCTGCGCCGCCCGGGCCTCCGGGTCGAGCCGCGCGCTCCTGCGGCGCGCACCTGCTCCGCGTGGCGGTCCTCGACCCCGACGTGATCCTCGGAGCAAGAGCCACGCAGGGCCGCCGCTGGGACGCCTGAGCAAGATCGCCCCCACCGTGTTCAGCGAGGGCGGCGCCGCGGCCAACTGGAAGCTCGACCTGCGCCTGTTCGGCGAGGCGCTCGGCCGGACGAACCAGGCCGAGGCACTCCTCACGGGCTGGGACCGCACGGCCGCCGCGGCGCGGCGCACGGCTGCGCCCGCTCGCCGGTACCCGCGTGGCGGTCGTTCGCATCCTCCCGCGGGCAGACGCGGCTGGCACGCCCCGAGGCCTTCCCCGGCAAGGTGCTGAGCGACGCCGGCCTCGTGCCCGCCGAGGAGCGCAGGGCGCGGACGTGGTGCTGGTCTCGCGCGCGCCCGGCGCGACCGCCACGCCGGCGAGCCTGGGCCTGCGCAAGGCGATTCCGGTGGACGACCGCCTCTGGTGGGCCGGCGACGGCCTCCTGGCCGCGCGGGCGGCCACCAGGGAGCTGGAGCAGGCCCTAGCCGGCCAGACGGGCGAGTAGCGCCTCCTCGCCCGCGAGCGTGGTGCTCGTGGCGGAGGCGATCTCCACGTGGGCCAGCTCACCCGGCTCGGCCACGCCGGCGAAGTTCACGGTCTTGTTGTGGCGCGTGCGGCCGCGCAGCCGTGACGGGTCGGTGCGCGACGGGCCCTCGACCAGCACCTCCATGGTCCGCCCCACGAAGCGCTGCGCGCGCTCGGTGGCGTGGCGCTGGACCGCCTCCACGAGGCGCTCCATCCGCTCGCGCTTGACCTCCGGCGGCACCTGGTCCGGCAGCGTGGCCGCCGTCGTGCCCCGGCGCGGCGAGAACGCGAAGGTGAAGGCCGAGTCGAAGCGCACCTCCTCCACCACCTCCATCGTCTCCTCGAAGTCCGCGTCCGTCTCCCCCGGGAACCCCGCGATGATGTCCGTGCTGAGCGAGCAGTCCGGCACGCGCTCGCGGATCATCGCCACCCGGTCGAGGTAGCGCTCGCGGCCGTAGGTGCGGCGCATGGCCTTCAGGATGCGGCTCGAGCCCGACTGGAGCGGGAGGTGGATGTGCTCGCACACCGAGGGCAGCTCGGCGTGCGCGGCGATCACGTCCTCGCGGATGTCCTTGGGATGCGGGCTCGTGTAGCGGATCCGGTCGATTCCCTCGATCGCGTCGACTTCCGCGAGCAGCTCGGCGAAGCTGGACTTCTCACCGCGCGGCAGGTCGCGCCCGTAGGAGCAGACGTTCTGGCCGAGCAGCGTGACCTCGCGCACGCCGTCGGCGGCGAGCCGCTCGACCTCCGCGCGCAGCTCGGCGAACGGCCGCGACACCTCGCGCCCGCGCGTGGACGGCACGATGCAGTACGAGCAGGCGCAGTTGCAGCCCACGGAGATCTGGACCCAGGCCTGGAACTCGCGCTCGCGCTTCATCGGGAGGTGGCCGGTGAAGCCCTCGAACTCGAAGTAGCCCTGCGCGGTGAGGCTGTCGCTCGTCAGGAACTCGGCGAGCCGGTGCACCTGCCCCGGCCCGAACGCCACGTCGACGAACGGGAACTGCTCGAACACGCCCTCCTTGACCGACTGCGACCAGCACCCTCCGACCCCCACCACGCGCGTGGGATCCTCGGCCTTGAGGCGCTTGGCCTCGCCGAGGTGCCCCACCAGGCGGTTGTCCGCCTTCTCGCGGATCGAGCAGGTGTTGAAGAGGATCAGGTCGGCGCCGTCGCGCTCGGGCGCCTCGGCGTACCCGAGCGAGTCGAGCATGCCCTTCATGCGCTCCGAGTCGTGCTCGTTCATCTGGCACCCGAAGGTGGTCAGGTGGTACGTCTTCATCGCTCAGCGAGCGTAGTCGGTGGAGCGGCTCTCGCGGATGACCGTGACCTTGATCTGCCCCGGGTAGTCGAGCTCCTTCTCCACGTCACGGGCGATCTGGCGGGACAGCAGCGCCGCGGCGTCGTCGTCCACGGCCTCCGGCTGCACGATCACGCGGATCTCGCGGCCCGCGTGCATCGCGTAGACCTTGTCCACGCCCTCGTGACGCGACGCGATCTCCTCCAGCTCGTGGAGGCGCTTGACGTAGTGCTCGAGCGACTCGCCGCGCGCCCCGGGCCGCGCTCCCGAGAGCGAGTCCACGACCTGCACGATCACGGCCTCCACGGTCTGCGGCTCCACCTCGTTGTGGTGCGCCTCCATGGCGTGCGCCACCGCCTCCGACTCCTTCCAGCGGCGCGCCAGCTCGCCGCCGACGAGCGCGTGCGGGCCCTCGGTCTCGTGCGAGACGGCCTTGCCGATGTCGTGCAGCAGCGCCGCCCGCGCGGCCACGCGCGCGTCGGCGCCCAGCTCCTCGGCGAGCATCGCGGCCAGGCGCGAGCACTCCACCGAGTGGTGCAGCACGTTCTGGCCGTAGCTGGTGCGGAAGCGCAGCCGCCCGAGCAGCTTCATCAGCTCGGGATGCACCGAGCCCACGTTCGCCTCGAACACCGCCTGCTCGCCGATCTCGACCACGTGCGTGTCGATCTCGGACTTCGCGTGGTGGTAGGCCTCCTCGATCCGGGCCGGGTGGATCCGGCCGTCCACGAGCAGGCGCTCGAGCGTGAGCCGGGCGATCTCCCGGCGCACGCCGTCGAAGCCCGAGAGGAGGACCGCGCCGGGCGTGTCGTCGATGATGAAGTCGATCCCGGTGAGCGTCTCCAGGGTGCGGATGTTGCGCCCCTCGCGGCCGATGATCCGGCCCTTGAGCTCGTCGGACTTGAGCTCCACGACCGAGACGGTGGTCTCGACCGCGTGGCCCGAGGCGAGCCGCTGCATGACGGTGGAGAGGATGCTGCGCGCGCGCCGGTCGGCGTCGCGGCGGGCCTCCTCCTCCACCTGCCTGACGAGCCGCGCGCTGTCGTGGCGCAGCTCGTCCTCGAGCTCGCGCATGAGGATCTGCTTCGCCTGCGCTGCGCTCAGGCCGGCCACCCGCTCCAGCTCGCGGACGTGGTCGCGCTTCGCTTCGCGCAGCTCCTCGCGGCCGTGATCCACGTTGCGCCGCGCGGTCCTCGAGCGAGCGCTCCTTCTCAGCCGAGCTCGTCCTCCTGGGCGTCGAGCGCGCTCTCGCGGGCGCGCAGCCGCTCCTCGAGCCGCGCGAGCTCGGAGCGCCGCGCCACGAGCTCCTCCTCGAGCTCGTCCCGGCGCGCCGGGCTCATCGGCGCCGCGCCGGGCTCGCTCCGCTCCGGAGCCGCGAGCGCGCCTCCGCCTGCCGCGAGCGCCCGCGGGCGGTGGACGAGAAGCACAACCGCGACCGCGACCGCAGCCGCCACAAGCGCCGTCACCGCAATCTCCATCTTCCTGCGTCTCCTTGATCCGGCGCGCGGGCGCCGGCCTCGATCTCAGCTGTCGAGCGGTTGCGGCTCAGCGCCGCGAGACGGCGGAAGTGGCAGTCGCCTGCCGGACGGGCTTTAGGGAGCCCTGACGGTCAAGTTTTCGCGGGATCCACCCGCCGGTCGTGTCTCTTGAAAAGGTGCGATTTGCATGCGTTCCGGTCTCACGGCGGCCGTGCCGGCCGCTTCACATGAGGGTAACCACGCACCCATTCGCTGGCAACCCGCGACCGTCAGCGCCCAGCGCGATCGTGCTCACGCACGGCCTCGTAGGCCAGCTCCGGCTCGTACCCGCGCCGCACCAGGAGGCGCCAGGCGCGGTCGCGCTCGCGATCGCCCTCCAGGGGCCCGGGCATCCGCCTGCCGAGCAGGACCAGGGCCGTCTCGAGCTCTTCGTCGCGGTCGCCCGCGTCCACGACCGCCGCGATCTCCCCCGCCCCGACGCCGCGCCTGCTCAGCTCGCTCTCGATCCGGCGCGCGCCCCAGAGGTCCAGCTCGCGCTTGTCGGTGGCGAAGCGCCGCGCGAAGCGAGCGTCGTCCAGCAGGCCGCTCGCGCACAGATCCTCGATCGCGACGTCGATCACCGGCGCCTCGACGCCGCGGCGCTCGAGGAGCGCCCTGATCTCGGCGACGGTCTGCTCGCGCCTGCCGATCGCCCGGTGCGCGTAGGCCAGCGCCCGTTCGAGGTCGGGCGCCGGTGCCGAGTCCTCCATGGCCCGGCTGACCGCCGCCTACGCGGCCTGCTCCTGCGGAGCCTCCTCGGCCGGAGCGGCCTCCGAGCCGGCGTCCGCGTCCTCCGGCGCCGGCTCCACGGCCGCCAGCGGCGCATCCGCCGGCTGCGCGCCCAGGACCGCGTAGATCTTGTTCTCGATCTCCTGGGCCACGTCCGGGCGCTCGCGCAGGTACCCCTTCACGTTGTTGCGCCCCTGACCGAGCCGCTCGTCCTCGTAGGAGAAGAACGACCCGGACTTCTGGACGATGCCGTGCTCGATCCCCAGATCGAGGATGCAGCCCTCCGAGCTGATGCCCATGCCGTACTCGATGTCGAACTCGGCCTGCCGGAACGGCGCCGCGACCTTGTTCTTGACGACCTTCACGCGCACCCGGTTGCCGACCGCCTCGGTGCCCTCCTTGAGGGTCTCGATGCGGCGGATGTCGAGTCGCTGCGAGGAGTAGAACTTGAGCGCACGGCCGCCCGGCTGGGTCTCCGGCGAGCCGAACATCACGCCCACCTTCTCGCGGATCTGGTTGGTGAACACGCAGAGCGTGTTCGCCCGGTTCAGGTTGCCGGCGAGCTTGCGCATCGCCTGGCTCATCATCCGGGCCTGGAGGCCGACGCTCTGGTCGCCCATCGCGCCCTCCAGCTCGACCTTGGGCGTGAGCGCCGCGACGGAGTCGATCGCGACGACGTCCACGGCGCCGGAGCGGATCAGGAGGTCCGCGATCTCGAGCGCCTGCTCGCCGTGGTCCGGCTGCGAGACGAGCAGCTCGTCGATGTCCACCCCGATGCGCTTGGCGTAGACGGGGTCCATGGCGTGCTCGGCGTCGATGAAGGCGCAGATGCCGCCCAGCTTCTGGGCGTTGGCGAGCACGTGGTAGAGCAGCGTGGTCTTACCCGACGACTCCGGGCCGAAGATCTCGACGATCCGCCCGCGCGGGAGCCCGCCGACGCCGAGCGCCAGGTCGAGCGAGATCGCGCCCGTGGGCACGGCCTCCACGGAGACGGCGAAGGCGTCGTCCCCCATCTTCATGATCGAGCCGGCTCCGAACTGCCGCTCGATCTGCGTGAGCGCGCCCTTCAGGGCCGACTCGCGGGCCTTGGCGGCCTTCTCCTGTTCCTTCTCCATTTGACGCGTCTCCTCGAGGCTCTGGAACGACACAAGGTAGGAGTGCGACCGGACAGACGTTCGCCCCCGCGGAGGAGCCGGTCAGGCAGCCAGCGCCGTGCGGCCGAGCGGCTCGTAGAGCGCGCCCTGGGGCCGCAGGGTCGAGCGATAGAGCGTCAGCTCGCCCGGCTCGATCCCACCCGGCGGCGGAGCGCCGCCGGCGAGCGGCGCGACCCCGCGCTCGGAGCGTTTCGCGCGCGCCAGGGTGACGTGCGGCCAGAAGGGCCGCCGCTCCGGCTCGAAGACCCGCTCCCGCTCGAGGGCGCCGGCCACCGCGGCCTGGAGGGCCACGGCGCGGCCGCCCTCGTCGAAGAGGTCGAGCGCGAACAGCCGCGGGTTGCGCTCGGGCACGGCCCGCACCTCGGTCGGCGTCAGCCGCGGGCGCGGCAGGCCGGTGACCGCCGCGCCGGCGGCGGCCGCGATCGACTCCGCGGCCGACTCGTCCTGCCAGCCGAGGAAGGCGAGCGTGACGTGCAGGTGCTCGGCGGGCACCGCCCGCAGGTCGCGCCGGTCCGCCACGAGCGCGTCGCGCCAGCCGGCGAGGGACGCCCGGGCGTCGGCCGGGAGGTCCAGGGCCACGAACATGCGCGCCCGCGGCCCGCTCAGAGGATCGCCTCCTCCTCGCCCCTGAGGAGGCGCCGCAGCAGGTGCATGGCCACCGTGGTGGAGCGCTCGCGGATGTCCGCCCGCCCGCCCGGCAGCAGCACGTCGCGCGCGAGCGACCCTCCCTCCGCCGTGCTCACGCAGAAGCTGACCGTGCCCACGGGCTTCTCCTCGGTGCCTCCGCCGGGCCCGGCTATCCCGGTGACCGCCACCGCGGTGTCGGCGCCGAAGCGCTCCAGCGCGCCCTGGGCCATCGCCGCGGCCACCTCCGGGGACACGGCCCCGTGACGCTCGATCAGCGCGGGGTCCACGCCCAGAAGCTCGGTCTTGGCCTCGTTCGCGTAGGCCACCACGCCGCCGGCCACGTACTCGGAGGAGCCCGGCCGCTCGGTGAGGCGGGCGGCCATCAGGCCGGCGGTGCAGGACTCGGCCGTGGCGATCCGCCGTCCGGCGAGCAGCTCCGCCACCTGGTCGTCGACCTTCGAGCCGTCGGTCGAGAAGAGCTCGCGCGGATGCCGCGAGCGGATCAGCTCGACCAGCCGGTCGTACGCCTCCGCGCCCTCCCCCGGCTCGTGGCGGGTGACCACCTCGACCTCCGCGCGGCGCAGGCAGGTCGTGATCTCGAGGCGGTCGAAGCCCTCGATCTCGTCCTCCGCCACCCGCAGCGTCTCGGCCATCCCCGACTCCGGGAGGCCGAACAGGCGCAGCGTGTCCTGGTCGTAGTCGGTGCGGCCGGCCGTGGCCTCCTGGAAGGCCGGCGTGGACACCGCCTCGTCCCACATGCCCTGGAGCTCGCGCGGCGGGCCCGGCAGGACCACCACCGTGGGCTTGCCCGGCACGACCACCCCGGGCGCCGTCCCGACCGGGTTGATCACGTAGGCCCCCTCGGGCACCAGCGCCTGCTTGCGGTTGGCGGCCCGCACGGCGTCGAAGTCCCAGTGGCGGAAGCGCTGCATCAGCCCGCGCAGGATGTCCGCGATCCGCTCCTCGAGCGCCTCGTCCAGCACCAGCGGCCGGCCCGCGAAGCGCGCCACGACCTCCACGGTCATGTCGTCCGCCGTCGGGCCGAGCCCGCCGCTCGTGATCACCACGTCCACGTCCTGGTCGGCCATGAAGCGGAGCTGCGCCTCCATGTCCTCGGCGCGGTCCCCGGTGATCGTGATGTGGGCGAGCTCGATGCCGAGCTCGAGCAGCCGGTCGGCCAGCCAGGGGCCGTTGCGGTCGCTGATGCGGCCGGTCAGCACCTCCGTGCCCGTGACGACGATCCCGGCGCGGGCGCTCATCGGCGGCTCACGCGCAAGGGCGCTGTCCGAGCGGGAGCGGCTCCGTGGAGCTCGGCGTGAACTCGAACCCGACCGGGTCGGGGCCCGGCTCGATCGGCACCTTCTTCCCGTTCACGCGCACGTCCACCGCGGTCTTGCCGATGTTGAAGCGCAGCCGCCTGCCGCGGAACGTCTGGGCGGCGTCGAGGGTGCCCTCGAAGGTCACCTCGGTCCCCTCCCCCGTGTCCACGCACACGTAGGTCGGGGTGCTGGGGGTCACGCGGACGACCACGCGCCGCGGAGGCGCGGGCGTCGCCTCGCGCTCGGTCGTCGGTCCGCTCGGTGCGCTGCGTCGTCTCCGTGGTCGTGGCGGCCGCGCGGTCCTCGGACGGGTCCTCGTCGCTGCTCAGGCCCAGGGCCACCAGGCCCGCGACGATCACGGCCCCCAGCAGCATCGCGATGATCCAGAAGCGCGGCGGGCCGCGGCGCGGCTCGCGCTGGCGGCCCGGCGGGCCGATCGGCTGGAGGGTCTCCAGCTCGTCGCGCGGCTCGTGCTGGGCGCGGTACTGCTCCACGAGCGCGTGCGGGTCGAGCCCGAGCAGCTCCGCGTAGGTCCGCAGGAACGTCTTGACGAACGTGGGTCCCGGGCAGCATCGAGAACTCCCCGTTCTCGAGCGCCCGCAGGTACTTCGCGCGGATCTTCGTCTGCCGCTCGACATCGGCGATGTCGAGGTGCTGACGCATGCGGGCCTCGCGCAGCGTCTCACCGATGGTGGGCATCGGCGTCAGGACCCCGCGTTCCGCTCTACCAAGCTAAATCGTGGGTCGTGCACGTCAAGAGTGTGCCCGGCAGGAGGTGGTGATAGGCGCTCCCACGTGATCGTGACGCCGGCGTGGCCGAGCGCCGCCGACACCGTACCGATGTTCACCCCGGCGGCGATGGCAATCGAGGCGAATGAATGACGGCATTCATGCGGCCCCCAGCGGCTGGGGGCGCCGGCGGGGCTGTCCGAGTAGCCGACGTCGGGGGAGAGCGTTCTGGCTACGCTCGTTGACATCGATTTCACGCTGTACAAGTCGATGAACGGGTTTGCCTACCACCACGACCGGTTCGAGGACACCCTGCGGGTCTTCGCCATGTACGCCCAGTGGGCGCTTCATGACGCTGCTGGCGGTGTTGTTCTTCGTGCGCGGCAAGTGGCGGTCGGTCAACGGCAGGCACGGCGTGGTGGCCGCCGGCTTCAGCGCGCTGCTGGCGCTGGGCGTCGCGCAGCTGCTTGCGGACTGGGTGAGCCGGCCTCGCCCGTATGTGGCGCACGCCGCGGACGCGCATCTGTTCATCGCCCGCTCGGCTGACCCGTCGTTCCCGAGCGACCACGCCACCGCGGCGTTCGCCATCGCCGTCGCACTGCTGTTGCGTCACCGCAAAGCCGGGATCCTGGCGCTCGGGCTGGCCGTGCTCGTCTCGGTCGGCCGTGTCGCGGTCGGTACCCACTACCCGACCGACGTGCTCGCCGGCGCGGCCATCGGCGCACTCGCCGCATTGATCATCTGGCATCGCGCCGTCCGCGGGCCGCTGCACCGGCTCGCCGAGTGGGCCGGCACGCTGTACGAACGGCTCACCGCTGTGCGCTTCGCCCCGAGCCGCCCGCAGGTCCCTTCGGTCAAGCGCTGCGATGTCCGCGGATCGGCCGGGACTCGCGGCGGAGCTCGCGTCAGTCCTCGGACGAGGCCGCCACGGCGGCGTCCGCCAGCGACTCCAGCACCCGCGGCAGGTCCGCCTCGGTGATCAGCACCTGACGGGCCTTGGAGCCCTCGTAGCCGGAGATCACGCCGCGGCGCTCCATCATGTCCACGAGCCGGCCCGCGCGCGTGTAGCCGACGCGCAGGCGGCGCTGGAGCATCGACGTGGAGGCCGTGCCCATCTGCACGACGGTCGAGATGGCGTCGGCCAGCATGTCGTCCTGGTCCGGGTCGAAGTCGCTCGCCGAGTCCTCGCCCTCCTCGGGCTCCACGGCCTCGAGCAGCTCCTCGTGCAGCTCCGGCTCGCCCTGGCGGCGCCAGTGCTCGGTCAGCCGCTCGATCTCGTCCTCGCCGATGAAGGCGCCCTGGATGCGCGCCGAGCGCGACTCGCCGGAGGGCCGGAAGAGCATGTCGCCCTGTCCGAGCAGCGACTCCGCGCCGTTCTGGTCGAGGATCACGCGCGAGTCGGTCTGCGACGAGACCGCGAATGCGATCCGCGCCGGCACGTTCGCCTTGATCATGCCGGTGATCACGTCCGCGCTCGGGCGCTGCGTGGCGAGCACGAGGTGGATGCCCACCGCGCGCGACTTCTGCGCCAGCCTGATGATCGAGTCCTCCACGTCGGCCGGGGCGACCATCATCAGGTCGGCCAGCTCGTCGATCACGCAGAGGATGTACGGGAGCGCGGGCTCGCCCTGGCGCTGGCGGACGCGGTTGAGCTCGGTGAGGTTGCGCGTCTTGGCGCGGCTCATGACCCCGTAGCGCTCCTCCATCTCCTTGATCAGGTTGCCGAGCACGTTCGCGGCGAGGCGCGGGCTCGTGACGACCGGCGTGAGCAGGTGCGGGATGCCCTCGTAGTGGTTGAGCTCGACGCGCTTCGGGTCCACGAGCACCATCCGCAGCTCGTTCGGAGACGAGCGCAGCAGGATCGACGAGAGCATCGCGTTCACGCAGCCCGACTTTCCGGAGCCGGTGGTTCCGGCGATCAGGATGTGCGGCTGCTTGGCGAGGTCGGTGCCGATCGCCTTGCCCGCGATGTCCTTGCCGAGCCAGACCGACAGCGGCGACCAGCCGGTCGGGGCCTCCTGGAACACGTCGCCGAGGTGGACCATCTTGCGGACGCGGTTCGGGACCTCGACGCCCACGGCCTGCTTGCCGGGGATCGGCGCCAGGATCCGGACCTGCTCCGCCGCCAGGGCGTAGGCCAGGTCGTCCTTCAGCTGGGCGACCTTCGACATCTTGATGCCGGGCGCGAGCCTGAGCTCGTAGCGCGTCACGTGCGGGCCGGTGACGGTCCCGATCACGCGCGCCTCGACGTTGAAGTGGGAAAGCGTCTCCACGAGCTGCGCGCCGGCGCGCTCGATCCCCTTGGTGTCGACCTTCTGCGCTCCGTTCGAGCGCTTCAGGAACGACTGCTTCGGCATCCGGTAGTCGATCTCGTCCGACTCGGTGACCGCCGAGCGGCGGTGGCCCTGCGGGGTGAGCGCGGGCTCTCCGTCGGCCTCGGGCTCGCGGCTCGGGCTCGGGCTCGGGAAGCGGCTCCGGAGGGCTCGGGCTCCGGCTCGGCCTCGCCGAACGGCTCCGCTGCCGGCTCCTCGTCCTCCTCGTCCTCGTACATGTCGGGGTAGCGCTCGGACGCGTCGAGCGCCGGGGCCTCCACGTGGGTCGCCCGCACGACCGGCTCCGAGTCCTCGGGCTCGGGCGGAGCCACCGACTGCCCGGGCAGCGGCCCCTGCGGGGGCGCCGAGGTGAGACCGGAGAGCGCGTTCGCCAGGTCCTGCTTCGAGACGCGAACGCGCTCGGTGGTGGTGGCCACGCCCTGTCGCGTCGCGCCCACCACGCCGGCCACGGACGCCCCGGTCAGGAGCAGGACGCCCGCCAGGAGCAGGAACACGAAGAGGATGTGCGACCCCGCGTGCGAGAAGAGGTGGCTCGACACCCAGAAGGTCGACTCGCCCACGAGCCCGCCGTGGTGGCGCAGGTACTCGGGGTCGAGGAAGCCGTCGCGCGGCGTGTCGCCCGGGCCGAGGCCGAGCGATCCGGCGGCGAGGCCGAGCGTGAGCGCGCCGCCCAGGCAGAGGGCGCCGAGCCCCCATGGCTGCACCGCCGGCAGCATCGGGCGCAGCATCACCACGGCGCCCGCGGCGAACAGCGCCAGCGGCGCGAGGTAGCCGGCGCCGCCGAAGAGCACGAGGATGCCGTCCGCCATCGCCTCGCCCACCTGGCCGCCGGCCCAGCCGAGGTAGAAGACGCACGCGAAGAAGGCGGCGAAGGAGACGAGCCCGAGGCCGACCAGGTCCCACTGGCCCTGATCGAGGGTGGGCATGCGGATGCCGCTCGGAAGCCGCCGGCGGCCCCGGCGGCCGGAGCGTCCTCTGGGCTTGCGCGCGGCCATCGGACGGAGGTTCGACGGAGGCACCCCTCCCCCTCCCTACCATTGGCAGCGTGAGCGGCCGGCCCCGAGTGCTCGTGGTGGAGGACGACGCCGACATCGCCGGCGTGCTCAGACGCTCGCTGGACAAGGAGGGCTACGAGGTGCGCGTGGCCGGCGACGGCGAGGCGGCGCTCGCGGAGTCCGGCGTCTTCGAGCCGGACGCGGTGGTGCTGGACCTCGGGCTGCCCAAGCTGGACGGCGTGGAGGTCTGCCGCCGGATCCGCGAGGAGGCCGACGTGCCGATCCTCATGCTCACGGCTCGCGACGCCGTGGACGCGCGCGTGGAGGGCCTCGACTCCGGCGCCGACGACTACCTCGTCAAGCCCTTCGAGCGCGCCGAGCTGCTCGCCCGCCTGCGCGCGCTGCTGCGGCGGCGCCCCCCGCGCGGGAGCGCCTTCCTCGTGGCCGGCGACCTGCGCCTGAACCCCGACACCCACGAGGTCTTTCGCGGCGAGCGCACCCTGGAGCTGACCGCGCGCGAGTTCGAGCTGCTGGAGCACCTGATGCGCAACGAGCGCATCGTCGTGTCGCGCCAGGCCCTGCTGGACGAGGTCTGGGGCTACCACCCCTTCGCGGAGACGAACACCGTGGACGTGTTCATCTCGAACCTGCGCCGCAAGCTCGAGGCCGGCGGCGAGCCGCGCCTCCTCCACACGGTGCGCGGGGCCGGGTACGTGCTGAGGGCCGAAGCCTGAGGGCACGCCTTCCGGTTCGGCTGAAGGTCGCCGTCGTGAGCGCCGCGCTCACGTTCGCGATCCTCTGCCTGTTCTCCGCCGTGATCGGCGCGCTGGCCGAGCAGCGCATCCGGACGGGCTTCGACGACGACCTGCGGGCCACCGCCGCCGACCTCCAGGACCGCCTGCAGGACAGCATCACCCGGCTCGGGCTCCGACGGCGAGATCACGCTGCGGACCGAGCCGCTCCTCTATGCGGGCGCCGGCGACGCCGCGGTTCGCGTGGTGAACCAGCGCGGGCAGCGTGATGTTCCCGCCCGCGACCTCGGGCAGCGTGGACCTGGGCGCCGACGACACCCGAGGGCGTGCACGACGTGGGCCCGCTACCGCGTCGTCTCCCGGCCGCTCGTGGCCGGCACGATCGGGACCGGGTCGATCGCCGACCCGCTCGGCAGCCCGGTGGCGCAGACGTTCGCGTACGTCCAGTACGGCAAGCCGGAGAGCAGCGTCGCGCAGACGATCAACAAGGTCCGCCTGTTCCTCGGCTTCGGCGTGATCGGCGGCACGCTCCTGGCGTTCGTCGGCGGCCTGTTCGTGGCCCGGCGCGCGATGCGGCCGATCGCGGGCCTCACCCGCGCCGCGCGCGAGGTGGCACGGACGCGCGACCCCGACGTGACGCTGCCGAAGCCGCACGCCAACGACGAGGTGTCGGACCTCGCGCTCACGCTCGAGGACATGCTCCGCCAGCTGAGCGCCGCTCGCGGCGAGAGCGAGGCGGCGCTCCAGCGCCAGCGCGACTTCGTGGCCGACGCCTCGCACGAGCTCCGCACCCCGCTGACCAGCATCCTCGCCAACCTCGAGCTGCTCGAGGCGGAGGTGGACGGCGAGGCGCGCGAGATGGCCGGCTCGGCGCTGCGCTCCTCGCACCGCATGCGGCGCCTGGTGGCGGACCTCCTGCTCCTGGCCCGGGCGGACGCCGGGCGCCAGGCCCCCAAGCGAGTCCTCGACCTCACCGCGGTGGCACGCGAGGCCGCCACCGAGGCGAGCCCGCTCGCCGCCGGGCAGACGCTGTCGCTGGACGTCCCCGGCCCGGTCCCGGTGCGGGGCGTGGCGGATGACCTCCACCGCCTGGTGGCGAACCTGATCGAGAACGCGCTCGTCCACACCCCTCCGGGCACCCCGGTGACCGTGTCCGTGTCCAGCCGGGACGGCGAGGCGCTGCTCGAGGTGTCCGACCGCGGCCCGGGCGTGCCCCAGGAGCTGCGCGGGCGCATCTTCGAGCGCTTCGCCCGCGGCGCCGGCGACACCTCCACCGGGAGCGGCAGCGGCCTCGGCCTGGCGATCGTGCGGGCGGTCGCGGAGGCCCACGGCGGCCAGGTGGAGCTGTCCGACGCCGTGGGCGGCGGCGCCCGCTTCGTGGTGAGGCTCCCGCTGGCGGCCGAAGCGGAGCCGGAGCGCTCCGCCGCGCCTTCTACGGTGTTCCGGGACTGAACCCGACCCGTAGGAGCCGGTCTTGAAGTCCCTCGCTCGGCTGCGGCCGACCCCCGCCACCGTCATCTCCCTGATCGCGCTGTTCGTCTCGCTCGGGGGCGTCTCGTACGGCGTCGCCACGGGCTACATCGACTCGCGCGAGATCAAGAACAACACGATCCGGACCAAGGACCTGCGCAACAACGAGATCCGCGGCCTCGACATCCGCAACAGCACGATCCAGGGCCGCGACGTCGCCGTCTCGAGCATCCTCGGCGAGGACATCCGCGAGTCGACCCTCGCCCAGGTCCCGTCCGCCGCCCGCGCCGCAAGCGTGGACTCGCTGCGCCTGATCGCGGCCAGGACCGTCGCCCAGGGCGCCGCGCCGAGCATCCTCCTCACGTACGGCCCGCTGACCCTCACGGGCGCCTGCACCGCCGGCGGCGGCGGCCCGCTCGCCCAGGTGCGCGTGCAGTCCACGGAGGCCGGATCGAGCGCCGACGGCGAGGAGGCGTCGGTCCCGAGCCTGGGAGCCGCGCCGCAGGCGATCGCCGCCGTGACCGCGGGCGGGTCCAAGGCCGTCGAGTCCTCGTCCTTCGCGGCGTCGGGGCGACCACGGCCGCGCTCAGCGGGGTGGTGTCTCTGATCGCCGATCCCGCCGGGGCGGGCTCGTGCCGGTTCCACGGCTTCGCCGCCCTGAGCGGCGTGCCGGCTCCGCTCGGCTAGACCTCGACGACCACCGGCAGGATCATCGGGCGCCTGCGCAGACGCTCGTAGACGAACGCGGCCACGTCGTCGTGGAGGTGGTCCTGGAGCAGGTCGATCTCCTTGATCTGCTCCTTGGCCGAACGCTCGACCGACGCCTCGACGGCGTCGCGCAGCTCGTCCACGAACTCGTCGGTCTCGTCCACGAAGGGCACACCGCGGAAGATGATCTCGGGCGGCGCCACGGACAGCCCGTCCTGCTCCGAGACGGTGGCCACCACGATGAAGATGCCGTCGGCAGAGAGCATGCGGCGGTCGCGCAGGGCCACGTCCTCGATGTCCCCGACCTCGACCCCGTCCACGAAGATCATCCCGGCCTGCTCGCGCTCGCCGAAGCGGGCCCCGGACGAGTCGAGCTCGAGCGGCAGCCCGTTCTCGCCGTGGAAGATCGACTTGGGCGGGATCGCCCACCGCCTGGGCGAGCTGGCCGTGGAGGCTCAGGCGGCGGTGGTCGCCGTGCACCGGCAGGACGTAGCGGGGCTTCGTCAGGTTGAGGAGCAGCTTCAGCTCCTCCTGGTAGCCGTGTCCCGACGCGTGCACCGGGACCTCCGCGGGCGTGATCGCGGTCGCGCCCAGCCGGTAGATGCGGTCGATCGTCTCGTTGACCGCGCGCTCGTTGCCCGGGATGGACGTGGCGGAGAAGATGACGGTGTCGCCCTCGTGGAGCGCCACCTGCGGGTGGTCGTCATGGGCCATGCGGCGCAGGGCCGAGAGCGGCTCGCCCTGGCTGCCGGTCGAGAGGATCACGAGCTTCTCGTCCGGGAAGTCCTCGATCTCGCCAGGGCCCACGAGCATGCCCTCGGGCACGTCGATGTGGCCCAGCATCCGCCCGATGTTCACGTTCTTGCGCATCGAGCGGCCCACCAGCGAGACCTTGCGGCCGAGGGCGGCCGCGGCGTCCACCACCTGCTGCACGCGGTGGATGTTCGAGGCGAAGCAGGTGACCACGATCCGGCCCTCGCAGCGGGCGAAGGCCTCCTGGAGGCGCGGGCCCACGCTCGCCTCGGAGAGCGACGTGCCGGGCCGGTCGGCGTTCGTGGAGTCCCCGCAGAGCAGCAGCAGCCCCTCGCGGCCGAGCTCGGCGAGCCGGCCCACGTCGGCCGGGACCCCGTCCACCGGGGTCTGGTCGAACTTGTAGTCCCCGGTCACCAGCATCGTGCCGAGCTCGCAGGTCAGCGCGACCGCGAACGAGTCGGGGATCGAGTGCGCCATCTTCACCATCTCCACCCCGAACGGCCCGGCATCGAAGCTCGCGCCCGGCGAGCACGTCCTGCACGTCGACGTCGCGGAGCTTGTGCTCGTCGAGCTTCGAGCGCACCATCGCGGCGGTCAGCGGGCCGCCGTAGATCGGCGGCGTGCGCCCGAGCTGGCGCAGCACGAACGGGAGCGCCCCCACGTGGTCCTCGTGCCCGTGCGTGAGCACGATCGCGTCCACGTCGTCGGCCCGCTCGCGCAGGTAGGCGAAGTCGGGCAGCACGAGGTCGATGCCGAGCTGGTCGGGCGTCGGGAACATCAGGCCGGTGTCCACGACGACGATCCGGCCGTCGTACTCCACGACGGTCATGTTCTTGCCGATCTCCCCCAGCCCACCGAGCGGGAGGACCCGGAGCGTTCCGTTCTTCGTCAAACCCTCGCCAATAGGCCGTGCCGCTCGAGAGCCGCCCGGATGACGGCCTCCTCGTCCTCGGACGGCTCGACGAGCGGCAGCCGGAAGCCGCCCACCTGGTGGCCGGCCAGCCGCATGGCGGCCTTGACCGGGATCGGGTTGGTGGTGACCGTCAGCGCCTCGAAGAGGTCCTCGAGCGACGCATGGACCTCGGCGCGGCTCTCGGGCTCGTCGATCATGCGCCGCATCTCCCGGCCCACGAGCTGGGAGGCCACCAGGATCCCGCCGGTGCCGCCCATGTCGAGGACCTTGGCGAGCGTGTCGTCGTTGCCGGCGAGCAGGTCCAGGCCCTCGATCGGCGCCAGGTCGTCGTAGCGGGCCTGCTTCACGGCCGTCACGTTGTCGATCTGGGCCAGCTCGGCCAGCAGGTCGTTCGGCATGTCGACCGCGCAGCGCGCGGGGATGTTGTAGAGGATCACCGGCAGGTCGGTGGAGGCGGCCACCGCCTC
Organism: uncultured Thermoleophilaceae bacterium; assembly: GCA_963768465.1. Taxonomy (GTDB): domain Bacteria; phylum Actinomycetota; class Thermoleophilia; order Solirubrobacterales; family Thermoleophilaceae; genus JACVRW01. The sequence continues at coordinate 151,625 of CAVYIA010000016.1, read as the reverse complement.
GAAGTGGGCCTTCAGCCCGCGCCGGTTCGGCTTGACGTAGTAGGGGGTCACCACGAGCACGGCGTCCACGCCGATCTCGGTGGCCCGCTCGTGTCAGCTCGATCGTATGCCTGGTGTCGTAGGTCCCGGTGCCGGCGATCACGGGCGCGTCGCCGGACTCCTCCACGGCGATCTCCCAGAGCCGGGCCTTCTCGGCGTCGGTCATGGTGGCGGCCTCACCGGTGCTGCCCGCCACGACGAGCCCGTCGGAGCCGCTCTCGAGCAGCTCTCCCATCAGACGGGCGGCGCCCTCCTCGTCAAGCGCGCCGTCGGCCTCGAACGGCGTGACCATGGCCGTGAGGATTCCCCCAAGCTTCATGGGCGCGACGATAGCGCCTCGCGCACCGATCCCTTCATCCCTTCCGGAACATCGGCTGCAAATGAGACAATTCGTTCTCCATGGACCGGGAGCGTGACTACAGCCATCGGACGGCGGTGCAGAAGCTGGGTGTCAAGCAGGACGACCGGATCGAGGTCGCCGGCGACGTCGGCTCGGGACTGCGTCGCGACGTCAAGCAGGCCGCCGGCCGCGGCCTCGTGCGCTCCGGCGACCTCGACGGCGCGATCGTCCTCGTGGAGTCGATGGACGAGGCCGCCGAGGCGCTCGTCCGCTACCGGGCCCGCCTGAAGGACACCGGCTACCTCTGGATCATCACGCGCAAGCGCGGCCACGAGCGCTACCTCAACCAGATGACGCTCGTCCCCCACGCCAAGCGGCTGGGGCTGATCGACAACAAGACGTGCTCGATCGACGACGAGCGTTCGGGGATCCGCTTCGTGGTCCCGCGCGCCCTGCGCAAGGGCAGCGCGTCCGCCGCCTGACTCAAGTCGGGCACGCCGTAACCCGATTAGGTGAATAGCCCTCGCGGCGAGCGTCGACCCATGGAGCAACGTGCCCGAGTCTTCCCGTTGAACGCCCCTGCCCGGAGCGAGACGCCCGTGTCCGCGGAGGTCCGCTACCGGATGCTCGTGGAGCAGATCCCCGCGGTCACCTACATCGCGGACTTCACCGCCGACGCGCCCTTCCTCTACGTCAGCCCTCAGATCGAGGAGCTCCTCGGGTTCCCGGTGGAGCTCTGGATGGAGAACCAGGACCTCTGGGCCGAGCGCATCCACCCGGACGACCGGAAGCGCGTGCTCGCGGCCGAGCGCCTGACCTACGAGCAGGCGGTCCCATACGAGGGCGAGTTCCGGATGCTCGCCGCGGACGGGCGGGTGGTCTGGATCTGGGAGCGGGACACGATCATCCGCGACGCCGACGACAACCCGGTCTGCACCCAGGGCGTGCTGGTGGACGTGACCGAGCTGAAGCGCACGCAGAGCGCCCTCCAGGAGAGCGAGGCGCTGCTGCGCGAGGAGCGCGACCGGGCTCAGGGCTATCTGGACATCGCCGCCACGATGATCGTGGTGATCGGGGCCGACGGCCGGATCAGCCTCGTGAACCGCCGGGCCTGTGAGGTGCTCGGGCGCTCCGAGGCGGAGCTGCTCGGAGCCGACTGGTTCGCGGTGGCGGTGCCGGAGCCGGAGCGCGAGACGGCGCGAAGGGGCTTCGAGCGGGTCATCCGCGGCGAGGTCGAGGGGGTCACGGAGTTCGAGAGCGCCGTGCTCTCCGCATCGGGCGAGGAGCGGCTGATCCGCTGGCACAACACGCTGCTGCGGGCGGACGACGGCCGCGTCGCCGGCTCGCTCGGGTCGGGCGAGGACATCACCGACCGGCGGCTCGCCGAGCAGCGCGTGGCGTTCCTGGCCTACCACGACCCGCTCACCGGGCTGCCGAACCGCGCCCAGCTCTCCGAGAGCGTGTTCGCGGCGATCGAGCACGCCCGCGGGGCCGGCCGCTCGGTGGGCCTGCTCTGCCTCGACCTCGACGACTTCAAGCTGGTGAACGACAGCCTCGGCCACCCCGTGGGCGACGAGCTGCTCGTGTCGATCGCGCGCCGGCTGGAGGAGCTGAAGCGCCACGGCGACCTGCTCGCGCGCACGGGCGGCGACGAGTTCTTCATGCTGATCCCCGACCTGCCGGGCGACGCGATGGATCACGCGATCGCGACCGCGAACCGCGTGGCGGCCGCGCTGGCCGAGCCCGTGGAGGTGGAGGGCGCCGAGTTCCACGTGAGCGCCAGCCTCGGCCTGAGCGTCTTCCCGCTGCTCGCGGCGGGCGGCGACGAGCTGCTGCGCCAGGCGGACACGGCCATGTATCAGGCCAAGCGCGCCGGGCGCTCGGGCCACATGGTCTACACGCCCGAGGAGCAGCACCCGCTCGACCGGCTCTCGCTGACGGCGCGCCTGCGCCGCTCGATCGACCGCAACGAGCTGGAGCTCCACTACCAGCCGATCTACTCCCTCGACAGCGGGCAGCCCGTGGCCGTGGAGGCGCTGCTGCGCTGGAACGACCCGTCGCGCGGGCTCGTCCCCCCGGCCGCGTTCATCCCCGCCGCCGAGCACAGCGGCCTCATCGACCCGATCGGAGAATGGGTGCTCGACGAGCTCTGCCGCCAGGCCGCCGAGTGGCGCGAGCTGGGGCTGACGCCGCGCCTGAGCGTCAACGCCGCGCCGCGGGAGCTGCGCCGCCCGGAGTACGTGGAGTCGCTCCGCGCCGCCCTGGAGCGGCACGGGATCGAGCCCGGCGCGCGTGGTCGTGGAGCTGACCGAGTCGGCCGCCATGGACGAGGCCGCCGCGCGCGGTCCGCTCGAGCGCCTGCACGCGCTGGGCGTGGGTGTGGCGATCGACGACTTCGGCGAGGGCTTCTCCTCGCTCAGCCGGCTGCGCGGGATGCCCGTGGAGCAGATCAAGATCGACCGCTCGTTCATGCGCGACGTGCCGCGCAGCGCGAGCGCATCGGCCGTGGTCACCGCCATCGTCCGGCTCGCCCAGGCGCTCGGCCGCGAGGTCGTGGCCGAGGGCGTCGAGACCGAGCAGCAGCGCGCCTTCCTGGCCGCACCAGGGCTGCCCCATGGCCCAGGGCTATCACCTGGCGCGCCCGCTGCCGGCCGGCGAGGCGACCGCGCTGCTGCTGCGGGCCTAGCTCGGGACGGCGACCAGTCGCGATCGCGTCCGGCCTGTGCGCGAGGTTCACCTGGTCGCTCCGTCCGCGTCCATGACGACCGCGGTCGGCTCGTGACGACGCGAAGGCTGTCTGCGCAGCGCCGACGGCACGCGGGCCGACGATCCGGCTCGCAGCTCGCCGACCCGGCGCGACGGCGAGCAGCACGCCCGGCATGAAGCTCTCGCGCGAGGTGGAGTCGTGGCGGATCGAGAGCGTCTCGCCGAGCCCGCCGAAGATGACCTCCTGGTGCGCGACCAGGCCGGGGAGGCGCACCGAGTGGATCGGCTCGTGCACGTTCCCGCCGGCCTCGCGGATGAGGTCCGCGGTGCGCTTGGCGGTGCCCGAGGGCGCGTCGAGCTTCCCGTCGTGGTGCAGCTCGATGATCTCGCTCTCCGTCATGTGGGCAGCCGCCTGGCGGGCGAACTGCATCATCAGCACGGCGCCGATCGCGAAGTTGGGCGCCACGAACAGGTTCGCGTCCCCCACCCCGCGCAGCTCCTCGAACGTGGCGCCCGTCGTGCCCATCACGCAGTGAACGCCCGCCTCGAGGCAGGCGCGCGCGTTGGCGAGCGCCGTGTCGGGCGTGCTGAAGTCCACGACCACGTCGGCGTCGCCGAGCACGTCGGCCAGCGAGACGCCGAGCTGCGGGTCCGCCCGCCCGACCAGGTCCATGTCCTCCGCGCCCTCGACCGCGGCGCACACCGTCTGCCCCATGCGGCCCGCCGCACCGGAGACGGCTACCGAGATCACGCCACGAGTTCGGGGCTCACCGACGTGAGCGCCGAGCGGAAGGCGTCCTCGTCCGACCCCACGCCGGCCGCCGCGAGCGACTCCGGCAGCCACAGCTCGCGTGCGAGCTCGGCCACGCCCTCGAGCGTCACGGCGTCGAACGCGGCGAGCACCTCGTCCACCGTCAGGAGCGGGATCCCCATCAGCACGGAGCTGCCGAGCCGGTTCATCCGCGTGGAGGTGGACTCCATCGACAGGACCGTGCGGCCCTTCACGTTCTCGCGGGCACGGTCGAGCTCCTCCGCCGTCACGCCGTCCTCCACGAGCCTGCGCAGCTCATGCCCGATCACGTCGAGCGCCTCGCCGACGTTGTCCGGGCGGGTGCCCACGTACACCGCAACCTGGCCGGAGTCGGCGTACTGGCTCGTGTACGAGTAGACCGAGTAGGCGAGCCCGCGCTTCTCGCGCACCTCCTGGAAGAGCCGCGACGAGGTGCTGCCGCCGAGGATCGTGTCGAGGATCCGCAGGGCGAAGCGCCGGTCGTCGCCGCGCGGGAGCCCGGGGGCGCCGAGGCAGAGGTGGTACTGCTCGGTGTCCTTGCGGTGGAAGCGCAGCCGCTCGGCCGACCCGTTCGGGGAGTCGAGCACGGCGGGCGCCTCCGCGGCCGGCGCCCCGTCGAACGCGCCCTCGACCAGTCCTACGAGCCGGTCGTGGTCCACGTTGCCGGCCGCGGCCACGACGATCCCGCCCGGCACGTAGCGGCTGTCGTGCCACTCCGCGATGTTCGGGACCGGCACCGACGAGACCACGTCGGCACGGCCGATGATCGGGCGGCCGAGCGGGTGCTCGCCGAAGAGCGCCCCGGCGAGCACGTCATGGACCTTGTCCTGCGGCTCGTCCTCGTACATGGCGATCTCCTCGATCACCACCTGGCGCTCCGAGTCGATGTCCGGGTACGCGGGCCGCAGGACCATGTCCTGGAGCACGTCGAACGCGCGCTCCAGGTGGCCGTCCAGGAAGCGTGAGTAGACGGAGGTGGTCTCCTTGCCGGTCCCGGCGTTCACCTCCGCCCCCATCGCGTCGAACGCCTCGTCGATCTCGAACGAGCTGAAGCGGTCCGTGCCCTTGAAGAGCAGGTGCTCCAGGAAGTGCGAGAGCCCCGCCTGCTCGTGACCCTCGTCCCGGGACCCGGCACGGATCCAGAACCCGAGCGCTATGGACCGGACCGAGGGCATCGCCTCGGTCACGATCCTGACGCCCGACGGAAGCTCCGTCAGGACGTGCTCCTGCGGAACCTCGCTCAGCGCTCGTCCCTGCGGAAGCCGCCGCCGCCCCGGTCGCCCCCGCGGTCGCGGCCACCGCGGCCGCCACCGTCGCGCCGGCGCCCGTTGCCGCGGCCACCGCGGTCGCCGCCGCGGTCGCCCCGGTCACCGCGCGGGCCCTTGTCGCCGGTGCCGACCGAGGCCAGCTCCTCGGCGGACTTGCCCTTCACGTCCGGGTCCTCGGCGAGCCGGAGGCCGATGCGGCCGCGCTCGCGGTCCACCTCGACCACCTTGACGCTGAGCTCGTCGCCGCGATTGACGACGTCCTCGACCGTGTCCACCCGCTCCCCGGGCGAGATGTTCGAGATGTGCAGCAGGCCGTCGGTGCCCTTTGCGAGCTCGATGAAGGCGCCGAACGTGGTGGTCTTGACCACCTTGCCGGTGAACTCGTCGCCGACCTCGACCTCCTTGGTCATCTGGCGGATCCGGTCGGTCAGGGCGTCGCCCTGCTCGCCGGTGGCCGCGTAGATGCGCACGGTGCCGTCGTCGTCGATGTCGATCTGGGCCTCGAACTCCTCCGAGAGCGCCCGGATCGTCTCGCCGCCCTTGCCGATGACCGCACCGATCTTCTCGGTGTCGATCTGGATCTGGGAGATCCGCGGCGCGTAGGACGACAGCTCCGCACGCGGCTCGGAGATGACGTCGGCCATCTTGTCGAGGATCGCGAGGCGGGCGTCGCGGGCCTGCGTGAGCGCGTCGCGCAGGATGTCGAACGTGACGCCCGTGATCTTGATGTCCATCTGGAGCGCGGTGATGCCCTCCGAGGTGCCGGCGACCTTGAAGTCCATGTCGCCGAGGTGGTCCTCGACGCCCGCGATGTCGGTGAGCACGACGTAGTCGTCGCCCTCCTTGATGAGTCCCATCGCGATGCCGGCCACCGGCGCCTTGATCGGCACGCCGGCGTCCATCAGGGACAGCGTCGAGCCGCAGACCGAGGCCATGGACGACGAGCCGTTCGACTCGAGGATGTCCGAGACCACGCGGATCGTGTACGGGAACTCGTCCACCGTCGGCACGACCGGCACGAGCGCGCGCTCGGCGAGCGCTCCGTGGCCGATGTCGCGGCGCTTCGGGCCGCGCATGAAGCCGGCCTCGCCCACCGAGAACGGCGGGAAGTTGTAGTGGTGGAAGTAGTGCTTCTTCTCCTGGAGGCCGAGCGTGTCCAGCCGCATCTCGTCACGCGTGGTGCCGAGGGCGGCGACTGAGAACGCCTGCGTCTGGCCGCGGGTGAAGATCGTGGAGCCGTGCGTGCGCGGCGCCACCCCCACCTCGATCCAGATGTCGCGGATCTCCTCCGCGGCGCGGCCGTCGGGACGCTTCTTGTCCACGGCGATCCGGCGCCGGATGATGTCCTTCTCGAGAGCGTCGAAGGCGCGCTGCACCTCGGCGCGGCGCTCGTTGTCCTCGGCGTCGGGGGCGAGCCCTTCGAGGGCCTCCTCCTCCACGCGCTTGGTCGCGTCCTGGCGCTCCAGCTTGTCGACCACCTGGGTGGCCTCGTCGAGCGCCTGGCCGAACTTGTCCTTCAGCTCGCCGAGCACGGACTCGTCGACCGCCGGCGGGGTGATCTCCACCTTCTCCTTGCCGGCCTGGGCGCGCAGGTCGTGCTGCGCCTGGCAGAGCCGCTTGATCTCGGAGTGGGCGATGTCGAGGGCGTCGAGGATCTCGGCCTCGGTCACCTCGCTGGCGCCCGCCTCGACCATGAGGATGGCCTCCTCGGTGCCCGCGACCACCAGGTCGAGCGGGCTCTCGAGCAGCCATTCCTCCTCGGGGTTCACGATGAAGCTGCCCTCGGAGTCCTGCCCGATCCGCACGGCGCCGACGGGCGCCGGGAACGGGATGTCCGAGAGCATCAGGGCGGCGCTGGCGCCGTTCATCGCGAGGACGTCGTAGGGGTGCTCGTGATCCACGGACATCGGGATCGAGACGAGCTGCGTCTCGCGGTTCCAGCCCTTGGGGAAGAGCGGCCGCAGGGGGCGGTCGATCATCCGGGCGGTGAGGGTCGCCTTCTCGCCGGCGCGGCCTTCGCGCTTGAAGAAGCTGCCGGGGATCTTGCCCGCGGCGTACATGCGCTCCTCGACGTCCACCGTCAGCGGGAGGAAGTCGACGTCGCGCGGGTTGCCGGCCGTGGCCGTGGAGAGCACCATCGTGTCCCCTGCCCGAACGACCACGGAGCCGCTCGCCTGCTTCGCGAGCTTGCCGGTCTCGAACGAGATCTCGGCACCGCCGATCTCTAGGGAGACCCGGCTCACACCATCAGTCATGTTGGTCCTTTCGGCCGCCTCCGGTTGGCGGCATGCGTTTGCTTGTCCTTTTTGAGAACGCGGCCGATGCTAGCAGCGGCCCTCGAAAGTCCCCGGTATCAGCGGCGTACCTTGCACTCCCCGCGGAGGTCCAGCGAACGCCGCTGGCCGCGGGCCACGAACACCTGGCGGGCGGACCTGATCGTGCCCTCCGGCAGCTCGCAGAAGAGCGTCCATGACTCCTGCTGCGCCGCCGGGTCGGGGCCCGCGAAGGTGACGGTGCCCGTCCACGGCTCGACGCCCGCGTAGTTGATCACGCGCACCACGTAGCGCCCCTTCGGCTCGAGCAGGGGCGTCTCCTCGAAGCTCGTCGTGCCCTGTGCAGAGCTGCCGACCGGCTCGCCGGTGGCGTTCCCGGCCGCGTCGGCCCGGTAGACCTTCAGGTCGTAGTCGCTGGCCGGCGTGAGCCACTCGATCCGGAACGTGGCCTTGCCGTTGTCGATCCCGGTGCCACTCGGCACCGTCACGAGGTGGTCCTCGTAACAGCTGGCGGGAGGCGTGTCGAAGTTGGCACACGGCACCGTCCCGCCGCGCGACGAGAACGTCTGCGCCGGGCTCGGCTTGCCCGTGGCCGCACGTCCGCCGGCCTTGAGGGCGAGCGGGCGTGTGGACGGGTTCACGTGCCAGTCGAAGGCGCCGGTCGAGCCGACCTTGATCGTCGTGTCGAGCGTGTCGGTGAAGGTCGCGCCGCTGTAGGTCGGCGTCTGGAACGTCTTCCGCACGCGCAGCACCGCCCCGGCCGGAGCCTGCCCGGCGATCACCGAGTGGCGCGCGGCGTTGGCCGTGTTCTCCTGCGCGTGGTAGTAAGCGGCGCGGTTCCCGCCGCCGGTGGCGTCGTCGGAGGTCCCGTTCCACTCGGCCACGGTCTCGGCGAACGGCGGGTGGAAGCCCAGGTCGCCGATCTCGAAGGTGAAGCCGAGCCCGCCCGTGGACCAGTAGCTCCAGTCCTCGGTGGTCCCGGTCGTGTCGTACAGCTCGTAGCCGTACTGGTTGGCGTAGCCGTTCTCGGCGGCCATCGCCGCCCCGAGCGCCTTGTAGATGGGCTCGTCGGGCGTCGTGCCCTGCGCGGCGATGCCGGGCGGGCGCAGCACGAGGCCCGAGAACGTGTGGTTGGTGATCAGGGTGGTGACCTGGCGGCCCGAGACGAGCTCGCGGACGTTCTGCGACTCGGGCTCGGAGAAGGCCGACGGGCCGCGGTAGCTCTGCGTCAGCGGATTGGTGTCCGCGCCCGGGCCGCCCCAGAAGGCGCCGTAGTTGCGGTTCGGGTCCACGCCCGGCTCCGCCGCGCCCAGCGAGAGCTGGTTGCAGTTGCCGGACGGGGCGTCGGTGGCGAGCCGGCAGTTCTTGCGCCGGTACTCGTTCGGATGGGTGGCGGCAGCGAGCAGGAACTCCTCGTTGCTGATGTCGCCGGTCCCGTCGAGGTCGGTGTCGGCGCCGTCGCCGTTCAGGTAGAGCTGGCCGGCCTCCCGCGAGGCGTTGAAGCCGTCGGGGTTGACCACGGGCACGACGATGGTGCGCGTGCTCTGCACGAGCCGGCGCACACGCGCGTCGCCGCGGCGATAGCCGAGCACGAGCTCGTAGGCCCACTCCATCGCGTGCTCGCCGGACGGCCACTCACGCGCGTGGTGCACGCCGAGCTGTACGAACACCGGCCGGCCGTCGCGCGCCGTGGGGTTCGTGGCGATCTCGATCCCCTCGACGGGGCGCCCCTCGTACGTGAGGTGGTTGAGCGTGATCGGGCGCACGAGGTCGGGGTGCTCGCGGGCGAGGCGCTTCATGTCCTCGCTGTAGTCGAACAGGCGCCGGTACGTGTTCTGGCCGCTCGGCAGCTCGGTGTCGGGATAGGCCTTCGCGAATCGGGCGTCGGCCGCGCGGTCGTTCTTCGCGGCGAGCGCCAGGTCGGGCACGTCGACCGCGAAGGTGAAGTTCTTGGCCGCGAGCTTCACCGCGTCCTGGGGGCTGTGGAGCACCACCTCGAGGAAGCCGGGCCCGCCGTGCTCGGTCACGTCGAGGCCGAGGCCGGCCAGCTCGTTGCGGCGCGCGAGGGTCGGCGTCGATACGCGCACGAGCTTGCTGGTCTGGACGCCGGCGGTGCTGATGGCCGTGGAGTCGACGCTCAGCGAGGCGGTCCCCACCGTGCCCGCGAGCCGACAGGCCTGGACGATCAGCCGCTCGCCGCCCACCGCGTAGCCGGAGGCGACCTCGCGGGCGCCCGAGTAGGACGAGCCGGCCACCACCTGGCCGGTGTCGGCCTCGAAGATCGCGACGTCCCAGTCGCCTCCCGCGGCGTTCAGCCGCGCGGTGACCGCGCCCGGGGACGGCATGGTCACGGTCTCCTGCGCGTATCCGGACCCGCTCGAGAGCTTCCCTGCGGAGCAGCTGCGGTCGACCGCGGACGCGGCCGTGACCGGCTTCGAGAGCAGTCCGGCGGCGCTGGCCGTGCCCGCTTGGAGCAGGCAGCCGAGGACTGAGAGGGCAAGGATCCGCAGGACCAGTCGCATGCTGCTCGCTTTCTCCGCTCGGACAGGAAGCTTCGCCCGACCCCACCTGCCACGGGCGAAAGCAAGCGTGGTGTACCCAAGCGTTTATGAAGCTAAACGCGCAACCAATGCCGCGTCCGGCACGCCGGGGTGCGCCACCCCGTCCACGAACTGCGTGGGGGTCGTGACCACGCCCGCGCGTATGCCCGAGCGGAAGTCCCGCTCCACCCGCTCCGCCAGGTCCGGCAGGCGGCGGTCGCGCTCGAAGCGCTCGAGATCGAGGCCGAGCCGCTCGGCGCGCTCCCACAGGTGCGGCTGGTCGAGGTGCGCCTGGTCCTCGAGCAGCGCGTCGTGCATCTCCCAGAAGCGCCCCTGAAGCGCCGCGGCTTCCGCCGCGGCGGCGAGCACGCGGGCGCGCGGGTGCTTGGAGGTGACCGGGAAGTGCCGGAACACCCTCCGGACCGGGAGCTCCTTCAGGATCAGGTGGGCGCGCGCGCAGTGCGGGCACTCGAGGTCCGCGTACTCGAGCACCACGGGGCCCTCGCCCCGCACGTGGTCGTCCGCGCCGGGCTCAGGCGGCGTGCTGCTGGTCCAGCGCGTCAAAGATCAGGTTGGCGCCCGGGATCTGGAGCGGGGAGTCCGGGACGTACGACCAAGCCACCGTCCTCCCGGGGTCGACCATCACGAGCGCACGCTCGCTGACGCCGTACTTCTCGTTGAAGACGCCGTAGGCGCGGGCCACCTCGCCCTTGGGGTGGAAGTCCGCGAGCAGCGGGATCGTGATGCCGAGGTGCTCCCGGAACGCCTTGTGGACGAACGTGGAGTCGATCGAGATCCCGACCAGCGACACGCCGCGCTCATCGAGCGCGCCCGCCACCTCCTGGTAGACGTTCAGCTGATCGGTGCAGACCGGGCTGAAGTCGTTCGGGTAGAAGACGAGGACCACGGTCCGGCCCTCGAAGTCGGCCAGCGAGGTCTTCTTGCCGTCCTGGTCGCGCAGCGTGAAGTCCGGGGCAGGCTCGCCCGGCTCGATCACCGTCCGGAGGCCGAGCTCTTGGATCAGGCTGCGGTAGCGGTCGATGTCGGACCGCTGGAGGTACTTCAGAAGACGGCGGCGCTTTCCGACGAGCATGAGCAAGCCGCGGCGCGAGTGATGGTCCTTGCGGTGCTCGCGCAGGTGCTCGGTGAGGCCGTTGATGCGCGCGGTGAGCAGCGCGACCTGGACCTCGGTCGAGCCGGTGTCCTCGGCCCCGCGGCCGTGCTTGGCCACGATGTCGAGCTTGTTCTCAGCCGTGAGCGTCATTCGGACGCGAAACCGTAGCAGCCGCGTTCGCGCAGATCTCGCGCGCCTCGGCCACGTCGAGGTTCATCTGCTCCACGAGCGCGTCGACGGTGTCGAAGCGGCGCTCGCCGCGCATGCGCTCCAGGAAGGCGATCCGAAGCTGCTGCCCGTAGAGGTCGCCCTCGAAGTCGATCAGGTGGGCCTCCACCAGCAGCCCGCGTCCCGTCTCGAAGGTCGGCCTCACCCCCACGTTCACGGCCGCGGCGTGGTCCCCCGCCCAGGCTGCGTAGACGCCGTGGCCCGGGGTGATCAGCCGGTCGTCCGGCACGAGGTTCGCGGTGGGCATCCCCAGCTCGCGGCCGCGCCGGTCGCCGCCGACCACCTCGCCCTGGAAGAGGAAGGGCCGGCCGAGGAACTCGGCTGCCGGGCCCACCTCGCCGGCGGCCACGAGACCGCGGATGTGGCTCGACGACACGGTCTCCCCCGCCACCTCCACCAGCGGCACGACGCGCGTCTCGAACGCGGTCTGCGAGCGCAGCAGCTCCGCGTCCCCCTCGGCCCCGTGCCCGAAGCGGAAGTTCTCGCCGACCGACACGCGGGAGGCGCCGAGCCGCCCTACGAGCACGTCGTCCACGAACGAGGCCGCGCTCTGCGCGGCGAAGCCGGCGTCGAATGGGATCACCACGAGCTCGCGCACGCCGAGCTCCGCGATCAGCTCGCGCTTCAGCTCGAAGTCGGTGAGCAGCTTGGGTGCCGCCTCGGGGCGGATCACCGACATCGGGTGCGGGTCGAACGTGAGCACCGTGTCGCTGTCGCCGATCACCTCGCGGTGACCCAGGTGCACGCCGTCGAAGGTCCCGATCGCGACCGAGCGCGGATGCTCGGCGGGCCGGACGTCGGGGAGGCGCGAGACCTTCATGCGGGCGCGAACACTACGACGGGCTGGAGCTCCTCAGCGCGGGGCTCGGCCACCGCCACGCAGCAACCCGGCGTGCGTGAGGCGCAGCGACGCCTCCTCGCCGGGCCCGGCCGGGAGCCGGCGCCCGTGCCGCACGGCGTCGGCCTCGTCCTCGTCGAGCACCCGCTCGGGCAGGAACGCGAGCGCCTCCTCCAGCGGGACGAGGCGGTCGGGGTCGGCGTCCTCGAGGCGGAACGGCCCCACCCCCGTGCGCTCGAGCTCCTCGCAGTAGGCGTCTCCGAGCTCCGCGACCAGGCTGCGGACATAGGTCCCCGCGGAGCACTCGATCTCGTAGGTCGCGCGCTCGGCCGTGGCCGACACGAGCTCCGCCCTGTGGACGGTCACCGGCCGCGGCTCGAGCTCCGGCGCCTCGCCGCGCCGGGCCAGCCGGTAGGCCCGCTCGCCGGCCACCCGGACGGCCGAGTACGCCGGCGGGCGCTGCATCAGCTCGCCGGTCGGCAGCTCGAGCCGCTCCGGCACGCGCCCGGTCTCCTCGAGCTCGCCGTCGCGGTCGCCCGTGTCGGAGCGCCAGCCGAGGCGTGCCGTGGCGCGGTAGGTCTTCGGCAGGCCCATGAGGAAGCGCTGCGCCCGCGTGGCGCGCCCGACCAGGACCAGCAGCAGGCCGGTGGCGAACGGGTCGAGCGTGCCGGCGTGCCCGACCTTGGTGCCGCGCTCGAGCCCGTGGCGCACGCGGGCCACGACGTCGTGCGAGGTCACGCCGGCCGGCTTCGGATACAGGAGGACCCCTGTTGGGGTCACTGCGGAGCCCCGGCTCGGCCGGGTCGCACTCGGGGAGCTGCTCGCGGACCTGCTTGCGCAGGCCCTCCACCAACTCCGGATAGGGGATGTCGGTGGTGAAGCCGGCGGCCTGCGTGTGGCCCCCGCCGCCGTAGGTGCGGGCGATCCGCGACACGTCCAGCGAGCTGTCGATGGCGCGCAGGCTGACCTTCCGGAGCCCGCCGCGGTCCTCGCCGAGCAGCTCGCGCACGAGTGCCGCCACGCGCGTGCCCTGGACGGCGCGCAGGTGGTCGATCACGCCCTCGGAGTCGGTCTCCAATGCGCCCGTCTCCTCGTAGTCGCTCTTCACGAGGTGCGCGACGGTGAGCGCGCCGTGGTCGTGGCGCTCGACGGTCGCGAGCGCGCGCTGCAGCAGCTCGAGGCGGCTGAAGGGCAGGTCCTCGTAGAGGCGCCGCGACACGCTGCGCGGCTCCACGCCCGCCGTGATCAGGTCGGCGGCCATCCGATGAGCCTCCACGCCGGTGTTCTCGTACATGAAGCGGCCGGTGTCGGTCACGAGGCCGGTGTAGAGCGGCTCGGCGATCTCGCGGGTGAGCTCGGCCCCGAGCTCCTTCGAGAGCCGCCAGACGATCTCCGCCGTGCACGACGCGTCCGGCACCACCAGGTTGACCGTGCCGAAGCGCGTGTTGTCGTGGTGGTGGTCGATGTTGAGGATGTGGAGCCCCTCGCGCTGGAGGAAGTCCACGGGCATGCGGTCGATGTTGCCGCAGTCGAGGAACACGATCGCGCGCTCGTCCAGGTCGTCCGGCGGCGCTCCGATCAGGTTGTCGAAGGTCCAGTTGCGGTACTCCCACGGCAGCGGGAACTCGTCGGGCGAGACGTACATCAGGCTGTCCTTGCCGAGCTGCTCGAGGATGAGATGCATCCCGAGCAGCGACCCGAGCGCGTCCCCGTCGGGGTTCTCGTGCGTCGTGAGCAGAAGCTTCTGGGCCTGGCGCAGCTCGGCCAGCACCTGGTCCTGTTCGGTGGCGACCGTCACTCGTCCAGAAGCTCCGAGATGCGCATGCCCCGGTCGATCGAGTCGTCGTACGAGAAGCTGAGAGTCGGGGTGCGCTTCATGCGCAGCTCGCGGGCGATCGCCTGCTGGAGAAGCCCGTGCGCCGCCTCGAGGCCGGCCAGGGTCCGCTCCCGCTCGTCCTGGTTTCCGAGCACGCTGACGTGCACGCGCGCATGGCGCAGGTCCGGGCTTGTTTCTACCGCAGTCACCGTTACGAATCCTATGCGTGGGTCGTTGAAGCCCTCCGAGATTCGGCTCGAGAGGACCTCCCGGACCGCCTCGTTCACCCTGCGCATGCGGTCTGTGGACACTCTAGTCCTCCGACGGCAGGTCTTCGCCGGACAGCAGGCGGCATTGCACGCGCGTCCCGTCGGGGAAGCTCGACTCGGCGTAGCGGCCGAGGCTCCAGCCGCGCTCCCGCAACGGGCCCGCGTCGTGGCCCACCAGCGCGGCGGTGAGCGTGGCGCGCTGCCAGAGCTCGTGATGGTCGGTCTCGGCCACTGCCGCGCCGAAGCGCCGCTGCAGCCGGTCCTTGAGGGACTTCAGGTCCCTGCGCTTGTCCTTCAGGCTCCGGTTCTGCGGCAGGTGCAGCTCGAGCTCCACCACGCAGACGAAGAAGCTCAAGCGAGGGTCTGCTCGACCTGCTTGGTCTCGTACACCTCGATCACGTCCCCCTCCTTCACGTCGGGATAGTTCTCGAGCACGATTCCGCACTCGGTCCCCTGGGCGACCTCGCGCACGTCCTCCTTGAACCGGCGCAGGGAGCCGATCCGGCCGTCGTAGACCACCGTGCCGTCGCGTACGAGGCGGCACTGGGCCCCACGCCGGACCACACCCTCGGTCACGTAGGAGCCGGCGATCGTGCCCACGCGCGAGGCCTTGAAGGTCGCGCGCACCTCCACGGTGCCGATCGACTCCTCCACCTCCTCGGGCGCCAGCATGCCCTCCATCGCCGCCCGGAGGTCCTCGACGATCTTGTAGATCACCGAGTAGGTGCGGATCTCCACGCCCTCGCGGTCGGCGACCTGCGCGGCGTTCCCGACCGGGCGCACGTTGAAGCCGATGATCACCGCGTCGGACGCGGCGGCCAGCATGACGTCGGACTCGCTGATGCCGCCGACGCCGTCGCGGATCAGGTTCACCTGGACCTGCTGCTGCGGCAGCTTCGCGATCTCGTCGGCGAGCGCCTCGAGCGAGCCGGCCACGTCGGACTTGAGGACCAGGTTGAGCTCCTGCTCGCCGCGCTCCGCGCGTGCCAGGACGTCCTCGAGCGACACGCGGCGGCCGGCCTGGCGGGCGAGCGCCTCGCGCTTGACCCGGATCGCGCGCTCCTGGGCCTGGCGGCGCGCCTCGCGCTCGTTCTCGACGACCCGGAACTGCTCGCCGGCGTCGGGCACGCCGTCGAAGCCGAGCACCTCGACCGGCATGCCGGGCGTGGCCTCGGCCACGCGCTGGCCGCGGAAGTCGTTCATCGCGCGCACACGGCCGTCGTGCTGGCCGGCCACGAGCGCGTCGCCCACCTGCATGCGGCCGCGCAGCACGAGCAGCGTGACCACGGGGCCGCGGCCGGGGTCGAGCTTCGACTCGATCACGAACCCGGACGCCTCGGCGGCGGGATTGGCCTTGAGCTCCTGGATCTCGGCGAGCGTGACGAGGGTCTCGAGCAGGTCCTCGAGGTTCTGGTGCGTCTTGGCCGAGACGTCCACGAACTCCGTGTCGCCGCCCCAGTCCGCGGGCGTGAGCCCCTGCTGGGCCAGCTCGCCGCGGACGCGGTTCGGGTCCGCGCCCTCCTTGTCGATCTTGTTGACGGCGACCATCACCGGCACCTCGGCGGCCTTGGCGTGATCGATGGCCTCCACGGTCTGCGGCATGACGCCGTCGTCCGCGGCCACCACGATCACCGCGATGTCGGTGACCTTCGCGCCGCGGGCGCGCATCGCCGTGAAGGCCTCGTGGCCCGGCGTGTCGAGGAAGGTGATCGTGTGGTCGTCGTGGTGCACCTGGTAGGCGCCGATGTGCTGGGTGATGCCGCCGGCCTCGCCGGCCGCCACCTCGGTCTCACGGATCGCGTCGAGCAGCGACGTCTTGCCGTGGTCCACGTGGCCCATGACGGTGATCACGGGCGGCCGGTCCACGAGGTCCTCGTCGACGTCCTCGAAGACCACGTCGGCCTCGGTCTCGTCGTCGGCGTGGACGATCTCCACCCGCTTCTCGAACGCGTCGGCGAGCACCTCGATGGCCTCGTCGGTGAGCGTCTGCGTGAGCGTGGCCATCTCGCCCAGCTCCATCAGCTTCTTGATGACCTCCGGCGACGAGAGCTGGAGCGACTCCGCCACCTCCTTGACCGTCGAGCCGGACTGGACCGGGACGGCCGGCTCCTCGCGCGGCTGGTCGCGCGCCGCCGCCAGTGCCTCGAGGTCGGGCTCGACCCACTGCGGCCTGCGCCGGCGCCCGCGTCCGCGGCGTGCCGGCTGCTGCGGGGGCGGCGGCTGACGGTCGCGCCGTGCCGCCTGCGAGTCGATGACCACGCGCCTGCGCCGGCCGCCTCCGCCGCCGCCGGCCTCGCCTCCGCGGGCCGCGCGGGTGGGCCGGGGGCGCTCGCGCTTGCTGTCGCCCGTCCGCCCTGGGCGGCCGGGGGCTGCTGCGGCTGGCCTGCGCGGCGGCGCGCCGTTGCCCGAGGCCTTCGCGGGCGTGGGCTCGGCGGGCGCGGCGGGCTCCTCGGCGGGCTTGCCGTCGCCGAACGCGCGGGCGATGTCCTCCTCGTCCACGCTCGAGGCCGCGGCCTTCACGTTGAAGCCGGCCTTCTGCAGGATCGCGAGGACCTCCTTGCTGGGGATCCCCTTCTCCTTGGCTATCTCGTGAACGCGCTTCTTTGCCATCTCTTGAGTAAGTCTATGGTCTCCGGTTGGACAGTCGTAGGTGCGCGGAACGATCGCGCGAGCGGCTTCGCCGGCCGCGATCGCCTCGGCACAGCGAGGGTCCCTGCAGACGTAGGCGCCGCGACCCTCGGCGCGGCCCTCCGGGTCCGCCCGCACCTCTCCGCCGGGCCCGCGAACGAGTCTAAGCAGTTCGTCCCGGGGCAGGGAGCGGCGGCAGGCGACGCACTGGCGGAGCCGCTGCTACGGCTCGCTCCGCCTCCTCGCTCCGCCTCCTCCCGGCCTCGGCCACCGGCTCCTCCGCCTCCGCGACGGGCTCCTCGGCAACGGCTTCCTCGGCAACGGCTTCCTCGGCGGCGGCCTCCTCGGCGACGGCCTCCTCGGCACGACCGTCGCTCGGCCTCCGCCGGCTCGTCGCCGTTCGAGCCCTCCTCGGGCGGCACGACGTAGTCGGTCTCCTGGTCGGTGAGCGCCTGGTGGGCCGGGAGCCCGCAGTAGCGCGAGCCCGGGAGCGAGGCGTTCGGGCAGCGCTTGCCGTTGGCGAGGATCGCCGCGCAGCGTCCCGCCACCTCCTCCTCGTCGTAGCCCATCTCCGCCTCCTCCTCCGCGAACTCGGTCTCGGAGCGGATGTCCACGCGCCAGCCGGTGAGGCGGGCGGCGAGCCGGGCGTTCAGGCCGTCCTTGCCGATCGCGAGCGAGAGCTGGTCGTCCGGCACGATCACCGTCGCCTGCTTGCCCTCGTCGTCCACGAGCACCTCGCGCACACGCGCGGGCGAGAGCGCCTTCGCGACGAAGCGCGCCGGCTCCTCGTTGAACGGGATGATGTCGATCTTCTCGCCGCGCAGCTCGGACACGACCATCCGCACGCGCGAGCCGCGCGGGCCGACGCAGGCGCCGACCGGGTCGACGCCGGAGGCGTGCGACACCACCGCGATCTTCGAGCGGTAGCCGGGCTCGCGGGCCACGTTCTGGATCTCCACGAGGCCGTCGGCGATCTCGGGCACCTCGAGCTCGAACAGCGCCCGGATCAGCTCCGGCGAGCGGCGCGAGACGATGATGCTCGGCCCCTTCGACTGGTTCGAGACGTCGGTGATGATCGCCTTGACGCGCTGGCCGTGGTCGTAGCGCTCGCCGTGCACCTGCTCGCCGCGCGGCAGCAGCGCCTCCACGCGCTCGCGCAGCTGCACGAGCGTGTAGCGCGAGTCGGACTGCTGGACGATGCCGGTGATCAGCTCGCCCACGCGGTCCTGGTACTCGTGGAACATCATGTCCCGCTCCGCCTCGCGGATGCGCTGGAGGATCACCTGCTTGGCGGTCTGCGCCGCGATGCGGCCGAAGTCGTGCGGCGTGACGTCGCGCTCGTCGATCTGGTCGCGGTACTGAGCCAGTCGCTCCTGGTCGATCTCGGGCGCCTCGGGCTCGCGCAGCTCGCCCGTCTCCGGGTCCACCTGCGCCTCGCCGAGCTCCTCCTCCACCTCGTCGAGGAGCTGCTCCTCGAGCTCGGGCGGCAGGATCAGCTCGAAGACGAGGAAGTCACCGGTGTCGCGGTCGACCTCCACGCGCGCGTACTTGGCGGCGCCCGGCGTCTTCTTGTACGCCGAGAGGAGCGCGTCCTCGAGGGCCTCCATCAGCTTGTCCGCCGAGATGCCCTTCTCGCGCTCGAGTACTCCCACCGCCTCGACGATCTCCTTGGTCATCGGGCCTCCAGAAGGTTGCTCTTGTTGATCTCGGAGTACGGGATCGACACGACGCCGTCGTCGGCCGCCACCGTCACCTCCGCGTCGGACGCGCCCGACCAGCTCGCCGGTCACGCTGCGGTGACCCTCGCGCGGCGTGCGCAGGCGCACCCGCGCGCGGCGTCCGAGGAACTGCTTGAAGTGGTCGGGCTTCGTGAGCGGCCGCTCCGGCCCCGGCGAGCTCACCTCGAGCCCGTAGTCCACGAGCAGGTCGCGCAGGTGCCCCGTCACGCGCTCGCACAGCGCGAGGCTCACCCCGTCGGGATGGTCGATCACGAGCCGCAGCCGCTCGCTGCCGACGCGCTCGCATTCGAGCAGCTCGACCTGCGGCTCCGCCGGCGCGAGCCGCTGCTCGATCTCGTTCGTGTAGCTCTTCGAGTGCCATTTGGTCAAAAAGAGAGGTGGGCTGCGAAGCCCACCTCCAGGCGCGACCCGAGGCCGGGCCGCGTACGACTGAAAGTCCTAGCGACGTCTGAGTATAGAGCCGGCTAGAGCCGCCCGTTCAGAGCTGCAAAGACTTGACGACGAGGAACTCCTCGAGGCCGTAGCGGCCGAGCTCGCGGCCGTGCCCGGACTGCTTGTAGCCGCCGAACGGAGCGAGCGCGTTGAACGCGCCGCCGTTGATCTCCACCTGGCCCGTGCGGATGCGCGCCGCCACCCGGCGGGCGCGCTCCTCGTCGGCCGACCAGACGCCGCCGGCGAGGCCGTAGACGGTGTCGTTGGCGATCCGGACCGCGTCCTCCTCGTCGTCGTAGGGGATGATCGACAGGACCGGCCCGAAGATCTCCTCCTGCGCGATCGTCATCTTCGGATCGACGTCGGAGAAGACGGTCGGGCTGACGTAGTAGCCCTGCTCCCGGCCCTCGGGCGGCTCGGCGCCGCCGGTCACGAGCCGGGCGCCCTCGGACTCGCCCTTCTCGATGTAGCCGCGCACGCGCTCGAGCTGCGTGGCGGACACGAGCGGGCCCAGCCGCGACGCGCTCGTCGAACGGGTCGCCGGGCGTGAACGTCTCGGCCACGCTCGCCGCGATCCGCTCCGCCTCCTCGAGCTTGTCGCGCGGCACGAGCATGCGCGTGAGCGCGCTGCAGGTCTGGCCCGAGTTGAGGAAGCACTTGGCCACGCCGTCGGTGACCGCCTTCTCGAGGTCGGCGTCGTCGAGGATCACGTTCGGCGACTTGCCGCCGAGCTCGAGCGTCACGGGCTTCACGCTCTGCGCCGCCAGCTCCGACACGCGCTTCCCGGCACGGGTCGAGCCGGTGAACGAGACCATGTCCGTCTCGGGGTGCGCCACGATCGCCTCGCCCACCACCGGCCCGGTGCCGGTCACGAGGTTGAAGACGCCCGCGGGCAGCCCGACCTCCTCGAGGATCTCGGCGAGCACGAAGGCGTTGAGCGGCACGACCTCGCTCGGCTTCAGCACGACGGTGCAGCCCGCGGCGAGCGCCGGCGCGACCTTGTTGGCGATCTGGTGGAGCGGGTAGTTCCACGGCGTGATGGCCGCCACCACGCCGGCGGCCTCGCGCACGATCAGCGAGTTGCCGACCTTCTCCTCCCAGGTGACCTCCTGGACCAGCTGCGGGATCAGCGAGAAGCTCGCGGTGGGCAGCCCCACCTGGATCATCCGCGTGAGCTTCAGCGGCATGCCCATCTCGGTGGCGATCAGCGCGGCGAGCTCGTCACCGCGCTCGTTCAGCTTGGCGCCCACCGCGGCGAGCAGCTCCACGCGCTCGTCGGGCGTGGTGCTCGACCAGGAGTCGAAGGCGGCGCGCGCGGCCCGGACGGCGCGGTCGGCGTCCTCGGGGGTGCCCTCGGGGATCCGGCCGATGACCTCCTCGGTCGAGGGGTTCACGACCTCGATCGTCCCGTCGCCGGCGGGCTCGACCCACTCGCCGCCGATGTAGAGCTTGTCCCGAACCAGTGCCTCCGCCGCCACGGCCATGTCAGTTCTCCTCTGTCGCGCTCAAGATCGCGAAGGAGTGTTTCACGCCTCCACCAGCAGGGTGACCGGGCCGTCGTTCACGAGCGCCACGTCCATGTGCGCGCCGAACACCCCGCCGCCCGCCCCCAGCGCCGCGCGCACGCGCTCGTAGAGCGGCTCGGCCTCCTCCGGAGGCGCCGCCTCGACGAAGCTCGGCCGGTTGCCCTTGCGGACGTCGCCGTAGAGCGTGAACTGGCTGACGCACAGCAGCTCTCCCCCGCTCTCCTCGACCGAGCGGTTCATCCGCCCGTCGTCGTCCTCGAACACGCGCAGGGCGAGCAGCTTGCGCGCGATGCGGTCCGCCTCGCTCGGGCCCGTCGCCGCGGCGCACGCCGAGCAGGACGAGCAGGCCGGGGCCGATGCGGGCCACCTCCTCGCCCCCCACGCTCACGGCCGCCTCGCTCACGCGTTGCACCAGGGCGCGCATCGCTACGTACTCTGCCCGAATGGCCGCAACGGACGTCGTGGACGCATACCTCGCCTCGGAGCCCGAGCTGGGCGCCCGCCGGCTCGCCCACGGCGAGTGGGGCATCTCGGTGCCCGCCGAGACGCTCGGCGGGCACCCGCTCGACGTGGGCCTGCGGATCGCGGACGGCCTGCTGCGCGCCCAGGCGCTGGCGCTACCCGGCGCCGGCGACCTCCTCGACCCCTGGATGCTGCTCTGGTGGAACCGCCAGACGCGCATGGTGCGCTTCGCGTGCACGCGCTCGCGCGACATCTGGGTGCACGCCGACCTGCCCGTGGCGGCGGTCGACGAGCGCGGCGTGGACCGGCTGCTCGGGCTGCTGGTCGAGGCCGCGGTGGCGGTGCGCGAGCGCGCCGCGGCGACGCCTAGGCGAACCTGCGCAATCCGCACCCACCCCCGGGTGCGAGCAGAAGTTCGCGTAGCGGCGCGGCTCAGGCGGCCCGGAGGCGGTCGCGCAGCGCGCGGTAGTCGGCCCGGTCGGGCCGCATGCCGGCGGCGAGCACGGCGTGGCGGCGCGCCTCGAGGCGGCGGCCGGTCTTCTCGAGCGAGCGCCCGAGGCAGAAGTGGGCGTAGTCGTTGACCGGGTAGCGCTCCACCAGCGCCGCGAACTCCGCGGCGGCCTCCTCGAAGCGGGCCGAGCGGAAGTACGCACGGCCGAGCGCCTCGCGGATCGAGCCCTTGTCCGGGTCGAGCGAGCGGGCGCGCTCCAGCGGGATCGAGGCGGCCATGAAGTCGCCCCTGTCGAGCAGCTCGCTGCCCTTCTTGAAGAGGTCGTACACGGCTTCGCTCATGACTCTCCCTCAACGGTAGAGGGGAGCCCGGCTTCGGATCGCAGCTGCTCCACGGCGTCGAGCACGGCCGCGGCCACCGCCCCCTTCGGGCCCAGCGGCACGGCACGCTCGCCCGCCGCGGTGACGATCGTGACCTCGTTCTGGTCGCTGTCGAAGCCGATGTCCGAGCGGGCGATGTCGTTGACCACCACCGCGTCGAGGTGCTTGCGCTCCAGCTTGCCGCGGCCGCGCTCCACCGCACCGGCGCCGTGCTCGGCCGCGAAGCCCACGAGCGTCTGGCCGGGCCGGCGGAGGCCGCCGAGCGCGGCGAGGATGTCCGTGGTGGGCTCGAGCTCGACGGTCAGCCCGTCGCGCTCGGTCTTCACGATCTTGCTGTCCTCGGGGGCGCTCGGCCGGAAGTCGGCCACCGCCGCCGCCATCAGCAGCACGTCGGTCTCGGGGAAGGCGGCGCGCGCGGCCGCCTCGAGCTCGGCGGCGCTCGACACGTCGACCGAGCGCACCCCGCCGGGCGCTCGAGCGCCACGTTCGCGCAGATCAGCGTGACCTCGGCGCCGCGCCGGGCGGCCTCGCTCGGCCAGCGCGAGGCCCATGCGGCCGGACGAGCGGTTGCCCACGTAGCGCACGGAGTCGATCGGCTCGCGCGTGCCGCCGGCCGTGACGAGCACGCGCAGCCCGTCGAGCGAGCGCGGCGCGAAGGGCGCCGGCTCGAGCACCGACTCGATCGCGGCGAGGACGTCGGCGGGGTCGGCCAGCCGGCCCGTGCCCCACTCGCCCTTCGACGCGAGCCGGCCGGTGCCGGGCGGGACGACCAGCGCGCCGCGCGAGCGCAGCAGCTCGAGGTTCGCCTGGGTCGCCGGGTGCGCCCACATGCGGTCGTTCATCGCCGGGCGCCAGCACGAGCGGAGCCGGGCTCGCGAGCGCCGCGCTCGTGAGCAGGTTGTCGGCGTGCCCGCCGGCGAGCTTGGCGATCGTGTTCGCCGAGGCCGGGGCCACGCAGAGCACGTCGCAGCGGCGCACCAGCTCGAGGTGGGAGATCGCGGCGTGGTCCGGCTCCGGGTCCCCCGGGAAGGCGCCGCGCGCCGGGATCGGGCTCGAACTCGTCGACCAGCACCGGAGCGCCGGTCACGCCCTCGAAGGTCGCCCTGCCCACGAACTTCAGGCTGCTCGGGGTCTGGACGACGCGCACCGAGTGCCCGGCCGCCGTGGCCAGGCGCACGATCTCGACGGCCTTGTAGGCCGCGATCCCGCCGGACACGCCGAGGAGGATCCGCGCCATGCCTTCAGTTTGCCCGCTCTAGGCGAGAACCGTCGAGGCGCGGTGCAGCGAGCGCGCCCGCGCCTACCGGTAGCGGTACTTCAGCTTGCCCGCGGCAAGCTCTTCCAGCGAGATCTTGAGGTAGTTCTTCGAGCCCGTGTCCACCATCGGCGGCGGGTACTCGTCGAACGTGCCCTCGCCGAGGTTGTGGTAGTACGAGTTGATCTGGCGGGCGCGCTTCGCGGCCACCAGCACGCAGGCGTAGTGAGAGTCGACCTGCTCGAGAAGATTGTCCAGGCGGGGCTTGATCACGGACCGCACACTCTAGCGGCAAGCTCGACGAGCTCGTCCGTGGCGCGCTCGAGGTCGTCGTTCACGATGCGATGCGGGAACTCCTCGCGCGCCGCCAGCTCCTCCCGCGCGGCCTCCAGCCGGCGCGCGATCTGCTCGGCGTCGTCGGACGCGCGGGCCGAGAGCCGGGCGCTCAGGTCGTCGACCGAGGGCGGCTCGATGAAGATCCGGACGGCGTCGGGCAGCGTCTCGCGCACCTGGCGGGCTCCCTGGACGTCGATCTCGAGCACGGTGCCCCGCCCGGGCCGCTCGAGCTCCGACCTCAGCGTCCCGTAGCGGTTCCCGGCGTACTCGGCGTGCTCGACGAAGTCCCCGTTGCGCACTCTCAGATCGAAGTCCTCGGGACTCAGGAAGTGATAGTCGACACCGTTCACCTCCCCCGGCCGCGGCTTCCGCGTGGTGGCCGAGACGGCGAGCGTGAGCCCATCCATTCGCTCGAGAAGGCCCTTGATCAGCGTGCCCTTCCCAACTCCGGAGGGCCCCGTTATGACGAGGGTTGGGTTCATTGCCGAAGCATCCGGCTCGGCCGGCTGCGCCCGGATGGTTTATCGGCGCAGGTACGAGACGAGCTCGTTGCGCTGCCGCTCGGAGAGGCCCCCGATGGTCTTGCTCGGCGAGATGCGGCAGTGCGTGAGGATGCGATTCACCTTCACGCGCCCGTACTTCGGGACCGCGAGCAGCAGATCGAAGACCTTGGCCGTGAGCAGGTAGTCCGGCGGATCCAGGAGCAGGCCGTGGACCTGCGCACGGCCGGCCTTGAGGTCCCGCTTGAGCCGCGCCCGGCGGGTGCGGATCTCGTTCGCCCGCTTCAGAGCGTCCATCCGCTGCGTGAGCGAGCGCTCTGGTGCGAGGCCCGCCGGAGGGGTTTTGGCGGGCGACTGCTGGGCGGCCGGCATGGGCGGCGATAGTACACGCTTGCGGTCGGCCGACGCCGCCGCAGACGCGAAAATCCGGCGAATTCACCTGCACCTCAACCTCAGCTTTAAGTCGGTTGCGGCTGCTTGAGCGTTTTGGCCGTCTTTGCAGGTCTTTTCACCGGCAACCGGTTCAGCGGGTCTGAGGCCCCGTCATTATCTCGCTAGTTACGGAAAAACCGCCCGCGGGGTTCCCCCCGAAGGGGCATCGCACCCCCGGCCGGGTCGGGCACACGGCTACGCAGTAGGGGCCACGGCGGCGAGCTCGGCGGCAACCCGGCGGCCGGCGGCCGGGTCGCGGAAGCTCTCGGTGCCGACGGCCACGCAGGTGGCCCCGGCGGCGAGGAAATCGGCCGCATGACGCCCCGAGGCGATGCCTCCCATGCCGATCACGGGTATCGAGACGCGCTCGGCGACCGCGTGCACCTGCTCCAGGGCGACCGCGCGGACGGCCGGGCCCGACACTCCCCCGGTCCCGCCGCCGAGCCACGGCCCGCCTCCGGAGGGATGGAGCGCCATGCCCTTCAGCGTGTTGATCAGCGACACCGCGTCGGCCCCGGCGTCCTCGGCCGCCGCCGCCACCGCGGCCGGCTCGGTGGCGTTCGGGGTGAGCTTGACCACGATCGGCAGGTCGCTGAGCGGGCGCACGCGCTCGACGGCGCGGGCCGTCTCGCCCGGGTCGGCGCCCATCACGAGGCCGCTCTCCACGTTCGGGCACGACACGTTCAGCTCCACCATCGCCACCTCCGGCCGCTCGGCCACGTGCGCGACGAGCCGCGCGAGCTCGTCGCGGCTGAAGCCCATCACCGACACCACGAGCGGCACGGGCAGCTCGGCGAGCTGCGGGAGGTCGTGCTTCAGGAAGCCCTCCAGGCCCTTGTTCGGCAGCCCGATCGAGTTGATCATGCCCGCCGGGGTCTCCCAGAGCCGCGGCGGCGGGTTGCCCTGGCGCGGCTCGAGCGTGATCGTCTTGGAGACGAAGGCGTGGAACGGGAAGCGCTCGAGCAGCGCGTCCCCGAAGGCCCGCCGGGCGGCGATCGCGTCGAACGTGCCCGAGCCGTTCAGCACCGGGCCCTCGAGCTCCACCCCGCAGAGGTCCACGCCGCTCAGTGCCCGGCTCCGGGGACGAGCGCGCTGTCGAGCCGGTCCGCGTCGAGCACCGGGCCCTCCAGGCACAGGCGCAGGTAGCCGTCGCGCGTGGGCACGACGCAGCCGAAGCAGGCCCCGAAGCCGCAGGCCATGCCCGACTCCATCGCGAGCTGCGCGGGCACGCGGCGCTCGGCGCAGAGCAGGCGGACCGCCTCCAGCATCGGCGGCGGGCCGCACGCGAGCACCGTGGCCGCCGGATCGGCGTCGAGCCGCTCGCGCAGCAGGTCGGTGACCAACCCGCGCCGCCCGGCGCCGCCGTCGTCGGTGGCGATCTCGACCGGCCCGCGGAACAGCTCGGCGGCCGCCGCGTGCGCGGCCGAGCGGAACCCGAGCAGCACCTCCGTGTCCGCGCTCAGCTCGTCGGCGAGGCAGAGCACCGGCGCCGCGCCGATCCCGCCGCCCACGAGCAGCGGGCGCGTGCCCTCCGCCGCCGGCCGCCAGCCCACTCCGAGCGGGCCGACCAGCGCGAGGCCGTCACCCGCGGCGAGGCCGGCCAGGCGGGTCGTGCCCGGCCCGACCTCCTCGAGCAGGAAGCTGAGCTCGAGGCCGTCGCCGCGCTCGGCCACGCGCGCGTGCGAGAACGCGCGCGGGAGATAGGGGCGCTCGTCCTCCCCGCCGCCCCAGCCGTCCGCGGCCGCGAGCATGAAGAACTGCCCCGGCTGGGGCCGCGGCGCGGGCGCCGGGTCGACGGCGCGGACGAGCGTGTAGGCGCCGAGGCGGTCCACGCCGCTGACCGGGACCACGCGCCGCTCCGGCGGCGCGAGCGTGCGCGGCTCGGCCGCCGTGGCCGCGCCGCTCACCCTGCTTCCCCGACCGCCCTGCTCGGATCCGGCCGGCGGGCGAAGCGGCCGAGCGCGCCGCCGTGCAGCTCCTGGAGCGAGATCACGCTCGTCCTCCTCGTTGCGCCGCGCGCGGATCGCGCGCTGCGCCGCGCTGGCGCCCGACATCGTGGTGATGCAGGGGATCCCGCGCCCCACGGCGGCCCGCCGGATCTCGTAGCCGTCGGCGCGCGCGCCCGAGCCCGTGGGCGTGTTGATCACGAGGTCCACGTCGCGCGCCTCGATGCGGTCGACCACGTTGGGCGACCCCTCGGAGAGCTTCTGGATGCGCTCGACGGGCACGCCCATGCGCCGGATGGCCTGCGCCGTGCCGCCGGTGGCGAGGATGCTGAAGCCCATGTCGTGGAACCCGGCGGCCAGCTGGGTCGCCGCGGGCTTGTCGCCGTCGGTGACCGAGATGAACACCGTCCCGCTGGTCGGGCAGCTCGGAGCCCGCCGCGGCCTGCGCCTTGCCGAAGGCCGTGGGGTAGTCGGCCGCCACGCCCATCACCTCGCCGGTGGACTTCATCTCGGGGCCGAGCAGCGAGTCCGAGCGCGGGAAGCGCTCGAAGGGCAGCACCGCCTCCTTCACCGAGACGTGCCGCGGCGG
The DNA here is from genome assembly GCA_963768465.1 of uncultured Thermoleophilaceae bacterium. Lineage (GTDB taxonomy): Bacteria > Actinomycetota > Thermoleophilia > Solirubrobacterales > Thermoleophilaceae > JACVRW01. Next base: position 124,728 of record CAVYIA010000016.1, on the reverse strand, counting down.
GCGCGGCGCCGGCAGGTCGAGATCGCGCAGGCGCTCACCGAGCATCAGGCGGCAGGCCACCTTCGCGAGCGGCAGGCCGGTGGCCTTCGACACGAAGGGAACGGTCCGGGAGGCGCGCGGGTTCGCCTCGATCACGTACAGCTCCTCGTCCCCGAAGACGGCGAACTGGATGTTGATCAGCCCGATCACGCCGAGTCGCAGCGCGATCGCGCGGGTGGCCTCCTCGACCTGGCGCATCATCGCCGGGCCGAGCGACATCGCCGGGATCACGCAGGCCGAGTCCCCGGAGTGGATGCCGGCCTCCTCGACGTGCTGCATGATCGCCCCGATCCGCACGTCCTCGCCGTCGCAGAGCGCGTCCACGTCGATCTCGATGGCGTTCTCGAGGAAGCGGTCGAGGAAGATCTCGCCGCCGGGCAGGTCGGCGCCGACCCGCTCGCAGGTAGTCGCGCAGGCCGTCGGCCGAGTAGCAGATCTCCATCGCCCGGCCGCCGAGCACGTAGGAGGGCCGCACCAGCAGCGGGTAGCCCACCCCGGTCGCGGCGCCGAGCGCCTCGTCGGGCCCGGCCGCCGTGGCGTACGGCGGGCTGCGCAGCCCGAGCTCCTCGAGCAGCGCGCCGAAGCTGGGCCGGTCCTCGGCCAGGTGGATCGAGTCGACCGGGGTGCCCAGCAGCGGGACGCCCGCGTCGGCCAGGCCGCGCGCGAGCTTGAGCGGCGTCTGGCCGCCGAACTGGACGATCACGCCCTCCGGGCGCTCCAGCTCGAGCACCCCGAGCACGTCCTCGAGCGTGAGCGGCTCGAAGTAGAGCCGGTCCGAGGTGTCGTAGTCGGTCGAGACCGTCTCCGGGTTGCAGTTGATCATCACCGCGTCGCGCCCGGACTCGCGCACGGTCATGGCGGCGTGCACGCAGCAGTAGTCGAACTCGATGCCCTGCCCGATCCGGTTGGGGCCGGAGCCGAGGATCGCGACCGCGGGCCGGTCGCCGGGGCGCACCTCGTGGACCGCGCGCCGCTCCCAGCCCGAGTAGTAGTAGGGCGTCTCGGCCTCGAACTCGGCGGCGCAGGTGTCCACGGCCTTGAAGGTCCGCTCGAGCCCCGCCTCGGGATCGTGCCCGCGCGCCAGCTCGGCGATCTCGGCCATGAACCACGGGTCGATGCCCGTGCGGCTGCACAGCTCGGCCTCGTCCGCGCCGCGGCGGACCGCCTCGTAGATCAGCTCGTAGCGGTCGTGCGAGGGGGTCTCGAGCCGGGTCAGCAGGTCGCCCGAGAGGTCGGGGCTCACGTCGAGCTCGCGCGAGCGCAGCGCCTTGACGAACGCCTGCTTGAAGGTGCGGCCGATCGCCATCGCCTCGCCGACCGACTGCATCGAGGTGTGGAGCGCCCCGTCGGCTCCCGGGAACTTCTCGAAGGCGAAGCGCGGCCATTTCACGACCACGTAGTCGAGCGTGGGCTCGAAGCTCGCGGGCGTGCGCTTGGTGATGTCGTTGTCGATCTCCTCGAGCGCGTAGCCCACCGCCAGGCGCGCGGCGATCTTCGCGATCGGGAAGCCGGTGGCCTTCGAGGCCAGCGCGGAGCTCCGCGAGACGCGCGGATTCATCTCGATGACCACGATCTCGTCCGTCTCCGGGTTGACCGCGAACTGGATGTTCGAGCCGCCCGTCTCCACGCCCACCGCGCGGATGACCGTGATCGCCTGGTCGCGCAGCCGCTGGTACTGGGCGTCGGAGAGCGTCTGCTGCGGCGCCACCGTGACCGAGTCGCCCGTGTGGACGCCCATCGGGTCCACGTTCTCGATCGAGCAGACGATCACCACGTTGTCCGCGTGGTCGCGCATCACCTCGAGCTCGAACTCGCCCCAGCCGATCACCGACTCCTCCACGAGCACCTGGCCGATCGGGCTCGCGGCGAGCCCCTCGCCCACCACCTGGCTGAACTCCGTCGCGGTGCGCGCGATGCCGCCGCCCGCGCCGCCCATGGTGAAGCCCGGGCGCACGATCGCCGGGAGGCCCACGTGCTCGAGCGCGCGCTCCGCCTCGCGCATGGACTTCACGGCGGCGCTGCGCGGGACCCGCAGGCCGGCGCGCTCCATGGTGGCGCGGAAGAGGTCGCGGTCCTCGGCGCGCCGGATCGCGTCGTAGTCGGCGCCGATCAGCTCCACGCGGAAGCGCCCCAGCGTGCCGTCGTCGGTGAGCTGCCGGGCCAGGTTCAGCGCGGTGCCGCCGCCGAGGGTGGGCAGCAGCGCGTCGGGCCGCTCGCGCTCGATCACGCGGGCCACCGAGTCCGGCAGCAGCGGCTCGATGTAGGTGGCCGTGGCGAACTCGGGGTCGGTCATGATCGTGGCCGGGTTCGAGTTCACGAGCACGACCTCGTAGCCCTCCTCGAGCAGCACCCGGCACGCCTGGGCGCCCGAGTAGTCGAACTCGGCGGCCTGGCCGATCACGATCGGCCCGGAGCCGATCACCAGGATCTTCCTGATGTCGTCGCGGCGGGGCATCAGGCGGACGGCCAGCCGCTCGAGGAACCGGTCGAACAGGTGCTGCGCGTCGTGCGGGCCGGGGCCGGCCTCGGGGTGGTACTGGACCGTGGAGCCGGGCACGTCGCGCAGCACGAGCCCCTCGACCGTGCGGTCGTAGAGGTTGATCTGCTGGAGCTCGGCCACGCCGAAGTCCGTGTCCCAGCGCACCGGCTCGTCGGTCTCGATCCGCTGCTCGCCGCCGGGGCCGAGCACGGCGAAGCCGTGGTTCTGCGAGGTGATCTCGATGCGGCCCGTCTCGAGGTCCTTCACCGGGTGGTTCGCGCCGCGGTGCCCGAACGGGAGCTTGAAGGTCTCGAGCCCCACCGCCCGGCAGAGCAGCTGGTGCCCGAGGCAGATGCCCCAGACGGGCACCTTGCCGACCAGGTCGCGGACCGTGTCGACCACGTAGCCGAGCGCCGCCGGGTCGCCCGGGCCGTTCGCGAGGAAGACCGCGTCGGGACTGCGCGCGAGCAGCTCCTCGGCGGAGGTGGAGCACGGGTGCAGCTCGAGCCGCGCGCCGCGCTCGCGCAGGTTGCGGACGATCGAGTCCTTGATGCCGGTGTCGATCCCCACCACGAGCGGCCCCGGCGCGTCCGGGTCCAGGATCAGCGGCTCGGCCGGGCTGACCTCGCGGGCCAGGTCGCGGCCGGTCATCTCCGGCTCGGCCCGGACCCGGTCCATGGCCTCGCCCTCGTCCGTGTCGGCGGCGAACACCCCGCCGCGCATCGCGCCGCGGTCGCGGATGTGGCGGACCAGCGCGCGCGTGTCGACGCCGGTGATCCAGGGGATCCCGCAGTCGGTGAGCCAGGTGAGCCAGCCGCCCTCGGCGTGCGCGGCGTCCTCGCGGTCGATGCCCTCGCGCATGATCACCGCGCGCGCGTGGATCCGGTCGGACTCCATGTGGTCCCGCGCCACGCCGTAGTTGCCCACGAGCGGATAGGTGAAGACGATGATCTGGCCCGCGTACGAGGGGTCGGTCACGGACTCCTGGTAGCCGGCCATCGAGGTGTTGAAGACCACCTCGCCGAGCCCGCTGCCGGGCGCCGGCGGCCCCGCCACCTCGCCGTCGAAGCGCGTGCCGTCCTCGAGCAGGAGGTAGCCATCGCGGCGCAGCCGGCCGAGCCGGCTGCTTGCGCCCTGCGCCGCCTCATGCCACCGCCCCCAGGGCGAAGCTGCGCTCGCGGTAGGCCACGGCTCCGTCGGCGACCGTCATCCGGACGCGGCCGGTGAGGACGCGCCCGGCGAAGGCGCAGTTGGCGGAGCGGCTCTCGTAGCCCGCCTCCCCCACCTCCCACTCGGCGCCGAGGTCCACGAGGCAGACGTTCGCAGCCGAGCCGGGCGCGAGCGTCGGCGGCGCGATCCCGAACGGCTCGCCGCCCGCGGTCATCCGCTCCACCAGCACCGCCAGCTCGAGCTCACCGCTGAGCACGAGGCCGGTGTGCAGAGCGGCGAAGGCGGTCTCCAGCCCGGTCACGCCCATCGGCGCCAGCTCGAACGGCTGCTCCTTCTCCTCGCGGGCGTGCGGGGCGTGGTCGGTGGCCACGCAGTCGATCACCCCGGAGCGCAGGGCCGCCACGAGCGCCTGGCGGTCCGCCTCGGTCCGCAGCGGCGGGTTCATCTTGGCGTTCGCGTCGAGCGACCGGACGGCCTCGTCGGTCAGCAGCAGGTGATGCGGGGTGGCCTCGCAGGTCACGACGGTCCCGAGCTCGCGCGCCCGCTCGATCGCCCGAACCGTCTCGCGCGCGGATATGTGCTGCACGTGGATCCGGCCGCCCTCGTAGGTCGCGAGCTCGCAGTCGCGCGCGACCATCGTGGACTCCGAGACGGAGGGGATCCCGGCGAGGCCGAGCAGCGCCGACATCTCGCCCTCGTGCATCACGCCCGCGCCCGAGAGCGACGGGTCCTCCTCGTGGAGGGCGAGCGGGCGCTCGGCGAGCCGCTGGTACTGGAGCGCCTGGCGCATCACCCCCGCCGAGCGCACGGGCAGCCCGTCGTCGCTGAAGGCCGCGGCGCCGGCGTCGGCGAGCTCGGCCATCTCGGTGAGCTCGTCGCCGCGCTGGCCGCGGGTGATCGCCGCCAGGAAGCCCGTGGGGATCCGCGCCTCGGCGCGGGCGCGCTCGCGCAGCGAGCGCAGGACCGGCGCGGAGTCCACGACCGGCTCGGTGTTGGGCATGGCGAGAATCGCGCAGTAGCCGCCGGCGGCCGCGGCGCGGGTGCCCGAGTCCACGTCCTCCTCGTCCTCGCGCCCGGGCGTGCGCAGATGCACGTGCGGGTCGACGAAGGCGGGCAGCGCGTGCAGGCCGGCGGCGTCCACCACCTCGGCCCCGTCGGGGGCGTCGAGCCCCTGCCCGAGCTCGGCCACGCGCCCGTCGCGCACGAGCACGTCGCTCTCGCCGTCCAGGCCGGCGCGCGGGTCGACCACGTGGGCGCCGCGGATCAGGAGCGTCGCGGGCGGGGCCGGAGCGCGGTCGAGCTGAAGGGCGCTCATGCGGGCTGCGGCGCGATCGTCTCGTCGGGTGCCGGGACGCCCGCCGGGGCGCCGCGCCCCGCCAGCAGCTCGTAGAGGACCGCCATCCGCACCACGACCCCGGACTCCACCTGCTCGGTGATCAGCGCCTGCGGCGAGTCGATCACCTCGGCCGACAGCTCGACGCCGCGGTTGACCGGGCCGGGGTGCATCAGCAGCTGGTTGGCGCCGAGCCGGCGCCCGTCGATCTGGTACTGCGCCGCGTACTCGCGCAGCGAGGGCACGAAGTTGCCCTTCATGCGCTCGTGCTGCATCCGCAGCGCGTAGACCACGTCGGCCTCGCCGAGGTCGTCGAGCGTGTAGCGCACCCGGCAGCCGAGCGACTCGATCCCGCGCGGGATCAGCGTCGGCGGCCCGCAGACCGTGACCTCGCAGCCCATCCGCGAGAAGGCGAGGATCCCGGAGCGCGCGACGCGGCTGTGGAGGACGTCGCCCACGATCCAGACCGACAGCCCCTCGAGCGAGCCGACCCGGCGCCGCAGCGTGTAGAGGTCGAGCAGCGCCTGGGTGGGGTGCTCGTGCTTGCCGTCGCCGGCGTTGATCACCGAGGCCGGCGTCCAGCGCGCCACGAGCCCGGCCGCACCGGCGTGGGGCGAGCGGAACACGATCGCCGCGGGGTCGTAGGCGGACAGCGTCTGGATCGTGTCCTTGAGCGACTCGCCCTTCTCGACCGACGAGCCGCTCGACTTGACGCTCACGAGGTCGGCCGACAGCCGCTTGGCGGCCAGCTCGAAGGAGGAGCTGGTGCGCGTGGAAGCCTCGTAGAAGAGGTTGATCACGGTGCGCCCGCGCAGCGTGGGCACCTTCTTGATCTCGCGCCCCGACACCTCCGCGAAGCTCTCGGCCCGGCCGAGTATCCGCTCGATGTCCTCGCGCGAGACGTCGTCCACCGACAGCAGGTGCCTTCTCATCTGATCGTCTCCTGATTCGCGGGAGCGATGCCTATCGCCACGTCGTCGATCCCGTCGATCTCCTCGACGCGCACGTTCACCCGCTCCGAGCGCGCGGTCGGCAGGTTCTTGCCCACGTAGTCGGGCCTGATCGGCAGCTCCCGGTGGCCGCGGTCGGCCAGCACGGCGAGCTGGACGCGGTGCGGGCGCCCGTAGTCGAAGAGCGCGTCGATCGCCGCCCTCACCGTGCGGCCCGTGTAGAGCACGTCGTCGACCAGGACGATCGTGGCCTCGTCCACCGGGAACCCGATGTGCGAGGCGTGGACGATCGGCTGGGCGCTCGGCTCGCGGAGCCCCAGGTCGTCGCGGTAGAAGGAGATGTCCACGTCGCCGAGCGGGACCGGCTCACCCACGAGCTCGGCGACCAGGTCGCGCAGCCGCGCTGCGAGCACGGCGCCGCGACGGTGTATCCCGACGACCGCGATCCCCTCGCCACCCGTCTTCTCGACGATCTCGTGTGCGATGCGCACCAGCGTGCGCCGCATGTCCTCGCGGTCGAGGACCGTCTTCTCGTCCAACGTTCACGCCCCTTTCGGCCTCTCAGGACCTGGTTAAAGGAACCGCGAGCGAGGCTATCAGCCCGCAGGGACGGGGCGCGCCTCCTCGACCCGCACGTGCACCGGCTCGCCGCGCTCCGGGAACGGGATCTCGACCACGTCGAAGTCGCGCGGAACGATCACGCGCTCGAACGCCTGCCGCGCCTCGTCGCGCACCTGCCCGCCGCCGTAGCGGGTGGACACGTGCGTGAGCGCGAGCGTGTGCACGTCGGCCGCGGCGGCCAGCTCGGCCGCTCCGCGGGCGGTCGAGTGGCGGGTCTCGGCGGCCCGCTGGGCCTCCTCCTCCAGGAAGGTCGCCTCGTGCACGAGCAGGTCGGCGCCGTACGCCACGAGGCGCGTCATCTCGGAGGGGGCGCCGTCGCCGGCGAGCACGACCTTGCGCCCGCGCCGGCGCTCGCCCATCACCTGCTCGGGCGCGACGCCGTTCACCGTCTCGCCCTGCTGCAGGCGGCCGAAGTCGGGGCCGGGCTCGACGCCGAGCTCGCGGGCGCGCTCGGGGTCGAAGTGGCCGGGCCGCGGGTCCTCGACGAGCGCGTAGCCGAGCGCGTTCGGCACGTGATCCGCCGCGTACGCCGCGATCCGGTAGCCGTCGCGCCCGAGCTCCTCGTTCGGCTCCAGCTCGACCAGCTCGACCTCGAACGGCGTGTTGCCGACCAGCGGCGCGAGCACGCGGAACAGCCGCTCGAGCCCGACGGGCCCGTAGACGGTGAGCGTCCGCTCGCGCTGGCGGAGCGCGAACGTCTTGAGCATCCCCGGCAGCCCGAGCACGTGGTCGGCGTGGAAGTGGGTGAGGAAGATCTCCTCGAGCTCGACCAGGCCGGTCGAGCTGCACGAGCTGGCGCTGCGTGCCCTCGCCGCAGTCGAACAGCAGCCGGTCTCCCCCGCGCCGGACGAGCGTGGCCGGCAGGCCGCGCTGGGCGGTCGGCGCCGAGCCGGCGGTCCCGAGGAAGAGCACGTCGAGGTCCATGACGGCCCTATCTTGACCTGTCGAGCGGCACCAGCTCGAAGCGGAGCCCGCCGTCCTCCACGTGCGCGAGCCCCATGGTGTGCTCCGGCGCCCGGCGCCGCTCGGTCGGGCTCCCCGGGTTGAAGATCTGGAAGCCGCGCGCCTCCTCGTGCAGCGGCAGGTGCGAGTGACCGAAGACGACGGCGTCGGCGCGCTCGCCGTACGTGCGGCGGAGGCGCTCGAGCCGCCCGGACGCCGGGCCGGCGTCGTGGACCATGGCGATCCGCGCCCCGCCGGCCTCCACCACCCGCTCCGCGGGCAGCAGCCGGCGCACCTCGGCGCTGTCGACGTTGCCGTGGACCGCGGCCAGCGGCGGGCCGATCGCCTCGAGCTCGCGGAGCGTCTCGACGCTGCTGAAGTCGCCCGCGTGCAGCAGCAGATCCGCCGCCGCGATCCGCTCGACGCACGCGTCCGGCAGCCGCCGCGCCGCCGCGCGGCAGGTGCGTGTCGGAGATCACGGCGATGAGCATGCGCGCTCTAGACTGGCCCGCTCGGCGCCCGTAGCTCAGTGGATAGAGCGCTCGCCTCCGGAGCGAGAGGTCGCAGGTTCAAATCCTGCCGGGCGCGCTGCCATCGCGCGCTTGCGGAAGCAGCCGGCTCGGCCGGCTGCGCACCGATGGTCTCCTACTTGACGACCCGGAACGCTCCGCGCATGAACGGGTGGATGCGGCAGAAGTACGTGTAGGTGCCGGGGTTCAGGCTCTTCGGCGTCGACCAGGTGTTGCGGTTCGCCGCGGGCGTGAAGCCGCTCGGGCCGTAGCCGAGCTCGCCCGAGTCGAACTGCACCTTGGCGTTCGCGAGCGGGTAGGCGATGCCGGTGCTCGCCGTACAGGGCGCCTTGCACGAGGTGATCGTGTGGTACGCCGACGCCTGCGCGGAGATCTCCGGCGTGGCGTCGAGGTTCGTGAACGTCAGCGACTGACCGGCGCGCACCCTGGGCGGCCGGCCCTTCTTGCCGGACGAGGCGAGGTCGCCGAGCCCGTAGACGTAGCCCTCGATCTCGAGGTTGCTGCTGAAGACTCCGCCGGGCAGCTTGCGGGCGTCCGGGCGGCCCGGGCGCGGCTTGCCGCCGTGGCCGTTGTTCTCGGGCAGGTGCCCGTGCGTGAGCAGGCCCTTCCAGTCGAGCTTCGAGGCGAACGGGTTCTTGGCCTCCTTGGCCTTCCCGTCGGCGTAGAAGAGCACCATGATCCCCATCGACTCGTACCAGGACGCCTTGCTCGTGTCGTAGGTGGCCGACACGTTCAGGCGGTCGCCGGCCTTCAGGGCCACGCGCCAGTCCGGCTTCGTGTGCGTCATGGAGACGTCCCACGAGACGGCGCCGGCGGGCTCGAAGTACTTGGCCACCGAGCGGAAGAGCTCGCGCGTGCGGCCGCCGCGGGTCATCTTCAGGTCGGTGTAGAGCCCGCCCGGGTGCAGGTGGCCCGCGGTGGACAGCAGCGTCATGTCGCGCGTGGCCACGTACTCGCGCGCCCGGCCGATGTCGTCCTGCTGGGCCGCGTTCGCCTGGTTCGGGAACGTGAACTTGCCCTTCTTGCCCTGGCCCTTGAGCGCGTCGAACACCGGGTAGGCCGAGATCCCCGAGACGTCCATCCAGAGCGGGTGGGCCTCGGTGAGCTTCGCCGCGGTGGCGCTGCTGTCGGGCACGAAGTCGATGTCGTAGGTGATCGACACCTTCGTCGGCTTCGGCGTCAGGTTGTGGATCATGTAGTTCATGATCCAGCTGTCGCTCGGGTTGTAGTGGTAGCCGTACCCGCGCGGTAGCTGCTGGGTCGTCTTCTCCTCGCCGGCGGCGAACGTGGGATAGCCCTTGTTCAGCCAGACGCCGTGGTGCAGGTGGATGATGTCCACGCGCGGCACCTTCTTGCTGCCCGAGTAGACGAGGTTGGGCGCGAAGCGCGTGATGAAGCCCGGCACCTTCGGCTTGTTGCGGTTGAGCCGCGCCTCGATGTTGTTCTGCCCGGGCAGGATCTGGATCGGCCCGTACTCGTAGTGCAGGTGCTGCGTGCCCGGATAGTTGACGTGCTTGACCATCTTCGACTTCTTCGCGGAGATCTTGGCTCCGGGAAGGGCCATCGCCGACGCGGGCACCAGCGCGATCGCGAAGACGGCGAGGAGCAGCGCGCGGAGTGTGGACGAGCGGGGCATGCGAGACGGACCGGCGAAGGAAGAGTAGCTACCTGGCATCAGCATGGCGGGAGCGCGCCCACGACGGGTGCGCTGAGATCGGCCGGCGGCTCGGGCTCCGGCCCGCCCGCGGGGATCCCCGCGAACGCGATCGTCATGACGAACGGGCCGCGCGGCAGCGTCTTGCCCTGGCAGATCCCCACCTCCTGCCCGAGCGCCCGGTTGCCCACGACAGCCGTGCCCGTCTCGCCCTCGACCCAGCGGTAGGGGTCGGGGTTCCCGGCGATCTCGGAGTCGTTCCCGATCAGCACCGTGTTCTTCACGGGCTTGCCGAGCACGGACGTCCGGTAGGGCGTCCCGATGACGACCGCGTGGTGGGTGTCGTCGGACGCCGAGAAGCGGTTCAGCAGCACCTTCGTCCGGTCGTCCTCGACGCGGACGCCGTAGGTGACTTCGTGGAACGAGTTCCCGTAGACGATGTTGCCCGCCGCGCGGTCGAGCGTGATCCAGGTGATGCCGGCCTGGTGGTAGCGCGGGTCGCTGCACTCCATCGGCAGCGTGCTCTCCCCCATGCGCGAGCCGACCCAGACCCCGTTCACGCCGCCCTCGAAGTAGTTGTCCGCGATCACGTTGTCGTCCGCCCCGTAGCGGCGCTGGAAGTAGCGCTCGGGGCGGCTGTTCACGTACTCGCCGCAGTTCGTGTAGAGGAAGACGCCGCCGGCCGAGTTGCCCTCGAGCCGGTTGCCGCTGATGAAGTTCCGCCGCGAGCCGTCGACCGAGATGCCCTCGCGCCCGATGCCCCAGAAGCGGAACTGGCCGCCCGCGAAGCTGAAGTTCGAGCCGCCGGGGCCGTTCTCCCGGAAGCCGTTGTCATGGATCCAGTTGCGCTTGACGAGGTTGTCCGCCGACCCGGCCTCGAGGTAGATCCCGCTGCTGCCGGCGCCCGAGATCTCGTTGTTCTGGATCGTCGTCTTCGTGACGTAGCCGTCCACGTAGAGGCCGACCCCGCGCGAGCCGGACACCTTGTTCCGCTTGATCGTCACGTCGCTGATGCCGTGCACGTACTCCTGGCCGGCGGGCAGCGCCCGGAAGCCGTCGCGCGAGATCCGGATGCTGTTGAGAAAGCCCTTGATCACGCAGTTGCGGATCGTGATGTTCCGCATGTCGGCGTCCGCCGGGGTGTGCACGAGGATGCCGGGATTGCCGCCCTGGCCCGTTCGGTCGAGCACGGCGCCGCGGCAGTTGAGGTCCACGTCCGACGCCGTGATCTCGAAGCCCTCCGTGTAGGTGCAGGACGGGTCGAGGCGGGCGCTCGACGTGAGCACCACTCGCTCGCCCGCCTGCGAGCACGGGACCACCGGCGGCGGCTGCGCCGAGGCACCGGCCGGGGCGGCCAGAGCCGCGAACACGATCAGCGCAAGGAGGACGGCTCGGTGCAGGCGGTGGCTGTGATCCATCGGTCTCCCTCGAAGCGCCCGCCCTACCGAGCGCGCGGAACATACAGGGAACACCTGCCGCGCGTGCGAAGGTTCGCTCCCGGCGTCTACCCTCCGACCCGTCCCCGAGTCGCAAGGAGCTCCGCCCTGTACCGCCCGCCGCTGCGAGCCTGCCTCCCGGCAGCCGTCCTGCTCGCCATCTCGGCCTCCCCGGCCCTCGCGAAGCCCGCATTCGAGACGGGCCCCTACCTCGGCAAGGTCGCCACCAAGGAGAAGTCCCAGGTCGAGTTCACCGCCACGCGCACACGCGTGAAGCGGCTCGACATCGACAGCCAGCACGTGACCTGCTCCGACGGCGTGAAGGGTGCGCTGAATCTGCCCGGGAATCCCGCGAAGCGCACGCTCAAGCTGAAGCGCGGACGCTTCGAGATGGCGGTGAAGGCCACCGGCGCCGACTCCGAGTACGCCGGCACGCGCCTGACCGGCAGGCTCAAGGGCCGCAAGGCCACGGGGACCATCCGGATCGTGTACCGCAAGCCCTCGACGGCGCGGCGTGGCCGGCACGAAGTGCGACACCGGCAAGCGCAAGTGGAGCGCGCTGCTCGACGAGATCGTCGTGGAGCTGCCCGGCTAGCGCAGACAGCCGGCGGCCGCGCGCCCGTCCGCGGCATCGACGCCGCGCGGCCAGAGCACGACCGCCGTGCCGCCGAGCGCGGCCTCGCCGCCCGCCTGGCGCGCGAACTCGATCAGGCCCTTCGACGCGCTCTCGGCCGCGACGGGTGACTCGAAGACGTACACCGAGCCGCTCTTGCCGGACTGCGTGCTCAGGGCCACCGCGACCGCCCCGTCCGGTGCCTTCCCGCCGCGCCTGGCCACCACCCCGGCCGCTTCGATGCACGCGGCCACCGCGTCGGCACGCGCGGCCTGCGGCGACACCGGCTCGGGCGGCTTGACGCGGCCCGCGTGTGCGGGTCGGCAGCACGGCGATCACGGGGTTGAAGAGCGCCAGCCCGGTCGAGCCGACCAGCAGCGCCTTGCTCATGGCGTCCCCCCAGAGGCCGTACGCGATCACGAGCAGCCCCGCCACGGCCGCGGCGTAGCGCGTGTAGCTCGGGATGTTGGCCAGCAGCTCGTCCGTCAGGAACGGGAACAGGAACAGCGCCCCCAGGCCCACCACGGGCACCAGCTCCTCGCGCGACGGGCGGCCGCCCCAGCGACCGTGCCGCGGCGATGGTCCGGTAGGCGAAGTAGCACCAGCACGCCAGCACGAACGCGAGAAACGCCAGCTCCCAGTTGGCCGCCCCGATCACGTCCTCGCGCAGCACCTCGCGCGCCTTCTGGACCATCCCCGCAGCGGGACCGGCGAGGGCCCGTGGCTCCCCTCGGTCGGGCTCGCGGCGAAGGCGAGCCTCAGGTAGACCTGCCAGGCGCCGAACACGGCCAGCGGGATCAGCCACGGGAGCCCGGCGCGGCGCGAGCGATACAGCTCCGCCGCGGCCAGGGCCGCGACCGGCAGCAGATAGAGCTCGCGCGCGAGCAGGCACGCGGACAGCGCGATGACCGCGGCCGCCGTGCGGCGGTCGAGCCACCAGAGCACGCCCATCAGGAACAGGCCGGCGGCCAGCGGGTCGGACACGTCGTTGAACACGCCCACGAGCACGCCGATCGACACCGGGAAGGCGAGCGCCGCCCACGTGGGCCGCTCGCGCCGGCGCAGGAACACGGCGAGCAGCCAGGTGGCGGCCAGCACCGCGGCCAGGTTCACGAGCGGCAGCGTCCACTGGAGCACGTCCGGGTCGCCCCACGAGGTCAGCCAGCCGGCGAGCGGCAGGAGGATTCGCTGGTAGCGGTACGCGACGTTGTCGATGTGGTCGCTCGAGACCTGGTCGGGCGTCGCCGCGTCTCCGCTCGAGAAACGGGTCCTGCGCGATGTAGAAGAAGAACTGCCCGTCGTAGCCCGTCGACGTCTCGATGAAGGAGTCGGCCGGGAGCAGGTCGGGCGCCTGGTAGAGCTGCCCGGCGTGGATGAAGTAGCTCGGGTCGCCCTCCTTGCCGTACGGACGGCCGACTCCGTAGCCCAGCACGAGGTAGACGACCAGGGCGAGCACGACCGGCACCAGCGCCGAGCGCGTCAGCGAATCCTTCACGACCGGATCCTATGTCCGCCCGGGGGCTAGACGAGCCTGCGCTCGTACCAGTCCCACGCCGCCTGGAGGCCCCGGTCGAGCTCCCAGGAGGCCTGCCAGCCGAGCTCCTCGCGCATCGCGGTGGAGTCGAGGAACTGGCGGTCGATCTCGCCGTGCGGCGTCCCCTCGCCCTGCACGTCGGGCTCGACGTCCTTGCCCGACACCGCGATCAGGCGCCGGGTCACGTCGATCACCGACACCGCCTCGCCGCAGCCGGCGTTCCAGGCGCGGCCGAAGAACTCGGGCCGGCGCAGCGACTCGGCGACGGTGAGGTACGCGTCCACGGCGTCCTCGACGTAGAGGTAGTCGCGCTCGGGACTGCCGTCCGAGCGGATCACCGGGGTCTCCCCCCTGATCAGCGCGCGGGCGGTGTCGGGGATGATCCGCGTCCAGTTGAGGTCGCCCGGCCCGTACACGTTCGCGAGCCGCGTGACCGCCACGGGCATCCCGAACGTGTTCGCGTACGAGCGGGCGATCAGGTCCGTGCAGGCCTTGGAGACGTCGTACGGATAGCGCGGCTGGAGCGGCAGGTCCTCGCGGTAGGGCAGCTCCTCGTGGTCGCCGTAGGCCTTGTCGGACGAGGCGACCACGATCCGCTCGACCGCGTCGGACACCAGCGCGTGGGCGCGACAGGCCTCGAGCAGGTTGTAGGTCCCGCGCACGTTCGACTCCCAGGTGGCCAGCGGCGAGCGGTTCGCGGCGCTCACGATCGCCTGCGCCCCGAGGTGGAAGACCGCCGTGATCCCGTGCTCGTTGAGGATCCGCAGCAGCGACTCGTAGTCGGTGAGGTCGCCCAGAGCGAGCACGCAGCGCTCGCGCACGCCGTCGGTGTGGAAGCGCGACTCGGGGTCGATGTCGCGCCGCAGCGCCACCACGCGCGCGCCCTGGTCGAGCAGCCGCTCCGCGATGGAGCAGCCCACGAACCCCTGCGCCCCCGTGACGAGGACGCTCTCCCCTTCGTAGCCGCCGCTCAAGGGGCGCTCAGCCGCCGGCCACGGCGGGGAGGATCGTGACCTCGTCGCCGTCCTCGACCGACGTGTCCAGCCCGTCGAGGAAGCGGATGTCCTCCCCGCCCACGTAGACGTTCACGAAGCGGCGCAGGTCGCCGTCCTCGGCGATGCGGTCGCGCAGGCCGTCGTAGCGGTCGTAGAGCCCGTCGAGGACCTCGCCGACCGTGCCCGCGCCGTCCACCGCGGTCTCGGAGTCTCCGCCGGTGACGCTGCGCAGCTGCGTCGGGATCTTCACCATGACCGCCATTGCGGCCGCCAGCTTACAGGGCGCCGACGGCGCTGCTCGACGGCAGCCGCCTCGAACGCGGCGGCCGTCGCATCGATCTCGTGGACGGCGAACGTGTCGCGCACCGCGTCGAGCGTCTTGAGGCCGTCGCCGGTGATCACCGCGACCACCCGCTCGTCCGCGCCGATGGCCCCCTGCTCGGCCAGCTTGCGCAGCACGGCGGTGGTCACGCCGCCCGCGGTCTCGGTGAAGATGCCCGGTGGTCTCGGCCAGCAGCCGGATGCCCTCGCGGATCTCATCGTCGCGTGACCGACTCGACCGAGCCGCCCGAGCGGCGCGCCAGGTCGAGCGCGTAGGGCCCGTCGGCCGGGTTGCCGATGGCCAGCGACTTGGCGATCGTGCGCGGCTTGACCGGCCGGCAGAAGTCGTCGCCCGGCCTCGAACGCCTTGGCCACGGGCGAGCAGCCCGTCGGCCTGGGCGCCGTTGAACGCGGGGAGCTCAGCCCTCGCACGAGCCCGACCTCGAGCCACTCCTCGAACCCGCGGGCGATCTTCGTGAACAGCGAGCCCGAGGCCACCGGCGCCACCACCCGGTCGGGCAGCTCGAAGCCGAGCTGCTCGGCGATCTCGAACGCCGAGCGTCTTCGACCCCTCCGCGTAGTACGGCCGCACGTTCACGTTCACGAACGCCCAGTCGCGCTCGGCCGAGAGCTCGGTGCAGAGCCGGTTCACGTCGTCGTAGGTGCCGCGCACGGCCACGAGGTGCGTGCCGTAGACCCCGGTGGCGAGCACCTTCTGCTCCTCCAGGTCCGACGGGGATGAACACGTACGACTCGAGCCCCGCCGCGGCGGCGTGCGCCGCCACCGCGTTCGGCCAGGTTGCCGGTCGAGGCGCAGGCCACCACCTCGTAGCCGAGCTCCTGGGCCTTGGCGAGCGCGACCGCCACCACGCGGTCCTTGAAGGAGTGCGTGGGGTTGGCGGTGTCGTTCTTGACCCAGACCTCGCCGAGGCCGAGCCGCTCGGCCAGCCGCGGAGCGCGCTGGAGCGGGGTCAGCCCGACCGGGAGACCCGGCTCGGGGCGGGACTCGAACGGGCAGGAAGTCCGCGTAACGCCAGATCGACTGCGGGCCGGCCTGGATCCGGCGGCGGGTGGACTCGGGGTCGAGCCCCGAGTGGTCGTACGCGACCTCGAGGGGCCCGAAGCACTGCTCGCACACGTAGCGGGCGTCGAGCGGGTACGTCTGACCACATTCCTTGCACTGGAGCGCTTGAACCGACATGGCTTCCTTTCGCCTATGAAAAAACCTCCGCCGCTGCTGTGACGGAGGCCTTCACGAGCGCCCCTTTGCCACATCTGCCGGACTGAGTCCGATGGACTTGGCACCTTTCCCTCGACGACGGCCGGAGCCTGTCGTCGTGGACGGTTGCCGGGGTTTCATAGGGCCATATCCCTCCACCCCTCTCGATGCAACGGCTATGTTTGCCGCGCAGGATACAGAAGGACCGGGCGCTGCGCGAGGTTTCCGGCTTCGGGACTAGAATCACTGAGTGACCCCGGTCTCAGACGACCCGCTCATACGCGATGCCGAGCCTTCCGAAGCCACGCCTCAGGCGGTCCGCACGCGCGCGGGTCGATGCCGGCCACGCCGGCCCGCCTCGACTGAGCCCAACGTCGAGACCGTCGAGGCCCGGCGGCCTTCGCTGGATCAACATCGAGCGTCCCGGGCCCGTGGACCGCGCCTGGCTCGAGGAGCACTTCGAGTTCCACGCCCTCGACTACGAGGACGTGGCCTCGCGCAACCAGCGCCCGAAGATCGACGAGTACGACGACTACCTGTTCATCGTCCTGTACTTCCCGGTCTTCGACAAGACGGTCGGGCGCCTGAACGCGGCCGAGCTCGACATCTTCATCGGGCCGGACTTCCTGATCACGCTCCCGAACACGCCGATCCCGCCCGTGGAGTACCTGTTCGAGCGCTGCCGCTCCTCGGAGGAGGTCAGGGCGAGCCTGCTCTCCAAGGGCTCCGGCTACCTGCTCTACAAGATCGTGGACGACGCCTTCGACTACTGCTTCCCGATGCTCCGCAAGATGGGCAACAAGCTCGAGCGGATCGAGGAGGAGATCTTCGAGGGGCGCGGCGAGGAGATCGTGCGCGACATCTCCAACGCCAAGCAGGAGATCATCAACTTCCGCAAGATCATCCGGCCGCAGCGCGCCGTGCTGCGCGATCTCGAGCGCACCAAGCAGCGCTACATCGCCGACGACCTCGAGATCTACTTCGACGACATCAACGACGCCTCCGAGCGCATCTGGGACATGCTCGAGAACTACAAGGAGGTCGTGGAGGCGCTCGAGGACACGAACGAGTCGGTGATCTCGCACCGCGTGAACGAGGTGCTGAAGGTGCTCACCGCGTTCAGCGTCGTGATCCTCCCCCTCACGCTGCTCGCGAGCCTCTTCGGCATGAACGTGGAGTTCCCGTTCCACACCGGCGTGGGCGCGTTCTGGGCCATCATCGGCGTGATGGTCGGTCGTGCTCACCGGCGATGGTCGCCTACTTCCGCCGGCGCGGCTTCCTCGTAGAACCCACCGCCTCGTGGTCGACCCCTCCATCTTCAAGGCGTACGACGTCCGGGGCACCTACCCGGACCAGATGGACGAGGACGTGGCCTACCGGATCGGCCGCGCGTTCGCGCGGGTGCTCGCCGAGCTCGAGGGCAAGCCCGTCAGCGACCTGCGCGTGGCGATCGGGCGCGACATGCGGCTGTCCGCGCCGGCCATGGCCGCCCGCTACGCCGAGGGGCTCTCCGACGAGGGCGTGGACGTGCTGGACATCGGGATGGCGGGCACCGAGATGCTCTACTGGACCGTCGGCTCGCGCGAGCTGGACGGCGGCCTCATGTGCACGGCCTCGCACAACCCGAAGGCCTACACGGGCGCGAAGCTCGTGCGGAGCGGGGCGCTGGCGCTCTCGGGCGACTCCGGCATCGGCGAGCTGCGCGACCTCGTGGCCGCCGGCGAGCCCGGTCCGCCCGCGGGCGGCGGGCGCGTGCACACCGACGAGGTGGGCGACGCCTTCCGCGCCGCCGCGCTCGGGTACATCGATCCCGGCTCGCTCAGGCCGCTGAAGGTGGTGCGTGGACGGCGGCAACGGCATGGCCGGCCCGATGGTCGGGCCGCTGCTCGACCGCTTCCCGATCGAGCAGGTGCAGACCTACTGGACGCCGGACGGCGAGTTCCCCGACCACGAGCCGAATCCCGCTGCTCGAGGAGAACCGGCGCTTCATCGTCGAGAAGGTCCGCGGCGAGGGCGCCGACCTGGGCATCGCCTGGGACGGCGACGCCGACCGCTGCTTCTTCATCGACGAGACGGGCGCGTTCGTGGACGGGGACTTCCTCACCGCCCTCCTGGCCGAGTCGCTGCTCCGCAAGGAGCCCGGCGCGACGGTGCTCTACGACGTGCGTGCCTCGCGCGCGGTGCGCGACCTGGTCGAGAGCCACGGCGGGACGGCGCTGGTCAACCGCGTGGGCCACGCCTTCTTCAAGAGCCGGATGCGCGAGACCGGCGCCGTCTTCGGCGGCGAGGTGTCGGGCCACTACTACTTCCGCGACTTCTACTGCGCCGACTCGGGGACGCTGCCCGCCCTGCTGATCCTCGAGCTGCTCTCGACCGAGGGCAAGTCGCTCGGCGAGCTGCTGCGCCCGCTGCGCGAGCGCTACTTCATCTCGGGAGAGATCAACACCGAGGTGGAGGACCAGGACGGCAAGATGCGGGAGCTCGAGGAGCGCTACGCGGACGGCGAGATCACGAAGCTCGACGGCGTCTCCGTCGACTTCGAGGACTGGCACTTCAACGTGCGCCCGTCGAACACCGAGCCGCTCCTGCGGCTCAACCTCGAGTCGCTCGTCTCGGAGGAGCACATGGCCGAGAAGCGCGACGAGGTGCTCGCGGTCATCCGCGCGCTAGCGGCGCGGATCGCCTCGAGCATGCGCTCAGCCATCGCCTCGGCCGAGTAGCGCGCGGCGCAGTCCGCGCGAGATCTCCGCGCGGCGCGCGAGCCAGCGCTCGCGTGTCGCTCCGGCCGAGCCGGACGAGCGCCGTCCGCCAGCGCGGCCGGCGGAGTCCGAGGCGACCAACACGCTGTTCTCGCCCTCGCGCGCCGCCTCGATCTCCGGGCCGTGCGGCTCGTCCCGGGCGACGATCATCGGAACGCCGAAGCCGGTGCTCTGCACGATCGACGAGGCCCGACCGCGCCCGGCGACACGCTCGCGATGCGCCGGCTCGAAGACCGCTCGCAGCCGGCTCGACGTCGTCGACGTGGCCCGACGAACCGGACCGCGCCGCCCGCCGGCGCCGCGGCGGCCTCCAGCTCCGCGCGCAGCGGCCCCTCGCCCACGAACGTCAGCGTGGTGCGCCGGCGGGAGGTCCGCGCGGCGCGCCGCCAGGAAGGCCTCGCAGCAGCAGCCGCGGCTTCTTCAGCGGCACGAGCCGTCCCACGGACACGAACGTCCCGGCTCCGGCGTCCGGCGGGGCGGCCGGGCGGATGTCGGCTGGCCCGGTAGAGCGCGTTCGGAGCGGCCATCACGCGTGCCCCGCGGCTCCCGCTCCAGCAGCTCGCGCCGCTCGGTCTCCGTGTAGACCACCACCACGTCGGCGAAGCCGCCGCATCAGGCCCGCGGAGCGCGTCGCGTGCGGGCGTCTCGCCCGGCTCGCGGCCACGCGTGCCCCCAGAGGACCGTCGGCCGCGAGCGCAGCCTGCGGGCGGCCATCAGCGACCCACGAGGAGAGCATCCGCGGATTGAGCTCGAGCACGGCCACGTCGGCGCCCAGCACCGCCCGCCGGCAGCCGCGCTGCCACAGCAGGCGCCGCCCGCAGCAGGTAGCGGTTGCGCGACCGGACTGGAGCAGGCCGCCGAGGTCGCTCGTCGTCCGCGAGGTCGGCGCGAAGTCCGCGTCGCCCGCGAAGACCGTCGAGCCCGCCGCCGAGCCGCTCCGCGAGAATCTCCAGCACCGGTCGGCGGTAGTCGCCGATCGCCGGCCGCAGGAGCACTACCCGCATCGGGCTCACGCAGCTGGTGACGGGGACGGCGATTGGCCCGGCCTCGCGCCGCTCGGGCGCTGTCGCGACCTCGCGCGCAGCGCTGCTGGGCGCGGAGCGCGGCGAGCAGCGCCACCGAGACCCACCCGTAGCGCTGGAAGAGGACCTCCTGGCCTGACCGAAGACCAGGAACGCCAGCACGGCGGCGAACAGCGCCGCGGCGAGGCGGCGCTCCTCCGGGCTCCGCGCGCCTCGGCCACCGCCCGCCATCCCATCGCCAGCGCCGCGGCCACGAGCGAGGACCAGGCCCAGCGAGGCCGATGCAACCCGGCCTGGTACCACGTGCCCAGGAACATGTTGTGCACGCCCGACCCGGTCTCCGTGTCGCGGCGCCTCGCGGGCCAGGCCGACCCCGATGAGCGGCGAGCCCTCGATCGTCTCCCAGGCCGCCTCGTAGGAGTCCACGCGCGTGAACAGCGTCGAGTCGGCGGTCCCCGACTGCTGGCTCGACGTCGCGAAGCGCTCGCACGGGCGACTGCCAGTAGCGGTTGCTGCTCGCGGCGAACACCGAGAAGCACGACGACCGCCAGCGCCACCGGCACCACCAGCCGCAGCGGCGGGCGGACGATCGCGATCCACACCACGCCTCCGGCCAGCGCGGCGCCCACGGCCGTCACCGAGCCGGACAGCAGGAGCCCGGCGACGATCAGCAGCAGCGCCGCGAGCGCGGCGAGCCGGCCCGGCGAGGCTCTTGGCGCTCGCGAGCAGCATGCGGCGGGCACCGCCGCCACCCCGCACAGGCCGCCGAGGTCGTTCACCTCGTAGGTGAACCCGCTCACCCGGCCGAAATGCACCACGCCACCCGGGATCACGTCGCCCCAGAGCGTCTGGGCGATCGCCCCCGCCCCGCCGAGCGCCGCCGAGGCCACCCAGCACCCGATGGCGGTCCGCACGTGGCTGACCTTCGTCAGCAGGACGCTCCCCAGCCAGAACCAGATCACGGTCAGGTAGACCACCCGGGCGACCACCGTCAGGGACTCCGCCGGGCTGTCCGCGCCGAACGACGACACCAGCCCGCCCGACGGCGAACAGGGCGACTCCGAGCATCAGCACCGGCCCCAGGAACACGGGACCCTCGCGTCCCGAGGTGGCAAGGCCGGCCAGCGTGAGCCCGAAGGCGCCCAGGAAGACCAGGTCCGAAAGCGTCAGGCCGGCCGCCGGGCGCACCACGATGAACCCCAGCAGCACCAGGCCCAGGTAGTAGAGGACGCGCGCGGGCCCGAGCCCGGGGTCCGGCTCCGCCTCCTCGACGGGCTCCGCGGCCTCGCTCACCGGGGAGTCCAGCCGCCGGCGAACCGCGCCCACGGCAAGGCAGAACGAGCACGAGCGCCGCGGCCAGGGCGGCGAGCAGCGGCGACACGAGCGTGAGCCCCACCGCCGCGGCGTCGGCGAGCACGCACCAGCAGCAGAGCGCCGAGCGGGCCTCCGACGGCGATAGCGCCATGGCGGATCCGCCGCGCCGGCGACGTACGCGCGGCACCCGCTCGATGCCCCGCGCCGCCGCGCGGCGCAGCCCGATCAGCATCACCGGCAGGCTCACGATGCGCGCGACCACCAGGGCGAAAGCCACGCCCTCGCGCCCAGAGCGGCAGAAAGACCGCCATCGCGGGCAGCGAGCACGACGAGCGAGACGATCTCCGCCAGCGTGCCCAGTCCCGGGAGGCCGAGTCCGCGGGCGCCGTCGGCGAGGATGCGCCGGGCCGCCATCAGCAACGCGGTCACCAGCACGATGCGGACCAGCGGCACGGCGTCCGCGAACTCGTCCCGAAGAAGAACGGGACCAGCCAGCCCGCGCTGAGCTCGAGCGTGACGACGATCGCCGCGCACGCCACCACCGTCACGACGGAGAAGCGCCACAGCTTGCGCGTACCCCGGCCATCCGGTCCTGCTCCGCGGCCACGTGCGGGTAGGCCACCATGCCGACGCTCGTGGACACGAAGCGCGGCAGGTTCGTGAAGGCGAGCGCGACCGTGTAGATCCCGAGCGCGACGGGGGCCAGGAACAGGCCCACCACGGCCTGGTCGAGCCGGTAGTACTCGATCGGCGAGCTGGCCCCGAGCATGCCCCGGACCCCGAAGGAGAGCATCGAGCGTGAGGCGCGGGACCGGCACGCCGGCGGCCACCGGGCCCATCCCCCGCAGGGCCACCGCCGAGCGTGACTGTGCCGATCAGCAGGTTGGCGCCCGTCCACGCGTCGGTCACGTCGCTGAGGCTGTCCACGTCGAGCACGAGCAGCCCGGCGACGAGGGCCGCGTAGATCGCGGCCGGCGCCGTCCGGAGCACGTTGAAGGCGAGGAAACGCTCGCGCCCCTGAAGGATCGCGAGCCCGTACTCCTGCGCGAGCTGCGCCGGCACCAGGACGACCGTCACCAGCGCCGCGTCCACCACGTAGCGCGGCTCGTCGCGCAGCAGCACCCAGAGCACGAGGCAGTGCAGGCCGGCCAGCAGTCCGGTCTGGAAGGCCACGAACGGCCGCACCGTCGCCCAGATCCCGGCCGCGGCCGTGCGCTCGCGGGCGATCTAGTAGGTGAGCGAGAGCGGCATGCCCAGCGCCGCCCACCTGAGCGATCACCATCGGCACCAGCACCAGCAGAGCGAGATAGCCGCGGTTCTCTGGACCGAGCATCCGCGCGACGATCACGCCGCTGACGACGAGCACTGCCTGCCCCGCGAAGGCGGTCAGCACCGAGCCGAGCGTGGCCCGGCGGACCGCCGAGTCCCCTGTCTCGCCGAGGCGCTTGATCGCTGAGGTGCGCCCGGCCATCAGCCTTGCGTAGCGCTCAGCGGACCGCGGCCTCGCCTGGCGCCGCCACCGGCTCGGCCCTGTAGTAGCGGCGCCAGCGATCCGAGTCGTCGCGCTCGGCGTCCGTCACGGCCACGCCGAGGGCCGGCACCGGGATGTCCTCCAGGCGGCGCCGCAGCTCCTGGAGCCCCTCGCGGCGCACGCCGGCGAGCTGGTCACGACCAGGAGCGCGTCGGCCTTGGCCGCCAGCGCGATCCCGTCGCCGCCCTGCACCAGCGGCGGCGCGTCCACGATCACGATCTCGAACTGGCTGCGCAGCGAGGCCAGCACGTCCCAGCGACGGCAGTGCGATCAGGTCGCTCGGGTGCGAGGGGCTCACGCCTGCCGGAAGCACCTGCAGCCTCGCGAGGCCAGGGTCGCCCCCGTTCTGGCCGCTCTCGCCACCACCCGCCCGGCGTCGGCGCGGACCATCACGCGCCGATGCTCGTGCGGCCGGTGAGGACCTCGGCGAGTCCCGCCCGGTCTTGAAGCCGAACAGCCTGTGCAGCGACGGGCGCCACAGGTCCAGCTCCACCAGCACCGTGCTGTGCCCGGCGCGGGCGAGCGCCAGCGCCAGTTCGCGGCCGTGGTGGTCTTTCCCTCGCCCTCCACCGCGCTCGTGACCATCACCACCTGCGCGCGCCGTTCGGCCGTGAACATCTGGAGCCGTACATGAGCGTCCGGTAGGCGTCGGCGCCCGGCCCATCCGGCTCGTCCACGAGCGGCAGCCGGCTCACTCCCCTGCGCTTGAGCTCGCGCCCGGGCAGCCGTGCCAGGAGCGGCGAGCCCGAGCGTGCTCGCCACCTCGTCGGCGAGCGCACCCGGCGGTCGAACACGTCGCGCAGCGCGGCCAGCGCGAGCCCGAGCACGAGCCCGAGCAGCAGCCCGATCAGCGTGTTGCGCACGGGCCTCGGCCTGCACCTTCTCGGCCTCCTCGGCGCGCCGGACGAGCGTGGCCCCCGGTCCCTGCAGCGCCCCCACGGTCTCCAGCCTGCGCAGCGTCCTGCGCTACTCGTCCGCCAGCGGGCCGGCGCTGCCGCCGAGGGCCTCGATGCGCCGCTGAGGTCGCGCTTGGCCGCGTCGAAGGCCTGGGCGCCCAGCCGCGAGCGGTAGCGGACGTACTCGCGCGCATACGCGTTCGCCAGCGCCACGGCACGGTCCGGATCCGGGTCGTTCACCTTGAAGGTCAGCAGGTCGGAGCCCGAGCGGGCCTCGACCGTCGTTCGTCGAGCAGCTCCTCCGTCGTCTGACCGCCTTCGGCACGTCGCGCAGCACGCGCCGCGCCAGCACGGGACCGTGCGCCACGTCGGCCTGGGTCGAGGCGTCGCGGTCCAGCTCGTCCGCGCTCTGCCTCGAAGAGGTCGATCCGAGGATCTGCTCAGTCGCGTCCTCGGGTTCGAGCAGCACCTGCGCCTCCCCCTGGTACAGGTCGTCCTGCGTCAGCGTGAACGCCAGCACGGCAAGCGGCACCAGCACCACCGCCTGGAGGATGATCCACTTGCGCCGGCGCACGAGCCGGAGATAATCACCGAGTGTCGAGGTATCGCTGATCAGGGCGCCTCCCTGCGTGCCTCCGCCCATCCATAGGGGCCTCCACGGAGGGCGGCTCCATTGTGTCAGGAGACTCCGATTCCGGCCTCGTCGGGCGGTCACGACCGGGGTGCGGCCCATGTGGGTCTGTCAGGATGACTCGAGTCGTGTCCCTCGCAGGCCCTGGCACCCCACCACGCATCCTGATCGTCGCCAGCCGCGACCCCGGCGGTCCGCGGACCGGCCGCAAAGCGGTGATCTCCACGATCATCCGATCGCTCCAGACGCTCGGGCACCCGCTCGAGGTCGCCGTCGTCGCGCGCCAGGTCGCCCGAGGGCCTGCCGCGCGATCCCGACGTCCAGGTCCACCAGTCCCGCTCGCCGGGCCGCTCCAGATCGTGCGCAACCTCGTCGGCTTCGCCCGCGGCCTGCTGAGCCTCAACGAGTCCCTGTTCTTCTCGCCCGAGGTGCCGAGCAGGTGCGGTCGATCGCCGCGTCCACCGGCTGCGAGCTCGTCGTGCGGACATGATCCGCACGGTCCCGCTCGCACGCGCCACCGGCCTGCCGATGATCGTCGACCTCGACGACCTCCTCTCCGAGCGCTACCGCTGGCTCTCCCTGCAGAGCGGGACAACACCACGATCCTCGGCTACTACGCGCAACAGCTGCCCGGCGTTCGTGACCAAGCCCGCGGGCTGGGTGCCGCTCGTCTCCTGAGGCTCGAGGCGCGCACCCTCGCCCGGCGCGAGTCGAGGTGGCGCGCGAGGCCGACGCGGTCTCGCTCGTGCCGCTGCGGAGGCCACCCGCCTCGAGGAGCGCGCCGGGTGCCCGTGGCATGCCTGCCCATGGCGATGTCGATCCCACCCGTCCGCCGAGGTCCGGACAGCGACCCCGCGTCGATCGTCTTCGTCGGCGGGCTCGACTACTTCCCTAACGAGGTCGCCGTTCGCTGGTTCTCCGACAAGGTCGCCAGCCCGCATGGCACGCTCCCCCTAGTTCCGGCTCTCGGTGTGGGCACCTGCCCCGACAACCTGCGCGCCAAGCTCAAATCGCCCGCGATCCGCTTCCTCGGCTACGTCGACGACGTCGGCGCCGAGCTCCCGCCGCCACCGCGCGTTCGTGCGCCGATGGTCGAGGGCACGGGCGTCAAGACGAAGGTCCTCGAGGCCATGGCCGCCGGCCTCCCGGTCGTGACCACCTCCGCCGGGGTGCGCGGCCTCGCCCTCGAGCACGGCGTGCACTGCCTCGTCGCCGACACAGGCGACGAGTTCCTGCGCTGCCTCGAGCTAGCTCGCCCGCGACCCCGAGCTCGCCGCTCGGATCGGCGCTGCAGGCCGCGAGTACGTGCGCCGCTACTTCGCGCCCGAGGTGATCGTCAGCCGCTGGGCGCACCTACTGGCCACGGTCCGCAACCGAGGCCGACGCCGCCCTGCCCGGCTCGGAGCCGGCGGCGCGACCGCCTGCGGCGTCCAGGTCGCGCCGCCGCGCGCGCCCTCGAGACCGGGCCCTAGCCGTGCCGGAGAGCCGGCCGGAGCGCAGGCCCCTCGGAGCCACGGGCGCTCACCGGTGTCAGCGCTCGGATGGGATGCGCCAAGCTCGGGGCCTTCTGGCAGGGTCGTTCGCCCGACGAGGGACGGCGGGCCCTGGACGCCGCCCTCCACGCGGGCATCAACCCTCTTCGACACCGCCGACTGCTACGCCCGGGGGATCAGCGAGCGGCTGGTCGGGCGCGCGCTGCCGCGGTGCCGGCGACGTGGTCGTGTGCACCAAGGTCGGGCTCCTCAAGACGCCCTGCGGCGCTGCTGCTCGCCCGCCGGTCGGGGCTGGCGAGCACCTCAGCCTCCGCGGCCTCGCCCGCGGCGGCCCGGCGGCGGGCTGCTACGAGCCCGGCTACGTCAGCGCCGCGCTCGAGCGCAGCCTGCGGCGGCTCGGCCGCGAGCGCGTCGAGCTGCTCCTGCTCCACGCGCCGCCGCTCGAGGCGATCCGCGACGCAGCGCTTCCTCCCGGCGCTCGACGAGCTGGTGCGGTCGGGCAAGGTCGGCGCCTTCGGGCTCTCCTGCGCCACCGCGGACGAGGCCGATGCCGCGCTCGCCGTTCCCCGGCCTCGCCTGCCTCCAGATCCCCTTCAGCGCCGCCCGCCGCGACCTGCTGGAGCACGTCCGGGCCCCTCGCCGGCGGAGCGTGGCGTCGGGATCCTGGCCGCCGGCCCGTTCGGCGACTCCGGCCTGCTCGGCGCACGGAGCACGGCGGGCCCGAGCGACCTCCTCCGCATTCGCGCTCGGGCGCCGGGCGTCGGCCTCGCGTGCTCGCCGGGATGAGCCGCGCGGAGCACGTGCGGGCGAACGTGGCAGCGGCCGGCGGCGTCGCCGCGGGCGTGATCCTCGACGGGCGCAGGCTCGAGCCGGGCGAGGCGCTCCGCGGCGACGTCTGCGTGATCGGCTCGGCGCCGCCGGGACACCGCGGCGCTCGAGCTGGCGCGCGCCGGGTGCAGGTCCTGCTGCTCGAGGCCGGCGGCCGCCGGGCGGACGCCCGAGCCAGGACCCCGAGCCGTGGCGTGCTCGAGCCCGGAAGCCGACCACGACCCGCTCGAGCTCGTCCGCCAGCGCCGCCTCGGCGGCACCACGACGCAGTGGGGCGGGCGCTGCGCCCCGCTCCAGCCGATCGACTTCGAGGCGCGCGACTGGGTTCCGGGAAGCGGCTGGCCGCATCTCCTACGAGACGCTCGTCCCCTTCTACGCGCGGCCCACGAGTACTGCGACCTCGGACGCTTCGAGTACGACGAGGCGGAGGCGCTCCCCGGGGCCGAGCCCTTCGCCGCGCGCCGACGCGGAGAGTCGGCCTGGAGGACGGCCGCCTCTGGCGCTGGAGCCCGCCCGTCGACTTCTGGCGCCGCTACCGCGGCGAGCTCGAGGCCGCCCGGAACCTGCGCCTGATCCACCACGCGACCGTCCTCCGGCTCGACCGCGACGCGGGGCGGCGCCGTGGCGAGCGCGCCGTCGCCGCCTCCGCCCCGGGCCGCGACCTTCGAGGTGAGCGCCCGGGCGTTCGTCGTGGCCGGCCGGCGGGCCTCGAGTCGGCCCGGCTCCTGCTCGCTCTCGGAGCGTCGGCAACGAGCACGACCTCGTCGGGCGCTTCTACATGACCCACCCGGTCGCCGAGGTCGGGCAAGGTGCAGCTGGCTGAACCCGGCCGCAGCCGGCTGCCGCGGGCGGCTTCCTCATCACCCGCGACGGCGTCTACTGCCGGCGCATGCTCCGGCTGCGCGACGAGGTTCAGCGCGAGCACCGGCTGCTCAACCTCGCCGCCGCGCTGTGGTATCCCGAGCCCGGCGACCCCAGCCCACTCGGACGCCCTCCTGTCCACCTTCGCCCTCGTGCGCGCGGCGATGGCGCGCGGTCGCGTGGACTGGAAGTCCACCGGCATCCACAGCCGCTACGCGCGAGATCGAGAACGTGCCCGCGGCACATGGCGAACGTGGCCCGCGGCCTCCCCGCCGTCGGCCAGCTACGGCGCGATGTGGGCGCGCCGGCGCTGGCTGTCGAGACGAACGCTTCCGTCCTTCATGACCAGCCCTGGCACCGGGCGTCATGCGGCTGCGCTTCGACTCGGAGCAGTCGCCCGACGCCGGCCAACCGCGTCACGCTCTCGCGCGAGCGCGACGACTACGGCGTGCCGCGGCTGTCGCTCGCCTACCGGGTGAGCGCGGCGGACCGCGAGAGCATCGGGCGCTCGCTCGCCCTGATCGGCGCCGGAGCTGGAGCGCCTCGGCCTCGGCCGGGTCGGAGCTGCCCGCCGCGGAGGAGACGGTCGCGGACGCTGCCGCTCGGCGACGGCACGCACCAGCTCGGCCTCACGCGGATGGCGCACTGATCCGCAGTCACGGCGTCGTGGATGCGAGCTGCCGTGTCCTCGGTGCGCGTAACGTCGTGGTCCGAGCAGCTCCGTCTTCCCCACCGCGGCCGCCGTCGGGCCCACCCTCACCATCGTGGCGCTCGCCATCCGCGCAGCCGCGCGAGCTCTGCCGCCGAGCTGGAGGCGGGGTCGGCCGCGTGAGCGAGCCGCGCGACGATCCCTACGCGCCGGCGGCGGCTGCCGGCATCCACCGGCTGGCGGTGCCCACGCCGTTCGCCGTCGGGCGGGTGAACGTCTACCTGATCGAGGACGAGCCGCTGACGCTCGTGGACGCCGGTCCCAACTCCGGCACCTCGTTCGACGTCCTGCAGCGCGGCATCGCGGACCTGGGCCACTCGCTCGAGGACATCGAGCTCGTGCTGCTCACCCACCAGCACATCGACCACCTGGGCCTCGTCTCGCTCGTGGCCGCCCACTCCGGAGCCGAGGTCGCGGCGATCGAGGCCGCGGTGCCGTTCGTGCAGAACTTCTCGGTCGAGGCCCAGGCCGAGGACGACTTCGCCCGCGACGTGATGCTCCGCAACGGGATCTCGGAGGACGTGACGGCGGCGCTCCAGTCGGTCTCGCGCGCCTTCCGCGCCTGGGGCTCGCGCGTCGAGGTCACGCGGGTGCTGCGCGACGGCGACCGCGTGGAGCTGCGCGACCGGGCCTTCGAGGTGGCCTTCCGGCCCGGACACAGCCCGAGCGACACCGTCTTCTGGGACCGCGAGCGCGGCCACCTGATCGCAGGCGACCACCTGCTCGGCCACATCTCGTCGAACCCGCTGATCACGCGCAAGTCGGACGGGTCGGGCGAGCGCTCGAAGGCGCTGATCGCCTACCTCGACTCCCTGCGGCTCACGCGCGAGATGGACGTGGAGCTGGTCCTGCCCGGCCACGGCGACCCGGTCACGGACCACCGAACGCTGATCGACGAGCGCTTCGCGATGCACGCGCGCCGGGCGGACAAGATCCACCGGCTCGTGAGCGAGCGGCCCCGGACCGCCTACGAGATCGCCCAGGCGCTCTGGGGCAACATCGCCGTCACGCAGGCGTTCCTGACGCTCTCCGAGGTGCTCGGCCACATGGACCTGCTGCTGGCCGAGGGCCGCGTCCGCGAGCACGATCGCGACGGCGTGAGCGTCTTCGAGGCCTCCTCGTAGGCCATTCGTTCGGACCCCGTCAATTGGTGAGGAAGAAATCGGGCCCCCCGTCCGTTAGTCCAGCGCGTCGGGGTTCCGCTCCTGACGCGTTGACACCTCATCCAAGGGAGAAAAGCGTCATGAAGAAGATGGTGCTGGTCGCAGACAGCTCGTTCGTGATCGAGACGATCCGGCTGGCCCTGCGGAGCGCAGCGGGCCTGAACGTGATCGGGAAGGTCGACGGCCGCGCCTGCGTTCGCCGGCCCATCGCCGAGTCGCAGCCGGAGATCATCCTGGTCGACGAGATGCAGAGCTCGGAGAACGCCCTCGAGCGCATCCGCGAGTGCCGCGAGGAGGCGCCCTCGAGCGTGATCCTCCTGCTCACGATGCGGATGGAGGACGAGTGGGTGTCCGAGGCGCTGGCCGCCGGATGCGACGCCTGCCTCTCGAAGTCCGCCCACCTCCCGAGCCTCGGAACGCTGATCCGCGAGATCGTGGCGCGCAACATCGTGACCGCGCTCCCCGTGACGCTGGCCGAGGGCAAGCTGCCGCTCGGCGCCGGCGACGAGCTGACCGCGCGCGAGCGCGAGATCCTCGCCCTGGTGTCCGACGGGCTCACGAACGCCCGCATCGGCCGCGAGCTGTGGGTCACCGAGCAGACGGTGAAGTTCCACCTGTCGAACATCTACCGCAAGCTCGGCGTCTCGAACCGCACGGAGGCGAGCCGCTTCGCCTTCACGCACGGCCTGCTCCGCCGCGGGCCCGCCGCGCGGCCCGCCGCGGCCGAGGCCGAGCTCGCCTCGATCAGCGAGCTGCGCCCGGTCACGCAGGCCGGCGCCGCCTGAGCCTCAAGCTCAACCGGATCACCGCGAAGGGCGGGCCGCACGGCCCGCCCTTCGCACGTTCTGGGGCGAGTTCAGCTGGCTTCGCTGCGCCAGCTGGTTGCATCACGCAACCGCGAAGTCCGGCAAGGTGCAACTGGCCGGAGCGCGAGCGACCACGCGAGTGCGACGGCGCGCTACAGACGAACGAGGTTCGGGCGCTGCGCTTCGCGGTCACGCCGCGGAAGTCGACCACGAGCGGCGCTGCGAGCACCTCGTCGAGGTCGAGGCCCGGGTGGGCGGTGACGATCACGGCCACGTCGCAGCCGGCGAGCGCGTCGCTCAGCGGCGCGGACGAGAGGCCCAGCTCGGGCAGGTCGGGCACGTAGTCGTCGTGGTAGACGAGGTCGGCGCCCTGCTCGGCGAGCAGGTGCATCAGCTTCAGGGCCGGCGACTCGCGCAGGTCCCCCACTCCGGCCTTGTAGGACACGCCGAGGATCGCGACCCGTGAGCCGCGCACCGGCTTCGCGTGCCCGTTCAGCGCGCGGCTGACCCGGTCGGCGCAGAAGCGCGGCATGGCCTGGTTGACCTCGCCGGCGAGCTCGATGAAGTCGGTGGTGCAGCCGAACTCGCGCGCCCGCCAGGCGAGGTAGAACGGGTCCACCGGCAGGCAGTGCCCGCCCATGCCCGGGCCGGGCTCGAAGCGCATGAAGCCGTAGGGCTTCGTGCTGGCGGCGTCCACGACCTCCCAGATGTCGATGCCCATCCGGTCGCAGAGCATCGCCAGCTCGTTCACGAGCGCGATGTTCACCGAGCGGAAGACGTTCTCGAGCAGCTTCGTGAGCTCGGCCGCCTCGGGGGTGGAGACCGGCACGACCGTGTCGCAGACCGTGGCGTAGAGGTCGCGGGCGCGCTCGAGGCACTCGGGCGTGTAGTCCGCCGACGACCTTCGGGGTCGTGCGCATGGTGTGGTCGGTGCGCCCGGGGTCGATGCGCTCGGGCGAGAAGGCCACGTTGAAGTCGCGGCCGGCGGCCAGCCCCGACTCCTCCAGGAGCGGCACGAGGCGCTCGCGGGTGGTGCCGGGGTAGGTCGTGGACTCGAGCACCACGAGCTGGCCGCGCTGCAGCACGCGCGCCACGCCGGCGGCGGAGCCGAGCAGCGGGCCCAGATCGGGCTCGCGGTTGCGCGTCAGCGGCGTGGGCACGCAGATGATCACGGCGTCGCAGCGCGACAGCTCCGCGTAGCGCGGGGTCGCGAGCAGCCGGTCGCGGATCTGCGGCGAGCGTCTCGTCGGAGACGTCCTCCACGTGGCTCTGGCCGCGCTGGAGCCCCGCGATCTTGCGCGACGTCCGTGTCCACGCCCACCACGCGAGTGACCCGCCTCGCAGAACGCGACGGCCAGTGGCAGGCCGACGTACCCCATACCGACGATGCCGACCTTCATGGAGTCGAAGGTAGGACCGCCTCCCGGGTACCGGACCCGCCGAACGGCTAGTTCGGCGCGGTTGAGCGCCGGCGAGTCGGCGGCGGCCAGATACAGCCGCGGCCGGCCGCCCGTGACCGGGGACGCCCAGACGTCCTCCTCGACGCGGTAGAGCACGTGCGAGTCGTCGAGCCACTCGGCCTGGTCGTCGACCGAACGGGCCTCGGCGAGCGGCGTCTCGCGGCCCGAGGCCAGGTCGAGCACGTGGTAGCGCCACGCCGGCGGGTCGCCCACCAGCTTCTTGTAGACCAGGCGCGTGCCGTCCGGCGACAGCGACGGGCACTCGACGTTGCTGGCGCAGCGTCACGAGCGTGCGCTCGCGCAGGTCGCCGCGCACCAGATAGGTGTCGCCGCCGCTCGCGAGCGTGGCGTAGAAGCGTGTTGCCGTCCCGGGCGAAGGTCACGCCCCAGAAGTTGAAGTCGATCGACCTGAACGGCCTCCCGTCCCGGCGTGACGGCGAAGTCCTCGAGGTCGGCGAGCTTCCGCCCGCGGGCCATGTCGAGGATCGTCGTGCGGGTGGAGAACGTCCCGGGGTCGGCGTAGGAGTGGCCGGTCACGAACGCCGTCACGGCCCCGAGGCGCCCGTCGGGCGAGATCCGGGCGCGGCTCGGGACTCCCGGCAGCGTGAGCTCGCGCCAGGGCGTGCAGGTCCTCCCCGAGGAAGCGGACCCTGACCGAGGCGCCGAGCGATGCCGGCGCGCGATGAGGCAGAGCCCGCGGCCGCGCCGCGTAGTAGGTGCGCTCGCAGGCGGGCCCGCCGAGCACCGGGCGCGCGCCGCGCACCCCGGCGACGGGTCCAGGCGATCCGCCCGTAGCGGCCGTCGTGCACGCGATCGAGGCTGCGGAAGACGAGCGCGCCGGGCGGCGGCACCTTCGCGGGCCGGGCCGGGCCGTCCTCGGCGCTGCGCCGCGCCGCCGGGGCCGTGGAGCGCGCTCAGCGTGACCGACGCCGCCGCCACCGCCACGCAGGCCGCCACGAGCAGGCCGAACCAGAGGCCGCGCCGGTCGCGGGTCGCCGGTGGCCTCAGGCACCGGCCACCGCCTCGCGGCCGCGGACGAGCGTCACGGCGCTCACGAGCAGCGCGGCGACCAGGACCGCGCGCGAAGCAGACGATCGCCTGCTCCATGCCGATCGTGACCCAGAGCGCGCCGAACACGACCGAGGCCAGCAGGCGGGCCACGCTCGTGGCGGTGCCGAGCAGCGCGAGCGAGGTGCCGCGCAGCGCCGGCGGCGTCAGGGCGCTGCCGAGCGCCATCAGGACGCCGTCGGTGGCGGCGTAGTACACGCCGAGCAGGACCGAGCGCCAGCGGGACCGCCCACCAGCCCGCCGACGGCAGCAGGATCACGCCGTAGAGCAGGACGAGCAGCGCGTAGCCGCCCAGGAACACCTTGCCCGCGGCCCACGCGGTCGGCGAGCCGCCCCGCGGGCACCGCGAGCAGCATGTAGACGGCGGCCGTGCCCACGAAGAGCAGCGGGAAGACCGTGGGCTCGAAGTCCACCTGCGCGCTCGAGCGCCAGGTAGAGGAAGCCGTCGCTCAGGGTGGCGAGGCCGAGCACGCTGCCGACGACGATCAGCCGCGCGAAGCCCGGCACGCGCAGGAGGCTGCCCGCCTCGCGCAGCGACGGCGGAGGCTCGGCGGGGGCGGCGGGCGCGGCGCGCTCCGGGCGCCCGTCCACGAACAGCACGAGCACCGCCACCCCGACCAGCGCCACGCAGAAGCTCACCAGGAAGACCGACTCGAACGCGAGCGGCGCGAGCGCGAGCAGCCCGAAGGCCACCAGCGGGCCGAGCATCGCGCCGGTCGTGTCGAGCGCGCGGTGCACGCCGAACGCGGTGCCGAGCGTGGCCGGGCTCGCGCTCAGCGAGATCATCGCGTCGCGCGGCGCCGTGCGGATGCCCTTGCCCGTGCGGTCGAGGAGCACGAGCGCCCCGATCGCCGAGAACGAGCTCGCCCACCACCACGAGGCCGAGCTTGCACGCCGCCGAGATGCCGTACCCGAAGGTCGCGACCTCCTTGTGGCGCCCCCAGCGGTCGGCGCTGAAGCCGGCCACGAGCCGCACGAGCGACGAGGCGCCCTGGTAGACGCCGTCCACGACGCCGTACTGGAGCGGCGTGAAGCCGAGCGTGTAGACGAGGTACAGCGGCAGGATCGTGGACACCATCTCCGCGGAGACGTCCGTGAGCAGGCTCACGACGCCCAGCAGGACGACGGTGCGGCTGACCGGCAGCCGGCGCCCGCGTGAGAGCAGCCGGCGGTGCCCGCGCAGCAGTGCGGTTGAGCTTTCGTACCTGGTACACCCGGATTTCCACGCTAAGACCGGTCGCCCGGGGCGCCAGCCGAGCCACCCGAAAGGCCAGGTACCCCCTCTCCGGACGGGCGTTTCCCGCTTTCGCCCTGGGCCGGAGCATCAGGGCATGCAGAACGGTGACCGGGCGGGAGGCCGTCCGGTGCTGCTCGTGTGCTCCACCGGCGGGCACCTCCTCCAGCTCCTCGAGCTGCGGCCCGCATGGGAGGACTTCCCGCGCGTCTGGGTGACCTTCCAGAAGTCGGACAGCGAGTCGCTGCTGCACGGCGAGCGCGTGGTGCACGCCCACGGGCCCACCAACCGCAGCATCCCGAACCTGCTCCGCAACCTTCGGCTCGCGGCGCGCGTGATGCGCAGCGAGCGCCCCGCCGCGATCCTCACCACCGGCGCCGGCATCACCGTGCCCTTCGCCTGGGTCGGGCGGCTCTACGGCGTGCCGACCGTCTACGTGGAGAGCTTCACCCGCATCGACGAGCTCTCCCTCACCGCCCGGCTCATCTCCCCCATCGCCAGCCGCCTCTACGTCCAGTGGCCGGAGCTGGCCAGGCACGACTCGCGGCTGCGCTTCGCCGGCAACCTCTTCCTCAAGTAGATGATCCTCGTCACGATCGGAACCAACGAGCAGCCGTTCGACCGGCTCGTGAGCGCCGCGGCCGGGCTCGACGGCCTCGAGTCGCTCGTGGTGCAGCACGGCTCCTCGCGCGTGCCGCACGGCCGCGGCGAGTGGCTCGACTTCGTCTCCTTCGAGGAGCTGAGCGAGCGGATGCGCGCGGCGCGCGTGGTCGTCTGCCACGCCGGCGTGGGCTCGATCATGCTGGCGCGCCGCTGCGGCAAGCGCCCGATCGTCGTGCCGCGCCGGCTCCACCTCGGCGAGGCCGTGGACGACCACCAGCTTCCGATCGCCCGCCGCCTGGATGCGAACGGCGTGGTGACGCTCGTGGAGGACGTGGACCTGCTCGGCGAGGCGATCGAGCTCGTGGGCGCCAACGCCATGGCGCCCCCGCTCGGCGACGACAGCGGGCCGCAGAACCTCGCGGGTGACCTGCGCGCCTATCTGCAAGGGCTGGTCGCCGCGTGAACTGGGGCCGCCTGTTCGGCTTCGACAAGCCGAACGTGAAGACGCTCGCCAGGGACGGCGACATCGACGGCCTCATCGAGGCGGCGCGCTATCGCGACGTCGTGCGCCGGGTCGACGGAAGCCACTCCGACGCCGGCGCCGCCGTGCGCGAGGCCGCCGTCCTGGCGCTCGCGCAGATCGGCGGCGACCGTGCCTCCGAGACGCTCGGCCGCGCGCTCGGCGACCCGGCCGACCGCGTCCGCTGCGCGGCCATCGTCGCCCTGCACGACCGCGGCGACGACCAGTCGCTGGCGCTCGCCGTCGCCCACCTGCGCGAGGAGGACGGCCAGGCGCTGTCGACGGCGTTCCGTGCCCTCGTGGAGCTGCGCAAGCCCGGCAGCACGAGCAGGCTCGTGCTGGCGATCGTCCACCGCGAGGACGAGCGGCCGGTCAGCGAGACGGACGCCTCGATCCTCCGCGCATTGCGGGAGGCCGAGGGCCCGGGCGCCGACGAACGACGTCGTCGATCTGCTCGTGTCCGCGCTG
Organism: uncultured Thermoleophilaceae bacterium; assembly: GCA_963768465.1. Classification (GTDB taxonomy): domain Bacteria; phylum Actinomycetota; class Thermoleophilia; order Solirubrobacterales; family Thermoleophilaceae; genus JACVRW01. The sequence continues at coordinate 89,526 of CAVYIA010000016.1, read as the reverse complement.
ACCGACGAGCGCGAGGACGTGGCCGAGCGCGCCGAGGACCTGCTCGAGCTGCTCGCGCCGGACAGCGTGGACGCGCTCGTCCGCGAGCTGACCCTCGGGCCTCGCGCCCGAGCGCGCCGCCGCGGTGCTCGGCCGCGTGAAGGACGCGCGGGCGCTCGAGCCGCTCGTGGCCGCCCTGCGCAGCCCGGACGCGCAGGTGCGCGCCGAGTGCTGCCTGGCTCTCGGCGAGCTGCGCGATCCGGCCGCCTCCGAGCCGCTGCTGGCCGCCACGCGCGATCCCGAGCACGTGGTCCGCGCCGCCGCCGGCCAGGCCCTCGACCGGATCGGCACGGCCGCCATCGCCGTCGGCGTGGCCGCGCTGCTCCGCCCGCTCCTCGAGAGCGCTCCCGCGGACGGCCGTCATGCGCTCGCCGCGCACACGGTGGCCGCCCTTCAGACCGAGACGAACGGCACGCGAACGGCGACGGCGAGGGCTCCACCCTGCTGCGGCGGCTGGCGCGCTTCATCGACCGGGTCGAGGACTCGCGCGGCCGTGCACGGCCCGGCGAGGTCGCCGCCGACGAACGGCGAGCCGGCCGATGTGCCCGGGCGCGCCGTGTCGACCCATCGCTCCACGGGCGTCGCGATCGCCTTCCCGCGCGAGCCACGCCGCTCGCACGCCTCGACCGCGGAGGGCGCCCCGCAGGTCGCCTGGCCCGCGAGCAACCGCCGCAGCTCCGCGAGCCTACGGCAACGGAACGAGGCGGAGCCGGACGCGCGATGAAGACGCTCGTCATCGTCGCCGACAGCAGCCTCATCGTCGAGACGATCAGGCTCGCGCTGCGCGCGGCCGGCGACGTGAACGTGATCGGCAAGCTCGACGGGCGCATCGGACATCCGCGGCTCGCTGCGGCTGCGCCGGCCGCACGTCGTGCTGGTCGACGAGATGGAGGACCAGGCAGCACGCGCTCGCGCGGATCGCCGAGTGCCGTGACGAGCTGCCGGACACGTCGATCGTGGTCCTCTCGAGCCGCGTGGACGCGCCCTGGACCGGCAGGGCGCTGGCCGCCGGGGCGCACGCGTGCGTGTCGAAGGCCGCCAACCTCCCGGGGCTCGGCGCGATCATCCGCGAGGTCGTGAACCGCAACATCGTGAGCGTCCTGCCGCCGCGCCGACCCGTTCGCGGACATGGCCTCGGCGGGCCGCCGGCCGCTCAGCGAGCGCGAGCGCGAGATCGTGACCCTGGTGGCCGACGGCCTCACCAACGCCCGCATCGGCCAGCAGCTCTGCGTGACCGAGCAGACGGTGAAGTTCCACCTCTCGAACATCTACCGCAAGCTCGGCGTCTCGAACCGCACCGAGGCGAGCCGCTACGTGCACCTGCACCTGCCCGGGGTGGCCAAGCGCGTGGCCCCCCGGCTCGTCACCTGAGCGCCGCGAGGCGCGCGGCGACAGAGCGCGTCCCAGCCCGGGCGCGTAACGCGCCACCAGCAGCCGCGCGCGCTCTCCCGGCGCGAGCGTGTCGGCCGGCCGCACCGCCAGCGCCGGGTCCTCCGGGCTGCGCTCGATCCCGGGACTGCGCGGATCGAGGACTCCGCGCTCGGAGAACTCGAGGCCCGACCCGGCCACCAGGTCGCGCACGCTCGGCGAGACGAGCACCTCGCCCGGCCCGGCGGCGCCCGCGAGGCGCTCCGCCTCCTCTGACGGCGCCGCGCCCGCGTGGACGCCCGCGCCGGCCGGCCCGCCGCTCACGGCGACGTGCGCGTGGCGCACGGCGGCCGCCGGGGCGGCGAACGACGCCGGCTCGCCGGGGCCCGCCACCACGGTCCGGAAGCGCCGCTCCGGGCGCGACTCGGCGGGAGCCGCGCGGACGAGCGCCTCGACCTCGTCGAGCACGGCGTCCGTGTCGCCGCGCCACATCGGATGCATGTCGCCCTGAAGCTCGGCGAAGCGCGCCCCGGGGATCTGCCCGGCCATCCAGCGCGCGCCCCCGATCGGGAACGGGTCGTCGGTGCGGTGGACCACCAGCGTGGGCACGTCCACGACCGGAAGCGCCGCGCGCACGTCGAGCCCCTGGGCCACCTCGACCATCCCGCGCGCCATGGCGGCCGTGGCCGCCGCGCGCTCGAAGAACCCGAGGTTCCACGAGCGCTTCTCCTCGCTGATCCAGCCCTCGCCCCAGTGCTCGACCACGCGCGTCATCTCGCCGCCGAGCCGCTCGGCGGGCGCGCGCAGCTCGGGCGGCAGCGACTCGTCGTAGCGCCCGCACGGGAACGTCCCGTAGAGGGCCAGGGCGCGCGTCCGCTCGGGGTAGGTGGCGGCGAACAGGACGCTCATGAGCCCGCCCTCCGAGAGGCCGAGCAGCGCGGCGCGCTCCGATCCCGCGGCGTCGAGCACGGCGTGCACCTCGTCCATCCGCTGCTCGAGGGTGGGCACGTGGCCGATCGGGCCGGAGATGCCGGTGCCGGCCTTGTCGTAGAGGATCAGGCGCGAGAAGGACGCCAGGCGGCGGTACATCGCCGTGACCGACGGCATCGCCCAGGAGAGGTCGAGGTGCGAGATGAACCCGGGCACCACGAGCAGGTCCACGGGCCCGTCCCCCACCACCTGGTAGGCGATCCGCACACCCGTCGTGCTCTGACGTGGCGAGTCCTCGGCCGCATGGACGTGCGGCTGATCGTATTTGTGAAGGCGCTACGGGCCGGAGCCGGAGACCGGCTTCGTCATGTCGGCCTGGAGCTCGGCCTGGGTGAGCGCCCGGTCGTAGACGCGGATCTCGTCGAGCCGGCCGGCGAACCACTCGGACCAGACGTTGTTCCCGCCGAAGCGCAGGACGCCGGTGCTGTTGGGGAGCGTGCCCGCCAGCGCGCGGGTGCCGACCTGGGTGCCGTTCACGAACAGGCGCTGCGTGGTGCCGTCCCACGTCATCGCGAGGTGCGACCAGGTGTTGAGCGGCAGGGCCGCGGTCCCGTTCGTGAACAGGTCGCCGGTCGTGTACAGGTGCCCGGACGGGCGCGTGAGGTCGTTGTTCGCGTAGAGCGCGTAGACGAGCTGGCCGGACTGCTCCTTCAGCAGCGCGGTGCGCCAGACGTCGCCGAGCGCCGTCGGGTAGACCCACGCCTCGAGCGTCGCCCGGTTGGTCAGGTCGAGCGAGGCGGCATCCGGCACGGTGACCCAGTCGTTCACCCCGTCGAAGGTGAGCGCGGCGCCGATCTTGCCCGCGGTGGTGCGCGTGGCGCCGGAGATCGTGCCGTTGTTGGCGCGGCCGGAGGAGTCGTTGGCAGCCGGGCCGCTCGCCTCGTCGAAGCCCCAGGCGCCGACCGGGCCGGTGCCGGGCGGCGTGGCCGGGTTGACGGTCAGCGTGACCGCGACCGTCTTCGGCGAGCCCGACGCGCCCGTGGCGGTGACCGTGACGGTGCCGGTGTAGGTGCCGGCGGCGAGGCCGGTCGTGTTGGTGGAGACCGACAGGGCGCCCGCGCCCGTGCCGCTGGCCGGCGTGACGTTCAGCCAGGTCTGGTTGTCGGACGTGGTCCAGTTGAGCGTGCCTCCGCCGGTGTTCGACACGTTCACCGTCTGGGCCGCCGGGCTCGCCGCCACCGGCCGTGCCGGTGAACGACAGGGTCGTGGGCGCGACCGTCAGCACGGGCGTGGCGGGATTCACCGTGAGCGTGACCGGGATCGTCTTGGGCGAGCCGCTCGCGCCGGTGGCCGTGACCGTGACGGTGCCGGTGTAGGTCCCGGCCGCCAGGCCGGCGGTGTTGACCGCGACGGAGATCGTCCCGGCGCCGGTGCCGCTGACCGGGGACTCGGTCAGCCAGGTCTGGTTGTCGCTCACCGTCCAGCTGAGGGTCCCGCCGCCGGTGTTCGACACGTTGACGCTCTGCGCCGCCGGGTTCGCGCCACCCGCGGTGGCCGTGAAGCTGAGGCTCGCGGGCGTGATGGCGAGGACCGGCGTGGCCGGGTTCACGGTGAGCGTCACGGCAACCGTCTTCGGCGAGCCGCTCGCGCCGGTGGCCGTGACCGTCACCGTGCCGGTGTAGGTCCCGGCCGCCAGCCCGGCGGTGTTCACCGACACCGACAGAGTGCCCGCGCCCGTGCCGCTCGCCGGCGAGACGGCGAGCCAGGTCTGGTCGTCGCTCGCCGACCAGTTGAGCGTCCCGCCGCCGGTGTTCGACACGTTGACGCTCTGCGCCGCCGGGTTCGCGCCGCCGGCCGTGGCCGTGAACGACAGGCTGGCGGGGCTGACCGCCAGCACCGGCTGCGCCGGGTTCACGGTCAGCGTCACGTCGATCGTCTTCGGCGAGCCCGGTCGCGCCCGGCGCGGTCACCGTGATCGGCGCCGTGTAGGTGCCCGGGCGCCAGGCCGGCGATCGACGCGGTGGCGGTGACGGCCGCGGGAGCGCTGCCGCTCGCGGGCGCGACGGTGAGCCAGGACGCGGACTCGCTCGCCGTGTAGCTCAGCGTGCCGCCGCCCGTGTTGGTCACGTCGAAGGTCTGCGCCGCCGGGTTGGCCCCGCCCTGGGTGGCCGTGAAGGCCATGTCGTGCGCGAGACCGAGAGCGCCGGCTGCGGCGGCGGGGTGCCGCTGCAGGTGACGGGCGTGGCCATGTCGCCCTGAACCTCGGCCTGCGTGAGGGCGCGGTTGTAGATGCGGATCTCGTCGAGGGCGCCCGAGAACCACTCGGACCACACGTTGTTGCCGCCGAAGCGCAGCGCGCCGGCGCTGTTCACGAGCGTCCCGCCGACGGCCTGGGACGCCGACCTGGACGCCGTTCAGGTAGAGCCGCTGCGTCGTGCCGTCCCAGGTCATGCGCCAGGTGCGTCCACGTGTTCAGCGGCAGCGGCGCCGTGCCGGTCGTGGCCAGGTCGCTCGGTGGTGAACAGGTGGCCGGAGGGCCGGCTGAAGTCGTTGTTGGCGTAGAGCGCGTAGACGAGCTGCCCGGGCTGCTCCTTCAGCAGCGCCGTCCGCCACGCCGAGCCGAGCGCGTTGGGGTTGACCCAGGCCTCGAGCGTGGCGCGGTTCGTGAGGTCGAGCGAGGCGCTGTCGGCGACGTTCACGATGTCGTTGACGCCGTCGAAGCTGAGCGCCGACCCGTACCTGCCGGCCGTCGTGCGCGTGGCGCCGGAGATCGTGCCGGTGTTGTTGTTGCCCGGACGCGTCGGCGGTCGTGGTGCCGGCTCGTCTCGTCGAAGCCCCAGGCGCCCGACGAGGTTGGCGGGCGTGGCGCACACCGACCTCGGAGTAGTTGGCGCGGTAGGTGGCCGGGGTCGCGGTCGCGGGCGCGACGATCGTGTGTGCCGGCCGCGCCGCCGTCCGACCACGACGAGAAGTCGTAGCTCTTGCCGGCGAGCGGCTGCGGGGTCGGGGCGATCAGCGGAACGGTGGAGTCCTGGATGACCGTGCGCGTGAACGGCGCGGCCTGCTCCTCGCTGCCGACGTTCAGGTTGCAGCCCGGCAGGCTGCGACTCGAAGGTCAGGTCGACCGTCTTCGGGTCGAGCCGGCGGGTGACCGTGCTGGAGAGCGTCCCGTCCGTGGCGGTGAGCTTCAGCTCCAGGTACGCGGGGTAGTCGTGGTTCGGCGCCGTGAACTGGCCGGACGGGACCCGCTGAAGGTCTGGACCACGTGCTCGTGGCAGCTCGTCGGGCACGAGCGCCGAGCAGTGGTTCATCACGATCGACCAGGTGAGCCCGCTGGCCGGGACGCTGCCGCCGCCGGTCCACGCGTGGCCGAGCCCGAGAACGAGATCACGTCGCCCGACCCGCCAGGTGGTGCCGGCGGTCGGCGTGCTGATCGTGGCGCGTGGGCGGCGTGCCCGCGGTGATCTGGACCGAGTCCGTGCCCGACAGGCCGCCGGGGTCGGTGACCCGCAGGCGCACGGTGTAGGTGCCGGCCTGCGTGTAGGTGAACGTCGGGCTGACGCGGGTCGAGTCGTCGTACGCGCCGTCGCCGTCCAGGTCCCAGGCGTACGTGAGCGTGTCGCCGTCGGGGTCGGACGAGGTGCTCGCGCTGAAGCTCACGTGGAGCGGCGTGGCGCCGCTCGTCGGCGTCGCGCTGGCGCGGGCGGTCGGCGCGTGGTTGCTCGAGATCGCGTGGATCCGCTGGATCGTGCCGTTGCCGGCGTCCACGTAGAACAGGTCCCCGCCGGGGCCCACCTGAAGGTCCACCGGCGCGCCGGCGTCCGTGACGAACGGCTGGCGCGTGGCCGGATCCGGCACGCCGCCGGCGCCGGGGAACATCACCCAGATGCAGCTGCGCGAGTAGTCGGCGAAGAAGAGCGCGCCGTTGTACTGCGCCGGGAAGGTGCCGCCGTCGTAGAACGCCGATGCCGGAGAGCGACGAGCCGCCGGTCGGGCAGCTCTCGGTCGAGACCTTCGCGGAGTGGTTGTACGTGTAGAGCGGCGACGGTGACCGCTCCCGCGCCGGCCGCGTAGAGGTTCTCGCAGATGTTCACGTTGAGGTTCGTCGTAGGAGGACTGGCGCCCGGTGCCCTCGTAGCAGGGCCAGCCGAAGTTCTCGACCGGCGCGGCCGGGCTCGGCAGCCGGTTGATCTCCTCCCAGGTGTTCCAGCCCGACGTCGCCGAGGTAGATGTCCGTGCGTGCCCGGGCCGGAACGTGAAGCGGAACGGGTTGCGCAGGCCGTAGGCGATGATCCGGCGCATGTTCGGGTCGCGAGCTCGCGGCGTTCGGGTTGTCCGGCATCGCCGCGCCGGTGTCGGGGTTCACGCGGATGATCGAGCCGTCGAGCGTCTGCGGGTCGCCGCTCGTGCGCGCGTCCTGGCTGCGCAGCGCGCCGCCCTCGGCCGTCGGCGGCGTGAGATGGCCCCGCCTCCGGGCGGGTCGCCGCACGGGTTGACGGGGATCCCGTCGCTGCCCGTAGTCGGCGAACGTTGAAGCTCGCGCCGTCGCCCGCGCCCGCGTAGAGCGCGCCGTCGGCCCCGAACGTGACCGTGCCGATCGAGTGGCTCGGGTACTGCTGGCACCAGTCCTCGATCAGCACCTGCTCGGAGCCGCCCGCTCAGCTTCGAGAGGCGGCCGCTCACCACGCAGCCGTCCTCGTTCGCCGCCGGGCGGCGTCGGGCAGTCGTCGCCCCAGCGCGGCGCCGTCCCGCCGATCGCGGCGTCGTGCGTGTACAGCGCGTACACGAACGGCCGCCCGGACGTGAACTGCGGGTCGAGGGCGATGCCCAGCAGCCCGCGGTCCCAGATGTCGTGGACCTTGTGGACAGGTCGGCGTAGGTCGTCGGCGTCGGGTCGTTGACGTCGTCGAAGACCTTGATGAGCCCGTTCTTCTGGGCCACGAAGACGCGCCCGTCAGGCGCGAAGCGGACGGCCATCGGCCACTCGAGGCCCGTGATGGCGGTCGTCTGCGAGAAGCCGCTGGGCGCTATCGCCGCCGCGGCCGCGAGGCCCACGTCGGGGACCGCCCCCTGCTCGGCTGTCGAAGACGTTGTCGGCGGCGCGGACCCCCGGGGCGAGCAGCAGCGCGACGAGCGCAACGGCCATCGACAGCAGGGTCACGCGCAGGGACGCGCGCACAACGGGAGCCACGGATCGACCGTACGCGCGGCGCGCCGCCGCGGCAATCAATGAGGCCGAAATTGGTACGCGCCGGCGTCAGCCGCCGGTGTTGCCGGACCAGACGTACGAGCCCTGGCGGCGGGCGGGGCAGTCGTCGAGGTAGGCGGTCGGCAGCTCGAACGTGTTGTTCGTGACCGTCCAGTTCGTGAGGTAGCCCTTCGGCTCGGTCGAGTTCCCGCAGGACGGGAAGACCGGCGCCTGGCCCGTGTAGCCGACCATCACCGTGTAGTAGCCCGGCGCGCCCATTGTACGCTGCGGCCGAAGAAGTTGTTGTGCAGCGTCACACCGCCGTACGCGTCCGGCAGCGGGCTCCACCAGAACCCGTAGGTGAAGAAGATGTCGAACACGCCGCAGTTGCGGAACTCGGAGTTCTTGACCGTGATGCCCGGCACGACGATCGCGTACAGGCACTCGAGGTGGACCCCCGGCGTCTCGATGCGCACGTCGTGGAACACCACGTTGTCGAACGTGAAGTTGGAGCCCGAGACGAGCGCGCCCTTCTCGTCGATCACGTTGCCGATGCGGCCGTTCCTGAACGTCGAGTTGTCGCCGCTGTTGTGGAACGCCAGCGCGGTCGCGAACGCGCCGTCGACCTCGATCCCGTCGAACACCACGTTCGACGCCCCGTTGTCGAGCTGGCGCAGCTTGGCGCCCGCGACGCCCTTGAACGTCACCGCCTTCGAGCCCCCGGGCACCGTCTGCGACGGGTAGCAGCCGGCGGCGACGCCGATCACGTCGCCGGAAGCGGCCACCGCGTAGCCGCGCGCGAGCGAGCGGCAGGGCGCCGCGGAGGTGCAGGCCGCCGAGTCGTTGCCCGACGCCGACACGAACACGTCGGCCGGGCCCGGGGGGGCGGTGGCGGGGGCGGCGGCGGCGGTGGCGGCGGCGGAGTCGGGCAGGTTCGACCGTCCAGGTCCGCTGCGGCCGGCAGCGGGTCGATGTTCCCGGCGCCGTCGCGGCCCGCACGTAGAAGGTGTGCGAGCGCCTCGCTGAGGCCCGAGTACGCCTTGGGCGACGAGCACCCGCCCCACGCCCCGCCGTCGAGCTTGCACTCGAAGCTCGAGCCGGACTCCGAGGAGCGAACGTGAAGCTCGCCGACGCGGTGGTCACCGTGCCGGCTCGGGCCGGCCGGTGATCGACGTGTTCGGCGGGATCAGGTCGGGAAGCGGCGGAAGGTCGATCGTCCAGGCGCGCGACGCCGGCGAGGGGTCGGTGTTCCCGGCGGCGTCGGTGGCGCGCACGTAGAAGGTGTGCGCCGCCCTCGGCCGAGCGAGGAGAAGCCCTTGGGGACGCGCACGGGTTCCACGACGCCGCCGTCGAGCCGGCACTGGAAGCTCGAGCCGGGCTCGGACGAGCTGAACGTGAAGCTCGCCGCGCGCCGTGGCGAGCGTCCCGGCGGGGCCGCCGGTGATCGACGTGCTGGGCGGCGAGTCGTCCGGGTCCCCGGGCGGGCTCGGGTCGTCCGGCGGCGGCGGGTCGGAGGGCGGCGGGCTGCCCGGGTCGGGCGGCCCGGCGCCCCACGTCGTCGCCCGGGCCCGGCGTTCGGGTCGAGGCCGAAGAGCACCTCGACGCCGTCCTTGAGGCCGTCGCCGTCGTCGTCGGCCCTCCGCGGCGAGGTCTTCGAGACCTTCACCTCGTAGCCGTCCGACAGCCCGTCGCGGTCGGTGTCCTTCCGGCGCGGCGAGGTCTTCGAGCGCTTGACCTCGTAGCCGTCCGAGAGCCCGTCCCCGTCGCTGTCGCGCTTCCGGGGCGCGGTCTTCGAGCCGTTCACCTCGAACCCGTCGGAGAGGCCGTCGCGGTCGGTGTCCTTCTTGCGCGGGTTCGTGTGCGAGCCGCGCAGCTCGTACTTGTCGCGCAGCCCGTCGCCGTCGGTGTCCTTCTTGCGCGGGCTGGTGTGCGACTGGCGCTTCTCGAACCGGTTCGTGAGCCCGTCGCGGTCGGAGTCCGCCGGGCGTGCGGAAGCGGCCGGCGCGACGGCCAGCGCAACGACGAGCGCGATCAACCAACGGGCATTCATGGCGGCTTGGGCGCTGCTCTGCGAGCGTCCATGCCCGCGCAACGAGACAGTGCGCTGCACCGGAGTATTGCCCATCGGGCGCGTTAATCAACCTCCCGGTGCGGGCACGGAGCGGGCAGGGGCCCGCGTCCATGAGCCGTCGTCGCGGCAGAACGACGCATCGGGCACGGCTATCGGCGACGGCCTTGCCGGCCGCGAGGCCGGCCGTCGAAACTCGACGGGTGTTCTAGGGGCCGAAGCGCAGCTCGACGCGCCTCAGCGTGGGCGTCGACATCCCGCTGCTCGTCATGCGCGCGCGGTACTGGATGTAGCGAGCGGCCGGGCTCGCGATGGCGCCGCCGCCGCCGAGCGCCTGCCAGCCCGACCAGGAGCCGTCGGGCTGCGGGGTCGGGCCGCTGCGGGTGTCGAAGGCCAGGCTCGTGCCGGCCGGCACGCTGCTCTGGGCCGTGAGCGTCTGCCATGTCGCGGTACCGGGACCGCCGTCGAGCACGCGTGACGTGAACGTGCCGCTCGCCGCGTAGCCGCCCATCCGCAGCCACTCGGCCCGCACCCCCGCCCCGAATGCCCGGAAGTCGCTCACCACCGGCCGCAGCGCGGCGCCGATCGCCACCGAGTGCGTGGCCACCAGCGTCCCGTCCACGAAGAAGCGCACGCTCGACGGGGACCACTCGATCCGGAAGCGGTGCGGGTCGTGGAGGCGCACGGACGGCAGCGGGGTGAGCGTCTCGCTGCTCGTGCCCGCCCCGCTCCAGGCGTACAGCCGGATCGGGTCGCCGGAGCCGCCCGTGGTGAACGCCGCGCCGGGGAAGTCGTCGAGGTCGCGCCCGAAGCCCACCGCCTGGTCGTTCACGGGCTCGAACGCGGCCGCGAACTCGAGCGTCCGGGGGCCGTCGAAGAAGGCGCTCGTCTTCGCGCGCCGCTCCGTCCACGCCGAGCGCGCCCGCCCGCGGTGCCGCCGGCTGCCGCCCGCGAACCAGGGCGCCACCTGCCAGCCGGCCGGGAGCGCGCCGGAGAACTCCTCCCCCACCGCCGGCTGGAGCTGGACCTCGCCGTCGGCGCCGGCGAGCGTGGCGCCGGCGTAGGTGCCGGCCTGCGTGCCCGCCGCGAACTCCGAGGTGCGGCTGTCCACGAGCCCGCCCGCAGGCGTCGTGAAGCTCGCGGGCGAGCGCCGGCGCCGAGGCCGAGTTGCCGAGCGCGTCCGCCGAGGTCACGCGGAAGAAGTAGGTGGTCCCGGGGCTCAGGCCGGTGAGCTCGACCTTGTGGGCGCTGACCGCGCGCGGAGTCCGTGACCTGGCTGCCGAGCGCGGACGTGCGCCCGTAGTCCACGCGCGAGCTGGCGGGCTCGTCGGTGGTCCAGCTCACCGTGGCGTGGCCCTCGCCGTCGGCGCTCGCGGACGACGGCCGTGATGTCCGGCGGCCGCGCGTCGGGCCCGTAGGTGGCCTCGTAGTCGCCCGCCTGCCCGTCGAAGACCAGGTAGTCCACGCCCTTGACGGTGCGCGGCTCACGGCTCACCGGCTGGCCGTCCCTCGTCAGGCGCGTGAGCGGCCCGGCCGGGGAGGCGGCCGGCACCATCGCCTCGAGGCCGCGCGCCCGCGGGTCGCGCACGAGCGAGAAGGTGAGCCGCCCGGAGCTCGTGGCCACGTTCGAGAAGGACGAGCCGTTCCGCCCGTCCAGCCAGTCCAGCATCTGCTCGGCCGACACCACCGGGCACGCCGCGCTCCTGCGCGGCGGCGACGATGTCGTTGGCCGCTCACCTGGTCGCCGTTGTCGGAGTGCATGTTCACGGTGAAGGCGCCGTAGTAGCCCTTGCTCCCGAGCGCGTTGTCGAGCAGGACCTCCGCCTGCTCCGCAACCGGAAGGTCGGACTCGTCGGTGACCTGCGTCATCGCCTGGTAGACGTCGATCGTCGTGCCGTCGAGGTCGGCGAAGCGCTGCGGGAAGCCCGGAGCCCGTGAGGAGCCCCGGGCGCGTCAGCCATCCGGGCGGGCCGAGGTAGTAGTAGTTGGTGTCGAGCCGGATCCCGTCCGCGCGCTCCACCTTGGGCTGGCTCGCCCAGTCGCTCCAGACCACGCAGTGGGTGCGGTTGGTGCGCGGCGCGTCCACGCCCGGGAACTCGGCCGCGAAGTCGGCCAGCTGGTCGGCGTAGGCGTCCTCCAGCGATTCCTGGGTGAAGTCCTGGCAGCCGGTGCCCACGTGGAGGGCGGGCTCGAACCCGTCGGTCTGGAACGCGGTCGCCTGGGCGTTCGTGAGCGGCGTGTCGGCGTACATGTACGAGGTGGCGCGCACGCACTCCCAGTCCGCCACCGAGCAGCCCGGGTCGCTGGTGGCCTTGAAGCGGTTGAAGTAGGCGCTCGTGCCCCCGGTCGCGTGGTCGTCGCCGGTCATGACCACGGCCGCCTTCTCGCCGCGCGGCAGGTACCAGAAGCGCGGCAGCGGGCTCCGGTCCAGGTTCATGCGGGTCACCAGGTTCGCCAGCAGCCGCTGCTGCTCGTCCGCCTGCGGCACGTCCACCTTCGACATGTCGATCCAGTCGGGGTAGAAGAGGTCGTCGGGCCTGATCCCGTTCGGCGTGCCGTCGCGCTTCTGGCCGGCCCAGGCGGGATTTCCCTGGCGCGTCTGGACCACCGAGCGCGCCAGGTCGTACGTGAACGCGGCAGCCTGGCCGCCGCTCGACCCGACCGAGCGCAGCGTGACGGCGGGGTTCGAGGTGGCCGTCGAGGCGCTCGAGTAGAGCGTGGCGATCGCGGCGGCCGAGCCCAGCGTGTAGCGGTCGGCCGTGCCGTGGTACTGCAGCGTCTGGCCGTCGATGCCGCTCCCGGCCGGCGTGCCGGTGTCCACGCGCATGTACGCGTTGCTGCGCGTGCTCCCCGCGTCGGTGAGCCCCAGCAGGCCGGCCAGCTTCTTGTCCGGGCGCATCGCGATCAGGTTGCCGCCGCCCTGCACCCAGCTCGTGAGCAGCGACACCTGCGGGTCGGTGAGCGCCTGCGAGCCCAGCACCACGACCTCCTTGCCGGCGAGCATCGCCGAGGTGGGCGGCCCCGTGGCCAGCTCGAACTCGTTGAGCCCCTCCGCGCGCAGGATCTCGCCGAGGTAGCGCGAGAACGGGTCGGCCGGCGAGGCCACCACCAGGACCGGCCCGCCCGGGCCGCCGGGGCCGCCGGCCGTGGTCAGGGTCTGGTCCGCGCTGCAGTTCGTCCGCGGCGGCTGCTCCTGGCCGTCCTGGACGCACAGCCGCCAGTGGTAGGTCGTCGACGGCGACAGGCCGCCGATCGTCTCCGAGACCGGCCGCGCGGCGCTGTCGTCGATGAACACGGTCCGGTGCGGCGTCTCGCTGCCGTACGCGGTCGTGGGCCCGTAGGCGAACCAGTACTCGGTGTCGCCCTGCGAAGTTGCTGTAGACGTTCCCGTTGAGGGTCGCGGACGTGTCGGTGACGCCCGTCGGCGGCCGCGGCTCTCCGACGGCGCACGACACGAGCACCAGCGCCGCGGCGCAGAGGGCCGCGCTGAGCCATCGTGCAGGGTGAGAGTCCAACCCCACGCAAGATGGCAGGGTCCGGGCGCGCTCCCGCCCTCAACTGGACAAGCGTTCTACGAAAAAGCCGGAAAGAGCGTGGCGTTCAGCGCCGCGAACCCCGCAACGTGCGGTCGCGGACTCAGGGAGCGGCGCGGTTCATGTCGGCGCCGATCTCGCTCGCCGACAGCGCGCGGTGGTACACGCGGACCTCGTCGATCCTGCCGTCGAACCACTCGCTGCGGAAGCTGTTCCCGCCGATCCGCAGCGGGCCCGTGCCCGTGGTGAGCGAGCCGCTCGTGGTGCGCGACGCCACCTGCGCGCCGTTCACGTAGAGCCGCAGCGTGTTGCTCGCCCACGTCATGGCCAGATGCGACCAGGTGTTGAGCGGCAGCTGCCCGTTCGGGTTCGTGGAGAGGTCGGAGCTCGTGAACACGCGCGCCGCCGGGTCGCTCGTGTTGTTGTTCGCGAACAGCGCGTAGGCGAGCGCGCTCGAGCGCTCCTTCATCACGACCGTCCGCCAGGTCGTGCCGAGGATGTCGGGGCGCACCCAGGCCTCGAGCGTCAGGCCCGAGGTCAGGTTGAAGTCGGCGTCGTTCGGGATCGTGACCCAGTCGTTGCTGCCGTCGAACTGGAGCGCGCTGCCGAAGCGGCCCGGAGGTCGTGCGGGTGGCGCCCGAGATGGTGCCGTCGTGGTCGCGCACGAGGTCGGTGGCGGTCGAGCCGCTCGCTCTCCTCGAAGCCGAAGGCGGCGACCAGCCCGTCGTTGTCCACCGTCACGGTCACGTTCGCGGACGTGCGCGTGTTCCCCACCGCGTCGCGCGCCACGGCGCTGAGCGTGTGCTCGCCGTCGGTGAGCCCGGTCGTGTTCCAGGCGAGCGAGTACGGGCTCGTGGTGTCGGCCGAGCCCACGTTCGCGCCGTCCACGCGGAACTGCACGCTCTGGACGCCGACCGCGTCGGCGGCGCTGGCGGTGACCGTGGGCGTGCCCGACACGGTCGCGCCGGCGCTGGGCGAGCTGATCGAGACGGTCGGGGCGTTGTTGTCGACCTTGACGGCGACGGTCGCCGAGGTGCGCGTGTTCCCGGCCGTGTCGGTGGCCACGGCCGTGAGCGTGTGGTTGCCGTCGGCGAGCCAGCTGGTCTCGCCGGTGAGCGTGTAGGGCGCGCTCGTGTCCGTCGCGACCGTGGCGCCGTCCACCTGGAAGGCCACGCTCTGCACGGCCACGTTGTCGGACGCGCGTGGCGGTGATCGTGGTGGTGCCGGACAGCGTGGCGCCGTTCGCCGGCGCGGTGATCGCGACCGTCGGCAGCGAGTTGTCCACGGTGATCGTGACGTTGGCGGAGGTCCGGGTGTTGCCGGCCGCGTCGCGGGCGACCGCGCTCAGCGTGTGGCTGCCGTTCGTCAGCGTGTTCGTGTCGAGCGACAGCGAGTACGGGCTCGAGGTGTCGGCCGAGCCCACGTTGTTGCCGTCCACGCGGAACTGCACGCTCTGCACGCCGACGTTGTCCGACGCCGTGGCGGTGACCGACACGGTGTCGGACACGAGCGCGCCGGCCGCCGGCGCGGTGACCGACACGTTCGGCAGCGAGTTGTCGACCGTGACCGTGACGTTCGTGGAGGTGCCGGTGTTCCCGGCCGCGTCGCGGGCGACCGCGCTCAGCGTGTGGGAGCCGTTCGTCAGCGTGGTGGTGTTCACGTCGACCGAGTACGGGCTCGTGGTGTCGGCGGACCCGACGTTGTTGCCGTCCACGCGGAACTGCACGTTCTGCACGCCGACGTTGTCGGAGGCCGTGGCGGTCACCGTGACCGTCCCGCCGATGCTCGCGCCGGCCGCCGGGCGCCGAGATGGCGACGTTCGGCGCCGTGGTGTCGTTCGTGACCACCGCGCTCGCCTGCGGCGACGCGGCGCTCGCGTTGCCGACGGCGTCCGCCGCGATCACGCGGTAGTAGTAGGTGCCCGGCGTCAGGCCCGGTGTCGGAGTACGAGGTGCCGGTCGTCACGGTCGCGACGCGGTTGGCGGCGGACGGCGTGAACCCGGACGTGGTGGCCCGGTGCACGCGGTACTCCGTCACGCCCACGTTGTCGGTGGAGGCGCCCCAGTTCAGCTGCGCGACGTTGATGCCGCCCGTGGCCGTGAGCGACGGCGGGCGCGCTGGGCGCCGCGTTGTCCACGGTCACCGTCACGCCCGCGGAGGTCCGCGTGTTGCCCGGCGGTGTCGCGCGCCACGGCGGTGAGCGTGTGGGCCGCCGTTCGAGAGCGTGGTCGTGTTGAGCGACAGCGAGTACGGGTTCGAGGTGTCGGCCGCTGCCGACGTCGTTGCCGTCCACCCGGAACTGCACGCTCTGCACGCCGACGTTGTCGGCCGCGCCGGCGGTGACCGTCACCGTCCCCGCGAGCGCGCGTCCCCGCCGCCGGGGCGGTGATCGACACGTCCGGCAGCGCGTTGTCGACCGTGATGGTCACGTTCGCCGACGTGGTGCTGTTGCTCGGCGGCGTCACGCGCCACGGCGCTCAGCGTGTGGGTCCCGTTGGTGAGCGTCGTGGTGTCGAGCGAGAGCGCGTACGGGCTGCTCGTGTCGGCGGAGCCCACGTTCGCGCCGTCCACGCGGAACTGCACGCTCGTCACGCCCACGTTGTCGGACGCGCTGGCCGTGACGGACACGGTCCCGCCGCACGACGGACCCGGCCGCGGGCGCGCTGACCGAGACGGTCGGCGCGGTCGTGTCGGTGTTGATGGCGACGCTGGCCTGGTTCGACGGCTGGCTGGCGTTGCCGGCCGCGTCGGCCGCGATCACCCGGTAGTAGTAGGTGCCGGTCGCGAGGCCGGGGTCGGTGTAGGTGGTGCCGCTCGTCACGGTGGCCACGCGGTTGGCCGCGGACGGCGTGAAGCTCGCCGTGGTGGAGCGGTGCACGCGGTACTCGGTCACGCCCTCGGCGTCCTGGGACGCCGACCAGGCGAGCTGCGCGTTGCCGCCCGTCTGAGCCGTGGCGGTCAGCGAGCCGGGCGCCGTCGGCGCGACCGTGTCCGCCGCCTTCTCGACCTTGACGATCTTGCCGACCGACGGCACGCCGTTGTTGTCGACCAGGAAGACCATGTACCAGCCGGGCGGCGCCACGTTGGCGTTCGCCGGGCCGTCGACGCGCACGCCGCCGGCCTGGACCGTCTTCGCCGAGCGGCATGAAGCGCTGGTCCATGTCGAGGTTGTGGGTGACCGAGCCCATGCGGACGAGCGACACGGAGCCGATCCGCGCGGCGTCCGGCGTGTCGACGGTGAACTGCGTGCCGTAGTTCAGGGTCGCGGGCGCGCCGCTGATCGTCGGCCGCGGGCCCTTGAAGAGGTAGGGCGGCGAGTAGATCTCGGCGACTTCTCGTTCTTGGCGTTGCCGAAGGCGCCGCCGCCGGCCAGCAGCACGCGGGCGTCGGGCAGCAGCAGCGCGGACGAGTGGTACAGCCGCGGGCGCCGGTGGAACGCGGTGGGCGTCCACGTGTCGGTGTCCGGATCCCAGATCTCGGTGCCGAGCACGCCCGTCGTCTCGTCCACGCCGTCGGTGCCGTTCTGGCCGCCGGTGGCGAGCACCTTGCCGTCGGGCAGGACCGTGAGCGTGTGGTACGAGCGCCGGTACTTCATCGGCGCGATCTCGTGCCACGCCGGGTTGGCGGCGGTCATGTCGATCGCCGCCGCGCGGTTGGTCACGGCGCGGCCGGGGAACTCCGGATCCGACCAGGTGCCGGACTTCAGGATCTTGCCCGGCCGGTACATGACCGCGCTGTGGCCGTCGATCGGGCTCGTGCCGACCGTCGTCCACTGCTTCGTGTCGAGGTCGAGCGTGCGCGTGGTCGTGTCCGGGCCGGCGTCGAACAGCTTGCCGTTCGGCAGCACGAACATGAACGGGTAGAGCGGCATCCGCCGCGAGGCCTGGGGCAGGTCGGTCCAGGTGTCGGTCTTCGGGTCGTAGATCGACGGCAGCGTGTTGGACGCGTCCGTGAGCGGCACGCTCTGGCCCGGGTCCTTGAGCGTGATGCCGTCGCCCGAGACCACGAACACGCGGCCGTCCGGCAGCGCGGTCGCGGTCGGGTACCAGCGCGCCACGCTCATGTCGGCGCCGCGCTGCCAGGTGCCCGTCTGCGGGTTGAAGAGGTTCGTGTCCTTGGTGCCCTCGTAGGCCTGCTCGTGGCCGCCGAAGACCAGCAGCCGCCCGTCGCCGATCGTCACCTGGCCGGCGCAGAAGAGGTTGCGGCCGGTGGGGATGCCCAGGAACGTCTCGGTCGCCGGGTCCCAGAGGTGCTCGGAGTTCAGCGCGGCCTCGAAGCCGTCCCAGGCGGCCACCTGGCCGTTCGAGGTCAGCGCGAGGTGCACCGGCACGATCGGCCACGGCTTGGGCGCGGCGAAGCTGCCGATCGCGTCGGGGCCCGGGTCGGCCGGCGGCGCCGGGCGTGCCGGGCACGACCGGCTGGCCCATGTCGGCGCCGATCTCGCGCCGCGCTCAGCGGGCCGGTTGTAGATGCGGACCTCGTCGATCAGGCCGTGGAAGTGCTCGCCCCAGACGTTGTTGGCGCCGAAGGTCAGCGGGCCGCCGAAGCTGCCGTCGAGGGCCTCGGGAAGCGTGCGCGAGCCGACCTGGGCGCCGTTGACGAACAGCCGCAGGATGTCGCCGTCGTAGGTCGCGGCGAGGTGCGTCCACTTGTCCGGGTCGAGGTCGCCGGTGCCGCGCGCGCCCGGGTCGCCGCCGAGGTTCGACGCTCGGCACGTCGGTGTCGCTGTTCGAGTAGAGCGCGTAGGCCAGCCCGCCTGCGCCGACTCCTTGAAGATCACGCGTGCGCCAGTCGGTGGCGGCGCGCGGCTTGACCCAGGCCTCGAGCGTCATGCCGGTCGCGAGGTCGAGCGGCGCGTCGTCCGGCACCGTGGCCATGTCGTCGTCGCCGTCGAAGGACAGGGCGCGGCCGAAGCGGCCGTTGTTGGTGCGCGTCGCGCCGCCGATGCGCGCCGTCGTTGCTGCCGCTCTCGTCGGCGATCGCGGTGCCCGCGGCCTCCTCGAAGCCGTAGGAGGCGACCGGGTGCGAGAGCCCTGCGCCGATCGTCTGGCTGCCGCGGACGGTCGCGCTCGTGCCGCCGCTGCCGTCGAGCGCCGTCACGTCGACCGCGATCGTGTCGCCGGCGTCGCCGTTGCCGGGCTCGGACAGGTCGAGCGTGCGGCCGGTGGCGCCGCTGATCGCGGTGCCGTTGCGGAACCACTGGTACGTGTAGCTCAGCGCGTCGCCGTCGGCGTCGGCGAAGCCGGTGGCGGCACGGCCGAGACGATGTCGTCGGTGGACGGGCGCGGTCGGCTTGACCGCCACCGTGCCCGCCGCGGGGGCGGTGTTGGCGACCGTGACGGTGGCCGCCGCGGGATCGCTCGTCCGCCCGCCCGGATCGGTGGCGGAGACCTCGACGCGGATCGCGTCGCCGCGGTCGCCGTTGCCGGCCTGGCGAGAGGTCGAGCGTGGCGGCGGTGGCGCCGGCGATCGCCGTGCCGTTGCGGAGCCAGCGGTACTTGTAGGTGAGCGCGTCGCCGTCGGGGTCGCGGAAGCCGCTCGGCGTGGCGGTGAGCGGTCTGTTCGTCTTCGGCGCGGCCGGGGCGATCGAGACGCTGCCCTCGACCGGCGTCGCGTTCGTGCCGGTGATCGTCTGCGTCGCCGCGCGCGGCCGGGCTCGTGCCGCCGCTGCCCGTCCACGGCGCGTCACGTCGACGTCGATCGGTCGCCGAGGTCGCCGTTGCCCGCCAGGGCGAGGTCGAGCGTCGCGTTCGTGGCGCCGCCGATCGGGGTGCCGTTGCGCAGCCACTGGTAGCGGTAGGTCAGCTGGTCGCCGTCGAGGTCGGCGTAGCCGCTCGGCACGGCCTTGACCACGTCGTTGGTCGACGGGCGCGGTCGGGCTTGACCGTCACGCTGCCGGCCGTCGGGGCCGTGTTGGCCACGGTCACGTCGGCGAAGGCGGCGTCGCTGGCGGCGCCCCGGCCGTCGGTCGCGTAGACCTCGACGCGGATCTCGTCGCCGCGGTCGCCGTTGCCGGCAGCGACGAGGTCGAGCGTGGCCGACGTCGCGCCGGGGATCGGCGTGCCGTTGCGGCAGCCAGTGGTAGTGGTAGGTGAGCGGGTCGCCGTCGGGGTCGCTGAAGCCGCTCGGCGTCGCGGTCAGCGTCTGGTTCGGTCCTCGGCGCGGCCGGCGCGACGCGTGACCGTGCCCGGGCACGGGCGCGCGGTCGGTGCCGGCGCCGAAGCTGATCTGCACGCGCTGCGAGCGTCGGCGTGACGACGCCGGTGGCGGTGGTCATCCGCGCGCGGTACTGGATGTAGCGCGCCGCCGGGCTGGCGATCGCGCCGCCGGCGCCGACGGGCTGCCACGCCGACCAGCTCGCGTCGGGCTCGGGCGTGGCGCCGGAGCGCGTCTCGTACGCGATCTGCGGTGCCGCTCGGGCAGGGTCGACTGTGCCGGTGAGCGTCTGCCACTGCGTGCGCGCCGGGCCCGCTGTCGAGCGTGCGCGAGGTGAACGTGCCGGACGCGGCGTACCCGCCCTGGCGCAGCCAGTGCACCTGCACGCCGGCGCCGAACAGGCCGTAGTCGCTCGCCGCCGGCCGCATCAGGCGGGTCGATCGGTCACGGTGTGCGTGGCCACGAGCGAGCCGTCGACGTAGAAGAGCACGTTCGACGGCGTTCCACTCGATCCGGAAGCGGTGCGGCGCGTTGAGGCTCACGCCGGGCAGCGGCGTGGCCTGCTCGCTGCCCGGATCGCCGCCGCTCTGCGCGTAGATCTGGAACGGCATGCCGCTCGATGCCGGTGCTGAAGACCGCGTACGGGAAGTCGCTCAGGTCGTTGCCGAAGCCGACGCGCCTGGTCGTTCACGGGCCGGAACGTGGCGCTGAACTCGAGCACGCGCGGGCCCTCGTAGAGGTCGGGCGCGTAGGTGGAGGCGCCGTCGGCGACCAGCGAGCCGCCGCTGGTCTTCGCCGAGCCGCCCGGGCCCCACGAGCTGCACGTTCCAGCCGCTCGGGCAGCGCGGCGCCGTCGAACTCCTCGCCGATCGTCGGGCTGGAGCTGCACCTCGCCGTCGGCGCCGTCGACCGTCTGGCCCGCGTACGTGCGAGGACTGGCCGCCCGCGCGGAACTCGGACGCGCGGTTGTCCACGAGCGCGCCGGGCGGGGTCGTGAAGGTGGCGGGCGCGCCCGCCGGCGAGCTGCTCGAGTTGCCGGCGGCGTCGGCCGACGTCACGCGGTAGCGGTAGGTGGTGTTGGGGCTGAGCCCGGTGAGCTCGACGCTGTGCTCGGTCACGCGGGCGGTGTCGTCGACGCTGGCTGCCGAGCGCCGTCGTGCGGCCGTAGTCCACGCGCGAGCTCGGCGGGCTCGTCGGTCTTCCACGTCACGGTCGCGTGGCCCTCGGCGTCGGCCGTGGCGTTCACCTGCGAGATCGCCGGCGCCGCGGTGTCGGTGGCGTAGGTGGCGCGTGTAGGCGCCCGAGCCGGCCTTGAAGACGACGTACTCGACGCCCTTGACCGTGCGCTTGTCGCGGACGACCGGCTGGCCGTCGCGGGTCAGCCGCGACAGCGGGCCGGAGCCGGAGCTGCGCGGGCAGCATCGCCTCGAGGCCGCGCGCCTTCGGGTTCGTGACGACCGAGAAGGTCAGCTGGCCGCCGCGTAGGCCGATGTCCTCGAACGACGAGCCGTTGCGGCCGTCGAGCCAGTCGAGCATCTGCGCGGAGGAGACGACCGGCACGCCGCGGTCCTGGGCCGCGGCGACGATGTCGTTGGCGTTCGCGTGGTCGCCGTGGTCGGTGTGGTTGAGCACCGTTGACGACGCCGTAGTAGCCCTTCGGGCCGAGCGCGTTGTCGAGCAGCGTGTCCACCTGCGGCGGCATCGGCATGCTCGGACTCGTCGGTGACCTGCGTCATCGCCTGGTAGACGTCGATCATCGAGCCGTCGAGGTCGGCGAAGCGCTGCGGGAAGCCCGGAGCCGGTCAGCAGGCCGGGCTTGGTCAGCCAGCCCGGCGGGCCCTTGTAGTAGTAGTTGGTGTCGAAGCGGATGCCGTGCGCCTTCTCGACCTTCGGCTGCGTGGCCCAGTCGCTCCAGACGATGCAGTGGGTGCGGTTGGTCGCCGGCCTGTTGAGCGCTCGGCCAGGCGGCCGCGAACGCGCGCGAGCTGGCGTCGAGCAGGTCGTCCTCGAGCGACGCCGGCGTGAAGTCCTGGCAGCCCGACCCGGTGTCCAGGTGCAGGGCGACCTCGAAGCCGTCCGCCTCGTAGCGCCGCCACCTGCGCGTCGCGTCATCGGCGGTGTCGGGGTAGACGTACGACGTCGCGCGCACGCACTCCCAGTCGGCCACCGAGCAGCCGGCGGGGCTCGAGCTCTTCAGCCGGTCGAAGTACGCGGGCGTGCCGCCGCTGCGCGTGGTCGTCGCCGGTCACGCACGACGGCCGCCTTCTCGCCGCGCGGCAGGTACCAGAAGCGCGGCAGCGGGGCCTTGTCGCGGTTCATCTCCGTGATCAGGTTGGCCAGCAGCCGCTGCTGCTCGTCGGCCTGCGGGCACGTCGATCTTCGACATGTCCACCCAGTCGGGCTGGACGTCGCCGCCTTGGCGCCGTAGAAGAGGTCGTCGGCGCGGATGCCGTTGGGCGTGCCGTCGCGCTTCTGGCCCGCCCAGGCCGGGTTGCCCTGGCGCGTGTAGACGACCGAGCGCGCGAGGTCGTAGGCGAACGCCGCCGCCTGGCCGCCGTTCGTGCCGACGTCGCGCAGCGAGACCGCCGGCGTCCGAGGTCGCGCGTCGCGGCGTCCGAGTAGAGCGACGCGATCGCCGCTGGCGCCGTTGAGCGCTGTAGCGGTCGGCGGTGCCGTGGAACTGCAGCGTCTGCGCCGTCGATGCCGGCGCCGGCGGCGCTGCCCGTGTCGACCTTCATGTACTGGTTGGCGCGCGTGCCGCCCGCGTCGGTGAGGCCCAGCAGCCCGGCGAGCTTCTTGTCCGGGCGCATCGCGATCAGGTTGCCGCCGCCCTGCACCCAGGTCGTGAGCGTCGCGACCTCGGCGTCGGTGACGGCCGCCTGGGCGAGGATCACGGTGTCGTGGCCGGCCAGCTTCGCGGCCGTGACCGGCCCGTCCGCCACCGAGAACTCGTTGAGGCCCTCGGCGCGGAGGATCTCCGCGTAGTAGCGCCCGAACGGGTCGCCCGGGTCGGCGATCACCTGGATCGGGCCGCCCGGGCCCTCGCCCGGCGACTGCGCCTCGGTGGTGAACGTCCAGGTCTTGTCGGCGGCGAGCGGGTTGCCCACCGCGTCGGTCACGCCGCCGGTGCCGCCCTTGATGCGCACCAGGTAGGTCTCGGAGTTCGAGAGGGCCGACTGCGGGCTTCAGCCTCGCCGTGCGCGTCTGCGCGTCGTAGCGTCACGTCGGCCGCGACCAGGTCGCCGTCCTCGTCGCGCAGCGTGAAGGTCGAGCCCGATGACCGAGGCCGGAGCGAGCTGCTCGTCGAACGTGGCCGTGACCGCGATCGTGGCCGTGACGTCGGTGGCGCCCGACGGCGGAGCCTGCTCGGTGACCACCGGCCCGCGCGTGTCCGGCGGGATGGTCCGGTCGAAGCTCGCGTCGACCCAGTAGTTGGTGGCGTTGAAGCTCGTGTCCGGGAACGCGCTGGCGCCGTAGTGGTAGACGCCGTTGCCGCTCGCCGCCGTGGAGGCCGGCGCGTGCAGCGGGGCGCGGTCGAGGCCCTGGTTGAAGAAGCCGGGGCTGAACGCGTAGCGGCCGGAGCGCGGCGTAGTAGGACGTCGACGTACGTGGTGTCCTTCGTGACCGGCACGGGGTTCGGGAGCGGCGACCTCCTGCCAGCCCGACGCCGTCTCGCCCGTGTAGGTGGCGGCCGCCAGGAGCTGGCCGGTGCCCGACCAGAGGTGGCCGACGTGCGTGCCCGTGTTGTTCGGCTGCTTGTAGAAGCGCAGCGCCGTGATGAAGCCGTCCTCGTCGGAGCGGAACTTCATGCCGACCTCGAGCGGCTGGTCGCGTCACCGCGTCGCCCGTCGGGGCGTCGCTCGCGCCGAAGACCGTGCACGGGCACGCCGGCGGCCGTGCTGAACGTCCACGACCTGTCGGCGGCCAGCCGGTTGCCCGCGAGGTCGGTGACGCCCGCCGTTGCCGCACTTGACCGTCGCCGTGTACGTCTTGCCGAACGCGAGCGCTCGACTGCGGGTTGAGCGTCGCCCTGCGGGTTCGCCGCGTCGTAGGTGACCGACGCGACGACCGGGCGCCGGTGTCGTCGGTGAGCGTGAACGACCCGGTGTTCACGGTCAGTCGGCTCGAGCGCCTCGTCGAAGCGTGGCCGTCACGTCGCTCGACGGCGGCACCCCGGCGGCGCCGGCGGCCGGCGAGGTGGAGCTCACGCGCGGCGGCGCGGGTGTCCGACGGGCTGGCAGCTGCTCGAACGCCGCGTCGACCCAGTAGTTGGTCGCGTTCCAGCTGTCTGGTCGGGAAGCGCGCTCGCGCCCGTAGTGGTAGACGCCGTTGCCGCCCGCGAGGCCGTCCGCCGGAGCGTGGAGCGGCGCCCGGTCGATCCCGCTCACGAAGAAGCGCCGGGGTTGAACCCGAACTGCCCCTGGCTCGAGTGGTAGGAGGTGATGTAGGTGGTGTCCTTCTGGATCGCCACCGGCACCGGCAGCTGCGCCTCCTGCCAGCCCGACGCCGTCTCGTTCGTGAACGTGACCTCGGCCAGCTGCTGGCCGGTGCTCGTCCACAGGTGCCCCACGTGCGTGCCCGACGTTGTTCGGCTGCTTGTAGAAGCGCAGCGCCGTGATGAAGCCGTCCTCGTCGGAGCGGAACTTCATGCCGACCTCGATCGGCGGTGTCCTGGAGCGCGTCGCCGAGCGGCGCGTCGGCCGGCCCGAAGACGGTGCAGGGGCACGTGGTTCCCTGCGCGCGCGCAGCGCCAGGCGCGGCCAGCGCCAGTATCAGGGCAGCAAGAAGGAAGAGCGGGCGGGCGGCACGCATCGCGCTTCCGACGCTAGGACAGGCCAAACGCATGCGCACGTATATCCAACGAATTCAGGCCCAATGAACGTGCGGGGCAGGACTTCGGCTAGGTACGGGACCTGCCGGGCAGCGCCACGGGCATCCGCAGCCAGGCCAGCGAGGCGGCGCGCGCGAGCACGCGCTCGGCCCCCAGGCCGAGCCCGAAGGCGGCCATCGGGACGCACACCAGCTCGAGCCGGAAGGCGCTGAAGATCGGGCACCACGAGCACCGACAGCGCGCCCGCCACAGCGGCCGCCGAGGAAGGTCATCCGCTCTGGACGTGCGCTCCGCGCGGCCGAGCAGCGAACAGCAGCGCGAGGCCCACGAGCAGGTAGCGCGGCCGAGTACCAGGCGCCGTCGCGCACGAAGCCGCCGTCGGCCTGGAGCAGGTCCACGACGGCGCCCGGGTAGCGCTCCGCGACGAAGCCCCACGAGGGGTCGCGGACGCGGCTGGATCCCGTCGTTCAGCATCATCGCCAGCAGGTCCCGCATCGGCATCGAGAAGGCGAGCGCCACGGGGACCGTCGCGGCGAGCGCCGGAGCCGAGCAGATACCAGCGATACTCTCGACCTAACCTGAGGGTTAGCCAGGCCGCCCCGCGCGATCGGGATCCAGGTGCTGTCGCGCGTAAGCGAGAGCACGAAGATCGAGACCACCCAGGGGATCAGCCAGCGCGGCCCGCGGTCGAGGACGAGCAGCCCCGAGGCGAGCGCCGCGGTCTCGAGCGCGAGCCCCCAGCTGTCGGTCAGCGGGTAGCTCGAATGGTCCGTCAGGGCCGGGAGGAAGAGCGTGGCGAGCGTGACCGCGGCGGCGATCGGCAGCCGGAAGCGCAGCAGCAGGAGCCCGAAGATCGCGAGCACGGCGGCCACGTAGCCGGCCAGCGAGAGGTCGAGGAGGGCGCGATCGCCCGCCACGGGCTCGAGCGCCGCCGCGGCGGCGGGCAGGGCGATCCGGCGCTCGTAGAACTGGGCGTTGTAGCGGACCCAGTCCGGGTCTCCGGAGCGCGTGGGGTCGCGCCGGCGCAGCTCCGCGCCCGAGCGGGCCGCTGAAGGTCTTCGCGAGCGCCGCGTCGCGCTCTCCCCGCGCAGCTCCAGCGAGCGCGCCTGGTAGAAGAGGCCGTCGGGCGTCCAGCGCACCGGGTCCCCGAGCGGGCCGGCCATCGAGACCAGCGCGAGGCCGGCCAGCACGGCGGCCACGAGCAGCGTCAGGACGGACTTCCGCATACCACGATCTTCGCGGCGGGAGGCCTGGCTGCAACCCCCCGGAAGGCTAGCCTCGGGCCCGCTGCCCGTGGGCTAGTTTCGAGGTGTGGCGGCCAACGTCGACGCGGTGATCGTCAGCTACCGCAGCGCCGGCACGCTGCGCGGCTGCGTCGAGCCGCTGGCCGCGCATGCCGGACGTGCGCGTGACCGTGGTCGACAACGCCTCGCCGGACGACTCGCTCGACGACGCTCGCGGGCCTCGACGTGGAAGTCGATCCGCTCGCCGCGCAACGGCGGCTTCTCCTACGGCTGCAACCTCGGCGCCGCGCGCGGCGCAGGCCCCCTACCTGCTCTTCCTGAACCCCGACGCCCGCATCGACGCCGACGGCGCTGGCGGCCCTCCGGGCGGCGCTCGACGAGCGACCCGTCCGCCGGGCTCGTCGCGCCCGCGCATCCTCGACGAGGACGGCGCGCTGGCCTGGAGCATCCGGCGCTTCCCGCGGCAGCGCTCGACGTTCGCCCAGGCGCTCTTCCTCCACCGGCTCTGGCCGCGGGCCGCCTGGACCGACGAGCTCGTGCGCGAGCCCGCCGCCTACGAGCGCCCGGGCACGCCGGACTGGGTCTCGGGCGCCTGCATGCTCGTTCGCCGCGAGGCGTTCGAGGCGGTCGGCGGGCTTCGACGAGGGCTTCTTCCTCTACTGCGAGGACACCGACATCTGCCGCAGGCTCTGGGACGCCGGCCGGCGCGGTGCGCTTCGAGCCGGCGGCGGTGGTCACGCCACGTGGGCGGCGCGTCGTCCGGCGCCGGCGAGACCCAGGCGATCGCCGCTCGCAGCCGCGTGCTCTACGCCCGCAAGCACATGGGACCCGCGGGCGCGCGCCTGCAGGCGCTCGGCGTGGCGCTCGGCGAGGCCACGCACGCCGCGGCGAGCCTCCCCCGCCCCGCCT
The DNA here is from genome assembly GCA_963768465.1 of uncultured Thermoleophilaceae bacterium. Classification (GTDB taxonomy): domain Bacteria; phylum Actinomycetota; class Thermoleophilia; order Solirubrobacterales; family Thermoleophilaceae; genus JACVRW01. The sequence goes on along the minus strand of CAVYIA010000016.1, from coordinate 63,260 downwards.
CGCGGCGCGGCCACATGGCGGCCCTGCGGGCGGCTAGTCGCCCAGGGCGCGCAGCAGACGCTGCGCCACGGCCGTCCAGGTGAACTCCACGGCGCGCCGCTTGGCGGCCGCGCCGAGCCGTGACGCCGTGGCGGGGTCGGACAGCCGCCGCATCGCCACGAGCAGCGACTCGTCGTCGCGCGGATCCACCATCAGCCCCTCGCGGCCGATCAGGTAGCCGGACCCGCCCGAGGTGGTCCCGATGCTCGGCACGCCGGCCGCCACCGCCTCGACGTAGCTGATGGCGCTCGCCTCCGAGTAGGACGGCATCACGAAGCACGTGGCCGAGCCGAACAGGCGGTCGAGCCGCGCGCGCTCCTCGGCCACGTTCAGGTGGAGCACGCCGTGCCCGGTCACGCCGGGCTGGTCGAGCCGCGGGTGCCGGCCCACCACGTCGAGCAGGGCCGCCGGGAGCTCCTGGCGCAGGCGCGCGAACGCGCGCAGGACGCCCGCCCCGTTCTTGCGCGCCCAGTCCATGCCCACGAACAGGAAGCGCGGACGCGTCCAGTCGCGCTCGCCGCGCGACGGCGTCGTGGTTGAAGCCGACCCCGACCACGTGCACCTTGCGCCGGCGGCGATCCCGTAGTCGCGGATGACCGACTCGGCCGCCCAGGGCGTCGTGAGGCAGCAGGCCACGGCCTGCTCGTACGCGTGCCGCTGGCGCGCCATGCGCGAGGCGAACGCGCGCTCCGAGAGATCGTCCCAGCCCACGTAGGCGTGGCCGCGGGTCTGGGCGACGGTCATGTCCTCGAAGGTGGCGATCGGGGCGTCCGTGGCGAGCGTGTAGCCGGTCCCGATCTGGACGATCGCGTCGAGCGGGCCGGCGCGGCGCAGGCGCCACGGGGCCGCCCACGAGTTCACCGCCGCCAGCTGCGGCGAGGCCCACGCGGCCGCGCGGCTGCGCTGGACGGCCTCGAGCATGTCCCGGCCGGGCCGCAGGTGCGCGGCGGCCACGGCGTTGAAGGCTGCCGTGCGCAGGACCGCGGGCGGCTCCACGCGGATCGGCACCGGCTCGACGCCGGCGCCCTCGAGCCCGCGCATGACCCCCCAGGGGGTGCCCGACCAGGTGGCGGGCTGGCTGGGATCGCCGGGGAAGGCGACCCCCACGCGCCGGATCCCAGCCGTCGGCGTCACGTCCCGGGTTCCCTCGTCACGACGGCCGTGAAGCCGAGCATGATGAACGCGAGGAACGTGACCTGGATGAACGCGAAGGCGTCGAACGTGAGCATCCCGACCGCGTAGGCCGCCAGCGCGGCCGCGAGGGCGGTGGCGAGCCAGCCGTCCGGCCCGGGGTCCGAGCGCGCCCGCTGGCGCGAGCCGGCGGATCGCGCGGCAGAACAGCCACAGCAGTCCGAGCACGCCGACGGCGCCGATCTCGAGCAGCGTGGTCGAGCCACTGGTCGTCCAGGATCTGGACCTTCGAGGCCACGACCGTGCCGCCCGACCCGATGTCACCCGGCCCGAGGTCGGTCGACACCACGCGGGTGCCGAAGCCCTGGCCGAAGAAGCGGGTTGCGCGACCACTCGGCGAGGCTCGGGCCGAGGTCGGCGATGCGGCCGCTCCCCGCGCCCATGTCCTGCGACTGCTCGCTGCACGAGGTAGCTCGGCTGGAGGATCGCCCGGAACGTCCCGAGCGTGCCGGGCATGACGACCTGGATGACGACCGCCAGCGGGATCAGCATCGGCAGCAGGCGCATCGTCTCGTCGCGCTTGATCCAGAGGAAGCGTGACCAGCAGGACGATCAGCATGATCGCGGCCGTGCGCGAGCCCGATGCGAAGCGCTCCGAGCGTCAGGATCGCGCCGCAGACGAGCCAGACCGGGTGCTCGTCGCGGCGGTAGAGGTAGACGGTGAGCGGGATCAGCATCACGAGCGCCGCGCCGAGCGCGATCGGGTGCTGCGCGGAGCCGAGCGCCCTGAAGCCGGTGCCGCGCGCGATGTGGTCGCCGAAGTCCACGTAGTGGAGGAACGGGATCACGTGCTGGAGGCCGTTGAAGAAGTTCGTGCCGGTCCGCCACTCGATCAGCGACAGCACCGCCAGCAGCGTGCCGCCGCCCACGAGCAGGCGGACCATGCGGTCGAGCTTCGGGCCGCGCTCCATCACGCTCGCCACGAAGTAGACGATCAGGAAGAAGCGTCAGGAAGAAGGTGACCTGCTTGAGGACGAGCGCGCTGACCCCGTTCACGCGCGGGACGTTCAGGGCGAGCGAGCCGAGGATCGCGGCGATCACGAGCGAGGATCGGCGCCTCGAGGCCGGTCTTGCGCCAGCGCACGGCGGGGTCGGCGCAGATCGCGAACAGCCAGCAGACCAGCACGACGGCGATCAGCAGCCGGTACGGCTCGAGCTCGATCGGGCAGCCCGCCGCCGACCGTGTAGCGGCGGATCGGGATGAACAGGATGACGAGCAGGACCAGCCCGAGCAGCGTCTGCCAGGCCAGCAGCGTGCGCTGGTAGGCGACCAGCGCCAGCGGGAGCACCACGGCGGCGAGGATCGGGTTGGCCTGCACGCGCAGTCACCGCGGCCGCGAGCACGACGTGACGCCGGCTGCGACCGCGATCCAGAGGGCCCGCTCGGACCCGCCGCGCTCCTCCTCGTCCGGCGCCCGCCCGCCCGCACCGGGGAGGGCGGCTGCCCGGGAGGTCACCGCGCCCGGCGCCTGCCGGTGAGCCAGCTCATGGAGTCAGGCTCGGACACGTGGGCAGGCATCGGCTCCGTGGCGCTGACGGGCTCCGAGCTCGGCGGCCGTCGGTCATCGTCCAGGGGACGACCACTCCGTCCACGGCCTGCATGTCGTCGCGGCCGTCGCGGAGGGCGGCGAGCAGATGGGCGAGCGCCACCGCTCCGAGCACGCACAGCAGGAGGGCGAGGATCGAGGCGGTGTGCGAGCGGCCCGCGGTCAGCACCGGCGCGGCGGGCGCGTTGATCTGGTCGATCCGGATCCGCTGGCCGGCGGGGATGGCGTTCCGCGACTGCTCGGTCCTCGACGACCTTCTGGAGCGCCTGCACGGTGTGCTCGTTGAGGCGCCGCGCGGCCTCGCCGCTGCCCGGCCTGCGTGGTCAGCTTGATGACCGGCAGCTGGGTGCTGGCGTTCCCCTCGAGCGCGATCGCGTCGATCTGCGCGGGCTTCGGCTTCTCGGGCAGCTGGCTGCGCACGCGGTCGCCCGTGGCGAGCTGCGCGTAGAGGCTCGCGAGCGCCGACAGCCGGTTCGGGTCGGCGAACTCGAGGTCCGCGCCGTCCGGTGCCGCTCGGGGCCACGCCGCCGGCGGGCGCCGCCGGCGAGCGTCCGGAACTCGGGGGCGCCGGACTGGGTGATCAGCAGCGAGGACGCGCTGGTCCAGGTCTCGGACCCGCGCGGCGAGAAGGACGGGAAGCTGGTAGGCCGCGAGGACGGCCAGCACGATGCCGAGCACGAGGCCCCCGGCCAGGATGGCCCGGAAGCGCCAGAGGACTGCGGCATGCTGCGCGAGATCCATTCCTCGGAGCGTAGGCGCGCGGGAGCGCCCGGTCCCTACCCCACCCGCCTGAAGGTGCCTATCCCATGGTTCAGGTCTCGGGCGAGCACGAAGATGTGGTCGCGCAGCTCGGCGCGGGCGAAGTGGCCGCAGCGGCGCATGTCCTCCACGGCCGTGTCCGCGGGCACGGAGCAGCAGCTCCGGGTGGAGCTCGCCCACCACGAGCGCGGCGCGCGCCAGGGCGGGGCTGGTGGCGAGCGCCTCGTGCTCGAGGCCCTCGATGTCCACCTTCAGGAGGTCCACCTGCTCGATCGCCTCCTGAGCGAGGATCGTCTCGAGCGAGAGCCCGGGCACCTCCGGGCCGCCGGCCGAGCCGCTCACGCGCGTGCCCCAGCTCGAGTCCTCGGCGCGGTCGAGGCGCACCGGGCCGTCGGCGGCGGTGACCGCCGCGTTGAGCAGCGTCACGAGGCGGTCGCCTCCGAGGTTGCGCCTGAGCAGGGCGAAGGTCCGCGGGTCGGGCTCGACGCAGACGATCCGCGCGGCCGGGAAGCGGCTCGCGGAACCAGAGCGCCGCCTGGCCCGCGTTCGAGCCGAGGTCCACGATCACCTCGGGATCGGCGTCCGCGACCACCGCGTACTCGCCCGCCTCGAAGATGTCCTCCAGCGCGAACAGCTCGCTGGCGTCCTTGAACCAGAAGACCCGGGGTGCCGCCCGCCAGCCGCAGGCGCGCCGGCAGGGCCAGCCGCGGGTGCCACGCGGCGCTTGAGCGGCAGGGCGAGCAGCGTCAGGAACAGGGCGGCGCGGCCCGTCGCGCCGGCGGCTAGCGCGGAGTGGTCCGCGGCCCAGCGCAGAGTGGAGAGGAGCTTCCGCACGACGGCCTCAGGGAGCGACGAACCAGCCGAAGCGGGCGTTCAGCCTGCGCACGAACGGCACTCGGACCAGCGCCCGCTTGACGGCGTCGCGCCTGGCCTTGCGCGCCCAGTGGCGCCTCCAGAACTCCTCCTTCTCCCGCGAGGAGGTCGTGTAGTAGGAGCCGCCCGTGTGATGGACCACCAGGTCGGCGAGCACGGCCGCGCCGTAGCCCGCCCTGCTGGAGCGCGTCGATGTAGACGCCGTCCTCGAGCCAGAAGACCTCGTCGTCGCGCTCGATGAACCCGCCGGCGCGCTCGTTCGCCTCGCGGGAGGTCATGGCGCAGCCGCCCCCGGTCGGGCCCACCAGCAGGTTGACGCCGTTGTGGACCACGGGCGTGTACTCGTGCGCGCGGATGTGGTGGCGCCAGTGGGAGGCCTCGTCGTGGGGGTCGTCCTCGATGTCGGCGGCGAGGAACCCCACCTCGGGCAGCTTGCGGAAGGCGTCGAGCAGCATCGCGTCCCACCCGGGCGGCGCGCTCACCACGTCGTCGTCGAGCTCGACCATGTACGCGGAGGTGGTCTCCCGGAAGGCGCGCGCGTAGCCGTTGTGGCCCACGTTCGTCTCGCTGCGGATCACACGCACGCGCGGGTCCCGCACGGTGGCGAGGTAGGCCTGCGTCTCGTCGGTCGAGCCGTTGTCCCAGATCACGATCTCGCGGGTCGCCTCCGAGGTCCTGAGCAGCACGTTCTCCACGCACTTCCGGAGCAGCTCGGCGCGGTTGTGCGTCAGCACCACGACCGCGATTCCGTCGTCGGATGTGACCTGAGGGCGCACCACCGCCAACCTAAGCCGATGGCCCTCGCACGGGACTATGCGGCCGTATAGTCCTGCGCGATCCGAGGGCGCGTAGGGTGAATCGGATGCCCGCGATCGGGGTCGTGATACGCACCCTCGACGAGGCCCGGCTGATAGGCACGTGCCTCGACACGCTCGGCCGGCAGCGCACCGGCCTCGAGCTGGACGTGCTCGTGGTGGACAGCGGCTCGAAGGACGACACCCTGTCGATCGCGCGCTCGCGCGGCGCCCGCACGTTCGAGCTCGCCCCCGGTGAGTTCGACTACTCGAGCTCGCTCAACGCGGGCATCGAGCGGGTGGCCGGCGATCTCGTCCTGGTGCTGTCCGCGCACGCCGTTCCGGTCGACGAGCACTGGGTGGCGCGGATGACCGCCCCGTTCGCGGACTCCCAGGTGGCCGGGGTGTCCGGGCGCCAGCTGCCCTGGGAGGACGCTCCGTGGCGCGAGGTGCTGCGGCTCGCCGAGCAGTTCGGCGAGGAGCGCCGCGTCTTCACCGCGGAGTCCGGCGGTGAGCCGCTCTTCAGCAACGCGGCCTCGTGCATCCGCCGTGACGCCTGGCTGCGAGCGCCCCTTCACGCTTCCCGCGGCGGAGGACCTCGACTGGGCGCGCCGCGTGGTGGCCGCCGGCCACTCGATCGTCTACGAGCCCGGCGCGGCGGTCTTCCACTCGCACCTCGAGAGCCCGCGCGCGCAGGCGCAGCGGCTGATCGACGTGAACCGGATCGCCACGCAACGGATCGCGCACGCGCCGGCGGACGCTGCGCGAGGCCGCCGGCCTCCTCTACCGCGACTCGGGCTCGATCCTGGGCCTGGACGAGCCGCCGCGGCGCAAGCTGGCGCACCTCGTGGAGCTCACGAAGACGGTGTCGTACTACGTGGTCGACTTCTCGCGCTCGGGCACGACGGCCGAGCGCCGCAGGGCGCGGGCCTAGCTCAGGAGGCGGGCGCGCCGCGGCGCAGCGCCGCGCCGAGCCGCTGGCGCTCGCGCAGCGCGCGGACCACGCGCTCGTCCGGGCAGCGCGGCGCGCGCGTGGCCGCCGCGGCGGCGTAGCCCCACAGCATCGCGAGCGCGGCCGGCTCGCGCGGCGCGCGGTAGAGCGCGCGCATCGTCAGGTAGGTCGGGCGGTAGCCCATGTACCAGGACGGCGCGGCCGAGCGCCTCGCCCTGGTGCAGCGAGGTGAGCTCGCGGCCGCCCTCGGGCCGGTGGTGGCGGAACGGGCAGGTCGACGAAGGTCTGCGTGCGCATGCCGCGCAGCTGGACGCGGATCTCGTCGAGGCCGTCCCAGCCCATGCACGGCTCGAGCGCCATCACGTCCGGCGAGGCACTCCGCTGCGGTAGGCGCGCGTGGCGCCCCAGACGGTGGTGTCGGCCTTGGTCCGGCGCACCCACTCGCCGTCCTCGCGCTCGTAGCAGGTGCCGCTGGCGATCCCGAGCGGTCTCGTCCGCGGCGAAGCGCGCCGATCAGGCGCTCGAAGAAGTCCGGGCTCGAAGTCGACGTCGGCGTCGACCTTGACGACCACGTCGACCGGCTCGGCGAGCGCCGCGACGCCGACGCAGGAAGCCGTCGAGGTCGCGCGCCTTGCGGCGGCCGTCGGCGAGCGCTCGTCGCGGTCGGCCGCGGTGCGCGGCAGCGGCCGCACCCAGGGGTGCTCGGCGGCGAGCTCGGCGAGGATCGCGCGGCGTGGCGTCGGTCGAGCCGTCGTCGACCACGACCCACTCGGCGGGCGGCAGCGTCTGCGCGGCGAGCGCCGCGCCGAGCCGCGGGAGGTTGCGCTCCTCGTTGCGGGCCGGCGTGACGACCGCGTAGCGCAGCGCGCTCACGCGGCCACCGGCACCCGGTCGCCGGCGACATGGCGCGCGGCAGGTACTCGCCCAGCCAGAGCTCGAGCATCATCAGCGCGAGCAGCAGGTTCGCGTGCGCCGCCGGCCCGCGCGCCACTCGGCGCACCGCGCGCTCCACCACGGCGCGGTCGAGCACGCGCGCGTAGGCGGGGTCGGGGCCGAGCAGCAGCTCGTCGACCAGCGCGCCGCCGCCCGCGCCGACCCAGTCGCCGACCGCCTCGTTGAAGAAGCCGCGCTTGCGCTTCGTCGAGCACGAAGTCCGGGCACGTGGCCGCGCGCGGCCAGGCGCAGCACGTGCTTGCCCTGGAGGCGGCGCACCTTGTGCTCGGCGGGGATGCGCGCGCAGAGCTCGACCAGCTCGTGGTCGAGGAACGGCACGCGGACCTCGAGCGAGCACGCCATCGAGGCGCGGTCGAAGTAGGTGAGCATGTCGTCGACGAGGCCGAGCCGGGCGTCCAGGTAGAGCGCGGCCTCGAGCGGCGCGGCGCCGGGCGCGCCGGCGAGGCGGCCGCGCAGCTGCGTCTCGGCGGCGTCCGGCGTGCTCGGCGAGCGCGCCGCCGAACAGGTCGGCGCGCAGGTCCGGCGTGCACGAGGCCGCTCGACGCGAGCAGGCGCGCCACCGGGTCGGGGGCCTGGAGCGCGTCGACGAGGCGGCCGGCGCGGCCGGGGCCGCGGCGCAGCGCGGCGGCGGCGGCCGCGCGCAGCGCGGCCGGGCAGCGCGCCCCCAGCGCCTCGGCCAGCGAGGCCACGCGGTGCTTGCGGTAGCCGCCGAACAGCTCGTCGGCGCCCTGGCCGGAGAGCGCGACGGTCACGTGCTCGGCGCGCGAGCTCGCAGAGCGGCAGGAAGCCGAGCGACGAGAGGTCGGCGAGCGGCTCGTCGAGGTGCCAGATCGAGCGTGCTCGAGCTCGTCCGGGTCGCGTCCGCAGCGTCGACCTCGAGCTCGTGGTGGTCGGCGCCGAGCGCGTCGGCCACGCGGCGCGCGTCGGCAGCTCGGAGTCCTCGCCGGCGAAGCCGACCGCGAACGTCTTGACGCGGCTCGCTCATGTGGCGCGCCATCAGCGCGACGATCAGGCTCGAGTCGAGGCCGCCGCTGAGCATCGCGCCGAGCGGCACGTCGCTCATCAGGCGCAGGCGCACCGACTCGTCGAGCTTGTCGAGCACGATCTCGGCCCACTCCTCCGCGGGCGCGGCGTCGCGGTCGGGCTCGGGCGCCGGGTAGTGCCACCAGCGCTCGACCGTCACGCGCCCGTCGCGCCACGACGAGGCGCTCGCCGGGCCGCAGCTTGCGCACCTGGCGCAGCGGCGTCATCGCGCCCGGGCACGTAGCCGAGCGTCAGGTAGGCGGCGATCGCCTCGGGGTCGAGCTCGTCGCTCACGAGGCCGCTGGCGAGCACGCACTTCAGCTCGGAGCCGAAGACCACGAGGTCGTCCGACGAGCGCGTAGTAGAGCGGCTTGATGCCGAGCCGGTCGCGGATCAGCACGCCGCGGCGCTCGGCGCGGTCCCAGACCGCGACGGCGAACATGCCGCGCAGGCGCTCGGCCAGCGCCGGCGCCGTGCTCCTCGTAGAGGTGCGGCAGCACCTCGGTGTCGCAGCGGCTGCGCAGCACGTGGCCGCGCGCCGCGCAGCTCCTCGCGCAGGGCGTCGTGGTTGTAGATCTCGCCGTTCTGGGCCGCCCAGATGCGGCCGCGCTCGTCGGCGAACGGCTGGTGGCCGCCCTCGACGTCGATGATCGAGAGCCGGCGCGCGCCGAGCGAGCAGCCGTCGCCGGACACGTAGCCGGCGTCGTCCGGGCCGCGGTAGCGCCATCACGTCGGTCATCGCGCGCAGGACGTGCTCCGGCAGGGCCGGAGCGCTCGCGCCGTCGAGCCGGAAGGCGCCTGCGATGCCGCACATGGCGCCACCGTAGACCGCCGCGGGGCGGTCGAGCCTGACCGACCGTCCAGGCCGCTCGGGCGCGCGCGGGCCTAACGTGCGCAGGGATGTCTGCTCCATCGGGCCCGGGACTTCCGGACCTCCGCGCGCGCGTCCTCGGCGGCCTCGGCTGGGTGGTCGGATCGCAGGTCGGGCTCCAGCTCACGCGCGCGCTCGCGGCGATCGCCATCGCGCGTCTGCTGACGCCCGAGGAGTACGGCCTGGCCGCGCTCGCGCTCGTGTTCGCGAGCCTCGTGCTCGTCTTCTCGGACCTCGCGCTCGGCGCCGCGCTGATCCAGCGCAAGGACGCTCAGCGAGGTCGACCGCGACACCGCGTTCTGGGTCACGCTCGGCGAGCGGGTTCTTCTTCGCGATCCTCGGCGTCGTGCTCGCCGGCCCGCTCGCCGTCGCTCTACGGCGAGCCGGACGCCAAGCCGCTGCTGCTGGTGCTCTCGCTGAGCGTTCGTCGTCACGCGCTGGGCGCGCCCCAGCAGTCGCTGATGCTCCGCGACATGGACTTCCGCCGCGTGGAGATGCTGCCGATGATCGGCGCCCTGGCCGGCGCCGCCGCGGGCGTGGCGCTGGCGGCGACCGGCGCGCGGCGCCTGGGCGATCATCGTCCAGTACGTCGTTCGGCGCGCTGGTCACGACGATCGCTGGTCTGGCTGCGCTCCGAGTGGCGGCCGCGCTTCGCCTTCTCCATGGACGAGCCTGCGCGACCTCGGCGGCTTCAGCATCTACATGCTCGGCCACCGGATCCTCTACTACCTCCAGACCAACGGCGACCGCTTCCTGATCGGCCGCTTCCTCGGCACCGCGCGCGCTGGGCGCCTACGCGGTCGCGTACAACACGATCCTCCAGCCGGCCAGCAAGATCGGCGGCCCGCTCCAGCGCGTCATGTCGCCCGCCTTCTGCCGCATCCAGGACGAGCCCGAGCGGATCGCGGCCGCCTGGGCGCGCGTGGTGCGCATCCTCGCGGCCGTCTCCGTGCCGCCGCTCGCGGTGCCTCGTGGTCGTGGCGCCCGGACTTCGTGCCGGTGGTGCTCGGCGACCAGTGGGACGCGGCGATCCCGGTCGATCCAGATCCTCGCGTGGGTCGGGCATCGTCCAGGCGCTCCAGAGCCTCAGCGTGGACGTCCTGATGGCGCGCGACCGCGCGCGCACGATCTTCCGCTTCTCGCTCGTCCTCGTGACCTGCCACCTGGCCGCGTTCGCGCTCGGCCTCAACTGGGGCGTCGTCGGCGTGGCGGTGGCGTTCGCGATCTCCACCACGCTCGTGGAGCCGTGGCAGACGTCCTCGCGGCGCGCGCCCTCGGCGTGTCGCCGCTGGTGTTCCTGCGAGCGATCTCCGGCGTCTTCCAGGCCGCCGCCGGGATGTGCCTCGTCACGCTCGCCGTGCGCGTGGCCCTCGTCGACGCGGGAACCGACCAGGCCCTGCGGCTCGTCGTCTGCCTGGCCGTGGCGACCGTGGTCTACCTGGCGCTCTGCGCCTGGCGCGTGCCGGAGCTGACCCGCGAGGTGCGCCAGCTCCTCCGCAGTCGCAGCCGCGGCTCGCAGCGGATGGCGGTTCCCGCCGCGCCCGCCGAGTCCTGAGCGGCAACATCCGCTGCACGCGCGTTGGCCGAAACGGCAGGGTTCGCTACATTGCCGGGCTGATCGCGGCGGGTCATGGACGGCCTCCGCGAACGCCGGCGCCCCTGCCGGCGCTTACGAGGAGCAAGCTGCCGTGCTCTTTCTCGACACCCCGCCGCGGGCGGCTCTGCGCCGCGGCCTCGCGCTGCTCGCCGCCGTGAGCGGGTTGCTGCTGGCCGCCCCGGCCGCCGGCGCCGCCACCCGCCAGGTCTCCCCCGGCGGCTCCGACTCGGGGAACTGCCTCGCCTCCGCCTGCCGCAGCCTCGCCTACGCGTACGGGCAGAGCGCGAGCGGCGACGTGGTCCGCGTGGGAGCGGGCGCCTACCCGTCGCAGACGGTGCCCGGCGGCACGAAGGCCGTGACCTTCAAGGGCGACGCCGGGCGCCAAGCTCCGCCAGCTCGACAACGGCGCCTCGAACGTCGTGTACGACGGCCTCGAGGTCGACGGCGCCTTCACGAAGGCCCTGGCCTTCCACAACAGCGGCGACAACTCGACCTTCCGCAACGGCCGCATCGGCAACGTGACCGACGAGAAGGGCTCGCTCGTGTCGGGCACGGGCTTCACCTTCGACAACGTCGTCTTCCACGACGTGCGGGTGACCGACCCGAGCGTCCACAACGAGTGCATGTACGCGATCGTCGTGCCGGGCCTCACGGTCCGCAACAGCCTCTTCCACAACTGCGCGACGATGGACATCTTCTTCACGTACGGGAGCTGGTGGACGCCGCTGCCGCCCGCCTACGGGCGCATCACGCTCGAGAACAACGTCTTCGGCCACACCTACAAGGACGACGGCACCTGGCACTACTACAGCGTCTACGTGGCCAACACCGCGAACGGCGGCGGCACGCTCGACGGCTGGGTCGTCCGCAACAACACCTTCGAGATCCCGGCCGCCATCGAGCATGCCGCCACCGGCGGCTCGCGCTGGGTCGGGAACCTCGGCGACTGGGAGTGCGTGTCCGGCATGCGCTACAGCCACAACGTCGGGGAGAAGTGCGGCGCCAGCGACAAGGCGGTGGGCCCCGCGGCCTCGACGGCGGCGGTCCCGGCCGCGCTCGGCTGGATCGCGCCGGGCGGCCTCAACTTCCGCCTGCGCGCGGGCTCTCCCGCGATCGACGCGGCCGACCCGAGCGACCACCCGGCCCTCGACCGCGACGGCTACGTGCGCGGCGGCCGGCCCGACGCGGGCGCCCACGAGTTCGGCGCCGGCCCGCCCAGGCCCGGCGGGAACGGCGGAGGCGGCGGCAATCAGGGCGCGAAGCCGGGCAAGCGCCGGCTGGTGCGCTCCGCGAAGCTGCGCCCGCGCCTGATCTGCAAGCACCGGCGCCGCTCGTGCGCCCGCTCGGCGCGGCTGAGCCTGTCGGTCACGGCGCGCTCGCGCCTGCTCGTCCGGGTGGCGCGCCTGCGCCGCGGTCACGAGCCGCGGCGGGTGCGCACCCTCAAGCTCGGGCTGCGCAAGCGGCCCGCGCTGCGGATTCGCGCCCGCGGCCTGCCGCGCGGCCGCTACCGCGTGCTGGTGGTGGCCACCAGCGCGGCCGGCGTGAAGTCCTCCGCGCGCGTGTTCACGCCTGCGCGTCCGCTGAGCGCCCGCACCTCCGGCCAGGTACCGGCCTAGCCGTTCGGGGGGATTCGCCCCCGGTTGCTTTCGCGCACGCGAGGCCGGACCTAGGCTCGATCAGAGGCAGGTGGACCGAAGCGACAGCATGTCCGATTTCAGCGCGCGCGTCCGCGCGCGAGCCGCTCGCACGGCGGCGCCGCCGCGCGCGCCCGCGAACGGCCGCCTGCCCCTGGTCGCCTACGTGGTGGGGGCGCGCCCGAACTTCGTGAAGATGGCCCCGGTCGTCGACGCCATGCGCCGGCGCGGCCACACCCGCCAGCTGATCGTCCACACCGGCCAGCACTACGACCGGCGGCTCTCGGGCGACATCCTCGACGACCTCGGCTTCCCCGACCCGGACGTCTGCCTGGAGGTCGGCTCCGGCTCCCACGGCGACCAGACCGGCAAGGTGCTCGCCGGCTTCGAGCAGGTCCTGATGGAGCGCCGCCCCGACCTGGTGGTGGTGGCGGGAGACGTGAACTCCACGCTCGCCTGCGCGCTCGCCGCGGCCAAGCTCTGCGTGCCCGTGGCCCATCTCGAGGCCGGGCTCCGCTCCGAGGACTGGACCATGCCGGAGGAGGTCAACCGCGTGCTCACGGACCGCATGTCCGACGTGCTCCTCACCCACAGCCCGGAGGCCGAGCCGAACCTGCTGCGCGAGGGCATCGATCCGGCGCGCATCCACTACGTCGGCAACACCATGATCGACTCGCTGCGGCGCCTCGAGGGCCGCGCGCGCCGCCGCGCCGCCTGGCGCGAGCTGGACCTGAACGACCACGAGTACGTGCTCGTCACGCTCCACCGGCCGTCGAACGTGGACGACCCGGTGCGCCTCAGCGCGATCGTGGAGGCTCTGATCTCGCTCGGCGAGCGGGCCCCCGTGGTCTTCCCGATCCACCCGCGCACGCGCGCCCGCCTGCGCGAGACGCACGGCCTGCGCCGGCTGACCGAGCGCCGACGTGCGCTGCATCGCGCCGGCCGGCTACCTCGACTTCCTCTCGCTCCAGGGCGCCGCGGGCGCGATCGTGACGGACTCCGGCGGCGTGCAGGAGGAGGCGGCCGCCCTGGGCGTGCCCTGCTACACGTTCCGCGCCAACACGGAGCGGCCGGTCACGCTGACCCACGGCACCAACGTGCTGCTCGGCGACGACCCCGCCCTGATCGCGGACGATCGAGCCCTCGCCGCTGCCGCCGACGCCGTCGGCGATCCCGCTCTGGGACGGCCACGCCGCCGACCGCGCCGCCGACGTGCTCACGGCCGCTGCTGGCCGCCCGGGCGAGCGGCGAAGCACGCCTGGCGCTGGCGTAGCGCCTCCGCTCAGCGGCGACGGCCCGCGGAAGCGGCTGCCAGTCGGGCGCGAACGAGTCGAACGAGCCGCCGCTGCTGTACTGCGCGAGCCTCGAACTCGTGGTCGCGCCGCCCGCTTGCGTCCACGACGGCGATGCCGGCCTCGAAGTCGTGGTAGGCCAGGTAGCGCCCGTCGGGAGACCAGGTCACGTCCTCGGCCTCGAAGGAGAATTGCGGCGGCCGCCCACGCGCCGCAGGCCCTTGCCGTTCCCTCCGATCACGTACAGCCTGCCCTTGCGGATGAACGCGATCTTGGTGCCGTGCGGCGACCAGTTGGGGGCCAGTCCGTTCTTGCGCGTCAGCGGGCGCCGGCCGGAGCCGTCCGGGTTGATCAGCGCGAGCCGTCCCGTCGGCGGCCGCCCGGCGGAGGACGCGTAGCCGGTCACGTAGACGATCCGGTTGCGGGACGACCAGGCGGGCGCGGCGCCGCCGCCGGTGGTCAGCCGGCGCGAGCGCCGGCGCGCGAGGTTGTACACGTAGAGGTCCGGCGCGCCCGACCCCTCGGGAACGCCCGTGAACACGAAGCGCCTGCCGTCCGGCGCCCATGCGGGCGCGCCGTCGTCCGCCGTCTGCTGGGGCAGGAGGCGAAAGTTGGAGCCGTCGCTGTCCAGCAGCGCCAGCCGCTCGCCGGCGTCCACCAGCAGGGAATCCCCGCTGGGTGAGTATGCCGGGCTGTCGTACGAGCCGGGACAGGCCGAGTCCTGCGGCACGCCGTCGACCGTGGTGCAGCTCCGGAGCGTGAAGCGCTCGGAGGCGAACAGGCGCCCCACCATCAGCGAGCGGACCGACGTCCCGGGCCCCTCCCCCTCCTCACCCTCGGTCGCGTACGAGCTGTGGACGTAGGCGATGAAGCCGTTGCGCCCGGGGAAGGCGCCGTGCGCGGCGGGCACGAGCGCGAGCAGAGCGGTCGCGGCGACGGCAACGAGGGCCCAGAAGCGCGTCACGTTCGTCACAAACCGCGGGCGCCCACCGAGTTGCGCCGACCCCGCGCACGAACGCGCGGAGCCGGCGGTGACGGAACCCTAAGCGGCGGTGACGCTGCCGCTCGAGCGGCCGGCGTCCATCAGCCGGCGCCGCTCGACATGCCAGGCGACGCTCTCGGCGAGACCGTCGGCCAGCCCGACGGTGGCGTTGAAGCCGAGCACGCGAGCCGCCTTCTCCGTGTCCGGGATGCGGCAGCGGACGTCCTGGTAGCGGCCGCCGATCTTCTCGTACGGGACGAGCTTCGCCCGCAGCGGACCGGGGATCTCCAGGGAGTCCTGGATCGCCGTGGCGAGCCGGATCATCGTGATCGGCTCGTCGGCGCCGATGTTCAGGATCTCGCCCACCGCGTCGGGGGTGTCGAGGGCACGCACGAAGCCGTCGACCGTGTCGCTCACGTAGGTGAACGTGCGCACCTGGCGCCCGTCGCCGTGGAGCTCCATGATCTCGCCGTCGAGCAGCGCCTCGGTGAACGCCGTGACCGGCCCGCCCCACCACGTGGGGTGGTTGCGCGGCCCGTACACGTTGAACAGGCGCAGGATCACCGGGCGGAGCCCCTTCTCCTCGGCCATGGCCAGCGCGATGTGCTCGTCGTAGAGCTTCGAGACGGCGTAGGCCCAGCGGCGCGTGGTCGACGGCCCGATCACCACGTGGTCCTCCTCGTTGAACGGCGGCGTGGCGTTGCCGTACACGTCGGAGGTGGAGGTGACGATCACGGGCGCCCCCAGCGACAGCGCGACCTCGCAGGCCGCGTGCGCGCCCTGGACGTTCGACTCGAGCGTCTGGAGCGCACCGCCGTAGCGCGGGATCTTCTCGGCCGCGAGGTGCGCGATCGCATCGCAGCCCGCGAACACCCGGCGCAGCTCGCGCGGGTTCCGGCAGTCCATCTGGTGGAACCGGAAGTTCGGGTGCTGGACGAACGAGGCCATGTTGGCCGTGGTGCCGTGCGAGAGGTCGTCGACGGCGATCACCTGGCGGCCCTCCGCGAGCAAGCGCTCACAGAGGTGCGAGCCGATGAAGCCGGCGCCGCCGGTCACTCCTATCTTGCTCGGGGTCATGAAGCTCTCCTTGTCGCTATCGGGAGTTCTGTGGTTTCAGCCTGCAGGCGGGGCAGCAGTCCCTCGACCAGCCGCTCGGCCACGCCGATGGCGGCCTGGCCGTTGACGATCTCGGGATATACGTGCGCCGACGACGCCATCGCGAGGCCGGGCGCGGGGAACATGTCCGCGAGGCGGCCCTCGCCGCCGAGGGTGTGCACCGGCTCGGCCACGCGGGCGCGCGCGACCTGGCTCGCCAGCACGTCGTCCTCGGGCGAGAAGCCCGGGAACATCGTGCGCACGTGGCCCATGTAGGCCTCCTTGATGTCCTTGGTGGAGCGCTCGAGCTCCGGGCTGTCCGGGTTCACGTACTTGGGGGCGTAGATGAGCGTGCCGCCCACCCGCTCGGGGTCGATGACGTGAGTCGTCTCGATCACTCCGGTGAGCGGGATGCGGCGATCGGTGATGTTCAGCGTGTACCAGGGGCTCAGGCTGCGCCGCAGGCGCATCACGAGGCACACGATGCCGAGGTAGCGGCAGTTCTCGGGGCCGACCGCGGCGGCCAGGTCGCGGCCGAGGAGCGGCGCGGTGGCCGTGGGCAGGAGCGTCGAGATCACCTGGTCGTGCGCCTCGTAGCCGCGCGTGGAGAGCGTGCCGACGGCGCGGCCGCCGCTCGAGACGATCGCCTTCACCGGCGGTGTTCCGCAGGACGCTGCCGCCGAGCCGCTCGATGGCCACGCCGAGCGCGTCCACGAGGGTCTGGTAGCCGCCGTCGAGGGCGCCCATCATCTCCTGCGAGGACTTGTCGCGCGAGCCGGACATCCGGCGCGAGCGCGACCAGAGGTAGGTGGCCGGCAGGTCCTGGTAGCGGCCGTCGAACTTCGAGTCGAGCAGCGGGCGCCAGAGCACCTCCCAGGTGCGGCGGCCGCAGATGCGGACGAGCCAGTCCTCGATGGGGGTCTCCTCGAGACGGCTGTAGTCCGACCCGACCTGGCAGCGGGCGACGAACGCCACGAGCCGCATCCGGTCGACCGGGCTGAGGCCCGGGAACCTGAGCAGCTCGCCGGGCGTGGACATCGAGGCGAGGCGGCCCTGGTGGTAGAAGCCCACGCCGCTGCGGCGGAAGCGGAAGCGGTCGCCCAGCCCGAGCTCCGTGGCGAGCTCGATCACGCGCTCGTCCGTGGGCAGGGTCACGTGGTAGAAGCGGTCGATCGGGATGCCGTCGAGCGGCGTGGTGCCGGCGAGGCCGCCGAGCTCCGCGTCGCGCTCGTAGACGGTCACGCTCATGCCGGCCTGGGCGAGCCGGTAGGCGGCGCTCAGGCCGAGCAGGCCGGCGCCGACCACGGCCACGCGCGGCGCCTCGGGGTCGTGCGCACGGAGCGGCATCGCGGTGCTCACGCCGCCTCCTGTCCGCGGCGTGCGAACGCCTGCCGCGTCATCAGGCGCAGGTAGGCGACCATCGTCGGGAGCACGCGCATCTTGCTCTCGCCCTCGCGCTGGGACCAGTCGATCACGACCGGCACCTCCTCGAGGCGCGCCCCGAGCCGGGAGAGCTTGAAGAGCAGCTCCGCCTTGCAGGCGAAGCCGCGCTCGCGCACGAGCGTCTCGCCGTGCCGGTCGTAGCCGGCGCGCAGGATCGAGGCGCGATAGACGCGGTAGAAGGTCGAGACCGTGCGCGCGTCCACGCCGCTCGTGCGGCGGATCGCGTAGGAGGCCGAGCGCGAGAGCACGCGGCGGAAGAAGCCCACGTTCGAGAGCCCGCCGCCGGGTGCGTGCGTGGAGGCGAGCACCACGTCGGCGCCGCCGCGGGCGAGCTCCAGCATGCCGCCGAGCGCGTCGAGGTCGCTCGTGGTGTCGGCCTCGAGCGTGACCACGAAGCCGTCCTCGGGCGCCACCTCGAGCGCACGCCGGAAGCCCCTGTCGAAGGCTCGGCCGGGGCCCTGGTTCGTGCCCATGCTGATGACCTCCACGGGCATCCGCCCGGGATGTGCGCCGGCCACCGCCGCGGTGGCGTCGCTCGAGCCGTCGTCGACCACGATCACGCGGCCGCCGGACCAGAGCTTGGGACGCGACTCGAGGTCGACCAGGAGGCGCGGCAGGTTCCGCTCCTCGTCGTATGCGGGGACCACGAAGACGTTCATGGCTAGTACGCCCCCCGCCTCGACAGGACGACCGGAATCGTCTGGAACAGGATCTTCATGTCCCAGAGCAGCGACCAGTTGGTCACGTAGATGTAGTCGAGCTTGACCATCTCGTCGAACGGGATGTCCGTCCGCCCGAGCACCTGCCAGAGGCCGGTGATTCCCGGGGTGATGTCGAGCCGGCGGCTCGCCCAGCCGGTGATCTGCGACGACTCGTGGACCACGAACGGGCGCGGGCCGACCAGGCTCATCTCGCCCTTCAGCACGTTCCAGAGCTGCGGCAGCTCGTCGAGGCTCGTGCGCCGCAGGAGACGGCCGACGCGCGTCACGCGCGGGTCCTCCTTCATCTTGAAGAGCGCGCCCGAGATCTCGTTCAGCGGCGCGAGCGCCAGGCGCTCGCTCTCGGCGCCGACCCGCATCGTGCGGAACTTGACGATCCGGAAGATGCTGCCGCCGCGGCCGTGGCGCTCCTGGCGGAAGAAGACCGGTCCGCGGCTGTCGAGCTTCACGGCGATCGCGATCGCGGCGAGGAGCGGCGAGAGCACGAGCAGGCCGAGGCCGGACACGACCACGTCCACCACCCGCTTCGTGATCCGGATGCCGCGCGAGAGCCGCATCGGCGGGAGGTTCACCACCGGCATGCCCTCGAGCTCCTGGATCGTCGCGTTCGAGGCGAAGACCTCGAAGAAGCGCGGGACGATCGAGAGGTGGACGTCGGGCCGGCGCGCGCTGCGCAGCAGGTCGAGCGTCTCCTCGTAGGAGGAGCTGCGAGAAGGCCAGGATGACCCAGTCGATCTCGAGCTCGTCCACGAGCCGCGGCAGGTCGGCCGGGCGCCCCACCAGCGGGGCCGAGCCGTCGCCGTGCGGCTCCTCGTCCACGAACCCGACGAGCTCGAGGCGGTACTCGGGGTGCGAGCCGATCTTGCGCTCCACCATCTGCGCCACGTCGCCGGTGCCGACGATCAGCGTCCGCCGGGGCGCCATGATGGCCGGGAGCAGCCAGCTCCGCACGGAGCCGCGGGTGAGCAGCACGAGCGGGAGCGCGGTGGCGAGGAACATCGCGGCCTCGACCGGGAAGACGACCTCCGCGTCGGCCACGCGCCAGAGGACCTGGCTCAGGACGAGGAAGAAGAGCGATCCGGCGATCAGCGCGTGGAAGAGCTCGCCGACCTCGTCGAAGGTGGCCAGCGAGATGCTGCGGTTCTGGCGCTCGTAGAGGTTGTAGGCGGTGAAGATCGCGATCCAGATGGGGATCGCGGCGGCTGCCACCGCCACCGTCACGCCCGTGGGTGCGATGACGGCCGGCGAGGCCACGAGCTCGGCGACCGTGTACGTGATCGCGATCGCGAGCGTGATCGCCACCATGTCGGCCACGATCAGGATCCAGGTCCGCCCGCGCGGCAGGCTGCGCGGCTCGGCCATGCCGCGCGTTGACCACCGACAGCGGCGGCGCGCTCGGCGCGCTGGCGAGCGTCCCGGCCTCGTTGGTCCGAAGCTCGGACATCAGCTCGTCTGGTCCAGGTCGACGGACAGGATGCTTGCCCCGAGGCCCTCGTCCGGATCCAGCAGGACGGCGGCCGCCTCCTTGCGGGAGCGCACGCCGAGCTTCTGGAACGCCGACGCGAGGTGGCTCTTGACGGTGCTCTCGGAGAGGAAGAGGCGAAGGGCGATCTGGCGGTTGCCGAGGCCGCGCACGACGAGCGCGAGCACCTGCTTCTCACGGTGCGAGAAGGCGGGCCGGACGGCGCAGCGGTGAAGCTCACGGGGAAGGGAGACCTGCCCGGCGAGCGCCGAGCGCGTGGCCGCGGCCAGCGCGGCCTCGACCTGGGCCTCGTCGACGAAGGCGCTCGCGCCCGCGCCGAGCGCCGAGCGCACGCCGGCGCCGAGCAGCGCTGAGGAGACGACGACGACGCGCGAGCCGTCGAAGGCCTTGGCGAGCCTGCGGACTGCGGCCAGCCCGGCGGCGCGCGAGGGATCGCAGGCGAGCACGACGGCGTCGAGGCGGGTCGAGCCCACCTCGTCGAGCAGCTCCTCGACGGAGCTGCTGATGATCGCGGCCGGCAGGCCGCCGCCACCGAGGGCGGCCGCGATGCGGCGCGAGGCGAGTTGGTCCACGGCCACCACCGCGACGGCAGGGTTGTTCGCGACGTCGCCGGGGGAAGCCGGGCGGCGTCCTAGCTTGGGAGTGGCCATCGTGGATACAACGGGCCTGCGGCCCCCCTCCTTTCACGCAATATGCGGGCTGATAAAGAGGCGGGCGGCCGACCGCACTTCGGCAGGGGCGCCGCAGGGATACCCGAGGGCTCGAGCGGGCCGGGGCGCTAAACACCGGCACGCCGAGTTGGGCGTCACCTCATCCAAGACACGGCTTCCTTCCGTCGTGCGGCCGGAGCCGCCTGCCTGCAATGCGAAGCTACTTGCGGCCAGTCCGCGCCGTCCCTGGTCCTTGGTTCAGGAAGGGGCCGCCGAGCGACGGGGAGAGCACGCCGGGAGCGGCCTCTCGTACGAATCTCAGCCGAACCGCGGGACCTGCCGAGCGAAGTTCACAGCCGCTCACCCGTTACTGGTTCGTGAACGCATCGAAGGCGGTGATCCTCGCCCAGGGCCATCGTCCGTCCTCCGTCCCGGGCAGGCGCTCCTTCGTTCGCGGTGAGCTGGCTCCCCCGCCCCTGCTGCCGCTCGCCAATCGCCCGCTGCTCGAGCACGCGCTCGAGTGGCTCGACACGGGCGGCCTCGCCGAGGTGGCCGTGCTCGCACCCGAGGGTCTGTCGGCGCAGACGAGCCGCGCCGTGGCCAAGGCCGGCTGGCGCTTCGACCTCACCTGGCTCGAGCGCTCGCCGGGAGCCGGCGTGGGCGCCTCGCTCGCCGCGCTCGCCGACTTCCTCGGCGACGAGCCCTTCGTCCTCCACCTGGCCGACAGCCTCTCGCGGCACCCACTCGAGGCGCTGATGCGCCACGAGCGCCCGGACGACGGCGAGGCGATCCTGTTCGTCCAGGAGACGGCGGGCCACGGCGGCGGCGTCGTGGACATCCGCGCGCGCCGCACCGCATCGCCCTTCGCCGACCACTGCGCCCCCGCGGGCGTGGCGATCCTCGGCGCGGGTGTGACCGAGGCCGCCCGCGACGTGGATCCCGCGCCGGGGCACGAGCTCGAGCACCTCGCCGACTTCCTGCTCAGCGGCGGCGGCCAGGTGAGCACCCGCCGCGTGGCCGACTGGTGGCGGCTCGGCCACGACGCGGACGCCCTGCTCGAGGGCAACCGCTTCGCGCTCGAGGGCATCGCCGCGGACCACGCGAGCGCGAGCCTGAGCCGCACGAGCATCCAGGGCGCCGTCGTGGCGCACCCGAGCGCGGTCATCGAGTCGAGCGTGGTCCGCGGGCCCGCGATCATCGGCCCCGGCGCGCGCGTCACGCACTCCTACGTCGGTCCGTACACCTCGATCGGCCGCGACGTGGTCATCGAGGGATCGGAGATCGAGCACTCGATCGTCTTCCCGAGCGCCCGCATCCAGCACCTGTCCAGCCGGCTCGAGGCGAGCGTCATCGGCGCCGGCGCGCGGGTGTCGCGCGAGTTCCGCCTGCCGCGGGCGCTGCGGGTCACCGTCGGTGACGGAGCCGAGGTCTCGCTGGCCTGAAGGACATCGCGGCGCCGGCAGGTACCCGGGCCCCAGGTTGGGGTACCCAAAAGCGGGCAAATAGCGGTTTCAAGCGGCCCTGCGCAGAAAAGACTAGGGCTGCGACCCCAGTGCACGCGTAACCCCCCGGGCGTAGGGTCGGCTCTCTGGTCCACTTCGCTTGCCGCGGGGGTTTAGGCGAGGCGGACTGCACGTCAGCAAACCGTGGGGGCAGCGTTGGCGCATACAGGCAGACTCGATGCGACGGTCGCGTCGGACGCTGCGCCCGGCCGGTTCGCCCGGGGGCGTGAGGCGACCTCCGACACGGACCTCGTACGCCGCGCGGTTGCGCGGGCGAAGGCCGGCGACATGAGCGCGCTGCACTTCCTCTACGTGCGCTTCTCCGACGACGTCTGCTCGTACGTGCGCGGGATCGTCCGCGACCGCCACGAGGCCGAGGACGTCACCCAGAACGTCTTCGCGAAGCTCATGACCGCGATCCAGCGCTACGAGGAGCGCGACGTGGCCTTCGCGGCCTGGATCACGACCGTCGCGCGCAACCTCGCGCTCGACCACGTCCGCGCGCGCCGGCAGATCCCCGTCGAGGAGGTCCGCACGAGCGACGAGGGCCACGAGCAGACCGGCTTCGAGCGCTCGCAGTGCCTCCGCGAGGCGCTGCGGCAACTGCCCGCCGAGCAGCGCGAGGTGCTCGTGCTGCGCCACATCGCGGGGCTCTCCCCGCGCGAGATCGCCGACCGCCTCGGCAAGTCCGAGGGCTCGATCCACGGTCTCCACCACCGCGGCCGCGGTGCGCTCAAGGCCGCGCTGCGCGAGCTCGACGCCGCGCCGATCACGGCTTAGGCAGCAGCTCGCTAGCGATCTTCGGTGATCGTGGCGTCGGCGGCGATGCGGGCCGCCACCTCGCCCGAGTCCAGATCGGCGATCAGGTACATCGCCGCGTGCTCGAGCAGGCGCTCGATGCGGAACGCGCTGGCGGGAGGCCTCGGCCTCGGCCTGGTCCCAGGCGCTGTCATCGATGTTCACCTCGACGTCGAGCTCGGGCGACGAGGCGGCGCGAGCGAAGCGCGGGACCTTCAGCGCGGGCCGGCCGGAGTCGAGGTCGGAGAGGTA
This sequence comes from uncultured Thermoleophilaceae bacterium, assembly GCA_963768465.1. Classification (GTDB taxonomy): domain Bacteria; phylum Actinomycetota; class Thermoleophilia; order Solirubrobacterales; family Thermoleophilaceae; genus JACVRW01. Next base: position 40,810 of record CAVYIA010000016.1, on the reverse strand, counting down.
GTACTTGACGGCGTTGCCGACCAGCTCGCCCGGAGAGACGGAGTAGCGAGCCGCCTCCCCTTCGAGAGTGGCACGTCCAAATTCGTCGAGAGCGAGTTTGAGACTCCGTCTCATTGCAACATCCAACGGGCGCCGCCTGGCATTGGTGGGTATATCGACCGCAACGGACGAGCCCTTGAGTAGCTTCCGCGCGACCCCGCCCTCTCCGCCTTTTGTTGCCCCTCCGCGCCGCGCGCGAAACGTGCGGCGGGATCAGCCGGAGTCGCCGTCCGCGGGGTAGCGGCGCCCGAGCGCCTCGGCCAGCTCGCGCCTCGAGCGGATGCCGAGCTTCCCGTAGGAATGCTTCAGGTGCCACTCCACCGTCTTCACGGTCACGAACAGCGCGTCGGCGATCTCGCGGTTCGACATGCCCTCGGCGGCGAGCCCCGCCGTCTGAAGCTCGCGCGGCGTGAGCGCCTCGAGGCCGTGCAGCGCCGTGCGGCGCGGGCGCGCCCCGGCCGCGGTGACCTCGCGCATCGCCCGCTCCGTGAGCTCGGCGGCCCCGCAGCGCTGTGCCAGGTCGAGCCCGCGGCGGAGCGGCTCGCGCGCGTCGCGCGTCCGGCGTGCCCTGCGCAGCGCGCTGCCCAGGTCCACCAGCGCCCGGGCGCGCTCGAGCGCCGTCTGGGACTGCTCGAGGCAGGCGACCGCGGCCTCGAGCGGCTCGATCGAGCGCTTTCCGCCCGCGAGCGCACCGATCGTGCGCAGCGCGCGGCCCTTCGCGCCCGGTGCGCCGAAGTCCTCGGCCAGGGCCAGCTCCTCCTCGGCGTAGCGGCGCGCCTCGGTCCGGTCCCCGAGCGCGGCGAGCGCGTGTGCCGCCCCGGAGCGCCAGGGAAGCACGGCCGGGTTGGGCGCGTCGGCGGCCAGGAGGATCTCGCCGCAGGCGAGGAAGTCCGCCAGGGCCTGCGCGGGGCGGCCGCGGTAGAGGTGAAGCTGCCCGCGCCCGCCGTGGTGCGCCACGCGTGAGGCCGCGTCGGTGTGGGTGAGCCGCTCCGCGAGCTCGATCTCGCGCTCGGCCGCCGTCGAGGTCCCCGCCCTCGGTGAGCGCCGCGGCGAGCACCACGTGGGCCGACCCGAGCGCGAGCCGCCAGCCGTGGCGGGAGCCCTCGATCGCCGCGCGGGCGGCCTCGGCCGCCGCCGGCAGCCGCCCGCGGCGGAGCACGGCGAAGCTCTGGAAGTGCGAGGCGGTGGCGAAGGCGAGCGCGGAGCCCCGCGAGCGCGCGTCGTCCACCGCCGCGGCGAGCGCCACCTCCGCCATCTGGAGGTCCTCCGCCAGCGTCAGCGCCGCGGTGGCGAGGTAGTAGACGATCCCCTCGGCGCCGTCGTCCTCGAGCAGAGCCCCGCGGGCAAGCGCCCGTGGTGGCGAGCTCGCGGACCTGCTCGTGCGGGTCGCCGCGCAGCGCCGCGTCCAGGGCCAGCTGCGCCAGCAGCGCACGGCTTGCGGGGGTGTCGCCGCGCTCCGGCGCCACCAGCCCGGGAGCGGCGGGCTTGCCCGCGCGGCCGCGCTGGAGCCGCGCGGCGGTGATGCTCGCCGCGCGGAGCAGGCCACCCGTGTCTCCCTCGGCGTCCTCGGCGTAGCGGAGCCCGAGGTCGAACGCCGCCTCGGCCTCGGTCAGCCGCCCGAGCGCGAGCAGGATGCGCCCGGTCTCGAGGGCCGTGCCGGCGCGGTCGCCCGCCGACGGGAGCTGCTCGATCGCCTCGGCCAGGCGGCCGAGCGCCTCGGGGGCGCCGGCCACCGCCTGCGCGCGCCCGAGCTCCAGGAGCACGTGGGCGCGCTGGTCCCGCGGCGGCGGCTCCTGCCGCGCCCGTTCGAGCAGCTCGACCGCACGCTCCGCCGCGCCGGTCGCGAGCGCCCGCGACGCGGCCGTTCGCAGCACGGGCGTGACCCAGTCGCCGCCGCCGTTGCCGGAGCAGCAGCAGGTGGCGGGCCACGATCTCGGCCGGCGCGTCGTCGTCCATGAGCGCACGCGCGGCCGCGAGGTGGGCCTCCGAGCGCTCGCCGGCGGGGAGCGCCTCGTGCACCGCCGCCTCGAGCACCGGCTGCGCGAACGTCAGCCGCTCGTCGGCCGCGAGCAGCCCGATGGCCGCGAGGGCGTCGAGCAGCTCGGCGGCGCGCTGGCGCTCCAGCCCGGTCAGCACCGCCGCATGGCGGAGCTCGGCTCCCGCGCCGAGCACGGCCGCCGCCTCGAGCAGCGCGGCGGCGCCGGGGTCGATCGCGCGTGCGCGCCGCATGACGGCGGCGGCCACCGGCTCGGGGGCCGCCGCTGCGAACCCGCTCGATCGCGGCCGCGGCAGGCGAAACGCCCGGCGGACGCCAGCTCGCGCGAGAGCTCGCCCACGAGCCAGGGCACGCCGCCGGCCGACTCGTGCACGGCCGCGCAGAACGCGTCATCCGCATCCGGGAAGAAGGAGGCCCTGAGCCAGGCGGCCGTGCCGCGCTCGCTGAGCGGCGACACCCGGTAGCGCCGCGTGGCCGGGTGCGCCAGCACCTCCTCGAGGAGGTCCGCGGCCACGCCCACCACGGCCGATCCGAGGCCGAGCACCAGGACGACGGGCAGCGGCTCGAGACGGCCCACGAGGTAGAGGAGGAACTGGAGGGTGGCCGCGTCGGCCATGTCCACGTCGTCGATCGCGAGCACGAGCGGCCCGTCGGCGGCCAGGTTCGCGGCGAGCCGATAGAGGCCGTGCACGAGCGATCCCGCGGCCTCGGTCTCACCTGCCGACGGCCCCGTGTCGAACAGCGGCAGCGCGGCGCGCGCCGGCCCCTGGATGAGACGCTCGCGCTCGGCGCCGCGGGCGGCGGCCACGCGCGACTCGAACAGCTGCAGCGCGACGCCCAGCTCGAGCTCCCGCTCGAGCTCCCGCCCCTGGGCGGACAGCAGCTCGTACCCGCGCTCGCGCGCGAGCAGGGCCGCGGCCTCGAGGACGGCGCTCTTCCCGCTGCCGTAGGGGCCCTCCAGGGCCACCACCGACCCGTGCCCGGCGTCCAGCCCGTCCAGGGCGCCCGCCACCAGGGCGAGCGCGTCCCCCCGCTCGAAGAGCAGGCCGTCGGAGGCTGTGGCTTCGTATCCGGTCGGTGTGCTGCGCTTCCAAGTCCACTCCGGGCTACATCGGCCGTTCCAGCCTAAGGCCACAGGCCTGGAACGCAAGCGCGCGCGTAACTCGCTCCGCTGCCGGGGTTAGGCTGCTCGACCGTGCCTCCCGAGACGGCACTCGAGCGTGCTGAGGACCTGGCCGAGCGCCTGCTGCCGGACCGCTCCCCGAAGCGCCGCATGCTCGTGATCGTGAATCCGTACGCGACCACGGTGTCGGACCGCCTCAAGAACCTGGTCGTCTACGCGCTGCAGTCGCGCTACTCGGTCGAGGCGATCGACACCGAGAAGCGCGACCACGCCACCCGCATCTGCCGCGAGGCGGCCAGCGAGGGCTACGACGTGGTGGTCGCCTTCGGCGGCGACGGAACGGTCAACGAGGCCGCGAACGGGCTCGCCGGCTCGGACACGCCGCTCACCGCGCTGCCCGGCGGCTCGACGAACGTGTGGGCGCGCACGCTCGGCATCCCCAACGACGTGGTGGACGCCACCGAGCACCTGCTGCGGATGGCCGACGACTTCAGGCCCCGGCCCGTGGACCTCGGCCGCGTGAACGGGCGCCACTTCGTGTTCTCGTCCGGTGTCGGGCTGGACGCCAGCGTGGTGGAGCGCGTGGACGCGCACCCGCGTCGCAAGGCGCGCTTCGGGGCCTGGTACTACAGCTACGCCGCCGTCGGGATCTTCAGCCGCCGCTACCTGGTGCGTCCTCCCCGCGTCCGGGTGATCGCCGGCGGCCGCGACCTCGAGGGCGTGACCGTGATCGTCCAGAACTCGGACCCGTTCACGTTCTTCCGAAAGCGGCCGATCCGCGTGGCCGAGGGCGCCGGCCTCGACAACGGGTCGCTGTCCCTGGCGGTGCTCCGCAAGGCCACGCCATGGGAGCTGCCGACCCTGATCCCGCGGCTGCTCTCCGGGCGGCCGGGGATGGTGGCCCGCCACCGGCAGGTGGAGAGCCTGCCCGGGCTCGACACCGTGCGGGTCGAGGCGCTCGACGGCCAGGCGTTTCCCGTGCAGGTGGACGGCGACTACATCGGGCTCCACGAGGAGGCCGAGTACCGCGCCGTGCCGCGCGCGCATGATGGCCGTGGCCTGAGCCGTTGCGGAAGCAGCCGGCTCGCCGGCTGCGCACCGATGCCATCCCTCAGTCCGGCAGCAGCGGGACGGCGATGCCGGGGTCGCGGCCCAGCAGCACGGCTCGCGTGATGGCGTCGGTGCCGAAGCGGTCGCGCACGTCGTCCACCACGAGGTCCAGCGGCGCTGGCGCGCTCGAGCGGCAGCGCGAGCTGGACGGCGCTGTCGCTGGTCAGGTTGCTGAGCGTGATGCCGATGAGGGTGATCCCACTGCGCTCGATGAGCGGCATGGCGCCCGCAAGCAGCCCGCGGAGCGTGGCGAGGATCGTGCGCGTGCGCGAGGTGGCCTCGGCGATGGTGTGCGAGCGCGTGGCGCGGGAGAAGTCGTCGAAGCGCAGGCGCAGCGTGATCGTCCGGCAGACACGCCGCGCCGCGCGCAGGCGGCCGCACAGCCGGTCGACCAGCCCGACGAGCGCGGCGTCCAGCGAGTCGTGCGTCCACGGCCTGCGCCCGAGCGCCCGCTGCGCCCCCATCGAGCGGCGGCGCCGGCGGCGCTCCACGGGCCGCGGGTCGCGGTTGTGCGCGAGCGCATGGAGCTTGCGCCCGGACGCTCGCCCGAGCATGTCCACGAGCGCCGCCTCCGGCAGCCGCGCCACCTCGGCCACCGTCGGTGATGCCGCGCTCGCGCAGCTTCTGCGCGGTGACCGCGCCCACGCCCCAGAGGCGCTCCACCGGGAGCGAGTGCAGGAAGTCGAGCTCTCCGCCCGGCGGGACGAGCAGCAGCCCGTCCGGCTTTGCGACGGCGCTCGCCACCTTCGCGAGGAACTTGGTGTTCGCGATGCCCACGGTGATCGGCAGCCCCACCTCGCTGCGCACCTCGCGCCTGAGCTGCGCGGGCGATCTCGAGCGGCGTGCCCTTGAACCGCTCCATCCCGCGCGCGTCCAGGAACGCCTCGTCGATCGAGATCGCCTCCACGTCGGGCGCGGTCTCCTCGAACACCTCGAACACCGCCCTGCTCGCCTCCGAGTAGGCCTCCATGCGCGGCGGCACGACCACGGCGTCCGGGACAGAGCCGCTTCGCGAGGCCGCCGCCCATCGCCGTCCGCACGCCCCGCGCCTTGGCCTCGTAGCTGCAGGCGAGCACCACCCCCGCCCCCACGATCACCGGCCTCCCGCGCAGCCGCCGGTCGTCGCGCTGCTCTACCGACGCGTAGAAGGCGTCGAGGTCCGCGTGGAGGATGGTGGCCTCGCCCGACACGAACACACGTTCGCATCCCGGCGGCCGGAAGGCGGTTACCCGCCTCTCTCCACATCCAATTTATACCCCGCAGGGGGGCTTGTTTCAAGCCCCCGGGTGTGCCCCATAATCGCCCGCCGCAGGTCGGAACCTACGGAAATTGGAGGAGCGAAATGCCTATGACCGAGCACGCTGTGGTGATCGCCGGAGGCGGTCCGACCGGGCTGATGCTGGCGGGCGAGTTGGCGTTGGCGGGGGTCGACGTGGCCATTGTCGAGCGGCGCGCCAGCCAGGACCTCCCCGGCTCGCGCGCAGGTGGCCTGCACTCGCGCACCATCGAGATCCTCGATCAGCGCGGAATCGCCGATCGGTTCCTCGCGGAGGGACAGGTGGTCCAGGTCGGGCAGTTCGCCGGGGCCCGCTTCGACGTCAGCGACTTTCCCACCCGGCATCCCTACTCGCTCGGGCTCTGGCAGAACGACATCGAGCGCATACTGGCCGGCTGGGTCGGCGAGCTGCCGGTGACGATCTATCGCGGACGTGAGGTCACGGGTTTCGCGCAGGACGAAACCGGCGTCGACGTCGCGCTGTCCGACGGCCGGTCGCTGCGCGGCGGAGTACCTCGCCGGGTGCGACGGAGGACGCAGCCTGGTCCGCAAGGCAGCCGGCATCGAGTTCCCCGGGTGGGATCCGACCACGAGCAGCCTGATCGCCGAGGTCGAGCTGGCCGAGGAGCCGGAATTCGGCATCCGCCACGACGCCCGCGGCATGCATGCCCTCGGCAGGGCGGATTACGAGATCCGCGACGGCGAGGTGGTCTACGCGGACAGCGGGCCGGTACGGGTCATGCTGACCGAAGCGCACGTCGGATCCGCGAGCGAACCCACTCTGCGTGACCTCAGCGAGGGGCTCATCGCCGTCTATGGGACCGACTACGGGGCCCACAGTCCCACCTGGATCTCGAGGTTCACCGATATGACCCGGCAGGCCGCGGCCTACCGCGACGGACGGGTCCTGCTTGCCGGCGACGCCGCACACGTGCATTCCCCGGACGGCGCCAGGGACTCCAGATCGGCGTGCAGGATGCGGTGAACCTGGGATGGAAGCTGGCCCAGGTGGTCAACCGCACATCGCCGGAAAGCCTCCTGGACACCTACCACGCCGAGCGTCACCCGGTCGCTGCCCGCGTGCTGCGCACCTCGATGGCGCACGTCGCGCTCCGCCGCCCGGACGAGCGCACGGAGGCCCTGCGCGACACCATCGCCGAGCTCCTCATGGCGGACGAGCAGCCTCGCAGGCGCTTCGCCGCGATGATGTTCGGCCTCGACATCCACTACGACCTCGGCGAGGGACACCCGCTGCTCGGACGCCGCATGCCCGATCTCGACCTGGTCACCGCCGACGGCCCGCTGCGGGTCTTCGAGCTGCTGCACGGCGCCCGGCCGGTGCTGCTCAACCTCGGTGAGCCGGGTGGCCTCGACATCACTCCATGGGCCGATCGGGTCCAGCTGATCGATGCTGAATATGACGGCCCGTGGGAGCTTCCGGTCCTCGGCGCGGTCACCGCTCCCACCGCCGTGTTGATCCGGCCCGACGGATATGTCGCCTGGGTCGGAGCGCCGGCCGACCCGGGCCTGCCTGAAGCGCTGACCAGCTGGTTCGGACCGCCTAGGTCGTCGGAGTGATGCGGTACGCGTCGAACACGCCGTCGATGTTCCTGAGCCGCGTCACGCAGGTCTTCAGGGCGGTGGTGTCCCCCACCTCGACCACGAACCGGTTCTTGACCATCGGGTGCACGACCGTGCAGCGCGCCTCGAGGATGTTGATGCCGGTCTCGGCGAAGGCGCGCGAGAGGTCCTCGAGCAGGCGGTGGCGGTCCCAGGCGTCGATCTGGAGCTCCACGCGGAAGGAGCTCTCGATGTCCCCCTCCCACTCCACCTTGGTGAAGCGCTCCGGGCTCTTCATCAGCGCGACGGCGTTCGAGCAGGACTCGTGGTGGATCGTGATGCCCTTGCCGAGCGAGATGTAGCCCACGATCGGGTCGCCCGGGCACGGGCCGGCAGCACTTGGCGAGCCGCAGCATCACGTCCTCGACGCCGTCGACCTTGATCCCGTAGGTGGACGAGGCGGCGGTGCGCTTCGGGCTCTCCTTGCGCTCGAGCAGCTCGGCCGCCACGGACGGCGGCTCCACGGCCGACTCGCCCTCCTTCAGGCGGTGCATCAGCTTGCTCGTGACGGTCTTGGCCGAGATCTTCGACTGGCCGAGCGCGATGTAGAAGTCCTCGGCCTTCTGGAAGCCCATCTCGCGGATCACGTCCGCGAGCAGCGGCGAGCCCACGATCTTCTGGGACGGCAGGCCGGAGCGCTTGAGGTTCTCGTGCAGGATCTCGCGGCCGCTGCGCTCGGAGTCCTCGCGGCGCTCGCGCGTGAACCAGGCGCGGATCTTCGACTGGGCGCGCGTGGTCTTCGCGAGCGACAGCCAGTCGCGCGACGGGCCGCGCTCCTTCTTCGAGGTGAGGACCTCGCAGATGTCGCCGGAGCGCAGCTCGTAGTGGAGCGGCACGATCTTGCCGTTGACCTTGGCGCCCACGCAGCGGTGGCCCACGTCGGTGTGGATCGAGTAGGCGAAGTCGAGCGGCGTGGCCCCCGAGGCGAGCGACTTGACCTCGCCCTTCGGCGTGAAGACGAAGACCTCGTCCTCGAAGAGGTCGGCCTTCAGCGTCTCCGCGAACTCCTGCGGGTCGGTGGTCTCCTGCTGCCAGTCGAGCATGTGCGCGAGCCACTCGACCTTCTCCTCGGGCGGCGCGGCGGCGCCGTCCTTGTAGATCCAGTGCGCGGCCACGCCGAACTCGGCCGTGCGGTGCATGTCCTCGGTGCGGATCTGGATCTCGAGCGGCCTGCCCTCGGGCCCGATCACCGTGGTGTGGAGGGCCTGGTACATGTTGAACTTGGGCATCGCGACCCAGTCCTTGAAGCGCCCGGGCAGCGGCTTCCAGAGCGAGTGGATGACGCCGATCGCGCCGTAGCAGTCCTTGACCGACTCGACGATCACGCGCATGGCCGTGAGGTCGTAGATCTCGTTGAACTCGCGGCCCTTCTTGGTCATCTTCGAGTAGATCGAGTAGAAGTGCTTGGCGCGCCCGGAGATCTGCGCGGCGATGCCCACCGCCTCGAGCTCCTTCTCCAGGTAGGACCCGGCGCGTGAGACGTACGCCTCGCGCTCGGTGCGCTGCTGGCTGACCAGCTGCTTGATCTCGTTGTACTTGCGCGGGTGGAGGGTCGAGAAGGAGAGGTCCTCGAGCTCCCACTTGATCGCGTGGATGCCGAGCCGGTGCGCGAGCGGCGCGAAGATCTCGAGCGTCTCCTTCGCCTTCTCCTGCTGCTTCTGCTTCGGCATCGAGCCGAGCGTGCGCATGTTGTGGAGCCGGTCGGCGAGCTTGATGAGGATGACCCGGATGTCCCGGGCCATCGCGACCATCATCTTGCGGTAGTTCTCGGCCTGGCGGTCGTCGCGGCTCTGGAAGGTGACGCCGGAGAGCTTGGTCACGCCGTCCACGAGCGCGCCGACCTCGTCGCCGAACTCGGCCACGACCTCCTCGAGCGACGCGCTCGTGTCCTCGACCGTGTCGTGCAGCAGCGCGGCGCAGAGCGTCGCGGTGTCGAGCCGCATGCCGGCGCAGATCTTGGCCACGCCGATCGGGTGGACGATGAAGTCCTCGCCGCTCGCCCGGCGCTGGTCGGCGTGCCGCTCGCACGCGAACACGAACGCCTTCTGGACGAGCTCGCGGTCGACGTTCTCGGCGGCCTCGTCGGCGTGCTCCTCCACCACGGCGAACAGGTCGCCGAGCAGGATGCGCTGGTCCTCGGAGAGCTTGGTGGCCGGCCCCGCGGGCGCCTGCCCGGCGTGCTCGTCCACGGGATGGCGATCGAAATCGCGCTCCTTGCCGCCTCCGTTGGCGGCGCGCTTGGAGCGCCTGGGGGTGCGTCGCTTGGCCGGGGTGCTGGCCATGCCTCTCGATTCTAGAGCCGGTCCGGGCGGCGGACGCTGCTCAGGACGCGGCGGCGGCCGGCTGCGCCCGCGCCGCGCGCTCGCCGGCGAGCCGCGACTCGATCGCCGCGTAGCGCTCCCGGCAGGCGCGGAAGGTCGGCGACAGCTCCAGCTCGGTGCGCACGCCGTCGACGCACCCGGCAGCCCGGCGGGTCGAGCGAGACCTCGACCAGCCCGAGCTCGCCGAGCACCGCGAGCAGGCGCGCGCACAGCTCCGGCGTGCGCGGATGGCGCCCGGCGCCGCGCAGCGCCCCCTCGATCGCCTCCGGCTCCGCGCCCGTCGCCCAGCTCGCGCAGCGCGCGGAAGCACTCGGTCAGCACCGGGCGCAGCTCGAGCCCGTTGCGCCAGACCGCGAGCGCGAAGTCCACGTCGGCCGGGCCCCCAGGCGAGGTGCGCGTGCGCGCGTGAGCGCGAGCAGCGGGTCGGCCGGCGCCGCCGGGCGGCGGGTCGAGCGCCACCAGGTGGGCGAAGCCGCTCGGCGAGGCCGGGTCCGCGGCGAGCGCGTCCCAGGCCACGGCGGCGAGGCCGCCGTCGTCGAGGCCGGCCACGAGCGTCTCGAGCGACTCGCGCCGCCGCGACACGTCGGCCACGCCCACGAGCACCGGCTCGCCGCTCGTGATCAGCTCGCCCACCACGCCCGCGAAGCCGTCGCCGCGCCGGTCGACCACGGTGCCGGCGTCCCGCCGGCCACGCTCGCCGGCGGCACCCCGCGGCCGCGAGCCGCTCCCAGAACGAGCCGTCCTCGCCGAGCGCGCGCACCTCGCCGCGCAGCGACTCGCACAGCGCCCGCAGCAGGATGCGCGGCTCCTCCACGCCCGTTCCAGCGGTTGCGCTCGAGGCGCAGCACGATGTCGTGCGGCGCCTTGGCCGCCGCGGTGAGCACCGCCGGCGCCGAGCCGAAGGCCACGCCGCGCGAGCGCGAGCCCCCGGCGGTGACCAGGTTGAAGCGCGCGTGCTGGCGCTCGTCGCCCATGCCGGCCACGTTCTCCACCCGCGCGCCCGGCACGAGCAGGCTGGGCTGCGGGTTGCCGCACCCGAACGGCCGCAGCCGCTCGAGCTCCTCGGCCAGCTCGAGCGTGAGCGCGCCGCCCGGCACGACCGCGTCCACGTGCTCGCGCCGGCGCAGGTCGGAGGGCGTGAGCGCCGCGCCGGCGTGGGCGGCCAGCGCGCGCCGGAAGGGCTCGAGCGCCTCGGCGTCGCAGCTCGACGCCGGCCGCCATCCGGTGGCCGCCGAAGCGCGTGAGGTGCTCGGAGCAGGCGTGCAGGCCGGCGTGAAGGTCGTAGGCGCGAGATGCTGCGGCCCGAGCCGCGTCCGCGAGTCGCCGTCGAGCGCGATCACCACGCACGGCCGCCGCCAGCGCTCGACCAGCCGCGAGGCCACGATCCCCACCACGCCCGGGTGCCAGCCCTCGCCCGCCACCACGATCGCGCCGGCGGCGGCCTGCGGGGCGCAGGCGCCCTCGGCGGCGAACAGGATGCGGGTCTCGGCCTCCCGCCGGTCGCGGTTGAGGAGGTCGAGCTCGCGCGCCACCTCCGCGGCGCGGTCCGGCGTCCTCGGTCAGCAGCAGCTCGAGCGCCGCCGCCGCGCGCTGCATCCGGCCGGCGGCGTTGATGCGCGGGCCGAGCCGGAAGCCGAGCGCCTGCTCCCCGACCGTCGCCGGGTCCACCGACGCGACCTCCATGAGCGCCCGCAGGCCCGGCTTGCGGGTCCGCGACAGCGCGGCCACGCCCTCGCGGACGATGCGCCGGTTCTCGTCGCGCAGCGGCACGATGTCGCAGACGGTGGCGAGCGCGGCCAGGTCGAGGTCCTCGTCGGCCTCCGCCGGGTCGCGGCCCGCGGCGGCGCGCAGCCCCTCCGACAGCTTGAGCGCCACGCCCGCCGCGCACAGCTCGGGGCACGGGTAGTCGCCCAGCGCCGGGTGCACGATCGGGCAGCCGGGCAGCTCCGGGCCGGGCCGGTGGTGGTCGGTCACGACCACGTCCATGCCGGCGGCGCGGGCCGCGGCCACCTCCGCCACGGCGGTGATCCCGCAGTCGACGGTGACCAGCAGGCCGACCCCGGAGGCGGCCAGCCGCTCGACGGTGGCCACCGAGAGCCCGTAGCCGTCGTCGAAGCGGCTCGGGATCTCCCACGTGGGCTCGGCGCCGAGCGCGCGCAGCGCCCGCACGAGGATGGCGGTGGAGCAGACGCCGTCCACGTCGTAGTCGCCGTGCACGGCGATTCGGGAGCCGCGCTCGACGTGTCCGAGGATCAGCTCGCTCGCGGCCGCGAGCCCCGGCACGGCGCGCGGGTCGTGGCGCTCGCGCGCGCTCAGGAAGCGGGCGGCCTCATCGGGGTCCGTGAGCCCGCGCCGGGCGAGCACCGCCGCGAGCGTGGCCGAGACGCCGAGCGCCCGCTCCAGGCGCAGCGCGGACTCGACCTCGTAGGGCGAGCAGATCCATCGCGACGATCGCGCCTCCATCACGGGCCATTCTGCGGCCGGCCCCCGACGGAACGGGCGACGGCGCCCGTCGCCTCAGATGACCCAGGTGCGGTGCTTGCGCGCGCCGCGCAGCGTGGAGACGAGCTGCACGACGTCGAAGAGCGCGAAGAAGGCCGCGTGGCGCGGGCGCGCGCCACGCGCCGCCACCCGCTTGCGCAGGTGCAGGGCGTACGGCACCGCCAGCAGCGCGGCCGCCGGCCGGCGCCGGGCGAAGAGGGCGCCGAGCGCGGCGAGGAGCAGCGGGTGCGAGCTGTCGTAGAAGAGCCCCATCGAGAGGTTGCGCCGCAGGCGCGGGTGGTCCCTGTAGGAGCGCACGGCGCTCGTGGCGTGCAGCGCGTCGCGGAGCGCCGCCGCCGGCTTGCGCGCGAGGACGGCGTGGTGCACCAGCGCCTCGGGCTCGAACGCGGGGAAGCCGCCTGCCGCGAGCGCGCGGCAGCCGAGGTCCGAGTCCTCGCCGAGACCGGTGCCGTACGACTCGTCGAAGCCGTCGATGCGCTCGAGCAGCGCCCGCGGGTAGGACACGTTGCAGGTCTCGAAGTGCGGGCTCGGGCCGTCGATGTGGATGGTCTTGGAGAACGAGCCGAGCGCGTGCGCCTCGGCGGGGTTCGGCAGCGTGCGCCCGCGCACGATCGCGTCGGGCCGCTGCCGCGCCGCCGCGAGCAGCGTCTCGAGCCAGGCCGGGCGTCGGGACGCAGTCGTCGTCGGTGAACGCGACGACGGGCGCCCGCGCCAGCCGCCAGCCGCGGTTGCGCGCCGCGGCCGGGCCGCCGCGCTCCACCGGCGGCGGGATGCACAGGCGCAGGTCGCCGCGCCGCGCCTCGCCGGTGAGCACGTCCTGCGTGGCGTCGGACGAGCCGTCGTCCACGACGATCACCTCGAAGCGCGTCGAGCGGCAGCGTCTGGGCGCGCAGGCCCGCGAGCAGCTGCGTCAGGCGCAGTGAGCGGTTGTGCGTGGCAACGACGACCGAGACGGCCGGCGTCCGGGGCGTGACGCGCTCCTCGAGCATCGATTCCACCATAGGACGGAATCGCGTCCGGCGCTGGAGGCGCGCCGTTGCGGAAGCAGCCGGCTCGGCCGGCTGCGCACCGATGTCGCTCAATGCGAGCCGGCGCGGGTGAAGCCGTGGTCCACGCCGTGGAGGCGATCCGTGCGCGCGCCCCAGACGTACGAGATCGCGAGGCCGATCAGCGCGCCCGGGATGGCGATCAGCGCCTGGATCAGCTCCGTGTCGTTGCGGCCCGGGCACGGTGGCGCCGTTGACGACGAAGCCGAACAGCGTCGCGCCGATCACGGCGGCGAGGAAGGCGCCCACGATGCCGCCCCAGAAGCGGTCGGGCACGAACACCGTGAAGTGCCAGACCGCGATTCCCATCATCATCCAGACGACCAGTGACATGCTCAGCGCCTCCCGTGCTTCTTGCGCGGCCGCTTCGGCTTCGGCTTCGGCTTGGACGTCGGCGACTCCGGACCCGGCGGTGCTGCGTGACCGAGCTGGGCCGGCGCGGCGCGGGCGGCTCCGCCCCGTCGCCGTTGGGCTCTGGCCGTCTCGGGCTCCGGCTCGCGCTCGTCGGCTCGGCGGCTCGCCCTCGGGCTCGGGCGTCCGGCTCCCTCGGCTCCGGCTCCGGCTCGGGTGGCGCCTCGGGCGGAGGCGCCACCGCGGTCGGCGGCGGTTCCGTCTCGGCGGGCGGCCGTGCCGCGCGCGCGCCGGCGCTGTGGCCCGGCGCGCGGCGCGCCGCTCGCGCGGCTCGAGCGCCGGCCTCCTCCGCGGACTCGCCGATCGTCTCGGAGGCGAACGGCGGAACGACCCCGCCGTTCTCCTCCATGACGAGACGGCGCCGGCGCATGTAGATCGCCTCGCGCTCCTTCCACTCCACCAGCACCGGGGTGGCGATGAAGATCGACGAGTACGCGCCCGAGGCCACGCCGACGAGCAGCGCGAACGCGAAGTCCTTCAGCGTGTCGCCGCCGAACAGCAGCAGCGAGCCGACCGGCATCAGCACGACGAAGCTCGTGGCCAGCGATCGCGTGAACACCTCGGACATCGAGCGGTTCGCGATCTGGGAGAACGTGGCCCGCGGCATGCGCGGCACGTTCTCGCGGATTCGGTCGAACACGATGACCGTGTCGTAGAGGGAGTAGCCCAAGATCGTGAGCAGCGCCGCGACCGTCGACGTCGTCACCTCCCGGTCGGTGAGGGCGTAGACGCCGGCCGTGATGAGGAGGTCGTGCGCCAGCGCGATCAGCACCGGCACCGCGAACTTGAACTCGAACCGGACCCCGATGTAGATCGAGATCAGGAGCAGCGACGCGATGATCGCGATCACCGCGGTTCGGGCGATCTGCTCGCCGAAGGTCGGCCCGATCGAGTTCGAGGAGAAGTCGTCGCTCTTGACGCCGAAGTCGGCGTCGAGCGCCTGCTCGACCTTGTTCACCTCGTCGGGCTCGAGCTGCGGCACCGCGATCTGCACCACGTTGTTGCCGAGCTCCGGGTCGTCGACCTCCTGGATCTTCGCGTCGGCGTAGCCGAGCGGGTCGAGCGTGTCCCTGACCTGCTGGACGCTCGCCGGCCGCTCGAGCGGCGTGGTGATCCGCGTGCCCGACTCGAAGTCGATGCCGAAGTTGATCCCCAGCGAGGCGATCGCGATCGCGCCCGCGGCGAGGATCACGCCCGAGAAGGAGAAGAACCAGCGCGACCTGCCCATGAAGTCGAAGCGCCAGCCGCTGGTGCTCTCCTTGCCCACGCCGAGCGCGCTCGGGCGCCGCAGCACGCGGCTGCGCGCCATCGTGCCGAGGATGGCCGAGGTGGCCAGCACGGCCGTGAACAGCGAGACGAGGGTGCCGACGCCGAGCGTGAACGCGAAGCCCTTGATCCCGGCCGTGGCGAGCGTGAACAGGATGAACGCCACGCCGATCGTCACGACGTTGGCGTCGATGATCGTTCTCAGCGCCTTCGTGTAGCCGGTGGAGATCGCGGCCGGGATCGATCTCCCGGCGCGCACCTCCTCCTTGATGCGCTCGAACATGACGATGTTCGCGTCGGCGGCCACCGCCAACGTGAGCACCATTCCGGCGATGCCCGGCAGGGTGAGCGTGATCGGGATCAGCTTGACCAGGGCGAACAGCAGCACCGCGTAGATCAGGAGCGCGGCCGTGGCCACCAGGCCCAGCACGCGGTAGAAGATCGAGCAGGAAGAGGATCGTGAGCGCGAGGCCCACCGCGCCCGGCGAGCAGGCCCTGGTCGAGCGCCTGCTGGCCGAGCGTCGCCGAGACCTGCGTGTTCGAGATCAGCTTGAGGTCGATCGGCAGCGCGCCGATGCGCAGGCTCTCCGCGAGGTCGTTGGTCTGCTGGAAGCTGCCGATGTTCTCGATCTGCGCGCCCGTGCGGCCGTCGATGCCCTCCGGGTTCGAGACGTAGTCGATCGTCGCCAGCGAGACGATCTTGTTGTCGAGCGTGATCGCGAAGCGCTGGAAGGTCTGCTCGCGCGGCGTCCCGGCCGGCGGGATGATCTTCGAGCCGCGCTCGGCGATCCGCTTGGTCACGCGGGCGAACGCCTCGCGGCCCTTGTCGGTGAACTCCATGGTCACCACGGGCTGGTTCGTCTGCGGGTCCGTGGCCGCCTTGGGGTTCTTGATGTCGGTGCCGTTCAGCTCCGTGTCGTCCTCGATCACGAAGAAGCGCTTGATCTGCGGCGGCTGGTTCTCGACGCGCTCGCCCTCGACCACGGTGATGCCCTTGGGCACCTCGATCACCCGCGAGCCGGCCGGCGGGCCGCCCGAGCCGAGCGCCTTCAGCTCCTCCGCGCAGGCGGTGCCCTTGGCGTACTCGGGCGCGCGCGCCCGGCTCCGAGTCGAAGTCGGAGAGCACCTCGTCGCAGCTGCTGCCCGGGTCGTAGTCCCCGGTGCGGAGCGGCTTGCCGTCGGGGCCGATCGGGATCTCGTCCGGCCCGAAGAGGTAGTAGCGTCGGGCCGCTCGTGGAGTCGTTCGCCGCGTCGGCCTCCGCGGGCGTCATGTCGGAGCCGGGCGGGACGTCGGTGGCCTCCGCCTTCGGCTTCTCCTTGGAGGCCGCCTCGGTGGCCTGGAAGAGCGCCTTGGTGCCCGCGTAGGGAGAGTCCGGGCCGCGGCCGAGCACGTTCGGCTCCCAGTCGTAGAACTGGAGCTGCGCGGTGGTGCCGACCTGCTCGATCGCGCGCTGCGCGTTCTGGACGTCGGGAAGCCCGACGGAGATCTGGTCGCGGCCCGAGCGCTGGATCTCGGACTCGGAGACGCCGAGCGAGTTGGTGCGCTTGCGGATCGTGTCGATCGCGTCGTCCACCGCCTGCGGCGTGACGGTCGGCACCTGCGGCGTGGGCCGGCCCTGGTAGACGAGCTCGATGCCGCCGCGCAGGTCGAGGCCGAGCTTCGTGTCCTTGGACTCGGCGATCCCGGGACGATCACGAGCGCGGCAGCCACGAGCAGCGCCACGACGACCCCGAGGATCGCGAGGTTGCGGTTGCGGTTGGTCATCGGGGAGTCAGCACCAGGAGCAGGCCGCCGTCGTCGTCGTAGGCGGGGAAGATGTCCGCCTTCGCGGCCTCGGGGCGATCGCCCTCGGCGTGCACCGTCACCGGCTTGTCGAGCACCCGCACGCCCCACTCGAGGGCGGTGCCGATGTGGTCGTCGCCGCCGCTGAACTCGAGTCCGAGCACCTCCATGACCGGGCGGCCGATCACGTCGAGGTCACCGAGGCCGGTCAGCTCGCGCGCGCCCCGTCCCGTGCCGATCAGCCGACCCTGCTGGTCGAGGATGAAGAAGGCGGCGTTGGGAGCCGGGTAGTAGTCGTCGAGAAGCTCGAACAGGAAGCCGAAGCCGCACTTCTTGCAGGCACGGGCGCGATTCTGGAAGCCGGCGGTCCGTTCCGTGGAGAGGCTGCGGTCTCCGCAGTTCGGGCAGATGAATCTGGGCATGACGCTCGTAGGGTAGGCGCTCTCCTAAAGCTCAGGTTATTCACGGGAGCTCAGAAGCAGCCGCTCGGCCGCCGCGCAGCCGAGCCGGGCCGCTCCGAGCGCCCGAGGTGCGCGAACGCGGCGTCGGTGGCGACCCGCCCGCGGGGCGTGCGCATGATGAATCCCTGCTGGAGCAGGTAGGGCTCGTACACGTCCTCGATCGTGTCGGCCTCCTCGCCCACGGCGACCGCGAGCGTGGACAGCCCGACCGGGCCGCCGCCGAACTTCTCGCAGATGGCGGTGAGGATCTCGCGGTCGAGCCGGTCGAGCCCGGCCTCGTCCACCTCGAGCATGTCGAGCGCCTCGCGCGCGACGGCGGCATCGATGCGGCCCGGCCCCGCGGACCTCCGCGAAGTCGCGCGTGCGCTTGAGCAGCCGGTTCGCCACCCGCGGGGTGCCGCGCGAGCGCGTGGCGATCGCCTCGGCGCCGGCCTCGTCGATCTCGACCTCGAGGATCCCGGCGGAGCGGAGGACGATCCGGCCGAGGTCGCGCGGGCTCGTAGAGCTCCAGGCGGTGCGTCACGCCGAAGCGGTCGCGCAGCGGCGTGGTGAGCAGGCCCGGTGCGCGTGGTGGCGCCGATCATCGTGAAGCCGGGCAGGTCGAGCGTGACCACCCTCGCCCCCGCCCCCTGGCCGACGGTGATCGGCAGCCGGCGGTCCTCCATCGCCGGGTAGAAGGTCTCCTCGAGCGCGCGCGGGAGGCGGTGGATCTCGTCGACGAAGAACACGCTGCCGGGCTCGAGCGCCGTGAGGTAGCTCGCCACGTCGCCCTTGCGCTCGAGCGCCGGGCCCGGCGGTGGCCACGAACTCCGCGCCCAGCTCCGCGGCCACGATCTGGGCGAGCGAGGTCTTGCCGAGGCCGGGCGGCCCCGCGAGCAGCACGTGGTCGAGCGGCTCGCCGCGGGCCTTCGCCGCCTCGATGAACACCGCCAGCTGCTCCTTCACGCGCTCCTGCCCGACGAAGTCCTCGAGCCGGCGCGGCCGCAGCGACCGGTCGAGCTCGTCCTCGGCGGCGATCGGCGCCGGGTCCTGGATGCGCTCGACGCCGGGTGTGCGGATGCCGTTCATCGCGCCGCCCTCAGCGCCTCGGCGATCAGGTCCTCGGGCGTGTCGCCGTAGGCGTCCTCGAGCAGCCCGTCCACCTCCTGGGGCGAGAAGCCCAGGCCGATCAGGCCGTCGCGCGCCAGCGTGCGCGGGTCGTCGGAGGCGCCGCGCCGCACCACGATCTCCTCGCTCACGCGGCCGGCCACCTTCTCGCGCAGCTCGACGATCACCCGCTCGGCCGTGCGCTTGCCGATGCCCGGGCACGGCCTGGAAGCGGGCCGCGTCGCCCGCGGCGATGGCGTTCAGCAGCTCGCGCGGCTGGCCTCCGGAGAGCACGGCGAGGGCCACCTTCGGGCCGATGCCCTGCACCCCGATCAGCATCAGGAAGAGCTCGCGCTCGGTCTCGGTCGCGAAGCCGAACAGGTGCATGCCGTCGTCGCGCAGCACGAGGTGCGTGTGGAGCAGCGCCTGCTCGCCGACGCCCGGGGGCCGACGCATGCGTCTCCGCCGACACCGCGAGGCGGTAGCCCACGCCGGCGGCCTCGACGATGAGCTCGCCCGGGCGCCGCCCGATCACCGTGCCGGAGACGGACGCGATCACGCGAGCGCCTCCGCGAGCGGGGCGCCGTTCGCGTGGCAGATGGCCACGGCGAGGGCGTCGGCGGCGTGGTCGGGCTCGGGCGGCTCGGGGAGCGACAGCAGCGAGCCGACCATCCGCTGCACCTGGCCCTTCTCGGCGGCGCCGCTGCCGCACACCGCCTGCTTGACCGCCTGCGGGGTGTACGAGAAGCAGGGCACGTTCGCGAGGCCGGCCGAGAGCAGCACGACGCCGCGCGCCTGGCCCACGGCGAACGCGGTCCGCACGTTCTTGCCGAAGTAGAGCTCCTCGACCGCGAGCGCCTCGGGCCGGTGCTCGGCGATCAGGTCGCACACGCGCGCGTGGATCTCGGCGAGCCGCCGCTCGAGCGGCGTGCCCGAGCGCGTCTCGATCACGCCGCCGTCGAGCGCGGCGAGCGTGCGCCCGCGCGAGAGCACCACGCCATAGCCCGTATGCGCGCTGCCCGGATCGATGCCGAGGACGACCACCACATGGGTGATTCTGCGCTCGGGGGCGGACGCCTCTAGGACGCGGCGGGAGCTAGACGGCCGCGACGCGCTCGAGCACGTCGGCGTCGACGTCGAAGTTGGCGTGCACCGCCTGGACGTCGTCGTGGTCCTCGAGGCCCTCGATGAGCCGCATGAGCGAGCCCACCTGCCCCTCCTCGACCGGAGTGCGCGTGGTGGGCCGCATGACGAGCTCGGCCGACTCGAGCTGGACGCCCGCGGCCTCGAGCGCGGCGCGCACGCCGGCGAGCTCCGCCGGGCCGGTCACGATCTCCCAGAGGTCGCCGTCGAGCGACACGTCCTCGGCGCCGGCGTCGATGGCGGCGAGCAGGTCGTCCTCGGAGTAGCGGTGGCCGTCCACCACGATCTCGCCCTTCTTCTCGAAGGTCCAGGCCACCGAGCCGGGCTCGCCCAGGTTGCCGCCGGACTTGGTGAACAGGTGGCGGACCTCGGAGCCGGTCCGGTTGCGGTTGTCGGTCAGGGCCTCGACCAGGATCGCCACGCCCCCGGGGCCGTAGCCCTCGTAGACGACGCTCTCGAAGGTCTCGCCCTCGGAGTCGGCGCCGGTGCCCTTGGCCACCGCACGCTCGATGTTGTCCTTGGGCATGCTGGCGTCGCGCGCCTTCTGGATCGCCAGCGCCAGCGCGGGATTGCCGTCGGGGTCGCCGCCGCCCTCGCGCGCGGCGACCGTGATCGCCCTGCGTCAGCTTCGTGAAGAGCTGGCCGCGCTTGGCGTCAACGGCCTTCTTCTTGTGCTTGATCGATGCCCATTTGGAATGGCCGGCCATTGCGCGAAAGAGACTACCCGCGCGTAGCTATTGGTATGTAGGAACTCGACACCGACGAGGAGGAACGACATGCCGGTGAGGACCGCAAACGCCAGCTGGAGAGGGACGCTGCCCGAGGGCGACGGGACCATGCGCCTCGCGAGCGGCTCCTACGAGGGCCCCTATTCCGCCTCAGTCCCGCTTCGAGGAGGGCGAGGGCACCAACCCCGAGGAGCTGATCGCCGCCGCGCACGCGGGCTGCTTCTCGATGGCCCTGTCCGGGAACCTGAGCCGCGCCGGCTTCGACGCCACGAGCGTGGACACCGAGGCGAAGGTCACGATCGAGCGCGACGGTGACGGCTTCACGATCACGAAGATCCGGCTCGAGACCGTGGCGAACGTGGACGGCATCGACGACGACAAGTTCCAGGAGGTCGCCGAGATGACGAAGGAGACCTGCCCGGTGTCCCGCGCGCTCGCCGCGGTGGAGACCGTGGAGCTCGAGGCGCGGCTGGCCTAGCCCACCAGGAAGCGACCGTCGCGCTGGAGCTCCTCGCCGTCCACGGTGAGTGAGCCGCCCTCGCGCAGGTCGCAGACCATGTCCCAGTGGACGGCGGAGCTGTTCTCGCCGCCGGTCTCGGGATAGGACATCCCGATCGCCAGGTGCACGGTCCCGCCGATCTTCTCGTCGAGCAGGATCTCCTTGGTGCCGTCCGAGATCCCGAAGTTCGTCCCGATCCCGATCTCGCCCAGCCGGCGGGCGCCCTCGTCGGTGTCCAGCATCTCGATCAGGAAGTCCTCACCCTGCTCGGCCGACGCGTCCACGACCTTGCCGTCCTCGAACCGGAAGCGCACGCCGGCCACCTCGCGGCCGCCGTATCCGGCGGGGAACGAGAACGCCACCTCGCCGTTGACCGAGTCCTCGACCGGGCCCGTGAAGAACTCGCCGTCGGGCATGTTGTGCTGCCCGGTGCAGGGGATCCAGGTGCGGCCCTCGACGCCGAGCGTGAGGTCGGTGCCGGGCGCCTGGATGCGCACCTCGCTGCGCCCGGTGATCCACTCCGTCAGCCGGTTCACCTCGTCGGACTGGCGCTGCCACGCCGTGACGGGCTCCGGGTCGTCGGTGAGGCACGCCGCGTAGAAGAAGTCCTCGTACTCGCGCAGCGACATCCCCGCCTCGGCGGCGTACGCCTCGGTCGGGAAGAGCGTGAGCGCCCAGCGGTAGTCGCCCTCGGCGGCGCGCTTCATGCTCGTCTCCATCAGCGGCTTGCGCGCCTTCTGGGCGCGCGCCTGCTTGCTGGCGTCGGCGCGCTGGAGCTCGCGCGCGTTGACGTCGGCCATGATCGCGATCCGCACGTCGGCGTGCTCGGTCGGCCCACTTCGACATCGGTGACACCCAGTCGAGCTGCTCGTCGGAGGCGTGCTCGAAGAACGCGGCCTGCATGCCCGTCGTGGTGAGCTGCATGATCGGGTGCCCGCCGGCGCGCAGCACCTCCTCGTAGACGGCCTGGACCAGCACCTCGGCCGCGGTGGTCGACTGGATGACGCATACGTCGCCCTTCTCCACGTGCGTCGAGTAACGGACGAGGATCTGGGCGAGCGCCTCCGCGCGCTGGTCTCTCATTCGGGCGGGCCTCCGTTAGTCGTGACGAGCCAGCGGTGCACGCGCCTGTCG
Organism: uncultured Thermoleophilaceae bacterium; assembly: GCA_963768465.1. GTDB lineage: Bacteria > Actinomycetota > Thermoleophilia > Solirubrobacterales > Thermoleophilaceae > JACVRW01. The sequence continues at coordinate 19,266 of CAVYIA010000016.1, read as the reverse complement.
TCGGTGAGCTCGGGGTGGAACGCCACGGCCAGGATGTTCGACTGGCGCACCGCGATCGGGTGCCCGTCCAGCTCGGCCAGCACCTCTACCCCGTCACCTACCGACTCTATCCAGGGCGCCCGGATGAATACACCCCTTAGGGAGCCCAAACCAGTCAGATCTATTTCCGCCTCGAACGAGTGGAGCTGACGCCCGAAGGCGTTGCGCCGAGCGGTCACGTCGAGCAGCCCGAGGTGGTCGCGGTCGAGCAGGATCAGCCCCGCGCACGTGCCCAGGACCGGCTTTCCCGAGCCGACGAACTCACGCAGCGGCTCGGCCAGCCCCTCGCGCTCCACGCCGAGCGTCATGGTCGTGGACTCGCCCCCGGGGATCACCAGCGCGTCGAGCCCCTCGAGCTCCTCGCGCGTGCGCACCGTGCGCGCTTCCGCGCCAAGCTCCCGCAGAGCCGTCGCGTGCGCCTCGAAGTCGCCCTGGAGGGCGAGCACCCCGACGACTGCGGCTGTGCTCACCAGCCGCGGTTCTGAAGGAGCCCGCCGCCGCCGGGCGCCTCGAGCTGCCCGATCTCGAGGCCGGCCATCGGCTCGCCCAGCTCGCGCGACGCGGCCGCGACGCGCTCCGGGTCCTCGTAGTGCGTGGTGGCCTCGACGATCGCGCGGGCGCGGCGCTCGGGGTCGGATGACTTGAAGATCCCCGAGCCCACGAAGTTCCCCTCGGCGCCGAGCTGCATCATCAGCGCGGCGTCGGCCGGGGTGGCGATCCCGCCGGCGCAGAACAGCACCACCGGGAGGCGGCCCTTCTCGGCCACCTCGCGGACGATCTCGAGCGGCGCCTGAAGCTCCTTGGCGGCGGTGGGCAGCTCGACCGGGTCGAGTGACGCGAGCCGCCGGATCTCGCCCCGGATCATGCGGATGTGGCGCACCGCCTCGACGACGTTGCCGGTGCCCGCCTCGCCCTTCGAGCGGATCATCGCGGCGCCCTCGGCGATCCTGCGGAGCGCCTCGCCCAGGTTGGTGGCGCCGCACACGAACGGGACGCCGAAGGCGTGCTTGTCGATGTGGTGCGCCTCGTCGGCCGGGGTGAGCACCTCGGACTCGTCGATGTAGTCCACCTCGAGGGCCTGGAGGACCTGCGCCTCGGCGAAGTGCCCGATCCGCGCCTTGGCCATCACGGGGATGGTCACGGCCTGCTGGATGCCCTCGATCATGTTCGGGTCGGACATCCGCGCCACTCCGCCGTCGCGCCGGATGTCGGCGGGCACGCGCTCGAGCGCCATGACCGCGGCCGCGCCCGCCTCCTCCGCCACCTTCGCCTGCTCGGGCGTGACCACGTCCATGATCACGCCGCCCTTGAGCATCTCGGCGAGGCCGGCCTTGACTCTGAAGGTGCCCGTCTCCATCTGGCCCAATGCTATCCAGCGGGCGGCCGCGTGCCTATGTCCTACAAGGCGCGAGTGAGGGACCGGTGCTCAGGGCCCCGTCCACCCGGCCGCGTGGCAGGGCTCGCTGCCGCACACGTCGATCACCTTGCCGTCGATGCGGAGGAACTCGGAGATCTGCCGGCGGACCCGCGCCTCGGACTGGATCACCAGGTCGTGCGGGTCCACGCCCTCGCGCGGCGGCACGTTCCCGATCGGCGGGGTGAGGGTGCCGAGGCACTCGACCGCGCCCGGGGCGCCGCAGCCGGGCGGGCGCAGCGGGCCGATGTCCCAGACCACGAGCGAGGCGTCGCCCTCGAAGGGGAAGCGGCGGATGCGCGGGATCCCGTAGTAGGGCTCGCGGTCCGCGTGCCGGCCGGGGTCGACGGCCGGGGAGCGCAGGTGCGATCCCAGCGTGCGGGCCTCCACCTCGGTGGCGAGGTTGGCCACCTGGTGGTCGCCGAACGACAGGATCTGGAGCACCTTGTGCCGCGGCGTGTTCGGCGGCGGGTCGCTCGTCATGTGCCACGCGTAGCCGTTCGGCTCGCCCCGGTCCCAGAGCACCTGGATCATCGACAGCACGAGCTGGCGCTCCAGCGGGTTCGGGTAGTAGGGGTTGAGGATCAGCGCGTAGAGGTCGAAGTCCACGCTGCGGTTGAGCAGCAGGCTGTAGTTCGTGGCGCCCACGTAGAGCACGGAGCGGTTGAAGTCCGGCGCCACCGCGGTGAGCGCGCCGCCCGCGATCCCGCCCTGGCTGTTGCCGTAGTAGAAGAGCCGCCGCGTGTCGATGAGCGACCGTCCGTTCAGCTGGAACGCCGGGTTCGAGGCGAAGCCGTCCCTGTGGATCATCGTCCGGCCCGACGAACATGAAGTCGAGGAAGCCCTGCTGGAGCCGGTCGGCGAGCGTCGGGAAGCGCGACAGGTCCTGGAGGACCGTGATGGCGTTGCCCACGTCCTCGTCGGCCATGCCGATCCAGTCCACGCGCGCAGACGAGCACGTCGTTCTCGTTGCCCAGCTCCTCCACGTTGCGGGCGCCCGCCTCGCCGACGTCGCCGAACAGGCCGTGCCCGTACAGCGACGGGCGCGCCGGCTTGTCGGGGCTCGCCGAGCGCGGGATGTTGCACATGTAGCGCGCGTCGTAGGTGTTGCCCGCGATGCGCCGCGGGAGGCCGTCCGGGCCGAGGTCGTAGCGCGAGCCCGACACGCAGCCGGCCGCGTTCAGGAAGCAGGGCACCGTGACCTTGCCCTCCACGCGGCGGAACACGTTCGGCTCCTGCTCGGGCGTGGACTCGATGACCTTGTCGACGGTGAACTTGGGTGACGACGCCCTCGACCTTGAGGTCGCGCAGGTTGCGGTCGCCGAGCTCCGCGAAGGCGCGGTCCCGGATCGACACCATGCGGCGCGACAGCGAGTTCCCGCTCGCGACCGTGAAGTCCCATGCGAGGTAGAGGTCGCCGCGATCGATCCCCGCCTTGCGGAGCGAGCCGAACATCGACTCCATGTGCCCGCGGCGCGACTCGAACTCCTTCGAGGTCGTGAGCACCCGGTCGCGGTAGAGCTTGAAGGCCCGGCCGGGCTCGATCCGCTTCCCGGCGCCGTCCTTCAGGTTCCGCATCGCCACGATGTAGCGCTCGCCCTCGCGCAAGTTCTCGCCGGGGTGGATCAGGAGGCCGGTGGTCTCCGGGCGTGACGCCGTTCGAGTCGAGCTCGGCCCAGATCAGCTGGCGCCTGTGCGTGCGCGCGTTGATGACCACGATCGGCGCGCGCCGGTCGTAGGTGCGGGCGAGGTCGGTGACCGGCACGGCGCTCCGTCTGCGCGAAGGCCTCGGGGGTGTCGAGCCCCGGCACCTTGACCACGATCGTCTGACCGGGGCTGAAGCCGTCCGAGAGGTTGTAGTCGGCCGGCTCGATCGGCACGCCGTTCTTGTTGCGCGGCGTTGCCGTGGGCAGCAGGTTCAGCCGCCGCCCGGTGGCGGACCGCGCCGGGCGCGTGAAGTAGTCGTTCGGCCACGGCAGCAGGCAGGCCGCCGTGCCGATCGGGTCGCAGCCGGGCGTGATCGCGCGGCGCCTGACGACGCGGCGCCAGTGGGCCGACGCCGCGGGCGCGGCCAGCGCACAGCGCGGCCACGAACAGCGCGACTGTCACGACTCCCCTCCTCACGGGGCGGCGAGCCTAACCCATCGCAGGTAGGCCGTGTGCTACTTGAGCCGGAAGGCCTTGATGCGGTCCGCGTAGGCGGACTCGTCCAGCGCGTAGACGCCGTAGGCGAGCGCCTGGATCACGCCGAGCAGCGCCGAGTGCGAGCGCACGTAGGCGGGGCTGTTCGACGAGTAGTAGAGCCGGTGGTCGGCCAGCTTCGCCACCTCGGAGAGCGTGGCGTCGGCGATCGCGATCGTGGCCGCGCGGCGGTTGCGCGCGAGCTTCATGGCGCGCACCACGAGCGGATGCGGCCGGCCCGCGGAGAACCCGACCATCACCGTGGTCTCGTCGACCCTGCCGAGCTTGGCCAGGCCCTCCTGGCTCGGGCTCGCCACCACCTCGGCGCGCAGGTCGAGCAGCATCAGGAGGTGGCGCAGGTAGCTCGCGAAGAAGGCCATCTGGTCGGTGCCGCAGAGCACGATCCGCTCCGCGCGCGAGATCAGGTCCACGGCCGCGGTCACCTCGTCGCGGTCGATCCGGCGAGCGGTCTCCGCCACGTTCGTGTGGTCGGCCGCGAGCGCCGCCTCGAACTCGGTCTGGTCGATCGGGAAGAGCGGCGGAGCCGCCAGCTCCTGCTGGCCCTCGCCGCCGTCACGGGCGCGCCGGTACTCGTCGCGCGCCGCCGCCTGAAGCTCGGGGAAGCCGTCGAAGCCGAGCGCCTGCGCGAAGCGCACGACGGTCGAGCTCGAGGTGTTCGCCCGGCGCGCCAGCTCCTCGGCCGTGTGGAACGCGGCCTCCTCGAGATGGTCGACGATGTACTGGCCGACGTCCTTCTGCGAGCGCGAGAACTCGTCGAAGCGCTGGCGGATCTCTTCGGAGAGGCTGAGGGCGGTGGTGCCGGAGCGGGTCACGGGCGACTGTTTCGCCCGCCGCGCAGAAGTTCCTTCAGACCGCTAGCGCCAGAGGCGCCACGGCGGCTCGTCCCCCGCCCACAGGTCGTTCAGCTCGACCGCGTCCTTGTAGGTGTCCATGCACTTCCAGAAGCCGGTGTGGCGGTAGCCGCGCAGCTGGCCGCCGGCGGCAAGCGCCTCGAGCGGCTCGCGCTCGAGCACGCTGTCCTCGCGCAGGTAGTCGAACACCGCCGGGCTCGAAGCAGAAGAAGCCGCCGTTGATCCAGTGGTCCGAGCGCGGCTTCTCCTGGAAGCCCACCACGGCGCCGTCGCCGTTCAGCTCCGTCACGCCGAACTGGAGGATCGGCCGGACCACGGTCATCGTCGCCGCCGCTCCGTGCTCGCGGTGGAAGGCCAGCAGGTCCGCCAGGTCGATGTCCGCGACCCCGTCCCCGTAGGTCGCGCAGAAGGGCCGTCCCTCCAGCCGCTCCTGGAGCCGGTGGATCCGCCCGCCGGTCGGCGTGTCGAGGCCGGTGTCGACGCAGTGCACCTCCACGCCGTCGGGCCAGTCCTCGGCGGCCACGAACTCCTCGATCAGCTCCCCCTTGTAGCCGGTGGCCACGAAGAAGCGCCTGAAGCCCTGGGCCGCGTAGATGCGCACGACGTGCCAGAGGATCGGCCGCTCCCCCACCTCCACGAGCGGCTTCGGGATCTCCTTCGTGCGCTCCTGGAGGCGCGTGCCGCGCCCGCCGCTGAGTATCACCACGTCTTCCACGCGCTCGATTATGGGTCAAGCCTCCGGTCAGGGGTTGCACCCCAATCGCGGCAAGCGAATAGGGTCGCCGCCCGTGATTGCGCGCTCAAAGGCCGTCGTGCTCTGCGCCGGCGGCTCGCTGCTCGCGGTGTCGCGGCTGCACCCTCGGCCGCCCCGCCGACCCGGTCGTGCTCAAGGGCTCGGACGTCCCCGCCCTGTCGAGCGTCGCCGCCGGCGACGTGGTGGCGTTCGCTGGGTCGACGGCTGGCAGCAGGTGGCCGTGCAGGTCGACGAGCGCAAGCAGGTGGACTTCGGGCAGGTCTACAACACGACCGCCACGGGCTTCATGCACGACGGTCTACGCCGACCCGAACACCTTCACGGGCGCCGACTCGAACGCGAACGTGGACGCCGACGACGAGATCGCCTTCTGCGCGCGGTCGACGCCGGCCTCGAGGCGCCGGGCGACGCCGGCAACCCCTCCGGCGTGGTCGCGGGCTCGGGCGTGAAGGTCAGCCTCACGCACGCACCCTCGGCGGGAAGACGAAGCGACGGCTTGGGTCTACCTCTTCAAGCGCAGCGGCAACCTCAGCCCGGGCGCCGGCAAGCAGTTCGTGAACTACGACTTCAACCTGCTCTCGGGCAACTACAAGACGACCTACAAGCTCCAGGACGGGCCCAATCCGGAGAACTCGACGGTCACGACGCCGTACTACACGGACCACTTCTCCGACCGCTGGCTCAACGACCAGCTGAAGGTCACCACGGCCGGCTCGAGCGGCGTGGACATCCTCGACCGCGCCAAGGCGCAGTTCGCCCCCGGCAACTGCGGCCGCAGCGAGGACACCTTCGACGACGCCGAGGGCGCCTTCATCGCGAACAAGAGCGGCCCGGTGCGCGCGATCCGCTCCTACATCGGCGCCAACAGCGGGCCGCTCACCCAGCGCGAGCACATCTTCTACGAGCAGCGCGAGGACATCCGGACGTTCCTGCGCGTGCACGCGATCCCGGGCGTCATGGACTACTTCGACTACTCGCCCGCCGCCAGCGGGATGACCTACAAGAACAACCTGAACACGGGCGGCGTGACGATCGACGGCACGCCCGACACCGTCGCCACCGCGGGCGCGCTCACCTGGGAGAGCGTGGACGGCGGCCAGGGCGGCCTCTCGATCGTCCACACGAACCAGACCGACATCGCCGGCTTCGGCAGCAGCTCCTACTACTTCGACGACAGCACGCCGGGGTCGGGCGCCGAGTTCCAGTGCACGGGCGACTCGACGGCCTACGGCAACAGCGGGCCCTGGATCACGCAGAGCATCCCGAACACCGATCCGCGCACCACCCCGTTCAACAGCCTGCTCGCCACCCGCACCCTCTACTTCGAGGACGCCGGCAAGGCCGACGGGGCCGCTCCGCGCCACGCAGCTGGCCGCGCCGATCGGCGCCAGCGCCACGAGCTTCCCGTAGAGCCCGGTCAGGCGGCGTCGCTGGCGCGCACGGCGCCCGCGACCCTGAGCGCCCGCTTGATCACGCCCGCGCGCACGCCCGGGCGCGCGAGGACGACCGTGACCGAGCTCGCGCCGGCCCGGCCAGAGGCGGTTCATCGTCTCGTTGTCCGGAGCCGGAGCACGAGTCGAGGAGGGCGGCGCCCTCGGCGGCCGGGCTCTCCGCGAGCTCGACGATCAGCTGTGCGCCCGGCGCCTGCTTTCGGTACTCCTCGTCGAACGCGAGCTTGAACGCGTAGCGGCAGTCGCCGGACCTGAGCATCGTCGCCATGGCCACCACCCGCCCGGCGCAGCGACATCGACACCAGCTCCAGGCGGTCCTGGCCGGCGAAGCGCCGGCACATGTCGGTGAAGAAGTCGGCGTGCGTTCGCTCCGAGGCGAGCGCGGTACCCGCGTCTCCCTTCCAGCCCGAGGCCTCCAGCGCGAGAAAGCGGCCGATCGTCTCGTCGTCCGGCTGCGAGCCGTGCGAACTCGACCTCGCCGCCGAGGCGCTCCTCGAGCCGGCGGCGCGTGCGCCGGAGGTCCGCCCTGCGGCGGGCGGAGAGCGGCAGCTCGGCTCCGCTGCCGCTCGGCGCGAACGCCGCGCGGTCGAAGTCGCGCCGGAGCACCGCGACCACGTCGCCTCGCGCCGATCGCGTCCTCGAGCGCGGCCCAGGCGGCGCTCCCCAGCGGAAGCTCCTCGAGGAGGGCGGCGCCGGTGAGCTTGCCGCGCAGCCCATCCAGCAGCAGGTCGGGCAGGACGCGCTCGCCGCCCGGCGCCACCAGCGGCGTCCCGAGGAACGTGTAGGGAGTCCGCCAGCCCGCGAGCACCGGCACCTGCAGCCGGGTGGCCCGGTTGCTCACCGGCAGGCACGCGAGCCAGTCGCCGTCCTCCTCGAGGACCATGAGGCCGCTCGAGCGCGCGCCGAGGTGGCGCGCGGCCGGGATCACGAAGTCCGGCTCGAAGAACGGGTTGCTGTCGATGCTCCGATCCGCGAGCCGGCGCCAGGCCTGCTCGTCGGCCGGATCGAGGTCGTCGAGGTCGATGAAACGGGAGGCCATTCACCTCTCGTTTCGGTCGCCTCCGCGCCCTCCTTGAGGCTCAGGTGCGGTCCAGGCGCGGGCGCCCCGGGGCGTACACCGGCGGGTGCTTGCCGACCACCTGCCACTCCCCCTGCCCGCGGCTGAGCTCGTAGCGCCAGCCGCACACGCCGCAGCGAACCGCGCCGGCGGGGCCGTCGCTCTCGGGCCTGCGGCTGTTCCATTTCCAGAACGGCACCGGCAGGTGGGCCCCGCAGTGCTCGCAGGCGAGCTCGCGCATGCCGTGCCGTTCGTCCCGGGAGCGGCGAATCCTCCGGGAGGAGGACCTGGCCGGTCCACGGATCACCCGGCGGGACGACCACAAGATCGCCCGCTGAGGCGACGACGGGAGCGCTCCTCGGGCCGAGCATGTCCACACCGACCCACCCCCAAGAGGAGAACGCAATGGAATATCCCGGACAGGTCATCGAGAACCCGATCAGCGGCGAGCGGATCACCTTCCGCCGCACCGCTGCCGAGACGAACGGCGAGCTGCTGGCCTTCGACCTCGAGCTGCAGCCCGACGGCGCGGTGCCGGGCAAGCACGTGCACCCCTCGCAGGAGGAGCGCTTCACGGTCGTCTCCGGCCGCATGAAGTTCAAGAAGGGCCTGCGCACCGTGATCGCCGAGGCCGGTGACGTCGTGGTCGTGCCCCCGGGCACGCCGCACAAGTTCGAGAACGCCGGCGACCGGGTGGCCCACGTGCAGGTCGAGGTCCGGCCGGCGCTCAAGATGGAGCAGCTGCTCCGCACCGCCGTCAGGCTCGCCGAGCAGGGCCGCACCACGAAGAGCGGCATGCCGAAGCCGCTCGACCTCGCCCTCTTCACGCGCGAGTACCGCGACGAGGTCCAGGGCGCGTTCCCGCCCGCATGGGTCCAGCAGGCCACGATGGCGCCGCTGGCGCGCATCGCCCGCCGCCGCGGACGCGGGGCGATCTACGCCGAGCCCGTCACGGCGTGAGGCGCCCTCCCGGGCACCCGCCGACCGTCAGCCGGCGGTCGGCGGGATGTTCTGGTTGTGGCGGAACAGGTTCTCCGGGTCCCACTCGTCCTTGAGCGCCTGCAGCCGCCGGTACTTCTCGGGCCCGAAGGCCGCCTCGACCCGCCCGAGCCCCTCGTCGCCGATGAAGTTGAGGTAGGCGCGCCCGCTCGTCCAGGGCTTGATCGCCGCGGCGAGGTCGCGCGTCCAGGCGATGTTCGTCTCGGTGTCGGCCGGGTCCGGCCACATCGAGAGCAGGTGGAGGTTCCACGGGGCGCTCCGCTGGCCGAACGCCATCGCGTCCTCGTCCACGTCCTCCACCGCCCCGCCGCCCGGCACGAGGATGACCTGGGTCAGCGGCGACACGGGCTTCGTCGCCCGTGCGGTGAGCGCCTCCACCGCCTCGTCGGGCAGCTCGTCCAGGAAGTCCGCCGTCCAGTAGTTCTGCATCCCCTTCTGGGCGCCGGGCTCGAGCAGCTGCTGAACCGCCACGTACGGCATCGGCTGCACGATGTCGAGCGCCGGCGGCCCGAACTCGCGCAGCGGGCGCATCAGCTCCTCGGCCTCCTCCACCGGGCCGGTGCAGCAGACCACGACGCCGATCACGGGCTTGCCCCGGACCGCCTCGGGGATGAAGTCGAGCGGCGGCGCCGAGATGAACGCGAGGCCGGTGCCGACCGCGTTGGGCGCCTCGAGCATGAAGTCGCGGTAGAAGCGCACCAGCTCGGGCGCGATGTCGGTCGGGTACATGAGCATGCCGCCGAGCACGATCGGCCCCACCTCGTGGAGCCGGAAGTGGAACGCGGTGACGATCCCGAAGTTCCCGCCGCCGCCTCGCAGCCCCCAGAACAGCTCCGGGTTCTCGTCCTCGCTCGCCCGCACCTGGCGCCCGTCCGCGGTCACCACCTCGGCGGCGAGAAGGCTGTCGCAGGTGTAGCCGAGCGCGCGTTCGAGCCAGCCGCTGCCGCTGCCGAGCGCCAGCCCCGCGATGCCGGTGCCGGTCACGCGCCCACCGGTCACGGCGAGGCCGTGCTCCTGCGTCGCGGCGTCGAACTCGCCCCACGTGAGCCCGCCCTCGGCGCGGACGGTGCGCGCCTCGGGATCGATCTCGATGCCCTTGAGCCCGCGCAGGTCGATGCAGATCCCCGCGTCCACCACGGCCGACCCGGTCACGCCGTGGCCGCCGCCGTACACCGACAGCGGCAGGTCGTTGTCGCGCGCGAGGTTCACCGCCACCGCCACGTCATCCGCGCTCGCGCAGCGCGCGATGAGCGCGGGCCGGCGGTCGATCATCCCGTTGAAGACCTTTCGGGCCTCGTCGTAGCCCCCGTCCTCGGGATGGAACACCTGCCCCTCGAAGCCGGGGAGGTCGAAGCGTGTGCCGGCGGTCTGTTCGGACATGGGCGAACCCTAACGCGGCGCGTAGCGCCGGATGGGCGGCTGCCCGCCCTCGGGCACGGTGTAGAACGCGCCGCCGTGACGGGTCAGCGCCAGCGCCTCCCCCTGGCCCTCGTCGAAGAGGTCGGCGCGGGCCACGCACGGCTTGCGGCGCAGCGCCGCCGCGATCGACTCCCCGGGCCGGCGCTTCCAGGCATACGCGCGGAAGTAGCTGCGCAGGGCGATCGTCCGGCCGTCGGCCGAGATGTCCCCCGCCGTGACCGCCTCTCCCCCGCCCAGCTCGATCTGGGCCACGCGCCTGAGCGTCCGGATGCCCGTCGCGCTCGGCCGCGCGGACACGTACACGCGCGCACGCCCGCTGAAGTCCTTCGTGACGATGAACAGGGCGCCGCTCGACGGGGACACGAGCAGCGCCTCCGCGTCGTGTGCCCCGTCCGGGTAGCGCAGGGCCAGCGGTCGCGCCGCGGCCGTGATGCTGCGGCCGGCGCCCCTCAGCCGCGGCTCCGCCACCCGGTACACGACCACGTTCGGGCGGGCCGCCTCGTTGTCTCCGATGTCGGCCGCGTACACGGCGTCGCGCCCGCCCGGGGCGGGCCCCACGGCCACGTCCTCCCAGTCCTCCGCCTGCGCGCCGGCCACTGCCACCTCGGCGAGCAGCCGCCCGCGTGCGTTCACGGCGAACAGGCGCGCGCCGTCACCCGAGTCGTTGTGCGTCCAGAGCACGCCGCGCTGCTCGTGCGAGAGCGCGAGGCCCGAGAGCTCGGTGGCCTCCGGCGAGGAGACCGTTCCGGTCACGCGCGCGCGCAGGTCGCTGCAGAGGGCAGGACGCGCGGAGGCGCGCGCGGGCGCGCCCGCGGGCCGCTCCGGCTCGTCGCCGCCGCCGCACGCCGCGACGGCGAGCGCGGCCGTGCACGCCACGAGGGCGCCCGCTGCTTGGAGGTGGGGCCTCACCTCCGCTGATTGTCGCGCACCGCGTGCTACGACTAGTCGGGTGACCTTCGTGAGGTACGGGATTCCCGGCCTGCTCGTGCTCGCCGGCGTGGTCTGCCTGTTCGCCGCACCGGCCGGCTCGCGCGCGGAGGGCTTCGCCCTCTTCACCGGCGCCGGCCTGTCGGTGCTGCTCCTGAACGTCCTGTTCAGGATCGGCCTGAGCGGGGACGCCGAGCGCGACCGTGAGGACGAGGCCCGTGCGCACTTCGCCGAGCACGGCAGCTGGCCCGACGAGGAGAGGCCGGCGGCACGGGCCTGGCGCGTGCCCGAGAACATCGCCACCCCCGAGTCCGAGGAAGCCGAGCGCAGGCGCTCCGGAAACTGAGCGTTTCATAATCCCTCGGGGTGGGGATATCCCGACCGGTCCACGTGGGGGCGATCGGCACTACCGGGGGGAAGGCCATCTGCGCGCAGGCGCTCGCAGCGCTCTGCCTGCTCCTGGCGCTCGCCGGCACCGCCGTCGCGGCCACCCCGGTGGCTCCCTACGACGGCCAGAACCCGTTCCGCTGCCAGACACAGCGCGTGGGCACCGGCACGGAGTTCCCCGACCCGGGCGCCGACCCGTTCTGCGTCGAGTTCGACAAGCGCAGCCAGAACGTGACCGACCTCGGCATCGTCGACTTCCTCTCCAAGGAGCCGGCGCGCGTGGCGGCGGCCAGCCTCAAGTGCTTCTACCACCAGACCGACCACTGGACCGGCTCGGTGGTGCAGGGGCAGCCGCCGGAGCTCTGGCACTGGGACGGCCGCTACTTCTTCGACAAGGCCAAGGCCGTCGGCGGCGTCTCCCTGTCGAACATCCGCCTCGGCGGCGTGGCGATCGACCCGCGCGTCCTTCCCGGCTTCCCGATGCAGCTCTGGCCGTACTTCGGCCCGGGCGCGCGGCGGCGCCCGCCTCGTGAACCTCGGCGCCGCGGAGCCCACCTGCGCCGCGAAGGTCGACACCCCGGCCGAGGCGCGCCGCGTCTACCGGCAGCCGCCCCTCTACTGAGACCGTGGACGCCCTCTCACGCCGAGAGGTCCTGCAGCGGGCGTCCGCACTCGGCGATCGGCGGGCTGGTGCTCTCCTCGCTGCCCGTCGCCGAGCGCATCCTCGCGGCCGCCGCGCCGGCCGCCGCCGCCCCGACGCTCACGGACGGCACGCTCCAGGCCTTCGCCGACACGCTGATCCCCGGGCGCAAGGCCACCCGCACGGACCTCGGCAACGAGATCCACCCGAAGGCGATCGCCGGCGCGCACCCGGAGCCGGGCGCCGTGCAGGCCGACACCCTGCTGCTCTACCACCACCCGCTGATCGGGTTCGACCTCGTGGCCCCCGCCTTCCTCGCCGACCTCGAGGCGCGCTCGCTGCTGCGCCTCGGCCAGTTCATCGACCTGCCGTTCGCGAAGCGCACGGAGGTGTGCGTCGACGGGCTCTCGCCCTCCAACCCCACCGCGCAGGTGTGGGAGCTCGCGGCGGCCGTGCCGTTCGCGGCGTTCCTCTGCACGGCCGCCCAGAAGAACGCCGTCATCGACAACTCGTCGGGCCTCCAGGTCATGGGCCATCCCGGCATCGCGCCGCAGGGCTACGCCGACCACTCCTACCGCCGGGTCCTCTCGGCGGAGCGGACATCCGGGGGCAGCCTGCCGTGACGCGCGTGGACGTCTGCATCGTCGGCTCCGGCTTCGGCGGGTCGATCTCGGCCTTCCGGCTGGCCGAGCTCTACCGGGCCGCCGACCAGGACGCGAGCATCCTCGTGCTCGAGCGCGGCCAGCGCCACCTCCACACGGACTTCCGCCAGTCGATGGACATCGAGCACCTCGCGCGCGTGTACGGGCTCGTCCAGGGCCTCGGCGCGCAGATCGTGCTCGGCGACGGAGTCGGCGGCAGCTCGAACCTCTACCTCGCCGCCTCCCTGCGCTCGCCGAGCGAGACCTTCGAGCGGCGCGACCACCGCCCGGACGACGGGCCGGATCGCCGGATGTGGCCGCGCGAGATCAGCCGGCAGGCGCTGAACCCGTACTACCAGCGCGCCGAGCAGGCGCTGCGCGTGCAGCGTCCCAGCTGGAACCAGGTGGCCAAGTCGGGCGGGCTCTGGGCCGCCTCGCTCGCGGCCGCCGGGCACACCTGCGACCGGGTGCCGCAGGCGATCGACCTGAGCCGCTGCATCCAGGCCAAGTGGTGCCACACCGGCTGCATCTTCGGAGCGAAGAACTCGGTCATCACCAACTACCTCTCCGCCGCCGAGGGGCTCGGAGTGCAGGTGCGCCCGAACTCGCAGGCGGAGCTGATCCGCCAGAGCGCGGCGCGCCCGTACCGCTACGTCGTGACCGCGTCCGAGATGGACAACGAGGGCGCCGACGCGACGCGCCAGCCGTCGGGCGCCACCTTCGACGTGGAGTGCAAGGTGCTGATCCTCGCCGCCGGCGCGATGGGCAACTCGCCGCTGCTCATGCGCTCACGCCCGCTCCTCCCCGAGCCTGTCGCTCCGCGTGGGCAAGCACCTGGGCGTCAACGGAGACCACATCGCCGGCGTCGAGTACGACGAGCGCAAGGTCCGCGACGTGCTCGGCCTGCCCGGCTACGGCCAGATCTACAAGGGCAACCACATCACCACGATGAGCTACGACTGGTGGGTCGGCCGGTCGGGCCACGCGAACGACGGCACCCGCTTCACGCTCCAGGAGATCTACCTGTCGCAGCTCGCGCACACGCTCTACGACGATGCGCGCGCGCCGTCCGGCGCGCCGTCCTGGTGGGGGCTCCAGAAGAAGCAGTCGCTCAGCACCTTCAACAACCACGTGGAGATCCTCGCCATGGTCGAGGACACGCACGACGGCGAGTTCCTCGCCCCGCCGCCCACCGGCAGCCACGTCCGGCCGAACGCCGGCCCGGTGGGGATCGGGCCGTTCAACTACACGCTCTCGGAGCAGTCGCAGCGCGTGCGCGAGGCGGCCAACGCGGCGATGCGGAGCGTCGTCGAGCGGAACGGCCTCGGCCGCCTGATGCCGCCCACGTACCGCAACGTCAGCGCCGCCCACCCGCTCGGCGGCTGCCGGATGGCGGACTCGAAGGACTTCGGCGTCGTGGACCACCGCGGCGAGGTGTTCGGCTACCCGGGCCTCTTCTGCATGGACTCGTCGGCGATCCCGACCTCGCTCGGCGTGAACCCCTCGCTCACGATCTCGGCCGTCGCGGAGCGGTCGGTCGAGCAGCTGATCGCCCGCAGCGCCGACTACGCGCTGCCCGGCCCGCCCCGCCGGCTTCAAGCCCGGGCGTGCCGGCGGTGAACATCGGCCCGCACGTGACCCCGCGCCGGCGCGCGTCCGACGCCGAGATCGACGCCAAGGTCCGCAGCTACGGGTAGGCCGGCGGCTAGCCGTCGCGCGAGCGCGACCGTGCCGCCGAGCACGCCCGCGTAGAGCACGCCCTGCCGGCTGATCGTGATGCCGGCGTAGTGCACGTTGAAGAGGAGGCCGGTGCCGATCAGGCGCCGCCAGACCGTCTTCCCCGTGCGGAAGTCGACCGCCGTCACGTACCACTTGTCCGGCGTGCCGGGCGGCTTCGTGTAGATGTAGACGAGCCCGGTCGCGAGCGACAGCTTCGGCACGGTGCTCGGCGAGATCTCCTGGCTGTTCCAGACGGTGCGGCAGCCCTGGCCGCCCTGCTTGATGTCCACGCGCGCGATGCCGGGCTCGGTCGTGTCGCCGTTGCTGGTCGCGTCGGGCGGCGGCGCGTAGCCGTAGTTGTTCTCGACGACCATCGCCGTGCCCGTGGCGATGATCGAGTTCTCGGTGGCGCCGGCGCCCTTCTTGAAGACGGGCTGCTCGCAGACGAGCCGGCGCTGCCCCTTCTTGAGATGCCTGCCGCGCCGCAGGACCACGACCTGCATGCGGCGCGCGTTGTCCGCGATCGAGAGGTAGCTGCTTGCCCATCAGCGTCGGCGTGGTGCCCGACCCGGCGTCGAACTGGCCGGGCTTCTGCTTCTTGATGTTGTCGTAGCGGAAGCGCCAGCTCACGCGCGGCTTCTTCTTCGCGGTCGAGGTCGAAGCGGTACTGCGCCCGGTCGGTGACCACGAACACCCCGCCGGTCTCGTCCATCGCGAACGAGTTGCCGATCGCCTCGCCGGTCCGGTACCTGCCCGAGCAGCTTGCCGGTGCGCGGGTTCAGCACGCCGACGATCCCGCGGTGGCGGGTCACGAACCAGAGCCGCCCCTTCCAGTCGGGCAGCGCCGAGTTGAGCTGGTCGTCGGCCGGGACGTACTTGCGAGAGGTCGTAGGTGCGGACGCGGCGCAGCGTGTTCCCCTCGATCGCCACCACGAAGATCTGGCGGTTCATCGACACGACCGCCCGTTCCTTGTCATCGAGGTAGAAGTAGGCGCCGCCGGGCGTCTGGAAGGGGTTCGCGCCGGGCGGGATCACGCGCGGCGGGAGCTGATGCTCCGCGACCGTGTCGAGCGTGTCCGGGTCCATCAGGCGCAGGCTGGCCGTCGTGGCGGAGATGCAGGTGGTGAGCAGGCGGCCCTGCTTGTCGAACACGATCGTGATGCCGCAGCTGCCGATCCCGCCGAAGGCCTGCGAGTAGCTGCGCATGTCGCGGCCGAGCGGGCCCGCGTAGCGGTAGGTGTCGGTCTGGTAGGCGTCGTTGTGGACGTTGCTGCGCCCGTTCGGGGCCATGAACGGGTGGCGCGGCGGGTTCGGCGCCTTGACGGCGTGCGGCGTCGCCGTCGTGCCGCTGAACAGCTCGAGCCCGGCGAGCTCCGCGGGGACCTGGGGGATCGGCGTGGCCCCGAGCGCGACGGCCGGAACCGCCACGAGCACGGCAAGCACCAGCGCTGCTGCGAACCTCCTCGGCCTCATCGGATTGAGAACCTATACGAGATGAGCGACGTGGAGGCGATCGTCCGGGAAGCATTCGCGGCCCTGGCCGAGGGGGGCGTGGAGGCGATGCTGCCGTTCGTCCACGAGGACTTCGAGATGGTCACGCCGCCCGAGCTGGCGTCCGAGCCCGACACCTACCGAGGCCCGGCGGGCGTCAAGCGCTGGTTCGACTCGTTCTACGAGGCGATGGACGAGGTGCGCATCGAGCCGGGCGAGCTGCGGCCCTATTCCGACGACATCGTGGGGCATCGCCTTCCGCATGGTCGCGCGCGGCCGGACGACGAGCCTGGAGCTGGTCCAGGAGGCCTTCGCCCGCTGCGAGGTGGAGGATGCCTTGCTGGTTCTCAGGGACTGGGCGTCGCTGCCGCTCGCCGCGGACGGGACGAGAAGCAGTAATCTGCACCATCGGCGACCGCATCCGTAGGCTGAAATGCGACCAGGCCATCGGGCGTCCGAAATGCGCCGACCGCAAGCGGAGGGCCGCAGCGCGACCCGGCGGCGCGCGCACCGGAACTGGTTAGATGCGCCCGGCCAGACGACCACGACCAGCACAAGGGGAACTCCATCGACCATCGCCTTCGCCGCGCCGCTGCTTCCGGGTAAGACCGACGCCGACCGCGAGGCCCTCGCGTCCTGTGCGGATGGCGACCGGCAGGCCGACCACGAGGCTTCGCGCAAGCGCGCCGGCATCACGCGCGAGGCTGTGTGGATCCAGGGCACACCCGGCGGCGACGTGGCGGTCGTCGTGATCGAACTACGACATTCAGGCGGCGATGGGAGCGCTCGCGACCTCGGACGACCCTTCGACCAGTGGTTCCGCGAGCACATCAAGGACGTCCACGGCATGGACCTCGCCGAGGAGTCTCCGCCCCCCGAGCAGGTGCTCGACTTCCGCGCCAGGGCTTGGCCGTAACGGTCGAACGGTGGCGCAGAAGGTTTGCGACCGAGACGGGTCCAGTGAGTCTCAAGCGGCTCGTCAAGCGGCCGGCGAGAGGGTGGTCCCGTTGCTGTCGGAGCTACCCATGCGGCCGGCCGGCCGCGGAGAGGGGCCGTATCGATGCGTCCACAGACTGCTGAGCCACCTGGGCCGCAGCGTCATCGGTTGCTGGCGCTGTTCGTGGCGCTTTCGGGGGCACCGCTACGCCGCGAGCGCCGCCTGCTCGCCGAGCACGTCGATCCTGAAGTCGCCGCGGGCGGGCTCGCACGAGGTTCAGGCGAAGGCGCTGAACGATCGCGGCGACGTCGTCGGCTTCGCCGATGGCAGGGACGGGACGGATCCGCGCGATTCTGTGGAAGGGCGGGAAGGCCGCGCGGGCGGTCGATCTCGGGGTGCTGCCCGGCTACGTCTCCTCGGAGGCCTACGGCGTGAACAACGACCGCGTCGTGTTCGGCCTGCTCTACGACAAGAAGGAGCGCACGTTTCCGTTCCGCTGGAAGCACGGCCGCATGACGGTGCTGAGAGGGCCGAACGGGCGCCTACGGCAGGCGGACGTTCCGGACCGCAACGCGATCAACGAACGCGGCGAGATCGCCGCGACGCTGCTCATCGCCGGCCAGCGGCGCGCGGTGCGCTGGACGCGCAAGGGCAAGGCGAGCTTCCTCCCCGCGCTGCCGGGACACACCTGGACGAACGCCTGGAGCATCGGCAACGACGGCGTCGTGTCCGGCTGGTCGCGCAAGCTGCCCAACGACGACGGCGAGAACAACCCCGTGATCTGGACCAAGTCCGGCAAGGTCATCGCGCTGAAGACCGCGCCAGGCCGCGCCGACGGAGCAGCCGAGCAGACCAACCGCTCCGGCCTGACGGTCGGATACCTCGGCAACCTCGGCACCGACACCGACCCCGAGAGCGACCAGGCGGCGGTCTGGCAGACACGGACAGCCGAGCCGCAGCTGATCGGCGCCGCGCGGCCCCTACGCCTACGCGGAGCTCGTCGACGTCAACGACCGCGGACAGGCCGCCGGCATGTCCGGCACGTTCACCGAGACCGGCTTCCCTCTCGTCGAGCCCGCGATCTGGCGAACCGGCTGGGCCGCC
Source organism: uncultured Thermoleophilaceae bacterium (assembly GCA_963768465.1). GTDB lineage: Bacteria > Actinomycetota > Thermoleophilia > Solirubrobacterales > Thermoleophilaceae > JACVRW01. Next base: position 1,234 of record CAVYIA010000016.1, on the reverse strand, counting down.
CTGCGCACCCTCCGCGTCCCCGCCCGGTCGCGAGCCCACCGCGTCGTCAGCACGCAGCTCAACGACATCAACGCCCGCGGAGCGATCGTCGGCGACGTCTACGGCCTCGCCGCCACGGACTACAGCAAGCTCCGTCGCGTCTACCCCGTCCTCTGGACATGCGCGTTCGGACAGTGAGGGGCGGGTGATCTAAGCGGGCACCGGTCTGGGCTTGGGCCCCTTCGGCTCGCCGGACGCCCCAGGCTCCGACGGGTCCCGTGAACTCGCCCCCTCCGAACCGATCTGCGGCATCCACTCGAGCGAGCTGGGAGGTACCAGTTCGAGTCGCCGAGGAGCTTCATCGCAGCGGGCAGCAGCACGCCGCGGATGATGGTCGCATCGATCAGGACGGCCGCCGCGAGGCCCAGGCCGAGCTCCTTGAAGTCGATGAAACTGAGCGTGATGAACACCGCAAAGACCCCGACCATCACGATCGCAGCGCTCGTCACCGTGCCCGCGGTCGTCGATATGCCCTGGTTGACGGCCTCGTCGGTGCTCATGCCGCGGTCGTACAGCTCCTTGATCCGGGACAGGATGAACACGTGGTAGTCCATCGAGAGTCCGAAAGCACCACGAACAGGAACAGCGGCAGCCAGTTGGTCACACCGCCGTTCGACGTGAAGCCGAGCACTGACTCGCCGTTGCCGTTCTGGAACACGAGCACCAGTACGCCGTAGGCCGCGCCGACCGACAACAGGTTCAGAACGATCGCAGTGATCGGAATGACGATCGAGCGGAACGTGACGAGCAACAGCAGGAACGCCAGCCCGAATACGAAGGCGAAGATCAGCGGCAGCCTGCTCTCGAGGTTGCTGCTGAAGTCAGCCGATCCGGCCGCGTCCCCGGTCACGTTGACCGTCGTGCCGGCCACCCCGCCGACCGTCGCCGGGATGATCTCGTCCCGCATCTCGTTCAGTGCAGTCACCGATGCGGGGTCGGTGCCGCTGCCTGGGCTGGGAGCGTCGATCTCCGCGACGGTCCCGTCCTCGCTGTAGGTGACCTCGGTCCCCTTCTTGAACGCGTCTGAGCTGTTCACCTCGGCGACCAGGCCGTCGATGCCGGCGGCCACCGGAGCGGAGCGCACGTCATCGGCCTCGACCACCACCGTCGTGGTCACTCCCTCGGCGGGGAACAGCTCCTTGACCTTGTTGTAGGTCACGATCACCCCGAGGTCCTGAGGCAGCTCGTGGATATC
>CAVYIA010000015.1:0-266532 GCA_963768465.1 uncultured Thermoleophilaceae bacterium | reverse complement strand
TCGGCGCGGAGGCGCCGGCACGTCTCGAAGCCGTCGATGCCCGGAAGCATCACGTCGAGCACGATCACGTCGTACTCGGTGGCGCGGCCATCCAGAGGGCGTCCTCGCCCTTGATGGCCACGTCCGCGGCAAGCCCCTCCTCGCGGAGGCCGCGCCGGATCAGGCCGGCCATCTTGATCCTGTCCTCGACCATGAGCACGCGCATCCGCAAGAGCCTCTCATCAGCTCATGAACATCCGATGAGAACCGCCCTCATCGTCCTCTCATCGGCTCATGGAAGCCTCATCCGCCGGACCTAGCGTGGCTTCCACCGATCAGCCCAACCCTGGAGGAAACGAGATGCAGAAGCTCAAGAAGATCGTGGCCGCGGTGGCGGCACTCGCGGCACTGGCGCTCGGCGGCGCGGCGATCGCCGGAGCCACCGGCAGCGGAGGCGACACGTCCGACCGCGGCGACGGAGACGGCGAGCTGAGCGCCGCTGTCGAGAAACAGGCCGGCCAGGCCGCGCTCGAGGTCACGGGCGGCGGCACCCTCGGCCAGATCGAGCGAGACGGCGAGAAGGGCGCCACCTACGAGGTGGAGGTCAAGCGCGCCGACGGCTCACAGGTGGACGTCCGGCTCGACGACCAGTTCAACAAGGTCGCGATCGACGCCGACCAGCCGGAGAGCGGCGAGAGCTCGGGCGACTGAGCCCTCCCCCACGCCTCAGCGCGGGCCCGGCCATGAGCCGGGCCCGCCGCGTTCGGGTGCGGCTCTCCGGACGTAGGCTGGCGCTGTGAGCCGGCTCCCGATCCGCGTGAAGCTGACGCTCGCGTTCGCGGGCGTCATGGCGGTGGTCCTGGCCGCCACGGGGCTGTTCCTGTACCTGCGCTTCGCCGCGGCGCTCGACGACACGATCGACGAGAACCTCCACACGCGGCTCGCCGACATGCGGGCGCTGGTCCGGCAGGCGGGCCCGGATGCGATCGGGGCGCGCCGCGACCTGCTGGTGGAGCGCGAGGAGCGGCTCGCCCAGGTGCTCGACGAGCGCGGCCGGGTGGTAGACGAGGCGGAAGGCGCCGAGGACCGCCCGGCGATCTCCGGCCCGCGTGCTGGAGCGGGCGCGCGGCGGGCCGCGTGCGCGTGGAGCGAACCCACCTGCCGGGCCTGGCGGAGCCCGTGCGGCTGCTCGCGGGCCCCGCACAGGCCGGCGAGCGCCGGGTGGTGGTCGTGGTCGGATCGGCTCTGGACGACCGCGACGAGCAGCTCGCTCAGCTGCGGGCGCTCCTGCTGCTCGGCGGCCCGGTCGCCCTCCTCCTGGCATCGGGAGCCGGGTACCTGCTGGCCACGGCCGCCCTGCGCCCGGTCGAGGCGATGCGGCGGCGGGCGGCCGACATCTCGGCCGGGGACCCCGGCGAGCGCCTGCCGGTCCCGGCGGCCGATGACGAGATCAGCCGCCTCGGGCACACGCTGAACCAGATGCTGGACCGCCTGCAGGCCGCGTTCGCCCGCGAGCGCTCGTTCGTGGCCGACGCGAGCCACGAGCTGCGCACGCCCCTTGCGATCCTCAAGACCGAGCTCGAGCTTGCCCGCCGCAGCGGCCGCAGCGTCGAGGAGCTGGAGGCCGCGCTGCGCTCGGCCGGCGAGGAGACCGACCGGCTGGCCCAGCTGGCGGACGACCTGCTCGTGATCGCCAGGTCGGACCAGGGACGGCTGGAGATAGCGACCGCCCCGGTCGAGGTCCGCGACCTGCTCGAGGGGGTCCGGCGGCGCTTCGCCCGGCGAGCGGCCGACGCGGGCGTCGATCTGCGCGTGGACGCCCCCACGGAGGCCGCGGCGGAGGTGGACCGGTTCCGCACTCGAGCAGGCACTCGGCAACCTCGTGGACAACGCGCTGCGCCACGGCGCCGGACCCGTGGAGCTCGTCGGGCGCGACGGGATCCGCCGGCATCGAGCTGGCGGTACGCGACCACGGCCCCGGCTTCCCACCGGAGTTCGCCGGCCAGGCGTTCGAGCGCTTCACGCGGGCGGACACGGGACGCTCGAGCGGCGGCGCGGGGCTCGGGCTCGCCATCGTCGAGGCGATCGCGACCGCGCACGGTGGGAGTGCGTCGGTGCGCAACCTGGACGGCGGGGGGGCCGAGGTGGCCATCGGGCTCACGGGACTCTCATCTGGCGGCGGTACACCTGGTCGATCCGATCAGGAGGTCTGAGATGCCCAACACCAGAACGATCGCGGCGGCCGTGGCCTCGCTCGCGCTAGTCGCGCCGGGCGTGGCCTTCGCCAGGCTGCCTCACGGAAGCGAGACGGTGACCCTGGACCCGGCCGACTTCACCACCAGGATCGACAACCCCTACTGGCCGATGCGGCCCGGCACCCGCTGGGTCTACCGGGAGACCGACTCGAGCGGCACCCGGCAGCGCGTGGTGGTCACGGTGACCAGGCGGACGAAGCGAATCGCCAACGGGATCACCGCACGAGTCGTCAACGACACCGTCACCGAAGGCGGGAGGCCCGTCGAGGTGACCGACGACTGGTACGCGCAGGACAGGGCCGGGAACATCTGGTACCTGGGCGAGGACACGACCGAGTACGAGAACGGCAGGCCAACGTCCACCGAGGGATCCTTCGAGGCGGGGGTCGACGGCGCGCAGCCCGGGGTGATCATGCCCGCGCGACCGCGCCGCGGACTGCGCTATCGCCAGGAGTACTACGAGGGCCATGCGGAGGACCGGGCCCAGGTGATGAGCCTGAGGGAGCAGGTGGAGGTGCCATTCGGGCACTTCGGCCCGCCGCGAGTGCTGATGACGAGGGAGCTGAACCCGCTCGAGCCGAAGGTCCTCGAGTACAAGTTCTACGCGCGCGGCATCGGGCCCGTGCTGTCCGTCGCCGTATCCGGGGGCAGCGACCGCGAGGAGCTGATCCGCTTCAGGCGAGGAGGAGGCGCCCGAGGCGGCGGGAAATAGGTCGCGATGACTCGACCGGAACTGAGCGACCGCGACCTGCTCGTGGACCTTGACTGCCCGGAATGCGGCGACACCGTCCCGGCGACGGTCGGAGAGGTCCGCATGAGCGCGACGGTGAGCTGCGGCTGCGGCCAGCGCATCGCGATCGACGGCCGCGAGCTGGCGGCCGAGCTAGATCGCTCGACGACCCGTTCGACAGGTTCGGCCGCTAGGCCGGCAGTGCCGGCCTGCTCGTCCTTCAGGGACGAGGCGGCCCAGAGCGCGCTCGCGCCGAAGAGGAAGAGGTCGATGCCCACGAGCAGGCCGATCGCCCAGTCCGCCGAGCTCGGCAGGTTCTTCGCGATCAGGATGCCCAGCACGAGCGAGACGGCTCCGTTGATCACCGTGAGCCCCGCGCCGGGGACGCCGAGCGAGCCGAGGCCGCCCGCGATCCGCAGGCAGCCGACGGCCACGAACCAGATCACCAGCATCACGGTCAGCGTGTAGGTGCCCTCCAGCGGGGCCACCAGGAGGTAGAGCCCGGCCGCGCCCGTGACCAGCGCCAGCAGCAGCCGGAGAACGGTCACGCCCATGTCGTGGCCCGCGAAGGCGTTGAAGGCCAGGGGCACGGCCGCGCACAGCAGCATGATCCCGATGAAGACCGCGGTGCCCACGGAGGCCACCGCGGGCACGAGGATCGCGATCGCCCCCAGCAGCATGCTGAGGGCGCCGACCGCGATCAGGACCCGGCGGGACCTCACGTGGCCTACCGCGGTCACCGCCCCGGGCGTCGAGGGCCTCCTGGAGCGCCGTCTCCTGCTCGTTCGAGAGCGAGCTCTGGATCACGTGCCCGCCGTACTTGGAGATCTCCGGCACGACCTTGTCGCGCGTGGCCTCGCGGACCAGCACGAAGATGGCGGCGGTGCCCGGCTGCAGCTTGTCGCCGAGCTCCTTCATGAACTTGTCGTCGATCCCGTAGTCGCTGGCCGCGCCCGCGGCGCCACCGGCGGCGGCGCCGAGCGCCATGCCGAACAGCGGCATCAGGAAGATGAGCCCGATCAGGCCGCCCCAGAGCGCCCCGCCGGCCGCGCCTGCTCCGGCCGCGGAGGGCTGGTGCAGCTTGATCTTGCCGTCCTGCTTCTTCTCGAGGATCACCGCGTCGTCGACCTCGAGCGAGTGCTCCTTGACCAGCTCGCCGACGCTGCCCATCACGCTCTGGGCCGTGCCGAGATCGTCGTACGCGATCGCAACCAGGTTGGCCATTTCTCTACTCCTCTTTGGCGGATAAGGACTCCCTCGATCGTCGCCGCGGCCCGGACGAGCGCGCATCACCCAGTCAGGGTGCCGCACGCCCTCTAGAACTCAGGCGTGCGCTGGAGCCGCAAAGGGGGCCGCAGCTCGGACGTGGTCGATGCACGCGGCGGCGGGATGCGGCCCGGCGTGGCGGTCCCCGGCGGGCTCGGGATCGCCGGGGTGATCGTCTTCCTGCTGATCCAGGTCCTGTCCGGGAGCGGTGGGTCCGGCCCCGCCTTCGGCGTGGACGACCCCTTCGCCCAGCCCGCCGAGGCGCCGGCGGGCGGGACGCGGCATCCCGGCCGCGCAGGACCCCGAGCGCGACCTGAAGAACTTCAGCACCTACGTCTTCAGCCGCACGCTGAACACGTGGGAGCGCATCTTCGCCCAGGCGAACGAGCCGTTCTCGCGCGCGAAGGTCGTGCTCTACCGCGACGCGGTGTCCACCGGCTGCGGGAACGCCTCGTCGGCCGTCGGCCCGTTCTACTGCCCGGCCGACCAGCGCGTGTACCTCGACCTGAGCTTCTACGGGGACATGGAGCGGCAGCTCGGCGCGCCGGGCGACTTCGCCTGGGCCTACGTGATCGCGCACGAGGTCGGACACCACGTGCAGCAGCAGCTCGGCACCAGCGACCAGGTCGAGCGGCTGCGGCGCGAGCAGCCGGACCGGGCGAACGCGCTGTCGGTGCGCCTCGAGCTCCAGGCCGACTGCTACGCCGGGGTCTGGGCGCACTCGGTGTACGCGGCCGGCGACCTCGAGAAGGGCGACGTGAGCGAGGCCACGCGCGCGTCCGCGGCCGTCGGCGACGACCGCCTGCAGCGCCAGGCGACGGGCCGCGTGAACCCGGACTCGTTCACCCACGGCAGCTCCGAGCAGCGCACCGCCTGGTTCGACCGCGGCCGCGCGAGCGGCGACCCGGCCGACTGCGACACGTTCTCGCCGGACAGCGTCTAGCCGCCGGACCTTCCTCAGCGTTTGCCCAGGGAGGCCCCAGGCCTCCGCCGAGCCGGCCGGCCCACGATCCCTGCTCCACCGAACCAAGGAGCGATCGTGAATCCCAGACTCAGAAACACCGCCGCGCTGCTCGGCGTGACCGGCATCGTGGCCCTCGCCGGGTGCGGCACCGACGACACGAGCGGCGTGGCGGCGGCCGGCACGCAGTCCGCCGGCGCGCAGACGCAGAGCGGCTCGGCGCCGCCGGGCCGGCCGGGCCAGGGTCCGGACGTCAGCGCTCTCGCGGAGAAGCTCGGCGTGTCCGAGCCGAAGCTCCAGAGCGCCATGGAAGCCACGCGCCCGGAGCCGGGCCAGGCCCCGAGCGGCGACCCGTCCGCCCCGCTGGCCGAGAAGCTCGGCGTGTCCGAGGCGAAGGTCCGGGCCGCCATGCAGTCGCTGATGCCGCAGGGCGCGCCGCCGTCCGGGCAGCCGCCGCAGGGGGTCACGCCGTCATGAGCACCCTGATCGCAGCCGGCACCGGGGGGCACGTCTTCTGGATCGCCAGCCGCGCGGCGGGAGCCGTCGCGCTGCTCACGTCCAGCCTGGCGGTGGCCCTCGGGCTCGCCCAGGGGCTCTGGCGCTCGCGCAAGCTCGACCTGAAGGCCGCGCACGAGGCGCTGTCGCTCGCCACGATCGCGGCGATCGTCCTGCATGGGGTGACGCTGCTCGGCGACGGCTTCCTCCATCCGAGCGTCCTGGACCTGACCGTCCCGTTCCTCAGCGGCTACCAGCGCGTGTGGACCACGTTGGGCATCGTGAGCGCGTGGGCGCTCATCGCGCTCGGCCTGAGCTACTACGTGCGCGGGCGCATCGGGGTGGCGCGCTGGCGCATGCTGCACCGCTTCACGGCGCTCGCCTGGCTGGCCGCGCTGGCGCACTCGCTCGGCGAGGGCACCGACGCCGGTCAGGCCTGGTTCCTCGTGGCGGCCGCGATCCCGGCCGTGCCGGCGCTCGCGCTACTGGCGAGTGTGTGGACTCGGCGCCGGGCCACCACGGTGGCCCGGAGAGGAGCTCCGGCATGAGCGGCGCGGAGCTGCTCGCGCGGCGGCGCGAGCGCATCAAGCACATCCGGCAGACTGTGGCGGCACTGACGGCAGCGGCGTTCCTCGCGCTGTTCGGCGGGATCTACGCCCAGATGGTCGCCGGCAAGGACCCGGCGCTCGGGACGAGCGTGGTCGCGAAGGCGACCACTTCGACGAGCGCGAGCAGCGGCACCGACGACGAGGCGACTTCGCGACCGCGACGCTCCTCGAGCTCCTCCACGGACTCGCCGCCCGCGGTGACCACGAGCCAGTCGTGAGCGAGGCGGCCGAGTCCTTCGCCTGCTTCGGGGGCCGGTGCTCCGTCCACGTCGGCGGTCCCCGCGCCGCCGAGGCCGCCGCCGCCGCGCGCGCCGCGCTCCTGTCGTGGCACGAGCGCTTCAGCCGCTTCCTGCCCGCCAGCGAGCTCTCGGCGCTCAACGCCGATCCGCGCGAGGAGGTGCCCGTGTCGCCGCTGATGGCGCGGCTCGCCAGGGCGGTCGTCCGCGCCGCGCACGAGACCGGCGGGCTCGTGGACGGCACGCTCCTGCCGGAGATCCAGGCGGCCGGCTACGTGTCCGGCGCGCCGCCCGACCAGAGCCTCACCGAGCTCCTGGAGTCCGCACCGCCGCGCATGCCCGCCCGTCCGCGCCCGGACGGCCGCTGGCGCCGGCTCCGGCCCGGCCGCCGCAGCGTCCGCCGGCCGCCCGGGCTCGGCATCGACTCCGGCGGCCTCGCGAAGGGGCTGTTCGCCGACCTGCTGGCAGACGCCCTGGCGGGACGGCCCAGCTACGCGATCGTGTGCGGCGGGGACCTGCGCGTGGGCGGGACGACGCGCGCGGTGGAGGTGGAGAGCCCCTTCGACGGGAGCGTGCTCCACCGCTTCGAGCTTGCGGACGCCGGGGTGGCCACGAGCGGCATCGGCCGCCGGAGCTGGACGGGCGCCGACGGGCGGCCCGCGCACCACCTGCTCGACCCGGCCACCGGCCTGCCCGCCTTCACCGGAATCGTGCAGGCCACCGCGATCGCCCCGACGGCGCTCGCCGCGGAGATCCGGTCCAAGGCCGCGCTGCTCAGCGGCCCGGAAGGCGCCCAGAAGTGGCTTCCCGACGGCGGCGCGCTGGTGCTCGACGACGGCAGCCTGCGGGTCTACGGCAAGAACCGGGAGGCGGCGATCCCCGCAGACGACCAGGTGGCGACCGTGACCCGGGCGCCCGCCGCAAGCTGAACGCTGGAGGCGGCCGTCAACGGTGCGGACGGGGAGCTGAGCCTCCGCATCGAGCCGAGCCGTCCCCGGGGGCCGAAGCGCCGGGCATCGACCTCGGCCCTGCTTGCCGTGATCCGGTCCCACGCGACCGTGGCGTTGCCGAGGCCGTCCACGGCCACCTGCGGCACGGACAGCTCGCCCGTGGACGACAGCGTCTTGGCGGGTGGGCCCATCAGCCCGTTCGCTCCGACACGCCGCGCTTTGATGACGGCGGTCCCGTCACCCGGGCCCGGGTCGCGCCAGGCCACCGTCGCCACCCCGCGCGCGTCCACCCCGACGGCCACGCCGACCGCCCCGTGAGTGGCGTCGGACGCGCCGAGCGTGTTGAGGCCTTCGGGTTGTCCGCCGGCCAGGCGGCGCGCCAACACGTTCGCGTCGAGGCCGGCGGCGGGAGGGGCCCACACGAAGGTGGCCCTGGCCCTCGCGTCGACCGCGAGCTCCACGCCCCCTCCCGACCAGTACTCGTGAGGCTCCGACACGTCCTGCGCCGCGCCGAGCCCGCCGTCCGCGCCGATGCGCGCGGCCCGGATTCCGTACCGATCCCGCCCTGAGTGGACCCAGGCGAGGACCGCCCGGCCCGACGGATCGACTTCGAGCGACGGCGCGGCGTCCTGGCCCCCCTCGTCCGGGACGTCGATCACGGGGCCCAGCGAGCCGTCGGCGGCGAAGCGCCTCAGATGGAGGCCGCGCTGCGACCCGAAGACCACAATCGCGTCGCCGCCCGGGCCCAGGACCACGTCCGCGGGCAGGTCCTCCGCGCCCCCGGCCGGCACGCCGCCCACCAGCATCCGGACCGCCCCCAGCCGTCCCCTCGAGCTGAGATGGCGACCCAGGAGGGCGTAGTTCCCGTTGCCCCTGTCGCGCGCCCAGATCATCACCGCGGCGCCACGGCGGTTGACCGCGATCGACGGTCGCGGCGGGAACGAGACGTCCAGCACCTGCGAGACCCGGCGGCCGCGGCCGCGCGGCAGCCCGTCCGGACCGAGCCGGCGGAGCGCCATCGCCCACGCCGTCGCGCCGCGCCACCCGACGACGCCGCCGTGACGCGGGGACAGCGCCACGCGCTGGTCGGCCGCCGAGCGCTTCGTCACCACGTACGGACGCGACCAGCCCGCCGCGGCGCTCGCCGGGAGCGCGAGCGGCAGAACCACCGAGGTCAGGACAAGCAGTCGTCTCACGTCACCAATCCATTTCTCCTGAGCGAACACTCGCGCATCCGCTATGGAGCGGGGTTAGGCTCGGCCGATGAGGGCTCACCCTCCGGTCGGGTCCACGGTCGCCGGCTACCGCCTGCTCTCGCTGGTGGGCGAGGGGGCCACCGGAGCGGTCTACCTGGCCGAGCGCGACGGCACGGACGAGCGGGTGGCGCTCAAGCTGCTGGATCCGGAGCTGGCGAAGAACGAGCGCTTCCGGCGGCGCCTGCTGCGCGAGTCGACGATCGCGGCCGGCCTGCGGCACGACCACGTCGTGCCGATCCTGGACTTCGGCGAGACGGCGGACGACGACCTCTACCTCGCGATGCGCTACGTCCCGGGCAGCGACCTGCGCGAGCTGCTCGCCCGCGAGGGACCGCTCGAGCCCGGCCGCGCGATCGGCCTGCTCGCACAGGTGGGCGACGCGCTCGACGAGGCCCACAGCCGCGGACTCGTGCACCGCGACGTGAAGCCGGCGAACGTCCTCGTCGAGCCCACCGAGGACGGCGAGCACGCCTTCCTCGGCGACTTCGGGCTGGTGAAGCACGCCTCGTCGGTGAGCAGCCTGACCGGGGAGCACGCCTTCGTGGGCACGATCGCGTACGTCTCGCCGGAGCAGATCAAGGGCGAGGCGCTCGACGGGCGCGCGGACGTCTACTCGCTCGGCTGCGTGCTGCACGAGTGCCTCACGGGATCGGCGCCGTTCGACGAGGAGAGCGAGCTCGCCGTGGTCTATGCCCACCTCCACGAGCGCCCGCCGCGCGCATCCGACCTGCGGGCCGGGCTGCCGGAGGCGCTCGACGACGTGATCGCCAAGGCCACGGCCAAGGAGCCGGCGAACCGCTACGACACCTCCGCCGAGCTGATCGACGCGGCGCGTGGCGGCACTCGCCGGAGAGCTGCGCCCGGCGCGCCGGCGCCGGCGCGCGCTGCTCGCCACCGGGGTGGCGGCGGTGGCGCTGGCGGTGGCGCTGGTGGCGCTCCTCGCCGGCGGATCGGCGAGGACGACGGCGCGGAGGAGCCGCGGCTCCCGGTCGGCGGCCCGGGCATCGCGCTCGTGGACCCCGTCGGCAACCGGGTGGCCGGCCGGGTCGACCTCCCCGAGGCGCCCGTGGACGTGGTGTTCGGCGGCGGTTCGGCCTGGGCGCTGCTCGGCGGGGCGCAGCGGCTGGTCGAGGTCGACGTGGAGCGCCGGAAGGCCGTGGGCGGCCTCACGCTTCCGTTCGTGCCGGGTGGAATCGCCATCGCGGGCAGGTGGCTGTACGCGACCGAGAAGGGCGGTCCCGGGATCGTCCGTGTGGACACCGCCACGAGGAAGATCGCCGGGCGCTGGACGGTCGACGCCCGCGGCTTCCGCGTGTCCGACCCCAGCGGCATCGCGGCGGGGGCCGGGTCGGTCTGGGTGGCGCGCGGAGCCGAGGTCGTGCGCGTGGACGGCCGCAGCGGCCGCGTGCTCCGCCGCTTCCCGCTGCCGGTCACGGCCACGCTCCTGGCGTTCGGGAACGGGGCGCTCTGGGCCGCCAGCAGCGAGAACGGGCTCGTGGAGAAGATCGACCCGGCCGCGAACAGGATCGCCGCGCGTGCGCGGCTGCACGGCTGGATCTCCGCGCTGGCCGTCTCCGGGAGCTCCGTCTGGGCCGCCGCGACGCCCGACGACGTGGTCTTCCGGCTGAGCGCCGACGACGCGAGCGTCGAGACGACGCTGCCCGCCGGCGCCGGCCCCGAGAGCCTCGACGCGTCGGAAGCGGCGCGCTCTGGATCGCCGACTCCCGCGGACGCGCGCTGACGCGCATCGACATCGCGCTCGGGAGCGCGCAGCAGCGTCGCGCTGAGCGGCCTCCCCCGGCTCGCGCGCAGGCACGGCGGGCTCCTCTGGACGGCCGCGGACCCGGCGCCGCCCGCGCTGGCCGCCGACGCGTCCGAGGTGCGGGTGGCGGTGCGCGACGACGGCCTCGCGCTCGACCCGGCCAGCGGGCCCTACCCCGCCGTGAGCCAGCTCTTCTACGCGACCTGCGCCAAGCTCCTCAACTACCCGGACGCCGCCGGCGCCGCCGGGCAGCGGCTGCGCCCCGACGCGGCGGCGGCCATGCCGGCGCTGTCGAACGGCGGGCGCACCTACACGTTCCGGATCCGGCGCGGCATGCGCTTCTCGCCGCCGTCCGGCGCGCCGCTCGACGCGCGCGCGTTCAAGCACACGCTTCGAGCGCGCGCTCTCGCCGGGTGCGGGGCCGCAGCCGGCGGCGCTCAGCATGTTCGGCGACGTGGTCGGCGCAGCAGGCCTTCCACGCCGGCCGGGCCCAGGGCGTGAAGGGGATCGTGGCCCGCGGGGACCGCCTGTCGATCACGCTGCGCCGCCCCGCCGGTGACCTTCCGTCACGGGTGGCCATGCCGATCGCCTGCGCGGTGCCTGCCGGCACGCCGCCGCCCGACAAGGCGCAGACGCCGATCGCGTCGGCCGGGCCCTACTACGTGAGCTCCGAGACGCCGGGGCAGATCGTCCTCGAGCGAAACCCCAACTACAGCGGCGACCGCCCGCGACGCCCCTCGCGCATCGTCTACGTGACCGGAGTGCCGACCGCGAAGGCGGTGGCGCTGGCGGGCGCCGGCCAGGTGGACGTCGTGACCTGGGACTACGACCTCCACGGCCCGCTCGCCCCGGGCGGGCCGCTCGCCCGCCGCCACGGCCCCGGCGGCAGCGGCCGCTACCGCCTGGCTCCGGCCCCCGGCGTGGACATGATCGCGTTCAACACGCGCCGCCCGGCGTTCAGCGACGCGCGCGTGCGCAGGGCGGCGAGCTACGCGCTCGACCGGGCCCGGCTCGCCGCCGTCTGGAGCGAGCCGCCGACCGACCGCTACGTGCCCCCGGCGATCCCGGGACCGGACCCGGGCCGGGTCTATCCGCTCTCGGCGCCCGACCTCGCCGCGGGCGCGCCGGCTCATGCGCGGGCGCGGCCCGGTCTCCGCGACGCTCTACTTCTGCGGCGAGCCCGCGAACGCGCGCATAGCCGCGATCGTGCGCGACAACCTGCGGCCGCTGCGCATCGACGTGACGCCCGCCCCGTCGCTCGACTGCCTCCAGGGCCCGGACCCCAAGGCGGCCGCGGCCGACCTCCTGCTCGTGACCCGCGTCGACTCCCGTGCTCGACCCGGCGCCGTTCATGCAGGCCACCGTCGGGGACACCGAGCCGTTCGGCCCCGGCGGCGGGCCCGTCACGTGGGACGACGCGGCGTTCAGCGCAGCAGCTCGACCGGGCGCGGCGACTCCCTCCGGAGAGCCGGCTGGCCGAGTACGCGCGGCTCGAGCGGCGAGCTGCTCCGCGGCCCCGCCCCCTACGCGGCCTTCGCGTCGTTCGTCGCGCCCGAGTACCGCTCCGCGCGGGTGGGCTGTCCGCTCGTGCAGGGCGCCTACGAGGTGCTGGACCTGGCCGCGCTCTGCCCGCGCTCGCCCGGCTAGCCGGACAGCGACCAGGTGAAGCGCGTGGCGGCCTCGCGCGGGGCGATGCCGCTCGGCCGCAGGCCGCGATGGGCGACCAGCACCGGGCAGCGCGGATCGGCCACGAGGGCGCGCCGCGCGTCGCCCAGGCCCTCGCGGCGCCAGCGCGGCGAGAGCCCGACCACCACCGCGCGTCGCCCCGGCCGCCGCCGCGAGCCAGACCGTCCGGCCCGGAGTCCACGAGCGCCGGCTCGGCGGCGATGCCCGTCGTCCGCTGCACCGCGAGCGAGGCGTCGGCCAGCAGCCGGCTGGCGTCGCGGCCGGCGCTCCCGCCGCGCGGCCCCGCGAGGCGGAGCCCCTCGCCGGTGGCGGCCGCCATCCACGCGCCGAGCTCCACGGCCGCCCAGTCGTGCTCGCCTCCGCCGAAGGGCACGAGCACGCCGCCGCCCGCGCGGCGCCGGCGCGCTCCGGGGCGAACAGCAGCGCCACGTCGGCCGGGCTGCGCTCGAGCACGGCGGCCAGCTCGCCCGGAGCGCCCTCGGCGAGCTCCGGCGGCCCTCGAGCAGCAGGAGGCCCACGTCGTTCGAGCCGACGAGGTGCAGGACGTCCTCCGCCTCGCCCGCCGTCACGAACTGCGCCGTGCGCGTCCCGGGCTGCGCCTTCGCGGATCGCCGCGAGCGCGGCGCCGGCGGCGCCCAGCCCCTCCTCGTCGCCCACCAGCAGGGCCACCACCAGCTCGCCCGGCGGGTCGCCGGCCAGCGGCGCGGCCAGCGCCGCGAGCGCCCCCACGCGCGCGGGGTCGCGCGCCGCGAGGAGCACGCCCCGGGCGGGCTCGCGCTGCCCGCCGCGTCCGGCGAGGAGACGGAGAGCGCCGGGTCGTGGCGGAGAATCGCCTGCTCCAGACGGCCGAGCTCGGGCCGCGGCTCGACGCCGTAGGCGTCGACCAGCTCGTTCGCGCGTCGCGCGGTAGACCTCGAGCGCCTCCACCTGGCGGCCGGCGCGGTAGAGCGCGAGCATCAGCAGCTCGCGCAGCCGCTCGCGGAGCGGCTGCTCGGCCACGAGCTCCGCGCAGCTCGGGCACGACTTCGGCGTGACGCGCCGAGCGCCAGCTCCGCCTCGATGCGGCGCTCGAGCGCCGCCAGGCGCAGCTCGTCGAGCCGCGCGATGGCGGCCTGCGCGAACGGCTCGTACGGCGAGGTCGGCCAGCGGCGCTCCGCGCCACAGCGAGAGCGCCTCGCGGAGCAGGTCCGCCGCGGCCTCGGGAGCCGCGGCCGCGCGCCTCCCGCGCGTCAGGCCCTCGAAGCGGTGGAGGTCGAAGCCGCTGGGCGTCGACCCGGACGAGGTAGCCGGGCGAGCGCGTCTCGATCACGGACTCGTCCCCGCGCCGTCCGCGTCGAGCAGCTTGCGGAGCTCCGACACCTGGCGGTGCACCTGGGTCACCGCGCTGACCGGCGCCTCCCCGCCGTAGAGGTCCTCCGCCAGCCGCTCGATCGACACGACCCGGTTGGCGTTCAGCAGGAGCAGCGCCAGCACCGCCCGCTGGTTGCGGCCGCCGAGCTGCAGCTGCTCGCCCGCGCGGCTCGCCTCGAGCGGCCCGAGGATGCCGAACTCGATCACTGGCGGGCCACGGTAGCCGCTCGGTAGCCGCTCGGTAGCGGCCCGCCGGAGCATGGGCGCACCACCCCGACGGAGGTCCCGCCATGAGGAAGCCCCGCACCATCGCCGTCCTGCTCGCCGCCACCACCTGCGCGCTCGCGGGCGCCGCCGCTCCGGCGGGGGCCTCTCAGGGCACGAGCGTGCGCTGCGGCCAGGAGATCAAGCGCGACACGCGCCTCTCGAGGGACCTCGTGAACTGCCCCGGAACGGCGCTCACGATCGGCGCCGACGGGGTGGACCTCGACCTCGGCGGGCACGTCGTGGACGGCGTGAACGCCCCCGGTAGCGAGGGCATCGCCGTGGACGGCCACGCGCGCGTCACGATCGCGCACGGGACGGTCCGCGACTTCCGCGTGAACGGCGTGGCGTTCCGCGATGCGCCGCAGGGACGCGTCCGCGACCTCACGATCAGGCGCATCGGCGCCGGCGGAGTCGAGGGAGAGGACGTCTCCGCCGGGATCTTCGCCATGGGCTCGCCGGGCCTGGTGCTCTGCGGGAACGACTCGTCGAACGACGTGGATGCCTATCAGTCGGACGGGATCGTGGTGCTCCGTTCCCCGGGGTCCACGCTCGTGCGCAACGACGCCACACGGAACGCCTGGAACGGCATCGTCGTGGACGAGTCGCCGTGACTCGAGGGTCGTGGGCAACCGCACCTGGAGCAACGTGAACAGCGGCATCCAGATCGCGGTCAGCGCGTCGATCGTCGTCGCCCGCAACTCGTCGGGCGGCCACACGGCCGACGTTCACCGGCGGGATCGTGCTCCTCGCCAGCGAGGACGCCCGGGTGGTGGGCAACCGGCTGAGCGACAACGCCTTCGCCGGCATCTGGATCGCAAACGGGACGACCGGGACCACGGTCGCCTACAACCGTGTCCGGGGCGGAGGCGACGGGATCGCCCTCTACGAGTCGCCGGAGAACACGGTCGCCGGCAATCGGATCAGCGAGGCCGGCTACGCCGGGATCTACCTCTCCGAGGGCTCCGACCGGAACAGGCTCGACGACAACCTGAGCACTCGCGCCGCCGAGGACGGGATCTTCGTCGAGGGCGCGGCCAACCGGCTGTCGCGGAACACGGCCACGTTCAACGGCCGTCGCGGGATCCAGGCCGTGGCCGGGACCGTCGACGGCGGCGGCAACCGCGCCTTCGGGAACTCACTCTCGCCGCAGTGCGAGGGCGTGTTCTGCCGCTAGCCGGCCGGGATTTCCTAGCCGCAGGTCGAGCGGACGCCGAACAGGGCGACCACCGTCATGCCGGAGCCGCCGTACGGGGACCCGTAGGCCACCCCGAGCCCGAAGTCGCGCCAGCCGGAGCGCAGTATGTCCCGGCGGTGCACCGCGCTGCCCATCCAGGCCTTCATCAGCTGTCGCGGTGTCGACACGCCCGCGGAGAAGAAGAGGTTCTCGCCCGCCGCCCAGCAGCCGCTGTCGGGCCGGTAGCTGCTCCTGGCGATCCGGTCCATGTGGTCCCGGTGGCTCGGCGAGTAGTGGTCGAAGAAATGGTTGGCCACCATCGCCCGGGAGTACTTCGACGCGACGCGGGCGAGGGCGCGGTTCCAGCGGACCTTGCCGAGGCCGTGCCGACGGCGCTCGGCGTTGTGGAGGCAGAGCATCACCTTCTGGAAGCGTGGAGCGGTCGTGGTAGCCGCGCTCGCGCCCGCGCAGCTCGGCTGGGAGGCCGCCGCGGATCCCGGGACGAGCAGACCACCACCGCTGTGAGCAGCGCCGCCAGGCAGTGATGGGACGTCTCGAAGCCATGCAGAACTCGTCGGCGCGCGCGGCAGCCCCGCGCATCCGCCGGCAATCCGGTGGCGAGGCGGATATCCGCCTCCCTCGGTCGTAGGAGGACCCCCTCCCCCTCCAGGCCACAACGTCGGCCTCGAGAAAGCTCTACCCCCGTGGGCGAAATGAGAAACCCCGGGGTTCCCAAAGGGCGCGGAACCGGTAGCTGTCGCGGTCCGCCGACACGTCGATCTCGCCGAACCCCGCGGCGGCCAGCCTCGCGGGCATCGTCGTCCGGGGCGATCAGGTTCTTGGTGTCGCCGACGTGGAGCAGCGCGAACCCCAGCCCCCGCCCGACGCTGTCGGTCCCGGCGAAGGCGCCGCCCGGGCGCAGCACCCGCCGGACCTCCGCGAACAGCCGGTCCTGGGCCTCCGGCGTCGGCACGTGGTGGAGCATCGTGAAGCAGACGGCCGAGTCGAAGCTCGCGTCCGCGAACGGCATGGCGGTCGCGTCGCCGTCGGCGATCGTCGCCCGGTCGCCGAGCCGCTCGCGCAGGGCGCCGGCGAGCCCGGGGTCGAGCTCGAGCGCCGTGAGGTTGGCCACGCGCCCGGCGAGCAGCTCCGTCGCGGGCCCGAAGCCCGGGCCGATCTCGAGAACGTCGTCGCCGAGCCCGAGCCCGTCGATCGCGGGCGGCACCAGGTCCTCGCGCACGTGCCGCTTCCAGGCGTCGCGGTTGCAGTACCAGTGGTGCAGGCGGTTCACTCCGCCAGGATTCTCTCAGGAACCGCCCAGGCTCAGCTCACGCGAGCGAGCCATCCTGACCGCACGATGACGACGACGGAAGAACACGATCTCGGCCTCTCACACGACCTGCCGCGGCTGATCAGCCGCCGGCGCGCCCTCGGGGTCTTCGCGGGCGGCCTCGGCGCCGCCGCGCTGGCCGCGTGCGGCTCGTCGGACGGCGGCGGGGACACCACGGCCGCCGCTTCGGCGAAGAGCGGCGGCTCGGCCTCCGAGATACCGGAGGAGACGGCGGGGCCGTTCCCGGGCGACGGGTCCAACGGCCCCAACGCCCTGACGGAGAGCGGGGTCGTGCGCAGGGACATCACGAAGAGCTTCGGCGACGCCTCCGGCACGGCCGCCGGCGTGCCCACCACGATCGAGATGACCCTGCTCGACGTGGCCGGCGGCGGCAAGGCGCTCGCCGGCGCCGCCGTCTACCTGTGGCATTGCGACATCGACGGCCGCTACTCGATGTACGACCAGGAGATCGCCTCCGAGAACTACCTGCGCGGCGTCCAGGAGAGCGGCCGCGACGGGAAGGTCGTCTTCGAGAGCGTCTTCCCGGCCGCCTACTCGGGCCGCTGGCCGCACATGCACTTCGAGGTCTACGAGAGCCTCGACGCCGCCACGGCGGCGGGCTCGAAGCTGCGGACCTCGCAGATCGCGCTGCCGAAGGACCTGTGCGAGGCGGTCTACGAGACCGACGGCTACGAGCAGAGCGCGCGCAACCTCGCCCAGGTCTCGCTCGACACGGACATGGTCTTCAGCGACGGCTACGCGAGCCAGCTGGCGTCGTGGTCCGGCTCGGCCGGCGATCGGATCGCCGTCAAGCTGAACGTCGGGGTCTAAAGCAACCCGCGGGACAGGGCGCGGGCAGGCTCACAAGCGCCGCAAGGCGGCGTCCTACCGCACGCGCACGGGGCGCGCGCTCCGCGAGCTGTCGAAGCTGAAGCGCCGCTACGAGTCGGCGGACGAGCGCGCGGCCTCGCAGTGCGGCTGGGTGCGCGTCTACCAGGCCCGGATCGACACCGGCACCTGAGCCACGCATCAGGCGGGAAGCTCCACCGGCTCGCCGATCGGCAGCCAGCGGAAGCGCGCGCGGACGTCGTCCGGGGCTCCCGCGAGCTCGCGCTCGATCGCCTCGCGCCCCTGGCGGAAGTGCTTCCAGCCCTCGTAGTGGATCGGGATGGCCGTGTGCGGGCGGACCAGGCCGCACAGCTCGACGGCGTCGCGCGCGGTCATCGTGTAGCGCAGCGGCCCGCTGACCGGGAACTGCACGCCGCCGAGGTGGAGCAGGGCGGTGCCGACCGTGAGGCGCTCGGCCACCTCGCGCACGCCGTCGTAGAGGACGGTGTCCCCGGAGATCCAGAGCACGCCGTGCTCCTGTCCCTCCCAGGCGAGCGCGAAGCCGATCACGTGGCCCACGATCGGACGGCTGAGCGGCGGGCCGTGGCGGCACGGCGTGGCCGTGATCTCGATCGGCGTCCGGCCGGGCGCCTCGAGGCGGGTGGTGCCCCACGGCTCGAGGCCGCGGGTCTCGCCGCCGAGGCGGCCGGCCCCGGCGGCCGTCGTGACCACCGTGCCGGCCGACGGCAGGAGCGCCCGGCCGGCCTCGTCGAGGTTGTCGTCGTGGTGGTCGTGGCTGAGCAGCACCGCGTCGATCGGCCCGAGGTCGGCGGCCTCCAGCGCCGGTCCCGCGAGCTTCCGCGAGGACGTGCCCCAGCCGAACACGTAGCGCTTCCCGGGAGGGTCGAACGTCGGGTCGGTGAGCAGCCGCCAGCCGGCGGCCTCGATCAGGACGGTGGGGCCGCCGACGTGCGTGATGCGCACGTCGCTCAACTGTGTTCCACGGCCCAGTCGAGGGCGTAGTCCGCGACCTCCTGCCAGCCGGGCGCGGACGGCAGCAGGTGCGGGCCGGGGAACTCCTTGATCTCGGTGACCGTGTCCGACTTGTAGTGCTTGGCGTTCGACTGCTGGATCTTGGGCGGCATGAGGTGGTCCTCCGACCCCGAGATGAACAGCAGCGGCGCGCGCTCGTCGTTCTTGTAGTCGACCCACGTCTCCTGGTGGCCGGGCTGCAGGTTGGCGAGCACGCTGTCCCAGAAGATCATCCCGGAGGCCGGCACGTGGTAGCGCTTGTAGAGCCGCTCGGACTCCTCCTCGCTGAACGTGTTCGTGAACGCGTAGTGCCACTGGTCGTGGGTGAAGCCCACGGCCTTGTGCCTGTTCGCGGGGTTCTTGAGCACCGGGAGCGTCGCCTTCAGCTGCGCCGGCGGCACCGCCCGGACGCCCTCGGTCGGGGCCGAGTTGACCGCCACGCCGGCCGACCCGCGGCCGTGGTCGAGCAGGATCTGCGTGAAGGCCCCGCCCGCCGAGTGGCCGATGATGATCGGCGGCGCGTCGAGCTCGTCGATCACCGACTCGAGCTTCTCGATGATCGCGGGCACGGTCAGCGCCTCGATCGGGGAGGGGTCGATGTTGAGCGCCTCGACCTCCACCTCGAAGCCGGGGTATGCCGGCGTCAGGACGCGGAAGCCGCGTCCCTCGTAGTGCTCCTTCCACTCCTCCCAGCTGCGGGGCGTGACCCAGAAGCCGTGGACGAGGACGATCGTGTCGGGGGCGCTCATGCGGTCTCCTTGGTGAAGCGCTGGACGAACTCGAGGGCGGTGTCGGCCACCTCGCGCCAGCCGCTGTCGATCGTCAGCGCGTGGCCGCGGCCCTCGATCTCCTTGATCTCGGTGACGTTGGGATTGTCCTTGTACTGCTTGTACGAGGCGTTCGCGATCGCCCACGGGATGGTGTGGTCCTTCTCCCCGGAGATGATCAGGAGCGGCCCGCGATCGGGGTTGTCCGTGTCCACCTTGACCTCGGACCAGGGGTTCAGGTTCGCCGCGGCCGCCTGGAAGAGCGGCGCGCCCGCGGCGGGCACCGCGAACTGCTCGTACAGCTCCTTGGCCTCGTCCTCCGGCACCGCGTTGGCGAAGGCGTAGCGGAACTGGTCGTAGGTGAGCGGCACCGCGCGGTTGCGATTGGCCGGGTTGCGGAGCACCGGCGATCCCGAGCGGAGCGCCGACAGCGGGAGCGGCAGCACGCCGCGGAACGGCGCCGGGTCGATCGCGACCGACACGGCCGCCAGGCCGCGGCCGGCGATCATCTGGGTGAGCAGGCCGCCGAACGAGTGCCCGATCACGACCGGCTTGCGCTCGAGCTTCCCGATGACCTCGCCGAAGTGGTCGGCCACCTGCCCGACGGTCTTCTGCGCGAAGACCTCCGGGTGCGCGTTGGCCTCCTCGACCGTCTCGGGATCGTCGGGCCAGCCGGGCGTGAGCGCCGTGTAGCCGGCCTGCTCGAACACCTCGGCCCAGCGGTTCCAGCTGCTGGGGAGGAGCCAGAGGCCGTGGATGAAGACGACGGGGGTGAGGCCGGTCGCGTTGGCGCGCTCGGCCTGCTCGCCCTCGTACTGCGTGATGGTCACGTCGGGCGACGCGGACTCGGGCATGAGTCTCTCCTAGGAGAAATGGTTGGCCAGTGAACTACCTGGCCCGCACACTAGGCGAACGCGTGCGCGAGTGCCCACGTGGCCCAGAGCCAGACGAGGACGTTCGCAGCCGTGAGGATGGGGACGATCGCTCCCCCTGCCCGGTGAGCCCACATCAGACATAATTTTTCCCCGGATGCAGGGGATCCCGGCTGGCCGCGTCCTTCAGTGCACGGGCTCGGGCCGCCGAGCCCGCGCAAGGCCGTGCGCCTCGGCCCGGGTGATCCGCCGCCGGCCCCAGCGCGCCGCCACCGCGTGGTCCGCGAGCGCCCTGAAGTAGTCGCGCAGCGGCGCCACCCTGATGCCCGCCGGCTCGAGCAGCGAGCGGGCGCGGCGGTCGTCGAAGCGCACGCCGATGCGGAAGTAGGGGAAGTAGATGCGGCTGCGCTCGAGCACCGCCCGCTGGGCCGAGCTCCCGCTCCGGCGCAGCTCGGGCTCCACGTCGCGCTCGAAGGCCTCGGGGTCGAGCACGCGCAGCGGCCGGTCGAAGTAGCTCGTGGCCAGGTCCACGAGGTCCCCGACGGTCGCCGCGTCGGCGCTCGCGGTCAGGTGGTAGGTCTCGCCGATGCCGCCGGCGCCCTCGCACACCGAGACGATCGCGTCGGCCACGTAGTCCACCGAGACCACGTCGACCGGCGCCGAGCGGACCGCCGGCACCGCTGCGTAGAGGCCTCGCGAGAAGGCCCGCAGCGGCGCGTAGAGGACGTTGAACGAGGCGGTCCACCCGCTGCGCCGGTCGCCGACCACGATGCTCGGGCGCAGGATCGTGACCGGCAGCTGTCCCGCGTGCGCGCGCACGAGGCGCTCCGCCTCGTGCTTCGAGCGCTCGTAGGAGTTGCGGAAGCCCTGGCCCACGTCGAGGTCGGCCTCGCTGAACGTGCCCTCGTGCGTCCCGGCCACGTACGCGGTGGACACGTACGCGAAGCGGCGCAACCCGTTCGCGCGCCCGGCGAGCTCGAGCACCCGCTCCGTTCCCTCCACGTTGATCGCGCGCGCCTCCTCGAGCGGCAGGTCGAACGACACCGAGGCCGCGGCGTGGATCACGTCGCTCACGGACGCGGCCAGCGCGTCCGCCTGCGCGGGCTCGAGGCCGAGCCCCGGCGCCGTGAGGTCGGCGGGCACCGCCTGGACCCGGCCGGCGTAGCGGCGGGCGCGCCGGCCGAAGAGGTCCGAGAGCACGCCGTCGATGCGCTCCGCGGCCGCGGCCTCGTCGGCCGCCCTGACGAGCGCGACCACGTCCCGGTCGGTTCGCTCCAGGTAGCGCGCGAGCACCTCCATGCCCACGAACCCGGTGGCCCCGGTGAGCAGCAGCCGGTCGCTCATGCCGCGGCCTCGAGCGGGGCGCCCATGGCGTGGAAGCCCCCGTCCACGTGGAGGATCTCGCCGCTCACCCCGCGGCTGAGGTCGGAGAGCAGGAAGCAGGCGGCGTCCGCGACGGGCGCGGGGTCGCCGGCGTCCCAGCCGAGCGGCGCCTGGCGCGGCCAGGCTCCGGCGAGCTCCTCGAAGCCGTCGATGCCGCCGGCTGCCAGGGTCCGCAGCGGCCCGGCGGAGACCAGGTTCACGCGCACGCCGTCCGGGCCGAGGTCGCGGGCCAGGTAGCGCCCGGTGGCCTCGAGCGCGGCCTTCGCCACGCCCATCCAGTCGTACGCCGGCCAGGCCACGGAGGCGTCGAAGTCCATCGCCACGATCGACCCGCCGGGCTCGCCGCCGGCGAACAGCGGGCGCAGGCTCGCGGCGAGC
This sequence comes from uncultured Thermoleophilaceae bacterium, assembly GCA_963768465.1. GTDB lineage: Bacteria > Actinomycetota > Thermoleophilia > Solirubrobacterales > Thermoleophilaceae > JACVRW01. Next base: position 244,967 of record CAVYIA010000015.1, on the reverse strand, counting down.
GCCTTGAGCGAGTAGGCGCTCGTGGCGAAGGCCGCGCCGGCGCTGTCGGCCGGCGTGTCCATGAACCCGCCGCCGAGCGCGTCGGCCGGGGCGAACGCGATGGCGTGCAGGGCGCCGTCCACGCCGTCCCAGCGCTCACGCAGCCCGGCGGCGAGAGCTTCGAAGTCCTCGGGCCGGTTCGCGTCGAGCTCGAGCACGTCCGGCGTCTCCGGCAGGCGCGCCGCGGAGCGCTCCGTCATGCGCCGCGAGCGCCCGAAGCCGGTGAGGATCACCTCGGCCCCGGCGCGCTGGGCCCGCTCGGCCACGTGGTACGCGATCGAGTCGCGCGTGATCACGCCCGTGATGAGGATGCGCTTGCCGGCGAGCATCAGCGCAGCGCTCCCATCGCCCAGGCGAGCCGCTCGCGCGTCTCCACGGGCTCGATCAGCTCGTCCACGTAGCCGTCGCGCGCGGCCACCTCCGGCCGCAGGTGGGTCTCCGCGTAGGAGTCGGCGAGCCGGCGGCGGGCGCCCTCGGGGTCGTCCGCGGCGGCCAGCTCGCGGCGGTGGATGATCCCCACCGCGGGCTGCGCCCCCATGACGCCGATCTCGGCCGTGGGCCACGCGAACACGAAGTCCGCGCCGAGGTCCTTGGAGTTCATGGTGATGAACGCACCTCCGTACGCCTTCCGGAGCACCACGGTCAGCTTCGGAACCCGCGCCTCGGCGAACGCGTGCACGAGCGACGCGCCGTGGCGGATCACGCCGGCGCCCTCCTGGCGCGTGCCGGGCATGTAGCCGGGCGTGTCCACGAGCACCACGAGCGGGATGCCGAACGCGTTGCACTTGTGCACGAAGCGCGCGCCCTTCTGCGACGAGGCCGCGTCGAGCACGCCTCCGAGATGGCGGGGCTGGTTGGCGATCAGCCCGACGGGCTGCCCGTCGAGCCGGCCGAACCCGGTCACGATGTTGCGCGCCCAGCCGGGCGCGATCTCGAGCAGCTCGCCGCCGTCGAGCACGCAGCGCGCCACGTCGCGCACGTCGTAGACGGCGCGCGCCTCGCCCGGCACGACCGGCCCGGGGTCGCGGCGGGCAGTGCGGTCGCGCACGGGACGAGGCGCAGCCGGCATGCCGGCGCGCGGGGGCAGGTAGGAAAGGAGCTCACGAGCGAGGAGGGCCGCCTCGGGGTCGCCGTCGGCCACGAGGTGGCAGACGCCGTTGCGGCCGTGGACGCGCGTGCCGCCCAGCTCCGACGCGGACACGTCCTCGCCGAGCGCGTCGCGGACCACGGCGGGCCCGGTGAGGAACATGCTGGCCTCGCGCGTCATGACGACGAAGTCGGTCAGGGCGGGCGAGTAGGCGCCGCCGCCGGCCGACAGCCCGGTCACGATCGACACCTGCGGCACGCGGCCCGAGAGCGCCACGGTCTCGCGGAAGATCCGCGCGTAGCCGCCGAGCGCGGCGATGCCCTCCTGCATCCGGGCGCCGCCCGACTCCACGAACCCGACGACCGGGGCGCCGGCGCGGCCGGCGAGCCGGATCACGCGCACGATCGTGTCGGCGTGAGCCTCGCCGAGCGAGCCGCCCACGTAGCCCGGCGTCCTGGGCGTAGCAGAACACCGGCCGGCCCTCGATGCGGCCGGCGCCGCCCACCACGCCGTCGCCGGCGCGCGTCTTCTCGCCCATGTGGCGCGAGGCCACCCCGGAGCGGATCACCTCGAGCGAGCCGGGGTCGCAGAGCAGCTCCAGCCGCTGCATCGGCGTGAGCCGCTCGGTCTGCGGGGTCTGTGCGACGGCGACGCTCACGACGCACCCGCCAGGCAGAGCACGGCGTTGTGGCCGCCGAAGCCGAACGAGCTCGAGATGCCGATCGCCGGCCCGCCGTTCGAGTCGAGCGGCCGCGGGCCGTCCGGCACGTAGTCGAGGTCGAGGCCCTCGTCCAGCTCCTCGTAGCCGAGCGTGGGCGGCGCCACGCGCTCGCCGAGCGCGAGCACGGTGGCCACCGCCTCCACCGCGCCGGCGGCGCCGAGCAGGTGCCCGATCGCGGACTTGGTGGACGACACCGGGACGCCGTGCGCGCGCTCGCCGAGCGCCGACTTGAGCGCCATCGTCTCCGCGCGGTCGTTCAGCGGCGTGGATGTGCCGTGGGCGTTCACGTAGTCGAGGTCGTCCGGCGACACCTCCGCGTCGGCCAGGGCGCGCTCGATGGCGCGTGCGGCGCCGCGCCCCTCGGGCTCGGGCGCCGTGAGGTGATGCGCGTCGGCCGTGGCGGCGTAGCCGAGCAGCTCGCCCACGACCTGCGCGCCGCGGCTCTCCGCGGCGTCGAGCGCCTCGAGCACCAGCACGCCGGCGCCCTCGCCCATCACGAAGCCGTCGCGGCGCGCGTCGAACGGTCGCGAGACGCCGCTCGCCGACGTGGCGTCCATGGCGGCGAAGGCCGCGTGGGCGAGCCCGGTCAGCGCGGCCTCGGACCCGCCGGCGATCACGGCGTCGGCGTCGCCCGTCTGGATCATGCGCATGCCGGCGCCGATCGCGTGGGCGCCCGCCGCGCACGCGGAGACCACCCCGTACACCTGGCCTCGCACTCCGTGGCGCATCGCGAGCGCGGCCGAGCCGGCGTTGGCCATCATCAGCGGCACCGTCAGCGGCGAGACGCGCGCGGCGCCCCGGTCGCGGAGCACGTCGTGGGCGTCCTCGATCGTGCCGATGCCGCCGATGCCGGTGCCGATCACGCAGCCCACCAGATCGGGCTCGTACGGCAGCTCGCCGTCCCAGCCGGCGTCGTCGAGCGCCTCGGACGCGGCCGCCACCGAGAGCTGCGTGAAGCGGTCGGTGCGGCGCGCCTGCTTCGCCGACATGAAGTCGGTGGCGTCGAAGTCGCCGGCGCGGGCCACGCCGTCCTCGATGCCGGTGCGGCCGTCGCACCAGCGCTCGTGGAGCTGCCGCGCACCCACGCCGAGCGGCGTGACGGCGCCGACGCCCGTGATGGCCACTCGCCGGGTCATGACGCTCGCGCGGAGACCAGCTCGATGGCGTCGCCGACGGTCTTCAGGCCCTCCACGTCGGACGACTCGATCTTCACGCCGAACTCGTCCTCGGCGATCTGCGCCAGCTCGGCGAGGTCGAGGGAGTCCACCTCGAGGGCCTCGAAGAGGGCCTCGGGCTTCACGTCCTCGGGGTCCGGGCCGAAGGAGGCGATCGCCTCGATGATCCGGTCGTGGACCTGCTGCTGGGTGACTGCTGTCGACATCTGCTCTCTCCTTGCTCTCGTGGTCGTGGTCGCAGGTCAGGCGGTCAGGCCGCCGTCGACGGTCAGGGTCGCCCCGGTCACGTAGCCGGCCTCGGGCGACGCCAGGAAGCGCACGCAGGCCGCCACGTCCTCGGGGCTCCCGGCGCGCCGGGCGGGGACGGCGTCGAGCAGCTCGCGGCCCACGCCGTCGGTGAGCTCCGTCTCGATGAAGCCGGGGGCCACCGCGTTGACCGTCACTCCACGCCGGGCCACCTCGGCGGCGAGCGTCCCGGTGAGGCCGATCAGCCCGGCCTTCGAGGCCGCGTAGTTCGCCTGGCCGGGGTTGGCGCGCCGGCCGACGATCGACGCGACGTTCACCACGCGCCCGAAGCGGGCGCGGATCATCGGGCGCAGCGCGCGGCGGGTGAGCCGGAAGGCGCCCGTCAGGTTGGTGTCGAGCACGCGCGCCCAGGCGTCGTCGTCGATCTGGAGCGCGAGGGCGTCGTCGCGCACGCCGGCGTTGTTCACGAGCACGAGCACCGGGCCGAAGGCCTCCTCGAGCTTGCCGACCACCTGGTCGGCGGTCTCGGGCTCGCTCACGTCGCCGGGCAGCGGCAGCGCGGAGCCGCCGGCCTCCTCGACCTCGCGCGCCACGCGCGCGGCGCCCTCCTCGTCCGAGCGGTAGTTGAGGCCCACGCGCCAGCCGTCGGCGGCGAGCGTCCGGGCCACCGCGGCGCCGATGCCGCGCGATGCGCCGGTCACGAGTGCGGATCCCTCGGTGTTCATGCCTCTCCCCAGTCGATCGTGGTCGCCCCCCAGGTGAAGCCGGCCCCCACGGCCGCGAGCAGCACCCGGTCGCCGGGCGCCAGCCGGCCGTCCTCGGCGGCGCGCGCCAGGGCCAGCGGGATAGAGGCGGCGGACGTGTTGGCGAGGCCCGCGATGCAGTCCACGACGCGCTCCGGTGGAAGGTCGAGCCGCTCGGCGACCGCGCGCATGATGCGGCCGTTGGCCTGGTGGTAGACGAAGAGGTCGATGTCCCCGAGGCCGGCGCCCGCGGCCTCGACCGCTTCCCGGGTCACGTCGGTCAGGCTCGAGACCGCGAGCCGGAAGGTCTCGTGGCCCTCCATGTGGATCAGGCCGGTGGCGCGGCGGACGTGGATCAGGTCGCGCGCCGCGCCGTCGGAGCGCAGCAGCACCGGGCCGATCCGCCCGGGCCCGTCGGTCGGCCCGACCACCACCGCGCCGGCGCCGTCGCCGAAGAGGGCGGCGGTGCGCCGGTCGTCGGGATTCACGAAGCGCGACATCAGGTCGGCGCCGATCACGAGCACGTAGCGCGCCCGGCCCGCCTCGACCTGGCCGGCGGCGAGCGCGAGCGCCGCCAGGAAGCCGCTGCACGCGGCACCGACGTCGAGCGATCCGGCGGAGGTCGCACCGAGTGCCTCGGCCACGAGCGGGGCGGCGTTCGGCAGCAGGTCGTCCTGGCTCATGGTGGCCACGACGACCAGGTCGAGCTCGAGCGGGTCGAGCTCCGCGCGCCGCAGAGCGTCGCGCCCGGCGGCCGTGGCCAGCCCCGTGAAGGTCTCGCCCGGGCCCGCCACGCGCCGCTCGCGGATGCCGGTGCGGCTGTGGATCCAGTCCTCGGTCACGCCGAGGCGCTCGGCGATCGGGCCGTTGCCCACGACGGTCGCGGGCAGCGCCGTGCCCAGCGCGTGCAGCCCCGCCGCTGCCTGTGGCGGCGGCGAGCCGTTCAGCGGTCGTGTGCGGATGGCGAGTTCGGACACGCCGGGAACGTTCCCCGCCGGCCGGCGCGGCGGCCACCTGATCGGGGCCCGTTCCCCCCGGCCGGGGGGAAGTTCCCCCCGCCTGGGGGGTTCTGCGGCGCCGCATCGCGCGAACACACGCTCGAATGATTTGAAGCGCCAATTATTTGTGCGGGTTAGAGTGCGGCGCGATGATCGGCTCCGAGCGGCCGCCCGAGGCACTTGCCCAGTACACGGGGTTCCTCATGAACTGGGTCGCGCGCCACTCGCGCGAGCGCTTCGCGGCGGCTCTCGAGGCCGAGGTGGGGCTGCACCCGCGCGAGTTCGGCGTGCTCGCGGTGGTCGAGCGCGACCCCGGCATCACCCAGCAGGCGATCGGCGAGGCCGCCGGCGTGGACCCGAGCACGATGGTCGCGACGCTCGACTCGCTCGAGGAGCGCGGCCTGGCGGAGCGCAGGCCGCACGCGAGCGACAGGCGCAAGCGCGCGGTGTTCCTGACCGAGGAGGGCGAGGAGGCCGCGCGCCGCGCCCAGCGCATCGGGAAGCAGGTGGGCAAGGAGACGCTCGGCGCGCTGAGCAAGGACGAGCGCCGGCAGCTCAACGCCCTGCTGCGCAAGCTCGCCGGCCTGGAGCCCGCGCCCTGATGGAGCAGCTGACGAAGGTGGAGAACGGGCGCGTCGAGTGGCGCTCGGTCGCCGAGCCGGAGCTGGGCGGCCCGGGCGAGGCGCTGGTGCGCCCGCTCGCGGTGGCGCTCTGCGACCTCGACCATCTCATGGTCCACGGCCAGGCCCCGATCCCGGGCGAGATCGCCCTCGGGCACGAGCAGGTGGGCGAGGTCGTGGCGGTGGGCGACGAGGTTCGCGGCCACCGCCCGGGCGACCGCGTGGTGGTGCCGTTCCAGATCAGCTGCGGCGCGTGCGGCGCCTGCTCGCGCGGCCGGACCGGCGATTGCGAGGCGGTCCCGCCCCAGTCCATGTACGGCTTCGGACGTGGTCGGCGGCGACTGGGGCGGGGCGCTGTCGGACCTGGTGCGCGTGCCGTATGCGGACGCCATGCTGCTCGCGGTCCCGGAGGGCGTCGAGCCGGTGAGCGTGGCGAGCGCCGGCGACAACGTGGCGGACGGCTGGCGGACGGTCTCGGGGCCGCTCCGGCGCCGCCCCGGAGCACCGGTTCTCGTGGTCGGCGGGCTTGCGCGCTCGGTGGGCCTCTACGCCGTGGACGCGGCGCTCGCGCTGGGGGCCGAGTCGGTCACCTACGTCGACACGGACGCGGGCCGGCTGGCGATCGCCGCCGAGCTCGGAGCGGAGGTGGTCGAGGGCCCGCCCGAGCGGCTCGGGCCGTTCCCGGTGACCGTGGACGCCAGCGCCTCGCGCGAGGGGCTCACGGCCGCCATCGGGTCGACCGAGCGCGGCGGCGAGTGCACCCACGTGGGCATCCTCTACGAGGCCGAGACGCCGCTCCCGCTGCTCGCCATGTACGTGAACGGGATCCAGCTGAACGTGGGCCGGGCGATGGCCCGCGCGGACCTTCCCGACATCCTCGAGTCGGTCGCCGCCGGGCGCCTCCGGCCCGAGCGCGTGACGAGCCGCGTGGTTCCCTGGGACGGTGCCGCGGAGGCCGTTCTCGGAGCTCGAGACGAAGCTCGTGGTCACACGCTGAAACGCGCCACGAGCAGCGGAATCCGGCCACGAGACTGAGCGTTCTCCCCGCAAGGGTGAACCGAACTTGCGCGCCGCGAGTGGGACCCCGCCGGTCCGGTAACTACCCGCTCAGGTCTCCCTGAGGGACCGCGATCCCATGGTCCGCAACTGCCGCAACATCGCGAAGACCGGGGCGCTCATGGCGCTCCTGCTGCTCGTGCTCCCCGGAGCCGCGAGCGCCGCGACCCCGGCGGACCTCGTCGGTCAGACGCTCGCCCAGGTGAACGGCGTCGTGGAGAGCACGACCGCGACGGTCGGCCAGGTGAACAGCACGGTGACGCAGACTGTCGAGGCCACGCGCCAGACCGTCCAGAACGTGGCGGATCCGGTGCGCCAGACGCCCACTCCGGACGTCGGCCCGAGCCTCGGAACGAAGGTCGTGAAGCCGGTCGCGGACACCGTGGCCGCCGTCGCTCCCGAGGTCCCGGCGAGCCCGCCGAGGCCGCCCCGGCGGCACCTCGCCCGGCCGTCCAGAAGGCGCCCGAGCCGCGCCGGCATCGACGCGGCTCCGGCCGCCTCGAAGCCCGCGCGCCGTGGCGGCTCGGCCGGCGCCCGGCGCATCGCTCGAGAGCGCCCCGGCCGCCTCGGCCGAGCGCGCCGCGGCGCCCGCCGCAGCGCGCCCCTCGGCGCACGATCTTCCCGCCGGCGACCAGAGCTCCGGCGCCGGCTCCGGCGACCCGATGTTCGGGGCCTCCGGCGGCGGCGCGGCGGCGTCGGCCGGCTTCGCGGCGGGCGCCTTCGCGGTCCTGCTCAGCACCCTTCTCCTCGCGGCCTCCGCGCTCCGTACGCGGCTGCCGCGCTTCGACGAGGTCGGGCGGCCACTGCCGCTCGTCTTCGCGCTCGAACGTCCCGGCTAGTCCTCCCGGACTGGCTTTGACGCCGGGCCCGCACGGCCGGCACGACGTTCGTACTCGAAGAACAGGAAGTTCAGATGATCCGCAGTGCTTCGGTGCTCGGAGCAGTCCTCGCGCTCGCGCTGGCGTCACCGCCGGCATGGGCAGGGACTCCGAGCGCCAAACAGACGACCCGGCATTCCGCCGTGGCCGGCCAGATCGGCTCGGTCGAGGTGGCGGCGCCGGTACGAGTCGCAAGCGATGGCAGCAGCCCGGCGGCGCCGGGCGTGGCGACCGGCGACAGCGGCGAGCCCACGAGCGGCCGGCGACGCTCCAGCCGGTGAGCGACGCCAGGCCGGAGCTCGCGCCAGCGGCGGTCGCAGCGGCGACTCCACCGGCGCGCCGGTCGCTGCGAGCGACGGCGGCGACGGCGACGAGAACGTCCGCGGCGGCGACCACGGGCGGGGGCCAGACGGCCGCCGGCTCCGAGGGCGCCGCCCAAATCGGCTCCACCGGGGCGAGCGCCCCGGTGCGAGTGCTCAGCGACGGCGATGACGCCGGCGTTGATGCGGGAGGCGGGGCCCAGTCCGCCGAGGACTCCACGGGAGTCGGGCAGCTGGGATCCCAGACGTTGGACGCGCCCGTGCGCGTGGCCAGTGACGGCGGCGGAGGCTCGTCGTCGGCAGGGCCGGCCCAAGGCGGACAGACAGCCGCCGGGTCGGAAGGGGCCATGCAGGTCGGCTCCGCCGGGGCGGAGGTTCCCGTCAGCGTGTTGAGCGATGACGAGGACCCCTCGGACACAACCGGCGGAGACGACGGCGCGGCGGTCGTGGATGAGGTGCTCGATTCCGGGATGGGTGTCCTGGACCGAGCTCCTCGACAGGGGTGTCCGGGAGGCAGCGGCAGCCACCGGATCCACGACCGATGGAACCGTGATCGCACCCGTTGCAGACGGTGTGGTCCGGCTCCTCGAGGCGGGTGCGGCGGCGCTCCGGGACGCAGTCTCGGACGCCGCCGGCTCGCCCACTTCCGGCGGCGACGCCGGAACGCCCGCAGGCGGCGATCTCGCCGAGTCGCCGGACGCGGGCGAGACGGGTGACGCGGTGCTGGACGGCGGTGGCGACGGTGGGGGCACGCTGCCCTCGGTAGGGGCCGTCGTGCCCGCCGCCCTGATCGACGTGGCGGGCGACGCTCCCGCTCACGGGGCTGCCCGCCTGGCTGCTGCTCGCGGCCGGCGCGTGGCTCCTGTCGGCGGGGCTGGCGCTGCTGTTCCTGCTGTCGCTGTTCAAGGCCTCGGGGCGAGGCATGGGCGCCCCGGAGGTGAGGCAGCTCCCGAGCCGGCGCTTCGTGCGCTGACGCGAGGGACCCCCACGGCCGCGGGGCCCGGCGCGAGCCGGGCCCCGCATCGCCGTGGCACGGATGTCATCCGCCGTTTGCCGGAAGCACCGGCGCCTTCGTTGGCAATCCGCGGCGATCCGTGCTTAGGATGACCCCGTGAGGGGAATCGCCGCCTCCCCGGCCGTGCTGCTGCTCGCCGCGGTCATCGGGACACTCGCCTTCGCCGCCCCGGCCGGAGCGGCTTCCCCCGGCAAGCTCGTCTTCAGCGCGCGCTTCGACGAGAGCGGCGGGCCCTACGGCGCCGGCGTCGACGCCCTTCGTCACCGTGCGCAACGCGAGCGGCAAGGTCGTCGCGCAGCGGCGCGTCGGCGCGGGCGGCACGATCATCTCGCTCCCGCGCGGGAGCTACCGGGTCAGCTCCTACTGGCGCCCCTGCGAGGGCGGCTGCGACCCGGGCGACCTTCCGCTCGACCGCTGCGGCAAGCGCGTGCCGCATCCACACGGCCGCCCGCGGGGCCTCGGAGCGAGTGGTCGCCACCGCCGTGTTCAGGGCCGGCGAGGCCTGCCGCCTGAGCGTGAGCTCGGACTGGCCTCCGGCGGCGACGGTCCGCGCCGGCTCGACCGCGCTCGCCGCCGGGCGCGGCCCCTACTGCCGGCCCGCGCCGAAGACGTGCGAGCCGCTCGCCTCGAAGCCGAGCACGGTCCGGCGGCTACCGGTGCGCGCGGGCACGCTCGTGAAGATCGACTTCAAGGTGCCCACCCGCCGCGTCCTCCTGGACGGGATCTGCGGCGACGGCCCGCTGCACTACTCGGACGCGGGCCGGCGCTGGTCCTTCCGGGTCCCCCGGGAGACGGCCGCCAGCATGGCGACCTGCCACGACATCAAGCTCACCGTCACCTACGCCGGACCCGGCGTGCGGCGCGGCGTGCGGGCGGTGTTCGGGTTCGACCTGCGCCGGGCCGGCTAGGCCTACGCCAGCCCCTCGGCCTTGTACTCGCGCAGGAAGCCCTCGAACAGGCGCCGGTGACCCTCCTCGTCGCGGAGGATGGCGATCACCATGTCCTGAGTCACCGGGTCCTTGCCCTCGGTGAACTCGATGATCTTGTTGTAGTGCTCGATCGCGCCGGACTCGGCCTCGATCACGCCCTTGATGACGTGGACGATGTCGGTCTGCTCGTCGGGCGGCTGCAGGTAGGTCTGCTCGGCCTGGAAGTCGGTCGAGCCCGGGACGACGCCGTAGAGCTCCTTGATCCGGGCTCCGTACTGGAGCGCGTGGCCCAGCTCCTCCTGGATGTCCTTCTCGAGCGACTCGATGATCTCCTGCGCGCGGACGCCGTCCGGGTTGATCGAGTTCGCGATGTAGCTCATCACGGTCTCGATCTCCATCCAGTACGCCTTCGTGAGCAGCGCGATCAGCTCCTCGCGCTCCGCCGCCTTCTCTTCGCTCAGGATGCCCTGACGCGGTGTCGTCGTATCGGTAGCCATGCTTCTCTTCTACCTCCTGGGGAAGCTCGCAAAACTGCGTGACCCATTCAGTGTCGCAAGTAGAACATCTCGACCTCCCGCCCCAGGCGCTGTGGAACCGGATCCTGGCGGAGCCGGACCGCGCGCCGGAGCACATCGCCCTGGCGGCCGCCAAGCGCTTCGGCCCCGCGGCCGCCTACTGGGCGCGCGTCGCGGGGCCCGGCAAGACGCCGCCGAAGCTCGCCAAGACGGCGGTGACCAAGCACGTGCGGCTCGCGCGGCTCGAGGGAGCCACGCTCGGGTGGGGCGGCGCCGTGACCGCTGGCGCCCGACCTCGTGGCGCTGCTCTGGATCCAGAGCCGGATGGTCTTCTACGTCGCGGCCGCGCACGGCCATGACCCGCTCGACCCGATGCGCCCGGCCGAGCTGCTCATGCTGCTCCAGCTCTACGCCGATCGCGAGGACGCCCGCCGCGCGCTCGACGGGATCGGCAAGCGGCTGGCGCAGGCCGCCGCCGAGCGGGCGCTCCGCTCGGGCGAGCGAGCGTCGCTGCAGGTGCGGCTCGCGAGGTACCTCGCGAAGCGCCTCACGCGCCACGTCGCCGGGCCGCTACATCCCGTTCATCGGCGCGCCGATCGCGGCCGTGCAGAACGGGCGGCACCACGAAGGAGCTCGGCCGCAGGGCGCTCGCGTACTACGCGCGCCCGTAGACGGGCACCGCGGCGCCGGTCACCGTCAGCGAGTCCTCGGAGAGGAGGAAGCGCACGACCTTCGCGATGTCGCGCGGGTCCACCCACTTCGAGGTGTCGGCGTCGGGCTGCGACGAGCGGTTGGCCGGCGTGTCGATCACGCTCGGCAGGATCGCGTTGGCGCGGATCCCGTCGTTCTTGTACTCCGCGTCGAGCGCCTGCACGAAGGCGAGCAGCGCGGCCTTGCCCGCCACGTAGCCGGCGGCGCCGGAGAACGGGCGCAGCGCCGCGCGCGCGGACACGCCGACGTAGGCGCCGCCGCCGCGCTCGAGCAGCCGCGGGATCGCCGCGCGCGCGAGCAGGAACGCGGGCGTGAGGTTCAGCTCGATCATGCGCTGGAAGTCGGCCGGCTCGGTCTCGTGGACGCGCGGGCCCTGGCTGTAGCCGCCCACGAGGTTGACCACGGCCTCGAGGTCGTCCACGGCCGCCACGGCGTCCGCCGCGCCGCGCCGGGTCGGTGAGATCGGCGCGCACGAGCGACACCCGGTCGCCGACCTCGGACTCGATCCGCTCGCGCTCGCGGTCGACGATCCAGGTGAGCGTGCAGTGGTGCCCGGCGTCGAGCAGCTCGCGCACGACGGCCGTGCCGAGCGCGCCGGTTCCACCGGCCACGAGGACGGCCATGTCAGGTCCTCCGGGGCGGGGGCGACTCCACGGCGAAGGAGGCTATCCCGTCCGGGACCGGTTCTACCTTGGCCACACTGATGGAGCAGACCTCGCTGACACCAAATCGCTGCTATGTGCGGGATTTCGTCGACGGCCAGGACGTCGACCAGGTGTTCGTCGTGCGCGCTCGCACGCTGCGCCAGAAGCGCAACGGCGAGCCGTTCCTGAAGCTCCAGCTCGGCGACCTCAGCGGGTCCATCGAGGCGGTCATGTGGGACGGCGTCGGGGACGCCGAGTCGGTCTGCGGGTCGGGCGCCGTCGTGCGCGTGGCCGGCCGCTTCAGCGTCGACCAGCGCTACGGCGCGGGCATCACGATCCGCGCGCTGCGGGCGGCCGCCGAGGGCGAGTACGACCTCGTCGACCTCACCGAGGCCCCGCCGATCCCGTACGCGCAGATGGCCGCGGACCTGGAGGAGCTGATCGGCACGGTCCAGCAGCCGCACCTGCGCCAGCTGCTCGACCGCCTGCTCGACCCGCGCACCGAGGTCGGCAAGCGCTGGCACGGCGCGCCGGCGGCGAAGTACTACCACCAGGCCTACCGCCACGGGCTGCTCGAGCACTGCCTCTCGGTGGCCCAGGGCGTGAGCGCGCTGGCGGCCACCTTCCCCGCGATCGACCGGGACGTGGCCGTCACCGGCGCGCTGCTCCACGACATCGGCAAGGTCGAGGCATACGCCTGGACCGGCGAGGCCATCGAGCTCACCGACGCCGGCAAGCTGCTCGGCGAGATCCCGCTCGGGTACTACCGCGTGCGCTCCGAGATGGCGCGCATCGAGGGCTTCCCGGCCGCCACGGCCCAGGCCGTGCTCCACATCATCCTCAGCCACCACGGCAAGCTCGAGCACGGCAGCCCCGTCGTGCCCTGCACGCGCGAGGCCACGCTCGTGCACTTCATCGACAACCTCGGCGGCAACCTCGGCAGCTTCGACCGAATCCAGAAGAGCCTGGCCGACGGAGCCAGCTGGTCGGAGTTCGACCGCGGCATCTCGGCATCGGCCTACTTCGGGCCCAGCGAGTCCGAGAACCGCCGCGAAGCCGCTTAGGAAGCGGGCTTGCCAGGCCGCGAGGCCGCAAATAGCGGGGTAGGGGGCGTGCGCTCCGCGGTTTCCCGCTTATCCTCGTGACGCGTATGGCCAAGGACACCGAGAAGCTCATCCGGCAGCTCTCCCTGATCTCGTTCCTGATGGCCGAGCGGCGTCCCGTCTCGGCCCTCGAGATCAAGGCGGACGTGGAGGGCTACTCGCAGATGAACGACGAGGCCTTCGCGCGCCGCTTCTACGCGGACCGCTCCGAGCTCGAGTCGCTGGGCATCCAGCTGAAGGTCGACAAGCCGGCCGAGGGCTACTACGAGGCGGAGAACTACTCGCTCCCCCCGAGAACTTCTACCTCCCGGCGATCGCCTTCACCGACGAGGAGCTGGGCGCCCTGCGCATGTCGCTCTACCTGCTCGACGGCGAGTTCGCCTACGCCGAGCCGCTGCGCCTCGCGCTCCAGCAGCTGTCGTGGGGCAAGCCCTCGCCGCTCGACGCTCCCGAGGAGCGCTCGGTCGCGCTGGCGGTCACGGCCGGCGGCGGCGGGCGCGAGCTCTCGCAGCGGCTGTCGAAGGTCGAGACGGCGATCTTCCGCCGCAAGACGATCCTGTTCGAGTACTACACGATCGGCCGCGACGCCGAGGAGAAGCGGAAGGTGGACCCCTACCACCTGCTCTTCCGCGGCGGGCAGTTCTACCTGATCGGGTACTCCCACGAGCGCGACGACGTGCGCGTGTTCCGCGTCTCGCGGATCCGCGGCAAGGTGGGCTACTCGTCGAAGGCCGAGCACGACTTCAACCGGCCCGAGGACTTCGACCCGCGCGTGTACGCCACGCGCACGGACTGGCAGCTCGGCGATCCGGGCGGCACCGCGCGCATCTGGCTCTCGAACCGGATCGACTGGCTGGCGCTGCGCCACTTCGGCCACGCGGGCACGACCACCGAGGAGGCTGACGGCGGGGTGGTCTTCGAGACCGAGTACTCCGAGTCGCGCCAGCTCATCTCCTGGGTCCTCGGCCTCGGCGACCAGGCGCGCATCCTCGAGCCCGAGGAGCTGGCGGCCGAGGCGCGCGAGCGGCTCGAGCTCGTCGTGGAGCGCCACACAGGCACCCCCGAGATCGCCGGCAAGGCACGCCGGCGCCGCAAGGCGGTCGTGGAGGAGGAGTCCGACGAGCGCGACGACTCGCCGATCCGCCCCGAGCGCTTCGCCCGCCTGGTCACGCTCGCGGGGATCCTGATCGACGCCGCGCGCGATGCGCACAAGCTCCAGGTGGGCGAGCTCTGCGAGCGCCTCCAGATCTCCGAGCAGGAGCTGCGCCAGGACATCGACGTGCTGAACGTCGTGAACTTCGGCGGCGGCAGCTACGTCCTCTACGCCGAGATCACCGGCGGCGAGATCGAGGTGGACCCGGAGCCCTACGGCGACAACTTCGCCCGGCCGGCCCGGCTCCTGCCGCTCGAGGCCAAGGCGCTCGTGGCCGCGATCGACCTGATCGGCGACCACCTGCCCGAGGGCTCGCTGGCGTCGCCGCGGAAGAAGATCGTGGACGCGCTGGGCCAGGACCCGGCGGCCGAGGGCCTCCAGATCACGACCGCCAAGGGCGACGACTCCGAGATCGCCCGCGTGGTCTCGCGCGCGATCGCCGACCGGCGCCTGCTGCGCATCGAGTACTACAAGGAGAACGAGGACGAGTTCACCGAGCGCACGATCGAGCCCTACAAGCTGGCGAACGGCCAGGAGGGCTGGTACGTGCACTGCTGGGACCTCGACAAGGACGCCTCGCGCTCGTACCGGCTCGACCGCATCCGCGAGGCCACCGCGCTCGACGACACCTACGAGCCGCGCGAGGGCGTCGAGCCCGACGTGCACGGCTGGCTCGCCACCGGCGAGGTCGAGTCCTCGAACACGGCCCGGATCTGGATCTCACCCGAGCGCGCCCGCTGGGCGCGCGAGGACCGGCGCGTGGTGGAGGAGCTCTCCGACGGCGCGGTCGTGGTGGAGCGCACCTACGCCTCCCACCAGTGGCTCTCCCGCGAGGTCCTGAAGGAGGGCGGCGACGCCGTCGTCCTCGAGCCCGAGGACGCGCGTCACGCCGTGCTCGAGGCCGCCGAGGCCCTGGCCGGCGCGGTCAAGGGCTAGCGCCCGACCTGATCCGGCTGCGGGCGCGCCGCGCGGCGCGCCCGCCTCCGGTCTTCCTCTCCTCCGTCAGTCTGTGCGCTTTGCAGCGTACGCCCCGGAGCGCGTGCACACACGGCCGACGTCGACGCGCACTACCCGGTTCGCCGCCAGACGATGCCCGGCGGGTACCCTGCGGCCGACTCGCCGTGCCCTCTCGACGCGAACAGATCCGCATGTCCGACGACGAGCTGCGCTCGTTCCTGGACGAGCAGATGGTCATGCAGTGCGCCACCGTCGGGCCGCAGGGCCTCCCCCACATGGTCCCGCTCTGGTTCGTGGCCGACGGCGGCGACCTGATCGGCTGGACCTACGCGAAGTCCCAGAAGGCGCGCAACCTCGAGCGCGACCCGCGCGCGACGATCGGGATCGAGGACGGGGTGCAGTACCACGAGCTCCGCGGCGTCATGATGGAGTGCGACGTGAAGCTCGAGCGCGATCCCACGGCCGTGGAGCCGTACGGCCTGGCGCTCTTCGAGCGCTACGCCGGCGGCCTCGGCCCGGAGATCCGCCAAATGGTGGCCGCCCAGGCGCAGAAGCGGGTCGGCCTGCGCTTCGTTCCCTCACGTGTGGTCACCTGGGACCATCGCAAGCTCGGAGACGTGTACTGAATGGAAGACCTGAAGGGCCTGATCCTGTCGGGCGGCAAGGGCACGCGCCTGCGCCCGCTCACCCACACGAGCGCCAAGCAGCTCGTGCCCGTGGCGAACAAGCCCGTGCTCTTCTACGGGCTCGAGGCGATGGCCGCCGCGGGCATCAAGGACGTGGGGATCATCGTGGCGCCCGAGACGGGCGGCGAGATCCGCACGGCCGTGGGTGACGGCTCGCGCGTTCGGGCTGCGCATCGAGTACATCGAGCAGGACGCGCCCGAGCGGCCTGGCGCACGCGGTGCTCACGGCCGAGCCGTTCCTCGGCTCAGTCGCCGTTCGTGATGTACCTGGGCGACAACCTCCTGCGTGACGGCATCGTGGACCTCGTCGCGAGCTTCCGCAGCGAGAGCCCCGACGCGCTGATCCTTCTGACGCCGGTGCCCGACCCCGAGAGCTACGGCGTGGCCGAGCTGAACGGCGACGGCGCGGGTGGCCCGCCTGGTCGAGAAGCCCACCGAGCCGAAGACGAACCTGGCGCTCGTGGGCGTCTACATGTTCACCCCCGCGATCTTCGAGGCGGCGCGCTCGATCGAGCCGTCCTGGCGCGACGAGCTCGAGATCACGGACGCCATCCAGACGCTCGTGGAGCGCGGCCTGCGCGTGGACCCGCACATCGTGCACGGCTGGTGGAAGGACACCGGCCAGGTGCAGGACATGCTCGAGGCCAACCGCCTGATCCTCGACGACCTCGAGGAGCGCGTGGACGGCGAGGTGATCGAGTCGCGCGTGGAGGGCCGCGTGGTGATCGAGGAGGGCGCGAAGCTCGAGCGGGCCACCGTGCGCGGCCCGGCCATCATCGGGCGCGGCTCCACGCATCACCGACGCCTACATCGGCCCGTACACGGCGATCGGCGACGACGTCCAGATCGAGAAGGCCGAGCTCGAGCACTCGATCGTGCTCTCCGGCTCGTCGGTGAGCGACCTCGAGTACCGGATCGAGGCGAGCCTGATCGGCAAGAACGTGCGCATCCGGCGCGGCCCGGCGCTGCCGAAGGCCTACCGCTTCGTGGTCGGCGACAACGCGGACGTGCAGATCCTGTGAGGGCGCTCGTGGTCGGGGCCGGCGGGATGCTCGGCCAGGACGTGATGCGCCTGCTCGGCGACGACGCCGTGGGGCTCACGCACGCCGAGCTGGACATCGCCGACGCGGCGGCCGTGGGCGACGCGGTGGCGGAGGCGAGCCCCGACGTGGTCCTCAACTGCGCGGCCTACACGAACGTGGACGGCGCCGAGGAGCACGCGGACGAGGCGCTGCGGGTGAACGGCGAGGCCGCGGGCATCGTGGCCGCGGCCGCCCCGGCCGTGCTCTACGTGTCGAGCGACTACGTCTTCGACGGCACCAAGCGCGAGCCGTACCTCGAGTCGGACCCCACCGGCCCGGTGTCGAGCTACGGGCGCTCGAAGCTGGCCGGGGAGCTCGCCACCGCCGCGGCCAACCCGCGCCACTTCATCGTCCGCTCGTCCTGGCTGTTCGGAGCCGGCGGCAAGAACTTCGTGGACACCATGCTGCGCGTCGGGAGCGAGCGCGACGAGGCGCGCGTGGTCGCGGACCAGGTGGGCTGCCCCACCTACACGGGCCACCTCGCCGAGGCGCTGATCCGGATCGCGTCCGGCGAGGACTACGGCATCCACCACGCCGCGGCCGCGGGCCAGTGCTCCTGGTTCGACCTCGCGAGCGCCGCGTTCGAGCGCGCCGGCGTGGACTGCCGGCTCGAGCCGATCACGGCGGCCGAGTACCCGCGGCCCGCGCCAAGCGGCCGGCCTACTCGGTGCTCGGCACGGAGCGCGAGCCGCTGCTGCCGGCCTGGCAGGAGGGCCTCGACGCCTACCTGGCCGAGCGCGAGGTGCACGCATGAAGCTGCTCGTGACCGGCGCGGCCGGCTTCATCGGCTCCACCTACGTGCGGCTCGTGGCGGACGAGCACGACGTGGTGGTGCTCGACAAGCTCACCTACGCCGGCCGCCGCGACAACCTGCCCGAGGGCGTGCCGCTCGTGGTCGGCGCGATCGAGGACCCGGTGGTGGTCCGCGAGGTGATGGAGGGCGTGGACGCGGTCGTGAACTTCGCCGCCGACTCGCACGTGGACCGCTCGATCGCGGACCAGGAGGCCTTCGCGCGCACGCACGTGATCGGCACCGGGAACCTGCTCGACGCGGCCCGCGAGCTGAAGGTGCCGCGCTACCTCCAGGTCTCCACCGACGAGGTCTACGGATCGATCGCCTCGGGCTCGTTCACCGAGGAGTCGCCGCTCGACCCCTCCTCCCCCTACTCCGCCACCAAGGCGGCCGGCGACCTGCTCGTCTCGGCGCACGCGCACACCTACGGGATCGAGGCGGTGATCTGCCGCGGCTCGAACAACTACGGCCCGCGCCAGTACCCCGAGAAGCTGATCCCGCTGATGATCCTGAACGCGCTCAACGGCGACTCGCTCCCGGTCTACGGCGACGGCCGCCAGGTGCGCAACTGGCTCTTCGTGGAGGACTTCTGCCGCGGCATCCACACCGTGCTCGAGCGCGGCCGCCCGGGCCAGGCCTACAACGTCGGCGGCCCCGACGAGTGCGAGAACCTCGAGGTGGTCTCGCGCATCCTCGAGCTCACCGGCGCGGACGAGTCGCTGATCGAGCACGTGACCGACCGCCCGGGCCACGACCGCCGCTACTCGCTCTCCTCCGAGAAGCTCCGCTCGGAGCTCGGCTGGGAGGCGCAGGTGCGCTTCGGCGAGGGCCTCGCGCCGGACGGTCGACTGGTACCGCGACAACGAGCCCTGGTGGGGGCCGATCCGCTCGGGCGAGTACCGCGAGTACTACGAGCGCCACTACGGGCGGGCGCTGGGCTGAGCCATGAGCCCGCTCGAGTTCGACGACCGGATCGTCGCCCAGCTCGAGCAGGCGTACAGAGGACGGGACATGGCCCGCCGCCGCGGGCTCGTCCGCGACGCGCTGGGCGCGCGCCCGGGCGACCGGGTGCTCGACGTGGGCTGCGGGCCCGGCTTCTTCGAGCTCGAGCTGCTCGAGGAGGTGGGTCCCGAGGGCTCCATCCTCGGCGTGGACGCGAGCGGCGCGAGCATCGCGGTGGCGCGGAGCCGCTCCGGGGGCCACGACAACGTCGCGTTCCAGGAGGCCGACGCGACCGCGCTCCCGGTCGGCGACGCCGAGTTCGACCGGGCGTTCAGCGTCCAGGTGCTCGAGTACGTGCCCGACGTGGACGCCGCCCTCCGCGAGCTGCGCCGCGCGCTCCGGCCCGGCGGCCGTGCTCGTGGCCTGGGACGTGGACTGGGCCACGGTCTCGATGCGGACCGCCGACGAGGCGCGGATGCAGGCGCGTGCTGTCGACCTGGGACGCGCACCTCGTCCATCCCTCGCTGCCGCGCACGCCTCACGGCGCGCATGCGCGCGGCCGGCTTCGAGGACGTCCGCATGGAGGCGCACCCGTTCGCGACGCAACGAGCTCTCGGCGGACACCTACGGAGGCTTCCTCGTCCCCTTCGTCGAGCAGTTCGTGGGCACGCCGGAGGCCGCGCGCCTGGGCGGACGAGCAGCGCGCGCTGGCGGAGCGCGGCGAGTTCTACTTCGCGTGCATCCAGTTCTGCTTCGCGGCGACGGCGCCCCCGCTAGATTCGAAGCGGTGTTCCGAGACGACCCGCCCGCGCTCGAGCTGCGCGGCCTGACCAAGCGCTACGACGACGGCACGCTGGCGCGTCGAGGACTTCGACCTCGAGATCCCGGCCGGCGCCTTCTTCGGCCTGCTCGGCCCCAACGGCGCCGGCAAGACCACGCTGATCAGCGCCGTCTGCAACCTGATCCGGGTGAGCGAGGGCGAGGTGCTCGTGTTCGGCGAGCCGGCCAAGTCGCTGCTCGCGCGGTCGTGGATCGGGCTGGCCGAGCAGGACATCAACCTCGACCGCTTCCTGACCGTGCGCGAGACGCTCACCTACCACGGCGGGTACTTCGGGATGCAGCGCGACGAGTCGGAGGAGCGCGCGGAGGAGATGATCGCGGCGTTCGGGCTCCAGGGAAAGCGCGACACGCGCGCCCCGAAGCTCTCCGGCGGCCAGCGCCGCCGCCTGCTGCTCGCCCGCGCGCTCATGCACAGGCCGCGGCTCGTGATCCTCGACGAGCCCACCGCCGGCGTGGACTTCGAGCTGCGCACCGAGCTCTGGCGCTACATCCGCCAGCTGCACGCGGAGGGCACCACGATCCTGCTCACCACGCACTACCTCGAGGAGGCCGAGGAGCTCTGCGAGGAGATCGCGCTCATCCGCGACGGCCGCCTGATCGCGCGCGACAGCGCCGAGGGCCTGCGCGACGAGCTTCGACGTCGACCGCCTGCAGGACGTCTACGTGAAGGCGATGGCCGCGGACCGCGCATGACCGGCATGCTCTGGCTCTGCCGGCGCGAGACGCTGCGCGTCTCGAAGCTCTGGACCCAGACCGTGCTGGCGCCGGTCGTGTCGTCGCTGCTCTTCATCCTCGTGTTCGGCCTCTCGCTGGGCAGCCGGATCAAGCAGGTGGGCGACGTGGACTACGACGTCTTCATCGTGCCCGGCCTGATCACGATGGCGATGGCCCAGGCCGCGTACGCGAACAACGCGTCCTCGATCTTCCAGGCGCGCTTCGACCGCTACATCAACGACGTGCTCTCGGCTCCGATGAAGCCGTGGCAGATGACGCTCGGCTACACCGTCGGCGGGCTGTTCCGGGCGCTCGCGATCGGCGGCGCGCTGCTCGCCTGCGCGGCGATCCTGGTGGGCGTGCCGGTCGAGCGGCCGTTCGCCCTGATCGCCGCGGTCGTGCTCGGGCTCGTGCTGTTCGCGTCGCTCGGGCTGGTCGTGGGGATCTACGCCGAGACCTGGGACCACACGACGTTCATCGCCAACATCGTGATCCTGCCGCTGGCGTTCGTGGGCGGGGTCTTCTACTCGGTCGACGTGCTCCCGGCCCCCTGGCACGAGCTGTCGCACGTGAACCCCGTCTTCTACCTCGTCAACGCCGTGCGCTTCGGCTTCCTGGGCGAGGCGGACGTGTCGGTCTGGCTGGCGCTCGGCGTGACCGCGGCGCTGGCGCTGCCCACCTACCTGTGGGCCCAGTGGCTGTTCACGACCGGCAGGAAGCTCAAGGACTGACGCGGACCGGCTCGCGCGTCCCCGGGGCGGGGATCAGCGCGGCGGCCGCGATCACGAACGCGAAGGCGAGCAGCCGCACCGTCAGCGCGAGCGGCTCTTCGGGCAGCGGCTCGCGGAAGACGAGCGGCCCGGCGGCGATCGTGAACACGTTGGCGGTCGCGCTCGTGATCGCGATCACCGGGACCACGGGCCCGAGCTGGAGCGAGCGCGCCGACACGAGCAGCCCGATCATCGACAGGGCGAAGATCACCAGCGAGAGCGGGTCGAGCACGACCGCCACGCCGCGGTCGGCGTGGTCGCTGATCGCCTTGATCGCCACGTCCGAGCCGCCCCAGAGGAGCCCCGCGGAGAGCGCGAGCACGAGGCCGTCGCGCTGGCGGGCGAGCGGCACCAGCGCGAGCCCGGCCACCGTGGCGAGGCCCACGTAGGCGGACAGCGTGCCGACCGAGTGGCTCGCGTGGGCGGAGTCGCCGGTGTCGCCGAGCGTCGCGGCCAGGAACGCGAGGCCGGCGGCGGTGAGCGCCACGCAGACCCACTCGCGGCGGGTCACGGAATGGCCGAAGACGCGGTCCGCCGTCACCGTCAGGAGCACGAGGCCGCCCGCGATCACCGACTGGACGATCGAGATCGGGGCCAGCGCCAGCGCGGCCACGTGGAAGCCCCACGACGTGGTGGCCACGACGCAGCCGATCACGTAGACCGGCGAGCGGAACAGGTCGGCGGTGCTCCGCAGCGGATGGCTCCACTCCACGGCCGGCGCCGCGACGGCGCCGCGGTGCTTGAGCAGGAAGCCCACGATCGAGGCGAACGCGTGACCACGGCCAGGAGCACGCCGAGCTGGACGGAGAGGGACACGGCGGCCAAGGGTAGGGTCCGGGCGGTGAGCGCGGCGGGGCTGGAGGAGCTTGAGCGCCAGGTGGTCCGCTGCCGCAGCTGTCCCAGGCTCGTGGAGTGGCGCGAGCGGGTGGCCCGCGAGAAGCGCGCCGCCTTCCGCGACGAGGAGTACTGGGGGCGGCCGGTGCCCGGCTTCGGTGACTCGGCGCGCGCGCGTCTACGTGCTCGGCCTGGCTCCCGCCGCGCACGGCGGGCAACCGCACCGGCCGCGTGTTCACCGGCGACCGCTCGGGCGACTGGCTGTTCGCCTCCCTGCACCGGACCGGCTTCGCCAACCAGCCCACGTCGGTCGCGCGCGACGACGGCCTCCGGCTCCTCGGCGCGTTCGTGGCCGCCGCGGTCCGCTGCGCCCCGCCCGCGAACAAGCCGCTGCCCTCCGAGCGCGACAACTGCCTCCCGTACGCGGCTCGCGAGCTCGAGCTGCTCGACCCGCGCGTGATCGTCTGCCTGGGCGCCTTCGCGTGGGACGCCGCGTGCCGGCTGCTCGGCCTGCGGCCGAAGCCGCGCTTCGGGCACGGCGCCGAGCATCCCGTGGAGGGCGGGCCCGCGCTGCTCGGCACCTACCACCCGAGCCAGCAGAACACCTTCACCGGGCGGCTCACGGAGGAGATGCTCGACGCGGTGTTCAAGCGCGCGCGGGAGCTCGCCGCCGGCTGAGCTCGCGCTCGCGCACCACCGCCAGGAGCACGTCCACAACCCGCTCGTCGAACTGGGTGCCCGCGCCGGCGCGGAGCTCGGCTGCCGCCGCATCGGAGCTCAGGGGCGTGGGGCGGTAGGGACGCGAGGAAACCATCGCGTCGTAGGCGTCGCAGGCGCAGACAACGCGCGCAGCCAGCGGTATCTCGTCACCCTGGAGCCCGTCCGGATACCCGGTCCCGTCGATCCGCTCGTGGCTGGCACGAACGATCCGCGCCGCGGGGGCGAGGGCGGGGGCCACGGACAGGATCCGCTCGCCGATCAGCGTGTGCTGGCGGATGAACTCCCACTCCTGTTCCTCCAGCGGCCCGGGCTTCGCGAGGATGGCGTCCGGCACCGCGACCTTCCCGAGGTCATGCAGCGCGGCGGCCTGCTCGATCACGGCCAGCTCCTCGCCCGCGATGCCGAGACGCTGCGCCACCTCGCGCGCGAGGGCCGCCACCCCGTCGAGGTGCTCGCCGAGCTCCGGGTAGCGCTCGGCGAGGAGCTTCACGAGCACCTCGGTGGTCTGCTGCCCGACCGACCGGCGCCCGGACGACTTGCTCGCATACATCCGCTGGTCGGCCAGGTGAAGCGCGGCGCTCGCGTCCTGCGCCTCCTGCGGGAGCAGCACGGCGCCGTGCGAGCACGAGATGCTGAAGCCCTCGCCGTGCTCGCTCAGGGCGCGCTCGGCGGCGATGATCACATCGTCCGTCCCGTCGGGACCGACGGGCGCGAGCACGCAGAACTCGTCGCCCCCCATGCGGTACGCCGGCCCCGGCCACGAAGCGCCTCCGCGAGGGCATTCGCCAGACGGATCAGGAGCGCGTCGCCGGCCGGGTGTCCGAACGTGTCGTTGTAGCTCTTGAAGCCGTCGAGGTCGAAGATCGCGAGCGCGGCCGGGCGCTTGCTCGCGAGCAGCGACTCGAGATCGCCGATCAGGCGGCGTCGGTTGTTGAGGCCGGTGAGCGCGTCCGTCATCGCGGCCGTCCGCAGATGCGACTGGGAGGACCGGAGCCGGAGGATCGAGTAGCCGAGCAGCAGCAGCCCGAGGCTTCCGATGAGCAGCTCCGCGGTGCCCAGATCGTCGACCCACGAGCTGGCGGGCGTGCGCGCCAGCGCGACGACGATCCAGTCGTTGGCGTTGTGTGGCGCCTTCTGGACGGCGCGGAACGCCGCGGGCAGCCCCTCAACCTCCAGCGAGCCTTCATCGAACGCGCGCCCGGCTGTGGAGACCAGCCTCTCGAAGCGCGCGTCCAGCGGCCGGCCGAGCCTCGCCTCGTCGCCGGCCGGCTGCGGATGGCGGCTGTCGACGATGACCCTGCCGGTGTTCGCCTCGACCACCGCGACGTCGAAGCGGTCGCCGGCAGCGGCCGCCTCGCGCCGGAAGCTCTCGACCGAGATCTCGAAGTGGACTATCGCCGGCTTGGTCCCGTCCGGGAGCGCGAGGGGCGTCGAGTTCGGACACGACCCAGCTGTGCGTGTCGGGCGAGAGGTACGGGCGCGCCTGGTAGACCTGCCCGGGCGCCAGCGCGAACGTGGGCCGGAAGAACGGCGCGCCCGTCTCGTCTGGAGAGAGGTCGGAGATCGGGGCGATGGTCCCGGCCACCGCGCGGGCGTTCTCGGGCCCTGTCCGGTCGATGAAGCATGCCTCGCCGATGCTCCCCGGGAAGAGCTGCTCGAGATACGAGAGCGCTCCCTTCGCGTCGCGGATGAAGACGCTGTTCCCTACGACCTTCTCGCGGCGGGCGCCGGGCGCCTCGTAGAACTCGCGGAACGCGGGGTTGGCCGCCGTTACCAGCGTGAGCGAGCGGGCACGGGCGAAGTAGTGGTTGAGTGCGTCGCTCTGCCGGCGCGCAGCGTTGGCGAGTGCCCGATCGAGCGAATCGCGCTCGCGAGTATGACCCGCAACCGCGGAGGCGATTGCAACGGAAACCAGTGCGAGGGCGAGTACCAGGCCCGCGATCCACCGGGCCGCGGGATGGCCGTCACCGCGGGCCGACCCCTGCATGGCCTACTCATCGGCCTATCTCTCACGTACCTTGAGATTGATAGAGCCGCGCGCTACGCTAGCGCCCGAGCTCGTCGCGCAGCCGCTCGACCTCGCGCTTGACGTCGTCCGCCTTGGCGCTGCCGTCGTCGCGCAGCTCGTCGAGCTTCTTCTCGAGCTTGTCGAGGCGCTTCTCGCGCTCGCCCTCCGAGTCCACCGAGTCCTGGAGGTCCTCGGCCTCGCTCTGCACCTGGCCGGCCGCGTCCTCGACCTTGTCGCGGGCGTCGTTCGCCTCGTCGTCGCCGCAGGCGACCGGGACGAGCGCGAGCGCCACGGCGAATGCGGGGAGAAGGCGGCGAAACCGATGCATCATCGTTCTGATGCCCTCCACGGCCGACCTGCTAACCGGGCGGCTCGCTATGGTCCGCGCGCGCACCGTAATAGCCGAGTTCCCGGTCCGCACGGCGGCCGGGAAGCGGGGGAACCATGTTTTCGGGGCGAATCCGGGGCCTTTTCCCGGTAGCGCTGCTCTTCAGGCGCGAGCCCGTCAGCTAACCCCGTAGGCGCGAATGAAGAGAAGGAGCAACACGCGCCCATGCACCGGACGCTCTTCCTGGCCACCCTCGGGCTTGCCGCAGTCGTGCCCGCCGCCGACGCCCTGGCCGCCCCCTATGGCTCGCGGACCCTCCGCAGCGGATCCGCGGGCAGCGACGTGCGCGCCCTCCAGCGCTACCTCGACCGCGCCGGGCAGGAGACGACGGCCGACGGCGAGTTCGGCCCCGCCACGAAGGCGAGCCTGCAGGCCTTCGAGGAGACCGAGGGCCGGGCCGTGAACGGCGATCGCCACGCGCTCCGACCAGCGGCTCGTCCGCAAGCGCGCCGCGGAGGAGCCCGTGGACTCGTCCGAGACCTACACGGAGCCCACCGCGGAGGGCAGCGTCGGCCCCGACGGCCTGGCCGTGCCGCCGGCCGGCGCGCCCGAGGAGGTCGTCGCGATCATCGAGGCCGGCAACAGGATCGCCCGCAAGCCGTACAAGTACGGCGGCGGCCACGGCAAGTGGCGGGACACGGGCTACGACTGCTCGGGCTCGGTCAGCTACGCCCTCCACGGGGCCGGGCTGCTCGACTCGCCGCTCGACTCGTCCGCCTTCGCGAGCTGGGGCGAGCGCGGCCGCGGCGACTGGGTCACGATCCGGACCAACCCGGGCCACGCGTACATGATCGTGGCGGGGCTGCGCTTCGACACGAGCGCCCGCAAGCGCGGCTCCACGCGCTGGACCGAGACGATGCGCTCGCCGCGCGGCTACGTCGCGCGCCACCCCGAGGGCCTCTAGGGCGCCTGGGCGATTCGTTGCAAATGCAGGGTTTCCTGCCGCGATGGGTAGCCTCACCCAGTTGAGAAACCGCCGTGTCTCCGAATCGCTTCGGACGTTCGGAGACCCGGGGATCGCCGCTGTACGGGCTGCCGCCCGCTGATCCCCGTCTCGGCGCCGCCTGACCTCCAAGGAGAACCGAGTCGATGACCCGCGCGCTGCCTGCGCTCGTCTGCACCGTCATAGCCATCGCATCTCCCCACGGCCGCGCTCGCGGGGCCGTACGAGGGCAAGTCGCCCGTGAAGGTCGACCTCCCGGTCCGCAACGCGACGATCGGCCCGAACGGCCTGGCCGTCCCGCCACCGGGCGCGCCGCGCGCGGTCGTCCAGATCATCAGGGCCGGCAACCGCATCGCGACGAAGCCGTACAAGTACGGCGGCGGCCACGGCATCTGGCAGGACAGCGGCTACGACTGCTCGGGCTCCGTGAGCTACGCGCTCCACGGCGCCGGGCTGGTCGACGTCGCGCTCGACTCGAGCGGCGTCGCCGCGTTCGGCAAGCCGGGCGCCGGCCGCTGGGTCAGCCGTCATGGGCAACCCGGGGCACGCCTACATGGTCGTGGCCGGCCTGCGCTTCGACACCAGCTCGAGCAACCAGACCGGCAACCGCTGGACCACGCAGATGCGCTCGCCGGCGGGCTACGTCGTGCGGCCACCGCCGCGCCGGACCCCGTCGGCCCTGGCCGGTGCGGCACAGCCCACGCCGAGCCAGCCCACGCGATACGCTCGTGGGTCGCGTGCCCGCCGACCCGCTCGCATCGTTCACACCCCAGGTTCGTGACTGGTTCACGCGCTCGTTCGAGCGTCCCACGGCGGCGCAGGAGAAGGCCTGGCCGGCGATCGCGGCGGGCAGCAACGTGCTCGTGTCCGCCCCCACCGGCTCGGGCAAGACGCTGGCCGCCTTCCTCTGGGCGCTCGACCGCCTGGTGGCCGAGCCGGCCGACCCGCGGCGCACGCGGCTCGTCTACGTCTCGCCGCTGAAGGCCCTCTCCTACGACGTCGAGAAGAACCTGCGCGCGCCGCTCAAGGGCATCGGCGGCGACGTGTCGGTCGGCGATCCGGACCGGCGACACGCCGCAGAAGGAGCGCCAGGCGATGCTGCGCACCCCGCCCGACGTGCTCATCACGACGCCGGAGTCGCTCTACCTGATGCTGACCTCGCGGGCGCGCGAGTTCCTCGTGGACGCGGAGGCCGTGATCGTCGACGAGATCCACGCCGTCGCGCGCACCAAGCGCGGCGCCCACCTGGCGCTCACCCTCGAGCGGCTCGAGCACCTCGCCGGCCGGCCGCTCCAGCGGATCGGCCTCTCGGCCACGCAGCGCCCGCTCGAGGAGGTGGGGCGCTTCCTCGTCGGCGCCGGGCGCGACTGCGAGGTGGTGGACGCGGGCGTGCGCAAGCCGCTCGACCTGAAGATCCACGTGCCGGTGGAGAGCATGCGCGAGCCGGACGCCCCCGACATCGGGCATCCGGCGATCGACACCGTCGGCACGGCCGCCGGCGGCGGCGACCTGATGGGCACCGGCCTCGGGATCGGCCGAGGACCTGCGGCTCCACCGCAGCGCTCGATCTGGCCGGCGATCTACCCCGAGCTGCTCGAGCTGATCAAGGAGCACCGCTCGACGATCGTCTTCGTGAACAGCAGGCGCGGCGCGGAGCGCCTGGCGGTGCGGCTCAACGAGCTGGCCGGCGAGGACGGCGAGCCGGCCGCGATCGCCCGTGCGCATCACGGGTCGCTCGCGCGCGAGGAGCGCCTCGTGGTCGAGGACCTCCTGAAGTCGGGCGAGCTGCCGTGCCTCGTGGCCACCTCGTCGCTCGAGCTCGGCATCGACATGGGCGCCGTGGACCTCGTGATCCAGGTCGAGTCGCCGAAGTCGGTCACCGCCGGGCTCCAGCGGATCGGCCGCGCCGGGCACGGCGTGGGCGAGGTGTCGCAGGGCCGGATCTTCCCCAAGTTCCGCGCGGACCTCCTGGAGTGCGCCGTGGTGGTCAAGCGGATGCGCGACGGCGAGATCGAGCCGACCGTGGTGCCGCGCAACCCGCTCGACGTGCTGGCGCAGCAGGTGGTCGCGATCGTGGCCGCCGGGGACGACTGGCGCGTGCCCGAGCTGCACGAGCTCGTCCGCCACGCCTACCCGTTCTCGGACATCTCGCGCGAGCTGCTCGACAGCGTGCTCGACATGCTCGACGGGCGCTACCCGAGCGAGGAGTTCTCGGAGCTGCGGCCGCGGATCGTCTGGGACCGCGTGGAGGACACGATCCGCGCCCGCCGCGGCGCGCGCCAGCTGGCGGTCACGAACGCCGGCACCATCCCCGACCGCGGCCTCTACGGCGTGCACCTGCCGGACGGCCGCCGCGTCGGCGAGCTCGACGAGGAGATGGTCTACGAGGCGCGCCCGGGCCAGACGTTCCTGCTCGGCGCGAGCACCTGGCGCATCGAGGAGATCACGCGCGACCGGGTGATCGTCACGCCCGCGCCGGGAGCGCCGGGCGCCCTGCCGTTCTGGAAGGGCGAGAGCGTCGGCCGGCCGAAGGAGCTCGGCGAGGCGATCGGCGCGTTCTCGCGCGAGGCGGTCGACCGCGATCCGGAGGAGCTGGCCGCCGAGTACGACCTCGACGAGCGCGCCGCGCGCAACCTCTCGACCTACCTGCGCGAGCAGCGCGACGCCACGCGCGTCGTGCCCTCCGACCGCACGGTGGTGGTGGAGCGCTTCCGCGACGAGATCGGCGACTGGCGCCTGTGCGTGCTGTCGCCGTCACGGCGGCCGCGTGCACGCGGCCTGGGCGCTCGCCCTGTCGGCGCGGATCCGTGACGACTTCGGGCTCGAGTCCGATGCCATCTGGTCGGACGACGGGATCATCGTCCACCTGCCCGACGCGGACGAGCCGCCCTCGGCCGACCTCGTGATGGTGGAGCCGGACGCGATCGAGGAGCTCGTGGTCCGCGAGCTGTCCGGCTCGGCGCTGTTCGGCGCGCGCTTCCGCGAGAACGCCGCACGGGCGCTGCTTCTCCCGCGGGCCTACCCGGGCAAGCGCACCCCGCTCTGGCAGCAGCGCCTGAAGGCGCAGTCGCTGCTCGAGGTGGCCAAGCGCTACGGCCAGTTCCCGATCGTGCTCGAGACCTACCGCGAGTGCCTGCGCGACGTGCTCGACCTGCCCGGCCTGGAGCAGCTGCTGCGCGGACTCCACACGCGCGAGCTGTCGCTGGTCGAGGCCGAGACGCAGCGCGCCTCCCCGTTCGCCTCCTCGCTGCTGTTCGACTACGTGGCCACGTACATGTACGAGGGCGACACGCCGAACGCGGAGCGGCGCGCGGCGGCGCTCGCCCTCGACCGCGACCTGCTCCGGGAGCTGCTCGGCCAGGAGGAGCTGCGCGAGCTGATCGACCCGGCCGCGCTGGCCGAGGTGGAGGCCGACCTCCAGCGCGTGAGCGACCGCACGCGCGCCGCGAACGCGGACGGGCTCCACGACGTGCTGCGCGCCCTCGGCGACCTGACGGTGGACGAGGCCCAGGTGCGCTCGCTCGAGGCGGTGTCCGCCAAGCGGATGCTGGGCGACCTCGAGCGCCAGCGCCGTGCGATCCGGATGCGGATCGGCGGCGAGGAGCGCTGGATCGCGGCCGAGGACGCCGGCCTCTACCGGGACGCGCTCGGAGCCGTGCCGCCCGGAGGCCTGCCCGACGCCTTCCTGGAGGAGGTGGAGGAGCCGCTCGCCCGGCTGGCACGCCGCTACGCGCGCACCAACGGGCCCTTCACGACCGCCGCCGCGTCGGGCCGCTACGCGGTGGACATGGGGCCGGTGCTGCGCGAGCTCGAGCAGGCGAACCGGCTGATCCGCGGCGAGCTGCGGCCGGGCGGCAGCGAGCGCGAGTGGTGCGACACCGACGTGCTGCGCCGCCTGCGCCGGGCGTCGCTCGCCTCGCTGCGGCGCGAGGTGGAGCCCGCCGAGCAGCGGGCGCTGGCACGGCTGATGCCGGCCTGGCAGGGCGTGGACGCCGCCCCGGCGGGCGGCGCCGGCGTGGACAGGCTGCGCGAGCTGCTCGTGCCGCTCCAGGGACTGGCGCTGGCGCCCGAGGTCTGGGAGCGCGACGTGCTGCCGCGGCGCGCCGGGAGCTACTCCCCGGCCTGGATCGACCAGCTCTGCGCGGGCGGCGAGCTCGTCTGGGTGGGAGCGGGGTCGATCGGGCGCAACTCGGGCCGCGTGGCGCTCTACTTCCGCGACGACGCGCGCTGGCTCGGCCCGCCGCACCTGAAGGGCGACCCGCCGTCCGAGCCGCTTCACGATCAGATCCGCGCGCGGCTGGAGCGCGGAGCGGCCTTCTGGACCGACCTGCTCGCCGACCTCGGCGAGACCGAGCCCGTCGAGCTGCAGGAGGCCCTCTGGGACCTCGTCTGGGCGGGCGAGGTCACGAACGACGCCTTCGCTCCGCTGCGCGCGCCGAAGCTGACGCTGGCCCGGCGTGAGCGCGACGGCGGCCGCCGCTTCGCGCGCCGCCGCCGCCCCGGCGCGCCGCAGGTGCAGGGACGCTGGTCGCTGACGGCGCCGCTCTTTGCCGACCAGCCGTCGTACGGGCCGCGGATGCGCGCCGTGGCCGAGGTGCTGCTGGAGCGCTACGGGATCGTCACGCGCGAGACGGTGCTCGCCGAGGGGATCCCCGGCGGCTTCGCGGCGCTCTACGGCGAGTTCGCGAACCTCGAGACGCTGGGCACGGCGCGGCGCGGGTACTTCGTCGAGGGGCTCGGCGGCGCCCAGTTCGCCCTGCCGGCGGCGATCGAGCGGCTGCGGAGCCTGCGCTCCGACGAGCCCGCCGGCGCTCAGGTCCTGGCGGCCACCGACCCGGCGAACCCCTACGGCGCGACGCTGCCCTGGCCGCGCCGCGACGACGAGTCCGCCCGCCGCCCCTCACGGGTGCCGGGGGCATACGTCGTCACGCTCGACGCCGAGCCCGTGCTCTACGTGGAGCGCGGCGGGAAGGGCCTCCTGCCGCTGCGCGAGCCGGACGAGTCGTGGCTGCGCCCGGCCATGGAGGCGCTGGCCGATGCGGTGCGACGCGGCCGCGTCGCACGCCTGGGCGTGGAGCGCTTCGACGGCGAGCCCGTGGTGGGCTCGCCGGCGGGCGAGCTGCTGATCGAGCTGGGCTTCCGGCAGGGCCCGCGCAAGCTCACGCTCAGCGCTTAGCGGATAGCTTTGCGAGCGCCGGAGTCCCGTCGACCCAACGCTCTGAGGAGTTGCCATGCCCGCCGTGATCGCGCAGCACGACGTGAAGGACACCGAGCACTGGCTCGGCTCGCCGAAGCGGGAGGAGTTCTTCGGACCGCTCGGCGTCACGAACATCCGCACGTACGTCGACCCGCAGAACCCGACCCGGGTCGCGATCCACATGGACGTGGCCGACATGGACGCGCTGATGGCCGCCATGGAGTCGGACGAGGCCGCCGCGGCGATGGAGCACGACGGCGTCGTCCCCGAAAGCCTGGTCATCCTCGTCGAGTCGTGACGCCTGAGGCCAGGCGACCTCGAGGAGCGGTGGCCCCTCGAGGTGCCCTGACTGTCAGCGCGTGGCGTCCGGCGCCTGGGCGGCCCAGGCGTCGTCGCCCACGGCCTCCTCATCGCCGGCCGGGCCCAGCTCGGCCTCGGCGGCGGCCGCACGCTTGCGTGCGTCCTTCTTGGCCTGCTTCTCCGCGCGCTTCTCGAGGAGCCTCCGCTCACGGTTGAGCTTGGCCATCGTCGTCTTGCGCTTGGCGCTGGAGGCCATCCGCGCTAGAGCGTCTGGACGTTCGCGGCCGCGGGGCCCTTCGGGCCCTGCTCGGCCTCGTAGCTCACCTTCGCGCCCTCGGTCAGCGACTTGAAGCCGCTGCCCTGGATCGCCCTGTGATGCACGAACAAGTCCTTGCCGGGCTCATCGGGTGTGATGAAGCCGTAGCCCTTGTCGTCGCTGAACCACTTCACGGTTCCTGTTGCCATCTATGAATCCCCCTCCGGGGTATGTGCACTGCGAAACGCGGAGGGTGCTCAGAGGCAACGACTGCGGAAACGCGGGGCACCACTTTGGCCGGGCACCTGCCCGACCCCTGCGGGGAGTGTAGCCCCCTAGCTCGTCAGACCCGCGGCGCGGAGCGCCTCGGAGCGCTCACGGAACTCCTGCTTGCGGACGCAGAGCCCGTCTCTGAAGGTGTAGACGTCGAAGAGCAGGTCGTCGTGCTCGATTCCGCTGCCCCTGCCGCGGCCCGAGTACCTGACCGTCACGAGGACGTGCTCGCCGGCGTCGATGTAGTCGTCCGGGAGGGTCTCGATCGCGTCCCAGGCGTCCCCCCAGCGCTCCCACATCTCGCGGACGGCGTCGCGCCCGACCGCGGGCAGCTCCTGGCCCGTCTCGTAGACCACCTCGGGGTCCAGGCACTCGAGCGCGGCGTCGTAGTCGCCGCTCTCGTAGCGCTCGAACAGGCGCCGGACCGTCCGCACGTTCTCCAGCGTCACAACGCCTGAGCCTATGCTCCTCTCAGTGCCTTTCGTCGCCTACGTGCACGAGCCGCGGCCGGAGCACCCGGAGGCTCGCGCCTGGGAGCCGGACTGGAGCGTTTGGCGGCCGGCGCTCGGCGCGATCGCGGCGCTGCTCGCCGCGGGCGCCATCCACGGCTACGCCGGCCTCGCGCTCGTCCTCCTGGCCTTCTGGCTCGGCTACCGGGCCCTCGACGCGGCGCTGCCGTACCGCCAGGGCCTCCGCGAGCACCGCCAGTAGGAGGCCGGGCACATGCCGGAGGGCGACACGATCCACAACGCCGCGCGTCGCGTGGGCGCCGCGCTGGTCGGCAAGCCCATCGAGACCATCGAGACGCCTCAGCTCCGCCATTCCCGCGACCGCTGGCCCGAGCGCCTGGAGGGCCGCGCCGTCCGCTCCGTGGACGCCCTCGGCAAGCATCTGTTCCTGCGCTTCGAGGGCGACCTCACCCTGCACTCGCACCTGCGCATGGGCGGCGCCTGGAGCGTCTACCGGCGCGGCCAGCGCTGGCGCCGGAGCCCGCGCCGGGCCTGGCTCGTCATCCGCACGCCCGAGCACGAGGTGGTCCAGTTCGACGGCCCCGTGCTCGAGCTGATGACCGACTCGCGCACGCGCTTCGACCGGCTGCTCGCGAACCTCGGCCCGGACGTGCTGGCGGAGGAGTTCGACGAGGCGAAGTTCCTGCGCCGCCTCCGCGAGGACGACCAGACCCGCGGCATCGCCGACGCCCTCCTCGACCAGCGCAACGTGGCCGGCATCGGGAACCTCTGGAAGGCCGAGGCCTGCTTCCTGGCGGGCGTGAGCCCGTGGACGCCGATCGGCGCGATCTCCGACGAACGCGCGCTCGAGATCGTGGACGGCATCCGGCCGCTCATGCGCACATCCGCCGAGGGCGGCTTCCAGCAGCGCGACCCGTGGGTCTTCGAGCGCCACGGGCGCCCCTGCCGGCGCTGCAGCACTCTCATCAAGGCGCGCGGCCAGGGCGACGACAACCGCACCACCTACTGGTGCCCCTCCTGCCAGCCGTGATCCGCGTGGGCCACAAGGGCGCCGACCACGTGGCGCCGGGCAACACCGCCGACAGCTTCCGGGCCGCCCTCGAGCACGGCGTGGACATGATCGAGTTCGACGTGCTGCGCGTCCCGGACGGCCGGCTCGTCCTGGCACACGACTACGAGGACGCGGCCGAGCGCGAGCCGCTGACGCTGGACGAGGGCCTCGACCACCTGGCCGGGCCCGAGTACGGCCACCTCCAGCTCGACGTGGACCTGAAGCTGCCCGGCTACGAGCGCGAGGTCGTGGACGGGCTCACGCGCCGCGGCCTTGCCGAGCGCTCGCTCGTGTCCACCATGTACGTGGAGAGCCTCGACCGCCTCGGCGAGCTGAGCCCCGGCCTGCGCCGCGGCTGGTCCGTGCCGCGCGTGAAGCGCGACTACACACGCTCGGCTGCTCGCGCTGCCCGCCTACGCCGTGATCCGCTGGATGCGCGCCCGGCTGCCGGCGCGAGCGGCCGCGCGCATTCGCGCGGGCGGGTGCGAGGCGATCATGGCCCACCGCCTGCTCGTGAGCGCGCGCCTCGTCGAGGCGGTGCACGCGGCGGGCGGCGAGGTCTACGTCTGGACCGTGGACGACGCCGCTCGGATCAAGAGCTTCGAGCGCCTTGGGCGTGGACGGCGTGATCACCAACGACCCGCGCCTGTTCGACAGCGCCGGCTACGGTCAGCGCCGAGCGTCCGCCCTACGAGAGGGCGCAGCTGGCCTGCGAGCCACCGATGTCGGTGGGGAGCCCGGCCTGGGTCACGACGGAGCCCGAGCGGACGACGCTCGCGCCGTCCCGCCACTGCACCTCGGCGAGGCCGCGCAGCTGCTTCGTGCGGCCGTCGGCGGGCTGGTCGAGCTTGAAGGTGTAGCCGGCCTGCTGGGAGGTCTGGCGCGCGGACCCGACCTCGAGCCACGGCGAGCTCGGCGCGCCCTCCACCGGCAGCCAGGCGCCCTGCGCCTGGCTGTACCACTGGAGCGTGATGCGGGCGAAGACGAGCTCGTCGCCGCCGTCGCCGGAGACGCTCACGCGGGTGCCCACCTGGTTGGAGGCGGGATCGCAGACGTTGACGGTCGCCCAAGCCTGGGAGACGTGCTCCTCGTCCGCGGCGGCATGGCCGACCACGGCGAGCGCGAGCGCTGCGCAGAGCGCCACAGGGAGGATGATTCGAGTCACCACGGTCCTCATCGGCGCTGCCACTCCGAACCTGAAGCGTTCGGCTGCAGGACATGTTTCACTGGAATGGCGTGATGGATCGCCCCCCCGGTCGTAGTACCGACATGGAAGCCGGGACGAGCGCGACGATCGCCGGTGGCCCGCCGCTCGCCGTGCCGGCCGAGGAGACGTTCGCCCAGCTCTACGAGCGCTGCTTCACGCGCGTGTACGGGTACGTGGCGTCGCTGCTGCGTGACCGCTCGGCGGCCGAGGACGTGACCGCCCAGGCGTTCGAGCGCGCCTACAGGAAGCGCTCGACCTACCGCTCCGGGCGCGGCAGCGTCGAGGCGTGGCTGTTCGGGATCGCCCGCAACGCGGCGCTCGACGAGCTGCGCCGGCGGAAGCGCCACGCGCAGCTCGACGCCGAGCACGAGGACCGCACGCTGCCCGGCCCCGACGAGGGCGCCGAGCTCGCCATCAGGCGCGACGTGGTCCGCGCCGCGCTCGCCACCCTCGACGCGCGCGAGCGCGACCTGGTGGCACTCAAGTTCTCCGGCGGGCTCTCGAACGCCGAGATCGCCCGCGTGCTCGGCATGTCCGAGTCGAACGCCGGCACCCGACTGCACCGAACCGTCACGAAGCTGAGGAAGGCCTGCGATGAACTCGCCTGAGAACACCCTGGAGCGCGACCTCCGCGCCATCGACGACGCCCTGCGCGGTGCTGCCGCGCGACCCCGATCCCGAGGTCGGCGGGCTTCAGGACCTGGCGCTCGCGCTGCGGGCGGACGCGCCGGACCCCGACGCCGAGTTCGCCGAGCTGATGCGCGAGCGCGTGAAGGCGGGCTTCCCGCCGCGGGACGGCTCGCTGCGCACCTGGGCGTCACGGCTGAACTGGCCTCAGGTGAGGAGCTTCGCGCCGGCAGTGGGCTTCGCGGGGATGCTGCTCGCCGCGCTGGCCGTGGCCGTGATCGCCCTGCCGGGCGGCGGCTCGGGCGGAGGCGGCCGGAGGCGACGACGACTCCGCCGGAAGCGTTGCCGCGCCGGCCGAGCGGCAGGCCCTCGAGTCAGGCGGCGGCAGCGCCGCCGACTCGGCCGTGGTCCCGCCCTCCCCCGGTGGCGGTGGCGGCTTCGTGCCCGGTCGCAGCGACCGGCGCATCGAGCGCTCGGTGGCGCTCGAGCTGGGCGCGCCCGTGGACGAGATGGAGCGGCTCGCCGAGCAGGTGACCGCCGTGACCAACCGCTTCGGCGGCTTCGTGCTCAGCTCCTCGCTCAGCACAGGAGAGGACGGCGCCGGCGGCGACTTCGACCTGCGCATCCCCGCCGCCCGGCTGCGCCCGGCGCTGCGCGAGCTGTCGGGGCTCGCCACGGTGCGCTCCCAGAGCCAGTCCGGCCGCGACGTCACGCGCCAGCACGTGACGGCACAGGACCGGCTGCGCTCCGCCCGCGCCGAGCGCGCCAGCCTCCTGCGGCGCCTGGAGGAGGCCGACACGGACGCGGAGGCCGAGGGCCTGCGCCGCCGCCTCGACCTGGTGGCCATCGAGATCCGCGGCCTGCGCGCGCGGCTCCGCGACCTGCGGCTCGCCACGAACTACGCCACGGTCACGGTTTCCCTGGTCCCGGAGGACGGCGACCAGGGCGGCGGCGGCTTCGGCGACGCCATCGATGACGCCGGCGACCTGCTCGTCGGGATGGCCGGCGTGCTGATCCGCGTGCTGGCGGTGGCCCTGCCGCTCGGGCTGCTCGCTCTGGCCGCCTGGCTCGCCGGCGCCGCGATCAGGCGCCGGCGGCGCGAGTCCGCGCTGGTCTAGCCGGTCCCATGACCTGGGTACGGTCAGGACCATGAACAAGCGCAAGCTCAGAGACCTCGAGGTATCCGCGATCGGACTCGGCTGCATGGGGATGTCCGAGTTCTACGGAGCCACGGACGAGGACCAGTCGACCGCGACGATCCGCCGCGCGCTCGACATCGGCGTGACCTTCCTCGACACCTCCGACATGTACGGGTCGGGGCACAACGAGCAGCTCCTGGGCCGCGCCATCGAGGGCCGCCGCGACGAGGTGCAGCTCGCCACCAAGTTCGCGATCCGCCGCGACGACTCGGGCGGGCGCTCGATCGACAACCGCCCCGAGTGGATCCGCGAGGCCTGCGACGCCTCCCTGCGCCGCCTCGGCGTGGACCACATCGACCTCTACTACATGCACCGCCGCGACCCGCGCGTGCCGATCGAGGAGAGCGTGGGCGCGATGGGCGAGCTCGTGGAGGCCGGCAAGGTCCGCCACCTCGGGCTCTCCGAGGTGAGCGCCGACACGCTCCGCGCCGCCGACGCGATCACACCCGATCACGGCGCTCCAGAGCGAGTGGTCGCTGTTCACGCGCGGGCTCGAGGAGGAGATCGTGCCGACGGCGCGCGAGCTCGGCGTGGGCATCGTGGCCTACAGCCCGCTCGGGCGCGGTGAGCTCTCCGGCAAGCTCGAGATCGACGGCCCCGGCGACTTCCGCGCCCACCTGCCGCGCTTCCAGGAGGAGAACCGCGAGCACAACCTGGAGCTCCAGGCAAAGGTCCGGGAGGTCGCCGACGAGGTCGGGTGCAGCACGGTCCAGCTCGCGCTGGCGTGGCTGCTCCACCAGGGCGAGGACGTGGTGCCGATCCCCGGCACCAAGCGCACCGAGTACCTCGAGGAGAACGCGGCGGCCGCGGAGGTCGAGCTCACGCAGGAGCAGCTCGAGACGCTCGACGCGGCGCTGCCGCCCGGCGCGGTGGTGGGCGACCGCTACCCGGCCGGGTCGATGCAGACCGTGGAGCTGTAGGCGCCTACGCGTCCGTCTCGACGCGCACGGAGAAGCCCTCCGCGCGGGCGGCGGCCAGGATCTCGTCGCTGTGCTCCGGGCCGCGCGTCTGGAGCACCAGCTTGATGGCCGTCTCGCCCACATGGATGTCGATGCCGTCGCGCAGGTGCTCCACGTCCACGACGTTCGCGCCGTGGCCGGCCACGATCGCGAGCAGGCTCGACAGGGCGCCGGGCCGGTCCGGGACCACGGTCGAGAGCACGACCCTGCGCCGCGCCACGGTCTCCCCGAGGCGGATGCACTCGGCGAGGAGCGTCGCGTCCACGTTGCCGCCCGAGAGCACGGCGCAGACGGCGCCGTCGGCGGGCGCCTTCACGC
This sequence comes from uncultured Thermoleophilaceae bacterium, assembly GCA_963768465.1. Lineage (GTDB taxonomy): Bacteria > Actinomycetota > Thermoleophilia > Solirubrobacterales > Thermoleophilaceae > JACVRW01. The sequence goes on along the minus strand of CAVYIA010000015.1, from coordinate 207,480 downwards.
GCCCGTGCATCAGCGCCGCCACGGCAACCGCGCCGGCGCCCTCCACCACCAGCTTCGAGCGCTCGAGCAGCAGCACCATCGCCTCGGCCACCTCGTCGTCGCTCACCGTCACGACCTCGTCGAGGTAGCGCTCGACGATCGGCAGGGTGAAGTCGCCGGGGCGCTTGACCGCGATGCCGTCGCAGATCGTGTTGGCGGAGCGAGCGCCGACGGGCCGGTGCGCCGCCAGCGAGTCGATGTAGGGGGCGCAGCCGGCGGCCTGGACGCCGACGACCCGCGCCTCGGGCAGCGCGGACGCGATCGCAAGGCCGATCCCGCCCGCGAGGCCGCCGCCGCCGAGCGGCACCACGACGAGCCGCGTGTCCGGCGCCTGCCGGGCGATCTCGAGCCCGACGGTGGCCTGGCCCGCCACGACCTCGGGCTGGTCGAAGGCGTGGACCACGCGCATGCCGCGCTCGGCCGAGAGGCGCGCCGCCTCGGCCTGGGCCTCGTCGTAGCCGCCGTCCACGAACACCACCTCGCCGCCGTACTGGCGCACCGCCGCCACCTTCGCGAGCGACGCGCGCTCCGGCATCACGAGCAGCGCCTTCGAGCCGGCGGACCGGGCCGCGAAGGCCACCGCCTGCGCGTGGTTGCCCGCGCTCGCGGCCACCACGCCCGCGGCGAGCTCCTCGTCCGAGAGCTGGCGGATCGAGTTCGTGGCCCCGCGCGCCTTGAAGGAGCCGGTGACCTGGAGGTTCTCGGCCTTGAGCCGCACGCGCGTGCCCACGCGCCGCGACAGCTCCCCGGCGGACAGCACCGGCGTCTCGCGCACCGTCCCGGAGATCGCCTCCGCGGCCTCGTGCAGCTGGCGCTCCTCGATGTGCCCGGGTGCTACGGCCATCGTGCAGATGAGAGTATGCGCGCGTGGCGACTGCGGAGGAGACAGCCCGCCTGCTCTCGGGCACCGAGGTGTTCGCCGGTCTCGAGCCCCGCGAGCTCGAGGAGGTGGCCAAGGTGGCCGTGCCGCGCAACTGGGAGCGCGGCGAGATCCTCTTTCGCGAGGGCGACCAGGGCGACACCTGCTACCTGATCCGCTCCGGTGCCGTGCTGCTCACGCGCGAGCACCAGGACGGCCGGCTCGTGGCCCTCGCCGAGTTCCGCGCCGGCGACCTGTTCGGCGAGCTGGCCATGTTCCGCGGCGAGACCCGCTCCGCCACGGCGGAGGCGATCGAGGACACCGCGCGCGGTGGCGCTCCTCGCGGGCGACGTGCAGCGCCAGGTGCGCCGCAACCCCGACCTCGCGCTCAAGCTGCTCGCCGCGCTCGCCGAGCGCGTGAGCACCACCACCGAGCGGCTGCTCCAGCAGTCCTTCCAGACGGTCGCCGGGCGCGTGGCCGGCACGCTGCTCGCCCAGTGCAGCGTCGCGCCAGTCCGAGGGGGCCGGCGACCGCGACGTGCTCATCCGCGCCACCCAGGCCGAGATCGCGCAGCTGTCCGGCACCTCGCGCGAGAGCGCAAGCAGGTTCCTGGCCACGCTCGAGCGCGCCGGACTGGTCACGCTCGGGCGCGGGAAGGTCACCGTGCATGAGCCCGGGCGACTCCGGAACTACATCCACTGAGCGGCAGCGCATGGTGCGCCGCCAGCTGAGCGGCCGCGGGATCGAGGACGAGCGCGTGCTGGCCGCGATGGCGGAGGTGCCGCGCGAGCTGTTCGTGCCGGAGGACCTGCGCCGGCGCGCCTACCGCGACGGCGCGCTGCGGATCGGCGAGGGGCAGACGATCTCGCAGCCGTGGATCGTGGCCTGCATGGCGCAGGCACTCGAGCTGAAGGGCGACGAGCGGGTGCTGGAGGTGGGCGCCGGCTCGGGCTACGCGGCCGCGGTGCTCTCGCGGCTCTGCGCGGAGGTGGTCACGATCGAGCGCTACGAGAGCCTCGCCCGCGAGGCGGCCGCGCGCCTGGCGGAGCTCGGCTACGACAACGTCGAGGTGCGCCACGGCGACGGCACGCGCGGCGCGCCCGACCGCGCGCCGTTCCAGGGCATCTCGGTCACCGCCACCGCCGCGGACGAGCCACCGCCCGCGCTGCTCGAGCAGCTGGCCGAGGGCGGCACGCTCGTGTGCCCCGTCGCGCGTGGCTCGCGCGAGCTCCTCATCCGCGTGCGCGACGGCAGGGAGGAGACGCTCGCCGACGTGCGGTTCGTCCCACTGGTCGCGGGCGACGAGCCGTGAATGTAGTCTGCCCGGTCGGTGTTCGTGCTCAACTTCTACTCGCCGGTCTTCATCGACCAGCTCAAGCGTGGCCGCAAGACGGCCACCATCCGGCTGGGCAACAAGAGCAAGAAGTACCGCAAGGGCGAGGTCGTGATGATCACCGTGGGCTTCCAGCACTCGCCGCGCGAGCGCATCTTCGAGGCCGTGATCGACAGCGTGGACGTGAAGAAGGTCTCGGAGCTCTCGCGCCGCGACATCGAGCACGACAACCCCGAGTTCCGCCGGCTGGACGAGATGGTCCACTTCCTGGAGCAGATCTACGGCCGCAAGGTGGAGGAGAACGACGACGTGACCGTCGTCCGCTTCTCCCAGATCTCCGACCGCCCCTCGGAGATCCGCGAACGGCTCAGGCCGGACGCGCCTTCTCAGAACTGATCGTCACGAGACGACGACGTTCTTGACCTCCGCCATGTAGCGCCCCGCCGCGGCGGAGGCCTCGTCCGGAGAGCTCCCGCTTCGGCGGGCGTCCATGTAGGCCGCGTACCAGTCCCACCAGTCGTGCGGCGGGGCCACCGCCTCGAACGCGCCGTGACGCTCCGCCGTCTCGTGCAACAGGTCGGCCAGGGAGGCGACGTCCACTTCAGTCCTCCCACTCGCGGCCGGGGAGCCGTTCCGTGACCTCTTGGAGGAGCCAGCCGTTGCCGTCCGGATCGCTGAACGACGCGAGCGCGAAGTACGAGCGCCCCGGTGCCGACTCGAGGCCCGGCGGCCGCTGCTCGAACACCTCGCTGACGTCCACGCCGCGGCTGATGAGGTCGGCCCGGGCGGCCTCGATGTCCTCCACCACCAGCTCCAAGCGCTGAACGGAGCCGGGCTCGGCCGTGGTGACCCCCTTGCCGAAGTGGATCGAGCACTGCGAGCGCGGCGGCGTGAACTGCAGCGCCCGGAAATCGTCGCCGCCGCTCAGGTCGGCGTCCAGCCGCCATCCGAGGCTCTGATAGAAGCTCTTCGCCCGTTCGACGTCTGAGACAGGCAACGTCACGACCTCTAGCTTCATGTCGATGGCCCCCACCTCCGGGACCTCCGTCGAGGTATCGGCGCTTGCGTCTGTGCTGCTCATATTGGACCTCCGTCGGGTGGAGTCCAGCCACTCTCCTCTCCTTCGGAGGCGGAAGTCAAGGAGACGCCAAATACCCTGGGGATTTGGCACTCCGGGTGCTAGAGTGCCAAGCCGCTGGCACTCCTGGCTTTCGAGTGCCAAGAAATCTGAACCCGCAACCCCAAGACGGAGGTTCTGCGCATGAAGCTGAAGCCCCTGGGCGATCGCGTGATCGTCAAGGCGATCGACGAGGAGGAGACCACGGCAAGTGGCATCGTCCTCCCGGACACCGCAAAGGAGAAGCCGCAGCGCGGCAAGGTGCTCGCGGCCGGCGACGGCAGGTGGGACGAGGATGGCGAGAAGCGCATCCCGCTCGACGTGTCCGAGGGCGACGAGGTCCTCTACTCGAAGTACGGCGGCACGGAGATCACCGTGGACGGCGACGACCTGCTGGTCCTGCGCGAGTCGGACGTGCTCGCCAAGGTCGGCTGACCAGAGACCTTCTCAGGAGGAATAGAAACGTATGGCTCACAAGGAGCTCAAGTACAACGCGGAGGCTCGCCGCTCGCTCGAATCGGGCGTTGACGCGGTCGCCAACGCGGTCAAGGTCACGCTCGGCCCCAAGGGCCGCTACGTCGTGATCGACAAGAAGTTCGGCGCGCCCACGATCACGAACGACGGCGTGTCCATCGCCCGTGAGATCGAGATCGAGGACCCGTTCGAGAACCAGGGCGCCCAGCTCGTCCGCGAGGTGGCCACCGCCACCAACGACGTGGCCGGCGACGGAACCACCACGGCGACGGTGCTGGCCCAGGCCATCGTGCACGAGGGCCTCAAGAACGTCGCCGCCGGCGCGAACCCGCTGGCGCTGAAGCGCGGCATCGAGAAGTCGGTCGACTCCGTGGTCGAGGCGATCGGCAAGCTCTCGAACGAGATCTCCGGCAAGGAGCAGATCGCCCGCGTGGCGGCCATCTCCGCGGCCGACGACGAGATCGGCGACGTGATCGCCGACGCCATCGACAAGGTCGGCAAGGACGGCGTGGTGAACGTCGAGGAGGGCCAGACGTTCGGCATGGACCTCGAGTTCACCGAGGGCATGCAGTTCGACAAGGGCTACATCTCGCCCTACATGGTCACCGACCAGGACCGCATGGAGGCCGTCCTCGAGGACCCGTTCATCCTGATCGCCAACCAGAAGATCGGCTCGGTGCGCGACATCCTGCCGGTGCTGGAGCAGGTGATCCAGTCGGGCAAGCCGATCCTGGTGATCGCCGAGGACGTGGAGGGCGAGTCGCTCGCCACGTTCGTGGTGAACAAGCTCCGCGGCACCTTCACCGGCGTCGCGGTCAAGGCCCCCGGCTTCGGCGACCGCCGCAAGCGCATGCTCGAGGACATCGCGATCCTCACGGGCGGCGAGGTGATCACCGAGGAGATGGGCCTCAAGCTCGAGAACACGCAGCTCTCGCAGCTCGGCCGTGCCCGTCGCGTGGTCGTCACCAAGGACACGTCCACGATCGTGGACGGCGGCGGTGACGGGGCGGCGATCAAGGGCCGGATCAACCAGATCAAGTCCGAGATCGAGAGCACCGACTCGGACTTCGACCGCGAGAAGCTGCAGGAGCGGCTGGCCAAGCTGGCCGGCGGCGTGGCGGTCGTGAAGGTCGGAGCGGCCACCGAGACGGAGATGAAGGAGAAGAAGCACCGCGTCGAGGACGCGCTGCAGGCCACCCGGGCCGCCCTCGAGGAGGGCATCGTCCCGGGCGGCGGCACCGCCCTGCTCGGCGCGCAGAAGTCGATCCAGCTCGACGCCCTGGAGGGCGACGAGCGGACGGGCGCGAAGATCGTGCACCGCTCGCTCGAGGAGCCGCTCCGTCAGCTCGCCCACAACGCGGGCCTCGAGGGCTCGGTCGTCGTGAACGACGTCCGTAACGCCAAGGGCAAGAACCAGGGGCTGAACGCCGACACCGGCGAGATCGTCGATCTCGTGGCGGCCGGCGTCATCGACCCCGCGATGGTCACGCGCTCGGCGCTCCAGAACGCCGCGTCGATCGCGAAGAACATCCTCACCACCGAGGCGATCGTCGCCGAGATCCCCGACAAGGACGGCGGGGGTATGCCGGGCGGCATGCCGGGTGGCATGGACGGGATGATGTAGCCCGATTCCATCCGCTGGAAGCAGTGCCAAGAGGGCCCGGCTTCATGCCGGGCCCTCTGCGTTCCATACGCCGGTCGCGGCCGCGTCACGCGCGTAATCGGCGAAGTCACGGGGCGGCCTGCCAAGAGCTTGCTGGACGCCGTCCGTCACGTGGGCGTTGCGGCCGTCCAGCACCTCGCCGAAGAGGTAGCTGAGCAGCCACACGACGTCCGCCGGGACGCCCTGCTCGGCCAGCGCGGCCTCGTTCTCCTCGATGGAGACAGGCACGTAGCGGACCTCCCGATCCGCGGCCGTGCCGATCTCCTCGACCGCCTCGGCGAACGTCAGCAGGCGGGGGCCGGTGAGCTCGTAGAGCTTCCCCACATGGCCCTCCTCGGTCAGCGCGGCCACGGCCACGTCGGCGATGTCGTCGGCGTCGACGAACGGCTCGGGCGTGTCGCCGGCGGGGAGCGCGACCGAGCCGCTCAGCACCTGGTCGAGCATGTAGTCCTCGCTGAAGTTCTGGGCGAACCACGTGGCGCGGACGATCGTCACGTCCGCGCCTGAGTCGCGCACAGCCTGCTCGGCCCGCTCGGCCTCGGCCTCGCCGCGCCCGGACAGAAGCACGAGGCGCCGCACCCCGCTCTCGACGGCGAGGTCCGCGAAGGCACGCACCTTCTCGACCGCGCCCGGGATCGCGATGTCCGGGTAGTAGGAGACGTAGGCCGCGCCCACATCCCGCAGGACCGGTTCCCAGGTGCTGCGGTCCTCCCAGTCGAACGGCGGCGCGCCGGAGCGCGAGCCGATCCGCGTCGGCACCCCGCGCGCGGCCAGCCTGTCGGCAACTCGGCGCCCGGTCTTGCCGGTTCCGCCGAGTACCAGGATCGTCTTCTGGGTGTTCGCGTTTTCGCTCATGTGATCGATTCAAGACGGCACCGAGCGAGACTTTCCATAGCTGAAACGCTCTATTACATACGTGTGCGTCTACACTGGGACCCGTGGATGCCGTGGCCGGCCTTCTCGACGGACCCCGCGCCCGCGGCGCCTTCCTCCTCCGCTCGCTGCTCGAGCCGCCGTGGTCCATGCGGATTCAGGACCAGGCGCCGCTCACGCTGGTCGCGATGGTGCGCGGCGAGGCCTGGGTGCTCCCGGAGGACGGCGACGCGCTCGCGCTGCACCCGGGAGAGGTGGCGATCATCCGCGGGCCCGACCCGTACACCGTCGCCGACCACCCCGCGACGCCGCCGCAGGTGGTCATCCACCCCGGCCAGCGCTGCACCACGCCGGACGGAGGCGCGCTGACCCGGATGCAGGACCTCGGCGTCCGCACCTGGGGCAACAGCCCCGACGGCTCCACCGTGATGCTCGTCGGCACCTACCAGCTGGAGGGAGAGGTCAGCCGGCGGCTGCTCGGAGCGCTTCCGGCCCTTCTCGCGCTGCCCGGCGACGCCCTGGACTCCCCGCTCATCGCGTTGCTGGCCGACGAGATCGCGAAGGACGAGCCCGGCCAGGAGGCAGTGCTGGACCGCCTGCTGGACCTGCTGCTGATCGCCGTGCTCCGCGCCTGGTTCGCGCGCCCGGACGCCGGCGCCCCCGCCTGGTACCGCGCCTACGGGGACCCGGTGGTGGGCCCGGCCCTGCGGATGATCCACAACAACCCGTCGCACCCCTGGACGGTCGCCGAGCTCGCCACCGAGACCGGCAGCTCGCGCGCCGCCTTTGCACGCCGCTTCTCCGAGCTCGTCGGCGAGCCGCCGATGGCGTTCCTCACCGAGTGGCGGCTCGCTCTCGCGGCCGACCTGCTGCTCGAGCCCGAGGCCACCATCGGCTCCGTGGCCCAGAGCGTCGGCTACGGAAGCCCGTTCGCACTCAGTACGGCCTTCAAGCGCGTGCGCGGCGTGAGCCCTCAGCAGCACCGAGTGGCCGCGTCGGCGAGCTGACTCAGGCCCCGCCGAGCACGGCGCCCATCGGCAGCGGGCGCACGCCCAGCGACTCGGCGTCGCTGGTGCCGCGGGGGGTGGTCATCGGCTCCTCCATCAGCTCCGCCTCCTCCCAGGTGGCGAACACCTTGGGGCCCGCGAGGCGGCCGAGCGCCCGCAGCGAGCCGCGCACCACGGGCAGCGGCACGTTCAGGAGCCGCCGGCGGCGGCCCGTCGGCCGCAGCGCCACGCGCACGATCTCCTCGTAGGAGATCGTCTCGGGACCGGCCAGCTCGAACTCACGCCTGGGTGTCCCGTTGGAGGAGCCCAGGGCCGCCGTCACGCAGTCGGCCACGTCCTCGGCCCAGATCGGCTGGTAGAGGGCGCGTCCCGATCCGGAGACCGGGATCGCGGGCAGGTACGAGAAGCGCTCGAGCAGCGTCAGCCACGGGTCGCCCGGCGTGTAGACGATCGAGGGAGAGAACACGATCGTCTCGAGGTCGGCGCGCCCGGACCGCCTCCTCGGCGAGCGCCTTCGCCCGGAAGAAGCGCGTGCGCGAATGGTGCTCCGCGCCGAGCGCGGAGAAGAACACGAAGCGCCGCGCGCCCGCGCGCTCGGCGGCGCGCACCAGCCGCAGCGTGGCCATCGCGTTCAGCTCCTCGATCGAGGCGCGCGGCTGGTCGCGGATCGAGGCGGCCAGGTGGATGACGGTGTCCACGCCGCGCAGCGCGTTCCGGAACGACGGCGGATCGGCGAGGTCCCCGAGCGCGATCTGCACGCGCACGCGCGCCTCGCCCAGCCGGCGCGGGTCGCGCACCAGGCAGCGCACCGGCTCGCCCGTCGCCGTCAGGCGCCTCAGGAGGGCGCCGCCGATCGTGCCGCTTGCGCCGGTGAGCAGGATCATCCCGGGGCCAGCCTAGTCCGCGCGTGCCACCACGAGGATCCGCCAGGGCGCCAGCGGCGTCAGGTGCACCGCCACGTCGCCGAAGCCCGCGTCGCTCAGCCAGGCGGTGATCTCGCTGCGCGTGAAGTTGCGGCTGTGGCTCCACGCGTAGAAGAGAAGGCTCGACATCGCGCCGCCCTCGGCCCACTCCTCGCCGGGCTCGGCGCCCGCGGTGTCCCCGATCACGAGGCAGCCGCCCGGGCGCAGCGCCGCCGCCGCCATCCGGACGAGCTCGCGGTTGCGCTCCTCGGGGAGGTGGTGGATCAGGTTGTTGACCGAGACCACGTCGAGGTCCTCGCCCAGCCCGAGCTCGAAGACGTCCCCCTCCGCGAAGCGTCACGCGCTCCGCGAGGCCCTGCTCCGCCACGATCGCCCGGCCCACGGCGGCGCTCGGCGGCAGGTCGAGCACGGTCGCCTCGAGGCCCGGGTGGCGCGCGCACATCGCCATGGCGAACCCGCCGTGGCCGCCGGCCACGTCCACCATCCGGCGCGGGCTCTCCACGGGCACGAGCGCGGCGTTGCGCTCGTTGGCCGGGCGCGAGATCTCGAACAGCCCGCGGATGTACCCCTCCCATCCCTGCTCGTCCCAGCGGTCCTCGTGCAGCCGGAAGGCCTCGCCGTCGCGTACCGCGCCCGGCAGCAGGTCGAGCACCCGCCAGTGGAGATCGCCCTGCTCGCCGACGAAGGTCGCGATCGACTCCGGCGAGGAGCGCACCAGAAGCCGCTCGCTCACGGGCGCGTTGCGCAGCAGCGCGTCCTCGCGCTCGAGGTACCCGGACGCGACCAGCGTGCTCGCGAGCATCTCGGCGCCCTGCGGGTCGAGCCCGAGCCGCTCGGCGAGCCCGGCCGCGGTTGCAGGCTCCTCGTGGAGCGCGTCGAACACGCCGAGCATCGCGGCGGTGGAGAGGGCCCGCGCCCGGATCAGGGCGGTGAACGAGTCCTCGAAGGGATCCGGTGCGGGTCGCTCCGGCACGCTCCGAAGGTACAATCTCGGCTCCTCGCGCCGCGGGCGCCCTACCCGAGACGAGAAGGACGAGAAGGACACCCATGGCCTATGTGATCGCAGAGCCCTGCATCGGACAGAAGGACAACTCGTGCGTCGAGGTGTGCCCGGTGGACTGCATCCACCCCACGCCCGACGAGCCGGACTACGAGGCCGTCGAGATGCTCTACATCGATCCCGAGGAGTGCATCGACTGCGACGCATGCGTCGAGGCCTGCCCGGTCGACGCCTGCTTCGCCGAGGATCAGCTGCCGGACGAGTGGCAGAAGTACACGGAGATCAACGCCGCGTACTTCAAGCAGAAGGCCGAGCTAGCGTCCGCGTACCCCTAGGCCATCGGGAGCGCCGTGCCGGTGACCTCCGGCATGGGCGGGCCCGAGGGGGCCTGCAGCACCGCGAGCTGCTGAGGCGTCGCGGCGATCAGGCCGCGCGCCGCGTGCCGGATCGCCTGGGCGGCCGGCGCGTCGGGATCGTCGATCACGAGCGGCAGGCCGATGTCGGCGCTCACGCGCAGCTCCTCCTGGAGCGGGATCTTGCCGAGCAGCGGCACGTCGAGCTCGTCCGCGAGCAGCTGCCCGCCGCCCTCGCCGAAGATCGTGAAGCGCTCGCCGTCGGGCGTCGTGAAGCCCGACATGTTCTCGATCACGCCCGCGATCTCGAGGTCGAAGCGCTGGGCCGTCTCGGCGGCGCGCTTGGCCACCTTCTGCGCGGCCGGCTGCGGCGTCGTGACGATCACGAAGCGCGCCTGCGGCAGCAGCTGGGCGAGCGTCATCGAGACGTCGCCGGTGCCGGGCGGCAGGTCGATCAGCAGGTAGTCGAGCTCGCCCCAGTCCACGTCCTCGAGGAACTGGCGGATCGCCTTGTGGAGCATCGGGCCGCGCCAGGTGATCGCCTGGTCGCGCTCGGAGAGGAAGAACTCGATCGAGATCACCTTCACGCCGCCGTGCGCCTCGAGCGGCAGGATCTTGCGCTCGGGCGAGACGGTCGGGCGCCCGTGCACGCCGAGCATGCGCGGGATCGAGTAGCCCCACACGTCCGCGTCGAGCGCGGCGGCGGCGTGGCCCTCGGCCTGGAGCGCGGCGGCGAGGTTGGCGGTGAGCGTGGACTTGCCGACGCCGCCCTTGCCGGAGCCCACGCAGATCACGTTCTTGACGGCGGCGAGCGCGCCCTCCGGCAGGCCGCCCTGGCGGCCGAGGCGCTGCTGGAGGCCCTGCTTCTCCTCGTCGCTCAGCACGTCGAAGGCGACGGTCACCGTCTCCACGCCGTCGAGCGCCGTCACGCTCTCCACCACGGCCTTCTCGAAGTGGGCCCTGATCGGGCAGCCCGGGGTGGTGAGCGACACGACCACGTCCACGCGTCCCTGGGAGGGCTGCTCGATCGAGCGGACCATCCCGAGCGTGACGATGTCCTTGCGGAGCTCGGGGTCGATGACGCGGCGGAGGGAGTCGCGGATCTGGCTCTCGGAGGGCATGTCCTCCGATTGTCGCAGACGCTATTCGCCGCACCCCCCACAAAGGCCGACGACGCCCCGAGGGGCGTCGTCGACTGAGGGAGGAGAGATACTGCACTGTCGGCTATTGCCGACAGCCTCACCCCGGTGCCGGTCTCTCCAACCGGCCGGGGGGAAGTGGCGTTCCGCTTAGGCGATCGCGCCCACGCGCTGGGCGAGGACCTCGGCCTGACGCTCGACCTCGCGGCGGGTGGTCTTCACCTGACGCTCGGCGTCCTTGCGCACGCCCTTGACCGTGCGGACGGCCTTGGTGCGGCGCTGACGCAGCTCGCGCTCGAAGCGAGTGCGGGTCCGCTTGACCTCGCGGACCGCGCGGTTGCGGGCGGTGGTGCCGCGACGCTCGAACTTGCGGAGGTTCGTCGAGACGCGCTTCTGGATCTTGCCGAGCTCCTTCTCGGCGCTCTCGCGACCCTCGGTGTAGGGCTTGGCGGCGTCGAGCACGGCGTCACGGGCCACGAGGGCGGCGCCCACGGGGATCAGGACGGCACGCTCGGCCTGCGCCTGGACGACCGCGGCGGCCGACAGCTCGGCCTGGGCGCGCGTCTCGGCGGCCTTGCGAGCGGACTGGCTGCGCTTGGCGGCGTTGCGGCGACGGGTGGCGGCGGCCTTCTGAGCGGTCGCCTTGCGCTGTGCTTGTGTCTGAGTAGCCATTTCTTGACTCTCCTCACCCCGCATCCGGGGCGTTCGGGAAGCTTATTAGTTCTAAGTTCGGTAGAAATATAGCACCGAACACATGTTTGTAAACCTCCCCCTCGGAGGCGTTACACGGGAATTCGGAAAGAGGGCCCGGCTCAGGCGGCCGCGGGAGCGGCCACGCGCGCGAGCCAGGCGTCCGGATCGGCCAGCTCGCGCTGGTCCGGGAGCGCCTCGGGGCCCTGCCAGACGGCGTTCAGGGCCTCCATGCCGCCGCGCTCCACGACGCGGTCGCAGAACGCCTTGCCCACCCGGTACTGGGCGAGCTTCAGGTCGAGGCCCAGCAGGCGCTCGACCACGCGCTCGGGAGCCGAGCGGGACTCGCGCCGGCGCTCCATCGCCGCGCGCAGGTCGGCGAGGCCCGGGATGACCCGCTCGCCGAGGCTGTCCATCACGTGCTCGGAGTGGCCCTCGATCACCGCCATCGCCGACTGAAGCTTCGCCATCACGTGGCGCTGCTCGCGGGTCTGGATCAGCGCGGCCAGCCCACCCTCGCGGAAGCGGTCCACGAGCTGGCGCGGGTTGGGCAGCGACGGCAGCCCGCCCGCGGCGCCGCGATCGATCCGCACCTCCACGGACTCGAGGTACTTGCGGATCAGCGCCGACATGTGCCCGCGCAGCCACGGCACGCCCTGGAACTGGAAGACGTGCGTGAGCTCGTGCGCGCAGATCCAGCGCTCGAAGGCGTCGCGCTCGACGCCCATCTTCGCCACGGCGCCGCTCAGGTTGGGCGCCACGAACAGCAGCCGCGGCGGGCGGTCGCCGGCGAGCAGCGACAGCTCGTACTGCCCGAGCACGCGATGCGAGACGTAGCCCATCACGAGGCCCGCCTCCGCGGCGACGGTGGCGCGCGGCGCCCGCGCGCAGCGCGCCCGCCAGCGGCCCGGCGAACGAGAGCCGGTCGTCGAGCCGGGCGGCCACCGGGTCGAGCAGCTCGGAGAGCGAGACGAGGTTCGCCCCCGCCCACTCCGAGCGGCTCACGAGCTCGGGCGGCGGCACCGGATCGGCGAGCACGAGGCCCGTGTACTCCTGCACGTGCCCCTCGAGCTCGGCGCAGACCGGGCCCAGGTCGAGGTCGTAGGCGGCGGGGTCGTCGGCGCCCGCGGACAGGTCCGCGACCTGCCGGGCAAGCGACCAGTCGACCACGTGCGGAAAGCTACAGCTCGGGCAGCGTCTGCTGGAGCACGTGCACGGGTTCGAACAGGTCGCCCTCGCGCTCCACGCGCTCGAGCACGGCGGCCGAGTCGAAGCTCAGCGCGCCCGGCGTCCGCCTCGAGCTCGTCCCAGCGCACCGGCGTGGACACGGTCGGGCGTCGGCCGGGCGCGCAGCGAGTAGACGGACACCGTCGTCTTGTGCTCGTCGTTCTGGCTCCAGTCGATCAGCACCTTGCCGCGGCGCAGCTCCTTCTTCTGGGTCGACACGATCAGCTTCGGATGCTGCGCCTCGAGGTGGCGCGCCAGCGCCTGGGACAGCGGCTTCGTGTCGTCGTAGGTCGGCCTCGCCGCGGTTGAGCGGCACGTACACCTGCATCCCCTTCGAGCCCGAGGTCTTCGGGAACGACTCGAGGCCGAGGCTCGTGAGCGTCTCGCGCAGGAGCACGGCCACCTCGCAGCACTCGGCGATGCCGGCCGGCGGCGCCGGGGTCGAGGTCGAACGCCATCACGGTCGGCTGCTCGATCGCCTCCGCGAGCGACAGCGACGGGTGCAGCTCGAGATCGGCGAGGTTGGCCAGCCAGACGAGCGTCGGGAGGTCGTCGCAGAGGCAGAAGTCGATCGTCTTCCGGCTCGACCGGGATCGCGCGCGCTCCGGACCCACTCCGGGCGGTGCGACGGGCACTGCTTCTCGTAGAAGTACTGGCCCTCCACGCCGTTCGGGATAGCGCTTGAGGGTGAGCGGGTGGCCGCGCAGGTGCGGCAGCAGCACCGGGGCGACGCGCGTGTAGTAGTCGATCAGCTGCCCCTTGGTGAAGCCCACCTCGGGGTACATGACCTTGTCGAGGTTCGAGAGCGAGAGCCGCGCGGCCCTCGACCTCCACCTCCACCCTGCGGGCGGGCGGCACCGGACCGGGCTACTTCTTGGCGGCGGTCTTGCGGCGCGTGCCCGAGCCGCTGCTCTTCTTCGCGGGCTTCTTCGCGCCTCTTGAGCCGTTCGAGGCCGACGCCTTCGTCGTCTTGGCGCTCTCCTTGCGCCCGCCCGGGCTCTTCGCCGCGGCGATGCTCGCCTCGAGCGCGGCCATGAGGTCCGGCACCTCCTTCGGCTGCTCGGGCGCCGCCTCGATCACGATCTCCTCGCCCTGGGCCTTGCGCTCGATCAGGTCGAGCACGCGGTCGCGGTACTCGTCGCGGTACTTCTCCGGGTCGAAGTCGCCGGACAGCGACTCGATCAGCTGGCGGGCCATGTCGAGCTCGCGCTTCGAGGTCTTCTTCGTCGTCCGCGGTCATCTCGTCGAGCGAGTCCGTGGGCACCACCTCGTCGGCGAACAGCATCGTCTCCATCGTGAGCACGCCGTTGTGCGGGCGGATCGCGACGAGGCTCTCCTTGTTGCGCAGGACCACGCGCGCGATCGCCACCTTGTTCGCCTCCTCCATCGCGTCGAGCAGCAGCCGGTAGGCCTTCTCGGCGCCTTGTCGGCCACGAGGTAGTAGGGGTGGTCGTAGAAGATCGGGTCGATCTGGTCGAGATCGACGAAGTCCTCGATCTCGATCGTGCGCGTCTTCTCGGGAGAGAGCGAGTCGAGCTCGGCCGGCTCGATGATCACGTAGCGGTCCGGGCCGATCTCGTAGCCCTTCACGAGCCGCTCGTACGGGACCTCCTCGCCGGTCTCCGGATTGACGCGGCGCTGCTGGATGCGCGAGCCGGTCTCACCGTCGATCTGGTGGAAGCGCACGGTCTTGCGTGAGACCGCGCTGAAGAGCTTGACCGGGATGTTGACCAGGCCGAAGCTGATGGCACCGCTCCAGATTGCGCGTGGCATGGCGTCTCAAAGGTACCTGCGGGGGGTACCTAACCCTCCTCTCGGATGCAATCTTGCGGGCTCTTGTCGTAGCGGAGCCCCTTGAACGAGGGCGCCCGCAGCGTCCCCGCCCTGGTCCATTCGCGGTACTCCACCTCGGCCACGAGCCGCGGCTCGACGAAGACCGTGCCCTTCGGCGGCTGGCGCCCGTCGAAGGGAGACTCGTCGCGGCGCAGCGGCTCGAGGTCGCGCATGAGCGTGGTCAGCGTGGTCTCGGTGAAGCCGGTGCCGACCTTGCCGCAGTAGACGAGCCGCTCGTCCTCCATCACGCCCGCGGCCAGCGCGCCGAGGCTCGTGCTGCGCCCGCCCTCGCCCGGCGTCCAGCCGCCGATCACCACGTCCTGCGTGTGGACGTTCTTGACCTTGATCCAGCCCGACGAGCGCCTGCCCGGCTCGTACGGGCTGTCGAGCCGCTTGGCCACGACCCCCTCCACGCCCATCCGGCGGGTGGCCTCGAGCAGGGCGCTGCCCTCGCCGCGGTGGTAGGCCGGGGTGCGCCAGGACGGCCCCTCGAGCTCGAGCGCCTCGAGCAGCTCGCGGCGCTCCTCGTACTTCAGGGGCAGCGTGTAGTGGCCGTCGAGGTAGAGGAGGTCGAAGACGATGTACGTGACCGGCAGGTCGCGCATGCGGCGCCTGACCGCCGACTCCGAGGCCAGGTGCATCCGCTGCTGCATGCGCTCGAAGCTCGGGCGGCCGTCCTCGCCGAGGGCCACCACCTCGCCGTCGAGCACGACGCGCCGTGAGCCGAGCCGGCGCGAGAGCTCGCGCAGCTCCGGATAGCGCGGAGTGAAGTCCGAGCCGTTCCTGCCAAGGAGCTGCCAGTGGCCGTGGTCGGAATACCCGAGCGCGCGCACCCCGTCCCACTTGACCTCGAACCCGTAGCGCTCCTCGTCGCGCGGCAGCTTCCCGAGCCGCGCGAGCATCGGCTGCAGGCGCTCGGGCATCGGCTCGTACGCCGCGTCGGCCGGCGGGTCCATCCTGTGGATCATCCAGTCGTTGCCGCGCGTCTGGAACAGCGCGTAGCGCCCGCTCAGGCGCTCGCCGTGGAACGTGGCGATCACCTCGCCCTCGCGGAACTTCTCGGCCTCGAAGGTGCCCGAGTCCCAGATGCGCATCGTCCCGGCGCCGTACTCGCCCTTCGGGATGTCCCCCTCGAACTCCAGGTACTCGAGCGGGTGGTCCTCCGTGTGCACCGCGAGCCGGTTCTCGTCCGGGTGGTCGGGCACGCCCCTGGGCAGGGCCCACGAGGCGAGCGCGCCGTCGTGCTCGAGGCGCAGGTCCCAGTGCAGGCGGCGCGCGTCGTGCTCCTGCACCACGAAGCGGCCCGACCCGGCGGCGTCGGATGTTCCGCCCGCGGGCTCGGGGGTCGCGCCGAAGTCGCGCTTCTCTCTGTAGCGGCCGAGCTTGTCCGCCATCGGAGGGGACGATAGGACGGTCATCCACACCTACGACCGCCGCCGCGGCCGGAACTCATCGCAGCGGCGTCTCCGAGAGCCTGCCGCGGAGCTCCTCGATCGACTCGAAGACGCACGCGGCGCCGGCGTCGCGCAGCTCCTGCTCCGAGAACCCGCCGGTCAGGACGGCCACCGTCTCGATCCCCGCGTTCTTCGCGGCGATGCAGTCCCAGGTGGAGTCGCCGACCATGACGGCGTCGTCCGCGCCCGCCTTCTCCACCGCCGCGTGCACGAGGTCCGGCTCCGGCTTCGTGGCCTCCACGTCGCCGGAGGTGGTCCAGTCGTCCACGATCCCGCGGGCGTCGAGCAGCTCGAGATAGTGGTCCACCTCCTCGGGCTTCGCGGAGCTGGCCAGCACGACCCTGCGGCCGGCGCGCCTGAGGTCCTCGATCAGCTCGCGCGCGCCGGTGAGCGGCTGGACCTCCTCGATCAGCTGGAGGTAGAGCGTCTTCTCGGCGGCTCGGATGTCCTCGCCCTTCTGCTCCTCCACCTCGTCGCTCGTCAGGGCGGCCACGAGCTGGTCCCCGCCCATCCCGATGTGCCGGTGGATCCGCCAGATCGGGAGGACGATGCCGTGCTGGCGGAAGGCCCGGAACCAGGCGATGGCGTGCTGGTAGTTGGTGTCGACGAGGGTGCCGTCGACGTCGAGGATGGCTGCGGTCGGCATGACCTCCCCTTACCCGTAGGACATGCGTCCACCCACGCCCCGTCGCGCACACCCGGCGGGGCCGTTCCTCCCGAAGACAGGATTGCCGATGGCCCGTGCCGCCCTCGACAAGTCCCTGCGCCTGCTTGCGCTGCTCGCATTCGCGTGCGCGCTCGTGCTCGCCGCCTCCCCGGCCGCCTCGGCCGGGACGCGCGCGTGCGCGTCCACCAAGGCCACGCCGGCCCAGGTGGGCACCGAGCAGCTCGCTGCGTCCACTCTCTGCCTCCTGAACGCGCAGCGTGCCCGCTACGGCGTGCGCCCGCTCCGGATGAGCTCCCAGCTCTCCGAGGCGGCGCGCCGCCACGCGGCCGACATGGAGCGCCGCCACTACTTCTCGCACGTCTCGCTCGACGGCTCCGACTTCGTCAAGCGGATCCGGCGCACCGGCTACCTGCGGCGCGCGGGCAGCTGGTACGTGGGCGAGAACCTCGCCTGGGGCGCCGGGCCGAACCGCTCCTCCCCGCGCGGGATCGTGGCGGCCTGGATGAACAGCCCGCCGCACAAGCACAACATCCTCGACTCGCGCTTCCGCGAGATCGGCATCGGCGTGGTGGTCGGCGCCCCCCGGCGCAACGTGTTCAGCCCCCCGGCCGGCACCTACGCCACCAGCTTCGGCTCGCGCGGCTGAAGTTTCGGCGCTCGCGGCGCCGGACACGAGAGCACCCATGAACGCTCTCCCCACGCTCGAGATCCCCACGGCGCCCGAGCCACAGCAGCCCACGCCCGCCCCGATCCCCGGGCCGGAGATCCCCGATCCCGGGCCCGAGCCGGTGGAGCCCACGCCGGACGGCCCCGGCGCCCCCGAGCCGTCCCCGCCGATCCAGCCGGAGCCGGGCGCGCCCGACGTGCCGCAGACGGACCCGAAGGGCCCTGAGACGCCCTGAAGCAGCGCAGGTCGCGCGCCCGGGTGACCGCGTCGGAGTCGCGGTCGCCGGCGAGCAGGTCCAGCACGGCGCTCTCCACGCGTCCCTGCACGGCGGGCCAGGCGCCCGTGTCCTCCGCGAGCTCCGGCAGCACGCCGCCGATCGTGAGGCCGCCGTCGAAGCGGTCGAACACGCGCGGGTCGATGTAGGACGCGCGGCAGACGGCGGGCGTGTTGCCGAGGTAGCCGGCCGTCTCCTTGATGGCGCGCGTCTTGGCGCGCTTGCGCGCGGTCTTGGAGCCGCCGGCGGCCACTCCGGACACCGACAGGGCGACCGCGGCGAGCACGGTCGCGCTCCAGGTGCGGAAGTCCTTCGCGGAGAACTCCTGGCCCGCGGCCTCCTTGACGTACGCGTTGATGTCGCGCGACTTCACGTCCGTCCAGCGCCGGCCCTCCTTCCAGGCCAGCAGCTCCTCCCCGCCGCCGCGGCGGCGCTTGAGCTCCTTCACCACCTCGACGACCGCCGGGTCCCCGAACGACTGGAGCCGCCGCTGGCCGCCCTTGGCCTCGTAGTCGAAGCTCACCACGTCGCCGTCCACGGTCACGTGGCGCTTCTGCATCGTCGCGATGCCGTAGGTGTCGTTCTCCTCCGCGTAGTCCTCCGAGCCGATCCGGAAGAAGCCGAGGTCGAGCAGGCGCGTGGCGCAGGCCAGGGCGCGCTCGCGCGGCATGCCGTCGCGCGCCAGGTCCTTGCTCGACGCGCTTGCGCAGCCGCGGCAGGCAGCGCGCGAACTCCTCCATCGACTCGAACTTCTCGCGGTCGCGGCGCTCGCGCCAGCGGTCGTGGTAGCGGTACTGCTTGCGGCCGGCGGCGTCGGTGCCGGTGGCCTGGATGTGGCCCATCGGGTACGGGCAGACCCACACGTCCTCCCAGGCCGGGGGGATCGCCAGCTCGCGCACGCGCTCGAGCACCGACGGCTCGGTGATGCGCCGTCCGTCCTCGTCCAGGTACTCGAAGCCCTTGCCGCGCCGCCGGCGCCTTATGCCGGGGCCGGAGCAGTCGACCCGTCGCAGTCTCGCCACGGAAGGCCCTTGCCCACCGGCGCCGCGTCGTAATCAATGCCCGCGGGCCGAGGGGCGCGGCGTATCCTCAGCCGATGCCCGCCTCGCTGGACGCCATCTCGCGCGCCCAGCTGGCCGCGGTGACCCATCCCGAGGGGCCGCTGCTCGTGCTGGCCGGCGCGGGGACCGGCAAGACCCTCACGCTCACGAGCCGCTTCGCCTGGCTCGTCGAGCAGGGCATGCCCGCGGACGCGATCCTCGCGCTCACGTTCTCCTCGCCGGCGGCCGCGGAGATGCGCGAGCGGCTCGAGGGGCTGATCGAGTCGCCCTACGAGAGCCTGCACGTGGCCACCTTCCACGCGTTCTGCGCACGGCTGCTCCAGGACGAGGCGCTCGAGGCGGGCGTGGACCCGTTCTTCTCGCCGGTCACGCCGGCGGACCGGCTGGCGCTGCTGCTCGAGCGGATCGGCGACCTCACGATCCGCCACCACGAGATCCGCGGCAACCCGGCTCCGCTGCTGGCCAGCTTCGTGGCCCGGATCGACCGGCTGAAGGACGAGCTCGTGACCTGCCGCGAGTACCGGCGCTACGCCGAGGGGCTGGTCGCGCGCCGCCGAGCGGCGACGCCGCCCGCGCCACCGCGGCGCGCGAGCTCGAGTTCGCCGGGCTGTACGCCGACCACGACCGGCTGCTGGCCGAGCGCGGCGCGCTCGACTTCGGCGACCTCGTGATGCGCGCGTTCAGGCTGCTCCACGAGAAGCCGCACGTGCGCGAGCGCACGTCGCAGCGCTTCCGGCACGTGCTGGTCGACGAGTACCAGGACACGAACTTCGCGCAGGGGATGCTCCTGCGAATGCTCGTGGACGCCCACCGCAACGTGACCGTGGTCGGCGACGACGACCAGGCGATCTACCGCTTCCGCGGCGCCTCGCAGAAGAACCTCCTCGACTTCCAGCGCGAGTTCCCGGACGCCGAGGTGGTCCGTCTCGAGCGCAACCACCGCTCCGGCCGGCGCATCCTCACGGCCGCGCGCGC
Organism: uncultured Thermoleophilaceae bacterium; assembly: GCA_963768465.1. Taxonomy (GTDB): domain Bacteria; phylum Actinomycetota; class Thermoleophilia; order Solirubrobacterales; family Thermoleophilaceae; genus JACVRW01. The sequence continues at coordinate 187,851 of CAVYIA010000015.1, read as the reverse complement.
CGTGGTGGAGCCGTGCCACGACCGGATCGGCAAGGAGCTCCGCGGCGCCTCGGGCGGCCGGGTGCGCTTCTGGCGCTGCCGCTCGGACCGCGCCCAGGCCCAGGCCGTGGCGGCCGAGGCCGAGCGGCTGATCGCGGACGGCGTGTCGCCCGACCAGATCTGCGTGCTGATGCGCTCGGTGAAGAACGAGGGCGCGGTGGTCTCCTCCGCGCTCGAGGAGCGCGCGGTGCCGGCGCGCACGTCCGGGTCGGCCGCCTACTTCCAGCGGGCCGAGGTGCGCGACGTGCTCGCCTGGCTGCGCGCGCTCGCGGACCCCAACGACTCCGGCGCGGTCGTCCGGGCGCTCTCGCGGCCGCCGGTCGAGCTGCGCTCGGTGGACGTCGCGCGGCTCACGCAGCTGGCGCGGCGGCGCAAGCTCGACATGCCGTCCGCGATCGCGGCGGCGCTCGAGGGACCCCAGCTCTCCGAGGAGGGGCGCGACCGCGCGCGCGTGTTCCTGCGCCTCTACCGCTCGGCGTCGCAGGCATTCGAGGACCGCCGGCCGGACGCTTTCGTGCTGCGCCTGATCGAGCGCACCGGCGTGCGCCGCCAGCAGGTGTTCGCCACCCAGGCGGACACGGTCGAGCGGCTGCGCAACATCGCGAAGCTGCCGGAGCTGGCCACCGCCTACATGCGCCGCGAGCCCCAGGCCACCGCGCGCGACTTCACCCGCTACCTGACCGCCGTGGCCGAGTCGGGGCTGCGCGAGGAGGAGGTCACCGGGGCGCCGAGCGCCCCCGCGGTCCAGGTGATGACGATGCACTCGTCCAAGGGCCTCGAGTTCGACCACGTCTTCGTGATCGGCCTGTCGGCGTCGCGGATGCCCGGGCCCAACCGCGCGCGCGGCGACGAGGTGCCGGACGAGCTGCTGAAGGAGCGCCTGCCCGCGCGGCGACCCGCGCGACGTGCACGACGCCGAGATGCGCCGCCTCCTGCACGTGGCCATGACGCGGGCGCGCAAGGGCCTCGTGCTGGCCTGGGCCGAGTCCGGCCCGGCGGGCGCCACGCCGCGGCGCCTCCGCCTTCTACGAGGAGGCGCGCGCGGCGGTGGAGATCGAGGAGGAGGTCCTCGAGGAGGAGCTGTTCGGCCCTGCCGAGGGCCTTCATTCCACCTTCCGGCTGATGCGCGACGAGCTGCTCGACACGGTCGCCCGTGTCGGCGGGCACCTCGGCGAGATGCGCCTCGACACGTACCTGGACGTGGACCAGGCCGTGTCCCGCTACCTCGAGCTGATCAAGGTGGCGGCGCTGATCGAGCGCACGAAGGAGGGTCAGACGCTCGACACGGCGCTGCCGGAGCTGAACGAGATCCTCGCCCAGTGCGCCACCGCCGGAGCAGCGCGAGATCCTGGCGCAGTCCGCCCTGGACTCGTGGCTGCGCGACTCCGAGCGCGACCCGGCGCGCCGGCCGGGGCCGGTGCAGAACGGCTCGGAGCCGTCCCTCGACCCGTTCATCCCGCGCCGCGGCCGCGGCCTGATGCTGTCGGCCTCCGACATCGACACGTACCGGATCTGCCCGCTCAAGTACAAGTTCGCGCGCGTCTTCCGGATCCCGCAGGAGCCCACGATCCACCAGCGCTTCGGGATCGCGCTGCATCAGGTGCTGGAGCGCTTCCACTCCGACGGCGGCGGCGGAGACCTCGCGTCGCTCATGGAGCTCTTCGAGGAGTCCTGGCGGCGCTCCGGCTTCGGCGACTCCGACGACGAGCTGCAGTTCCGCGAGCGCGCGGTGGCCGCGCTCGAGCGCTACTGGGTGCTCGACCGGCAGGCCGAGTCGAAGCCGGTCTGGTTCGAGCGCAGCTTCGCGTTCCGGCTCGGCCCGCACCTTCTGCGCGGCCGCGTGGACCGCGTGGACCGCCACCCGGACGGCAGCTACGAGCTGATCGACTACAAGACCGGCAAGGCCAAGAGCGCCCAGGACCTGCGCGAGGACGTGCAGCTCTCGCTCTACCAGATGGGCGCCCGCGAGTCGTGGAAGCTCGAGACCTCGGCGCAGAGCTACTTCTACGTCCTGACCGGCGAGAAGGTGCCGGTGAAGCACTCCGAGGAGGAGCTCGACCGCGTGAAGGCCACCGTCAACGAGATCGCCGGCGGGATCCTCAAGCAGGAGTTCGAGCCAACGCCCTCGCCGGAGATCTGCAGCTTCTGCGACTACCGGATCGTCTGCCCGGCGGCGGAGAAGTAGGCCGCCGCCGTTGCGGAAGCAGCCGGCTCGGCCGGCTGCGCACCGATGCCTTCCTAGCTCTCGGGCCCGCGCTGGCGCAGGAAGCGCTGGAAGTCGCTCGCGATCGTGTCGGCCGACGGGAGCCGCTGCTCCGAGTCGGAGTCGGCCTCGACCTCGTCCATCGCGGACTCGAGGCGCTCGACGAAGGCCTTGACCTCCGGGTCGCTCGCCACCGCGGCGGTCACCTGGCGCTCGTAGTCCGCGGCCGCCTCCTCGAGCTCGCTCGCGTCCACGACCACGCCGGCCGCTCCCTCGAAGGCGCGGACGAGCGCCAGCGCCACCTTCGGGTTCGGCGCGGCCGCCACGTAGTGCGGCACCGACGCCCAGAGGCTGGCCGACTGCAGGCCCGCCTCGGCGAAGGCGTGGTGCAGCACGCCCACGATGCCCGTCGGGCCCTCGTAGCTCGTGCGGTCGTAGCCGAGGCGCGTGAGCAGGTCGTCGTCCGACGCGATCCCGGTGATGCTCACCGGCCGCGTGTGCGGCACGTCGGCGAGCAGCGCGCCGATCGTGATCACCTTGCGCACGTTCAGCTCGCGCGCCACGCTCACGACGTTGTCGGTGAAGCGGCGCCAGCGCAGCGAGGGCTCGACGCCGCGGAAGGTCACGAGGTCGCCCTCGGCGCCGGGCACCGGCGCGGCCCAGACCGTGTTGAGCGGCCAGTCGATCTCGCGCGTCATCCCCTCGGTCAGCCGCACGGTCGGGCGCACCGCGGTGAAGTCGTAGAACTCCTCCGGGTCGAGGCGCGCCACCTCGTTCGACTCGAAGCGATCGTTGATGAACGAGACGGCCGCGGAGGCTGCCTCCCCCGCGTCGTTCCAGCCCTTGAAAGCGCAGACCATCACGGGCGCGCGGAGGTCGGGGCGATCTCGCCAGATGACATCCATGCCGTTTCACGGTACCCGACGTCCGAATCCCCGGTCACCATGGATCGCGTGACCATCGCCGAGCTCCGCGCGGGGGGCGAGGTCGACGGTGTGTTCGCGTGCACCCGCAAGGATCGCCTCACCGCGCGCAACGGAACCCCCTATCTCGCCGTCGAGCTGCGCGACCGGACGGGCGCCATCCCCGGGCGCGCGTTCCGCGACGCGGACTTCCTGGCGAGCCAGTTCGAGCGCGGCGACCTCGTGTCGGTGGCCGGCCGCGTGGAGCGCTTCCGCGACGAGCTGCAGGTCGAGCTGCGCGCGATCAAGACCGCCGAGGCCGACCCCTCGGAGTTCCTGCCGGTGGCGTACCGCGACGTCGAGGAGCTCGACGGGTTCCTCGAGCACCTGGCGCGCGAGGTGTACGACCAGGACCTCGCCCGGCTGCTGCGCTCGTTCCTGAACGACGAGGGCTTCCGCGCGGACTTCCGGCGCGCTCCCTGCACGCGCTCGGGCCATCACGCCTACCTCGGCGGCCTGCTCGAGCACACGGTCGCCGTGGCCACGCTCGCGCAGGAGACGGCCGTGCTGCACCCGCGCCTCAACTCGGACGTGCTCCTGTGCTCGGCGATCCTCCACGACGCCGGGAAGATCCAGGAGTTCGAGCTCGGCGCGGACATCGAGCTGAGCGAGGCCGGGGCGCTCGTGGGGCACGTGGCGCTCGGACAGCAGCTGGTGGTTGAGCGCGCACGTAACCTGGACGGGTTCCCGGACGCGAAGCTGCACGCCGTCTCGCACTGCATCCTGGCCCACCACGGTCCGGAGGCCGTCCCCGGACGGCGCTTCCGCTCTGTGGAGGCGCTGGCGCTGTACCGGCTGAATGCGCTGGACGCGGGCGTCAAGGGCGCCCTCGAGCAGGGCCTCTAGACGGGCGGACACATGTACTAGGCGCCCCGTTGCAGGGGTCTTGCCTGCACCGCTTTTGGCCGATTGAGCATTGGTGCCGAAAGAGTCCACGACCCTGGACGCCCTCGCCCCGCCCGAGGCCGTAGAGGAGCTGCTGCGCCAGCTCGTCGACGCGCGCTTCGTGCTCACGGACAGAAGCGGCTGCATAACGCGCTGGAGCAGGCCCGCCGAGCACGTCTTCGGCTGGCCGGCGAGCGCGATGGTCGGCCGCAGCCTGCTCGAGACCCTGGCGATCCCGGGCTCGATCCCGCCGACCGGCGGGCACCTCGAGGCAGCCGCGCGGCGCAAGGACGGGTCGGAGGTCAAGGTCGACCTCACGCTCGTGCCCGTGCAGATGGCGCACAGCCTCGAGTTCAACGGGTTTCTCGAAGCGCTCGAGATCGTCGGCCCGCGCGTGGCCGCCCTCGAGCGCCTGCAGCAGAGCCATCGCACGGTGGTCGACTGGATCGCCGCCGCGATCGTCGGGCGCGCCGAGTCGGGTGACGACCAGCCCGCCGGGACGATCGTCGCCTTCCGCGGGATGGACGAGTCGTTCGTCCTGCCCCCGGCGGACCAGGAGGAGGCCCAGCCCGCGCCCGAGCCGGGTGCCGCGGCCGCTCCGGGCGAGGACCGGGAGCGCGCGGCCGCCGAGCTCGCGGAGTCCCGCGCCCAGGCCGCTGCGGCGGCCGAGCGCATCGGCGAGCTCGAGAGCGCGAGCGGCCGGCTCGACTCCGAGCTGGCGGAGACACGCGGCGCGCTCGAGAAGATGCACGCCCACCTCGAGGCGCTGCGCGGCGAGCTGAAGGAGTCGCGCTCGGAGCTCGAGGAGCGCGACCGCAGCAGCCGCCAGGAGCTCGAGAGCCGGCTCGAGGAGACGCGCGAGCAGCTGTCGCAGCTGGGCGCGCGCGTCGGAGAGAGCCGCGAGGAGGAGCTTCAGGCCGAGCTCGAGGCCACCAAGACCCGCCTCGGCGGGTTCGAGGAGCTGCTCGCGGAGCGCGACTACGGGACCCAGCTCGAGGAGGCGCGCGCGCAGATCGCCGCGCTCGGAGCCGAGCTCGCGGGGCGCGGCCCGGACGAGTCGGTGCTGGCCGAGCTGGAGGCGACGCGGGCCAAGGTGGCGGCCCTCGAGGAGGCGCTCGGCGACGAGGACGCGGAGCGGCGCCTGCGCGCCGAGCTCGAGGCGACCGGCGAGAAGGTGGCCGCGCTCGAGCGCGCGCTGGCCGAGGACACGCGCTTCGACGAGCTGCGCGCCACGCTCGAGGCCGCGACGGAGAAGCTCGCCGGGCTCGAGCACGCACGGCAGGAGGACGACTCGCAGCAGCGCCTCGGAGCCCAGATCGAGGCCGCCGCCGCGCGCGTGGAACGGCTGGAGGAGGCGCTGGCGAGCTCGGGCGTCGAGGAACGTCTCGCCGGCGAGCTCGAAGCGCAGCGCGCGCGGCTCGCCGAGCTGGAGGAGCGGCAGCGCTCCGAGAGCGGCGGCGCGCAGGATGTCGAGCGGCTGGAAGCGGAGCTCGAGGGACTGCGGTCCTCCGTCGAGCGGCTGCGCGCGGCTCCGGCGCAGGCGGCCTCGTCGGCGCCGGCCGACCCCGCGGCGGCCGCAGAGCTGTCCGCGCTGCTCGAGCGCGCGCACACGGCCTGGTGGCCGAGGTGGACGCGCGAGCATCGGGCGTGGCCGAGGCCGTGGACGCCGCGGCGGGACATTCCGCGCAGGCGGCCGAGGCCGCCGAGGCGGCGCGTGCCGCCGCCGAGCGCCAGGCGACCGAGGCGGCCTCCCGGTCGGAGACGCTGCGCCGGCTGAGCGACGACGTCCAGGAACGCGTGTCGAGCACGCGCGAGGCGGCGACCGCCGCACAGGAGGCAGCCTCGACGGCCGTGGCGCACGCGGCCAAGAGCGCCGAGGCCGAGGCCGCCGCCAAGCAGCACGCCGAGGGCGTGGCCGGCGCCACCGGGGCCGTGGAGAGCCGGATCGCGGAAGCCGAGCGGCTCGCGGAGTCCACCGCGGAAGGAGCCCGGCGCGCGCAGGACGCCGTGGGCGCTGCCGAGTCCCATGCGGGCCGCGCCGCCGACGCGGCGGATCCGCCGAGGGCCACAGCACGCGCGCCGAGCAGAGCGCCGCGCGCGCGTCGAGCTCACCGGTGCCGCCGAGCGTCACGCCGCGCAGGCGAGCGAGGCCGCGGGTGCCGCCGAGGGCCACGTGTCGGCCGCCCGCAAGGAGGTCGCGGCCGCGCACGGCCACGCCACCCAGGCGCATGAGGCGGCCGCCCCGATCGAGCTGCGGGTCTCCCGGGCAGCCGAGGCCGCGGCCAGCGCAGACAGGCATGCGGACCGCGCCGCGGAGCACGCGCGCGCCGCCGACGCTCACATGGGGACGCTGGCGCAGGCCCAGGAGGCCGCCGAGCGGCTCGCCGCGCGTGCCGAGGCCGCCGCTGCCGCGGCCGAGCAGGCCGCCGCGGAGGCGCGCAGTGCGGCGGAGGCACAGCCCCTCACGGCGCCGAGCGTGCCGGAGTGGAACGGGGCCTCGAACGGCGATGACGCCGACGTGCGCCGCCCGCTGATCGCCCGCCGCCACGCGGGCAAGCCGCCGCGCGAGCCGCGGGCCGGCTTCGACGACGTGGCCAGCCCGCTCGCGAGCATCCGCCTGGACGGCCACTTCGGGGAGCTCAACCCCGCCTTCTGCGAGCTCGTGGGCTACGCCGAGGGAGAGTTCCAGGCCGCGAGCTGGCCGCCGGTGGCGGACCGCGCCAACCTCGCGAAGCACCGCGAGCAGGTGCAGCGCATGCTCGCCGGCGAGATCGAGTCGGCGCGCGTGAACACGGGCTACGTTCACGCCCAGGGCCTGCTCGTGCCGGTGGTCGGCCAGATCTCGCTGGTCCGCGAGTCGGGCCAGCCGAGCCACTTCCTGCTCGAGGTCGAGACCGGCTAGCGGGCGCGCTGCGGGTAGGCTGCTCCGCCGTGCAGTCCGATCCCGCGCTCCTGTCCCTGCTCCACCGCGCGCGGGACGAGGTGCCCGGCGTCGAGGTCTTCGACGCCCACACCCATCTCGGCCACAACGACCCCGACGGCTTCCACTGCACCGGGGCGGAGCTGCTCGAGCTGCTCGGGCGCGCCGACGCCCGCGGCGTGGTCTTCCCGATGCACGAGCCGGACGGCTACGCGTCCGCCAACGACATGGTCATCGCCGAGTCGGAGGCGTCGGACGGGATACTGGTCCCGTTCTGCCGGCTCGACCCGGCGGACGAGCCGCTCGCCGAGGCCGAGCGCAGCCTCGCCAACGGGGCGCGCGGCATCAAGCTGCATCCGCGCGCCGAGGGCTTCGCCCTGGACCACCCGGCGCTCCAGGACGTGTTCGCGCTCGCCGACGAGCGCCGGCTGCCGGTGCTCGTCCATGCCGGCCGGGGCATCCCCGCGCTCGGGCGGCACTCGGTGGAGGCCACCGGGCGCTATCCGGGCATGCGCCTGATCCTCGCCCACGCCGGCATCTCGGACCTCTCGTGGATCTGGCGCGAGGCGCCGTCGCACCCGAACCTCTTCTTCGACACCGCCTGGTGGGCGCCCACGGACCTCCAGGCGCTGCTTGCGCTGGTGCCGCCCGGCCAGGTGCTCTACGCGAGCGACGCGCCCTACGGCGCAACCGCCATGTCGGCCACCTGGGCGCTGCGGCACGCGCTCCAGGTCGGCCTGAACGCCGACCAGGTGCGAAGCGTCATGGGCGGCCAGCTCGTCCGGCTGCTCGACGGCGAGGACCCCGCCGACCTGGGCCCGGCACGCGGCCCGGGCCCGCTCCCCACCGACCCGCTGCTCGACCGCGCCCACACGTTCCTCGTGGCGTCGCTCGGCCAGGGCTTCGTGGGCCAGGAGCCGACCGAGACGCTGGCGCTCGCGAAGCTCGCCTGCGACGTGGACGACGAGGTGCCGCACGCCGAGGTGTTCCGCTGGATCAGCTGGCTGATCGACAACCGCGCGGAGTACCGGCCCGGCGGGCCGGAGCGGCCGGCGCGCTTCGCGACCGGCCTGCCGCTGATGGTGCTCGCGTGCGTCCTCGCGCGCACGCCCGACGTGCCGCTGCCGCCGTTGCCGGACTAGTCCTCGGGCTCGAGCACGAAGATCTCGAAGCCCATGGGCGGGTCGAAGACGATCTGGCTGTGGTAGGTGAGGACCTTGCGGCCCATCGCCTCGGCGACGGCGTCCTTGAAGCGGTCCGCCTCGATCTCCTGGAAGGTCAGCCGCACACGGCGCACGAGGTCGGACTCGCCGTTGTTCACGAGCGTGCGCTCGACCGTCGTCAGCAGGTCCTCGAGCACGACCACGACGTAGTTGTCGAACGCGTAGCTCTTGGCCTTGGTCGGGCCGCGTCCGTAGCACTCGCTGAATATCGAGACGACGGCGTTCGACACCGCCGCGAGCTGCTCCACCTAGGCGACCTCGCGGAGCGCTTCGAGCTCCCGGCGGGTGGCGAGGCGCTTCAGCGCCTTCGACTCGAGCTGGCGGACGCGCTCGGCCGAGAGGCCGAGACGGCGCCCCGTCTCGCGGAGCGGCTGCGGATCGTCGCCGTTGATGCCGTAGCGCAGGCGGATCACCTTGCGCTCGACCTCGGGCAGGTCCTCGATCGTCTGCCTGAGCAGCTGCTCGCTGAGGCTGACCTCGACCTCCTGGTCCACGGGGGCGTCGTCGCCCTCGAGGAGGTCCCCGAGCGCGCGTGTCGCCGTCCTCGCCCACGGGCCGGTCGAGGCTCGTGACCGTGCGGGCCGCCTCGCGCACCTCCTGGACCTGCGAGAGCGGGAGCTCCGCCGCGTCGGCGATCTCCTCGTCGGTGGCCTCGCGGCCGTGCTTGGCCTGGAGCTCGCGCTCGACGCGGGCGATCTTGCGCTCGCGCTGGCCGATGTGGACCGGGATCCGGATCGTGCGCGCCTTGTTGGCGAGGCCGCGCTGGATCGCCTGGCGCACCCAGAAGGTCGCGTAGGTCGAGAACTTGTAGCCCTTGCGCCAGTCGAACTTCTCGGCGGCGCGGATCAGGCCGAAGATCCCCTCCTGGATCAGGTCGAGGAGGGACAGCTCCTGGCCCTGGTACTTCTTCGCGATCGAGACCACGAGGCGCAGGTTGGAGTTGATCATGCGCTCCTTGGCCTCGAGATCGCCCTGCTCGATCCGCTTGGCCAGCTCGACCTCCTGCTCTGCCGTGAGCAGCGGGTAGCGGCGGATCTCGTTCAGGAACAGCTGGAGCGCGTCGGTGGTGGCGGCGGCGAGCTCGCCGTTGCGGAACGCGGTGGGCTCGACGCCGTCGCGGCCGCAGTCGTCGGTGATGTCGATGCCGAGCGTCTCGAGGTAGGACTCGAGCGAGTCCACGTCCTCCTCGTCCGCGCCGAGAGCGCGCACGAGCTCGTCGAGGTCGGAGAGCCTGGCGCAACCGCGTTCCTCCGCACGGGTGACGAACGTCGCCACCTCCGGCCGCGTGATGAGCTCGGGGCTTACCACGCCCTGCATGCTACGCCGCGCGGGCGCAGGCTGCCCTGGAGGCCTCAGCCGAGGGCCGAGACGTCGTCGACCATCTCGAGCCGCTCCTCGAGGCGCGTGATCGAGAAGACGCGCTGCACGGGGTCGGGCCCGCGCACGATCACCACGCGCCGGCCCCCCTCCTTCGCGCGCTCGTCCGCGGTGACGAGGCAGCGCAGCCCGGTGGAGTCGAGGAACACGAGCTTCGTGAGGTCGAGCACGAGGACGGGCGGAGCGTCGGCCTCCACGCGGCGAAGCTCCTCTTGGAGCTTGGCAGCGGAAGACAGGTCGAGCTCGCCCCGGAGGGCGATGTGCACGAGTCCATCCCGGTCCTCGGAGTCCAAGTGGAGGATCTCCACTGCCGGGGACGCTAGCGGGTAGCGCGGCGCAGGGGAAGCCCGGCCCGGTCGAGCAGGCTGTAGGCGAAATACAGCTGCACGGCCGCGAACGAGAGCTCGAGCACGCGCTCGGAGACGCTGTTGGCCAGCACCGCGCCCACGAGCACGCCAACGGGCGACAGGGCGCCCACGATCAGCCCGTCCTTCAGCCGGACGTTGCCGTAGGAGCGCTGGCGCCACGCCCCGACCACGGCCACGATCACGACCGCCACGAGCGACGTGGACACCGCCTCCAGCTGGGACTCGTCGAGGAAGATCACGAGCCCGGGCACGAACAGCACCCCGCCGCCGATCCCGAGCAGGCCGCTCGCCATGCCGGCGGCCAGACCGATCGCGATGAGCCCGGCGACGTCGAGGGCGTCCATGGCTAGAAGATGAGGATCAGGGCCGAGACCACCAGGAGCGCCACGAACGTCCTGGCCACGAGCTCCTCCGAGATCCGCTGCTGGAGCGCGGTGCCCGCCACCACTCCCGCGATCGCGGGCGCGCCGATGGCGAGGCCCTTCCCGAAGTCGACGTTCCCGTAGGCCGTCTGGGCCGCCGCGGCGAGCAGCCCGATCACGCAGATGGCAGCCAGCGAGGTGCCGGTGGCCTCGCGCTGGTCGTAGCCGAGCCAGAGCACCAGCAGGGGGACGATGAGCGTGCCGCCGCCCACGCCGAAGAGGGCGCTGAACGCTCCCGCCGCGGTAGCGATCGCGGCGAGGCGCGCTAGCCGGGAGGACATCGCGGGGCATACTACGGGGGGTGCCCGCTCCGACCGCAGACGCGCTCGCCCAGGCGCTGCGCCCGTTGCGGGACGACCCGGCGCGCGCCGCGATCCTGTGCGACATCGACGGCACGCTCGCGCCGATCGTCGAGCGCGCGGACGCCGCGCGGGTCCCCGAGGAGGTCACGGTCCTGCTCTCCCGGCTGGCCCGCCGCTACGGCTGCGTGGCCTGCATCTCGGGGCGCTCCGCGGCCGAGGCGCGCCGGCTCGTCGGCGTCGGCGGGATCGCCTATGCCGGCTCCCACGGGGCCGAGCTGCTCGGTCCCGGCGAGACGACCGCGCAGGTGGTGCCCGCCTTCAAGAGCTGGGAGCAGCGCGTGCGCCGCTTCGCCGCCGAGCGCGACACGCCCGCCCTGCGCCTGCTGCGGGTGCGGATCGAGGACAAGGGCCCGATCGCCGCCCTCCACTGGCGCGGCGTGCCGGACGAGGAGGCGGCCCGCACGCACCTGGAGGACATCGCGCGGGAGGCCGAGGCCGGCGGGCTCGCCACGCACTGGGGCCGCAAGGTGCTCGAGATCCGGCCGCCGGTGCCGATCGACAAGGGCCGGGCCGTGCGCGAGCTCGTGGCCGGCTCGGGCGTGCGGACCGCGCTGTTCGGGGGCGACGACGCCACCGACCTCGACGCCTTCGACGCGCTCGGGCGCCTGCGCGAGGACGGCGAGCTCGACGCGGCCGTCTGCGTCGGCGTCCGCTCGGACGAGGGGCCCGCGGCCATCGTCGAGCGCGCCGACGTGGTGGTGGACGGCGTGGAGGGCTTCGCGCGCGTGCTGGCGGCGCTCGGCTCCGACTGATGCGCTTCCGCGACTTCCTGCGCACCGCGGTGCTGCTGTACGGCGGGGCGGCCACCGCGCTCGCGGCCGTGTCCGTGGTCGGAGCGGGGCGCACCGACGACAGCACGCTCGTGTTCGTGGCGCTCGCCTGGTGGGTCCTGGCCGCGGTGTCCGGGCTGTGGATGGGCCGTGGAGCCACGACGACCGCGGGCATTGCCGGACTGCTGGCCGGCGCGCCGCAAGGCCACGGCGCTGCCCGAGTTCGAGCCGGGGACGGTCCTGTTCAACCGGCTGTGGCCGCTGGCGCTGCTCGCCGTGGCGGCCGGCGCGCTCGGCTTCTTCTTCCCGCCGGTCCCGGCCGTGGCGGTGGGCTACGCGCTGCTCGTGGCGCTCCTGTGGCGCAAGCAGTCGGCGGCGGTGGAGGCGATCGAGGGGCGCGACGGCGTGGAGTTCTGGATGGACCGCAGCTCGGCGTTCGGGCCGCCGCAGCTGGTGCGCGTGCCGGGGCTCCGGAAGATCGAGCCCGAGGAGCCGGCCGTCCCGCTGGGCCCTAGCGGTACGGCAACGACGGGCAATGAGTGGGGCTCCGTTACGGCTCAGCGACGAATGTGACGCGCGGCCCACCGGCGGCCCATCTTAGCCGTCCCACCGGAGCCGTCCGACCGTCCTGACTTCTGGTTGCATAGCAACCACTAGGCAGGACGGCTTCCAGACGAGGCCGACGGCGTGCGCATCCCGTAACACGACGGCGCACTCCCTCGTTGCTGTCGTTCGACCGCGCCGGCGCGCCTAGCGCGCGCGCTTGCGCAGCTTGTCGAGCTGCTTCCAGGTGCGCGTGTTCGCCACCTGGGCCTTCGTGACCCACGCCCGCCGCGCGGTGGCCACGCCGTAGCGCATGTTCGCGAGCGTGTCCGTGCGATGGGCGTCGGAGTCGATCACGAGCGTCACGCCGGCCTCGGCGGCGGCGCGCGCGTAGGTGTCGGAGAGGTCGCGCCGGTCCGGGTTGGCGTTGATCTCGAGGAACGTGCCCGTCCGGGCCGCCGCCTCGATCACGGCGTCCATGTCGACCTCGTAGGGCTCGCGCTGCAGGATCTTGCGCCCGGTGGGGTGCCCGAGGGCGTCCACGAGCGGGTGCTCGAGCGCGCGCACGATCCGCTCGGTCATCTCGCGCGCGCCCATCCGGAACGAGGTGTGCACGCTCGCCACGACCCAGTCGAGCTGCTCGAGCAGCTCGTCCGCGTAGTCGAGCGAGCCGTCGGGAAGGACGTTGACCTCGGTGCCCGCGAGCAGGGTGAACCCCTTCAGCTCGACGGACCGGACGCGCTCGATCTGGCGCAGCAGCTCGTCCGGGTCCACGTGGTCGCCGAAGCCGTGGCTGGCCGAGTGGTCGGTGATCGCCACGTACTTGTAGCCGCGCTCCTTCGCCGCCTGGGCCATCTCCTCGATCGTGTTGCGGCCGTCGGAGGCCACGGTGTGCATGTGGAGGTCGCCGCGGATGTCCCGGAGCTCCACCAGGTCCGGCAGCGCGCCCTCGCGCGCCGCCGCCAGCTCGCCGCGGTTCTCGCGCAGCTCGGGCGCGATGAACTGCATGCCGAGCCGCTCGTAGACCTCCTCCTCGGTGGCGCAGGCGTGCGTCTCGCCGCTCTCGTCGTCGGCGATCCCGTACTCGCTCACGTGCAGCCCGCGCCTCACCGCCTCGGTCCGCAGGGCCTCGTTGTGCTTCCCGGACCCGGTGAAGTGCTGGAGCAGGTTCCCGAAGGCCTCCTCCGGCACCACGCGCAGGTCCACCGGGATGCCCGCGTGCGTCACGGCGCGCGCCCCGGCCACGCCGGACGAGTGGACCACGTCGATCTCGTCGAGCTCCGCGAAGGCGGCCACCAGGCCCTCGGGGTCGCCCGTGGCCGCGACCACGTCGAGGTCCTTGCAGGAGTCGGCCATGCGGCGCGCGCTGCCCGCGAGCGCGACCCTGGTGGCGTGCGGCTCGAGGCCGGCCACGATCGCCTCCCCGATCGCGAGCGCCTGCGAGAGCAGGAAGCGCGTCCGCGCCTCGCCCGCGTCGTCGGCGGCGAGCGCCGCGATCATGTTCTCCTGGGCCTTCTTGCCGAAGCCCGGCACGTCGTCGAGGCGCCCGTCCTCCACGGCCTGGCGCAGGTCGTCGAGCGAGGTCACGCCGAGGTGCTCGTGCAGCGCCCGCACTCGCTTCGGCCCGAGCCCCGGGATGCGCGTGATCTCCACCAGGCCGGCGGGGATCCGGGCCCGCAGCTTGTCGGCCGACGGGATCGTGCCGCCCTCGAGCAGCGCGTCGATCTTCTCGGCGATCGTCTCGCCCACCCCGGCCAGCTCCTCGGCCCGCCCGGAGCGCGCGAGGTCGGCCACGGACACCCCGGCCTCGCGGATCGCCTTCGCCGCGTTCCGGTAGGCCACGACCCGGTAGACCACCGCGCCGTCGAGCTCGTACAGGCTGGCCAGCTCGTCGAAGGCCTCGGCTATCTCGGCGTTTCGCATGGTGCGTGGGACCCCGGGGCTAGCCTACGCGGCCGTGCCGGGAGCCTGGCTTGTCCTGCCGACCTACAACGAGGCCGAGAACCTCGAGGCGATCGTCGGCGCGGATCCTGCCTCAGCTCGCCAGCCACCGGCATGGAGCACCGCATCCTGATCGTCGACGACAACTCGCCCGACGGGACCGGGCGAGATCGCCGACCGGCTGGCCGCCGAGCACCCGGAGGTGGAGGTGCTCCACCGTCCCGGCAAGGGCGGGCTCGGGCCCGCCTACCTGGCCGGCTTCGCCCGGGCGCTCGAGGGCGGCGCGGAGCTGGTGCTCGAGATGGACGCCGACTTCTCCCACGACCCCGCCGACCTGCCGCGCCTGATCGCCGCGTCCGATCGGGCCGACCTGGCCCTCGGGTCGCGCTACGTGAAGGGCGGCGGGGTCGACGGACTGGGGCCTGCTGCGGCGGGTCGTGAGCCGCGTGGGGTCCGCGTACGCGCGGCTCGTGCTCGGCGTGCAGCGTGCGCGACCTGACGGGCGGCTTCAAGTGCTTCCGCCGCGCGGTGCTGGAGGAGCTCGACCTCGACCGCGTGCACGCCAACGGCTACGCGTTCCAGATCGAGCTGACCTATCGCGCCGTGCAGGCCGGCTTCAGCGTGGAGGAGGTCCCGATCGTCTTCCGCAACCGCGCGCAAGGGCGCCTCGAAGATGACGCCCGACATCGCCCTGGAGGCGGCCTGGAAGGTTCCCTCCCTCCGCTTCAGGTCGTAACGTGCGCGACGCTGTAACCCGGCAGGGGGGCGTCGCTATATTTTGTATAGTGACTTTCAGGCCCCAGGCGACGGACTAAGGAGCGGCAGTGGCGGGAGCTATCAACGAGGTGACGGACGCGAACTTCCAGGCGGAGGTCCTCGAGTCCGAGAAGCCGGTGCTCGTGGACTTCTGGGCTCCGTGGTGCGGGCCCTGCCGCATCGTGGCCCCGCATCTCGAGGAGCTGGCGGGCGAGCGTGACGACCTCACGATCGTCAAGCTGAACGTGGACGACAATCCGCAGACCGCCGCGCAGTTCCAGGTGATGTCGATCCCCACGCTGCTGCTCTTCAAGCACGGCCAGGTGGCCCACCAGATCATCGGCGCGCTGCCGAAGAGCCGGCTCGTGCAGGAGATCGACCCGGCGCTCGCCGCCTAGCGGCCGGCCGCGGACCGCAGGAAGCGCATCACCGCGCGCGTCTCGCGCGCGTTCACGCCGAGCAGGCGTTCGATCGCGAGATGGTCGAGCGCCACACGCACGACCGACCGGCGGCCCTGCCCGAGGGCGCGCGCCATCCGGCGGCTCTGGCGTGCCTTGCCCGGGCTCGCGGTCGCGCCGAGCACCTGGAGGAACGGCGGGTCGCGGCGGTCGGCGTGGAGCAGTGGTGACGCCGCCGCCCACGCGCCGGTCGCGGCGTTCTCCTCCGGCGTCCCGAAGACGCTCCAGACCCCGCGCGCGCCCTCGTTGCCGCCGGGGTTGGCCAGCGGTCGCACGTCGAGCGCGGCCGTGTCGAGCGACACGACGCCGCGGATCACCCGGCGCGGCACGCGGTACCGGCGCAGATAGCGCGGGTCGGTCGCGACGAGCGCGGCCACGTGCGCACCCGACGAGTGGCCCATGAGGACGATGCGCCGCGGGTCGCCGCCGAAGCGGGCGACGCGCCGGTGGAGCCAGGCGACCGCCTCGCCCACGTCGCGCGGGTGGTCCGGGAACCTGATCCGTGCCGGGGTCGAACGGGCCGCTCGGCGGCGCAACGCCGGAGAGGCGGTAGTTGACGCTCGCCAGCACGTAGCCGGCCCCGGTGAGGAGCCGCGCCTTGCGCCGGATCCCGTCGCGCTTGTCGCCCTCCTGCCAGCCTCCACCGTGGACCCAGACGACCACGGGCCGCGACCCGCGTCGTGCCCCCACGGGCGAGTAGACGTCGAGGCGGTTCTGCCCGGCGACCGGCGGCGGGGAGCCCAGGTCGTAGCTCAGGTCGCGATGTGGGACGGATGCCGGCGCGGTGACTGCCAGCGAGACGGCGAGCGCGGCCCGCAGCACGCGGCCGCTCTAGGCCGCTGGCGGGCTCGGCGCCTTCGCGGCGGGCGCGGAAGCGCCCGCCCAACCCGCCGAGGATCCCGCCGACCACCGTCGTGAGGATCACGAGCCCCACCTGCGGGTCGGGGA
Source organism: uncultured Thermoleophilaceae bacterium (assembly GCA_963768465.1). Taxonomy (GTDB): domain Bacteria; phylum Actinomycetota; class Thermoleophilia; order Solirubrobacterales; family Thermoleophilaceae; genus JACVRW01. The sequence continues at coordinate 171,674 of CAVYIA010000015.1, read as the reverse complement.
GGTCGGCCTTCGGCTCGGTGCCGGCGATCTTGTGCCCGAGCAGGATGAAGCTGCCGAAGACGAGCCCGCCGAGGAGGCCGCGGACGAAGCCGTCCTCCCAGCCGCTGTGCTCGATGCCGCCCAGGAAGCCGCCGAGCAGCGCGATCGGCCCGACCAGGACCAGGTAGAGCACCTCGTGCCAGCCGAGCGCGAAGCCGCAGAACAGGCCGAAGATCATCGGGACGATCACGACGCCGACGAGCTGAAGCACGAAGGGCCGGTCCTCGAACAGCGGGGGGAGGTGCATCCGGGCGCAGCCTACCGGCGCTCGACGCCCACCACCAGCTGCAACCCGTCCACCTCTGTGCGCGTGCCCTCGCCGTCGTCGCCGTCCAGCTCGAGCTCGACGGCGAGCGTCTCGCGGGTCACGTAGTCCTCGTGCGCGCGGGCGGCCTCCATGAGCGCCGCGTCGCCGCCCAGCGCCAGCGCGATCCGGTCCTCCACCCGCAGCCCCGCGCCCTTTCGCGCCGCCTGCACGGCGTGGACGATCTCGCGGGCGAGCGTCTCGCGGCGCAGCTCGTCGTCCAGCTCGAGGTCGAGCGCCACGGCGTGCGTCCCCGAGCGCTCCACCTGGTAGCCGTCGAGCGGCTGGAGCACGAGCTGGACGTCGTCCGGCCCGATCTGGTGCTCCTTGCCGTCCACGCTCACGCCCACCTCGCGGCCCTGGCGCAGCGCGGTCGGGTCGAGCGCGGCGATCGCGGCGGCCACGCGCGGCATGTGCTTGCCGAAGCGCGGCCCGAGCGAGCGGTAGTTCGGCTTCAGCTCGAAGCGCCCCAGCTCGTCGGCCTCGGACACGAAGCGCAGCGACTTCACGTTCAGCTCGTCGCGCACCAGGTCCTCGAAGCGCTCGATCGCGGCGCGCTCGCGGTCGGCCGCCACCATCACGGCCTCGCGCAGCGGCTGGCGCACCTTGACCTTGGCGTGGGCGCGCGCCGCGCGGCCCAGCTCCACCGCGTCGCGCGCCACCTGCATCTGCCACTCGAGCTCCGTGTCGCGCGCGCCCGCGGCCGGGAAGTCGCAGAGGTGCACCGACGGCTCGCTGCCGTCGAGGTTCTCGTAGATCTCGTCGGCCACGAACGGGGTCAGCGGCGCGAGCAGCTTCGACACCGTGAGCAGCGACTCGCGCAGTGTCGCGAACGCGGCCGGGTCGCCGTCCCAGAAGCGCCGGCGCGAGCGGCGCACGTACCAGTTGGAGAGATCGTCCACGAACTCGGCGACCGCCCTGCCGGCGAACGTCGTGTCGTAGTCCTCCATCCGCTCGGTCACGCGCTCCACGGTCGCGGCCAGGCGCGAGCGGATCCAGCGGTCGAGGTCGGTGGGCTCGCCCTCGCCCTCGGCGTCCGTGAGGTTCGCGTAGAGGACGAAGAACGCGTACGTGTTCCAGAGCGTCTTCAGGAACTGGCGCACCGACTCCGCGACCCCCTCGAGCGAGAAGCGGTAGCCGTCCCACGGCTGCTTCGAGGTGAAGAAGTACCAGCGCAGAGCGTCCGCGCCGTGGGCGTCGATGACCTCCCAGGGCACCACCACGTTGCCCTTCGACTTGGACATCTTCTGGGCGTCGGCGTCGAGGATCAGGCCGAGGCAGAGGACGGTGCGATAGCTAGCTCTGCCCGAACAGGATCGTCGAGACGCCGAGGAGCGAGTAGAACCAGCCGCGCGTCTGGTCGAGCGCCTCGCAGATGTAGTCGGCCGGGAAGCGCTCGCGGAACTTGTCCTCGTTCTCGAACGGCGCGTGCCACTGGGCGAAGGGCATGCAGCCCGAGTCCCACCAGACGTCGATCAGGTCGGGCACGCGGCGCATGTCGCTTGCCGCAGTCGTCGCAGCGCAGCACGATCTCGTCGATGTGCGGGCGATGCAGGTCGTCGGGCACCACCCCGCCGCGCTCCTCGATCTCGGCGCGCGAGCCCACGCAGACCACGTGGCCCTCGTCGCAGCGCCAGATCGGCAGCGCCGGTGCCCCAGTAGCGCTCGCGCGACAGCGCCCAGTCCACGTTGTTCTCGAGCCACTTGCCGAAGCGCCCGTGCTTGATGTGGTCGGGGTACCACTTGATCGTCTCGTTGGCGGCGAGCAGCTGGTCCTTGACCTCGGTGGTGCGCACGTACCAGTTGGTCTTGGCGTAGTAGATGAGCGGCGTGCCGCAGCGCCAGCAGTGCGGGTAGGAGTGCTCGTACTCGCCGGCGCGGAACAGGCGGCCCGACTCGCGCAGCGCCTCGATGATCTCCGGGTCGGCGTCGCGCACGTACATGCCCGCGAACGGGCCGGCGCTCTCGTCGAAGGTGCCGTCGGGGCGCACGGGGTTGTGGATCGTCAGCCCGTTGTCCGTGGCCAGCCGGAAGTCGTCCTCGCCGAACGCCGCGCCGGTGTGCACCACGCCGGTGCCGTCCTCGACCGACACGAAGTCGCCGGCCAGCACCGTGTGGCCCTTCTCGCCGTAGTCGGAGATGTAGGGGAACGGCGGCTCGTAGCGCAGCCCGAGCAGCGCCGAGCCCGGCATCCGCTCCTCGATCTCGGCCTCCTCGCCGAGCACCCGCTCCACCAGCGCCTCGGCCAGGATCAGGCGCTCGTCGCCCAGCCGCGCGCGCACGTAGGTGACCTCCGGATCGACCGCGATCGCCGCGTGCGGCACGAGCGTCCAGGGCATCGTCGTCCAGGCGAGCAGCGAGACGCCGGGGTCGTCCTGCAGCGGGAACTTCACGTACACCGACGGGTCGATCACGTCCTCGTAGCCGAGCGCGACCTCGTGCGAGGACAGTGCGGTGCCGTCAGCGCGGGCAGTACGGCACCACCTTGTAGCCCTCGGTCAGAAGACCCTTGTCCCACGTCTCCTTGAGCGACCACCAGACCGACTCGATGTAGTCGTTGGAGAGCGTGAAGTAGGCGTCGTCGGTGTCGACCCAGAAGCCGATCCGCTCGGTGAGCGCGTTCCACTCGTCGATGTAGCGCAGCACCGACTCGCGGCACTTCGCGTTGAACTCGGCCACGCCGTAGCGCTCGATGTCGTCCTTCGACTGGAAGCCGAGCTCCTTCTCGACCTCGAGCTCCACCGGCAGGCCGTGGCAGTCCCAGCCGCCCTTGCGCGGCACGAAGTGGCCGCGCATCGTCTTGAAGCGCGGGAAGACGTCCTTGAACACCCGGCTCAGGACGTGATGCACGCCCGGCCGGCCGTTGGCGGTGGGCGGGCCCTCGTAGAAGACGAACGGCGGGCTGCCCTCGCGCCGGCGCATCGACTCGTGGAACACGTCGCGCTCGCGCCAGCGCTCGAGCACGCGCTGCTCGAGCTCGGGGAAGGACTGGGCGGGGTCGACCGGCTGGTACGGAGGCACGGGGCTTCGATTCTAGGTGGACTCTGCTAAGACTCTCTCGTGCCGAATCGCCGAATCTCCGCCGGGCAGTCCGGCGAGAGCGGGGGACCCAAAGACCCACGGATGGTTTGGGGCAGAACCGGCATATGCCGGCGCGTAACTCTTTCGCGCGAGCCCGTCAGCTAACCCCGCAGGCCCAGGAAAGAGAGGACGAATTGCGCCGCCTTCGTCGCGCGCTTGCGGGCTGCATGCTCGCGGGCGCCATCGTGCCGCCAGCCGCCCCGGCCGTCGCGTCCCCCGAGGGGACCATGGTCAGGGCGATCAACAAGATCAGGGTCGGCCACGGGCTGTCCCCGCTCAAACGCTCCCCGAGCCTTCACCACTCGAGCTCGCGCTACGCGCGCTTCCTGATGGTGCGGGACATGTTCGCCCACCAGGCCCGGATCGCGGTCGCCAGCCGCTTCGAGTGGGCCGGCGAGAACCTCGAGCTCCACTGGGGCTGGAGGCCGCGCCCGCGCTACACGGTCCGGCAGTGGATGGGCTCGCCCGCCCACCGCGCCGTGATCCTGTCGAACGAGTGGCGCTGGGTGGGCGTCGGAAACTCGCGCGGGCGCTTCAACTCGAGCACCGCCACGATCTGGGTGGCGCACTTCGGGAGGGTCTGGGCTCGCGCGAACGACCTGGCCGGTCCAGCCGCTCAGGCCGCGAGCTTGCGACAGAGCTCGGCGAGCGAGCGCTTCTCGCCGTCGTCGAGGACGTCGAAGGCCTGGCTGACGCGCTCGGCGTGAGCGGGGAACACCCGCTCGACGAGCGCGCGGCCCGACGGGGTGAGCAGCACCTCGACGGCGCGCCTGTCCGCGGGCAGCCGCCGGCGCTCCACGAAGCCGCGCGCCTCGAGCGTCTCGGTGACCTCGGTGGCGTTGGCCTTGCTCCACTCGAAGCGGCGGCGCAGGGTGCGCAGCTCGAGCGCTCCGCCGGCGGTGGTGAGCACCACGAGCGCGGAGAAGCCCGCGGCGGAGACCCCCGCGCGCTCCAGCTCGGCGGCGAGCCGCCGGCGCACGCTGGCCTCGGCCCGGACGAGCGCCTGAAGCGCGCGATGGGCGAGGGGATCGCCGAGCTCTAGGGACGACATCCCGCGGCGATGCTAGGAGCGCCGGCGGACGGCCGGCGCGTGCGGCGAGCAGCCGGCTCGGCCGGCTGCGCACCGATGACCTCAGGAGTTCGCGGCGGCCGGAACGCGGCCCGGGCGGGCGGCGGGCTCGACGTCGGGCGGGACCACGACCTGCTCGAGGCGGCCGCTGTCCACGTACGCCTTGAGCCGCTCCACGGCCTCGGACGGCACCGTGCCGAGCGACGGGATCCCGTGCTCGCCGGTGACCGGCATGGCCTCCCGGTACTCGAACACCGGGCCGGCGGAGCCGACCTGGCGGACCGTGTAGACGAGCCGGCCGACCACCTCGAGGGTGGCCTCGCCGCCGCAGAACACGAAAGCGGTCGGGTCCAGGGCGCGGATCGCGCGGACCACGCGCTCGGGCGGCAGGTCGAAGGCGAGCAGCAGCGTGCGGAACCCGGCGCGGCGCAGCCCCAGCTCGAGCGCCTGCACGTGCAGGGACTCGATGTCGAGCCGCGGGCTCGAGTCGAAGAGGAGGACGCCCTGCGGGCGGCTGGCGGCGGCCACGACCCGGCGGGCCGCGTACAGCCAGCCGGTGGCCCAGCGGCTGCCGAGCTCGCGCTCGGCGTCGCGGCCCTCGCGCTCATAGGCGAGCTCGAGCGCGGGCAGCAGCACCTCCTCGACGGAGCGCTCCACCGAGCGCACGGCGAGGCTCTCCTCGAGGATGCGGTCGGCGACGTTCTCGTCGAAGTGGTCGAAGGCGTCGAGCAGGCGGGCCGGGGACGACGGGCCCTCGCCGCGCTGGCGGGCCAGCTCGATCGCCGAGGAGATGTTGTGGGTCTCGAGCAGCGCCCTGCGCAGCGACTCGAGCTCGGTGAGGTCGTACTGGCGGTGGCCGCCCTGCGTGCGGCGCGGCTTCGGGTAGCCGAAGCGGCGCTCCCAGCTGCGCAGCGTGTTCGGGCTCACCCCGAGCAGCTCTGCGGCGGCGTTGGTCCTGATCCCGCTCACTTGACCTCCACGATCCCGACAACCGCGTCGCTAACGCGTCAGCGTCGCGGCACTACTTCGCACATCCACGCCCCGGTTACGAGGCGCGAAGGCTCTTTGCACGAGCTTCCGCGGCGGGAGCACGTGCCTGCCTGCAGGTTTTCTCGTCCTGCGGCGCAGGCCGCGCAAGCCGTGCACCCGTTCTTGCACGGGTTGGACGGCGCTGAGCGGCTCAGCGAATGCCGAAGCCGCTGGGCTCCACCGCGACGAGCGCGGCGTGCGGCGGGCCGCAGCTCGCGATGCGCGCGGAGAGCGTGCCCACCGCGGGCGCGTCCTCCGGCACGAGGCGCACCGGGAGCGCCACCGTCTCCGTGCGGCTCAGGGCCGCGCGGCGCACGTGGTGCTCGAGCTGCTCGTCCCCGAGCGGGGACGTGACGATTGCGAGGAGGTGCGAGCCCGTGAGCTCGCCTTCCTCCCCAAAAACCTTGTCGCCGCTACGGCTGACCGCGCTCACGGCCAGCTCGGCGGTCACGACCATGAAGGCGGCGCCGGCGCCCGGAAGCGCGTCGCCCGAGGCGGTGAGCATGACTCCCATCCCGCAGCGCTCGCAGACGCGGCGGCGCAGCTCCGGCCGGCCGGGCAGCGCGTCGTCGGGGCCGCCGCAGCGGGAGCAGAAGCGGATCGTCTCGTTCCGCTGCTGTCCGGAGCGTGCGGGCGGCTCGTGGCTGTGGGTGAGGAGCGGCATCGGCGGTCGAGATCGATCAGAACACGAGGTCCGCGGATTCGCGCGGGGGCATCGATCAATGCAGCGTTTAGCCGCTCGAAGACGAGGCGAAAGCTGGCGCTTCGCTCGGTAGCCTCCCGTCCGACAAGCGAACGAGGAGACGCATGGCGGTTCAGCAGGAGCTGTGGGGCCCGGAGACGAGCAAGGCCGTGGAGAACTTCCAGGTCTCCGGCGAGCGCGTGCCCGCGCCGGTCGTGCGCTGGCTGGCGCGCATCAAGGCGGAGGCCGCGCGCGTGAACGCCGAGCTGGGGCTGCTCGACGCCGAGCTGGCCGAGCGGATCGCCGCCGCGGGCGACGAGGTGGCCGCCGGCGAGCACGACGACCAGTTCCCGATCGACGTCTTCCAGACCGGATCCGGGACCTCCACGAACATGAACGCCAACGAGGTGATCGCGAGCCTCGCCGGCGAGGGCGTCCACGCCAACGATCACGTGAACATGGGGCAGTCCTCGAACGACGTGTTCCCCTCGGCCGTGCACCTGGCCGCCGTGTCCGAGGTGCGCGACCGAGCTGCTGCCCGCGATCGACCAGCTGGCCTCCGCGCTGGCCGGCAAGGCCGACGAGTTCGCCGACGTGGTGAAGGCCGGGCGCACGCACATGATGGACGCGGTGCCGGTGACGCTCGGCCAGGAGTTCGCCGGCTACGCCGCCCAGATGACGCTCGGCCGCGACCGCGTGAGCGACTCGCTCGGGCGAGCGGAGCAGATCCCGCTCGGCGGGACCGCCACCGGCACGGGCCTGAACACGCACCCTGAGTTCGCCGCGCGCGTGCGTGACCGGCTGGGGCTCGGCGTGCGCGCCGCGGGACCCGTTCGAGGCGCAGGCCAACCGCGACGGCATGGTCGAGCTCCACGGGGCGCTCAAGGGCGTGGCCGTGTCGCTCACCAAGATCGCGAACGACCTGGTGCTGATGGGCTCCGGCCCGCGCACGGGGCTGGTGGAGCTGCAGCTGCCCGAGCTCCAGAAGGGCTCTTCGATCATGCCGGGCAAGGTCAACCCGGTGATCCCCGAGGTGACCCTCCAGGTGGCCGCGCAGGTGATCGGAAACGACGCCGCCGTGACGGTCGCGGGCACCCAGGGGAACTTCGAGCTGAACGTGCGCGTGCCGCTGATCGCGCGCAACGTGTTCGACTCGATCCGGATCCTCACGTCCACCTGCCGCCTGCTGGCGGACAAGTGCGTGTCGGGGATCGTGGCCAACGAGGAGCAGCTGCGCCGCCACGCCGAGTCCACCCCGGCGATCGCCACCGCCCTCAACCCGCACATCGGATACGACCTCGGCACCGAGATCGTCAAGGAGTCGGTGGCCTCGGGACGAACGATCCGCGAGGTGGCGATCGAGAAGGGCGTGGACGAGGCCACGCTCGACGAGGCGCTCGATCTGCGCGGCATGGCCCGGGGCTCGAGGCTAGAGCTAAGCGCCTCGAACAGCCGTCCAGAAGGTCATCCGAACGCGCGTCGCATGCGTTTGTCCCGATGCAATGAAGCCGACTTCGCTACTCCCTGCGCTCCTCGCGTCGCGGCCTCCTGGCCGCCCCGGCCGGCGCCCAGGCGCCGTTCGACCCCCGCGGCGTGGATCCGGCGAGCCCCAACCCGCTCGCGGGGCTCCCGCTCTTCGTCGACCACGACTCACCCGCCTGGGAGGCATGGCGCAAGCTACGAGCGGCGCGGGCAGCGCGGCAAGGCCGCGCTCGCGTGGAAGATCGCGCGTGAGCCGCGCAGCCTCTGGTTCGGGAAGTTCACCCGGCCCAACTTCCACTTCAAGGTCCGGCGCCGCATCGACGCGGCCAAGGCCGTGGGCGAGGTCCCGGTCTTCACGCTGCTGAGGGCGGAGGCCAACAAGTGCACGCCCGGCTATCAGGGCGGCGGGCCGCGCGAGGACCGCGCCACGCGCAAGTGGTACGACGCGATGGCGCGGGCCATCGGGAACGACCGCGTGATCATCGCGTTCGAGCCCGACTCGCTCGGCACGATCGACTGCCAGGCGCGCAGCCGCCGTGACGACCGCTACAAGCCTGCTGCGCTACGGCGTGGATGCGCTCTCGAAGCTGCCGAACGCCACCGATCTACCTGGAGGCCGGGCGCATCCGACTGGGAGTCGCCGTCGCTGACGGCCAAGAAGCTCAAGCGCATCGGCGTCGCGAAGGTGCGCGGCTTCATGCTCAACGCGACCCACTACGACTGGACCGCGGCGAACATCCAGCACGGGCTCGAGATCTCGCGCAAGATCGGCGGGAAGCACTTCATCATCAACACGGCCGAGAACGGCCGCGGGCCGGTGCACTACCGCCGCTGGATCGACCGCAGCCGCCACATCTGGCGGACGATCAACATCTGGTGCAACCCCGGCCTCCGCGGTCTCGGCCCGGCGCCGACCACGGACACCGCCAACCCGCGTGTGGACGCCTACCTGTGGATCAACCGGCCCGGCTTCGCGCAGTCGTGCTCAGGCCACAAGATCGACTGGTTCGCACCGCGAGCGTTCACCTACGCGCGCTTCGCCACGAGCTGGCTGCGGCCGCCGCGCGGCACCCGCTTCGGGCACTTCAAGCGCTACCCGCCGAGCGCGTTCGGGATTCCCTAGGCCGCTAGCAGCGGACGCCGTCGGCGGCGCTGCAGCCGGCGGCCTCGGGGCGGACCGAGGCGTACGAGGCCACGCCTGGCAGCAGGTACGGCAGTGGGTTGACCGGCGTGTCGTAGCGGCGAACCTCGAAGTGGAGGTGCGGGCCGGTCGAGCGGCCCGTGGAGCCGACCCAGCCCAGCAGGGTCCCGCCGTTCACGGCCTGGCCGGGGCGGGCGGCGATCCGCGACATGTGGGCGTACCAGCTCGAGAAGCCGAGCCGGTGCCGGACCACGACGAGGTTGCCGTAGCCGCCGGTGTTGTAGCCGGCGAACTCCACGACGCCGCGGCCGCCCGCCCTGATGCGGGTCCCGCCGGGGACGGGGAAGTCGATGCCCGTGTGGCGGCGGCCGCCGATGTGCCCGAAGCCGTCGCCCATGGGGCCGTTGAGCGGGTGGTAGAAGCGGACCGGTGAGTCGGGATGGCTGCCGGCGCCGCGGCGGAGAGCGCGGATCGTCTGCGGCCCGGCGACGCCGTCCGCGCCGATGCCGATCGCGCGCTGATAGGCGTAGACCGCGCGCGACGTGCCGGGCCCGAGGTCGCCGTCGATGGCGCCCGGCGAGTAGCCCTCGCGCCAGAGCAGGAACTGGAGCATCGCCACGTCCCAGCCGACCGCGGAGGTGGCCAGAACACGCGACCCGAGCCCCGGCCTGCCGCGGCGCCCGAGCGCCCGGCGGGTGCCGGGACCCACGACGCCGTCCACGGTCAGGCGCTTGCGGCGCTGGAAGCGCATCGTCGCCGCGCGGGTAAGCGGGCCGGGCACGCCGTCGACCTCGGCCGTGTACAGGCCCTTCGCCTTCAGGGCAGCCTGAACCGCGGCGACCTTGGGGCTGCCGGCTGAGGCGGGAACGGCGGCTATGAGCAGAGCTACGGCGACCGACACGGGGACGCCCCAGCGGATCCTTCCGCGAGGCATGTTTCTCCGGTCGGCAGCCCGTCGCGCGGGGCGAGGGCTGCACGCCTACATGCAGCGCTTTGGCGACTTAATCCATGTTCATCGCGACGTACTTCGTCTCGAGGAACTCCTCGATGCCCTCGTTGCCGCCCTCGCGGCCGATGCCGGACTGCTTGACGCCGCCGAACGGGGCGCCGGCGTTCGAGACCATGCCCTGGTTCAGGCCCACCATCCCGGTCTCGAGCCGCTCGCAGACGCGGATCGCGCGCTTCACGTCGCGCGTGAACACGTAGGCCACCAGGCCGTACTCGGTGTCGTTGGCGCGCTCGATCGCCTCGTCCTCGGACGAGAACCCGGCCACGGGCGCCACCGGCCCGAAGATCTCCTCCTTGAAGACGCGCGCCTCCAGCGGGACGTCCGCGAGCACGGTGGGCGGGTAGAAGTAGCCGCGCCCGTCGGGCAGCTCGCCCCCGGTGAGGCACTTGGCGCCCTTCGAGACGGCGTCCTCCACGAGCTCCGCCACCTTCTCGCGCGAGGGCTCGTCGATCAGGGGGCCGACCTTGACGTCGTCCTCGGTCCCGCGGCCCGACTTGAGCGCGCCCATCTTCTCGGCGAGCCGGCGCGTGAACTCGTCCTTCACGGACTCGGCCACGTGGAAGCGGTTGGCCGACGTGCAGGCCTCGCCGATGTTCCGCATCTTGGCGAGCAGCGCACCCTCCACCGCCTCGTCGAGGTCGGCGTCCTCGAACACGATGAACGGGGCGTTGCCGCCCAGCTCCATCGACGTCTTCAGCACGTTCTTCGCCGACGCCTCGATCAGCTTGCGGCCGACCTCGGTCGAGCCGGTGAAGCTGAGCTTGCGCAGCCGCGGATCCTCGATCAGCGGTCCGGTGACCTTGCCCGACGAGGAAGTCGTGACGATGTTGAAGACCCCCGCGGGAAGCCCGACCTCGTCGAGGACCTGCCCGAGGGCGAGCATCGACAGCGGTGTGAACTGGGCCGGCTTGATCACGACGGTGCAGCCGGCGGCGATCGCCGGGCCGACCTTGCGCGTGCCCATGGCCATCGGGAAGTTCCAGGGCGTGATCATCAGGCACGGCCCGACCGGCTGCTTCATGGTCATGACCCGGCTGGTGCCGTTGCCGAACTGCTTGTAGTCGCCGTCGAGCCGCAGCGCGTCGCCGGAGTGCCAGCGGAAGAAGTCCGCCGCGTAGACGATCTCGGACTTCGACTCGGCCACCGCCTTGCCCATCTCGAGCGTCATCAGGACGGCGAGGTCGTCGGCGCGCTCCATCATCAGCTCGAAGGCGTCCCAGAGGATCTTGGCGCGGTCGTTCGGGCGCGCTCGCGCCCCACTCGGCCTGGGCCGCGACAGCGGCGTCGAGCGCCGCCTTGCCGTCCTCCGGCGTGGCGTCGGCCACCTCGCAGAGCGTCTCCTCGGTGGCCGGGTCGGTGACCGCGAAGGTCGCGCCGCCGCCCGCCTCGCGCCACTCTCCGCCGATGAAGAGCCGCTTCTCGACTCCGTCGACGATCTGCTGTTCCTTCGTAGCTACCGCCATTGCCGCCTCCTTCTAGGTCGCGACCGTCTCGACGCCGAGCTCATCGCTGATGGCCACGTCGATCGAGTAGTCGATCGGCAGCACGATCAGCGAGGGAACGTCCAGCCCGAGCGCGCCTCGCAGCGTCTCGCCGAAGTCGTCCGCCGACTCGCAGCGCCAGGCCGGCATGCCGAATCCCTCCGCCAGCTTCACGAAGTCCGGGTTCGTGAAGTCGGTGCCGAAGTGGGTGCCGAACTTCTTGTCCTGCTTCCAGACGATCGATCCGTATTGCCCGTTCTCCCAGATGACATTCACGATCGGGGTCTTGAGGCGCACGGCCGTCTCGAGCTCCTGGCAGTTCATGAGGAAGCCGCCGTCGCCGTTCACCGTCACGACGTTGCGGTCCGGGTGGACGAGCTTGGCCGCGATCGCCGCCGGCACGGCGAAGCCCATGCCGGCGAGCCCGTTCGCGATCAGGACCGTGTTCGGCTCGTAGGCCGGGAACATGCGCCCGATCCAGAGCTTGTGGAGGCCCACGTCCGAGATCAGGATGTCCTCGCGGCCGAGCGCCTTGCGGATCTCGTAGAGCGCGCGCGGGGGCTGGACGGGGAAGGCGTCGTCGTCCTTCGCCTTCTCGAAGCGGCCGAGCACCACGTCGCGCAGGCGCGTGGAGCCGCCCTGGTGCGGCACGTGCCGGCACTCCTCGCTGAGTCGCGTGAGCACGTGGTAGAGGTCGCCCACCAGCTCGACCTCGGGCACGAAGTACTCGTCGATCTCGGCGGGCACCGAGTCGATGCAGATGATCTTCTTGTCGCGCTTCGGGTTCCAGTGCTCGGGCGAGTGCTCGACGAGGTCGTAGCCGATCGCCAGCACCACGTCGGCCTCGTCGAAGCCGGCCATCCGGTAGTCGCCCGACTGGAGTCCCACCGAGCCGAGCGCCTTCGGGTTGTCCGGCGGAACGAGGCCCTTGCCCATGAAGGTCTCCGCAACCGGGATGCCGGTGGCGCGCACGAACTCGCGCAGGGCCGCCACGGCGCCGGTGCGGACCACGCCGTTCCCGGCCAGCGCCACCGGGTTGATGGCGCCGCGCACGATGTCGGCGGCCTTGAGCAGCTCGCGGGCCGCCGGCTCCGGCTGCACCAGGCGCCGGCGCGGCAGCGGCTCGGCGTCGATCTCGGCGGCCATCACGTCCTCGGGCAGCTCGATGTGCGTGGCCCCCGGCTTCTCGCCCTCCGCCACCTTGAAGGCCTTGCGGACGACCTCGGGGATGATCGCCGCGTCCGAGAGCCGGGCGTTCCACTTGGTGATCGGCCGCATCACGCGCAGGAGGTCGATGTACTGGTGCGACTCCTTGTGCATGCGCTCCAGGTCGCCCTGGCCGGTGAGCGCCACGAGCGGCGCGCGGTCGAGATAGGCGTCCGCGACGGCCGTCACGAGGTTGAGCGCCCCCGGGCCGAGCGTGCCGAGGCAGACGCCGGCGTGGCCGGTGAGGCGCCCGTGGACGTCCGCCATGTACGCGCCGCCCTGCTCGTGGCGCACCGGGACGAACTCGATCGACGAGCGCGAGAGCGACTCGTTCAGGTCGAGGGTCTCCTCCCCCGGAATGCCGAACACGCGGCCGACGCCCTCGGCCTCCAGACACTCCACGAAGACGTCGCTTGCCTTGCGCTTGCCCACGGGGACCTGACTGTAACGTCCACCGTCCAGTGCCCCCGGTCGCGCGCTACGCCCGCAGCGGTGACGTGCACATCGCCTACATCGTGGACGGCGAGGGTCCCGTGGATCTCGTGTGGATCCCGCCCTGGATCTCGCAGGTGGAGTACCTCTGGTCCGAGGCGTCGCTGGCGGCGGTGCTGGATCGGCTGAAGCGCTTCGCCCGGGTGATCACCTTCGACCGGCGCGGATCGGGCCTCTCCGATCCGCTCATCGGAGCGCCCACGATCGAGGAGCAGATGGACGACGTGCTCGCGGTGCTCGACGCGGCCGGCACCGAGCGCGCCGCGATCGCCGCCACGCTCGAGGGCGGGCCGATGGCGGCGATGTTCGCGGCCACGCATCCCGACCGCGTGAGCCACCTGATCATGTACGCCACCTTCGCCCGGGCCGTCTGGGCGCCGGACTACGACTGGGCCTATCCCGCGGAGGAGCGCACGGGCAAGATGAACGCCGCGCTGGAGCACTGGGGCAAGGGCCTCGTGGCGGGCAGCGTGGCGCGGAGCCGGATGGGCGACCCGCGCTTCATGGAGTGGGCCGGCCGGCTCGAGCGCCTGGCGGCGAGCCCGGGCACGATCGCGCGGATCTTCGAGCTGATCGGCGAGTTCGACGTGCGCGAGGTGCTCCCCTCGATCCGCGTGCCCACGCTCGTGATGCACCGCCGCGACGACACCTTCATCAAGGTGGAGCACTCGCGCTACATCGCGGAGCACGTCCCGGGCGCCCGCTACGTGGAGCTCGAGGGGACCGACAACATGTTCGCCGTCGGGGACACCGAGGCGATCATGGGCGAGATCGAGGAGTTCATCACCGGGACGCGCCACGCCGGCGAGCCGGACCGGATGCTCGCCACGGTGATGTTCACCGACATCGTGGACTCCACCCGGCACGCCGCCGACCTGGGCGACCGCGGCTGGCGCGAGGTCCTGGAGCGCCACGACCAGCTCTTCCGGCGGGCGCTCGAGTCCCACCGCGGGCGCGAGATCAAGCGCACGGGGGACGGCTTCCTGGCCACCTTCGACGGGCCCGCCCGCGCGATCCGCTGCGCGGCGTCGGTGACCGAGGCGGTGGGCGATCTGGGCCTGGAGCTGCGGGCCGGGCTCCACACGGGCGAGCTCGAGGTGATGAGCGACGATCTCGGCGGCCTGGCCGTGCACATAGCCGCCAGAGTGATGGCCCGCGCCGAGGCCGGAGAGGTGCTCGTCTCGGGCACCGTGAAGGACCTCGTGGTTGGCTCTGGAATCGACTTCGAGGACCGTGGGACGCACGAGCTGCGCGGGCGTGCCGGGCGACTGGCGACTTTTCAGGGTGACCTGAAGCCCCGCTACCTTCGGCCGATATAGGGGTTGTGGCTCCGATGCGCCGGGCAGTTCTGCTCGATAGCCGCCGTGCTCGCGCTCGCCGCTCCGGCGAGCGCCGACGCCGCGACCCGCTTCGTCGTCCGCGGCGCCGGCTGGGGCCACGGGATCGGCATGAGCCAGTACGGCGCGTACGGCTACGCGCTCGAGGGCAGCGGCTACCGCTCGATCCTCTCGCACTACTACTCGGACACCCGGCTCACGAAGGCCGCGCAGCGCTCGGTGCGCGTGCTGCATGCAGCCGGACGACCCCTACATCCGCGTCCGCGGCGCCACGCGCGCGTCCGGCGGCAAGCGGCTGAGCCCCTCGAAGACGTACGTCGCGAAGCCCTCCGGCGGCCGCATCGCGCTGTTCACGAGCTCCGGGAAGCGGGTCGGGCGCTACTCCTCCGGGCTCCGGCTCACGCGCCCCGACGGCATCGCTGCGGCTGCTCGGCCCGGCGCTGAACGGCGTGAGCGACGGGCGCTACCGCGGGGCGATCGAGATCCTCGCGAACGGCGGCCTCGACGCGATCAACGTCCTCTCGCTCGACGACTACGTGCGCGGCGTGGTGGCCGGGGAGATGCCCGGGTCATGGCCGCTCGAGGCGCTCAAGGCGCAGGCCGTGACCGCGCGCACCTACGCGCTCGCCACGCGCAAGCCGGACGGCGACTACGACCTCTACCCGGACACCCGCTCGCAGGTCTACCGCGGCGTGGCCGCGGAGGGCGTGCGCAGCAACGCGGCCGTGAGCGGCACCGCCGGGAACATCCTCACCTACGGCGGCGCGCCGGCGGTGACCTACTACTTCTCCACCTCCGGCGGGCACACCGAGAGCATCCAGTACTCGTTCGTCGGCTCGCTCAGCAAGCCGTGGCTCGTGGGCGTGCCCGATCCCTACGACTTCCACTCGCCCTACCACCGCTGGCGCACCGCGTTCACGGCGCGGCAGCTCACGCGGGCGCTCGGGTCGCGCGGGACCTTCCGCAAGCTGAAGGTGCTCAAGCGCGGAACCTCGCCGCGAATCGTCCGGGCACGGGTGATCGGCAGCCGCGGGACCACCACCGTGAGCGGCCCGACGATCCGGGCGGCGCTCGGCCTGCGGGACACCTGGGCGCGCTTCACGCGAGTGTCGACCGCGGCCCGGGCCGCGCACGGCACGCCGGTCGGGCGCGCGGCGGTGGCGAGCGTGCCGCCGGCCGCGGCGAGCATCCACGGCAGCCTCGACCCCGCCCCGAAGAGCGGCCGCCTGGTCGTCGAGCGCCGCGTGGGCGGGCGCTGGGTGAAGGTGCGGACGATCCGCATGGGCGCCCACGGCCGCTACCGCACGGACGTGAACAGGGCCGGCGTGTACCGCGTCAGGTCCGGCGTGATCGCCGGGCCGGCAGTGCGGGTGCGCTGAGGCTCTCCGCGGTCGCCGCCTGGCCGACCGGCGTGAACCTCGAGGTGACCGTCGGCCGGCGGCGCCCAGTCGAGCGCGCGTGACAGCAGGCGGGTGAAGGCGCCGCGCTCCGGCCGCGGCGAGGTGGAGGCCGTCGCCCGCGAACCAGGAGGCGTGGCCGGAGCTGTAGCGCACCCAGTCGAGCACCTTCACCCGCTCCGGCCAGCGCTTCCCCGCCGCGCGGATGTTGCGCCTGTTGGGAGTGCGCACGCTCGCAAGCTCGCGCGGGACCACCAGGCCCAGCACCCGGCCGGGGCCGAGGATCCGGAGCGCCTGCCGGATCTGCGAGGTGGTCACGATCCAGTTGGTGCCGAGCGCGACCACCACCGTGCCCGGCAGCGTGCCGCGGCGCCCGCGCGCGGCGAGCACCTTCACGCCCTCGGCCATCTGCCGGCAGCCGCGCGCGTCCACCTCGAACCCGGCGGCCACGAGCCGGTCGACCGCGCCGAGCATCACCGAGTCGCCCGACCGCCAGCGGCGGCGTGCCCGCGGGCTTCGGCGGCCGGGCGCGCCGTCCGGTGTCACAGGCGGCCGCGGCCGCCGGCAGCGCCAGCGCGCCGGCGCAAAGCACCGCCACCACGGTGATGAATTGCCGCCCCCGCACCCGGGGCGGTATAGCAGGGCCCTGCGAAGCAGCCGGCTGGCCGGCTGCGCACCGCGATCTCCCTAGGCCGGCGCCTCGTCCCGCGCCGCGATCGAAGCGCGGACCAGCGCGATCGTCTCCGGGGACGCGCTGCGGGTGGAGCCCGAGTCGAACGGGGGCTCGGGGTCGTACTCGATGCCGAGCTGGATCGCCTTGGCCACCTCGTCGTGCGTCATCCGGGCCACGAGCGTCAGGGCCATGTCGATCCCGGAGGACACGCCGGCGGCGGTCACGATCTTGCCCTGCTCCACCACGCGCCGCTCGGTCGGCACCGCGCCGTAGCGCTCGAGCATGTCCATGTCCGCCCAGTAGGTGGTGGCCTCGAGGCCGTCGAGCAGGCCGGCCGCGCCGAGCAGCTCCGCGCCCGTGCACACGGAGGTGCTCCACTCGGAGGTCTCGTGCGCCGTGCGGATCCAGCCGAGCAGCGCCTCGTCCTCGCGCGGCGTCGGTGCTGCCGGGCCCGCCGGGGACCACGAAGACCTCGGGGCTCGGGATGTCGGCCAGCGCGGCGTCGGCGCGGATGGTGAGCATCCCGGTGTCGGTGGTGTACGGGCGCGCCTCCACGCCGGCGAAGGTCACCTTGGCGCCCGGCACCCGCGAGAGCACCTCGTAGGGCCCCACCGCGTCGAGGGCGGTGAAGCGGTCGTAGAGCGGGATCACGATCTGCATCGTTGGTGTGCTCCTCTCAGGCCGCTCTCCGGAGCGGAAGCGGCGTCGGTAGTCGGCGGGGGCGACCCCCACCCGGCGGTTGAAGGCGCGGCGCATCGTCTCGACGGTCCCGAAGCCGGCCCTGACGGCAACCGACTCCACGGGCGCGTCCCCGGCCTCGAGCGCCATGCGGGCGCTCTCGACGCGGGCGCACTCCACGTAGGCGGCCGGGCGTCATGCCGACCTCGCGCGCGAACGCGCGGGCGAAGTTCCGCTCGCTCATGTGGGCGCGTTCGGCGAGCGCCGGGACCGAGAGGTCCGCGTCCACGTTGTCTGCGATCCAGGCCTGGAGCTCGCGCAGCGGCCGGCGGTCGGCCTGCTGCGCGTGGAGCTGGGCGCTGAACTGGGCCTGGCCGCCCGGGCGCTTCACGAAGAGGACGAGCCAGCGCGCGGTGGTGAGCGCCGTCTCGCGCCCGAGGTCCTCCTCCACGAGCGCCAGCGCCAGGTCCATCCCGGCGGTCACGCCGGCCGAGGTGTAGACGTTGCCGTCGCGCACGAAGATCGGGTCCGGGTCCACCTCGGTCTCGGGGTGGCGCTCGGCGAGGAGCCCGCAGCTGGCCCAGTGCGTGGTGGCGCGGCGCCCGTCGAGCAGGCCCGCCGCCGCGAGCAGGAACGCGCCGGTGCAGACCCCCGCCACGCGCCGCGAGCGCCCGGCGGCGGAGCGCAGCGCCGCGAGGAAGCGCTCGTCCTGCTCCAGCGCGAGCACGCCGGTGCCGCCCGCCACGACGAGCGTGTCGATCGGGCCGCTGACCGATTCGAGCGCCGCGTCGACGGCGAGGCTCACGGCGGAGGCCTTCAGCGCTCCGGGCTCGGGCGCGACGATCTCGACCTCGTAGGCGCCGCGCTCCAGCCGGCCGGCGGTGTGGAACACCTCGGCCGGCCCGACGACGTCCAGCGGCTGCACGCCCGGGAAGGCCACGATCACGACTCTGCGCGTGCTCACGAACCCCATGGTCGCGCCTGCGCCGCTTGGCCGCAAGGGCAGATACCGGACGATTTCTGCCAGCCGCCGCGGGTCTAAGGCGTGAAGCGGAACGTCACGACGTCGCCGTCCTGCATGGCGTAGTCGCGCCCCTCGACCCGCAGCTTCGCCCGCTCGCGCGCCGCGGCATATCCGCCGGCGTCCACGAGCTCGTTCCAGGGCGTGATCTCGGCCGCGACGAAGCCGCGCTCGATGTCCGAGTGCACCGACCCCGCCGCGCGGCGCGCCGGGGTGCCGCGCGGGATCGCGTGGGCGCGCGCCTCCTTGCCCTCGCCCGCGGTGAAGAACGAGATCAGGTCGAGCAGCGCGAACGCCTCGCGGATCACGGTCGTGAGGCCGGACTCGGCCACGCCGAGCTCCGCGCGCATCGTGTCCGCCTCGTCGTCGTCCAGCTCCGACAGCTCCGAGTCGAGCCGGGCGCTCACCGCCGTGGCCCGGGCGCCGCGCGACTCGGCGTACTCCACGAGCTCGGGCGGCGGCTCGAGCGGCTCGCCCTCGGCCACGTTCGCCACGTAGAGCACCGGCTTCGAGGTGAGCGCCTGGAGCCGCACGTCCGCCCCGGGGGCGTCCGCGGGCGGCGGCACGGTCCGCACCGCCTGCCCCTCGCGCAGGGCCTCGAGCACGCCGTTCAGCCAGCGCTCCTCGGCCACGGCGACCTTGTCGAGCGACTTCGCCTGCTTGGACACGCGCTCGAGCCGGCGCTCCGCCTGCTCGAGGTCGGCGAACAGCAGCTCGGTGTCCACGGCGTCCACGTCCGAGATCGGGTCCACCCGGCCCTCGGGGTGCACCACCTGGGCGTCGTCGTGGGCGCGGACCACGTGGACGATCGCGTCGGTCTCGCGGATGTTCCCGAGGAACTTGTTGCCGAGCCCCTCGCCGCGGTGCGCGCCGCGCACGAGGCCGGCGATGTCGTGGAACTCGATCGAGTCGTGCACCACCGGCGTGGCGCCCACGGTCGCGGCCACCTGGTCGAGCCGCTCGTCCGGCACCGGCACGACCGCCACGTTCGGCTCGACCGTCGTGAACGGGTAGTTCGCCGCCTGCGCGCCGGCCCGCGTGAGCGCGTTGAAGAGGGAGGACTTGCCGGCGTTCGGCAGCCCGACGATCCCGACCTTCACGGCGCCGGGGCGGCCAGGCGCCCGAGGGCGTCGCCGAGCAGGGCGCCGGCGGCCACGTCCGAGGGGTAGTGCACGCCGAGATAGGGACGCGAGAAGGCCACCGCGCAGGCGAGCGCGTACAGCGGCGGCGCGGGCAGGGCCGCCGAGAGCATCCGCGCCCCGGCGAACGAGGTGGACGCGTGCGCCGACGGGTAGGAGCGGCCGGAGATCGTCGGGGCGAGCGGGGGAAGCCCTTCGAGCTGCTGGCCGCGCGCGCCCCACCAGGTACTTCACCAGCGTGTTGGCGATCATCGCGGCGAGCACGGTGGCCATCGCCCGCCTGTAGAGCGGCGCGCGCTCCCGGTCCACGAGCACGCCGAGCGCCGGCCAGGCCCTGCCAGAGGAGCCCGTGCTCGCCCGCGCGGGCGAGCGCCAGCAGGGCCGCCTCGGCCTGCGGGGAGTGGCCGCGCGTGCGCAGCAGGCGCAGAAGCCCGACGTCGAGCGCGCGCAGCACGCGCCGGCTAGAAGCCGACCCGGTGGGCGTCGGTGTCGAGGCGCAGGTAGACGACCCGCGAGAGGTCCATGGCCACCTCGGAGTCCTGCGTGGCGCAGCTGGTGCCAGCGGTCGGCCTTCTCGTTGCCGAGCGCCTTGCGCAGCGCCTCGTAGTCCGGCGTGGCGACCCGGACGGACAGCACCTGGCCGCCGTCGAAGCCGATGTCGACGCGTGTGACCTCAACAGCCATGTCAGTGCTCCTCCGCCGGCTGGACGAGCTCGGTGAGCACGCCGCCGGTCGACTTCGGGTGTACGAACGCGACTCGGCTGTTCCGGATGCCCGTGCGGGGCTCCTCGTCGATCAGCCGGAGGCCCTCCGAGCGGGCCTGCTCCAGGGCGGCGTCGATGTCACCGGTCTGGTAGGCCACGTGGTGGAGGCCCGGGCCGGAGCGCTCGATGAAACGGCCCACGGCGCTCTCCGGGTCGGTCGGGCTGAGCAGCTCCACGTGCGACTCGCCGATCCCGAGCAGCGCGGCCTCCACGCCGAACTGCTCGACGGTCTCGCGGTGCTGGAGCGGCATCCCGAGCTTGGCCTCGTAGAGCGCGATCGCCCCGTCGAGGTCCTCCACGGCGACGCCGATGTGGTCGATCCGCTGGAACACGCGCGGGGAGTGTAGACAGGCCGTGGACTACCTGGACGGCGAGCGGCCGCCGGGCTGATCGGTGCCCTCGGCGGCGTGGATCGTCGCCCGGCTGTTGATCGCCGCCTCGCGCAGGAGCTGCTCGGCGTCCTGCGCCCCGTTCTGGCGGTAGGCGACCATGATCGTCTCGATGTCCTCGCGCTCGAGGACCTCGTTCTCGAGCAGCGTGGAGGCGAGGGCCTCCAGGAGCGTCCGGTTCTCGTCCACCAGCTTGAGCGCGCGCCGGTGGGCGAGGTCCGTCAGGTACTGCTGCTCCTCGTCCACGCCGCGGCGCGTGTGCTCTGACATCGAGTAGTCGTCCGCGGGCAGCTGCTTCGACATCAGCTCGGTGCCCATGCCGTACTGCGTGACCATCGAGCGGCTGATCTCGTGGACCTTGCGCAGGTCGTCCGAGGCGCCGGTGGTCACCTGGCCGAAGATGAGGTGCTCGGTCACGCGGCCCCCGAGCAGCACGACCATGTAGTCGAGCAGCTCGTCCTTCGTCTTCAGGTAGCGGTCCTCCTCGGGGAGGTTGAGCGTGTACCCGAGCGCCTGCCCGCGCGGGATGATCGAGATGCGGTGCACCCGCTCCACGGACGGGAGCAGCTCCGAGCAGAGCGCGTGACCGGCCTCGTGATACGCCACCACGCGCTTCTCGTGCGGTGTGATCACGCGGCGCGACTGCATGCCGGCGATCACCCGCTCGAGCGCGGCCTGGAAGTCCTTCGTGATCAGCGAGGCGCGCCGGTTGCGCCCGGCGAAGATCGCCGCCTCGTTGCAGATGTTGGCCAGATCGGCGCCGCTCAGGCCGCTCGTCTGACGCGCGATCACGTCGAGGTCCACGTCGTCGGCCAGGGGCTTCGAGGTCGTGTGCACGTCGAGGATCTCGCGGCGGCCCTTCAGGTCGGGCGGGGTCACGAGGATCTGGCGGTCGAAGCGGCCCGGGCGCAGCAGCGCCGGGTCGAGCTGCTCCAGCATGTTCGAGGCGGCGATCACCACGATCTCGTCGCGGTCGGCGAAGCCGTCGAGCTCCACCAGCAGCTGGTTGAGCGTCTGGTCCTTCTCCCCGGAGACGTCCTTGCCGCGGGTCGCGCCCACCGCGTCGAGCTCGTCGATGAACACGATCGCCGGCGCGGACTTGCGCGCCTGGCGGAACAGGCGCCGGATGCGCGCGGCGCCGAGGCCCACGAACATCTCCACGAACGAAGCGGCCGACTGGGCGAAGAAGGTCGCGTTGGACTCGTTGGCCACGGCCTTGGCCAGCAGCGTCTTGCCGGTGCCGGGCGGGCCGTGCAGCAGGATGCCCTTCGGGACCCGGGCGCCGAGGGCGCGGAAGCGCTTGGGGTCGCGCAGGAACTCCACGACCTCGCGCAGCTCGTCCTTCGCCTCCTCCACGCCCGCCACGTCGTCCCAGCTGACCGAGCTCGACGAGGACGGCTTGATCTGCTGCGGCTTCGTGCGCGGCATGTAGCGCACGGCCATGCCGAGGATCACGAGCAGCAGCCCCATGAAGATGATCGGCAGCCAGATGATCGCCCAGTTCTCGATGGCGTCGAAGTTGAAGAAGCCGCCGCCCTCGCCCGGCGGCGCGATCCGCTCGACCCTGAAGCCGTCGTTGCCGTTCTCGCGGATGAAGAGCTTGCGGCCGGCATCCACGTCCCAGCCCTCCGGCACGGCCGCGCCGGGGCTGGCCACGAAGCCGCGCAGCGTCTGCACCGCGAGGCCGCAGCTGAGGTCGCCGGTGTCGATCACCGTGACCCTGTAGCTGCCCTTGGTGAGGAGCAGGTCGCCGAACGTCCGGTCGCGCAGCACCGGCACCGTGGTCGTGCAGACGGCGGAGCCGCCGGCGTTCTGCGCCGGGGCGGTGGGTGCGGCCAGCGCCAGCGCGACGAGCGCGCAGGCGAACGTCAGGAGGGTGGGGCGCCTCATCTAATTTTCTTGATCGGCCGCTTTCGCGGCGGGCATGAGGGTCAGTCCACGGCTTCCAGGCGCGGATTCGGCCTGTAGCGGCGTCCCGCCTTGGCGCAGTCGCTCCCGTCCACGCGCACCACGTCGGCCGTGAAGTCGTTCTGGCCGCGCAGGAGCGAGGATCCGACCCCGTAGGAGTCCACGCTGGCGCCGAGCGCCTCGAAGCGGCCGATCTTGGCGGCATCGAACCCGCCGGAGGCCACTATCCGCACTCCGTCGTGGCCGGCCGCGTCGAGCGCCGAGCGCACGCGCGCCACCAGCTCGGGCGTGACCCCGGCCGGCTTGAAGTCGCCCATGTCGTGCCAGAGCGCCCGGTCCACCATCGACTCGGAGGTGTCGAGCCGGACGCCCCAGAGCTTGTCCCCGAGCGCGTCGGCCACCTCGAGCGAGGTGCGCACGGAGTCGTTCTCGAAGTCCACCAGCACGGTCACGTTCATCTGGTCGGCGTAGCGCTCGGCGAACGCGCGCGCCGCCGCCACCGTGTCGCCCCCGAAGGCGGCGATCAGGGCATGGGGCACGGTGCCCACGCCGCGCCCGCCCCACCAGGACGCCTGGGCGTCGGTGGACACGCCGATCGCGCCCGCCACGTGCGCGGCCCAGCCGTCGCCGGTCTGCACGAGCCAGTGGTCGTGGCGCGCCGGGAAGAACAGGATCGGCTTGCCGTGCGCCGCCTCCACCACCTCGCGGACGTTCTTCATCACGAGCGTGCGGCGGGCCATGCAGCCGAGGTAGACCGTCTCGAGGTGGGCGAAGAGCGAGTAGTCGCCCTCGATCTCGAGGACGGGCTCGTAGGGCGAGATCTGGTCGCCCTCGTGGAGCGCGCGCACCTGGAGGTCGTCCCAGCCCACGCGCCAGCCGCCGGGCTCCTCGCGCCCCGAGCACTGGCGCAGCACGGCGATCGCCTCGTCCACCCCGCCCAGGACCGAGTCCTGCTTCTGGAAGACCTGCATCGTCACGCGCGGCCGCCGGTCCTCGGCCTCGAGCAGCTCCTTGGTCAGGTTGAAGTACGCGTCCGTGTAGTAGCCCGCGCGGATCCGCTCGACCGGGAGCCGGAAGACCTCCGGATCGAGCCGCGAGCGCGGGCGCGCCTCGGTCGCCATGGGCCTCAGGATAAGCCGCGCGCTAGGCGGCGGCCTCGGCGCGCAGGATCTCCCCGAGCGCCGCGCGGCCCACTTCGAGCTGCTCGGCGGTGGGCTCCCTGGTGCCCACCACGCGCTGGATCTCGTGGCCCGGCTTGCGGAGCAGGCGGGCGGCCACGCTGTCGGCGTGGCGCTCCGACCAGGCGAAGACCTCGACCGCCACCGCCGCGCTGCCGAGCCCCACCGCCGCCTCGGCGGCGGCCCCGCGGAGGCCGGCTCGCCGTGCGGCCACGTTGCCCACGGCCGCGGCGGCCAGCATCGGCGTGACCAGGTGCGAGCCGCAGCGGTCGTGCTCCTTGTCCTGGTCCGCGGCGTCCGAGCCCTCCTCGTAGCCGGCGATCGCCTTGTGCTCGACGCCGTGGTAGGCGGCCAGGTCGCCGCCGCGCAGGGCCATCAGCGCGGGCATCAGGCTCACCAGCGCCACGGCCGCCTCGCGGCCGACGGTGCGGGCGCCCGCGGCGCGGATCGCGGAGCCCCCGAGCGCGGCGGCGCCCATCGCCCCGATCGTGCGGGCGTCCTGCATCGGGAGCTTCGCGGCCGGCAGCGCGCGCTTGACGAGCGGGATCACGGCCATCGCCTCGGCGAGCTTCAGCACGCCGCGCACGCCCGGCACGCCCGCCATCGGGCCGCTCAGCTGCGGCTTGCGCCCGGAGGCCACCTGGATCTCGCCGGCGTCGTCGCGCACGGCGGCGGCCCAGTGCGTGGGCCCGTGCACGAGCAGCCCGTTGCGGAGCGCCATGCCGCCGAGCCGGAGCTTGTCGGCGGGCACCGGCTTGGTCACCGGAGCACCTCCTCGGCGAGCCCCGCGTAGAAGGTCGCGGCCAGGCCGAGGTCCTCGACCGGCACGCGCTCGTCCGCCCCGTGCACGAGCGGGGCGGCCTCGAACAGGTCCATCGTGCGCTGGGGGAAGAAGCCGTAGGCCACGCAATCGGGGAACGCCGAGCGGAACCAGCGCGAGTCGGAGAACCCGGGCAGCACCACCGGCACCGCGCTCGCCCCGGGGTCCTCGCGCTCGACGAAGGCCTTGATGTGGTCCATCAGCGGCGTGTCGATCGGCGAGCGGTTGCCGACCACGGTGTCGTGGAACTCCACCTCGAAGCCATCGGCGCCGAGCTTCTCGTGGATGCGCCCGAGCGCGTGCTCCTCGCCCAGCTCGGGCGGCACCCGGCAGTCCACGTTCAGGTGCGCCCGCGAGGGGATCACGTTGATCTTCTCGGAGGCCGACACCATCGTGGGCGTGCAGGTCACTCCCAGCATCGGCTCGAGCAGGACGGCGATCCGGGGGTCGCGCTCCTCGAGCGAGCGCACCGCCGCCTCGAGGTCGGAGGTGTCGAGCCCGAGCGCCTGCATGAACGCCTCGGGCTCGGGCGAGCAGCTCGTAGACGGGACGGCCGTCGCTCAGCGCGTCGAGGATCGGGGCGAGCTTGACGAGCGCGTTGTCGCCGATGCGCGGGATCGACGCGTGCCCGGCCCGGCCCGAGGTGGTGAGCGTGAAGCGGAAGACGCCCTTCTCGCCGGCGCAGACGCCGTAGTGGCGGCGCCCCTCGAACTCGAAGGACTCGCCGGCGCCCTCGTTGACCACCATGTCGCAGGCGACCTTGTCCGGGTGCTCCCGGCAGAGCCACTGCGCGCCGTAGGCCGCGCCCGTCTCCTCGTCGGCCGTGAACACCAGCAGCAGCTCGCCGGCCTCCGGGCGCCAGCCCTCGGCGGCGAGCTCGATCGCCGCCGCCGCCTCGGCGGCCACCTGGCTCTTCATGTCGAGCGCCCCGCGGCCCCAGACGCAGCCGTCGCGCAGCTCGCCCGACCACGGGTCCACGCTCCACTCCTCGGGATTGGCGAGCACCGTGTCCACGTGGCCGAGCAGGCACAGCCGCGGGCCGTCGGAGCCTGAGCGCAGCCGGGCCACGAGGTTGGGCCGGCCCTCGACGGCCGACAGCAGCTCGCATTCGAAGCCGGCCTCCTCCAGCAGGCCCTTGAGGAACTCCTGGGCGGCCTGCTCGTTGCCGGGCGGATTCACGGTGTTGAACCGGATCAGCCGCTGCAGCAACTCGGTCGTGCGGCCTTCGAGTTGCGCGCGATCGGGCACTCGTTCGAGTATATGGCAGCGCAGCCGCCGCGCTGCCAGAATCCGCACATCGAGCGGCTCTTCGACCTGGATGACGCGCCCCGCGGGCAGACGGGAGTGCCGGCGCCCGACCTCCCGCTGGCGGCGCGGATGCGCCCGCGCCTCGCTCGGCGAGTTCGTGGGACAGGAGCACCTGCTCGGCCGCGGCGGCTCGCTGCGCACGGCGATCGAGGAGGGCCGCGCCCACTCGATGATCCTGTACGGGCCGCCCGGGACCGGCAAGACGACGCTCGCGCGGCTGCTCGCCGTGAACGCCCGCGCGGCGTTCGAGGAGGCGTCGGCGGTGAACGCCGGGCGGGCGGAGGTGCGCGAGGTGCTCGAGCGCGCGCAGCACCGCCGCACCACGAGCGGCGAGCGCACGATCTTCTTCCTCGACGAGATCCACCGCTTCAACAAGGCGCAGCAGGACACGCTGCTGCCGGCCGTCGAGGAGGGGCTCGTGGTGCTGGTGGGCGCCACGACCGAGAACCCGTACTTCGAGGTGAACTCGGCGCTGCTCTCGCGCTGCCGCGTGTACGAGCTGCACGCGCTCGAGACCGAGCACGTGCTGGCGCTCCTGCGCCGCGCCCTCGGCGACGAGCGCGGCATCCCGTCCGCCCCGCAGGTGGACGACGCCGCCCTCGACTTCCTCGCCACCCGCTCCGGCGGCGACGCGCGCACCGCGCTGTCCGCGCTCGAGCTGGCCTGCGAGACGGTCGGCGCCGACGGCGCGGTCACGCTGCGCGTGGCCGAGGACGCCCTCCAGCGGAGCGCGATCCTCTACGACAAGGAGGGCGACCGCCACTACGACCTGATCTCGGCCTGGATCAAGTCCACGCGCGGCTCGGACCCCGACGCCTCGCTGCTCTACCTGGCCGGGATGCTCGAGGGCGGCGAGGACCCGCGCTACATCGCGCGGCGCATGATCATCCTGGCGAGCGAGGACATCGGGAACGCCGACCCGCGCGCGCTCGACGTGGCGGTGGCCACGGCCGCCGCCGTGGAGCACGTGGGGATGCCCGAGGCGGCGCTCAACCTCGCCCAGGCGGCGGTCTACCTGGCGCTGGCCCCGAAGTCGAACGCCTCGTACAAGGCGCTCGGCCGCGCCCGCGAGTGGGTGCGCGAGCACGGGACGCCGCACCCGCCCGACTACCTCCGGAGCGCCGCCTACCCGGGCGCCAAGAAGCTCGGCCGCGGGGAGGGCTACGACTACCCGCACGACCGCCCCGAGGGCGTCTCCGAGCAGGAGCTGATGCCGGACGACGCGGCCGGCGAGCGCTTCCTCGAGCTGAGCGAGCACGGCGCCGAGCGCGAGCTGCGCGAGCGCTGGGAGCGGATCCGCTCCGCCCGCGGCCGCGGCTGATCGGGCAGAATCAGCCGCATGGAAGCCGCCGTCCGCCCGGTCGCCGCCGAAGCGCCCGCAGAGCTCGAGTCGTTCAGCCCGATCGACGGCGCGCGGCTCGGCTCGGTGCCCGCGACCGACCCGGCCGACGTGCAGTCGGTCGTGGACGACGTGGCCGAGGTGCAGCCGTTCTGGGCCCAGCTCCCGCTGGCCGACCGCGCGCGCTACATGCGCCGCGCGGGGCAGGCGATCATCGACCAGCTCGACGACCTCGCCACGCTGCTCACGCGCGAGCAGGGCAAGCCGCGCAACGAGTCGTACTCGATGGAGCTGGTGCCCACGATCGACGCGCTCAGCTGGCTCGCGGAGGCGGGCCCGGGGATCCTCGCCGACGAGCGCGTCTCGATGCCGGTGTTCATGAAGCAGAAGCGCTCGCGCCACACCTTCGAGCCGCTCGGCGTGGTCGGCGTGATCGCGCCCTGGAACTACCCGTGGTCGATCCCGTTCGGCGAGGTGGCGTCCGCGCTGATGGCCGGCAACGGCGTGGTGCTCAAGCCGTCGGAGCTCACCCCCCTGATCGGGCAGCGGATCCAGGACACCTTCGAGCGCGCCGGGCTGCCCGAGGGCCTGGTGCGCACGGCGCACGGGGACGGCGCGGTGGGCCAGGCGCTCGTCGAGTCGAGCGTGGCCAAGATCTTCTTCACCGGCTCGGTGGAGGTGGGCCGGCGCGTGGGCATGGCCTGCGCCGAGCCGCATGAAGGGCTCGGTGCTCGAGCTCGGCGGCAAGGACCCGATGATCGTCTGCGCCGACGCGAACCTCCCGAACGCGATCTCCGGCTGCCTCTGGGGCGGCTTCGCGAACGCCGGGCAGACCTGCGCGGGCATCGAGCGGGTGTACGTGGAGCGCGCGGTGGCCGACCGCTTCATCGAGGGCGTCGTGGAGGGCGCCAAGGCCCTGCGCGTGGGCGACCCGATGGAGTGGGACACCGAGGTCGGGCCGATGGTCTCCGACGAGCAGCTCGGGATCGTCCGCAGCCTCGTGGACGACGCCGTCGCGGCAGGCGCCACGCTTCGCTGCGGCGGCCAGCGCGACATGCCCGGAATGGCGGGGGCCGGCTTCTACGCGCCCGCCGTGCTCACGGGCGTCACGCGCGAGATGCGCATCATGCGCGAGGAGATCTTCGGGCCGGTGGTGCCGATCGTGGTGGTGGACTCGATCGACGAGGCCATCGAGCAGGCGAACGACTCCGACTTCGGCCTCGGCGCGTCCGTCTGGACGATGAACCGCGCGAAGAGCGAGCGCATCGCGCGCAGGCTCGAGGCCGGCATGGTCTGGGCCAACGACCACATGTACTCGCACGGCGCCCTCTCGTGCTCCTGGGGCGGCGTGAAGGACTCCGGGCTGGGCCGCTCGCACTCGAAGTTCGGCCTCTACGAGTGCGTGAACGTGAAGCTCCAGAGCTGGGAGCCCTCGCGCACGCGCGACTTCTGGTGGCACCCCTACGACGAGTCGCTCGGCCGGGCGCTCCACGCCTCCGCCCAGCTGCTGTACGGGCGCGACTCCGACAAGCCGGCCGCGCTGCGGCGCGGCGCGCGGCCGCTGCTGCGGATCGTGCGGAAGTCGCTGCGCGACAGCGTTCAGGCGCTAGCGCCGCCGGGTTCTAGACTGGAGCGCATGCCCGCCCAGGCCTACGCCGGCAAGGAATGCGTCTGCCAGCTCCGCAAGGGGATGTGCGACCAGAGCTGCGTGCAGGGCATGCTCGACACGCCGTTCTACATCGCCTGCCTGCGGCTCAGCGGCCGGCGCTGCCTGGTGGTCGGCGGCGGCGACATCGGGCTCGAGAAGGTCGAGGGCCTGCTCGCCTGCGACGGCGACGTGACGCTCGTGGCGCCCGACGCGATCCCGGAGCTCGAGGAGCTGGCGGCCGAGGGCTCGATCGCCTGGGAGCGGCGCGAGTACCGGCCCGAGGACCTCGAGCGGACCTTCATCGTGATCGCCGCGACGAGCGACACCGACGTGAACATCGGCGTCTTCGAGGACGCCGAGCGCCGGGCGATGCTCGTGAACGTCGTGGACGTGCCGCCGCTCTGCAACTTCATCCTGCCGGCGATCATCCGCACCGGTCCGCTGGCCATCGCGATCTCCACGGCGGGCGCGAGCCCCGCGCTCGCCAAGCGCATCCGCAACGAGATCGCCGACGAGTACGGCGAGCCCTACGCGCGGCTCGCGATCATGCTCAACGAGGTCCGCGGATGGGCGAAGGGCAGCCTGCCCACCTATCAGGACCGCAAGGTCTTCTTCGAGTCGATTGTCAACGGCGAGCCCGACCCGATCGAGCTGCTCCGCCGCGGTGACGAGGCGGCGGTCCGCGACCTGATCGCCGCGGCCCAGCAGACGCACCAGCCTGCCTGACGACCTCACACACCTCGATGCGGCCGGGCGCGCCCGGATGGTCGACGTGGGGGGCAAGGAGGCCACGGAGCGGCGCGCCGTGGCGCGCGCCGTGGTCCGGATGTCGCCGGAGACCGCGACGGCGGTGGCGCGCGGCGACGGCCCCAAGGGCGAGGTGATCGGCACCGCGCGCATCGCGGGCATCCAGGCCGCCAAGCGCACGGCCGAGCTGATCCCGCTCTGCCACCCGCTCGCGCTCTCGTTCGTGGACGTGCGGATCGAGGTGGGCGAGGGCCTCGTGGACATCGCCGCCGAGGCGCGCACGACCGGCCCCACGGGGGTGGAGATGGAGGCGATGACGGCCGCCTCCGTGGCCGCCCTCACGATCTACGACATGGTCAAGGGGCTCGAGCGCGGGGTGGAGATCACCGACCTGGGGCTGGTCGAGAAGACGGGCGGCAAGAGCGACTGGCGGCGGCCGGAGTGAGGGCCGCGGTGCTGACGGTGTCGAGCTCGCTGGCCCGCGGCGAGGGCGAGGACCGCTCCGGCCCGGCGCTCGTGGAGCTGTGCGAGGCGGCCGGCCTCGAGGTGGTGCACGAGACGGTGTCGGACGACCGCGACGCGATCGGCGCGGCCATCGCGCGGCTGGCCGACGACGAGGACGTGCGCTTCGTGTTCACCACCGGCGGGACCGGGCTCACCCCCGACGACGTGACGCCCGAGGCCACGCTCGACGTGATCGAGCGCGAGGCGCCGGGCTACGCGGAGTCGATCCGCGCCGACTCGCGCGGGCACACGCCGCTCGGGATCCTCACGCGCGGGGTGTCCGGCATCCGCGGGAGGACGCTCGTCGTGAACTTCCCGGGCAACCCGAAGGCGATCGGCCAGTCCTGGCCGGTGGTCGAGCCCACGCTCGAGCACGCGGCGGCCACGCTCGAGCGCTAGAGCCGGCCACGGCCGCCGCCAGCGCCCTTGGCCCGGTCGGCGTAGACCACGAGGACGCACCGCCTTCCCGTCGCGGAGGCGCCAGCAGATGCGCGCCCCGCTCGTCCACGACCGCGCCGCTGCCCTTGCCCGTCCCGCGGTAGCGGCAGAGCGCCACCACGTGGTCGCCGTGGACCACGAGCTCCTCGGCCTCGCAGCGCCAGTGCTCCCAGGGGCTCAGCCACTCGCGCAGCCGGTCGTTCCGGAGGTCCGGGTCGTGGTAGACGCCCGCCAGGCCCGGGAACTCGTCGGACCAGCCCCACTCCATGTCGTCCGCGTAGATCTCCCACTTCCGCCGCCACTCGCCGCGGCCCCACTCGTCGTAGACGCGCCGGATCGCCTCGACCGGGTCGTCAGCCACCGAGGCCCTTCCTGCGCAGCTCCTCGAGCGCCTCGGGCGTCTTCTCGAGCCCCTCGAGGCCCATCCCGCCGAGCACGGCCGGCGTCTTCGAGAACTGGATCTGGGCGTACTCGACCACCTGCACGTGGTTGCCCCACGGGTCCCTGAAGTCGAGCCCGCGCCCGGGCGCGATCTCGGCGCCCGCGTCGCGCAGCCGGCGGCGGGCGTCGTCGAGGTCGTCCACCACGAGGCCGAAGTGGCGCTCGCCGTCCGCGGCCGTCTTGCCGGTCTCCGCGATCGCGAGGAACTGGTCCCCCATGTCGAGGAACGCCATGCCCGGAACGCGGCCGCGCAGCTCGAAGTCGAAGACGCGTCCGTAGAAGTCGAGCGCCGCGTCCAGGTCGGCCACCTCCAGCGCCACGTGGTTGATCCCCACGAGCCGGCTCACGGTGCTGAGGCTAGCCTCCCGGCCCCATGCCGGCGATCGAGCTCGAGAAGCTGGAGCGGCGCTACGGCGAGCGCGCCGCGCTCGCCGGCGTGAGCGTGACGGTCGACGAGGGCCAGACGCTGGTGGTGCTCGGCGCCAACGGAGCCGGCAAGACCACGCTGCTGCGCGTGCTCTCCGGGCTGCTGCGCCCGCACGCGGGGACGGCGCGCGTGCTCGGAGCCGAGCTGCCGGATGAGCGCTGGAAGCTGCCGCGGCTCGTGGGCTACCTCGGCCACGAGCCGCTCCTCTATCGCGACCTGACCGGGCGCGAGAACCTGCGCTACCACGCGGCCCTGCACGACGTGGGCGAGGCGCGGGTCGCCGAGCTGCTCGCGGCGACCGGCATGGAGCGCCGCGCGGACGAGCCGATCGCCGAGCTCTCGCGCGGCATGGTGCAGCGGCTCGCCGCCGCGCGCGCGGTGCTGCACGACCCGCCGCTGCTGCTGCTCGACGAGCCGCGCGCCGGCCTCGACCCGGCCGCGACCGACCTCCTGGAGCCGCTGGTGGGACGCGCCTCGGGACGAACGCGCGTGCTCGTGACCCACGACATCGAGGGCGGCCTCGCGGAGGCCGACCTGGCGGTGGGCCTGAAGGACGGGCGCCAGGTGCTGGCCGGCTCGGTCCGGGCGGACGAGGCGCGGGCGCTCTACACGTGATCCGCACGGCGAGCACGATCCTGCGCAAGGACCTGCGCATCGAGCTGCGCACGAAGGAGTCCGTGCCGGCGATGACCCTGTTCGCGCTCACGGTCTACGTGCTGTTCCACTTCGGCCTCGACCGCGACTCGCTCGACGGCGCGCTGGCCTCGGGCGTCCTGTGGGTGACCCTGCTGCTGGCGTCGGTGATCGGCGTCTCGCGCCTCTACGCGGCGGAGCGCGAGCAGGGCGGCGTGGACGGGCTGCTGCTGGCCCCGGTGGACCGCACGGCGCTGTTCCTCGCGAAGGCGGGCGCGCTGCTGCTGTTCCTCGTGGCCGTGGAGCTGGTGGCGGTGCCGGCCTTCGGGCTGCTCCTGCTCGGCCCCGGCCTCGGCGGCGCGCTCCCCGAGCTGATCGCGGTCCTCGCGCTGGGGAACGTCGGGGTGGCCGCGGTGGGCGCGCTCGTGGGCGCGCTGGCCGCGGAGAGCCGCGCGCGCGAGCTCACGGCGCCGCTCCTGCTGCTCCCCCTGCTCGTGCCGCTGCTCATCTCCTGCGCCCAGGCCACGGAGCCGCTGTTCCGCCAGGAGCAGGGCCCGGAGGACCTGGGGCGCTGGCTGGGGCTGCTCACGCTTTACGATGTGGTCTTCGTGCTTCTCTCCGTGGCCGTCTTCGACTACCTGCTCGAGGACTGATGTACTCGAAGGGCTTGAAGCCGCTCTCAGCGGCCACCGCCGTCATGCTCGCGCTGGCCTTCGCGCTCGTGTTCTTCTACGCGCCCAACGACGCCGACCAGGGCTTCGTGCAGAAGATCTTCTACGTGCACGTGCCGATGGCGATCGTGGCCCTCTGCGGCTTCGTGGCCGGCGGGATCATGGCCATCCGCCACCTGCGCTCCGGCGACCCGTCGTGGGACATGCGCTCGTACGTGGCGATCCACATGTCGATCATCCTCGGCCTGGGCGTGCTCATCACCGGCTCGATCTGGGCGCGCGCGTCCTGGGGCCACTGGTGGGTGTGGGACGAGCCGGTGCTCGTCTCGTTCCTGGTGGTGTTCCTCCTCTACTGCGTCTACTACCCGCTGCGCTTCTCGATCGACGACCCCGACCGCCAGGCGCGCTACTCGTCCGTGTTCGCGATCACCGCCGGCGCCTTCGTGCCGCTCAACTTCGTGGCCGTCCGCCTGGCGGAGGCCTACACGCACCCGCGCGTGCTCTCCCAGACCGGCGGCTCGCTGCCCGGTGAGATGCGGCTCACCTTCCTCGTGTCGCTCGCGGCGATGGCCCTGCTGTTCGTGACCCTCTGGAAGCTCGAGCTGACCGCCAAGCACGCGTCGGCCGAGCTCAAGCGCCTGCGCCGCAGGCTGGCGGACAGGCAGCCCGCCGCGGTGGCCTGATGCCCGCGCTCCCGCTCGACGAGGCCGGGAAGTACGTGGCCGGCGCATACGTGGTGTTCGTCGCCCTGCTCGTGATCTACGTCGCGATAATCGCCGCCAAGATCACGCGCATCGACCGTCAGGTGACCGAGCTGAACGAGCTGCTGGAGAACGAGGAATGACCGGCGAGCTGCTGGTCCTCGGCGTCTCGCACAAGACCGCCCCGCTCGCCCTGCGCGAGCGGCTGGCGCTCCCGGAGGGACGCTCCACGCGAGTGCTCGCCGAGCTCACCGACGACCCGTCCGTCCACGAGGCGGTGGCCGTGTCCACCTGCAACCGCACCGAGCTCTACCTGGTGGCGGCCGACCCGGTGGAGGCGGAGAGCGCGGCGCTCGGCGTGCTCGCGCGCCAGGCGGGAATCCGGCCGACCGAGCTGCTCGGGGCGATCTACTCGATGCGCGGCCGCGCCGTGGTCGAGCACCTCTTCTCCGTGGCCGCCGGGCTCGAGTCGATGATCGTCGGCGAGGCCGAGATCCAGGGCCAGGTGAAGCGCGCGTACGAGCTCGCGCTGGTCGAGGGCGCCACCGGCCCCGTGTCGAACCGGCTCTTCCGCGACGCGCTCGCAGCCGGCAAGCGGGCCCGCACCGAGACCGCCGTGTCGCGCTCGAACGTCTCCGTGTCCTCGGTCGCCGTGCAGCTCGCGGCCAACTTCCTCGACGACCTCGCCGACCGGCGCGTGCTCGTGATCGGCGCGGGCGAGAACGCGGAGCTCACGGCCCGCGCCCTGCGCGACCGCGGCGTCAAGACCGTGTTCGTCGCGAACCGCCGCTACGACCGCGCGCTCGGCCTGGCCCAGCGCTTCGGCGGCGAGGCCGTGACCTTCGACGACCTTCCCGCCGAGCTCGAGGCGGCCGACATCGTCGTCAGCTCCACCGGGGCGCCGCACCAGATCGTCGGGCTCGAGGAGCTCACGCTCGTCGCGAGCCGGCGCGTGAACCGCCCGCTCGTGCTGCTCGACCTCGCGGTGCCGCGCGACATCGACCCGGCCGCGCGCGACTGCCCCGGCATCGCCCTCTACGACATGGACGACCTCCAGCAGGAGGTGTCGCGGAACATCGGCGCGCGCGAGGCCGAGGCCGCCGAGGCGCGCGTGCTCGTGCGCCAGGAGGTGGCGCGCTTCGAGCGCTGGCTCGCCTCGCTCGACGTCCTTCCCACGATCTCGGCCCTGCGCCGTCGCGGCGACGAGATCGTGGACCAGGTCCTCCGCGAGAACCGCTCGCGCTGGGAGTCGGTGTCCGCCCGCCGACCGCGACCGGCTGGAGACCATGGCCCGCGCCGTGGTCAGCCGCATGCTCCACGACCCGACACTGCGCCTCAAGGACAGCGCCGGCGAGCACGACTCGTACCGGTACGTCCACGCGCTGCGCGAGCTGTTCGCGCTCGACCTCGCCCAGGAGCCCGACGAGGACTCGCAGGGAGCCGAGGTCACGCCGCTCGCGCCGCGCCGCCGCTCGCGCTCCGGGTGATCCGTCTCGGCACGCGCGGGAGCGCGCTTGCGCTCGCGCAGGCCCGGCTCGTGGCCGCGCTGCTCGGCGACGACGTGGAGCTCGTCCCGATCACGACGAGCGGCGACCGCCGCGGCCGGGCCGCCCGCGAGGACAAGTCGCGCTTCGTGAAGGAGATCGAGGAGGCTCTGCTCGCCGGTGACGTGGACCTGGCCGTGCACTCGGCGAAGGACGTGCCGGCCGAGCTGCCCGACGGGCTCGCGATCGTCGGGCGTGCCCGAGCGCGCCGACCCGCGCGACGCGGTCTGCGGCGCCGGCTCGCTCGACGCCTCCGCCGAGGGTGCGGCCGTCGGGACCAGCAGCCTCCGCCGCCGCTCCCAGCTGCTCGCCGCGCGGCCGGACCTCGACGTGAGGGAGCTGCACGGCAACGTGGACACGCGCCTGCGCAAGCTGGAGGAGGACGATCTCGACGCGATCGTGCTCGCCCGTGCCGGGCTCGACCGGCTCGGCCGCGCGGACGAGGGCGCACCGCTCGGGACGGAGCTGCTGCTCCCCGCCGCCGGCCAGGGCTGCCTCGCGCTCGAGGCGCGCGCGGACGACCCGGGCGCGGTGGAGCGCGCCGCGGCGCTCACCGACCAGGGCGCGCTCGTGGCGCTGCTGGCCGAGCGCGCCCTCGTACGGGCGCTCGACGCGACCTGCCACACGCCCGTGGGCGCGCTCGCGCACGGCGTCCGGCGAGGAGCTCCGGCTGGCCGCCTACGTGGGCCTGCCCGACGGCTCGCACTGGATCCGCGACGCCCTGGAAGGCGACAGCGGCCGACCCCGCCGGGCTCGGGCGCGCGGTCGCGGAGCGCCTGCTGGCCGCCGGCGCCGCCGACGTGCTCGCGCAGGCGGAGCAGGCGCATTAGCGTCTCGCGCCGTGGCCGAGGGCACCGTGTACCTGGTCGGCGCGGGGTCCGGGGATCCGGGGCTGCTCACGCGCCGGGCGCTCGACCTGATCGAGCGGGCCGACGCGATCCTCTACGACCGCCTGATCCCGGCCGGTGCGCTCGACGGCGCGCGGGCGGACGCCGACCTGCGCTACGTGGGCAAGCGGCCCGGCGACCCGGCCATCCCGCAGGAGGAGATCAACGCGCAGCTGGTCGAGCTGGGGAGCGCGGGGAAGCTCGTGGTGCGCCTCAAGGGCGGGGACCCGTTCGTGTTCGGGCGCGGCGGCGAGGAGGCCGAGGCGCTCGCCGAGGCCGGTGTGCGCTTCGAGGTGGTGCCCGGGGTGACGGCGGGCGTGGCCGCCTCCGCCTACGCGGGCATCCCCGTGACCCACCGCGACCTCGCCTCGGCGGTGGCCTTCGTCACGGCGCACGAGGACCCGGACAAGCCCGAGTCGGCGCTCGACTGGGACGCGCTCGCGCGCTTCCCCGGCACGCTCGTCTTCTACATGGGCGTGAAGCGGCTCCCCGACGTGGCCGGGCGCCTCGTGGGCGCGGGCCGCGACCCGTCCGAGCCGGCCGCCGTGGTGGAGCGCGGGACGCTGCCGGGACAGCGGACCGTCACGGGTCCGCTGAGCAAGATCGGGGAGCTGGCCGCCGCCGCGTCCGTGCGCCCGCCCGCCATCACCGTCATCGGCCCGGCCACGGCGCTCCACGAACGGCTCGCGTGGCTCGACCGCCGGCCGCTCGACGGCCAGGTGGTGGCGGTCACCCGGGCGCGCGCTCAGGCCAGCGGCCTGGCGGCGCGGCTGGCCGGGCTGGGCGCCGAGGTGGTCGAGGCGCCCGCGATCCGGATCGCGCCGCGCCTCGGCGACCCCGACGTGGCGGAGGCGGTGTCGCGCGTGCGCGACTACGCGCTCGTCTGCTTCACGAGCCCGAACGGCGTGGGCATCTTCTTCGAGGCGCTGGCAGCGGCGGCCCAGGACGCGCGGGCCCTGGCCGGGGCGACGGTCGCGGCGATCGGCCCCGGCACCGCCGCCGAGCTCCGCCGCAACGGCATCGTGGCCGACGTGGTCCCGCCGCGCTCCATCGCGGAGTCGCTCGTCGAGGCGCTCGCGGAGGTGCCGGTGGAGGGCCGGGCCGTGCTCGTGGCGCGCGCCTCGGAGGCCCGCGACGTGCTCCCGGACGCGCTCGCCGAGCGCGGCGCGCGCGTGAGCGACGTGGCCCTCTACGACACCGTGGCGGAGCCGCTCGGCGACGGGACGCTCGAGCAGCTCGAGCGCGCCACCTACGTGACCTTCACCTCGAGCTCGACCGTGCGCTTCTTCACCGGGTCCGGCGGCCGGGTGCCCGCCGGCGCGCGCGTGGTGTCGATCGGTCCCGTGACGAGCGCGACGGCCGCCGACCTGGGGCTGACGGTGGACGTGGAGGCCGAGCGCCACGACATCGACGGCCTCGTGGACGCGCTGGTGGAGGACGCCCGCCGGTGATCGTCACGCTGCTGACCGACTACGGCCACGACGACGAGTTCGTGGGCATCTGCCACGGGGTGATCAAGTCGATCGACCCCGGCCTCGAGGTCCTCGACGTGACCCACGGCATCGGCCGCTACGACGTGCGCCACGGGGCGATCGTCCTGCGCAACACCCTCCCCTACCTGCCCGTCGGGGTCCACGTGGCGGTGGTCGATCCGCAGGTGGGCACCGAGCGCCGCGCGGTGGCGCTCGAGACCGGCGACGGGCGGATCCTGGTCGGGCCCGACAACGGCCTGCTGAGCCTCGCCTGGGAGCGCGCCGGCGGCGTGACGCACGCGGTGGACGTGACGCGCTCGCCGCACCGGCTCGAGCCCGTCTCCGCGACCTTCCACGGGCGCGACGTGTTCGCCCCCGTGGCGGCGCGGCTGGCGGCCGGCGCCGAGCTGGCCGACGCGGGCGACCCGCTGCAGCCCGACGAGCTCGAGCGCCTCGAGCTGCCCGAGCCGCGCGAGGAGGGCGAGGCGCTCGTGGCCCACGCGCTCCTCTGCGACCGCTTCGGCAACGTGGCCCTCGACGTGGACCACGAGCGGCTCCAGGGCAGCGGCCTGCGCCTCGGCGAGAGCGTGGAGGTCGAGGTCGGCGACCGCCGCCGGCTGGCCACCTACGCGCACACGTTCGCCGACGTGGCCGCCGGTGAGCTGCTGGTCTACGAGGACGCCTACCGCACGCTGGCGCTGGCGGTGAACCGCGGCGACGCGGCCGCGATGCTCGGGGTCGAGCCCGACGCCGAGGTGCGCCTGCGGCCCGGATGATCGGCGCCCCGCACGTCCATCACCGGGTGGTGGACTCGACCAACGAGCGCGCCAAGGCGCTGGCCGCGGCGGGCGCCCCGCACGGCACCCTCGTCACGGCCGACGAGCAGACCGCGGGCCGCGGGCGCCAGGGCCGCAGCTGGCTCGCCGAGGCGGGCGCCGCCGTGCTCATGTCGGTGGTGCTGCGCCCGCCGCCCGAGGCGCTCCCGCTCGCGGCCGCCGTGGCCGTCGCGGAGGCCGTGCCCGCCGAGGCCGCGATCAAGTGGCCCAACGACGTGCTCGTGGACGGCCGCAAGCTCGCGGGCATCCTCGTGGAGGGGCGCCCGCAGGAGGGCTGGGTCGTGCTCGGCATCGGGCTGAACGTCGCGGGCTTCCCGGCGGAGCTGGGCGAGATCGCGGCGGCGCTTCCGGCCGGCAGCCGCGCGGGACGACGTCCTCGCAGCGCTGATCGCTTCCCTGGACGTGTGGCTCGCCGCGCCGCTGCCCGAGGTGCTGGCAGCGTGGCGCGAGCGCGACGCGCTGCGGGGTCAGCGCCGTGCGCTGGGACGGCGGCACCGGAGTGGCCGCCGGCATCGACGAGGACGGCTCGCTGCTGGTGGACACCGACGCGGGACAGGTGTCCCTCATCGCCGGCGAGGTACACCTCCAGCGGACGGCCTAGGCCGCGTCGCGCTCCTCGTCGTCGTCGTCGTCTTCCTGCTCCGGCGCCTGCGCGTCCACCGTGTCGGCGCCGTCGACCTCGGGGGCCGACGAGTCGCCGCCGCCCTTCTTGCGCCGGCGCCTGCCGCCACGGCGGCGCTTGCCCTTGGGGAAGTTCCGGAGCAGCTCGCGCGCGAGCGCCGACGGCTTGCGGGCCATCCGCATGCGCGCGCCGTCCAGCACCTGCTGGGCCTCGGGCGTGTGCGCGAGCGCGGCCGCGAGCAGAGCGGCGGAGAGGCGGCGGTCCTGCTTGCGGGCGGCCTGCACGAGCCGGCGCGCGTTGCGCGCGTGCGCCGCGCCCGCGGAGTTCACGAGCAGGCCGAGCAGGCGCTTCGTCTCCGGCCAGCGCTGGACGGCGTACTCCTCGTGCACCTCGCGGCTGTACTCGGCGAGGTGCCAGAGCCAGCGCGCCGCCTGGTCGCGGCGGCCGATCTGGCGCTCGGCCAGCGCCTGGAGCAGCACCTTGACGCCCTCGCGGCGCTCGTCGCGCGACCAGCCGCCCACGATCTCCACGGCGTCGTCGAAGGCCTCGGGATCGCGCATCGCGCCGACCTCGGTGAGAGCGCGCACGCGCAGCTGCGAGTTGCGGTTGCGGCGCAGGCAGGTGAGCAGGAACAGCCGGCGCAGCTCGCCCGTGCCGTCGAAGTGGAGCATCGCCTTGGCGCGGCGCCAGTTGTTCGACGCCACACGCGCGCCGGCGAGCATGGCCCAGGCCTGCTGCTGGCCCCAGTTCAGGTGCTCCACCGCCATCCGCCAGAGCTCGCGCTCGAAGACCTGCGCGCGGCGCTCCTCGTCGGCGGTCACGGGCACCACGCGGCGCTCCACGCGCAGCCTGCGGCCGCGGCCGCGGCGCACGGGGCCGACGACGATCGCGCCGCCGCGGTAGACGTCGCGGTCGAGCAGCGAGTGCAGCGTGATCACCGGGTCGTCGTTCGGCGTGGCCGGGTGGACGAAGTCCACGACGATGCCCGCCTCCTTGCCCGGCGTGCGGCGCGTCACGCGGCCCACGCGCTGCTGGTAGATGCGGCGCGAGGCGGTCGGCGCGAGGTGCATGCAGACGGTGGCGCGCGGCGAGTTCCAGCCCTCGGCCAGCAGCTGCGCGTTCACGAGCACGTCCACCTCGCCGCGCTCGTAGCCGGCGAGGATGCGGGCCAGCTCGCGCTTGGGCGTCTCGCCCGACACGGCCTTCGCCTTGACGCCCGCGTCCTGGAAGGCCTTGGCCACGTTGTGGGCGTGCTTGACGCCGGCGGAGTAGACCACGCCGGGCAGGTCCTTGAAGCGCGTCTTGTAGAGGTCGGCCACCGCCAGGTTGAACGGCGTCTGGTCGAGCAGCGCGGCCAGCTCTTCCTGGTCGAAGTCCTGGTCGACCTCGCCGCGCCGGAGCGGCACCTTCGAGATCGAGCGGACGCCCACGCCCGGCGGGATGCGCACGCAGCGAAGCGGCGCGATCACGCCGCGGCGCGCGGCCTGCGCGAGGTCGAAGCGCGAGGTCTGCGTCGGGAAGAGGTCGGTCACGTGGCGCGCGATCAGCGCGCCCGTGGCGGTCATGCCGATGAACACCGGGCCGGTCCACTGGCGGATCGCGGCGCTCGTCTTCTCGCCGAGGGCGGTGTGCGCCTCGTCGCAGATCACGATCGTGTACGCGTCGGAGACCTTGCCCGCGTTGCGCACGAACCACTGGTAGGTCTCGACCGTGACGGGGCCGCCGGCGGGCGGCTCGTCGCCGTTCTGGCGGAGCAGCGGGGCGGAGATGCGGTCGCGGTAGCCGCGGTCGCGGAGCTCGCCGAGGAACTGGTCCACCAGGTTGCGCCGGTGGGTGAGGATCAGGACGCCGCCGGTCCGGGACGCCTCGGCGAAGCCGAGCGCGGCCACGGTCTTGCCGGCGCCGGTGGCGTGCTCGAACCAGAAGCGCCTGGCGGCGCCCGGATCCTCGAGCACCGCGTCCGCGGCCTCCTCCTCCTCGGCCTCCTCGACCGGGTCCCAGTCGAGCGGCTCCTCGTCGGTGAGCTCGTCGCCCTCCAGCTCCACCTCGCCCGAGGGCAGCTCCTCGGCGGGCACGGAGCCGTTGCCGGAGGCCTTCGCGCTCCCGTTCTTCGGGACGAGCAGCTCGGCGGTGAGCGCGATCAGCGTGCCGGAGAGGGCGTCCACCTGGTGAGCGGACAGGACGGTGCCGTCCACGAGGTGCGGCTCTTCCTCGACGAGCACTCGCTCGAGCCCGAGTATCAGGGAGAAGTCTCTGCCGCCACTGGACGGACGGCTCGTCGCGGCCGGCGTCGAGCTCGGCCAGCGCGGCGTCGAGCGCGGCGCGGCGGGCGGTCCCGTCCGCGAGCGCGGTCGAGGCGTCCTCGCCGTCGAGCACGAGCGGCTCGCGCGCGAATTCCTCGGCGCGCTGGAGATCCTCGCCGGAAACCGGCGCGGTCTTCACCACAGAGCGTCTTTCAGCCACGATTGGGCGTTTCTCTTCAGGGAAACGGACGGGCCGGGCATTCGCCGCGGCGGAATCGGTCCCGCCGCTGGTCAGCAGGGTCCGCCCTTCTATTCACCACTCCGTACGTGCTGAGCGGCGAGCGCGCCGAGTCCATCCGGAACTGCCGGCGTACCGACATTGTGGCACACGCGAAGCCCTTCTGCCACCCTTCCTGCAATGCGCCGCCTAGCCGCCATCCTGGCCCTCGCCGCGGCCGTGGCGGGGGGCTGCAGCTCGAGCGGGCCGGGCGAGTCGGCCTCGACGAAGGACTTCGCGAAGCTCCAGGGCGCCCCCGCGGGCGCTCGCCGGGCTCTACAAGCAGCCGAGCGCGATCCTCGACGGCGGGCAGAGCGCCTTCGACGAGCGCAT
Organism: uncultured Thermoleophilaceae bacterium; assembly: GCA_963768465.1. Lineage (GTDB taxonomy): Bacteria > Actinomycetota > Thermoleophilia > Solirubrobacterales > Thermoleophilaceae > JACVRW01. The sequence goes on along the minus strand of CAVYIA010000015.1, from coordinate 130,284 downwards.
CGCCAAGCTGCGCGGGCACCCCGTGGTCGTGAACGCCTGGGCCTCGTGGTGCGGGCCCTGCCGCTTCGAGTTCCCGTTCTTCCAGAAGCAGGCGGTGAAGCGCGGCAAGGAGGTCGCGTTCCTCGGCGTCAACTCGCAGGACAACAAGGGCGACGCGCGAGGACTTCCTGGACGACTACCCGCTGCCGTTCCCGAGCTACGAGGACGGCGACGGGGACGTGGCGCGCAAGCTCCGCATCGTCGGCCTGCCCGCCACGGCGTACTACGACCGCAAGGGCGAGCTGGCCTACCTGCACCAGGGCGGATACGCCAGCGAGCAGAAGCTCGCCGAGGACATCGAGCGCTACGCTCGCTGACCTTCTGGACGTCCGGATCGCACGCAGCGAGGAGGAGCTGGCCGCCGCGCTCGACCTGCGCGAGCGCGTCTTCTGCGGCGAGCAGGGCGTGTCGCGCGCCGCGGACCGGGACGGCCGCGACCCCGAGTCCACGCACATCGTCGCGGTGGACGGCGGGCGCGTGATCGGCACCTGCCGGCTCCTGTTCCGCGGGGGCACGGCGCGGCTCGGGCGCCTGGCGGTCGAGCAGGACGCCCGCGGGCGGGGAGTGGCGGGGGCCATCCTCGGCGAGGCCACGCGCGTGGCGCAGGCCGCCGCCGCGGAGCGGATCTCGCTGCACGCGCAGACCTACGCGATGGAGCTGTACGTGCGCGACGGCTACGAGATCGCCGGCGAGCCCTTCGAGGAGGAGGGCATCGAGCACGTGGCGATGGAGAAGCAGCTTGCCTGAGCTCCGGATCGACCCGCTCACGGGCCTGCGAGTGGTGGTCGCGGGCGAGCGCGGCATCCGCCCCGGCGCCTGGCTCGACCTGCCCGAGCGGCCGGAGATCGAGGAGGAGTCGGACCCGTTCGCCGAGGGGCACGAGGCCGAGACCCCGCCGGAGGTCTACGCGCTGCGCGACGGCGGCGCCCCCGACTCGCCGGGCTGGCGCGCGCGCGTGGTGCCGAACCTCTACCCCGCCCTGGCGCCGGGCGAGCCCGACGCGGTGGCCGACCCGCTGGGCGGACGGCGCGGCGAGCCCGACCTGTTCGTGTCGCGCCCCGCGCACGGGGCGCACGAGCTGATCGTGAACTCGCCCAAGCGCGTCTGGTCGCTCGCCGACCTCGAGCCCGAGGAGGTGGCCACCGCCATGGGCGTCTGGCGCGAGCGCATGCGCGCCCACCCGGATGCCGCCTACGTGCACGTGATCGTGAACGAGGGACGCGAGGCGGGCGCCTCGCTCCCGCACACCCACGCGCAGCTCTATGCCCTGCCGTTCGTGCCCGCGGCGATCGCCCGCGAGCGCGAGCGCTTCACCGCGTACTCGGACCACACGCAGGGCCGCAACCTGCTCGGCGACCTGCTCCAGGAGGAGGTCAAGCGCGGCGAGCGCGTGGTGGCCATCGACTCCGAGGCGGTGGCCCTCTCGCCGTTCGCGGCGCGCGTGCCGTTCCACCTGCAGGTGGTGCCGCGCCGGCCCGCCGCGCGCTTCGAGGAGGACGGGCCGCTCGGCGGGCTCGTGCTGCACGAGGCGCTGGCGCGCCTGCGCGCTGTGCTCGGCACGCTGCCGCCGCTGAACATGTGGGTGCGCACCGCGCCGCACGACGCGGAGCGCTTCTGCTGGCGCATCGACGTGATGCCGCGGCTCGCCCAGCTGGCCGGGCTCGAGCTCGGCGCGGGCGTGCATCTGAACGTGCTCACGCCCGAGGACGCCGCCGCGCGCCTCCGCGAGGCCAGCGTGTAGGTTCCGCGCCCGTGCCGCCCAGCGAGCGCCCGATCATCCAGTTCGCAGCAGAGCCTCCGCAGGAGCCGCTGCCCTACGGGCGCTGGGCGGAGACGCTCGCCGAGCACTTCGAGCGAGCGGCCGAGACCGAGATCGGCGAGATCAGCTGGTTCCCGGAGCGCAGCTTCGGCGGCCGGACCTACGTGCCCGCCACCGCCCCGGCCGGCGACGGCGAGGTGTTCGGCTACGTGTCCTACACCCGCGAGCACGAGGGCGCGCAGGCCGCGGACATCGTCGCGGTGGCCGACTACACCGACGAGACCGCCGCCGACAACCCCGACTGGACGCTCGACCTCTCCGACCAGGAGATCGGCCACTGGCGCGGGCCCCAGGGCCGCAGCGGCGTGATCACGCTCGTCTGGGGCGTCTCCCTGGTGGCGAACGGGGTGGTGGCCACCGCCGAGCTGGGACCGAGCACCACGGACCAGTGCGAGCTGCTCGACGAGCGCTTCACGCTCGTGTCCCTCGACGCCTACACGGGCGACTACGTGGAGGTGCGCGTCTACGGCGCCGACGGCACGGAGCTCACGCGCGAGTCGCTGTACGAGGACGGCGACTGACGGGTCGCGCCATGGGTGAAGACCGCGGCCACCAGCCCGTGCGCATCCTGTGACGTCTTGACTTCAAGTGGGGTTGAAGCTCCATGCTGCGCGGCATGGAACTCACGCCCCACATCGTCGTAACGGATCCCGACGCCGCGGCGACCTGGTACGTCCAGGCATTCGGAGCCGAAGAGCGCAGCCGCGTACCGCTTCCCGGCGGCGGCGTCCTCACCATCGAGCTCGCCGTCGGCGACACGGGCCTCCACCTCGCGGGCGAGTTCCCGGACGCCGGAATCGTCTCACCCACGACCATCGGCGGCACCGCCACTGTGCTGCAGATCGAGACGGACGACGCCGACACGCTCTGGGCTCGGGCCCTCGGAGCCGGCGCCGAGGCGCGCCACGAGCTCGCCGACCAGTTCTGGGGCGAGCGCCACGGGCAGGTCGAGGATCCCTTCGGACATCGCTGGAACATCGCTCAGCGGCTGCGCGACGTCACTCCTGAGGAGCTCGCGGCCGGCGCCGCTAAGGCCTTCGGCGGCTGAGCGGCCGGCCTCGTCCGAAAGGAGCGGTCATCCCGGGCGCTCATTTCTCACTCCGGGACGACACCGAGGTCAGCAGCCAGAGCGGCCGCGCGGCGTGATCGCGCTCGTCGAGGCGGCGAGCCGGCACGGCCCGCCGGACGCTCTGCGCATCCAGCGGGCCGTTCAGCGGCTTCCTCGGGTGCCTCCTAGTTGAAGGCGTACTTCTCGTACTTCTCGACGTTGTCCTTGGTCACGACGGCGGCCGGCACGACCAGCTGGCGCGGGACCTCCGGCGGAACGAGCTCCGGGAAGCCCTCTCCGAGGGCGAGCAGCCGAGCCATGTTCACCGCGCTCGCGGCCATGTTCGGGTTGTAGAGGAAGGTCGCGCGGTAGAGCCCGCCCTCCTTGATCTGCTTCATCGCGTCCTCGGAGCCCCCGACACCGGTCAGGAACATCTCGTCGTCGCGACCGGCGTTGCGGATCGCCTGGACCACGCCCTGGGCCATGTCGTCGTCGTGGGTGTACACGGCGTCGATCTGCTTCTGCGCCTGGAGGATGTTCTCCATCACCTTGAGCCCGGTGTCCGGGTTGAAGTCACCCGGCTGCTTGGCCACGATCTCGACGCCGCCGTTCGGGCACACCTTCTTCAGCTCGTCGGCGAAGCCCTTGCTGCGGTCCGTCGTGACCGAGATGCCGGCCAGGCCCTGGATCTCGACGATGTTGCCCTTGCACTTCAGCTGCTCGGCGATGTAGTCCGCCGCCAGCACGCCGATCTGGTAGTTGTCGCCGAGGATCGTCGCCGTCGCGGCGTCGGGCCGCGTGAACAGCCGGTCGATGTTCACGACCGGGATCCCGGCGGCCTCCGCCTTCTGGGCGACCGGCGTCAGGGCTGCGCCATCCTGGGGCAGCACGACGAGGGCGTCAGGCTTCTTCGCGATCGCCTGCTCGATCTGCTGAGCCTGCGAGTCCGCGTCGGCCGCCTGCAGCAGCTCGAAGTCCACGTCGTCGTACGACTCGGCGGCCGCCTTCGCGTTCTTCGAGATCGCGCCGAGCCAGCCGTGGTCCGTGGGCGGAACGCTCGCGATGATGCTCACCTTCTCGCCCGTCCCGCTCGCCGAGCTTCCAGACGAGGCGGGAGCCTGCTCGGTGACCGTCTTGGTCTCGCCTCCGCAGGCGATGGCGCCCACCGCAAGCAGCGCCGCCGCGGCGGTGGACATGAGGAGTCGCGTCAGCGACATGACATACCTCCCTGTAGTGGTTTGATCGCTTGATCCGGGTGTTTCGGCCATCAGTACCGCGCCTCCGGGCGCTGCAGCAGGACGGCCCCGAGGACGATCAGGCCCTTGGTCACCTGCTGTACCTCGGTCGAAAGGTTCAGCTGCGTCATGAGGCTGAAGATGAGGGCGAACGTCAGGACGCCCAGGAACGTGCCGACGATCGTCGCCCTGCCACCGGCGAGGCTGGTGCCTCCGATGACGACCGCGCCGATGGCGTCGAGCTCGTAGAGGTTCCCGCTGACCGGCGAGGCGCTCGCGAGCCGCGAGCAGAGCAACACGGTGGCCACGCCGGCGAGAAGGCCGGACAGCACGTAGACGCTGAAGATGATCCTCCGGACGGGAACGCCGGCTATGCGCGCGGCCTCGCGGTTGCCGCCGACCGCCACGACGTAGCGCCCGTAGCGCGTCCGGTTCAGGAGGATCCAACCCGCCACCGTGATCGCGAGGAAGATGTAGACCGAGACGGGGATGCCCAGGATCCGGCCGTTGCCGATCCAGAGCAGTGAGAACGTGGCCGGATCGCCGAACGAGCCGCCGTTCAGGTCGAGCAGGCTGACCGGCAGCTTGTCGTTGAGGAGCAACGCGAGCCCGCGGGCAATGGAGAACATCGCGAGCGTCGCGATGAACGGGACCACCCGGCCATAGGCCACCGCGGTCGCGTTGACCGTGCCGAGGGCGGTCGCGAAGACGATCGCGCCGACGATGAAGAGCAGAGTGCTCGTGCCGTCGTCGCCGATCAGGATCCCGCCGAACACGCCTGCGGCGGCCACGATCGAGCCGACCGACAGGTCGATCCCCGCCGTCGCGATCACGAAGGTCATGCCGATCGCGAGCACGCCCACCACGCTGGCCTGGGTGAGCATGTTCCGGATGTTGTCCCAGGTCGCGAAGGTGTCCGGCTTGAGGATGGCGCCGGTCACGAAAAGCAGGACGACGACGATGGCGAGCGCGTACTCCTGGAACTCCAGCGCCTTCACTCGACCCACCAGCGCGGACGTGTTCACTCGACCTCCTCCACGAGGACAGGGGCATCGGTGGGCGCGACCGCGTGACGAAGGAGCTCGCTCTCCGTGGCGTCCTTCCCGTCGACCTCGGCGACGATCTCGCCCTCGCGCATGATCAGGATGCGGGTGCATATGCCGATCAGCTCTTCGAGCTCTGACGAGACCACGAGGACCCCCAGCCCGGAGCCGGCGAGGTCGCTGATGATCCGGTAGATCTCGGCCTTCGTCGCCACGTCCACGCCACGGGTGGGCTCGTCGAGCAGCAGGATCCTGCACTCGTGCAGCAGCCAGCGCGCGAGCACGACCTTCTGCTGGTTGCCCCCCGAGAGCAGGCGGACCTCGCGGTCGGGATCGTCCGGGACCGTGCTCAGCGCCCGCAGCTGTTCGTGCGCCTGTGCACGCTCGCCCTTGATGTCGAGCACCAGCCGCGAGAAGCGGCTGAGGTCGGCAAGCGTCACGTTCTTCGTCTGGCTCCAGTCGAGCACCAGGGCCTGCGACTTGCGGTCCTCCGGGGCGAGCCCGAACCCGCGCCGGATCGCGCGGCCCGGGCTGTTCGGCGCCAGCCGCTCCCCATCGACGAGAACCTCACCGCTGTCCGGCGGGTCGAGTCCGTAGATGAGGCGCAGCAGCTCGGTGCGCCCCGAGCCCACCAGGCCGCCGAGGCCCACCACCTCGCCGGCGCGCACCTCGAGGCTGGCCCCGCGGACGGCCGGGAGCCGCTTCAGGTCGCGCACCTCGAGCAGGACCCGTTCGGTGCCCGCCGGTCGCTCCGGATAGAGCTGGTCCACCCTGCGACCGACCATCAGCTCGACGAGCTCGTCGGTCGGCGTCGTGGCCGGAATGCCGGTGGCCGTGGTGCGCCCGTCGGCGAGGACCGTCACGCGATCGCCGATGCGGCGGATCTCGTCGAGCCGGTGCGAGATGTAGACCACGCCGACGCCCTCGGCGGTGAGTCGGCGCACCACGTCGAAGAGCGTCTCGATCTCCGACTTGTCGAGGATCGCGGACGGCTCGTCCATGATCAGGAGCCGCACGTCGCCCGAGAGGGCGCGCGCGATCGAGACGATCTGCTTCGCGGCGGGACGCAGCGCCCCCACCTTCGCGCGCGGTGGGATCGACTCGTGCCCGAGGCGGGCGAGGAGCGCCGCGGAGTCGCGGTACATCCGGTCGAGGTCGAGCAGCGGGCCGCGCCGCGGCTCGTGCGCCAGGAAGATGCTCTCGGCGACGCTCAGGTCATCCACCAGGTCGAGCTCCTGGTAGATCGTCGCGACGCCGCGCTTGAGCGTTCCCGCAGGATCGCCCTCGGGGAGCGGCTCGCCCTCGAAGAGGATCTCGCCGCTGGTGGGCGCGACCGCGCCCGAGACGCACTTGATGAGCGTCGACTTCCCCGCCCCGTTCGGGCCGAGCAGGCAGTGGACCTCGGCCTCGAGCACGTCGAGGTCCACTCCCTGGAGCGCCTTGACCCCGGGGTACTCCTTCACCAGGTTCCGAACCTCGAGGACCTTCGTCACCGGACCACCAGCCCGCGGAGGTTGGTGTGCGCGATGCGCAGGCCCGCCTCGACCAGATCGGGCGTGCCTCCCCACACGGGGTCCTCGTGCTCGACGGACAGCACGCCGTCGAAGCCGCCCTCGTAGAGCGTGTCGACGTAGCGGCGGAAGTCGACCGCTCCGAGACCGGGGATGCGGTAGCGCCACCACCCCATGCCCCACGGATCCTCTTCCCGGGTCGAGGTGCGGCCGAAGAACCCGTAGCGATTGCGCTCGTCCGGGAACGTCTCGGCGTCCTTGGCGTGCGCGTGCGCGACCCGGTCCACGTAGGGCTTGAGCGCTGCCACGGGATCGATGCCCAGCCAGAGCAGGTGCGACGGGTCGAAGTTCAGATAGAGCCCGAGGCCGAACATCCACTCCCACAGCTCGGGCGAGTACGCGAGATTGCCGGGATAGCCGTCCGGGTGCCAGCCCTCCATCACGCAGTTCTCGATCATCAGACGCACGCCGCGCTCACCGGCGTAGTCCACGAGCGGCGGGAAGATGCGTTCGGCCTCACGCAGGTTGTCGGCGACGCTGAGACCGGGATCGCGGCCGATGAACGTGCCGACGGGCACCCCGCCCAGCGCGGCTGCCGCGTCGATGCAGGCCCGCAGGTGCGCATGGTTCGCCTCGCGCTCGGCGGCGTCGGCGGCAAGGTTGTTGTCGTAGTAGCGCAAGCCCCGAGAGGGTCAGGCCGTGCGCGTCCAGCGCGCCGAGCACCCGCTCCTGCTCGGCCTGGTCGAAGGCGTCCGCCTTCACGTGGCTGGCGGTGAACGGCCGGTCCCCCAGGTGGGGCCAGGCGGCGAGCTCGAGTGCCTCGTAGCCGTTGGCTCCCGCCCATGCGGCGATGTCCTCGAGGCCCCGCTCGGGCATGCACGAGGTGAAGAACCCGAGCTTCACGCGGCCTCCGCAGGAGAGCTCGCGTGAACCGGGCCTGCCTCCACATCGACCCAGGCCTCCTCGCGCGAGGAGGTGAGCACGGCCTCGGTGATCAGTGTGCCCCGCAGGCCGTCGGCGAAGGAAGGCAGTCCCTCCGCGGGCGAGCCGTCGCGGATCGCGTCGTAGACGTCTCCCACGAATGCGGCGAAGCAGTCCGCGTAGCCCTGCGGATGCCCGCCGGGGAGAAATGCGTATCGCGCCGCCGCCGGGGACAGCGTCGCGGGATCGCGGCGAACGATCGTCGGCGGCCTCGCGAGCCCCGCACCAGAGCTCCTCGGGGTGCTCCTGGTCGAACGAGAGCGCCTCGTCGGCGCCGTCCAGCTCGATCCAGAGCCGGTTCTTGCGGCCGGCGGAGACCTGACTCGCCAGCATGGATCCCATCGCTCCGCCGTCGGTCTCGAACTGGACGACCGCGGCGTCCTCGGTCGCGACCGGCCGGGCCTCGCCGGACGCGTCGCCCGGCTCGAACGCGCGTCGTCCGTCCGCGCTCGTGCGCTCCGGCACCGTCGGTCAGCATCCGCGCCGAGAGCCGGGTGATGCGCTGGCCGGAGATGAACTCCGCCAGGTCACACCAGTGGGAGCCGATGTCGGCGAAAGCCCGTGAGGCGCCGCCCAAGCGCTCGTCCACGCGCCAGTTGTCGTCGTCGGCGCGAAGGAGCCAGTCCTGCAGGTAGCTGCCGTGCAGCAGGCGCAGGGCGCCCGTCCGCCCGGCGGCCACCCGCTCGCGTGCCTCGCGCACCGTTGGGTAGTACCTGTACACGAACGGCACGGCGGCCTGGAGGCCCGTTCCCGCCGCGGCCTCTACGAGTCGCTGCGCGCCCGCGGCGTCCAGCGCCAGGGGCTTCTCGCAGATCGACGTGCTTTCCCGCGGCCAGTGCGGCCTCGGCCAGCGGGAGATGGAGATGGTTCGGCGTGCACACGTGCACGACGTCGATGTCCGGGTCGCCGACCATCTGCTCGGAGGAGTCGAAGGCTCTGTCCGCCCCCAGGGCGGCCGCGGCCGCCCGCGCGCTCTCCGGGGTCGAGGCGCTCACGCCCGACCAGGCGTGCGCCGGCCACACGCGCCGACCGCGCGTGGATCCCGCCGACGAAGCCGATCCCCGCGATGCCGACCCGTAGAGGAGCCACCGAGTCGCAACCTAGACCGACTTAATTCGATTGTCAAGCAAAAGGCCGCTTGCGGGTGCTGTACTTTTGTCTGCAATGAGGAGGAACTCCCCAGACCCGGCCTCCTCGCCCGGCAGCGCCGGAGCCCTTCTCGGCCTGATTCGGGAAGGCACGGCCGTCACCCGCGCCGACCTCGCGCGGGCGACAGGGCTCGCCCGCTCCACCGTGACCCAGCGCGTGGAAGCGCTCCTCGCGCAGGATCTGGTCTACGAAGCCGGCGGAAGCGCCTCGACCGGCGGCCGGCCGCCGACCGTGTTGGCGTTCAACCACAACGCCGGAGTCGTCCTGAGCGCGGACTTCGGGGCGACCCACGTGCGGGTCGCCGTGAGCGATCTGCTCGGCGCGCCGCTGGCCGAGCGAGCGTCGGACCTCGACATCGCGCTCGGGCCCGAGCCGGTGCTCGAGTGGGCCGCCGACCGCTTCGCCGAGCTGCTCGAGGAGGTCGGCCGCCCCGGCACCGACGTCCGCGGGATCGGCGTGGGGGTGCCCGGGCCTGTCGAGTTCGACAGCGGCCGGCCGGTGAGCCCGCCGATCATGCCGGGCTGGGACGACTTCGCGATCCCGGAGTGGTTCGCGAGCCGCTACGGGGCGCCGGTGCTGGTGGACAACGACGTGAACATCATGGCCCGCGGCGAGCACCGGATGCACTGGCGCGACACGCAGCACCTGCTGCTCGTGAAGGTCGGCACCGGCATCGGCTGCGGGATCGTGGCCGACGGCCACATCTATCGAGGTGCTCGCGGAGCCGCCGGCGACATCGGCCACATCCGTGCCACCAGCAGCGAGGACGTGGTCTGTCGCTGCGGGAACGTGGGCTGCCTGGAGGCCATCGCCGGCGGCCAGGCGCTCGCGCGGCGGCTCGCCGACGGCGGCGAGGATGCGTCCAGGAGCCGCGACGTGGTCCGTCTCGTCCTCGCGGGCCACGCGGGCGCGATCCGCATGGTCCGAGATGCCGGACGCACGCTCGGCGAGGTGCTGGCCGGCACCGTCAACTTCTTCAACCCCGCGGTCATCGTGATCGGCGGGGACATCGCCGAGGCGCACGCACAGCTCCTCGCGGGCGTGCGCGAGGGGATCTTCAGCCGCTCACTGCCGCTGGCGACGCGCGACCTGCGCATCGTCCCGTGCCGGCTCGGGGATCGCGCCGGCGTGATCGGGGCCGCGATCATGGCCATCGAGCACGTGCTCTCGCCCGACGCCGTGGACCGCTCCCTGCGGCGCGCGGCCTGACGCTTGCCACGCCTCCCACGGAGGCGTAGGGTCGCCGTCGAGCGACCGTAGGAGGACGTATGTCCCGAAACACGGACCTGGCCCATCGCTTCTACGCGGACGTGATGGTCGGGGGCGATCTGGATGCCCTCGACGAGATCCTCACGCCCAACTTCGTGGATCACGAGGAGGGCCCACCCGGGACCCCGGACGGCATCGACGGCGTCAAGGCGTTCGTGACGATGTTCCGCGAGGCGTTCCCGGACATGCAGGTGTCGATCGAGGACGTCATGGAGGACGACGACCGGGTCGCGGTCCGCGCGACCATGACCGGGACGCACGAAGGCGAGCTGATGGGCGTGCCGCCCAGCGGCAACCGCGTGCGCCTCGAGATGATCGACATCGTGCGGATCGAGGACGGCCGCTGCGCCGAGCACTGGGGCGCGGCGGACAACCTCAGCCTCATGCAGCAGATCGGGGCGATCCCGGAGGCGGCGGCGCAGTCCTAGCCACAACCGCCGTGCTTCGAGCGCTGTCCGTCGCGGCCGTTCTCACCGCCCTGGGAGCGGCCGCGGCGGCACCTGCACAGGCAAGGCCTTAGGCGATCGGGGTCCGGTCGTGCGACTTCCCGAGGACGACAGCAAGTGGGCAGCTCGCAGCGAACATGGATTTGTGGCGCGCTACGGGGACGAGGAGCGGCTCAGTGCCGCTTCGATTCGTTCGAGCCGGCTGTCGAGCTGACGGAGTTGCTCCGCCATCGCAGTCTCGGCGTCGGAGGGCTCATGCCGTGAGCGCGACACGAAGGTGCTCGTGATCGAGGCGGTGATGACCGTCAGGAAGCCGATCCCCACGAGCATGACGAGCGCTGCGACGAGCCGCCCCGCGAGACTCATTGGAACGGTGTCGCCGTACCCGACCGTCGTGACGGTCTGCACGGACCACCAAAGCCCGGATCCGATCGACGGAAAGGTCTCGCTGTCGACGACGGTCACCAGGAGCCCGGCGACGACGGTAATCACCGTCGACGCCGTGGCGATCACGATCGCGGCGCCGCGCGGCGTGGTCGCGCGAGCCACCGCCCGGTCGAGCTGCCGTTCGATCCTCGACTCGTCCGCCACCTGTCTGGGTTCGGGTTCGCCGGTTCCAGTCCTGCCATCCGCGCGACCGGATTCGGTGCGTCCATATCCGTGGTGACCCGCTCGCGGTATCCGGTGAAAGAGAATTGTGGCTCGGGGCGACGCGATCGTCCGCTCGTGTGAACGGCTCGCTCGACTAGCATCGCACTGACGTCAGCCCATCCGTTCGGGAGCAGAGGAGCGCCGCAATGGAGCAGACGGTTTCTCCGCAGGAATCGCGAAGTCCCTCGACGATTTCCATCGGCTTTCGAGCGGCCTGGCCCAGGACGGCGTTGCCTGGCTCCTCGAGCACGCTCCGTCGATCGCCCCGCGAACGATCACCGACCTGTCGAGCCCCGGCGCGCAGAGCCTGATCGTGCGCTTCAATCCCGCGGCGCGCGGAGTCCTGCTCGAGGTCTAGGGATCCGATGAGCACAGGCGCGACTGGCGAGGACTCGCATCCAGGCTCAGATGACGTCGCCCTGACGCGGTCACCCGGGTTCTGGGTGATCGTGCGCCACGCCATCTTGTTCGGCGTCGTGCTCGCCTTTGCCGGGCTGGCGTTTCTGGGATTGGTGAAGGGCGGCACCGACCTCTGGTTCACGCTTCCCGAAGACCCCGGATGGTTCGACGGGAGCCTCTGGTGGGTGGCGGTGACCGCGGGGGCCGGCCTGCTCGTCGGTGTGCTGCGGCGCTTCCTTCGCGTCCCGGTCAAGCTGCCGGGCACGGTCCAGGAGCTCAAGGAGCAGCGGGTCGAGCCCTCCACGGTGCCGGGGGCGGTTGCCGTCTCGCTGGTGTCGCTGGCGGGTGGGGCGAGCCTCGGGCCCGAGGACGCACTGGGGAAGATGGGGGGCGGGCTGGGAACCTGGGTCTCGGAGCGGCAGAAGCTCAGCGAGGACGTGCGCGCGACGAACACGCTCAGTGGGATGTCCGCGGCGTACGGGGGCCTGTTGTCGTCTCCGATCCTGGCGTCGATTCTCACGCTCGAGATTGCGCGTCCAAAGGCGGCACGCTTCGCCGACACGCTGGTCGCAGGTCTGCTGGCGTCCTCGGTCGCTTTCGCTGTGTACTTTCCGATCGCGGGGTCGACGTTCGTCGGGCTCTACGCAGCGCCGTCGTACAAGTATGAGGACTGGCAGTTGCTCGCGGCCGTTCCCCTCGGCCTCGTCGCCGGCGCGCTCGCGCTGATCACAGCCGTCGCGATCGGGGTCATGACGAAACTCACGGCTCCGCTCGCGAAGTTCACCGTCCTGCGGCCGGTCATCGGCGGAATCGCCTTCGGGCTCGTCGGCGTCGCGCTGCCGCTGACGCTGTTCACCGGAACCGATCAGCTCACGACCGTGATCCGCGACGGGGCGGCGCTCGGCGCCGGTCTGTTGATCGCGGTCGTGTTCGCGAAGATCCTCGTGTTCGCGCTCTGTGAGGCCACCGGCTTCATCGGTGGGCCGTTCCTCGTGATGCTGTTCATCGGCGGCACGGCCGGGATCGACCGCACACGTGCTGATCCCGGGGCTGCCGGAGGGCCTCGCGTTCACAGCGATGTTCGCCGCCCTCCCGGGGGCGCTCGTCGCCGCCCCTTCTCGCTGATCCTGCTCGCCGCCCTCACGACCCAGATCGGCACGCTGCAGATCGCGCCGGTCGCCGTCGCGGTGCTCACGGCGTACCTCGCCGTCTCTGGATCCGGCGCGCTCATGTCCCTGGCGCGCAAGCGGGGCAAGCCCGCGCATGCGACCACGTAGCAACTTCGCCTCGTCGCGGGACGGGGCGAGAGCGTTTGTGGCTGTCCCGTGGTGTTCTGTTGCCACAGATGTTGCCCCAACCGAGACGCTGGAGAGCCGGGTAATGATCGAGCTCATCGACGACCGGTGCCGCCGCTGCCCGCGCCGCGTGCGATGAGTCTCGAGGCGCTGGTCCTGGGGTTGTTCAGCGGCCTACGGCCCGGGACGAGCCTGGCGGCGGTCCTGGTGTTGCTCGACCGGCCCAAGCCCCAGCGGCTACTGCTCCTCTTCACCGCCGCAGGCCTTGCCTGGAGCTGGACGATCGGGCTGGTGGTGGTCGGGGCCTTCCACGGTGCCAACGTGGCTGTCGGGGGGTCGACGTTCACGGCCGTGCTCGACGTCGCCTTCGGTGCGGCGGCGCTCGGGTTCGCGGCCGGTCTGCAACAGGGCTGGGTTCAACCCACGCGTCGGCACAGCTCGAGCCCGTCGGCACGCCCCTCGCGGTTCGGCCGGAACCTGCGCAACCCCTCCACCCGCGACGTCGTCGTCGCCGGGGTCGGCACGCATCTACCCGGGCTCGTCTACCTGGCGGCGCTCAACGCGATCGCCTCCGAACGGCCGGGCCCCGTGGACGCCGCCCTGCAGGTCGCGATCTACGACGCGCTCTGGTTCCTGGTCCCGCTCGCGTCGCTCGTGCTGGCGGTGGTGCGCCCCGGTGCGGCCCGCGCCTATCTCGACGCGGCGACGGCGTGGGTCCGTCGCCACCAGCATGGCGTCCTCGTGTCCGGCTCGCTCGTTCTCGGCGGCTACCTCGTCGTCAAGGGGACGACGAGCCTGATCTCCTGAGAGGGCCGCCGATGGACGACCGCCGGTGACCGCGTCTAGCCCGGCGTTTCAGCTGATTCCGCGGCCTCGGCGAGGCGCGGGAAGTAGTGCGCGGCGATGTCGAAGACGACCTCGACGAGCTGCTGCCCGGTCAGAGGCCCGTCGGCGTCGGCGATATCGGCCGGGATCGGGAGTCCGCTCTGCTTGGCGTGCTCAACGATCCCCGGGCCGATGGCCTTGCCGAGCGGGCTGAGCGCCTGACCGAGCTCCACCTTGGTCAGCTGCCATTCCGGCACCGGCCGCGGGTGCACGTCGGGCCAGCTCGCGGGGTCTCGCGGCGTCTCGCGGGAGAGCAGGTGGTCGAACGTGCGGGCGGCGGCGTCCGGTCGCTGAACGGGTCGCCCAGGTCCCAGACCTTGCGCAGCGTGGCGAGCAGCGAGGTGTGGCGGTACTCGTCGTTGATCACAGTGCCCTCGTCGATCCACGGGGAGACGATGATCGCGGGCACGCGGTAGCCGGAGCGGTCGAAGGTGAAGTCGCACTGCCCGGCGGGGGCGCTGGGGTCCGGCGGGGGCACCGGTCCGGGAGGAACGTGGTCGTAGGTTCCGCCGGGCTCGTCCCAGCCGATGAAGAACGTGGTGTTGTAGGCGTTTGAGCCCTCGGAGGAGTCGGCCGACCTGATCGCGCGGTAGATGCGCGCGAGGAAGTCCTCGCCGGCCAGGATCGAGGACGGCGGTTCGATGGCGATGTCGACGTCGCCGCCGAAGCGCCCTGCCCAAGCCGGGTGATAGTCGGCGTGGCCGGCGACCAGGGTCGGCTCGATCAGGCTGAAGTCCGGCAGCGTCCCGTTGGCCGCGTCGCGCTCGAACTCCGAGAACGGCACGAAGTGCGTCGCCAGGCGGTCCTTGAGCCGGGGCATGTGGATCCAGCCGGTGAACGAGAGGCGAGACGGTTCCAGCACGTACACCTTCCACGTGCGCCCGTGCGCCTCCAGCCGGTCGAACAGCGTCTCGGCGGTGTTCTCCTTGGTCCACTTCATCGCCGGCGAGTTCGTCACGAAGCCCGACGAGGTCCCGGCCGTCCAGAACGAGCGGTTCATGAACGTCTGCGAGGGCACCTCGGAGAACCAGTGGTCGAACACGCCGAAGCCCTTGGCGAGCCCGCTCAGCACCGGCACCTGCTCGGGCGTGTAGCCGGTCATGATCTGGGCGTACTCCTCATAGGTGGGCTGGCGGCCCACCTCGCCGGTGAAGGTGCTGATGTAGTCGGTGACGAACCCGTCCATCGTCGGCTCGGTCCCGGGCGGCGGGACGTTCCACGGCGCGGTCACGGCCTCGCCGATCTTGAAGCGGTTGTGCTCGTCGAGCGTGTTGTAGAGCTGGGTGTTGGTGTGGAAGTACTCCTCGCCCGAGTCCGGGTTCGGTGCGTCCATGTCGTCGGTGACCGTGTACGGGACCGCCTTGCGCTCAGCGCCGTGCTCGGCCCACTCGGGGATCGGGTTGCTGAGGTCCTTGCCGATCACGCCCTCGAAGGTCTTGCCGTCCTCGGGCCCGTACAGGTGACCCAGCAGATTGTCGAGCGACCGGTTCTCGAACAGGACCAGAACGACGTGGTCCAGGGCCTGAGAACCGCTTAGGACTCATCGGTCACTCGGCGATGCCGGGCGGAGTCACCTCGCCACGGTCGATGTCCCGGGAGAGCTTCTGCTTGGCGGCGAGGCTGCCCTCGTCCAGCACCCCGGAGCCGGCGGCGCGGGCGATCGGGTCGCCGCCGCGCCCGCGCAGGACGTAGGCGAACCCGACCGCGATCAGCGCTCCGGCGAGCGGCCCGACGACGTAGACCCAGTAGCTCGTGAAGTCGCCGCTGACGAGGGCGGGCCCGAACGAGCGGGCCGGGTTCATCGAGACGCCGCTGACCGGCGCCGCCCAGAGGCCGGCGAGCGCGATGTAGCCGCCGACGCCGAGGGCGGCGATCGCGCCGACGTTCTGGGCCGCCGAGGCGGTGCCGAGGATGACGCTGACCAGGCCAGCCGTGAGCGCGATCTCCATCAGCAGCGCCTGCCAGTCCTCATAGCCGGCGCCGGGCAGAGTGGCGCCGAGGTGCTGGATGTTCCCGAACACGGCCAGCAGGAAGAGGCAGGCCAGGGTGGCCCCGACGAGCTGGATGATGATGTAGCCGGGCACGCGCCGCCAGGGGAAGTCCCCGCGCAGGGCGAATGCCAGCGACACGGCCGGGTTCAGATGGGCCCCGGAGATCGCGCCCATGAAGAGGATGATCGCCATGACCATGAGCCCTGGGGCGACCACGGCGGCGGCGAGGCTGATCTGACCCTCGCCGACCAGGATCCCGCCGCCGGCGGCGACGAGCACCAGGAAAAACGTCCCGAGCAGCTCCGAGAAGAGCCGGCGCCATTCGCGCTTCGGGTCGTCCCATTCCTGCCGCGAGCCGAACTCGAGCTCCAGCCGGTGGCTAACCCGCGCTCCACGCTCGGCGGGAGGGTCACGCGTCCGGCGTAGGGGGGTCACGAGCCCCTTCGGTCATTCCGACGCCACCCTATCCCGTCCTGGATCTCCCGTGTAAAACAGCGATAGATCTACGGCACCCACTCCCCAGGACGAGAGTTGGGCATGGCCCGTTCCGCCGCTCGGCGCGCGGCACTCGGGTCGCGGCGTCCTCTTGTGCCCTGTCGATCTCGTGTGGGTGTCTCCCGTCTAAGGTCTGTCTCGACCTCGATGCGGCCCGACTTGGCCGCGTCGGCGAGCTTGCCGTAGTCGAGCTCGTTCTGGTCCGCGTAGCGCTCTGAGAAGTCGGCGATCGCCCGGTCGAAGGTCTCGCCCTTGCCGAGGTAGGACCCGATCGCGATCCGGTCGCCGGACCGCGCGTGGGCTCGGGCGAGCGTCCAGCCGCAGACCCGACCGTAGATCGCCAGTCCCTCCGGCGGCAGGGTCTCGATCTCGACCGATCGCTTCCCGTCCCAGAGCTGGCGGACGTAGAAGTCTCGCTCGTCGCCGTCGAAGCCCAGGCGCCGGGAGCCAGCCGAGCAGGATGTCGCTCGCGGCCTGCATCAGCCACTGGCCCTCGACCACCCGCTCGCCGTGGTTTCCGAACTCGCTCTCGCCGACGTAGGGCTCGAGCACCGAGGCCTCGGCCTCCTTGGCCTGCAGGAAGAGCGGATCCTGCCCGTCGCGGCCCATCATCAGCACCACCCAGGCGCGGGTCCCGACGCTGCCGACCCCGACCACCTTGCGGGCCATCTCGACGAACCGGTAGCTGTCGAAGCAGGTGGCGGCGGTCTCCCTTGAGGCTCTCGCGGTAACGGCCGAGCATCTCGAGGATCCGCTCCTCGAGCTCCTGGGCCTGATCCTCGGAGACGAGCTCCCGCGCGGGAACCAGCAGCGGCGGGTCGCTGATGATCCGCGGCTCGCCGTCGACCACCCGGACGAGGCGATCGAACGCCTTGAGGCTGTTCTTCTTGCCGGCCTTCTTGACGTCCTTCCGCGCCGCCTTCATCTGCTTGCGGTCGGCGACCTTGGCCAGGTCGGCGAGCAGGGTGTCGACGTCGAGGCGGGCGTACCAGACGTCGAGGTTCCGCATCGCGGCGAACTCGCGCATCGCCTCGCGGTAGGAGCGGACCGTGCGGAGGACCGCAGCGCGGGTCTCCTTCGGGGTGAAGTCGCGGTCGCGCCCGGCGATCGCGAAGCTCGCCGCGAGGCGCTTGACGTCCCACTCCCAGGGCCCCGGAAGGGTCTCGTCGAAGTCGTTGACGTCCAACACCTCACGGCGGTCCGGGGCGGCGAAGACGCCGAAGTTCGAGAGGTGGGCATCGCCGCATGCCTGGACCCGCAGCCCGGACTCGGGGGTCTTCGCGAGGTCCATCGCCATGATCGCCGCCGCGCCGCGAAAGAACGTGAACGGCGAGGCGAGCATCCGCCCGTAGCGGATCGGCACCAGCTCCTGGACACGGTTCTTGGCCTGATCCTCGAGCACCTTGACCGGATCTCGCCGACGCGCCGGCGGCTCCCATTCGCCGTGGCTCGAGCGCGGAACCTTCTCCCGCGCCGCCTTGCCGGCGGCCGCGCGCTCCTCTGGGGAGGCGGTGTCCACGAGCGGAGATTTGGTGGGCGCGGAAGTCATGGCCCCTCGGTTCGTCGGCTAGGACGTTGTCCTTCCCCGCAGGTTACGCCCCTGACATCAATGCCCAGGGCGACTGCCGAGTCGAGTCGAGCAGACCGCCTGAGCGAGACTCCTGGGGCCGCAGAAACGTCCGCAAAATCGGCGATCTTGGTGGTAACGTTGCTTGTCCCCCGTGCCGGGCAGACCGGCCGGTGCTCTGTCCGCTTCCTAGGCCCGAACGGATTTGAGCGAGCTCATGAGACTCGAGGCTGACGAGGCTCCAGCTGCGCGCGTGAGAGTAGAGCGCGCCAGGCGTATCGCGGAGCGCGCGCACCGTGGCTCGGTCGAACCGACCGGCGAGCCCGTGATCGCGCACGTCAGGCCGCGTCGCCAGAGGCGTCGCCGCCGTTCGCCCGGCCCGTGGCCTGGCTTCATGACGTCTTCGAGCACTCCTCGATCCGCGAGGAGGAGCTGTTGGCCAGCGGGCTCACCGACGAGGAACTGCGCGCGCTTCGACTTCTTACCCGCTCCACCGAGAACCGCTCAGAGGCGGGCTATCTCGCACATATCGACCTGATCGCCCGCTCCTCAGGCTCCGGCGGCGACCTCGCCCGAACCGTGAAGCGAGTGGACCTGGAGGACCGGATGCAGCATCCCCGCCGGCGCGCGGACGGTTGGCATCCGCCCTACCAGCGCGCCCTCGAGATCCTGCTCGCCACACGGGCCTCGGAGGCCGGACACGACGGCATCGTCGGCGGGAAGGGGGCCACTGGGCCTGCCGCACAACGATGAACGGCCTGCTTCACACGGTCCCGATAGCGGCGCTCAGCCAGTCGCGAACGCTGTTCGAGCTGGGGCTCGTGGTCGTCCTGGCGGCGGCGGCGCCCCTGATCGGCCAAGTCCTGCGGCTGCCTTCGATCCTGGTGCTGCTCGCCCTGGGGTTCGGTGCAGGCGCGGCCGGTGCGCTGGATCCCAACGCCCTGCTTGGCCAGCAACTGATCTCCGCCGTTGTCTCGGTTGCGGTCGGGATCATCCTGTTCGAAGCCGGGCTCGGCCTGAAGCTGAGCAAGCTCACCGGCGCCGTCGCTCGCGTCCCCCGCCGACTGGTGACCCTCGGAATCCTGGTCACGTGGGCGATCGGGACGGTCACCGCCTACCTGCTGTTCGACCTGTCCTTCGAGGTCGCGCTCGTGCTCGGCGCGGTGCTCGTCGTCTCCGGCCCGACGGTGGTCGGGCCGCTGCTCGACTTCATCCGCCCGTCGAAGAAGGTCAACCTCGTCCTGAAGTGGGAGGGCACCCTGGCCGACCCCATCGGCGCGACGCTCGGCGTCGTCGTGTTCAACGCCGTGGTTGCCGGGCATGCGAAGGCTGGGCAGGAGATCTTCCAGTTCCTCCTCAACGTCGGGGTGGGCGTCGGCCTCGGCGTCGCCGGCGCGGCCCTGATCCTGGCCTGGGCGGCATGGTTCAAGCCCAACGAGTCACAGGCCGTGACCGGGGCGTTGATGTTCGTCGTCGCGATGGTCGTCGGCGCCGATCTGCTCCGTGATGACTCGGGCCTGATCACCGGTCTGGTGATCGGCGCGATCCTCGTCAACCGGCCACCCCGCGGCACCGAGCCGCAGGGAGTGGCGATCGAGCGAGCAAAGCTCGTCCGTTCGTGGCGAGAGCGGATCGGCACGCTCACGACGTTCCTGATCGGGATCTTGTTCATCATCCTCTCCGCTCGCGTCACGCCGGACCAGATCGCCGAGATCGGGTGGGTGAGCATCGCCTTCGTCGCCGTGCTCGTGTTTGTCGGCCGGCCGCTCGCCGTCGCGCTGTCGACGTTCGGCTCATCGCTTGATTGGCGCGAGCGAGCGTTCATCGCCTGGATGGCACCCCGAGGGATCGTCGCGGCCGCGACCTCGTCGACGTTCGCGCTCGGCCTAAGCCAGGCCGGCATCGGCGGCGGGGCACAGGACCTGATCCCGATCACATTCATCGTGATCGTCGCAACTGCGCTCATCTACGGGCTCAGCGGGGGCCCGGTGGCTCGCGCGCTCGGCGTCGCGCGCACGGGCCCGGGAGGGGTTCTGCTGATTGGTGCGAGCCCGGTCGGACGCGCAATCGGGCGCGCCCTTCAAGCCCGGGGGCTGACCGTGGTGCTGTGGACCGCCAACGAGGAGCACGCGCGCGCCGCCGAAGCTGACGGGCTCACGGTGTACAAGGGCGACCCCACGCAGGACGCCACGGAAACCGCCCCCTCCGATCTCGACGGGCTCGACTATGCGCTCGCCGTCGGTGACGATGAAGCCCTCAACGCGATGGTCGCGACCGACCTCTCCGAGTACTTCGGTCGCGGTCACGTATTCCAGCTCCCGGCCAGCGAGCGGCGAGCGGCGGCGTTCCTAGCCAGGGTGCCGATTCTGTTCGACGGCTCCGCCACCCACGAAGAGCTCCTGACCCGAATCGAGGCCGGTGGCGAGATTTCGGTCGCCGAGCCAGCGGGGGCGAATGGAGGAAAAGATCGCCGCGCGGGCCTGGGCGCGAACGGCATTGCGATGTTCGTACACACTCCTGGGAAGGAGCTGGACGTCGTCGCCGCCGGCGACCGGACGGAGCTGCACGAAGGGCAGGAGCTCATCGGCCTGCGGGGCTGACGGTCGCTCCCGATTTCTCGACTCGTTTCGTGAGGCGAACCCAACCGTTCGACCACCCGTGGGGTGGCGGCGCCGAAACTCAACCTGCTCGAACTGCTCCTTCTTGTGCCCCGGGCCTACTTCATGCTGCGCACGCGCATCCCGTCGTGCTCGACGATCAGATAGATCAGCACGCCGAGCCACGGCAGGATGACGACGAAGACCACCCAGGCCGCTTTGGCGAAACCGCCGATGTCGTCGCGGCGGAACACGTCGATCAAGACCTGGATCACGATCCAGATCCAGATCACCCAGAAGAAGAAGATCAGGATCGTCCAGAAGACGTCCAGGAACGGATAGTCGGCCGCTATCAGCACAGTGGGGGCCTCCCCCTTGTCGCCAACTAATCGTGTGCATGTATACACCCATGGCGGCGTCCCCGCTTGGGTGCAAGCGAAGCCTCACCCCGCGGGGCCCGCCCAATGCTGGCGCTCCTCGTCAATCGGTCGCGTGGGCTAGACCGCAAGGCCTGGGAGGCAGATTCTGGACGGGCGATGTCGCAGGAGAACGTGTTGATCTAAGGCGGCTTGATCCACCCGTCCGCGACTGATGCGAGCCTTACGACGTGCTGTCCGTCGCGTCCATGCTCCGGCGCATGTTCAGGGCGATGAAGTACTCCGCCAAGGAAGAGAACTTCGCCGTCGTCGCGGGAGCCGCGGTCACCCTCATATTGGTCGGGACGGTCGCCTATTCGCTTGGCGAAGGCTGGAGCGTGGTCGACGGGTTCTACTTCGCCGTCTGCACGCTGACCACGTCGAGCATCGCCGACCCGAACCTCACGCTGACGCATGAGGCGCTGAAGCTCTTCACCGTCCTCTACGTGCTGACCGGCATCGGGATCCTGGTCGAGCTGGCGCGCGAACTCGGCGTCGGGTTCGTGAAGGAGCGCAGGAGCGTCACGCCGCCAGACACGCCAGGCACCACAAGGAAGATCCGCCCGAGACACAGTCGGCGGGATAACTCGAAGCCCGTCTATCGTCCCCGGCGCTGCCCCGATAGCTCAGATGGATAGAGCGACTCCCTCCTAAGGAGTAGGCCGCTGGTTCGAATCCAGCTCGGGGCGTGGGCTCGGCCAGGAACGAAGAAAGCCGCCGGCGTCGTGGGGGCGGAACCGCCGGCGGCTATGCCGTTGTACCCGGGACCCGGCCGGGCCACGCCTCTGCAAGGAAACCGCCAGGCGGCGGACGCGAGCTACTTGCGCGACTCGTACGCGGAGATCTGGCTCTTGACCAGGTCCACCAGGTTGCCGAGCGCGATGTTCGCGTCGACCAGGTGCAGGCCCCACGTGGCGGCGGGCGAGGGCCGGTACACCGGCGCGCCCTTGCGCGGGCTGATCTGCAGCACGTGGGCGCCGCCGGTGGGAGCAGTGGGCGGTGTAGGCGTTCGGGATCTCCACCCACGGCGTGGGCGCGGTCGGGAGCTTCACGCCGGTGATCGTGATCGCCGCGGCGATCGTGGTGCCCGGGGCGAAGGGGGCGCTCGGGCTGATCGGCGTGATCGGAGCCGAGCCGCCGCCGAGCGCGGCCGGGTTGGTGCAGAGCACCTCGAGCCCCTTGGTGCCGGTGCGGCCGAAGACCGCGTTCTCGGGCACCGGCGCGTTGAAGGTGGAGAAGGCGACGACGCAGCCGGTCTGGCGCTTTGCGCGGCAGGCGCGGACGTGCTTGAAGTCCCCGCCCGCGTCCTTGCCCTTCTTCACGGTGACGTTGCCGCCGAGCAGGATCGCGGAGACGAGCTTGCGCCGGACCTTCGGCTTCTTGTCGATCTCGTCGGCGACGAGCCGGCGGAGCACGAAGGTCCCCTGCGAGTGGCTCACGAGGACGACCCCGCGGCCCTTGTTGTACTTGCGCAGGTACGTGCGCCAGGCCTCGCGCACGTCCTTGTAGGGGATCTCCCGGTCCACCTGGCCGCCTCCCGCCGTGCCGAGCAGCCCGGCGAGCGTGACCTGCCTGTACATCGGGGCGTACACGCGGCAGTGCTGCGAGTAGCGCGCGGCCTGGTAGAGCGCGATCGAGCGCTGCTCGGGATCGATGTGCTTGGTGGCGAGCGGCGTCTGCTGGTCGCTGACCGTCGGGTAGACGTAGAAGCAGTCGACCTTCGGCGGCTTCGCCGCCTTGGGCTTGCCGGCACGGAGCTTCTTGCCCTTCGGCGTGAAGTACGTCGTCTTCAGCCCGGGCGTGCAGGGATTGCTCTTCAGCCCCGGCTTGCAGAGCCAGACCGACCTTCGCGGTGGCGGCGCCCGGCGCGAGCAGCGCGGCCGCGGAGAGCGCGGCGACCAGGAGCAGAAGAAGGCGGGAGGAGCGGCTCACGCGGGCAGCACAGCTAGCTAGTTTCGTCCGCCGTGAACGCACCCGTGCTGGCGGTCCTCGCGCGCTACCCGCAGATCTCGGAGACGTTCGTCGAGGGCGAGCTGCGCGAGCTCGTGGCTCGCGGGGTGCCGGTGGAGGCGGTGGCGCTCGCGCCGGGCCACCCGGACCCCGAGCGCCCGCCGGTGGCCTCCGTGGACTACCCCGACCGCCACGGGGCGCGCGAGCGCATCGGCGCCGCGCTGCGGCTGGCGCGCGAGCACCCGGGCGACGCGGCGTCGTACCTCAGGCGCGAGCGCTCCTGGCCGCCGCCGGGCGGGCGGCGGCGGCTGCGCGGGCTGGCGCGCATCGCGCCCTGGGTGCCGATGGCGCGCCGCTCCCGCCACCTGCACGCCCACTTCGCCTCCGAGCCCACGGACATCGCGCGGCTGCTCGCGCGCTTCGCCGGGCGCCCCTACAGCTTCGCCGGGCACGCCAACGACGTCTTCGTCGAGCCGGAGGCGCTCCGCGAGAACCTCGCCGGCGCCAAGTTCATGGTCACCGACTGCGAGTACAACCGCCGCCACATCGAGAGCGTGGCGCCCGAGCACGCGCACAAGGTGTCCGTGCTCATCCTCGGCACGGACCTCGAGCGCTTCCGGCGCGAGAGCCCCTACGTGGCCGACGGGCCGGTGGTGGCCGTCGGGCGGCTGGTGCCGAAGAAGGGCTTCTCGGACCTGATCGCCGCGGCGGCCCGGCCCGACTCGGGGCTCGACGGACGCGAGGTCCTGATCGTCGGCGAGGGGCCCGAGCGGGAGCGCCTCGAGCGCGAGATCGAGGCGACCCGGGCGCCGGTGCGGCTGCTCGGCGCGCTCGGGAACGACTCGATCCGCGAGCTGCTGGAGCGCGCCGCGCTCGGCGTGCTCCCCTGCGTTGTGGCGCCCGACGGCGACCGCGACTCGATGCCCGTGGCCCTCAAGGAGGCGATGGCGCTCGAGCTGCCCGTGATCGGCACCCGCGAGGTGGGCCTGCCCGAGCTGATCGACGCCGACCGCGGCCGGCTCGTCCCGCCCGCGGACCCGCCCGCCCTGGCGCTGGCGCTGGCCGAGCTGCTCGGGCTCCCCGCGGGCGAGCGCGTGGCGATGGGCCGCGCCGGGCGCGCGTTCGTCGAGGCCCACTGCGATCAGCGCAGGCAGGCGGAGCGCCTGCTCGAGCTGATCGAGCCCCCGGCTAGTGCGTGGCGACGCCGAAGTTGATGACGTAGGTCGCGCCGCTGGAGTACGAGGCGTGCACGGGCGCGTGCCGCGACACCCAGACGCCGACCTCGCGGAAGCTCGTCTGAAGCATGTTCGCGCGGTGCGCTGGGCTGTGCATCAGCGCCCGCACGCGGTCGAGCGGCCGCGAGAACGGCCCCGCGCCCCAGACGAGGTTCTCGCCGACGTACCAGCGACGCACGCCGTTCATGTAGCCGGCTGCGCGGATCCGGTCGGAGGGCTTGCTGCCCGCGAGCGAGATGTGCGCGAAGTAGCGGTTCGAGACCATGTCCGCGGCGTGCCAGCGCGCCGCCTTGCGCAGGTGGGGGTCCACCGTGAGCCGGCTGCAGCCCACGCCGCTCGCGCTCGCCGGTTCAGCAGGCAGAACGTGGCCAGGCGCAGCTTCTTCGCGGACGTCTGGTCGGCGCGCGCATAGCCGTAGTCGCACGAGTCGGCGAGTGCCGGCGCGGCGGTTGCGGCGAGGGCGGCGGTAGTGAGGACGAGGACAAGTGGGAACTTCTTGCGGGGGCGTCGCATGCAATCCCGATCGGACACCCGTCCGCACGGCAATCAGCGCCGCACGGGTTCGCCGCAGGTTCTGGAGGCTTAGCTGTGCGAAGGCGGGCGCAAGGTCCGTTGCGCCCGGCCGTCAGCGGTCCGGACGCGCGGGATACACGTCGTCGATCGTCGTGAAAGGCGTGTAGGGCGCCCCGCCCGCCGCCGCCTCGATGGCCTCGCCGCCCCCGGCGAGGCGGTCGAGCACGCTCACGACCGCCGCCACCTCGAAGCCCTCCTCGCGCACGCGCTCGATCGCCTGGACGGTCGAGCCGCCCGTCGTGACCACGTCCTCCACGATCAGGCAGCGCTCGCCCGGCTCCAGCTCGGGCCCCTCGATCCAGCGCTGGAGCCCGTGCTGCTTGCGGTCCTTGCGCACGAAGAACGCCTTCACGTCGGCGCCCGGCGGCGAGCGCCGAGCAGGCCACCGGGTCGGCGCCCATCGTCAGACCGCCCACGGCGCCGGCGCCGGCCTCCTCGGCGGCCGCGCGAACGAGCTCTCCGAGCGCCGCGAAGCCCGCCGGCAGGAGGATCGCCCGCTTGGCGTCCACGTAGTACTGCGCCTTGCGCCCGCTGGTCAGCGTGACCTCGCCGATCACGAGCGCGTGCTCGCGCAGCGCCTCCACCAGGCGCTCCCTGGCGTCAGGCATCCGTGCAGAAAGTGGTCGCAGGGGTCAGGTTCCGCACGGCGGCTGCCGATGGTAACTCGCAATGGGAGCTTTGATCCGCTGGATAGCCATCCTCGCGTCGGTGATCGTGGCGCTCGGCTTCCTCCTCTTCGCGGTCGACGAGATCGACCGCGGCTCGAAGGAGCAGCAGAACGCGCTGTCGCGCGGCCTGAGCGACCTCGAGCCCAACGCCTCGATCCTCAGCCCGAACCCCTCGCCCGCCGAGGAGGCGGCGCGGGAGAAGGCGCACGGGCCGGTCCGTGAGGCGATCGACGACGCGAACGACGTGCTGCTGGCTCCGTTCGCCGGCCTCATCGACTCCGACAACAGCTGGGTCAACCACGGCGTCCCGTCGCTCCTGGCGCTGCTCGTCTACGGGCTCGGGCTGGGCATGCTCGCGAACATGCTGCCCAAGAGCCGCGCGCACGGCGGCGACTGGCGCACCGCCTCCTCGTAGGCGCCCGCGCGACCTCAGTCGTCGTGGTTGTCGCCGCTGCCCGGACGGCGCTTCTCGACCTCGGTGGCCACCCAGCGGCCCTTCGAGCGCTTGGCCACGACCTCCAGGCGGAGGCCCTTGCGCACGCCGGCGAAGCCGTTCACGCGCTCGTAGCGGGTGTTGCCCGTCACGCGGATCCTGAAGGTGCCGCGCTCGGCGTCACGCAGCCGGAACGTCTTGGCGTCGCGGTTCACGCTGACGACCTTGCCCTCGAACTCGCTCAGGGCGGCGGCTCGCTGGACGGCCGCCGGGGCGGTGGCCGGGCCGGCGACGGCGCCGAGGCCTGCGGCGGCCACGGCGAGGGTGGTGAGCTTGGATCGGATTCTCATGGCTTCTCCTCGAGAATCGGGGTCTCAGCCATGGTTGCCCGAGGCGGGCAAGGCGCCGGTCTAGCGCCGGGTAAGGATCTGGTTAGACGTAGACGAAGATCGGGTCGCCGATCTTCGACCCAGTTGAAGATCTGGCGGGCGTTCGGGATCGGCACCCGCAGGCAGCCGTGGCTGGCGGGGTAGGTGGGCACGACGACGTAGCCGTGGATCGCGTAGCCGCCGATGAAGTAGCTCGAGTCGACCATGCCGTGGGAGTTCGTGCCCGGGGTCTGCAGATAGAAGTTGAACTTGCCGAACACCGTCGGCGTGGCGGGGGCGCCGGAGGAGGAGTGGTAGATCCGGTACGGGTGCCCGTTCTGCGCGAGCACCAGCACCTGGCGCGACCAGTCGAACTCCACGTGCTTGCCCTTCTTGCCGGCCTTCGGGTAGCGGAGCTTGTAGGCGCCGTGGCCGCGGAAGAGCTTGTGGAAGACGGCGCCGTCGGCCACGCCGGACGTGCCCATCCCGTTCGTCTTGCGGAACGCGATCACCGCGCGCGTGGTGCCCGAGTCGTAGTAGCCGGTCACGGGGGTGGCGAAGTGGAGCTTCGCGAGCGCGCGCTGGAGCAGGAGCACGTGCGTGCCGCGCGAGCCCTCGCCCGCCGACCAGGACACCACGTTGATCGTGCGGTCACGCGCCCGGAAGGCCACCTGCTGCGGCGTGGCCCTGTGCTTGACGACCAGGCGGAGCCTGCCGGGGTTGCCCACCTGGAAGCGGAACTTGAACCGGCCGCCGGCGCCGACCGCGCGGCGGACGCGCTTGCTCGCCTTGCCCTTGCGCACCACCTGGAGCGTGACCACCTGGCCGGCCACGTACGGCCGCACGCGGCCGCGGGCGATCACGGTCTGGCCGGGCGCGTAGAAGCGCGCCTTCTTGGTGCTGAGCCCGCCGTGGACCCCGAAGGAGGCCTTGCCGGCCGCGGGCGCCGGGACGGGCGCGGGCGGGGCCGGCACGGGCGGCGTGGGCGTCTGCGCCGCCGCCGGCGCGGCGGTCGCGAGCGCTGCCGCGCCGAGTGCAAGGGCCAGACGAGCGGTCATTCGCCGGGAAACTATGGCAGGAGCAGCAGCTAATGCTCCGTTCGAGGCCGGAGCGCCGGGCCCGGCGCCGAGATCCTCGGCAGCGAGTATGCAGGCGAGGATCATCAGCGGTCCCAGCACCGCCGACACCTCCCAGCCGTCCGCCTGGGCGCCGTACGCGATCGAGTTGTTGATCGAGTGCATCGCGATCACCGGGTAGATCGACCCGGTCTTCTCGTAGACGACGCAGAAGATGAAGCCGAGCAGCGCCAGCGGCGGCAGGATCAGGAGCGCGTCGGAGCCCGAGAAGTCGAAGTGGATCAGGCCGAACAGCGCCCCGTCGATCGCCGCGGCGCTCAGCGGCGCCCAGCGCGAGCGCAGCGCCCGGTAGAAGAAGCCGCGGAAGAAGAACTCCTCGGCGGCGGGGGCGATGCAGACGATCATGAAGCCGGCCGCGATCAGGCCGAACGTGCCCTCGTCGCTCCCCAGGTCCTCGGCCACGGTCTGCTCGGCGTCGGGCTGGACCGCCACCGAGTAGATCGCGGCCAGCACGTAGAAGGTCACGAGCCCGAGCGCCGCCCAGCCCACGGCCGGCCAGAAGCGGCGTGCGGCGAAGCCCGAAGTGCCAGGCCTTGGGCTTGCGCGTGAACGAGGCGAACAGGACGGCCGTGGCGACGAAGATCGCGCTCTGGATGAGCGTCGCGACGATCGTGAAGGTCGCGTCGTCCTCGCTGCTGGCGTCGAGCCCCGTGATGAACACCGAGGCGATGCCGACCACGACCAGCGTCGCGCTGATCGCCACGAGGAACCCCACTCCGGCGTACCAGGCGGGCCAGCGCGGCGCGGCGCCCTCCGGCAGCTCCGGGGGATGCGGCGGGACCCGTTGGACCGCGGCGTCCATCGGCCTCAGAGTAGGGAGGGGACCTCGGCGAGCGAGCGCACGGCCTCGACTCCCGGCGGCGCCGCGCCCGCCCGGTCCACGAGCACCGCGCGCACGCCGGCGGCGCGCGCGCCCGCCACGTCGTTCTCGAGCGAGTCGCCCACGTGCAGGGCGTCCTCGGGCGCGACGCCGGCCAGCTCGAGCCCGCGCGCGAAGGGCGCCGGGTCGGGCTTCGCGGCGCCCACCTCGGCGGAGGACACCACGCCGTCCACCAGCTCGAGCAGCCCGGGCGGCCCGAGCCACTCCGGGAGCGAGCAGTCCCAGTTGCTCACCACGACGAGCGCGTGCCCGGCCGCCGCGCAGCTCGCGAAGCGCGGGCAGCGCGTCCGGGAACGGCGTGAACTCGAGCGCCTCGAGCATCACCCTGCGGGCCGTGGCCTGGTCGAGCCCGGGCAGGCCGAGCGCCTCCCGCATCGCGACCGCGCAGCGGTCGCGGAGGTCGTCGAGCGACTCGGGATCGGCGCCGTCGAGGTGATGGGCGAGGTAGTAGGCGATCTCGGCCGCGAACCCGGCTGCCGCGCGCTCCTCGTCGACATCGTGGCCGGCCTCGGCGAGCAGCCGCCTGAGGCGGGGCGCCGGCGGCTGCAGCTCCACGAGCGTCCCGAGCGCGTCGAGGAGCACCGCCCGGCGGCTCATGCGATGAAGTGCCAGGCCGCGAACTGTGCCGTGAACAGCCCCAGCCCCATGGCGGACAGCGCCACCACGTACTCCGTGTTGCGGCGCTCCTCGCACCACACCGCGAGCCACATGAAGATCGGGAACAGCACGGCGAGGAAGCGCGGCAGCGACATCAGCGGCTGCGGCCCGGTCGGGAACGTCAGCGGCAGCGCGAGCGCGGCCACGAGGTAGACGCGCGTAGGGGCGCGGCAGGCGCCGCCAGACGCCGACCGTGGCGGCCACGGCCAGCCCCAGGAAGCCCAGCAGCATGATGTTCATGGCCGCCACCTGCCAGGGGTCGCCGCCGGCCTTCTCGAAGTACACGGGCGTGCGCTGACCCGGAGAGGAACTGGCGCACGCCGTCCACGGCCGCCACGAGCCCGTCCCAGGCGCCGAGGAACGGCCCGGCGAACTCGCGCGACCAGGCGTCCTGGACCTGGAGGAAGCGCAGCCCGTCGCCCTCCGAGAGCCCGAGGAACGCCACGTAGGCCACGAGGCCGAGCGGCGCCAGCAGCAGCCAGGCGCCCTCGCGCAGGCGGCGCGGCTGCGACTGCCACCAGAACAGGGCGAGCGGCAGCAGCAGCACGATCCCGGCGCTGCGCGTGGCGGAGGCCGCCGCCGCGGCGGCGCCGGCCCAGGCCCAGCGATCGGTGCGCGCGGCGTAGAACGCCCCGACCGACGCGAGCAGGAACACGCTCTCGGAGTAGACCGCGCCGAAGAAGAGCGCCCCGGGGAAGATCGCCAGCAGCAGCAGCGTCAGCGGCGCGCGGCGCTCGCCCCAGCTCGAGCGCGACCAGCCGGTAGAGGAGGACGAGCGCCCCGAGGAACGCCGCGAGCGCGATCACGTAGCCGGCGATCAGGCGTGCCTGCGGGGAGCCCCCGCCGAGGGTGCCGAGCCCCTGGATCAGCCCGGGGTAGAGCGGGAAGAAGGCGGCGCGGGCCTCGCTGTCGCCGTAGCCGGTGTCGGCGATGCGCAGGAACCAGACGGCGTCCCAGCGGGCGAGCGGCGTGAGCAGCGGATCCCCGAGGCCTCCGAAGGAGTACGTGAGCGACGGCTCGTCGAACTTCACCGCGTTCTCCTCGGCCTTGCCGCCGGTTACAGGGCCGAAGGAGAGGGCGGCGAATACGGCAATCAGGAAGACCGCGACCCGCGTCGTGACGAACACGCGCATCGCCGCGCGCAGGCTGGCGTCCCCCGAACCCATGCAGAACACCGCTTTCTACGTCCCCTACGCGGCCACCTTCCTGGAGGACCACCGCGAGCAGATCTACGCGGTGCTCACCGTGGTGCTCGCGTTCGTGGCGGCGCAGCTCGTGGACCGCGCGCTCATGCGCCGCGGCGCGCAAGCTGAGCGCCGCGGTCGCGGGCGGCGAGCTGTCCGCCGTGGCCACCACGCGCCTCAGGCTCCTGCGCCGGCTGATCTACGCGGGCATCATCGTGATCGGGATCGCGCTCGCGCTCGCCCAGTTCGAGGCGGCGCGCCGGCTCGCCACCGGGATCCTGGCCTCCACGGCCGTGCTCGGGCTGATCGTGGGCTTCGCCGCGCGCGCGACGCTCGCCAACGCGATCGCCGGGATCATGCTCGCGATCACGCAGCCGATCCGCATCGGCGACCTCGTGACCGTCGAGGACCAGACGGGCGAGGTCGAGGACGTGAACCTCAGCTACACCTACCTGCGCCTGGACGACGGCAGCCGGCTCGTGGTGCCGAACGAGAAGCTCGCGCAGAGCTCGGTCGAGAACCACACGGTGGTGGACCCGCGCGTCCAGGTGGAGGTGTCGGTGTGGATAGCGCCGAGCGCCGACGCCGACCGCGCGCTCGAGCTGATCGCCTCCGAGGAGGACGGCGTGAGCGCCGCTGTGGCGGAGGTGGACAAGGAGGGAGTGCGCCTGAGCGCCACGACCTGGGCGGCCGGCGCCCGGGAGCGCGGGCGCGTGGCCGCAGAGCTGCGTGCACGCTGGCTGCGGCGGCTCCGCGAGCACGGTCTATCCTCAGCCGGGGCCTCCTGAAGCGTCTTCGGGCGCCCGGCACCCACATGAGCCACCGGCAGCGACAGTCAAGGAGACGTCGACGGCGCGGAGGCGGGCGGAGCAAGTTCCTGCTCGCACTCGGCGTCCTCGCGATCACGTGCGCGATCGCGCTGCTCTCGGTGGCCGGATACGTCCTCGCGATCGCGGCCACGGCGCCCGACCTCGACGAGCTCAAGCCGAGCGACAAGGGCCAGAGCTCCGTGATCTTCGCGGCCGACGGGTCGCGGCTCGGCTACGTGCAGTCGGACGTGGTGCGCACCGTGATCCCGTGGACGCGCATCCCCACCGTGCTCAGGCGCGCGACGGTCGCGATCGAGGACGAGCGCTTCTACAAGCACAAGGGCGTGGACTACAACGCGATCATCCGCGCGGGCGTCCGCAACCTCGAGTCCGGCGAGAACCTCCAGGGCGGCTCGACCATCACCCAGCAGCTGGTGCGCGCGCTCTACATCAAGGACCCGCAGCGCAACCTCAACCGCAAGATCCGCGAGGCCAAGCTCGCCTCGGAGCTCGAGGACGAGCACACGAAGACGTGGATCCTCCACAACTACCTGAACGACATCCCCTACGGGACCGTCGGCGGGCGCACCGCGATCGGCGCCGAGGCCGCCGCGGTCGTCTTCTTCTCGAAGCACGCCGACGAGCTCACGCTGCCCGAGGCCGCCACGCTCGCGGGCCTGCCGCAGGCGCCCTCCCAGTACAACCCGTTCCGCAACCCCACGGCCGCGCTCGAGCGCCGCAACGAGGTGCTCGACCGGATGGCCGAGAACGGCTACATCTCGCGCGGCGAGGCCGACGCCGCCGCCCAGACGCCGCTCGGCGTCAAGCACGGCACGCGCTACACCCGCCGGCGCGAGCCCTACTTCTTCGACTTCGTGCAGGACCAGCTGATCGAGAAGTACGGCGTGGGCGTCTTCCGGCGCGGCGGCCTGAAGGTCCACACCACGATCGACCCGGCGCTCCAGGAGGCCGCGCGGCAGGCCATCACCGGGCAGCTCCCCTACCCGGACGACCCGTCCTCCGCCGTCGTCTCGATCGACCCGTCGAACGGCTACATCCGCGCGATGGCCTCGAGCGGCACCTACAAGGACCGCACCTTCAACCTCGCCGCGCAGGGCCACCGCCAGCCGGGCTCGGCCTTCAAGACGATGGTGCTCACCACCGCGATCCGCAAGGGCGTGGACCCGGACCGGACCACGTACGTGTCGAAGCCGCTCCAGCTCGACCTCGGCGACGGCTCGCCGCCGTGGGACGTGAAGACCTACGACGGCAGCTACCGCGGCACGATGACGATCAGGAGCGCCACGCTCGCCTCGGACAACACCGTGTACGCGCAGCTGATCCTCGACCTGGGCGCCAAGGCCGTGCGCGAGACGGCCGAGCTGATGGGCATCACCACGAAGCTCGACGCCTACCCGGCCGAGGGCCTCGGCGGCCTGCGGCGCGGCGTGTCGCCGCTCGAGATGGCGAACGCCTACGCGACGCTCGCCTCAGGCGGCATGCGCAACAAGCCCAAGGCGATCACGAAGGTCGTGTTCCCGGACGGGAAGTCCGACGACCTGGGCGAGCCCGAGCGCGAGCGCGCGTTCTCCGACGGCGTGGCCTACGAGGTGACCGAGATCCTCGAGCAGAACGTGACGGGCGGCACCGGCGTGGCCGCCCAGATCGGCTGCCCCGCGGCGGGCAAGACCGGCACCACCGACAACTTCAACGACGCCTGGTTCGTGGGCTACACGCCCAAGCTCGCCAGCTCGGTGTGGGTGGGCTACCCGAACGCGCTGGTCGAGATGCGCAGCGTGCACGGGATCAGCGTGGCCGGCGGCACCTTCCCGGCCTCGATCTGGCACGACTACATGATGGTCGCCCACGGCGACGACTGCAGCGACTTCCCGGAGCCCACCGAGCCCGTCACGTTCTCGCCCTTCTTCGGCAAGTACGCGACCACCGGGCAAGTCGGGCACGGGCTACTACTACGACGACGGCCAGCAGGACGACACGACCACGGACGAGGACTCCGGGACGGGCGACAACTCGGCCGGCGGCGAGGACTACAAGGGCTACGACCCGCGCCTGTACGAGTCGCCGCCGCAGGGCGCGCCGGACACCGCGCCGCCGCCCGAGGCCGACCCGGGCGCCGAGCAGCTCGGGCAGTAGCCCGCCGGCCTGGCGGACGCCTTAGTCCGGCCGCCGGTTGAGCGCCACGACGGCGCCCACGTAGACCAGCTCGATCACCGTCTGGAAGATGCGGAAGCCCACGGCGATGGCCGTGGCGACCGTGTCGTCGAGCACCGCCGACATGGCCACGGCGAGCGCGGCGTCGCGCGTGCCGAGGCCGCTCGGGACGATGAAGGTGAGCACCGCGACGCAGAACGCCACCGGATACGCGGCCGCCACGTAGGGGAAGTCCGACGCCGGCAGCGGCGTGAGCGCCCTGGCGAAGGCGTACACGCCCACGCCGATCACGGCCCAGCAGCCGATGTACATGAGCGAGAACTTGAGGACCTGCCCGAACGAGAGCACCTTGGGCAGCGGCTCGCGGCCGAGCTTGCGGAGGCCGAAGTTCGCGAGCGGCGCCGAACACGCGCGGGTGCAGGAAGACCAGCACGATCGGGATCAGCAGGAGCACGGCGTAGCGGGCCGGCTGGTTCTCCAGGTCGGGCAGCTGGATCACGAAGTAGGCGCCGACCATCACCGCGGTGCCGAAGCCGAGCACCAGCTCGTAGGCGATGCTCGCGAGCGTCACGCGCTTGGGCACGCCCTCCTTCTCGGCCATGACCATGCGGCCCACGACCATCAGCGCGTTGGTGGGCACGTAGCGCGCCAGCAGCGACTTGCCCCAGATCGCGCGCGCCGGGCGGGCGCGCAGGTGGCTCTCGCCGAGCGCGTGCACCATCAGCCGCCAGATCTCGCCCTGGAAGAAGTAGAGGCCGGCCACGCCGAACATCGCCACGAGCAGCCAGCCGGGCCGGAAGTGCCACTCGAAGTCCTCGGGGATCGAGTTCCACTGGCGGACGACGAAGAAGACGAGGAACGCGAAGATGAGGAAGGCGAGGCCCCACTGGAGCGCCAGGCGCAGCCGCGGGTTGCCCGGCCCGATCTGCCCGATGCCGGACGCCTTGTCGCCGGCCCGCTCGAGCAGTGTGGTTGGCTTACTCCCCGGTTCTTCCCCTGTGAGCATCAATAGAGGTTAACCCTGGTCGAGCGATCTCTGATCCAGGCGATCGAGGAGGTTCTGACTGACCGGAGTGGCCGGATCGTCCGCTGGACGGGCGACGACGCCGCGGTCGTGCGCGCAGGCCCGCTCGCGGTGACCTCGATCGACAGCGTGGCCGACGGGGTCCACTTCGACCTCGCCACCCACTCGCCCGGCGGACGTGGGCTGGAAGGCGCTGGCCACCGCCCTCTCGGACCTGGCGGCCATGGGCGCCGACGTCGGGCGAGGCCTACGTGTCGCTCGCGCTCCCCGCCGGATTCGAGGGCGCCCTGGCGCTCGTGGAGGGCATGGAGGAGCTCGCGGAGGCGCTGTGGCGCCACGATCGCGGGCGGCGACGTGATCCGGTCCCCGGCGCTGGTCGTGACCGTGGCCGTGACCGGCTGGGCCGACGCGCGAGGAGGAGCTGGTCGGGCGCGACGGGGCACGCCCCGGCGACCTCGTCGGGGTCACCGGGACGCTCGGCGGCTCCGAGGCCGCGCGGCTCCTGCTCGCCCGCGGCGAGGAGCCGCCCGGCGAGGCCGCTCCGGCGCCACCTGCGCCCGGAGCCGCGGCTCGCGGCCGGGCGGGCGCTGGCCGCGGCGGGCGCCACGGCGATGATCGACCTGAGCGACGGCCTGGCCACCGACGCCGCCCACGTGGCCGAGCGGAGCGGGGTCCAGCTGCGGGTCCGCCTGGCGGACCTGCCGCTCGCGGCGGGGGTGGAGCGGATGGACGGCGACCCGCACGCCTTCGCCGCCACCGGCGGCGACGACTACGAGCTGCTCGTGACCGTGCCGCCCGAGCGCCGCGACGAGGCCGCCGGCGCCGCGGCGGCTGCGGGAGCCCCGCTCACCTGGCTAGGCCACGTCGCGGCCGGCTCCGGGCTCGTCCTCCTCGACGAGCACGGCGATCGACGTTCCCGGTCTCGAGGGTTACGAACACGCCTGAGGCGAGCATCGCCTCGGCCACGGCCCGCGGCGTCGACCACGTACTCGCCCCGCTCCAGCCTGCGCCGCAGGGCGGCCTCGATCCTCGTGCGGGTCATGTCGGATTGCTCCTCGCGACAACTTATCGGCACGTGCCGGCGCCGAGGTGGCGGCGGGACGGCCGCGCGTGGACGAGTGTTCAGCGCCGCAGCGCGGATTCCGTGCCGCCGAGCGACCCCGGGCCCGCGTAGCGCCCGGGCCCGTACACCGGCGGCCCGCTGGGGCCGCTCGGCTCCGGCCGCTCTCGCGGGGTCCGGTATGTGAGCTCGAGCAGCGGCGCCGAGCGCCCCCAGCCACAGGCAGCCGATCAGGACCGACGCGAGCCCGAGCGAGTGCCCGGTCACGAGCAGCAGCAGGTACCAGAGGCTCTCGAGCGGGTCGATCGAGAGCGCGAACAGGTAGTAGACCCAGACGAGCAGCAGCCGGCAGCGCGCCGAGCGCGACCAGCACCGCCCTGGCCCGCCGCGGCGGCGGCGGGCGCGTGAGCGCCGTGAGCGTCCAGAGGTGCGCGGCCGGCACGGCCAGCAGCGCCGAGAGGGGTTCACGAGCCAGAGCAGCACCCCGCCCAGCGCCAGGGCGAGCGCCAGCGCCACGCCGGCGCCCGGATCGGTCGGGTCCGCGAGCGCGGGCTCGGGGCGCATGGCGAGCCGCCGCGCGACGAGCCAGCCGCCCACGGCCGCCGCGGCCACCCCGCCGAGCACCGCGAGCGCCGCGCCGTCGAGCGGCATGTCGTCCGGGGGCATCGGCGCGGGCGGCGGCGCCGGCGTGGCGCCCACCAGCGCGAGCAGCTCGGCCATCGCGAGCGCGCACACGAGCGCCGCCACCCACGCGCCGAGCCAGCGCACCCAGGGCAGCACCGCCACCCGCCGCCGGCGCGCCCGGGCGAGCGCGTCCACGCTCACGGCGATGCACGGGCAGGAGCAGGGCGCCGGCGAGCAGGGCGAGCGCCCAGCCGGGCACCACCTGGCTCACCGCGAGCAGGTAGGTCTCGGGGCCGTGCGCCGGTGCGTGGCCCTGGTCCACGGCCGTGACCGTGCGCAGCGTCGCGCGGCCGAGCGTGCCGAGCCGGTCCTCGTCGATCGACTCGGGCGGCCCGTTCCCCGGCGGGGGAAGCTCGCCGCTGCCGGAGATCCGGACCGCGTCGTAGCCGCGCTCGAGCAGCGGGCCCTGGGCGCCCACGCCGATCGGGAAGGAGAGGCGCGCGAGCTGGCCGAACACGCCGCTCGCCTCGGCCGAGCGGCCGAGCTCCTGGCGGATCGAGTCGGCGACCGTGCGCTGCAGCGCGATGCCGGCGCGGCGGGAGTCGTTCGACCACGCCTGGAGGAACGGGCCGCGGCGCGTGGCGCGAGCCCAGGTCGGACACGACCAGCACGGCGTCCACCTGGGAGGGCGCGCCGAGCTCCTCGGCCAGCCTGATCGCGCCCACCTCGCCGAGCGTCGAGCCGTCCGTCGACGCGAGCACCAGCGTCTTGCGCGTGGCGCGCCCCTCGAACACGCGCGCCAGCTCGAGCAGCGCCGCGGTGTCCGAGGCGCTGCCCGTGGCGTCCGGCGCGACCGCGGCGTCGCGCTCGGCCACCACCACGATCTGGCGCCGCGTGCCGGCCGGCGCGGCGGCCGACCACGTTCACGAGGTCGCGGCCCGCGTGCGTGAAGCGGTCGCGCTGCACGCGGAAGCCGCGCTCGCCGAGCCGCGCCGCCACCAGCCGCGGCCGTGGCGCGGTCGCCCGGGCTGCCCGCGGCGCCGGTCCGGGTTCTCGGTGGCGATCGCGGTCGCCCGCACGGCCGCGGTGCGGCCG
The DNA here is from genome assembly GCA_963768465.1 of uncultured Thermoleophilaceae bacterium. GTDB lineage: Bacteria > Actinomycetota > Thermoleophilia > Solirubrobacterales > Thermoleophilaceae > JACVRW01. Next base: position 93,580 of record CAVYIA010000015.1, on the reverse strand, counting down.
TCGAACAGCACGTCCGCCGCCAGTCCCTGAGGCAGCGGCGCGCGGACGGTCCTGGAGGGAGAACATCGCGAGCACCGCCGCCAACAGGGCCGGCACGAACGCCGCCCTGTAAACGCTGAGCTCGATCACGGCGCTTAGAGACCATCAAGACCGCAACCTACAATCTCGAAGGTGACGGGTTCTGCACCCCGCATCCTCCTCGTGGACGACGAGGAGGCAGTCCAGAAGCTGCTCACCTATCCACTCCGCAAGGAGGGCTACCAGGTGGTTCCCGCGCTCGACGGACCCGAGGCGCTCGAGCGCCTGCGCGAGGACAGCTTCGACCTCGTGGTGCTCGACGTGATGCTCCCCCGCCGCGACGGCTTCGACGTGTGCCGCCAGATCCGCTCGCGCAGCGCCGTGCCGATCATCATGCTCACCGCCAAGGCCGAGGAGATCGACAAGGTGCTCGGCCTCGAGCTCGGCGCCGACGACTACATCACCAAGCCCTTCTCGGTGCGCGAGTTCCGCAGCCGCGTGAAGGCCGTGCTCCGGCGGGCCGCGCTCGCGAACGCGGAGGAGCCGATGGAGGCGCCGATCCGGGCGGGCGAGGTGGAGGTGGACTTCGAGCGCGGCGGTGACGCGTGCGCGACGAGGACGTCCAGCTCACCTACGTGGAGTTCGAGATCCTGGCCGCGCTCGCCGGCTCGCCCGGGCGGGTGCTCAGCCGCACCGCGCCTGCTCGAGCGCGTCTGGGGCGACGCCGCCTACCGCGACCCGCGCACCATCGACGTGCACATCCGCCACCTGCGCGAGAAGCTCGAGCGCGACTCCGGAGAGCCCGAGCTGATCCTCACGGTGCGCGGCGTGGGCTACCGCTTCCAAGACGGCTGAGCGCCGTGCCCGCTCCGCTCGCTCCGCAACAAGCTGGCGTTCCTGTTCTTCGGCATCACCGCGGCGGCGTTCGCGGTCATCTACTTCGTCGTGGTGCCCCAGCTCGAGTCGAACCTCGAGAGCCGCCGCCTCCAGGACCTGCGCCACTCGCGCGGTCCAGGGCCGCGCGCCGCTCGAGGAGCTGCTCGCGGCCGAGGCGTCCGCTCCGGAGATCGACCGCAGCGTGCGCGCCGTCGCGGACACCACCGACGCCCGCGTGACGCTGCTCAGCTGGAACGCGAGTCGCTCGCCGGGCCGCAGGGCGACGGCCGCGAGCTGCGCTTCTACCCGCTCTCCGACTCGCGCGAGGCCGAGCGCGCCTTCCCGCGCGACGACGCCCTGGCGCGCAGGGCGGTGCTGACCGAGCACAGCCACAGCGCGTTCGGCTGCGTTCGGCGGCGAGAAGATCGGCATCGTCGCCCAGCCGCTCATGGATCGACGGCGAGCCCGCCTGGGTCGCGCTCTACTCGCAGGACCTCGAGGACGTGGCCGAGACCGTGTCGTTCGTGCGCGAGCGGGTGCTGATCGCCACCGGCGCGGCGCTGCTGCTGGCGCTGGTGGGCGGCTACCTCGTGGCGCAGGCGCTCGCGCAGCGCGTGCGCCGCCTGGAGGCCGCCGCGGCGCGACGTGGCCCGCGGGCGCTACATCGCGCCGCTGCCCGGTGGACTCGCGCGACGAGCTGGGCGAGCTCACGCGCACGTTCAACGAGATGCAGGAGCAGCTGCGAGCAGGTGGACATCGCCCGCAGGGAGTTCATCGCCACCGCGTCGCACGAGCTGCGCACGCCGATCTTCTCGCTCGGCGGGCTTCGTCGAGCTGCTCCAGGACGAGGACCTGGACGAGGAGACCCGTCGCGAGTTCCTGGACACGATGAGCGAGCAGGTCGCGCGCCTGCGCAAGCTGTCGGTGGACCTGCTCGACCTGTCGCGGCTCGACACCGGCTCGCTCGCAGCTCCAGCGCGAGCCGGTGGACCTCGCCGAGCTCGCGCGCTCGGTGGCCGGCGAGTTCGGGCCGGCTCTGAGCGACCACCACACGGACGCTCGAGGTGGAGCTGCCGGACGACGGGACCCGAGGCGACCTGCGACCGTGAGCGCGTGGCCCAGATCATGCGCATCCTGCTCGACAACGCGATTCGCCACACCCCGGACGGCACGCCCGTGACCGTGTCGGCGCGAGCGCGTCAACGGCACCGCGTCGCTGATGGTCTCCGATCGCGGGCCCGGGCCTCCCCGGGAGCATCGCGCGACCAGGCGTTCGAGCGCTTCTTCACCGGCGACGCCGCGCGCGGCGCCGGGCTCGGCCTGGCGATCGCGCGCGAGCTTGCCGAGCGCATGGACGGCGAGCTCAGCCTCTGCGCCGCGCGGGCGCGGCGCCACCTTCACGCTCGACCTCCCGACCGGCGAGCGACGAGGCGTGAGGCGCGCCGCAGCCGTGACCGCCGCCCTCCTGGCGGCCGCGGCCGCAGGCTGCTCCGTGAACGACGACGACGGGCGGGCAGGCGGCCTCGCAGGCGCCCAGCCGAGGTCGACCACCACGCGCGTGCAGGTGGTGGAGGGCATCGGCCGCCATGGCGGCTTCGACCCGCGCCAGATCTACGAGCGCCTCTCCCCCGGCGTGGTCACCGTGATCTCGATCTTCGACGGCAACGGCTTCCAGGTCGGCGAGGACGGCAGCGGCGGCCAGGGCTCCGGCTTCGTGCTCGACGGCCAGGGCTACGTGGCCACGAACGCCCACGTGGTGACCGAGGAGGACGAGCTCGACCGCGCCGAGCAGGTCTACGTGGAGTTCTCCGACGGCAACCGCGTGGAGGCCGACATCGTCGGCGTGGACCTGAACGCCGACGTGGCGCTGCTCAAGGTCGACCCGGGCGGGCTGTCGCTCACCCCGCTGCGGCTCGGGTCCTCGCACGACATCAGCGTCGGCGAGCCGGTGGCGGCCATCGGCAGCCCGTTCGGGGAGCGCCAGTCGCTCAGCGTCGGCGTGGTCTCCGCCGTGGACCGCAACATCAGCTCGCTCACGCGCTTCGGCATCGGCGACGCGATCCAGACCGACGCCGCGATCAACCCCGGCAACTCGGGCGGCCCGCTGCTCGACGCCAAGGGCGAGGTGCTCGGCATCAACGCCCAGATCAAGACCGACTCCGGCGGCGGCGAGGGCGTGGGCTTCGCGGTGCCCGTGGACGCCGTGCGGCGCTCGCTCGACGAGCTGCGGGCCGAAGGGCCGCGTGGACTACGGCTACCTGGGCGTGACCACGCTCTCGGTCTGGCCGCAGCTGGCCGCGCGGCTCGGCGGCCGACGGCTCGGGCGGCGCGCTGGTGCAGGAGGTCGAGGCCGGCAGCCCGGCCGAGCGACGCCGGAGCTGGAGGCCGGCGACGACGAGATCACCTTCCAGGGCCAGCCGGAGATCGTCACCGGCGGCGACCTGATCGTGGCCGTGGACGGCAAGCGCGCTCACCCGCACCCATGACCTCACGGACGTGATCAGCACCTACGGGGCGGGCGACACCGTCACGCTCACGCTCCTGCGCGACGGCGAGCGCCGCGACGGTGAAGGTCGAGCTCGGACGCGCGCCCCAGCGGCTCCGGCAGCTGAGCCGTTCCCTGTTTCTCGCTATGTTGAGGGCGTGGCGGAGGCGCGGAACGTGGCTGACGGACGCGATGTCTCGTTGACGATCCCGGCCCGGCCCGACTATCTGGTGCTTGCCCGGCTCGCCCTCTCCGCCGTCTGCCGGCTCACGCCGCTCTCGCCCGAGGAGGTCGCGGACCTCAAGCTCGCGATCACCGAGGCGGCCAACGACTTCGTGGACGACGGCCGCTCGCTCGACGACGAGTCGCGCGTGAACTTCAACTTCCGCCTGCTCGACGACCGGCTGCTGATGGAGCTCGACGGGCCCGCGAGCCCGGTGGCCGCGATGGAGCAGGAGCTGAGCCGGGCGATCATCGACGCCACCGTCGACGAGTGCGCGTTCGGCGAGCAGCACACGCGCCTCGTGAAGTACCTGCGCCCACGCCGGGTAGGCTGCCGCGGCGCATGCTGCAGCCGATCGCCGTCGGCCAGAAGAGCCTCGCCGACTACACCCACCTGGCCGGGCAAGCCGCTGATCGAGGACATCAGGGAGCTCGCCAAGGGCCTCGAGGGGCTGAAGGTCCTGCACGTCTCCGCCACGGCCTTCGGCGGCGGGGTCTCGGAGATCCTCTACACGCTGATCCCGCTCATGAACGACGTGGGCATCGAGGCCGAGTGGCAGGTGATGCTCGGGCGCGAGGAGTTCTACAACGTCACCAAGCGCCTCCACAACGCGCTCCAGGGCAACCCGGACTCGCTGAGCGAGGAGGAGTGGAAGATCTTCGAGCGCTACAACGCGCTGAACGCCACCGAGATCTCCGGGCGGATGGGACGTGATCATCGTCCACGACCCCCAGCCGGCGGGCATCCGGCGCCACGTGCCGGAGAAGGGCGCGCACTGGGTCTGGCGCTGCCACATCGACCTCTCCACGCCGAACGAGAGCGCCATCGACCACCTGGTGCCGCTCGTGCGCGAGTACGACAACAGCGTCTTCCACCTCCGGGACTACGTGCCCCCGGGCATGGACGGCGCGGGCGACGGCGTGCGCATCTGCCCGCCCGCGATCGACCCGCTCTCGCCCAAGAACATGGCGCTCTCGCCCGAGGACGCCGCCTTCGTCTGCGACCAGTTCGGCATCGACGTGGACCGCCCGCTCATGTGCCAGGTGTCGCGCTTCGACCCGTGGAAGGACCCGATCGGGGTGATCGACGCGTACCGGGTGGTGAAGGAGGAGATGCCCGAGGTGCAGCTGGCGCTGGTGGGCTCGATGGCGCTCGACGACCCCGAGGGCTGGGAGTTCTTCAACTCGACGATGGCCTACGCCGACGGCGACCCCGACATCCACATCCTCAACAACCTCAACAACGTCGGGGCGATCGAGGTCAACGCGTTCCAGTCGCAGGCCGACGTGGTGATCCAGAAGTCCACGCGCGAGGGCTTCGGGCTGACGGTCTCCGAGGCGCTCTGGAAGGCGCGGCCGTTCATCGGCGGCGACGTGGGCGGGATCCCGCTGCAGGTGGAGGACGGCGAGACCGGGTTCCTCGTGAGCTCGCCCGAGGACTGCGCCGACCGCTCGCTGCGCATCCTGCGCGAGCCCGACCTGGGCAAGCGGCTCGGCCGCAGCGGCAAGGAGCACGTGCGCCAGAACTTCCTCACGCCCCGGCTGCTTCGCGACTGGCTGCGTATCTTCCAAGAGCGATGACCCAGGAGACACCCCTCGTCCTCGTCTCGAACCGCGGGCCCGCGACGTTCGAGCGGGGCGAGGACGGCAAGGTCTCGCCGCGACGCGGCGGCGGCGGCCTGGTCACCGCGCTCACGGGCCTGGTCCACCACCGCGACGCCGTCTGGGTCGCGTCCGCGATGACCGACGAGGACATCGAGGTCAGCCGCGAGCACGGCGGCGGCAGCTTCGAGATGGAGCTCGACGACGCCAGCTACCGGCTGCGGCTGGTGGAGAGCGACCCGGACGCCTACGACGCCTTCTACAACGTCGTGGCGAACCCGATGCTCTGGTTCATCCAGCACTACCTCTGGGACCTCTCGAACGCGCCCGACATCCGCAAGCACGAGGTGGACGCCTACGAGAAGGGCTACTGCCGGGTGAACGAGGACCTCGCCCAGGCGGTGCTCGAGGAGGTGCCGAACCAGCCGAGCGCCGTCGTGATGCTCCACGACTACCACCTCTACACGGCGCCCAAGTTCATCCGCCGCGAGCGCCCCGACCTCTTCCTCCACCACTTCGTCCACATCCCCTGGACCCAGCCGGACGCCTGGCGCGTGCTGCCCGCCGACATCCGCGAGGACATCTACGAGGGGATCCTCTCGAACGACATCATCGCCTTCCACACCCGCTCCTACCAGCGCAACTTCCTGCTCTGCTGCCGCGACCTGTTCGACCTCGACGTGGACGAGGAGGCCGGCGTGGTGCACTTCGACGGCCGCGAGGTGTGGGTGCGCTCGTACCCCCTGCCGATCTCCGCCGAGGCCTTCCGCCGCAACGCCCAGCGCCCGGCCGTCCACGAGTACGGGCGCGAGATCCTGCGCCGCCGCCGCGAGCACCTGCTCCTGCGCGTGGACCGCGCCGACCTCTCGAAGAACATCCTGCGCGGCTTCACCGCGTTCGACCTGTTCCTCGAGCAGCACCCCGAGTTCTCGGAGCAGGTCACGTTCATCGCCCACCTGATCCCCTCGCGCCAGGACGTGCCCGAGTACGCCGAGTACCTGGAGCGCATCGAGGCGCTGGTGGCGGTCGTGAACCACCGCCACGGCACCACCGACTGGATGCCGATCGAGCTGCGCCTGCGCGAGAACCTCGAGGAGGCGATCGCCGCCTACAAGCACTACGACCTGCTGATGGTCAACGCGATGTTCGACGGCATGAACCTGATCGCGAAGGAGGGCCCGCTCGTCAACGAGCGCAACGGCGTCTCGCTGCTGAGCGAGAACACGGGCGCCCACGAGGAGCTCGCCGAGTTCGCCCTGTCGGTGAACCCCTTCGACGTCCAGGAGCAGGCCGACGCGATCCACCGCGCGCTGACCATGTCGGCCGAGGAGCGCTCCTGGCGCGCGCAGGGCCTGAAGCGGATCGTGACCGTCGCGCGACCCGGGCGACTGGGTCGACGACCAGCTGGCCGACATCGAGGCCAAGCGCAAGGGCCACGCGCCCGTCGGCGTCCTAGCCGCTCAACCGGGGTCGGGCGTGAACTCGCCGTGGCGGGGCGGCGGCGGCGGCGGCGGGCGGAGCCTTCGCCGGCGGCATCTCGGGCGGTGGCGCCGGCTGGCGCGGGTCGCGGGACGGCCGGCACCCTCGGCGCCTTGACCGCCCGCCGTCTGCGCCTGCGGCCGCCGCGGCTTCGGCCGCTCGACCGGCTCGGGCGGCGGCTCGGGCTTGATCTCCGGCCGCCAGCGCCGCTCGGGGACGGGCGCCTGCGGCTCCTGACGGCAGCCGCGTCCCCCGGAGGCGATCAGCACCCCGGCGGCGACCAGCGCGGCCAGCCGCCCGACGTTCCCCCACCTCACCCGGCGCCAGTCCACGCCCCCGGGAAGGCGCCGGGCGCAGGCGTTCGCCCCGGCCGGAGCCGGCGGCTTCCGCTATCGTCGCCCGCGCTGATGGCCGGTCTCTACGACCTCATGCTGCTGGTCGACCCGACCGCTCCCGAGGAGCGGCGCGACGCCGTGATCGCGGAGGTCGAGTCGCTGATCCAGCAGGGTGGCGGCGAGATCGTCGCCAACTACGACTGGGGCCAGCGCCGGCTGGCGTTCGAGATCCGCCATCGCCCCGAGGCCGAGTACCGGCTCTACCAGTTCCAGGGCGACCCGGCCCTGCTGGAGCGCCTCAACGGCCGCCTCCGGATCCTCGACGGCCTGCTGCGCTTCCGCATCATCAAGGTGAAGCCCGGCCAGCCCGACCCCGCCGCCGCCGGACCAGCAGGCCGCCCGCCGCCGCGAGGAGCGCGAGCAGAGCGACACCCGCGTGGCCGCCCGCGCCGCGGCCGACGCGCCGCCGCCCAGCGAAGGGGACGCGGAGACGGACACGCCCGCTGACGCGGACGCGGACGCGTCGTGACCGCCGACGCCGGCGACGAGTAGCCGGCGCGCCCGCCGGTTTCCGCACGGCGCACCGACGTCCGTGACGGTTCCGCCAAACACCCCGCACTTTTCGGCTACTTCTGGGCGTCTTCGCCCTCGACGGCCGCGCCCGTTTGTACTCTCGCTCGACAGTTACCGAGCCGTCCGGACAGACTTGAAGGGAGCAGTGCTCAAATGGCAGCTACCAACATCAACCGGGTCGTGATCACCGGGAATCTCACGCGCGACCCCGAGCTCCGCAGCACAGGCGGCGGCCTCTCCGTGTGCAGCCTGCGCGTGGCGGTGAACACCCGCCGCAAGGACCAGGGCAGCGGCGAGTGGGTCGACAAGCCGAACTACTTCGACGTGACCGTGTGGGGCGCGCAGGGCGAGAACTGCGCCCAGTACCTCGCCAAGGGCCGCCCCGTCGCGGTCGACGGCCGCCTCGAGTGGCGCGAGTGGCAGGACAAGGAAGGCAACAAGCGCCAGTCGGTGGATATCATTGCCGACTCCGTCCAGTTCCTCGGCTCCCGCGAGGGTGGCGAGAACGGCGGCCGCTTCACGCCTCAGAGCGATGTTCCCGCCGATACCGGGGACTTCGAGCAGGCGCCGGTGGCCGCCGGGAGCTCGACGGACGACGACATTCCGTTCTGATCCCGACGTAGAGAGCAGGCGAAGCGACACAGGTGGCCAAGCAGCGAGGAACCCCAACGCGTGACCGCAAGCGCGGACGCGGCAAGGGAGCTCCGGGAGGGGGGCGGTTCAAGCCGTGCCCGTTCTGCCGGGAGAAGGTCGACATCGTCGACTACAAGGACCTCGGCGCCCTCAGGCGCGCGATCAGCGACAAGGGCAAGATCCGCTCGTCGCGCGTCACCGGCGCCTGCCGGCGCCACCAGTCGCAGCTCGCCCGCGCCGTCAAGCGCGCCCGCGAGCTCGGCCTGCTGCCGTACGTGTCCGACCGCTAGCCGGTCCCGTGGCCCAGGCCATCCTGCTCCAGGACGTCGACACGCTCGGAGAGCGTGGCGCGGTGATCGACGTCTCGCCGGGCTACCTGCGCAACTACCTCGTCCCGCGCAAGCTCGCCCAGCCCGCCACGCCGGCGTCCATCGCCGAGTCGCAGCGCCGCATCGAGGCGGCGGAGCGCGCGGCCGGCCGAGGCCGAGGCGAAGGCCGAGGAGACGGCCTCGCTGCTGCGCAAGACCGTGCTCACGATCTCGCACCAGGCGGGCGACGACGGCCGGCTGTTCGGCTCCGTCACCTCCCAGGAGATCGCGGACGCCGTGCGCCAGGCGCGCGGCGTGCGGCTCGACAAGCGGCGGATCCTGCTCACGGAGCCGATCCGGACGACCGGCACCCACATGGTGACCGTCGAGGTGGTGGACGGCGTGACCGCCGACATCAAGACGATCGTCACCCCGCAGGCCTGACCGGTGGCCGTCGCCGTCCCGCCTGACGCAGCGGGCAGCGTCCCTCCGCACAACGAGGAGGCCGAGGCCTCGGTCCTCGGAGCGATCCTGCTCACCGAGCAGGCGCTCGACGGCGTGCTGCTCGAGGTGGGGCTGAAGGCCGGAGCACTTCTACCGGCCCCGGCACCAGCTGATCTTCGGGTCGATGATCCACCTGAAGGAGAAGGCGGAGCCCGAGGCGGTGGACGCGCTCACGGTCTGCGACGACCTCCGCCGCGCCGGCCAGCTCGAGGAGGCCGGCGGCGAGGCGTACGTCCACTCGCTGCCGACCGTGGTGCCCGCGGTCGGGGCGGTCATGCACTACGCGCGGATCGTCCACGACCACGCGCTGCTGCGGAACCTGCTCTACACGACGCGCGACATCCAGGGCGAGGTGCTCGCCCACCGCGGCGAGCCGCGCGAGCTGATCGAGCGCGCCGAGGCGGCGCTGTTCCAGATCGGCCACGACGGCGGCAGCGCCGAGATGCGCGAACATCGAGCCGGTCCTCCACGAGGAGATCGACAAGCTCGAGGAGCTCTCGCGCAAGGACGTGGGGCTCACCGGCGTGCCGTCCGGCTTCGCCGACCTCGACCAGCTCACCGGCGGCTTCCAGCCCGGCAACCTGATCGTGGTCGCCGCCCGGCCCGCGATGGGCAAGTGCACGCTCGCCACCAACATCGCCGAGAACGCGGCGATCGACCACGGCGTGCCGGTGGCGCTGTTCTCGCTCGAGATGTCGGAGACCGAGCTGGCCCACCGCTTCATCGCCTCGCAGGCGAAGGTGTCGAGCGACGAGCTGCGGAAGGGCCGCGTGCGCGGCGACCGCTGGCCGAAGGTCCTGAACGCCGTCGAGAAGCTGGCCAGCGCTCCGATCTACCTCGACGACTCGAGCGACATCGGCGTGCTCGAGATGCGCGCCAAGGCGCGCCGCCTCCACGCCCGCCACGGCCTCGGGCTGCTGGTGGTGGACTACCTCCAGCTGGTCCGCGCGGACACGCCGCTCCGACAGCCGCGTGGAGCAGGTCGGCCAGATCAGCCGCGGGCTCAAGATCCTGGCCCGCGAGCTCGAGATACCGGTGATCGCCGTGTCCCAGCTCTCGCGTGCCGTCGAGGCGCGCAACCCGCCGATGCCGATGCTCTCCGACCTTCGCGAGTGCGGCCAGCTCGAGCAGGACGCCGACCTCGTCATGTTCGTCTACCGCGAGGACTACTACGACAAGGAGTCCGAGCGCCCGGGCGAGGCCGACGTGATCATCGCCAAGCACCGGAACGGCCCCATCGGGAAGGTCGCGCTCACCTTCCTGTCCAAGTATCCGCGCTTCGCGAACCTGCTACCGCGACCGCTCCGCGGACGCGGGCGCTCCGTCGAACGGGGCCGGCTGATGCTGCTCCGGCCGCGTGCCGGACGCCCGCGACCCGCGAGCCCACCTGCCGCTTCGGCGAGTGCGACGGCAGCGGCTGGATCCTCGACGAGGAGACGAACACGGCCCGCCGCTGCCGCTGCCGCGAGCAGCCGGACCGCGGCATCGTCCGGGCGCCTGCGCGGCGGCATCCCGAAGCGGCATGCTCGCCGCCTCGCTCGACCGCCACCCCGACCTCGAGCCGAGCCTCGTGCGCCACGTGCGCCGCTTCATCGCCGAGGTCGAGCCCAACGTCGACGCGGGCCGCGGGCTCTGGTTCCACGGCACCGTCGGCACCGGCAAGACCACGCTGGCGCTGCTCGTGGCCAAGGCGGCGCGCGACGCCGGCCGCTCGGTGGCGATCTACTCGGTCCCGCTCCTGTTCGCCGAGCTGCGCGACACCTTCGGCGAGGACAACGACGACTCCCACCTCGCGCTCTTCCGCCGGCTCTCCGAGGTGGACCTGCTCGTGCTCGACGACCTCGGCGCCGAGCGCCAGACCGAGTGGGTGCTCGAGCAGCTCTTCTCGCTCGTCAACGAGCGCTGGCAGGACCAGCGCTCGATCGTCGTCACGAGCAACGTGCCCGACCCCTACCGCGACGTGACCCTGGCCACGCTCCGCGCCGAGATCGGCGAGCTGCGCCGCAGGCGCCAGAACGGGGCCGGCCGGGACGACCTCGAGGCCGTGACCGCGCGGCTCGAGCGGGTGGCCGGGCAGCTCGCGGCCAGCGAGCTCTCGAACGACGCCGACCCGCTCACGTGGCTGCGCCAGCAGGTGGGCTCGCGCACCGTCAGCCGGCTGATCCAGATCTGCGACGACCCGCTCCTGATGATGGGCTCCGACCTGCGCATGCGGCAGGGCGCATAGCCCGGCTCAGCCCTACACTCGGACGCCGATATGCCAGGACTAGTGATCGTCGGCGCCCAGTGGGGCGATGAGGGGAAGGGGAAGGTCGTGGACCTGCTCGCCGAGCAGGCCGACCTCGTGATCCGCTTCCAGGGCGGCAACAACGCCGGCCACACGATCGTCCGGGACAAGGAGGTCTTCAAGTTCCACCTGATCCCGTCCGGGATCCTCTACCCGGGCAAGATCTGCGCGATCGGCAACGGCGTGGTCGTGGACCCGCGCGTGCTCACCGAGGAGATCGGCGAGCTGCACCGCCGCGGGATCGACATCAGCGGCCTGCGGATCTCCGCCAACGCCCACCTGATCATGCCGTACCACAAGCTGCTCGACCAGGCGGGCGAGGCGCGCCTCGGGTCGCTCCAGATCGGGACCACGCGGCGCGGGATCGGGCCCTGCTACGCGGACAAGGCCGCCCGGCTCGGCATCCGGATGCAGGACCTGCTCGACGAGAAGATCCTGCGCAAGAAGATCTACGCGGCGCTCGAGCCCAAGCAGCTGATGCTGCGCCCGTTCGCGAAGGACCCGCAGCTCGACCTGCACACGATGACCGAGGAGTACGTGCAGCTCGGCCACCGGCTCGAGCCGCACATCGCCGACACCGCGCCGATCGCCTGGCGGACGCTCGACAAGGGCGACCTCGTGGTCTTCGAGGGCGCCCAGGGAACGATGCTCGACATCGACCACGGCACCTATCCGTTCGTCACCTCGTCGAACCCCGTGGCGGGCGCGGCCTGCGTCGGCGCCGGCGTCGGGCCGACGCTCGATCGACGAGGTCTGGGGGATCGCCAAGGCCTACGCCACGCGCGTGGGCGCCGGCCCGTTCCCGACCGAGCTCGACGACGAGCTCGGTGAGGAGATCCGCGAGGCCGGCAGCGAGTTCGGCACCACGACCGGCCGCGCGCGGCGCACCGGCTGGCTCGACCTCGTGGCGCTCCGCTACGCCTCCCGGATCAACGGGTTCACCGGGCTCGTGATCACGAAGCTCGACGTGCTCACCGGCATCGACCCGCTGCACGTGGCCGTCCGCTACCTCGGGCCCGAGGGCGCCACCTTCGAGGAGTTCCCCTACCACCAGTCGATCCTGCACAAGGCGAGCGGCGACCTCGTGGAGCTGCCCGGCTGGCACGAGGACATCTCCGGCTGCCGCTCGATCGACGAGCTGCCGCGCAACGCCCAGGACTACCTCGACTTCGTGAGCGACTTCCTGGGCGTCCCGATCGTCATGGTCGGCGTGGGGCCGGCGCGCGACGAGATGATCTGGACCGGCGCCGCCGAGCGCGTGCGTCCCGCCGCCGCCTGAGCCTGAGGCCTTCAGGCCTTCACGACGTGCGTGGAGCAGATGAAGTCGTGCAGCGCGCGGTTCTCGCCGTCCCATAGCGGCCACAGCCAGTCCAGGAGCGTCGGGATGAAGAAGAAGCCGCCGATCGTCCCGAACAGGAACCACTTCACGACGATCTCGCGCACGAACGCCGGCCCGAAGCTCATCGGCTGCGCCCTTGTCGCGCACCACGCGGATCCCGACGATCTGCGTCCCCAGGTCTGGCCGTTGTGCGACCCCTCGCGCGCCATCAAGACGGGCGAGTAGAGCGTGAGAGCCGCGACGTACGCCACGGTGCCGATCAACCAGACAAGCCACTCCGCGGCCTCCGCCGGATTCCACGAGGAGCACCGCCAGCCAGCACGATGACCAAGACCGGGACGAACAGGATGAGGCCGTCGAGCACGGCAGCGCCCACGCGGCTCCACCAGCCGGCCAGCGGCTTGCCGGCCCACGCGTCCGAGCGCGCGGGCGGCTCGTGCTGCCAGCCGCCGGGCGGCACCGGCCCGCCGTAGGCGGGCGGCGCCTCCGGCCTGCGGCGCGAGCTCAGGCGCCGCGTCCGGGCGGCTGCGGGGGCAGCCAGCGGTCCGGCGGTGGCGCTCCGCTCTCCATCTAGGCCGCCGAGGCGTCCTCGAGCACCACGCGCTCGCCGCCGCGCAGCAGGCGCAGCCCCAGCGCGAGCGCCGCGAGCAGCGCCATCACGGCGAGCGTGATCTGCACGCTGAGCAGGCCCTCGCGGCGCCAGTAGACGTCGTCGAGCTCGAGCAGGAGGGCCGACTCGTCGAGCGTCAGCCCCATGCCGACGCCGAACGGCACCGCGAGCTTCGCCTCGAGCTCCTCCTCGCGGGTGAGGATCGCCGCGGCCCCGGCCACGAACGCCAGCACGATGCCGGGCACGAAGTGGTGGATGTGGCGGCGGCCGACGCGCACGTTCCGGAACGGGCCGAAGCGGCGCCGCTCGCGCAGCGTGTAGGTGATCCAGCGGGCCGCCAGGAAGCTCCCGGCGAAGCTCGCCAGCATGTTGAAGAGCGCGTTCTCGCGCGTGGAGGCCTGGCGGTAGCCGGCGCGGGCCACCTGCGCCGTCTCGGCCACCGCCTCCTCGGCGGCCAGCAGCAGGCTGTCGGTCTCCGACGGCGCCGGGGCGGAGCCGCGCCGCCAGACGCGCCCGATCTCGCCGATCGCGACCGCGCCCACGGCGGCGGCCGCCACGCTCCCGAGCGCCAGCGTCGCCCGGTCGGCATGGAGCGCCTGCCGCGAGCGCCGGATCAGAGCAGCTCCTCCGCGGGCACGTCGCGCGCGACCCGGGCGGGCACGCCCATCACGACGGTCGCGGGCGGGCACGTCGCGCGTGACCACCGAGCCGGCCCCGACGAGCGCCTCCTCGCCCACCTCGATGCCCGGCAGCAGCACCGCCCCGGCGCCGATGCGGCAGCCGCGCCGGAGCGTGGCGCCGGCGAGCTCCTCGCCCGGCCGGCGGCGCCCGGCGCGCGGGTCGTTCGTGAGCACGACCCCGGGGGCGATGAAGACGTCGTCCTCCACCACCGAGTGCGCCGTCACGTAGGCGTTCGTCTGGATCCGCACGCGCGCGCCGATGGTCACGTCGTTGTCCACGGCCACCCCGCGGCCGACCATCGTCTCCGGCCCGATCACGGCGCGCTCGCGCACGTGGGCCTGGTCGGCCACCACGCTCTCGGCCCCCACCCGCGCGCCCGCCACGAGCACCGCGCCGGTGCCCACCAGCGCCCCCGCGCCGACCTCGGCGGGCGGCGGCGCCTCGCGCGACGCGCGCGAGTGCGGCGCCGAGCGCGAGCGGCTTGCCGATCACGCAGGCGTCCAGGAGCCGGGCCCCCTCGCCCACCACGCTGCCGGCGTGCACCACCACGTTCGCGCCCAGCTCGACCGAGTCCGGGAGCTCCGCGCCCTCGCCCAGCAGCAGCCCGGGCGCGCGGTCCGAGGCTCGCAGCGAGCCGGTCAAAGACGCACGAGGTTGGAAGCCTCGATGCCGCGCGTGACGCCGCGGAAGTCCACCACGAGCGGGGCGCTGGCGACGATCCGCTCCAGGTCGAGCCCGGGGTGCGCCGTCACGATCACCACGCAGTCGGCGCCCTCGAGCAGCCGGTCGAGCGGCTCCGAGGCGAGGCCGAAGTCGGGCAGCTCGGGGACGAAGTCGTCGTGGTAGGCGAGGTCGGCGCCGTGGTCGCGCAGCAGCCGGATGATCTTCAGGCCGGGCGACTCGCGCAGGTCGCCCACGCCGGCCTTGTAGGACACGCCGACCACGCCGATGCGCGAGCCCTTGATGGGCGCGAGTGGTCGTTGAGGGCGCGGCCGATCTTCTCGACGCAGAAGTAGGGCATCCGCTGGTTGACCTCGCCGGCCAGCTCGATGAACTCGGTGGGCTGGTCGAACTCGCGCGCCCGCCAGGCCAGGTAGAAGGGGTCGACCGGCAGGCAGTGGCCGCCCATGCCCGGGCCCGGCTTGAAGGACATGAAGCCGTAGGGCTTGGTGGCGGCGGCGTCCACCACCTCCCAGATGTCCACGCCCATGCGGTCGCAGAGCATCGCCAGCTCGTTCACCAGCGCGATGTTCACCGAGCGGAACACGTTCTCGAGCAGCTTCGTGAGCTCGGCCGCCTCGGGCGTCGAGACCGTGACCACGTCGTCGCAGACGAGCTCGTAGAGGGCGACGGCCCGTTCGAGCGACTCGGGCGTCATCGCGCCCACGACCTTGGGCGTGGTGCGCAGCGTGTGGTCGGTCCGGCCCGGATCGACGCGCTCGGGCGAGAAGGCCACGAAGAAGTCGCGCTCCGCGGCGAGCCCCGACTCCTCGAGCATCGGCACGAGCCGCTCGCGCGTGGTGCCCGGGTAGGTGGTGGACTCGAGGACCACGAGCTGCCCCTCCTGGAGCACGCCGGCCAGCGACGTGCCGGCCGCGATCAGCGGCTGGAGGTCGGGCTCGCGGTTCTGGGTGAGCGGCGTGGGCACGGCCACGATCACCGCGTCCACCTGGGCGAGGTCCGCGTAGCGGGTGGTCGCCTCGAAGCGGTCCGAGATGGCCGCGAGCGCCTCCGGCTTCACGTCCTCCACGTGCGACTCGCCGCGGCCGAGCGCCTCGACCATGCGCGAGTCCACGTCCACGCCGGTCACCTCGCAACCGGCCTCGCAGAACGCCACGGCCAGCGGCAGCCCCACGTAGCCGAGCCCCACGATCCCGACTCTCATAGCCGCTCAGTGTAGGCCGAGACCACGTCGCGAACGCGCTCCGCGGCGTGCCCGCCGCCGTACAGCTCGGGCCGCTCCGAGGGCGGCTGGCGCTCGAGCGCCGCGAGGGCCGCGTCGCGGTCCAGGTCCACGAGCACGTTCCAGCCGGCGTCCACCGTCTCGACCCACTCGGTGGTGTCGCGCAGGGTCACGCAGGGCACCCCGAGCAGGTACGCCTCCTTCTGCACGCCGCCCGAGTCGGTGAGCACGGCGCGGGCGCCGCGGGCCAGCTCGAGGAAGTCGAGGTAGCCGAGCGGCGGCGCCAGCTCCAGGCCGGGCACGGCCGCCAGCCGGTCCAGCAGGCCCTCCTCCTCGAGCCGCCGGCGCGTGCGCGGATGCACCGGGAACACCACCGGCCCGGGCAGCGCCTCGAGCAGCTCCACCAGCTGCAGCAGGCGCTCGGGCGGGTCCACGTTCCCGGCCCGGTGGGCGGTCACGAGCAGGTACGCGCCCGGCTCGAGCCCGCGGTCGGCGAGCGCGGTGGAGCGCTCGCGCGCCAGCTCCTGGAAGGCCAGCGACACGTCCGCCATCACGTCCCCCACCAGGTGCGTCTCGCCCACGCGCCGACTCGCGCGCCAGGTTCTCCACCGCCGTCGCGGTCGAGCAGAGCAGGAGGTCGCTGGCGTGGTCCACCAGCACGCGGTTGAGCTCCTCGGGCATCGAGCGGTCGAACGAGCGCATGCCCGCCTCCACGTGCGCGACGGGCATCGCGCGCCTGGGCGGCGGCCAGCGCTCCGGCCAGCGTGGAGTTCGTGTCCCCGTAGACGATCACGAGCTCGGGCCGCGCCGCGGCCAGGATCGGCTCGAGCTCGGCGAGGATGCGCGCCGTCTGGGCGGTGTTCGAGCCCGAGACGGCGTGCAGCTGGTGGTCGGGCGCGGGCACCCCGAGCTCGTCGAAGAACACGCGCGAGAGCTCGTCGTCGTGGTGCTGGCCCGTGTGCACGATCAGCTCCTCGTGGCGCTCGCGCAGGCGCCGCGACACGGCGGCCGCCTTCACGAACTGGGGGCGATTTCCCACGATGGTGACTAACGGCACATCGGCCCCCGGCTCTGGCCTAGGATGTCGTCGAGATGGCCCACAAGCTCATCGGAGGCGCCTTCGGGCTGGCGGCGGGCGCCGTCCGGCACGTGGCCTGGTACGTCTCCCATCAGATGCAGGGCCGCCCGCGCGTGCGCGGCTAGCCGCCGAGCTCCTCCTCGATGCGCTCCCCCAGCGCGCGCCCCACCTCGTGGGTGCGCTCGCCCTCCGGAAGCACGATGTCGTCCACGGCCACGATCGGCTGCACCTCGCGCGTCGTGGAGGTGAGGAACGCCTCGCCCGCCGCGCGCAGGTCGTCCAGGGTGCAGGCCGCTCCTCCACGTCCGACGACCGCCATGACCCGCTGGCGGGTGATCGAGGCGAGGATGTGCTCGCTCGAGCGGCGGCGTGCAGAGCGCCCCGTCGGGCGCGACCCAGAAGATCGAGGAGGTGGGCGCCTCGAGCACGCGCCCGTGCGGGGTCACGAGCAGCGCCTCGTCGAAGCCGCGCTCCTGCGCGAGCCGGGTGGCGAGCATGTTGCCCGCGTACGAGAGCGACTTGACGCCGTCGAGCACGCGCGTGGGCGAGTAGGTCACGGTGCCGAGCCGGATCGTGGGCTTGGCCTCGTGGAGCGGCTCGGTGAGCAGCAGGCGCCGGCCGCCGCGGGTGAGCACGAGGCGCAGGCTGCCGTCGAACCCCGTGCCGCCGCGCGCCTCGAGCAGCGCCGCGATCTCGGCCTCCAGCTCGGCGCGCGGCACCTCCGCGAGCCGCAGGCTCGCCGGCCGAGCGCTCGAGCCGGTCGAGATGGTCGGCCAGCGCGAACGGCCGGCCGTCGTAGACGCGGATCACCTCGAAGGCGCCGTCGCCGCGCAGCAGCCCCTCGTCGGTCGCCGGGATGAACGTCTCGGCGGCCGGCGCGATCCGCCCGTCGAGTGAGCCGAGCTCGGCCACGGCCCCTCAGGCCACCGTGACCGCGTCGGCCAGGTAGACGTCCTGGATCGCGTGCAGGAGCTCGATGCCCTCGTCCATCGGGCGCTGGAACGCCTTCCGGCCCGAGATCAGGCCCATCCCGCCCGCGCGCTTGTTGATGACGGCGGTGCGCACCGCCTCGGCCAGGTCGCTCTGCCCGGACGAGGCGCCGCCGCTGTTGATCAGCCCGGCGCGCCCGAGGTAGCAGTTGATCACCTGGTAGCGGGTCAGGTCGATCGGGTTGTCGCTCGTGAGCTCCTCGTAGACCTTGGGGTGCGTCTTCCCGTAGCCGTTGCCCAGCGCCGTGTAGCCGCCGTTGTTCTCAGGCAGCTTCTGCTTGATGATGTCCGCCTGGATCGTCACGCCCAGGTGGTTGGCCTGGCCCGTGAGGTCCGCCGCGACGTGGTAGTCCACGCCGTCCTTCTTGAAGGCCGAGTTGCGCAGGTAGCACCAGAGCACGGTGAACATCCCGCGCCGGTGGGCCTCCTCGAAGGCGCGTGCGACCTCGACGATCTGCCGGCGGCTCTGCTCGGAGCCGAAGTAGATGGTCGCCCCCACGCCCGCGGCGCCGAGCTCCCAGGCCCGCTCGACCGAGCCGAACATGACCTGGTCGTACTCGTTCGGGTAGGTGAGCAGCTCGTTGTGGTTGAGCTTCACGATGAAGGGGAACTTGTGCGCCCACTTCCGGCTGACCGCGCCGAGCACGCCGATCGTCGACGCGATCGCGTTGCAGCCGCCCTCCATGGCCAGCTTGACGAGGTTCTCCGGATCGAAGTAGATCGGGTTGGGCGCGAACGACGCGCCGCCCGAGTGCTCGATGCCCTGGTCGATCGGGAGGATCGACACGTAGCCGGTGCCCGAGAGCCGTCCCGAGTGGATCAGCCACTCGAGCTGGCGCAGCACGTTGGTCGAGCGGTCCGATGTCGAGGAAGACCCGGTCGATGAAGTCCGGCCCGGCAGGTGCAGGTTCGCCTTGTCGAAGGTCTCGCTGCGGTGGTCGAGGAGGAGCCGGGCGTCGTCGCCGAGCAGCTCCTCGAGGCGGGTAGTGGTGAGTTCCGTGGTAGCCAAGTCGTCGCTCCCTATCCGTTCGGCGGGACGATCGATCCTACCGCCGGGCATGGCGCCCAGCCATGGGCCGTGAAGGACTCGAACCTTCAACCTTGAGATTAAGAGTCTCCTGCTCTACCAGTTGAGCTAACGGCCCGCGGCCGGGCATTCTAGAGACTCGGCCGTCTAGCTGCTGCTGGCGACGGCGGCCAGCGCCTCGTCGCGCGACGAGTGGATCGGGAACACCCGGTCGAGCCCGGTGATCTCGAAGATCTTCGTGATGTTGTCGTCCGTGCAGACGAGCGCGAGCGAGCCGCCGGCGGGCCGCAGCCGCTTGACGCCCCCCACGAGCACGCCGAGCGTCGTGGAGTCGATGAACGTCGCCTGCGACAGGTCGACGACGATCTGCTTCTTGCCCGACTCGATCAGCTCGACCATCCGCTCCTTGAACTCCGGCGCGGTGTAGAGGTCCACCTCGCCCCCGAGCTCGATCACGTGTGTGGTGTCGTCGACTGCCTCGTCTTCGATATGGAAGTTCACGCTTCTCTCGATTCTTGTGTGGTCGCCAGCATCCTGCCTGCGATCTGCGAAGGGTACGTCAGCCGGCCGCCTGCTGCTGCTCTGCCGCCTTCTTCAGCTGGTTGGCCTGCATCTTCACGTCCTTCTTGAGGTTCTTCGGCGCGAGGTCCACCGCCTTTTGAGTCGCGAGATCAGCCGTGCGCTCGTCCTTGGCCAGCGCGGCGTACTGCACGAGCTGCAGATAGCTCTGGAAGTCGTTCGAGGAGCCGGCGATGATCGTCATCGCGCGGGCCGCGTCCTTCGGCTGTCCGAGCGCCCCCACGTCGTACACGCGCAGCGCCACGGACGCGAGCGACGCGTCCGGGTTGCCCTTCGCGGCGTCGAGGTAGCGCTGCCAGTAGACGCCCGGCGCGGCGCAGGTCGTCCTTCGCGGATGCCGGGAACGCGGTGGCGTTCGCGTCCTGGTCCGAGACCGCCAGCGCGTAGTTGTCGCGGACGAGCGCCTTGAGCGCGACCGTGTCGGCCGCGTTCGCCTGGACGCGCTTCTCGTTGCGGTCGATGCGCTTCTGGACGACTTCGTTGCCGCTGCCGCCGGAGTTGCCCGAGAAGGCGTCGAAGAGCCCGCCGGAGACGTCGCCGCCGATCCCGAACAGCACCAGGCCGCCGCCCATCAGGAGGGCGAGCATGAGGTAGGTGACCTGCACCAGCCGGCGGCGCCGGCCTCTTAGATCGAACAGCATGCGCGCGGGAAGGCTAGCTGCCCTCGGCGGAGGCGATTCGCTCCGCCACCTCCGGCGCCGGCCGGCCGAGCACGGATGCGAGCCAGATGCTCAGCTCGTAGAGGAAGATCAGCGGGATCATCTCGAGGATCAGGGTGAGCGGGTCGAGCGTGGGCAGGAGCGACGCGACCACGGCGATCACGACGATCGCGTAGCGCCGGTTCTTGCGGAGCTTGTCGGGGCTGGTGAGCCCGAGCTTGCACGCCGCCAGCACCCCCACGGGTATCTGGAAGCCGATGCCCATCGCGAGCATCAGCATCGTGATGAACGAGTAGTAGTCGCGCGCCCGGACCTGGGTGTTGAAGTTGTCCGCGTTGAAGTTGAGGAGGAAGTGCAGCGCGGGCGTGAGCACGACGAAGTAGCAGAAGACCACGCCCGAGATGAACAGCACCGGGACGAGCAGCAGCAGCGGCAGCGCCACGCGCCGCTCGGTCGGGCTGAACGCGGGCAGCAGGAACGCGTAGATCTGGTACAGGATCACCGGCAGGGCCAGGATCAGGGCGAAGTACGCCGCGTTCGTGATCGTCGTGTAGAAGGCCTCCGCCGGGCCGAGCGTGATGGGCTCGATCCCGCGCGGCAGCGGGCGGTTGACGATCCGCAGGACGAGGTCGTTCTGCCATGCCGGTGATCCCCCACGCCACGCCGAAGGCGATGGCGCAGATGACTATCCGGGTGCGAAGCTCGTCGAGATGCTCGACGATCGAGAGACGATCGTCATGGCCGATCGGACGTATGCGGCGGCGCGCCACCCTGCGCTTCCGCCCGGCTCAGGACTGGCGGTCGCCGGCCGTCGTGGGGGTCGGCTCGGGCTTCTCCGCCGTGGCCTTGACCGCCTCGATCTCCTCGCGCTCCTTGTCCTTGCCCGTGATCGAGTCCTTGAACTCACGCATGCCGGTCCCGAGCGAGCGCCCGAGATCGGGTAGGCGCTTCGGGCCGAAGACCACGAGCACGACGACAAGCACGACGATGATCTCTAGTGGGCCTGGGGTCCACATGGACGACTCATGGTAGCGGGGCGCCCACCCCGCCCCGTCAATCCTTGAAGTTGAGGTAGAAGCGGCTCGGCGTGGGCTCGGCCTGCCCCTGGTACTTCGAGCCCTTGTCGCGCGAGCCGTAGGGCTGCTCCACCGGCCCGTCCATGCGCATGAACGAGAGCTGGCCGATCGGCATCCCCTCGTAGATCGTGATCGGGAGGTTCGCGACGTTCGAGAGCTCGAGCGTGAGCCGCCCGGCGAAGCCGCTGTCGACGAAGCCCGCGGTCGAATGGATGAGGAGGCCGAGCCTCCCCAGGCTCGACTTCCCCTCGAGCCGGCCCACCAGGTCGTCGGGGAGCTCCACCTGCTCGAGCGTCTGGCCGAGCACGAACTCGCCCGGGTGGAGGATGAACGGCTGCTCGCGGTCCTTGATCTCCACCAGCTCGGTCAGGTCGTCCATCGGCTGGCGCACGTCGATGTACGGGTAGCGGGCGTTGTGGAAGACGCGGAAGCGGCTGTCCACGCGCACGTCGACGCTCGACGGCTGGACCAGGCCGTCGTCGTAGGGGTCTATGACGATCCGGCCGGCCTCTATCTCCGCACGGATCGTGCGATCGCTAAGCACCACGGGGCGCCCGAGTCTATCTCCGTCGATTGAGGTTCAAGTTCCCCGGGGGCGTGCCGATACGGGTTTCAGGATGGAAGAGATGGAGACAGGCGGAGACCAGACGCACTACGTCAAGCGGGTCGTCCTCCCGAGCGGCAAGACCATCGAGGTCGTGTACTTCAAGGAGGCCGAGGTCCAGCTCGACGAGCCGGCGCAGGTCGAGCACGCGCCCGCGGAGCCGCATCAGGAGCTCCACGTGTGCATGGAGTGCTACTCGGAGCTCGTGTACCCCGTCCACTGGGACGAGGCCGGCCCCGAGAACTGGAACGTCCTGCTCCACTGCCCGAACTGCGACGTGTACCGCGAGGGCGTCTTCGCCCAGGACACGGTCGAGTCCTTCGACGAAGAGCTCGACCGCGGCGGCGACGCGCTGGCGCGCGACTACAAGCGCCTGATGCGGGCGAACATGGCTGAGGAGATCGACCGCTTCGTGGGCGCCCTCCAGGCCGACGCCATCCTCCCTGAAGACTTCTAGGCCCTGGCTGCGCTAGCAGCCGGCTCGGCCGGCTGCGCAGCGATGGTCTAGGCGTAGCGCTCGACGACGCCGTCGGCCACCAGCCGCAGCGCCTCGATGCGCCCGGCGGGAAGCCCGAGCCGGTCGAGGCGCTCCTTGGCCGTCGCCACGTGCTCCAGCGCCATCGCGCGCGCGTCGTCCAGCACGCCGGTCGCAGCGATGCGGTCGCAGAGCTCCTCCGCGCGCCCGGCGTCCGTGGCCACCGCGCGCAGGTCCATGGCGGCCAGCTCGGGGTCGCGCCGGCGGGCGAGGATGAGCGGGAGCGTCACGGTCCCGTCCAGCAGGTCGGTGCCCGCGCGGCTTGCCCGTGCGCTCGGCCGGGCCGGACACGTCGAGCACGTCGTCGAGCAGCTGGAAGGCGAGGCCGATGTCCTCGCCGAACGCGCCCAGCTCGGCCGCATGCCCGGGCGTGCCGCCGAACAGGGCGCCGAGCCGGCAGCAGGCGTCGAACAGGCTGGCCGTCTTCAGCCGGCAGCGCTCCAGGTAGCGCTCGGCGTCCACGTCCACGAGCCAGGCGTCGGCGCGCTGCATCAGCTCGCCGCGGGCCAGCGCCGAGGACGCCGCGGACAGGCGGCTGACCGCCTCCTCGCTCCCGGTCCCGGCGAGCTCGGCGAAGGCGCGCGAGAAGAGCAGGTCGCCGGTGGCCGTGGCGGCGTCGCGGCCGCCCGTGGCGAACACGGTCGGGCGCCCGCGCCGCAGCGGCGCGCGGTCGAGCACGTCGTCGTGGACGAGGGTGGCCATGTGCAGCAGCTCCACGGCCACCGCCGCCGCCACGAGGCGCGGGTCGGAGTCCTCGGCCGCGGTCAGGAAGACGAGCACCGGCCGCAGCCGCTTGCCGCCCGCCGTGAGCATCGCGGCGGCGTGCTCCTCGAGCTCCGGGCCGTGGCCGCGCGGCCACCTCGGCGAGCCGCTCCTCGGTGCGCTCGAGCGCCGCGGCCAGCGGCGCCCCGCCCGCGGCGAGCACCGCGCCGAGCTGCGCCTGGGCCGCGGTCATGCCCGCGCGCCGGCGTGCAGGGCGATGATGCCGCCCGCCGTGAGCACCCAGCGCACGTCCGTCAGCCCGGCCGCCGCCAGCTCCGCGGCCAGCGCCTCGGGCCCCGGGAAGCGGCGCACCGAGCTCGGGAGGTAGGTGTAGGCGTCCGGGTCGCCCGCGAGCCGCCCGAGGCGCGGCACCACCTGGTCGAACCAGAGCTTGAAGAACCACGACAGCGGCGGCTTCTGCGGCGTCGTTATCTCGAGCACCACCACGCGGCCGCCCGGGCGGGTCACGCGTGCCATCTCCGCCAGGCCCTGGCCGAGATCCGAGAAGTTGCGCGCGCCGAAGCCGACCGTGACGGCGTCGAACTCGCCGTCGGCGTACGGGAGCGCGAGCGCGTTCCCCGCCTCGAAGCGGATGTCCGGCGCCTTGGCGCGCGCGAGCTCGAGCATCCGCTCGGAGAAGTCCATCCCCACGACCTCGGCGCCGCGGGCGCGCAGCGCGATCGCCAGGTCGCCCGTCCCGGTGGCCACGTCGAGCGCCCGCGAGCCCGGCCCGACCGCCGCCAGGTCCACGGCGCGCCCGCGCCAGCGGTGGTGCATCCCGGCCGTCATCAGGCCGTTCATGCGGTCGTAGACGCGCGCGATCCGGTCGAACATCGCGCGCACCTGCGTCTCGGGGAGCGTCCCGGACGCGCTGCTCATGTGATCGCCCCGCTCTCTACTCGTCGCCCTTGAGCGACGCGACGTACTGCACGAGCTTGTCGAACTGCTCCGGGTTGGTCTTCCGGAAGTTCGCGTAGGACGGCATCGGCGCCGTGGGGTTCTCGAGCGTCCGGGCGATCGCGTCGCGGCCGAGGCGCGAGCCGATCTCGGTCAGGTTCGGGCCGAGCGTGTTCCCGTTCTCGCCGATCTTGTGGCAGCCCAGGCAGCCCGCGGAGGCCGTGATCTCCTTGCCCTCCTCGTACTGCGGCTTCGTGGCCAGCTCGATCTCGGTCGGCGAGCCGGCGAGGGCGCCCAGGACCGAGAGGTAGGTCATCGCGCGCGATCGTCGCGATGCCGGCGGTGGTGGCGATCGGGCGCCGCAGCGGGTTGCGCTCCGGGCCGCGGTCGTAGAACGGCAGCAGGAGCAGCAGCATCAGGCAGATGGTCGGGATGCCGATCGTCGCGAGGAAGACCAGCTCCGGCGGCTTGACCACGCGCAGCAGCTCGAAGAGGAAGAAGAAGTACCACTCGGGCCGCGGCGTGTAGGTGGTGGTCGTGGGGTCGGCCTTCGGCCCCAGCTCGGCGCCGAACAGGACCGCCATGAGGATGATCACGGCGAGCGTGACGATCGCCATCATGCTGTCCTTGGCGATCGCGTAGGGGAAGAACGGCTTCCCCTGGCTCTTCAGGATCGAGTACTCGCGCAGGTAGTCCTCGCGCTGGCGGCGGTCCACGTCAGAGCTCCTCTGTGAGGAGGTCCTTCTTCTCGGCCTTCAGCCACGGCGGCGCGGTGGTGCCGAGCTTGGCGACGAGGTAGAGGTGGGCCCCGATGAGGGCGGCGATCAGCCCCGGCACGGCCAGCATGTGCAGCGCGTAGAAGCGGGTGATCGTGGTGGGCCCGAACTCGGAGCCGGCTCTCAGGAAGTCCGCCAGGTAGGGGCCGATCACCGGGCCCGACGAGTTCAGGTTCACCGCCACGACCGTCGCCCAGAAGGAGCGCTGGTCGAACGGGAGCAGGTAGCCGGTGAGGCCCATCATCAGCGTGAGCACCAGCAGCACCACGCCGATCACCCAGTTCAGCTCGCGCGGGTACTTGTACGCGCCGAAGAAGAAGGTCCTGCCCATGTGCAGGAAGATCAGGATGATCATCACCGACGAGCCCCAGCGGTGCATGCCGCGGACGAGCTCGCCCAGGAACACGTCGTTCGTGATGTGCGAGGCCGACGAGTACGCGCGCGAGACCGAGTCGGGCTCGTAGTACATCGCCAGGAAGACGCCGGTGACCGCCTGCGAGAGGAAGGCGAACATCGTGGCCGAGCCGAGCGTGTAGAACCAGTTCGTGCCCTTGGGCACCTTGCGGTAGAGGAAGCCGCGCAGGAACGGGCTGGCGCCGGTGCGCTCGTCGAGCCAGCCGACGACCGAGGCGGTCCCCTCGACGGCGTGATCCTTCGGCGTGGGCTTGGGAGGCGCGACGACGGAGCCGTTCCCGTTCCCGGCGCCGTTCTTCGAGCCGGGGCGCGGCGGGGACGGGCGCAGGAACTTGGGGAGCGGGGGCGCCTTCATGTGGTCGGCCTCGACGGATAGAGGTACTGCCAGAGCCCGTCGAGGTGGTTCGACGGGTCACGCGGCGAGAAGCGCTCGAGCTTCGAGTTCAGCGAGAAGCGGTCGCCGAGCTCCACCTGGCCGGCGCGCACGCGCGTGTAGAAGCGGTCGAGCGGGCGCACCGGCGGGCCGCCCTGCACCTTGCCCTGGAAGTCGTAGACGCCGCCGTGACAGGGGCAGACGAACTTCTGCGACGCCTGGATGTAGCGGACCGGGCAGCCGAGGTGGGCGCAGCGCGTGGAGATCGCGACGTACGGCTGGTCCTCGTTGCGGTCGCTGTCGCGGCCCGGGATCGAACTTGCGGATGTAGACCGTGGTCTTACCGGGGTCGCCGATGCTGGCGACGATGTTGATCACCCGCTGGACGTAGGTCTGCTCGTTGAAGTCGCCCTCCGGCCCGACCGACTGCCAGTTCTCGCAGCGTCGTGTCCTCGAAGACGGGCCCCAGCGCGAAGCCGAGCGCGGGGAGCGCGAAGGCCGCCGTGGCGATTCCGCCCGCGGCGAGCGCGGTGCCCTCCATGAGCCGCCGGCGCGTGACCGTCTCGCCCGGGAAGGCGCCCGCGATGCCCCGACCCTCGGTGTAGCGGGACTTCTTGTCGACGTTGGGAGGATCGGCCACGTTGATCGGTTCTATCGCCCCGCGAAGGGTAGTGCCAACTTGGTGGCGGAAGGCACGTTTGGCGTACGTCCGCTCGGCACCCCGTCAGGGCGCCGGGAGCCTATCGCGGGCCCAGGCGCGCGCGCCCGGTCCCTGCGCCTCCGAGAGCGCGAGCGCGCTCGCGTCCCAGAGCTCCTCGGCCAGGTCCGGGCGGCCCGCGGCCTGGGCCTGGGCCGTGAGCGAGATCAGGTCCGACAGCTCCGCCACGGCGGCCACGTCCCCCACGCCGGCCAGGCGGGCCAGCCCGAGCGCGTAGAGCGCGTCGCCCGCCAGCAGCCTCAGGTCCGCGTCCATGCCGGCGAACGCCCGCGGGGTCCCGTAGTGCATGAGATAGCCCTCGTAGACCGCCTCGAGCACGAAGTGCCGGCACTGGTCCTCCAGCGCGCCGCCGAAGCGCTCCGGGCCCGGCTCCGGGACGGCGTGGGCGGCCAGGGCGGGATCCGCCGCGCTCACCACCGCGTCGAGCACGCTCATCGCCCGGCCACCTCGGCGAGCGACTCGCGCGCCGCGGCCAGCGTGCGCTCGACCTCCTGCTCGCCGTGGGCGAGCGACGGGAACCAGGCCTCGAACTGGGACGGCGGCAGGTACACGCCGCGGGCCAGCATGGCGCGGCAGAACGCGGCGTGGGCGTCGAGGTCGCACGCCGCGGCGCCGGCGTAGTCGCGCACCGGCTCCGCGGAGAAGAAGAGCGTCAGGAGGCCGGTGGTGTGCGCGACCCGCGCGGGCACCCCGGCGTCCGCCGCGGCCGCCTCGAGCCCCTCCGCCAGCGCGCCGGCCACGCGGTCGAGGTGCTCGTAGGCGTCCGCGTCGAGGAGCGCGAGCGTCGCGAGCCCCGCGGCGGTGGCCAGCGGGTTGCCGGAGAGCGTGCCCGCCTGGTAGACCGAGCCGGAGGGGGCGATCCGCTCCATCAGGTCGCGCCGCCCGGCGTAGGCCGCGGCCGGCAGCCCGCCGCCGATGACCTTGCCGAGCACGCTCAGATCGGGCGTGACGCCCTCGCGCTCCTGCGCGCCGCCGGGCGCCACCCGGAAGCCGGAGATGACCTCGTCGAAGACCAGCAGGGCCCCGGACCGCGAGGCGGCCTCGCGCAGGAACGCCAGGAAGCCGGCCTCGGGCGGGACCAGGCCCATGTTGGCCGGGTAGGGCTCGCACACGAGCGCGGCCACCTCGCGCTCGGCGAGCGCCGCCTCCACCGCGTCGCGGTCGTTCCAGGGGACCACCACCGTGTCGGCGGCCTGCGCCTCGGTCACGCCCGGGCTCGCCGGGATGCCCTGGGTCGCCAGCCCCGAGCCGGCCTCGGCCAGCAGCCCGTCCACGTGCCCGTGGTAGGCGCCGGCGAACTTCACCACCGCGTCGCGGCCGGTTGCGGCGCGGGCCAGGCGGATCGCGCTCATGCTCGCCTCGGTGCCCGAGGAGGTCATCCGCACCATCTCCGCGGAGGGCACGCGCTCCACGACCTCGGCCGCGAGCTCGGTCTCCGCCTCGGTGGGCGCGCCGTAGCTCGTGCCGCGCGCGGCGGCCTCCGTGACCGCGGCGACCACGTCCGGGTGCGCGTGGCCCGCCGCCAGCGGGCCCCAGGACATCACCCAGTCCACGTAGCGGTTGCCGTCCACGTCCACGAGCTCCGCGCCCTCGCCGCTCGCGACGAACAGCGGGTCGCGCCCGATCGAGCGCATCGCGCGGACCGGCGAGTTGACGCCGCCGGGCATGAGGCGGAGCGCCCGGGCGAAGGCCTCCGCCGAGCGCGTCCCCGGTCAGGAGTGCTCCGCCTCCCACTTGCGGTGCTCGTCCGTGAAGTAGAGGAGCCGGATCTTCTTGAACTCGGTCGACGAGTAGAGCGTGCTCCGGTCCTCGATCCCGGTGGACTCCGCGATCGAGTCCAGGATCGCGTCGCACTCCTCCTTCGAGCGGCCGTGGGCCATCGTGAAGACGGAGTACGGCCAGTCCGCGTAGGTGGGCCGCTGGTAGCAGTGCGAGATCCCGCGGAACGCGGCCATCTGCGGGCCGAGCTCGAGGATGCGCTCGTCGGGCACGCGCCACACGCCCATCCCGTTGGCCGAGAAGCCGGCCCTGCGGTGGAAGAGGATCGCCGCGACGCGCCTGAGCGCGCGCCGCTCCTTCATCGACTCGAGATGGGCCAGCAGCGCCTCCTGCGTGATGCCGAGCTCCTTCGCGGCGGGCGCGTACGGCTCCCGGGTGACCGGGAGGTCGCCCTGCAGGGTGCGGATCACCGCCACGTCGAGCTCGGACAGCTCGATCGCCTCCGGCTCCTCGAAGTCCTCGGCCACGCCGGCGCTCGCGAGCGCGTCCGTGCCGCCCTCCATCTCCAGGTCCATGCGGATCTTGAAGAGGCGGATCGTGGGCAGCTGGCGGACCGACTCGGCCCCGGTGAGCTCGGCGAGCACGTCGAGGGTGCCCTGCGAGGCCGAGCCGCGACTCCGGCTCGACGGCGATCGTGAACCACATGTTGAAGTCGTGGTTGCGCAGGTAGTTGTGGCTCACGCCCGGGTGCGAGTTGATGATCCGGGCGGCGCGCCAGGGGTGCTCCGCATCGACCCGCGCGGCGACGAGCATCGACTTGTAGCCCAGCACGCGCGTGTCGAAGATCGGGGTGAGCTGGCGGATGATGCGGTCGTCGAGCAGCCGCTGCGTGCGGGCGAGCACCTCGTCCTCCCCCATCTCCGCGAGCTCCGCCACGCGCGCGAACGGGCGCGGCTCGAGCGGGAACCTGCCCTGCAGCAGGTTGAGGAGCTTGCGGTCGACGTCGTCGAGCGGGGCCGCGGCGCCGCCCTTGCGGCTCCGGACCTTCGCTACCGAAGCCACTCGGCCACGTCCTTGGCGTGGTAGGTCACGACGATGTCGGCGCCGGCGCGGCGGATGCCGGTGAGCGCCTCGAGCACGGTCGCCCGCTCGTCCACGTAGCCGGCCGCGGCGGCCGCCTTGATGAGCGCGTACTCGCCGCTCACGTTGTAGGCCGCCACCGGCACGCGCGTGGCCTCCTTCACGCGCCGGATCACGTCCAGGTACGGAAGCGCGGGCTTGACCATCACCACGTCCGCGCCCTCCTCCACGTCGAGGAGCGCCTCGCGGACCGCCTCGTCCGCGTTGGCGGGGTCCATCTGGTAGCTGCGCCTGTCGCCGAAGGCCGGCGTGGCGTCGGCCGCCTCGCGGAACGGCCCGTAGAACGCCGAGGCGAACTTGGCCGAGTAGGCCACGATCGGCACGTCCTTGTGGCCCTCGTTGTCGAGCTGCCCGCGCAGGGCGCCCACGCGGCCGTCCATCATGTCGCTCGGCGCGACGGCGTCGGCGCCCGCGGCGGCGTGCGAGATCGCCGTCTTGGCGAGCAGCTCGAGCGTCACGTCGTTGTCGATCGAGCCGTCGTCGGTCACCACGCCGCAGTGGCCGTGCGAGGTGTACGAGCAGAGGCACACGTCGGTCATCACCACGAGCTCGGGGTGGGCGTCCTTCAGCGCCCGCACCGCCAGCTGGACGACGCCCTCGTCGTCGTAGGCGCCCGAGCCCTGGAGGTCCTTGTCGGCGGGAAGGCCGAACAGCAGCACCGCGGGCACGCCCAGCGCGTGCGCCTCGCCGGCCTCCTCGACCGCGTGCGAGATCGAGAGCCGCTCCACCCCCGGCATCGCCTCGACGGGCGTGCGATCCTCGCCGAGCTGCACGAACAGCGGCAGCACGAGGTGCGCGGGCGTGAGCTCGGTCTCGCGCACCATCCCGCGGAGCAGCCCGGTCTTGCGCAGGCGCCGCATTCGGGTGGCGGGAAAGGCCATCGGGCAGCAGTCTACGGGGCCAGGCCGTTTACGCGAAACGCGCGCAGCCCGAGCCGCGCCAGCGCCCCGAAGCCGAGCGAGAGCACGAGCAGGTGCAGGAGCGGGCCGGCGATGTCGCCGCTGTCGTTCAGCGCGGCGTTGAGGGCGTCGAGCGTGGGCCTGAACGGGAACAGCGCCGAGATCGCGCGCATCACGTCGTAGAGCCCGGGCGCCACGGAGCCGGACGGCACCAGCGCCAGGAAGGCGAGCGGCAGCGCCAGCATGAACGCCAGCAGCGACGCCGCCCGCACCTCGCGCGTGAGCGCCCCGATCGCGAGACCGAGCGCGGCGAAGCCGAGGCCGGCGACCGCGAGGGCCACGATCCAGAGCGGGAAGCGGCCCCAGTCGAGGTCCACGAACAGCCCGAGGCCCAGCAGCATCAGCAGGCAGGCCGCCGCCGCGCAGGCCGCGGCGAGCCCGGCCTTCTCCACCAGCAGCGCCGTGCGCGACACGAGCCCCCGCACCAGGCGCGGGAAGGCGTTCTCCTCGCGCTCGAGCGCGAGCATGCCCGCCGCCAGGAGCAGCGTGATGAACATCATCGAGACGGCCACGGCGAGCGCGACGGCGAACGAGCTGAGCGAGTTGCGCCCGCCCTGGAGCGAGCGGGCGCGCACCTTGATCGGCTCGCCGACCACCGCCAGCACGTCGTCCGAGAAGGAGAGGTTGTCGCGGGCGAGCTTCGCGAAGCCGAGCACGCGATCGATCTCGTCGCGCTGCGGCGAGTTCGCCGGCAGGTCGCGCTGCGCCTTGCGCAGGATCGCCTCGGACTCCTCGAGGCCGAGGATGCCGATGTCCTGGCCGAGGAAGTGGTAGTCGCCGCCCTTGCTGATCAGGTTGAGCAGGCGCAGCGCCTCCTCGGCGATCCGCTTCGTGAGCGCGGCGTTCGCCCTCTGCACCTGGGACTTGATCGTGTTCTCGACGAACTCCTTCTTGGCCGGATCCTCCGCGTTGTAGAAGACGTCCACCTGGCCCGACTCGAGCCCGGACTGGAGCTTCTCGGTCAGGTCCTTCGGGATCACGATCGCCGCGAGCACGTCGCCGTCCTTCACCTTCTGGATCGCCTCGGCCCGGCTCTTCACCTGCACCGGCTCGATCGCGTCGAAGAGCCGCTCGGCCCTCCTTGGTGATGTCGATCCGCCGGCCGCCGAGCTCGACCGTCCCGGCCGAGGCGGGCAGCTCGTTGTAGAAGGCGACCTCGGGCTTGTCGGGCCCGCGCGAGACCGCGAACCCGATCAGCACCGCGATCACGATCGGGTAGAGCACGAGCAGGCTCACCAGCAGCGGGGAGCGGCGCAGGATGCGCAGGTCCTTGACCAGCAGCCAGCGCATCAGTGCCCTTGCTGGTGCAGGAACCGCACGAAGGCGGCCTCGAAGTCCAGGCCGCCGGCGCCGACGAGGCGCTCGAGCTCGCGCGGCGAGCCGTCGAAGAGCCGCTCGCCGTCGGCGAGCAGGACCAGCTGGCGCGCGTAGCGGTCGGCCTCCTGGATGTTGTGCGTGGCGTAGATGACCGTCGTGCCCTCGGCCGCCAGGCGCACGATGAACTCCCAGAGGCGCTCGCGCTGGCGCGGGTCGAGCGCCGCGCTCGGCTCGTCGAGCAGCAGCACCTCGGGCCTGGCGAGCAGGCCGATCGCGATGTTCACGCGCTGCTTGTTGCCGCCCGAGAGCGTGCCCACCTGGTCGTCCGCGCGGTCGCGCAGGTCCGTGAGCTCGAGCATGCGGTCGACCGTGTCGGCGGGGTCGGGAACCTTCTCGAGGCGGGCGAACAGGTCCAGGTTCTCGGCCACCGTGAGCTTGCCGTAGAGCGCCGGCTGCTGCGGGACCCAGCCGATCTCGCGGGGCGCCTTGGAGACGCTGCCGCCGTCCGGGGACTGGATCCCGGCAAGGATCGAGAGCAGCGTGGTCTTGCCCGCCCCGTTCGGGCCGATGACCGCCGCCAGCTCGCCGCGCGCCACGGACAGCGACACGCCCTTGAGCGCCTCGCGCTCGCCGAAGCGCTTCGTCAGGCCCTGTGCCTCCAGGACGATCGGCGCATCCACCGCAGGGGTGCTCGGTGCGGCGCTCGTCTCCACGGCGGCTCAGCTTGGCAGAATCGCCCCGGTGAAGCTCCTGTTCGTAGGCGACGTGGTGGGCGGCCTCGGCCGGCGCACGCTGGCGTCGCTGCTCCCGGGCCTGCGCGAGCGCCACGGGCTCGACTTCGTGGTGGTGAACGGGGAGAACTCGGCGGGCGGCGTGGGCATCACCGAGAAGACCGCCCGCGAGCTGCTCGAGCTGGGCGCCGACGCGATCACGCTCGGCAACCACGCCTACCGCCACCGCGAGGTCTACGGGTTCCTCGACCGCGAGGAGCGGATCGTGCGGCCCTCGAACTTCCCGAAGGGCAGCCCCGGGCGCGGGCACACCGTCGTCGAGAAGGACGGCACGCGCCTCGGCGTGGTGAACCTCTCGGGCCAGCTCTACGTCGAGGCGGTGCGCTCGCCGTTCGCCGAGGCCGACGCGGTGCTCGCCGACCTGCGCGGGTCGGCGGACCACGTGCTGGTGGACATGCACGCCGAGGCCACGAGCGAGAAGGTGGCCATCGGCTGGTACCTCGACGGCCGCGTGACCGCCTGCGTGGGCACCCACACCCACGTCCCGACCGCCGACCTCCGCGTGCTCCCCGAGGGCACGGCCTACATCACCGACGTGGGCATGACCGGGCCGCGCGGCGGGGTGATCGGCGTGAAGCGCGAGCAGGCCATCGAGCGCTTCCTCACGATGACGAACGTGCGCTTCGAGACCTCGGCCGAGGACCCGTGGCTGAACGCCGTGCTAGTCGAGGCGGACGGCGACGGCCGGGCGACGAGCATCGAGCAGGTGCTCCTCCCCGCGGACCTGTAGGGCCCGGACCGTGAGCGCCACGGCGGCGATCAGCAGGGCGTCGCGCAGGCACACGATCGCCACGGGCAGCGGCTCGCGGCCGCCCAGGTTCTCGTAGAGACCGGGGAACTCCACGAGCGTCAGCACGGTCGCGCCCGCCACGGCCAGGGCGAGCGTGTCGAGCCGCCAGGCGAGCGCGAGCGCCCCGAGCGGGACCGTCCAGACGAGGTACTGCGGCGAGAGCACCCGCCCGAAGCAGGCGAACGCCGCGATCGCGCCGAGCGAGGCGAGCACCACCGCCCTCGGGTCGTCCGGACGGGCGCCGGCCTGGAACGAGAGCAGGACGATCACCGCGAGCAGGACGGCGGCGAGCGCCGCCGCCACGGCGTCGTCGGCGGGGTGGACGATGTTGTCCGCCCGGTGGCTCCCCAGCCGGACCGCCTCGCCGAGCCCCAGCCCGTCGAGCCCGTAGAGGAACGCCGCCGGCGTGCTCTCGATCTGAACCGGGCGGTCCACCTGGTACGTGAACGCGTCCACCGTGCCCGTCGAGGACACGAGCAGGGAGCCGAGCCCGATCGCCGCGATCACGGCGACCATGACCAGCCCGTCCTGGATCGCCTCGCGGCGGCCGTGGCGGGCCGCCAGCCAGGCCAGCACGACCGGCGCCGCCACGAGCGGGAAGCCCTTGGTCATCACCGCGAGCCCCAGCACCGCGAGGCCGGCCGCGGCGCCGGCCGGCCACCACGAGCAGGAGGGCGAGCAGGGTCAGGCCGATCGGGGCGAGGTCGAAGTGCGTCCTCAGCATGGCGCCGCAGACGAGCGGCATGGCCGCCGCCGCGAGCAGCGCGCGCTGCACGTCCCCCCCGGTCCGCGCCGCCAGCGCGCCGCAGAGGAGCACCACCCCGGCCGCCATCAGCAGCGTCCAGCCGGCGAAGACGAGCCTGAAGGTGTCCTCGCCCGTCCCCAGGAGCCCCGGCAGCGCGATCACGGGCGCCGCGAGCGGCGGGTACTCGAAGAAGACGTCGCGGTACGGAAGCTGCCCGTCGAGCACCGGCGCGGCGAAGGTCCGGTACACGTAGAGGTCGTTGATGCTGTCGTCGCTGAACGGCGGCACCAGGAGGATCGCCGCCCAGCCGACCAGCAGCAGGACGCCGGCGGGCAGGAGCAGCCGCCTCACGCGAAGACCGCCTGGCGCTCCGGCTCCGGCTCGGCCGCGGCCGCCGGCTCGTCGCGCATCCGGTAGGCGCCCAGGCACGCCACGAGCACGAACGGCAGGAACCAGACGATGTAGAGGTAGAACCAGTGCGTCGCCGTGAGCTGGAGGGCGATCAGGACGACGGCCCCGAGCGCGGCCATCTGGCGGGGCCCGCGCTCGCGCGGGAAGAACGCGACCCCGACCGCGAGCGCCGCGGCGGCCACCTTGACGATCGCGTGCAGCCAGCCGAGGTCCTCCTGGCCCCAGATGCTGAAGGGCGACGGGCGCGAGACCTGGTAGCCGATCGTCCTGTCGTAGAGCTCGCGCAGGCTGCCGTCCGGGATGAACGGGATCACGGCGGCGGCCAGCAGGACCACGAGCACGAGCGCGTACAGCCGCACCCGGCTGCGCTCCCGCGACGGGTAGACGGCGAACAGCGGGGCGAGGGCGAGCGGGGCGAACTTCGCCGCCGCGCCCGCGGCCACCGCCGTGGCGCGGGCCGCCGCGCCGAGCCGTGTCCGGGCGGGCCGGATCGTGAGCGCCAGCAGGGCCGCCACGCAGGCCAGGGCGACGAGCGCGTCGTTCGAGTTCGTCTCGAGCGCGAACGCCGTGTAGGGGAACGCGGCCCAGGCGTACGCGAGCGCCAGGCCGAACAGCCGTCCCTCCCGCCCCGGCCGCAGTCGCATCCCGAGCAGCAGCAGGCCGGCCGCGGTGAGCAGGTCGAAGGCGATGGCCGCGCCGTGGGCCGCCGGGAGGTCGTCCCAGCGCCCGCTCCAGGGCAGCGCCTGCTCGAACGGGACGTAGGCCAGGTAGGACAGCGGCCCGTAGGTGTCGCCGCGCTCCACGTCGTCCGAGAAGCCCTCGCCGTAGAGCCGGTCGCCGTCGACGATGCGGTCCGCGCCGATCACGCCCGCGTAGCCCACGTCGATCACGTTCGAGTCGACCACGTTCAGCCCGATCCGGAACGACAGGAGGAACACGAGGCCCACGACCAGCGCCGTGGCCGGCAGGTGCGGGACCAGCGGGCGGGCGCGCTCGCGCGGGCGGAGCCCCGCCACGAGGGTCCGCAGCAGCAGGTAGAGCAGGACCGGGTAGACGAGCGGCACCGACGTCTCGATGTCGCCGCGGTTGAAGTACACGTGCGAGACCCCGAAGCCGAGCAGCACCAGCAGGTCGAGGTGCAGCAGCCGGAACGGCCGGCGCAGGTCCACGAACGGCGCGAGGAACAGCAGGCAGAGCGGGATCCAGACGTAGGGGGCGTTCAGCTTGCGCCCGAAGGCGCCCTCGTAGCCGCGCGCCATCGTCCAGGCCACCTGCGGCCCGGTCCACTGCTCGAGCAGCGCGCCGCTGCGGTCGTCCACCTGGACCTGGACGAGCTGCTCGCCGTCGCGGAAGAAGCTCACCTGCCAGCGGCCGATGCCCTTCGTGTACGCGGTCGGGTCGAGCCTGCCGACCCTCCGCTCGGTCTGCACGACCTTCTCGCCGCGCTCGGCGAGCCCGATCACCTCGTCCGCGCTGCGCTCGAAGAAGCGCGGCGGCTCGGTCTGCGAGGCCGGGCGCTGCAGGTCCGCCGCAGCCGCCGGAGCGGCAGCCACGAGGAGGGCGCAGAGCGCCGCTGCCAGCGCCGCCCTCAGTCCCGCGACACCTCGATCGCGAAGCTCCAAATCTTGTTCCCGACGAAGTTGAGGGGCGTGGACACGACGATCGCGATCGCCTGGGCCAGGACCTCCGGCACGCCCGCCACGCTCACGAGCAGCTCGAGGATGACCAGCGCCACCAGGAAGGCGGCGATGCTCACGGCGAAGAAGCGCGGCGCCTGGAAGCCCGCGCGGCCGCCGCGCGCGTCGAAGGTCCAATGCCGGTTCCACCAGAAGTTGTTCACCACGGCGACCACGAACGCGGCGGTGGCGGCCACGAGATGGTGGGCGCCCAGCGGGCCGACGAAGAGCGCGAACACGCACAGGTTCACCACGTAGCCGGAGCCGCCGACCGCGCAGAACTTGGCCAGCTGCACCCAGTTGGCCGGCTTGCGTATCCCCGCGCGCACGCGCACGTGCACGGCGTGCGGGCGGCGCGCGACGGTCGCCTCGCCCTCGTCGCTCATGCGGTCACCGTACATGGAAGTGGTCGAGGACAAGGGGGGTCACGTCCGCCAGCGACCACTGCTCGCGCTCGCGGGGCGTCGACGCCGCAGAGCATCAGGACGCCCTCCGAGTCGTCGCGGTGGAGCGAGCCGTGGCTGCCGCCACCCACGTGGTCCGAGCCGCCCCAGTCCATGAACTCGAAGCCGAGGCGTGGCCGACGCCAGGACGTCCCCGGAGTGGGGGCACTCGAGCGCCGACCAGAGCCGGCCGAGCCCGTCCGGGTACTCGCCGCTCGTCACGCGGCCGTCCGCGGTGTCCAGGCCGAGCACGTCGAGCTCGCCGTCGACCCACCAGCCCGCGCCGCGGGCATCGGTGACCTGGTCGCCCGGCCGGAACGAGAGCCGGCCGCGGTCGGAGCTGACGACGGCGGCCTCGTCCCTCCCGGCGCACCACCAGGTCCACGCCCTCGAGTCCCTCGAGGACCTCCACCACGCGCGGCACGAGCTCGTCGCGGCGCGCCTCCTCGAGCACGTAGACCATGGCCGAGCGCGCGGCCGGGCAGACGGCCAGCTCGGCCTCGGTCGGCGCCGGGTCGGACGGCGTGAGCACCCGCCAGCCGCCGAACGCGTCGGCGAGGTTGATTCGCGCGTCCACCTTCGTCTGCGAGTGGTCGGACATGACGATCACGGCGTGCTTCTCCAGGAACTCATCGACACCTCCGGCCACGTGCATGATCCGCTCGAGCGCGCGGTCGGCCTCCGCGATCGAGCGCACCTGGCCGTCCGGGCCCGCCTTGTGCGAGTAGGTGTCGTTGTCGGGCAGCGAGAAGAGCATGAAGTCGAAGAGGTCGTGCTCGACGAGGTAGGCGCCCACGCAGCCGGTGTGGCGGTCGCGCTGGCCCGGCATGCCGAGCGCGGACGTGCAGCCCGTCTCGCGCGAGTCGAACAGGTCCGCGTAGAAGAGCTCGCGGGCGCCGTAGACGGGGTGGCGGAACTGCGCCGCCTCGGCGATGCGCCGGTAGACGCTGGCACCCGAGGGCTCGTGGCGGGTGCGTCCGCGATAGATCAGCCAGGTGGTGCAGGCCGTCCTGAGGCCGGCGTCGTCGAGGTGCTCGAAGACGGTCTTCCGGCCCCGGGTCAGATGGGCCATGTTCATGTTGTAGACCGTGTCGAAGAGCGAGCGGACGACGCCGAACGCGCGCGTGGCCTGGAACGAGGAGCCGTACTCCACGTAGCGCTCCTCGCCGCGGTGGTACCAGTTCATCGAGGGGATGTGGTGCTCGCCCGGGCCCGGTGCCGGTCGCGATCGCGGCCGAGGCCACGGGCGTGACCGACGGGAAGGTGGAGACGCAGTCGCGGATGTAGGTCCCGCGCTCGCGCAGCGCCGCGAGCGCCGGGGCGCGCCCCTCCTCGATCGCCAGGTCGAGCATGTCCGGCTTGAGCGAGTCGATGACCGCCAGGACCAGCTTCTTCGGCTGGGCCACTACCTGAGGACCCGCAGGCCGGCGTACTTCTCGCCCTCGCGGCGGCGGGCGCCGACCAGCAGGAGCGCGAAGCCGATGAGCGCCACGAACGAGAGCGGGGGCACGAAGATGGCCACGGCCGCCAGCACGAGCGCCGCCGTGTCCGCGTAGACGATCAGGAGCCCCGCCGCGGCCGGGTCGAGCCGCCGGCGCGCGCGCTGGGCGAGGCCGCCCACGGCGAGGCCGGCGAGCAGGGCGCACAGCGGGCCCGCGATGAGGCCGATCGCGACCGACTCGCCACCGTCGGCGAGCGCGCCCGCGAACAGCAGCGCGCCGAGGATCGCCCCCAGCGCCAGCAGGGCGAGGTCGAGCAGACGATCGCTCCGCCTCGGGGCCGCCCTGGCGCGAGCGCTCGAGGCCGTAGGCCACGAGCCCGAGCACCAGCACCGCGCCCAGGAAGGCGGGCGACTCGAGGAAGCTCCAGTCGGTGCCGTCGAAGTCGATGCCCACGTCGCCGCGCGCGAGCGCGCCGGCGAGCAGCGGCGGGAGGAAGGGGCGCACGCCGGTGGCGCCTGCGAGACCGGCGCCCGTGCCGATGTCCATGAACATGCTCATGAGCGGGACCGCCGGGAGGTACCCTGCGGGCGCATGACGATAGACCAGCCTGCAGGGCAGGGTCGGTCGGCGGCGAACGGGTCGGCGTGAGCGTCTCGCGCGACCTCGAGCGCTACGCGGGCCTCTTCGCGTCGCGCACCAAGGTCATGAAGTCGTCGGCGATGCGCGACCTCATGGCGATCACGGCGCGGCCCGACGTGATCTCGCTCGCCGGCGGGCTGCCCGACACGAGCACCTTTCCCCCGGAGTCGTTCGCGGCGGCCACGCGGCGGATAGCGGAGGAGTCCTGCGCACGCGCCCTCCAGTACGGGCCGACCGAGGGGCTCGACGAGACGAAGGCCTGCATCGCCGAGGCGATGGCGGCCGAGGGCATGCGCATCGACGGCGAGGACGTGATCGTGACCACCGGCGGCCAGCAGGTGATCGACCTCGTCACCAAGGCGCTGATCGATCCCGGCGACGTGGTGATCGCCGAGGCGCCGACCTATCCCGGCGCCGTCCCGGTGTTCTCGTCCTACGAGGCGGACCTGGTGCAGGTGGACATGGACGCCGAGGGCATGCGGGTCGACCTGCTCGAGAGCACGCTCGACCGGCTCGAGCGCGAGGGCCGCCGGCCGAAGTTCGTCTACACGGTGCCGAGCTTCCAGAACCCGGCCGGCGTCACGCTGTCGGCGCCGCGGCGGCGGCGCCTGGTGGAGGTGGCGCGCGAGCGCGAGCTGCTGGTGCTCGAGGACAACCCGTACGGGCTGCTCCGCTTCGAGGGCGAGCAGCCCGAGACGCTCTACTCGCTCGACGGCGGCGTCTACGTCATGTACCTCGGGACGTTCTCGAAGACCCTCTCGCCCGGGATCCGGCTCGGCTGGGTGGCCGCGCCGGCGCCCGTGCTCGAGAAGATCAACCTCGGCAAGCAGGCCGCCGACCTCTGCACGTCGACGCTGTCGCAGCTGATGGTGCAGGCCTACTTCGAGCAGGGCCGCTGGCGCGACTACGTGGCCTCGCTCGTCGAGCTCTACCGCGGCGCGCCGGGACACGATGCTCGACGCGCTGGCCGAGCACTTCCCGCCGCAGGCCGAGTGGACGCGGCCCGCGGGCGGCCTGTTCGTGTGGGCCACGCTGCCCGACTTCATCGACACCACCGACCTGCTCGCCCGCGCCCTGCGCGAGAACGTGGCGTTCGTGCCGGGCGAGGCGGCGTATCTCGACGGCCGCGGCCGCAGCTCGCTCCGGCTCAGCTTCGCGCTCTGCGACCACGACGAGATCCGCGAGGGGATCCGCCGCATCGGCGAGGTCGATCACCGAGCAGGTGAAGCTCTACGGGACGCTCACGGGCGAGCTCGCCGGCCGTGCCCGCGGCCGGAGCCCGGCCGAGCGCCGCGGAGGACGGCGCCCGCGTGCTGCCGCTCCCGGGCCGCGCGGACCGCGAGCGCCGCGCCCGAGGCGGATGAGCAGGGTCGTCGGTGCTCAAGGGCGGCCGCTCGCTCGAGCGGTCGGTGTCGCTGCGCTCCGGCGCGCGCGTGGAGGACGCGCTCGAGCGGCTCGGGCACGAGGTGGTGGGGATCGACGTCTCCACGGACCTGATGCCGCGCCTGCGCGAGGCGCGGCCGGACGTGGCGTTCGTGGCCATGCACGGACGCGACGGCGAGGACGGCACCGTCCAGGAGCTGCTCGAGATCGCCGGCGTGCCGTACACGGGCTCCGGGCCCGCCGCGTGCGCGCGGGCCACCGACAAGGTGCTCGCCAAGCACCTGATGATCGAGGCCGGCATCCCGACCCCTCCCTTCTTCGCCTTCAACGAGACCGCCTTCCGCGAGCTCGGCGCGGCCGAGGCGCTGCCCGCGATCGAGGAGCGGCTCGAGTTCCCGATCGTGGTGAAGCCCTCGAGCCAGGGCTCGGCGCTCGGCATCAAGTTCGCGCGCAGCGCCGAGGACGTGCCGGCCGCGCTCGTCGCGGCCTTCTCCTACGACTCGAAGGTGCTGCTCGAGCGCTACGTGGAGGGCCGCGACCTGGCCGTGTCGATCCTCGACGGCGAGCCGCTCCCGATCGTGGAGGCGGTGCCGCGCGACGAGGCCTTCTACGACTTCGAGGCGCGCTACGAGATCGGCCGCACCGACTTCGTGTGCCCCGCCGAGCTGTCCGATGATCTGGCCGGCCGCTGTCAGGAGCTGGCGCTGGCCACCTACCGGCTGCTCGGCTGCCGCGGCTTCGCGCGCGTGGACCTGATGCTGGGCGCGGACGGCGAGCCGACCGTGCTCGAGGCCAACCCGATCCCCGGCCTCACCGAGACGAGCCTCCTCCCCCAGGCCGCCGAGGCGGCCGGGATCGGCTTCGACGAGCTGGTGGGGCGGATCCTGGAGCTGGCGCTGCAGCCGGCGCCGCGCTAGCCGGCGCAAGCAGCGGCCGCCGGCTGCGCAGCGATGTCACTCGTCGCTGGCGAAATCCTCGGGCGTGACGTTGTCGAGGAAGTCCTTGAACTTCTCGACGACCTCCTCGGTGTCCTCGACCTCGTGCTCGAACTCGATCGCGGACTCCGAGATCACGTCCTCGGCGGCGAAGATGGGAGCGCCGGTGCGCACGGCCAGCGCGAGCGCGTCGGAGGGGCGCGAGTCGATCGGGATCTCGCGCCCGTTCAGCTGGAGGGTGACCTCGGCGTAGAAGGTGTTCTCGCGCAGCTCGGTGACGGCCACGCGCGTGCACGTGACCTCGAGCTCCGACAGCACCTCGCTGATCAGGTCGTGCGTCATCGGCCGCGGCGTGTTCGCGCCCTGGAGCTTCATCAGGATCGCGGCGGCCTCAGGATGCCCGATCCAGATCGGGAGGAACTTGTTGCCGTCGCGGGTCTTCAGCAACACGATCGGCTGCTTGCCGACCATGTCGAAGCTGACCCCGTAGATGACCATCTCCTGCATGCCCTCGGGACAGTCTAGACGTGGTGGGAAGCGTCGGCGAAGGCGGCTGGATCGCGGATGGGATGGGCGATCCTGGACTCGAACCAGGGACCTCGTCCTTATCAGAGACGCGCTCTAACCGACTGAGCTAATCGCCCGCGAGGGGCCGATTGTAGCGTCGGCCCGGCGGCCGGCGAGGCGCCGCTCAGGGGGTCCGGCGGAGGGTCTGCTGGGCGAACTCGATCGCGTCGGCGGGGGTCGCGAACGCGAGCTCCACGACGCAGCCGTCGCCGCGGCGGCGGACCTTCACGTCACGCCCGAACGCCGACCGCGAGCGCGTCCTCCGCGGCGGCCAGCGCCTCGGCGAGGTCCGGGTGCACCACCACCGGCTCGCGCTCCGGTCGCTGCGGGACGCCCGCGTCGTCGCGGGCCCGGCGCTCGGTCTCCCGCACCGACCAGCCCTCGTCGCGGGCCGAGCGCGCGAGGTCGCGCCGGCGCCCGTGGTCCTTGCAGATCAGGATCGCGCGGCCGTGGCCCTCGCTGAGCGCGCCGCCCTCGATCAGCTCGAGCACCTCCTCGGGAAGCGCGAGCAGGCGGATCAGGTTCGAGATCGCCACGCGGCTGCGGCCGACGCGCCGGCCGACCTCCTCCTTGGTGAGCCCGAGGTCCTCCACGAGCATCGCGCAGGCGCGCGCCTCCTCGACCGGGTTCAGGTCCTCGCGCGCCATGTTCTCGGCGAGCGCGAGGTCGAGCCCCTCCCAGTCCTCGGTGTGGCGGACGACCGCCGGGATCAGGTCGAGCTCGGCGAGCCGAGCTGCGCGCAGCCGCCGCTCGCCCGCGACGAGCTGGTAGCGGCCGCCGGCGAGCGGCCGCACGACGACCGGCTGCAGCACGCCGCGCGCGCGTATGGAGTCGGCGAGCTCCTGGAGCGACGCCTCGTCGAAGGTCTGCCGCGGCTGGTGCGGGTTCGGGTCGATCAGCTCCAGCGGGATCTGCCGGAGGCCCTCGCCCCCGCTCTGCCCGCGCGGCAGGATCGCCGCCAGGCCGCGTCCCATCCCGCGGCGCTGTGCCGGTGAGGTGCGGGGCTCGTCGTCCTGCTGGCCGGGCTCCGGGACGTCGATCCCGGGCCAGTCGGGCGACGAGCGCTCAGCCACGCGCCGCCACTTCCTTGGCGAGCCGCAGGTACGCGGCGGTGCCCGCGCTCTGCGGAGCGTGGCGGAGGGCGGGGACGCCGAAGCTCGGCGCCTCGCCGAGCCGGACGTTGCGCGGGATGACGGTGTCGAAGACGAGCTCGGGGAAGTGCTCGCGGACCTCGCGCTCCACGTCGCGCGCGAGCCGCGTGCGCGCGTCGTGCATCGTCAGGATCATCCCGGAGATCGTGAGCCGCGGGTTGAGCTCGCGCTGGATCAGGCCGAGCGTGTCGAGCAGCCCCGCGAGCCCCTCGAGCGCGAAGTACTCGGTCTGCACCGGCACGATCACGCTGTCGGCCGCGACCAGCGCGTTCACGGTGAGCGGGCCGAGCGAGGGCGGGCAGTCGAGCAGCGTGAGCAGGTAGCGGTCGCGCACCGGGCCCGAGGCAGTCGCGCAGGCGACGTCTCGGAGCCGGCGATCCGCGGCAGCTCGACGTTCGCGCCCGCAAGCTCGGGCGTGGAGGGCACCAGCTCGAGCCGCTCGGCGACCGTGGGACGGGCCGCGGCGTCGAGCGTGAGCTCGCCGCTCAGGCAGTCGTAGACGTTGGGCGTGGCGTCCTTCGGACTCGCCCAGCGCAACGGTCGCGTTGCACTGCGGATCGAGGTCCACGAGGAGCGTCGGATAGCCCGCGTCGGCCACGCTCGCGCCGAGGTTCACGGCCGTCGTGGTCTTGCCGACGCCGCCCTTCTGGTTCGCGATCGCGACCACGTTTCCCATGCAGGCGCGAGACTAGGTGGCGCCCCGGTCGGAAGCGGGTTTGCGCCGCGGCGGTTCGGGGCCGAACCATCGACCTCGAGGTGAGGTTCGGGGCCGATCAGGCGAGCGGCCGCTTGCGCGCGGCCCCGCTGCGGCGCGGAAAGCCGCGCGGCGTGGGCGCGACCTTGCGGCTGAGGTGGAGGTTGCGGTTGCGCGCGCCCGCGAACGGCATGACCGGGCGCGCCCCGACAACCTCCATTCCGAGGGTCGCTGCCGCCGCGCTCCGCCGCGCTCGGTCTCGCCGGGCTCCAGCGCGCCCTTCCAGGCCACGAGCACGCCGCTGCTCGCGAAGCAGCGGCGCCGCGTACTCGAGCAGCAGCGCGAGCGGGCCGACGCGCACGGGCGGTGACCGCCTCGTAGGCGCCCGCTCCGCCGCCCGGCGGACGCGGGGACGGCCCCCCACTCCTCGGCCCGCGCCCGCACCGCACGGGCGTTTGCGAGCCCGGCGCGGCGCGCGAGGCGCTCGATCACGTCGCACTTGCGGGCGCCGGACTCGACCAGGTCCACCTGCGCCTCCGGGAGCGCGGCCGCCAGGACGAGGCCCGGGAAGCCCGCTCCCGAGCCGATGTCCGCGATCCGGCCGGCGGAGGCCAGCTCCGGCAGCTCGAGGCCCGACAGCGAGTCGGCCACGTGGGCCCGCAGCGCCGCGTCGTAGTCGCGCTGGGTGGTCGGCGGGTCCGGCTCGTCGGCCAGGCCCTCCAGGAGCTGCGCGCAGCCGCTCGGCGGCCGCGGCGGGCAGGCCGTGGCGGCCGGCCAGGTCCTCGAGCGTTTCACGTGAAACGCTCATTCGGGCGCGGGCCGGGCCGGCTAGGCGTCGCGGAACGCCGCGAGCGGGCTGACCACGAGCCGGCGATCCGGCTCGTCACCCTCGCTGTGGGTCTCGACGTCCCCGCGCTCGCTCAGGTAGTTGTGCACGATCTTGCGCTC
Organism: uncultured Thermoleophilaceae bacterium; assembly: GCA_963768465.1. GTDB lineage: Bacteria > Actinomycetota > Thermoleophilia > Solirubrobacterales > Thermoleophilaceae > JACVRW01. The sequence goes on along the minus strand of CAVYIA010000015.1, from coordinate 49,488 downwards.
CGGGGCGCGCATCGGCTCGAGCTCGACGGGCCGGTCGAAGCGGATCGCGTCCGCGGCGGCGCGGTCGGCCATCCGGTGCAGGGCGGCGGCGCGCCGCTCGCGGTAGCCGGCCGCGTCGACGGTGACCTGCTTGCGGTCGCCGTCGCCGCGGAAAGCGGCCCGGTAGGCGATGTGCTGCAGCGCGTCGATCGTCTGGCCGTGCTTGCCGATCAGGAGCCCGAGATCGTCGCCGTTCACGGTCGCGCGGATCTCCTCGCCGCGTCTCCTCGACGTCGATCGTCGCGTGGAGCCCGAGCGAGTGCACCGTCCGGGAGACGATCGCGCGGACGCGCTCGACGGGCTCGGCGGGGATCTCCTCCGCGGCCTCACGCCAGGCGTCGGGATCCACCTCGGCGCGCACGCGGACGGGCTCGCCCTCGCCGGCCTCCTCGACCACCTCGAAGCTCACGCATTCCGCCGTCACGCCCGGAAAGCGCGGCTCGAGCTCCTTCATGGCGGACCACTTGGCCTCGCCGAGGCTCGCTCCGGACGCCTCCGCGACCAGATCCATGGGCTCCTCGATGGAAGACATCCGCGGTCTCTCCTCCCTCAGCGCCGGCGGCCTGAGCGCTTCTTCTTCTTGCGCGGGTTGGGCGGCGGCTTGCTCGAGGCGCCGTTGCCGCCGGGCTTCCCGGCCCGCGCCGGCGGCCGGCGCCTTCCCGTCCTCGTCCTCGGCGGCCTTCTGCGGCCGGCGGCTTGCCGCGCGCCGGGCGCCTTCCCGTCCCCGTCGTCGTCCGAGGGCTCGCGCGGCTCGGGCTTCGGGTAGAGCTTCTTGACGAGCAGCTGCTGGCCGATCGTCCACACGTTGGTCGTGATCCAGTAGAGGATCAGGCCCGGCCGGGAAGTTCACGATGAAGATCGCGAACACGAACGGCAGCGCGAGCATGATCCGCCGCTGGGTCGGGTCGGCGCTGAGCGCCGTCACCAGGCTTGCCGCCAGCTGCGTGCCGACGTAGAGGACGATCAGCACGCCGAGCAGCACGGGCTCGGTGACCTTCTCGGCCAGGTCGTCGATCGCGTAGAAGCCGGGGTTGCTCGCGATGTCCTGCTGGAAGCTCTCCGAGCGCAGCAGCGAGAACAGCGAGATGAAGAACGGCAGCTGCAGCAGCAGCGGCAGGCACGACCCGAGCGGGTTGACCTTCTCGCGCTGGTAGAAGGCCATGACCTCCTGGTTCATCCGCTGGCGGTCGTCCTTGTAGCGCTCCTGGATCTTCTTGATCTCCGGCTGGAGCTGCTGGAGCCGCTGCATCGACTTCACGCCCTTGAACGTGAGCGGCAGGATGAAGAGGCGGACCGTGAAGGTCAGCAGGATGATCGCCCAGCCCCAGCTGTTGGGGAAGTCCCCGATCAGGTCGTGCCAGAACTCGAGCACCGACTGGCAGACGTCGATCAGCGGCTGCAGCACGTTTGCGATGGGGGATTGGCGCATGGGCTAGGCGCTCGGGCGCGGGCGGAACAGCGTCTGGTCCTCGACGAAGTCCACTCCGCCGTGGCTCCACGGGTTGCAGCGGAGCAGCCTCCAGGCGGCCAGGACGCCGCCCCGCAGGACGCCGTAGCGGCGGATCGCCTCCACGGCGTAGGCCGAGCAGGAGGGATGGTACTTGCAGCGGCGCGGCAGTCCGGGGGAGATCGAGCGGCGGTAGAGGCGCATCGGGGCCGTCGCGAGCTCGCGCAGCGCCGTCATGCCGACCCCTCGGCGCCGGCCAGGCCGGCCTCCTCGAGGATCGCGCCGAGCGCCTCCTCGATCGCCTTGCCGCCGCCGTCGCGCGCCAGCTCGCCGGCGGCGGGCCGGGCCACGATCACGAAGTCGAGCCCGTCGGGGAGCGCCTCGGCGCGCGACCAGAAGGCCTCGCGCAGCAGCCGCTTCACGCGGGTGCGCTCGACGGCGCCGCCGAGCTTGCGGCCGACGGAGACCCCGAGCCGCGGCGAGTCCGCGTCCGCGCGCGGGAACGCGTAGACGACCAGGTGGCGGCTGGCGTGCGAGCGGCCCTCGCGGTAGACGCGATCGAACTCACCGCTGCGGGACAGCCTGCGGCGCCTGCGACGCGCGCGGTCCGCCACGGGGCCCTAGGGCGTCAGCCGCTTACGGCCCTTGTCCCGGCGGCGCTTGAGCAAGCGCCGCCCCGCGCGGGTGCTCATGCGGGCGCGGAAGCCGTGGCTGCGGGCGCGCTTGCGTTTCTTCGGCTGGTAGGTGCGCTTCATCGAGAGGAGCGCGGCCGTGAGGGCATGCAGGCCGCGCGCAGGCCAGGGTACAAGATCGCCGCGAGGTCGCCCTGTGCACACGCCTGTCGACAGGCGCCGGCGGGGGGTCCCGGCGAGCGCGCCTCAGGCTTTTCGCGCGTTTTGCGGGCTGGTGCCCGGAGGCCCCGCCGACCCCCTCACAGCCGCATGTAGACTCGGCCCTCGCCGAGGGCAGCGAGCCCCAGCCGCCGGTCCCTCCCTCAGGAAACGAGTCCGATCCAGCCCCAGCAAGGAGGGTTGCAACTGCCCGTGGAGGGACAGCTCGAGACGCTTTGGAACCGCATCCGCGACGAGCTGCGGCAGGAGGTCCCCGACTTCAAGTTCCACATCTGGCTCGAGCCGCTCGAGGCGGCCGGGCTCGCGGGCGGCGTTCTCTACGTGCGCGCGCCCGAGCACATCCGCACCTCCGTGGCCGAGCGCTATCTGCCGCTGCTGAGGCGGGTCGTCGGAGCGCGCCGCCGAGTCGCCGCTGGCGGTCGCGGTGGTGGGCGAGGACTGGCAGCCGCCCGCGGCCGAGCCGGCCCATGCGCCTGCGGCCCGCGAGCCCGGGCTCAACCCGAAGTACAGCTTCGAGCAGTTCGTGATCGGCGAGGGCAACCGCATGGCGCACGCGGCCGCGCTGGCGGCGGCCGAGATGCCCGCCCAGGCCTACAACCCGCTCTTCCTCCACGGCCCGCCCGGCCTCGGCAAGACGCACCTGCTCCACGCCATCGGCCGCTACGTGCACCGCTACGGCGGCGGCCTGCGCGTGCGCTACGCCACCATCGAGGAGTTCACCAGCGAGTTCGTGGGCGCCGTCCGCGAGCGCCGCACGGAGGGCTTCAAGGACAGCTTCCGGAGCGCGGACGTCGTGCTGATCGACGACGTGCAGTTCCTCGCCGGCCGCGCGCGCACACGCGAGGAGTTCTTCCACACCTTCAACGCCCTGCTCGACTCCGGCCGGCAGCTCGTGCTCACCTCCGACCGGCCGCCCGAGGAGCTTCAGGACCTCGAGGACCGCCTCTCCGAGCGCTTCCGCTCAGGCCTCGTCGTGGAGCTCGAGCCTCCGGGCACCGACGTGCGCGAGGCGATTCTCGCCAAGCGCGCCCTCCTCGACGGCGTCGAGCTGGCCCCCGACGTCCTCGCCGAGATCGCGGCTGCCGTCACCAGCAGCGTCCGCGCGCTCGAGGGCGCGCTCATCCGCGTCATCGCCTACTCATCGCTCCGCGGACAGGAGCCCACGCCCGCGCTCGTGCGCCACGTCCTCAAGCGCCTCGGCGCCGGCAGCCGCGGCGAGCCCTGCGACATCCCCGCCATCCTCGACGCCTCCGCCAGAGAGTTCGGGGTCGAACGAGCCGCCCTGCTCGCCCGCGACCGCCGGCCGGTCGTGGCCACCGCCCGCCAGGTCGCCATGTACCTCGCGCGCGAGCTGACCGATCACAGCCTGCCCGAGATCGGGCGCGGGGTGGGCGGTCGCAACCACAGCACCGTCATGCACGCGATCACCCGCGTGGGAGAGGCCGTGCGCACCGACAGCGCCCTGCGCGGAGCCGTGGACAACCTGCGCAGAGAGCTCGGGCGGCCCGCTTGATGGCCGCCGCTACTGCGACAATCCACAGCCTCCGGCGATTTCGTCGACAGGCGCGCAGCCGCGCCCCACGCGGGATCCGGCCCGCTTGTCCACTTCTCGACAGGACCAACAACTCCGAGTTCAGTTAGGAAGATCTTGAAGCTCACCGTTTCCCGTGAAACGTTCCTCGCCCGCCTTGGCGTGGCCGTGCGCGCGGCTTCCACCCGCAGCGCCATCCAGACCCTCGCCGGCGTGCTGATCCGCGTGGAGGAGGGACGCACCGAGCTCCAGGCCACCGACATGGAGCTGGGCCTGCGCGTCGGGCTCGAGCCCGATTCGTCCACGCCGGGCCAGGCCGTGGTGCCGGGCCGGCTGCTGCTGGACGTGGCCCGCTCCCTGCCCGAAGGACGAGATCACGCTCGAGTACCGCAGCGCGCAGCAGGACGTGGAGGTCACGTCCGGCCAGGCGCGCTTCCACCTGCGGACGCTGCCCCAGGAGGACTTCCCGAAGCTTCCCGAGGCCCCGACGGAGGGCGTGCTCACGGTGCCGACCCAGGCGTTCGTGGACACGATCGCACGGGTGGCGCGCGCGGCCTCGCGGGACGAGACGCGCCCGCACCTGACCGGCGTGCTCGTCACGGCGAGCGGCCGCGAGCTGCGGATGGTCGCCACGGACTCCTACCGCCTGGGCGTCAAGGAGACGACGCTGCCCGAGGAGCTCGACGGCTCGCTCGAGGCGAACGTGCCGGCCCGCACGCTCCAGGAGCTCGGCCGCATCGCCGGCGTCGAGCGGGGCCGACACGATCGGCGTCGCCGCTCTCGAGAACCAGGTCATCTTCACCGCCGACGGCGTGGTGCTCTCGTCGCGGCTCGTCGAGGGCCGCTTCCCGAACTACCAGCAGCTGCTCCCCGACTCCTACGAGCACGAGCTGCGCGTGAGCCGCGAGGAGCTGCTCGAGGTCGTGCGCCGCGTCGGGCTGCTGGCGCAGAAGAACGCGCCGCTCCGCCTGCGCTTCACCGAGGGCGCGCTCGACGTCTCGGCGCAGACGCCGGACGTCGGCGAGGCGAGCGAGTCGCTGCCCGTCCCGTTCGCCGGCGAGGAGCTCGAGATCGGCTTCAACCCGGAGTTCTTCCGCGAGGGCCTCGAGAGCGCGGAGTCCGACGAGCTCACGCTGAAGCTCATCAGCCCACTGCGTCCCGGCCTCATCGAGTCGGGTGACGACGGCGCCGGCTTTCGTTACCTCGTGATGCCGATTCGCCTGAACGTGTAGGCGGGGCCGTGCGCGTCGCGCGCGTGGAGCTGCGCGAGTTCCGCAACTGGGAGCGGGCTTCGGTCGAGCTGCCCGACGGGCTGACGGTGATCAGCGGGCCGAACGGCGCCGGCAAGACGAACCTGCTCGAGGCCGTCTACTTCGGCTGCACGGGCCGCTCCCCGCGCACCTCCAACGAGCGCGAGCTGGTCCGCCGCGGCGGCTCGGTCGCCCGCGTGGAGCTCGACCTGGCCGACGAGGACGGCGTCCACACGCTCGAGGTGGGGTTCGAGCCGGGCGAGCCCAAGCGGATCGCGCTCGACGGGAGCCCGCTCGACGGCCCGCCCGGCCTCGACGCGCGGCCCCCGGTGAGCGTGTTCCTGCCGGAGCGGCTCGAGCTCGTGAAGGGGTCGCCCCGGCTCCCGCCGGGCCCACCTCGACCAGCTCGTGGCCGCGCTCTGGCCGGCACGCGCCGGCACACGCGCGGCCTACTCGCGCGCCCTCGCGCAGCGGAACGCCCTGCTCGCCCGTACGCGCGCGGGCGGCATCCCTCGACGCGCTCGGCGCCTGGGACCGCGGAGCTGGCGCGCCAGGGCATCGAGCTGATGCGCGGACCGCCGCGAGGCGGTGGACGGCCTGCGCGAGGGCTTCGCCGAGCTCGCCGAGCGCCTCGGACTGCCCGGGCGAGGCCGAGCTGCGCTACCGCCCACGCTCGCCGGCCGAGTCGGCGGAGGAGCTCGAGGCCGAGCTCGCCGAGCGGCGAGCCGCCGACATCGAGCGCGGCTTCACCGTCCACGGCCCGCACCGCGACGAGCTCCAGCTGCTGCTCGACGGAGTCGCGCTGCGCTCCTACGGGTCCCAGGGCCAGCAGCGCGTGGCCCTGCTGGCGCTCCTGTTCGCCGAGCGCGCGCTGCTCGCCGAGCGCCGCGGCCGGGCGCCCCTGATGCTGCTGGACGACGTGATGTCCGAGCTCGACGCCGACCGCCGCGAGCTGCTGGCCGAGCTGCTGCGCGCCGGCGGCCAGACGCTCGTGACCGCCACCGAGCGCGGCGCACGTGCCGGGCGCCGAGGCGCTCGATCGAGGTCGACGCCGGCCGCATCCGCGGCCCGAGCGGGGCGATCGCGGCGTGAGGCGCCTGGCCCCGCGCTCGCTCCGCGCCGTCCTCCCGGCGCGCCATCGGCGCCGCCGGCGCCGCAGACCCTGCTCGCCCGCGTCCAGACGCTCTGGCCGGAGGTGGCCGGTGCGGCGCTGGCCGCGGCCACGGCGCCCGGTGTCGGAGCGCGAGGGCGTCGTGACGGTGGCATGCGAGTCCTCGCTCTGGGCGCACGAGCTCGACCTGCTCCAGCGCGACCTCGTCGAGCGTCTGAGGGAGGCCCTGGAGGCGGCCGGCGGGGGCAGCGTGGAGGGCCTGCGCTTCAAGGTCGGTTCGCTGCCGAACCATCCCTGAGCGCCCCGTGGCGGCCCTGGCGCGCGCAGATCCGGCCAGCTCGCCGAAGCGCCGTTTTTTGCGCGATTTGCGGGGCTTTTGTAGCACTCGTGGCCGTCCGGTGAGGGGGGTAGCCTGCTAGTATTCAAGGCGGTCTTATGTAGCGCCCCGACCCGCGTCGGTGACCGCGCGGGGGCGGGGCCTTTTCACGGAATAGGCAGACGGGAAGGCACGGCTTGGCGAAGAAGTCGGCGAACGGCAGCGAGCCCTCGAAGAAGGGCGAATCGACCTACGGCGCGCAGGACATCACCGTCCTCGAGGGACTCGAGGCGGTGCGCAAGCGACCCGGCATGTACATCGGGTCGACCGGCGCGCGCGGGCTCCACCACCTGATCTACGAGGTCGTCGACAACGCGGTCGACGAGGCGCTCGCCGGCGAGGCGGACGCCGTCGAGATCGTCATCCACCCCGACAACAGCGTCACGGTCACGGACAACGGCCGCGGCATCCCCGTCGGGACGATGGAGAAGGAGGGCCGGCCCGCGGCCGAGGTGGTCCTCACCGTCCTCCACGCCGGCGGCAAGTTCGGCGACGGCGGCGGCTACAAGGTCTCCGGCGGCCTCCACGGCGTCGGCGTCTCGGTCGTCAACGCGCTCTCCGAGCAGCTCGACGCTCACCATCTGGCGCGAGGGCCACGAGTGGACCCAGACCTACGAGCGCGGCGCGCCGACGAGCGACCTCGCGAAGGGCGCCGGCCTCGGACGAGCACGGGACGCGAGATCACGCTTCCTGCCCGACCTCGAGATCTTCGAGACGATCGACTACGACCGGACGGTGCTCGAGCAGCGCTTCCGCGAGATGGCGTTCCTCACGCGCGGCCTCAAGATCGACTTCCGCGACGAGCGCGGCGAGCGCTTCGAGACGAGCTTCCAGTACGACGGCGGCATCGTGGACTTCGTCAACTACCTGCACTCGCAGGGGACGCGCGAGCCGCTGCACCCGAAGGTGGTGTTCGTCGAGGAGACCAGCGACATCGGCGAGGTCGAGGTGGCGCTCCAGTGGAACAACTCCTACCAGGAGGCGCTCCTCTCGTTCGCCAACAACATCAACACGCACGAGGGCGGCACGCACCTGTCCGGCTTCCGCTCGGCGCTGACCCGCACGATCAACAACTACGCGCGGCCAGACCGGGGAGCTCAAGGAGAAGGACGTGAACCTCCAGGGCGAGGACGTCCGCGAGGGGCTCACGGCGATCATCTCCGTGAAGATCCGCGAGCCGCAGTTCGAGGGCCAGACGAAGACCAAGCTCGGCAACCCGCCGGTCCAGGGCTTCGTGGAGGCGGCCGTCAACAAGGGGCTCGCCGAGTTCCTCGAGGAGAACCCCGCCGAGGCGCGGGCCGTGATCCGCAAGTCGGTCGACGCCGCCCACGCCCGGGACGCCGCGCGCAAGGCGCGCGACCTCACCCGCCGCAAGTCCGCCCTCGAGAACTCGACCCTGCCCGGCAAGCTCGCCGACTGCTCGGTGCGCGACCCGGCGCTCGCCGAGATCTTCATCGTCGAGGGCGACTCCGCCGGCGGCTCGGCGAAGGCCGGCCGCAACCGCAACACGCAGGCGATCCTGCCGCTGCGCGGGAAGATCATCAACGTCGAGAAGAACCGCATCGACAAGGTGCTGTCGAACAAGGAGATCCAGGCGCTGATCACGGCGATCGGGACCGGGATCCGCGAGGAGTTCGACATCGAGAAGGCCCGCTACCACAAGGTCATCCTCATGACCGACGCCGACGTGGACGGGGCGCACATCCGCACGCTCGTGCTGACCTTCCTGTACCGCGAGATGCCGGAGCTGATCGACGCCGGCTACGTCTACATCGCGAAGCCGCCGCTCTACAAGGTCAAGTCCGGCAAGCAGGACGTCTACATCGAGAAGGAGTCCGAGCTCGAGGAGGTCCTCCTCCGCGACAAGCTCGAGATCATGGAGGTGCGCGACCGCGAGCACAACCAGTTCGAGCTCACCCACGCGCGCTGGCAGCGCTACGGGCGCATGCTCAAGCAGTACGAGGGCTGGGCGTCCGCGCTGCGGGCCGCCTTCGGCCACGAGACGGTCACGTTCCTGGAGGAGTCCAACATCCTCGACGACGGGATCACCGACCCCGAGGGCGTCATCGGGCTCCTGAACGGCGAGGACCCCGAGGGCGAGCCGTACGAGACCTCGCTGGTCTCACAGAACGACACCGAGATCGTCGCGCGCGTGATCGAGCGCAAGACCGGCACCGCCCAGAGCTACCGGCTGAAGCGGACCATGTTCGACGCGCCCGAGTACGCGGGCTTCGTGAAGATGCACGCCGACCTCAAGGCGATGGCCGGCACCCCGCCGTTCGACGTCGTGCTCGGCAAGCGCGACGCTCGCGCGCTGTCCTTCGAGGACCTGCGCACGCGCGTGCTCGAGGTCGCCCGCGACGGCGTCCCGCTGCAGCGCTTCAAGGGGCTCGGCGAGATGAACGCCGACCAGCTCGCCGACACCACCATGGATCCCGAGCAGCGCACCCTCCAGCTCGTGACCATCGACGACGCGAGCGGGGCCGACCAGATCTTCTCGATGCTGATGGGCGACGCCGTCGAGCCGCGGCGCGCCTTCATCGAGGCCCACGCCACCGAAGTCACGAACCTTGACGTCTGAAGGGAAGTAGCCTGATGTCGATCGACCAGCTGACCGGCGGGAACATCGAGCCGCGCGGGCTCGAGGAGGAGATGCGCTCCTCCTACCTCGACTACGCCATGAGCGTGATCGTGGGGCGGGCGCTGCCGGACGTCCGCGACGGCCTCAAGCCGGTGCACCGGCGCGTGCTCTTCTCGATGCACGAGGCCGGCCTGCAGCCGAACCGGCCGTTCCGCAAGGCGTCGCGCGTGGTCGGCGACGTCATGGGCCAGTTCCACCCGCACGGCGACTCCGCCATCTACGACACGCTGGTGCGCCTCGGCCAGGACTTCGCGATGCGCTACCCGCTCGTCGAGCCCCAGGGCAACTTCGGCTCGATCGACAACGATCCGGCCGCGGCCATGCGGTACACCGAGGCGCGCCTGTCGCGCCTGGCCACCGAGATGCTCCGCGACATCGACGCGGACACCGTCGACTTCGGGCCGAACTACGACGAGTCGCGCCAGGAGCCGCTCGTCCTGCCCGTCGCGCTTCCCGAACCTGCTGGTCAACGGCGCCTCGGGCATCGCGGTCGGGATGGCCACCAACATCCCGCCGCACAACCTGCGCGAGTCGATCGACGCGGTGGTCGCCTACATCGATGACCCCGACATCGACGTCGACGGCCTGATGAAGCACATCAAGGGCCCGGACTTCCCGACCGGCGGGATCATCGTCGGCCACAGCGGCATCCGCGAGGCCTACGAGACCGGCCGCGGGCGCGTGGTCATCCGCGGCAAGGCGCACATCGAGCCGATGGAGCGCGGCAAGGAGCGCATCATCGTCACCGAGATGCCCTACCAGGTGCCCAAGGGCGACGGGCGCGGGGACGGCAGCGGCCTGATCAAGAAGATCGCCGAGCAGGTCCAGAACGAGCGCATCAAGGAGATCTCGGACCTCCGCGACGAGTCGGACCGGTCGGGGATCCGCCTGGTGATCGAGCTCAAGCGCGACGTCCTCCCGAAGGTCGCGCTCAACAAGCTCTACAAGCACACGCCGCTGCAGACGACGTTCGGCGTGAACATGGTCGCGCTGGTCGACGGCGTGCCGCGACTGCTCGGCCTGCTGCCGATCGTCAAGAACTACGTCGACCACCAGCGCGAGGTCATCGTCCGGCGCACGCAGCACGAGCTGAGCGAGCGCGAGGCGCGGCTGCACATCCTCGAGGGCCTGCTCATCGCGATCGCCGACATCGACGCGGTGATCAACCTGATCCGCTCCTCGAGCGACCCCGACGCGGCGCGCGACGCGCTGATCGAGCGCTTCGAGCTCTCTCGCATCCAGGCCCAGGCGATCCTCGACATGCGCCTCGCCCGGCTCACGGCGCTCGAGGCCGACAAGGTCCAGCAGGAGCACGACGACACGCTCGAGCGCATCAAGGAGCTGCGCGAGCTGCTGGGCGACGAGGCGAAGGTCATGGCCCTCATCAAGGAGGAGCTGCTCGAGATCCGCGAGCGCTACGGCGACGAGCGGCGCACGCAGATCACCCACTCCGAGGACGAGATCGACATCGAGGACCTGATCGCCGACCAGCAGATGGTCATCGCGATCACGCACTCCGGCTACATCAAGTCGCTGCCGCTCGCGACCTACCGCCAGCAGAAGCGCGGCGGAGTCGGCGTGACCGGCATGGACATGAAGGACGAGGACTACATCGAGCACCTCTTCGTGTGCTCGACGCACGACTACCTCCTGTTCTTCACGAACCGCGGGAAGGTCTACCGCCAGAAGGTCTACGAGCTCCCGGAGGCGCAGCGCACGGCCAAGGGCCGCGCGCTCGTGAACATCCTCCCGCTGCGCGAGGGCGAGCGCGTGCAGGCGGTCCAGGCCACGCGCGACTTCAAGGAGGGCAAGTTCCTCGTCTTCGCCACCCGCAAGGGCCAGATCAAGAAGACCGAGTTCCTCGCCTACAACACGCCGATCAAGGCCGACGGCATCATCGCGATCAAGATCCGCGACGACGACGAGCTCGTGGCGGTCCGGCGGACCAGCGGCGACGACGACATCATCATGGTCTCCCGCTCGGGCCAGGCGGCGCGCTTCAACGAGGACGACGTGCGGCCCATGGGCCGCGACACCGGCGGGGTGCGCGGCATGAACGTGGCGCGCGGCGACAACTGCGTGCTCGCGATGGACGTGGTGCGGCCCGACACGGAGCTGTTCGTGGTCACGGACGCCGGCTACGGCAAGCGCAGCGACATCGAGGAGTACCCGGTCAAGGGCCGCGGCACCATGGGCGTCAAGACCATCAGCCTGACCGAGAAGAAGGGTGGTGTGGCCGGCGCGCTGATCGTGCGCGAGCACCACGACCTGGTGTTCATCTCGCAGAACGGGATGGTCCAGCGCACCGGCGTGCGCGGCATCTCGAAGCAGGGCCGGTCGGCCCAGGGCGTGCGCGTGATGAACCTGCGCGAGGACGACCAGGTCAGCGCGGTGGCGCTGGTCATGGAGAGCACCGCCGACACCGGCGCCGAGGTGGCCGAGGAGCTGCCCGAAGAGCTGCCGGGCTCGCAGCCCGCCGGCGACGGCTGCCCGTGGCATCGGCACGCCGCGTCGGACGACGCCGACCCGGCCAGAGCGCCGAGGAGCTGAGCTCAGGCTCGCGACGAGACAGAGGCCGGCCGAGAGCGCGCCAGCCTCGACCCCCTCGTCTGCTTCAATGGGCTCGGACCAGGGAAAGGAGGTGGTCCTAGCTTGAGTGACAGATTCTTCGGACGCCCTGGAGGTGTCCCGGCCGTTAGACCGGTGCTGGGCCACGTGGCCTAGCACGGAGTCTAAACCGGGACACCGTCGGGGTCGTGGCCGGGAGTGGTCCCTCCGGCCGAGTGACGCACCGATCCAAGTCCAGCAGCGTGATCCGAGGGGCGCCTAGGGGCGCCCCTCGTGGTCGCCGGCGACGGCTAGGGCGGCGTGGTGGTCGTGTCCTCGGTCTGCAGGTCTGGCGCCGTCTTCGAGCGCGTCGACTGCGGCGACGGAGCGTCTTGCAGCTGGCTGGTCGACGGACACGAGCTGCTTGTCGCTGCGCGGCTGAGCTACCGCTCGAGCCGTGAGCCGCGCGTCGCTGCAGCTCCTGGCACCGTCTGGCGCGGACGGCTCGGCCAGGCGCGACTCGAGCTGCTGCGACCTGACGGTTCACGCGCCGCTGGACTGCGCCCGGGACTGGGCGCCGGTGTCCGCGATGCGCTGCTCGTCGTCGTCGTTCGCGGTGAGGTAGGCGAGCACCGCGATCGCCGTGGCGGCCACGGCCCAGATCGCGGTGACGACGAGCCAGCGCCGAAGGCTTCGGATGTCGCCCGCGGTGGCGGGGCGGTCGTCGCTCGCCGCCGGTCCGGGCGGCCCGTTGGGCGACGCCGGCGGCGGGCGGCGCTGCGGCCGGCTGCGGTGACGGCGCGGGAGTGGCTGGCGGCGGCCACGGGCGCGGCGGCGGGGACGGGCCGTGTGGGCGCGGTGGGCTGAGAGTTGGGGGGCGGGCGCGGCGCGTGCCGCGGCGGCGGGCGGGGGCGGGGCGGGAACGCGCGGCGCCGGGGCAGGGGGAGCCGACACGGACCGGACGGGTCCCTGGGCCGCCGGCGGGGGCGGCAGCTGCCGGGTCGGCGGAGCCGCCGGCGGAGCCGGATGACGGGTAGGCAGGACGGGGCGGCCGCGCTTGCGGCCGCCGAGGGGCCAGCGCATCAGGCAGCCACCAGGTACTGCTCCCAGGCAGCGGGGATGGTCGGCGTGGCCACGTGGATGAACACCGTCGAGCTGGGGGCGCGCGGGGTGCGGGACGGGCACCATGTTCGCCTGCTTCGGAAGCCGGTCGCCCTTGCGCCGGTTGCAGGGCGCGCAGCAGGTGACGATGTTGTCCCACGAGGACGAGCCGCCCTTCGACCGCGGGATCACGTGGTCCACCGTGAGGTTGCCGCGCTCGTGCCCGCAGTACTGGCAGGTCCAGCGGTCGCGAGCGAAGACGGCCCGGCGCGTGATCTTGCGCCTGTGAGCGTCGCGCGGGATGCGCACGTAGGTCAGGAGCCGGATCACGACCGGACGGGGGAGGCTGAGGCTCTCGGCGTGGAGCGCCCACTCGCCGTGCTCGAGGACCTCGGCGCGGTTCTTGAGGATCAGCACCGCGGCGCGGCGGACGGTGCAGACGTTGATCGGCTCGAAGGAAGCATTGAGTACAAGGACCCGGCCGGACGAACGACCGCGCTGCTCAGGCCGACCGGGGCCCGGCAGCGCGCGCACAGGGCCTGGTTCGGAGTCACCTGCCCCGGCTGAAAGCAGCGGTTCGGCGCGTGCCGCCACGACCGGTGAGTCTAGCCAGGAGCCTTTCCGGACTCGCCGGTTGCCGCGGGATAGGAGCCCAGCACCCTGATCTCCTCCACGCGGCTGCGCAGCGCCTCGAGCGCCTCGCTGACCGGTGGGCGCTCCGCGGCGCCGTCGAGATCGGCGAAGAACATGTAGTGGCCGAGCCTGACCCTGCGCGGCCGCGACTCGATCCGCGTCAGGTTCACGCCGCGGTCCGCGAACTGGCGCAGCACCTCCACGAGCCAGCCCGGCGACTCGTCGCCCGCGCCCCAGAACACGATCGAGGTCTTGGCGTCGGGCCCGGGGTCCTCACCCTCGCCGGCGGGTGCGAGCCAGACGAAGCGCGTGACGTTGTCGGAGCGGTCCTCGACGTTCTCGGCGAGCACGTGGCAGTCGTAGAGCTCGGCCGCCAGCCGCGAGCCGAGCGCGGCGGCGCTGGCCGTCGCCGTTGCGCACGTTCATCACCGCGTCGGCCGTGGAGGGGGCGGTCACGCGCTCCGCCCGCGGCAGCCGCTCGCGCAGGAAGCGCGCGCACTGGGCGCTGGCCTGGGGGTGCGACACCACGCGCGTGATCCGCTCGAGCGGGATCTCGCCGGCCGCGACCAGGCAGTGGTGGATCGGGTGCACCACCTCGCCGGCGATCCGCACGCGGTCGGCCTCGCCCGCGAGCGCGTCGAGCGTGGCGGCCACGCCGCCCTCGAGCGCGTTCTCGATCGGCACGACCGCCCGGTCCACGAGCCCGTCCTGGACGGCCATCACCGTCTCCCAGACCGACCCGCAGGGAACCTCCTCCACGCCCGCCGGAGCCGACGCGCGAAGCGCCTCCTCGCTGTAGGTGCCGGCCGGGCCGAGGTAGCCGACCCGCATCAGGCGCGGGCCGGGGTCCCGGACATGGCCGTCTCCACGGCCTCGATCTCCTCCGGTGAGAGCTCGACCTCGGAGGCGCCCTCGTGCATGTGCTTCACGTAGACGCGCGCCTGGTCGCGGTGGTGGATCGCGGACACCACGACTCCGCTGCGGCGCGAGTCGAGCAGCGCCAGGCTCGTGGACTGGCGCCCGGACATCTCGCCGTACGCGTCGTAGCGGACGAGCGATGTGTGGGTGACCGAGCCGTCGATGCGCCGCTCCGCGTCCGTCATCCGCTCGTCGAGGCGCTCCGCGGTCTCCTCGAGCCAGTCGCGGAGCTGGACGAACGCCTCCTGGAGCGTGGAGGCGTGCTCCACGAGGTCGGCGCTGCCGTCGCCGAGGACCGTGCGCTGGGCGGCGCGCAGCCGGCGCAGCCGCACCGAGTTCACGATCGTCCACAGCAGCGCGACCACGGCCACGCCCGCGGCGGCCATCGCGACGATGCCCTGGGTGGTCGTCAGGTCGTCCACGATCGCAGCGTAGCGCCGCCTCGCGACATCCCTAGCTCGTGAAGATGACGCTGTAGGTCTGCGAGTTGTTGTCGGTCTTCTGCTCGCCCGGCACCGGCTCGACGTCGACCTTGATCGGCACGCTCTGGCCGGTCGGGGGGCGCTCCTCGAGCGGGATCGAGACCGACTTGGTCTCGCCCGCGGCGATGGTGTCGATGGTCCCCTCGAGGTCCGTGGCGTCGTCGCCCTGGCCGACGGTCACCTTGACCGCGACGTCCGTCTCGGTGCTGTCGCCCTGGTTGGCCACCTGGACCTCGAAGCTCAGGTCGCCGCTCAGCGGGACGGTCACCGAGTCGCCCGGGACCAGCGCCACGCCGCCGAGCGCCACGCCCACCAGGCCGTTGCCGTGGAGGCCGCCGGACGCCTGGTCGTCGCCGGAGCTGCCGGTGCGAAGCCCGGTGATGGCGTCGGCCACCTTCTCGGGCTGCAGCCACTCGATGTCCGGCACGAAGGCGCTGGCCGGGATGCTCACCCCGGTGATGTCCTGGTCCTTCAGCGCCTCGGCGAGGCTCGGCGTGAAGCGGCCCGCGTAGATCACGTCGCTGGCCAGGAACACCTGCATCTGGCGCGCCACGCCCTCCGAGCCCTCCCGCCGCGACTCGTCTCCGAGCGCGTTGGGCAGGTCCTCCGCGATCCGCGCCAGGCCGTCGCGCCGGAACTCCAGCGTCTCGACCAGGTAGCGGTGTGCCTGCGAGACCTCGTCCGGCACGTCCAGGTCGCGCGCGCGGTCGACGATCGACTCCGACTGGACGCGGTAGCCGTTGACCTTGTTCTGCGCGTCCACGGCCTCGTCCGGGCTGCCGGAGCCCTGGAGCAGGGCGAACAGCTCCTTGCTCTGGCCGTTCGACTCGCGCACCAGCACCTCCGCGTTGTCCGCGTAGTCCTTGATCGCGCGCTCCTTGCGGGAGTCGAGGCAGCCGCGAACGCCCAGCACGAGCAGGATCAACACGAGCAGGCCGGCGCCCACGGCTATCGTGCGCCGCACCATCATGGTCTGCCGATCCGCAGCGCGACCGGTCGTGCGGCGGCGGGAACGCCCTGCGGGCTCGTCCGGTTCGTCGAGGAAGGACACGGTGAACCTGTGCGGCCGGAGTATGACCGGGGGGCAGGACGCGCCGCTCCGGGACCGAAAAACCAACATGGATGAACAGTTCCGAGAGCGCCGTGACCGAGCGACGGAGAGTTGACCGCGCGCGCGACGCAGCGCCCACCGAGCGGCTGCCCGACGCCCGGACGGTTCTGGGCCGCTACCGCCTCGACCGCCGCCTGGGCGCGGGCGGGTTCGGCGTGGTCTGGCTGGCGTGGGACGAGAAGCTCGAGCGCGAGGTGGCCGTCAAGGCGATGCCGCTCGAGCGCGGGAGCGGGGATGCGAGCGGGTCGAGCGCGAGGCGCGCGCGGCCGCACGGCTGAACCATCCGGGCATCGTCGCCGTCTACGAGCTGGCATCCGACGAGCACGAGGTCTACCTCGTGTCCGAGCTGGTGCGCGGCCGCACGCTCGCGGAGCTGCTGCAGCGCCGGCGCGGTCTCCGACCGCGACGCGGCACGCATCGGGGTCGTGCTCTGCGACGCGCTCGGGCACGCGCACGCGCGCGGAGTCGTCCACCGCGACGTGAAGCCCCAGAACGTGATGGTCGTGGCCGAGCCCGCGGCCGGCGCCGGCTTCGCGAAGCTGGCCGACTTCGGAGTGGCGCACGTGGCGAGCGGCGACCCGCTCACCAACCCGGGCGACGTGATCGGCACGCTCGCGTACATGGCGCCCGAGCAGGCCGAGGGCGGCGCCGTCACGCCCGCGAGCGACGTGTACTCGCTCGCGCTCACGCTCTACGAGGCCTGGACCGGCACCAACCCGCTGCGAGGCCGCGGCCTGGCGGCCACCGTCCGCCGCCTCGGCAGCCCGCTGCCCTCGCTCGGATCGCGCCGCCGCGACCTGCCGCTCGAGCTCTGCGACGCCATCGACGCCGCGCTCGACCCGGATCCGGAGCTGCGCCCGGCCCCGTCCGAGCTGCGCGCGGCGCTGGCCCAGGCCGCCGGCGAGCTCAGCGACGACGGCGGGCTCGTGGAGCCGGCCACGCTCCGGCGCGTGGGCCTGCCCGCGGCGCGGCCGCGCGGGCGCTTCGGCCGGCGCCGGCGCAGGTCCGAGGACACCCGCGCTCCCGCGTGATGGCTCTCGACGAGCAGCCCGGAGTCGCGCCGCGGCTCGACCCCACCGCCGGGCTCGGCATGCTCGGCCGCGCGCGCAGGCCGTACGGCGAGCCGTCCGCCGATGGGCAGCCGCGTAGCGGCCCGCGCCCTCGCCGGGGCGGCGCTCGGCTGCCTGCTGCTCGCCGGGCTGGTCTTCCTGGGCGACGCCGAGCCGGAGTCGGCTCCGCTGGCGGCGGCCGCCGGCGCCGTCGCCACCGCCCTGCTCCCGCGCATCGGCTGGATCGCCTCCGCGCTCGCGCTCTGCGGCTGGCTCGCCACGGCGGGCGGGCGCCCCGGCAGCGCGCTCGTGGTGCTCGTGGCAGTCCTGGCCGTGCCGATCCTGCTCCCGCGCGCCGGCCTCCTCTGGTCGCTCCCGGTGGCGGCGCCGCTGCTGGGCGCGCTCGGGCTGGCTCCGGCCTTCGTGGGCCTGGCGGCGCTCGCGCCCACCGCCTGGCGGCGTGCGGGCCTGGCCGCGGCCGGGCTGATCTGGCTGTTCGGCGCGGAGGCGCTGACCGGCGAGGCGCTCCTGTTCGGCGTGCCCGACGCGGTGCCGGCCCCGGCGAGCTGGGAGGGGTCGCTCACCGAGGCCGCGCAGGACGTGATCGGGCCGATCGTGTCCTCGCCCCAGACGACCGCCCTCGTGGTCTGGGCCGGCCTTCGCGGCGGCGCTCCCGCTGCTGCTGCGCGGCCGCTGGCTGGCGATGGACTGCGTCGCCGGGGCGCTCTGGGCGGCGGGCCTGATGGCGGCGCTCGCCGCGGTCGGGGACCTGACCGCCGGCGGAGCGGTGCTGGAGCAGGCTCGGGGGGCGGTGGCCGGCGCGCTCGTGGGGGCCGTGGCGGCGGTGGCGATCTCGCAATCGGCCCCCCCTCCGGCGGCATGGCGCGCCCAGCCCGTGACCACCGCTTAGGTCTACCCTCCGCACGGACATGAGCGTTCTGCGCAACCTCGAGGCGAAGCTCGGCGGACTGGTGGAAGGGGCCTTCGGGCGCGCCTTCAAGGCCAGCGTCCAGCCGGTGGAGCTCGCGCACAAGCTGGCGAAGGAGATGGAGGAGAACCAGATGGCCTCCGTCTCGCGCGTGTACGTGCCCAACCACTACCGCGTCTTCCTCTCCCCGGCCGACCGCGAGCAGTTCGCCAGCTACGAGCCGGCGCTCCGCAAGGAGCTCTCCGACTACCTGCTCGAGCACGCGCGCCAGGAGCGCCTCGCCCTCACGAGCCGGCCGCAGGTGGAGTTCCACACCGACGACCGGCTCGACCTCGGCGAGTTCGGCATCCAGGCCCAGCTGCTCTCGCCTCCGGAGGAGGAGGCGCCCGCCGGGGCGCCGTCCCCGTCCGAGGGCGACTTCGGGCACACGATGGTCTACTCGCCCGCCGGCGAGTCGCGCCTGCTCGAGCCGAAGGACGACCGCGGCCAGGCCCTGCTCGTGGGCGACGGCCGGCGCAGCGTCCTGAGCGGCAGGCGCGTGGTGGTGGGCCGCAGCCGCGACTGCGACGTGGTCGTGAACGACCCCAACGTCTCGCGCCGGCACGTCGAGCTGCGGCGCGAGGAGGAGGGTTGGATGGTGGCCGACCTCGGGTCCACCAACGGCGTGCGGGTGAACGGGAGGCGCGTGGAGCGCACCCCGCTTCGGTCCGGCGACCGCATCACGATCGGAGTCACGGACCTGACCTTCGAGCTCGAGTAGGGCGCCACATGGACGAGCCGCTCGCCGTAGCGCTTAAATTCGGCTTCCTCGCAGTCCTCTATCTCTTCCTCCTCTGGATCGCGCGCAGCTCCATGCGCGACCTCGCCAAGTTCGAGGGGGCGGCCGCGGCCGAGCCGGCCGAGGCGCCCGGCGGGGGGCGCAGGCGCTCGGCCCTGCCCGACCTCGCTGCCGGGGTCGACCCGCAGCTCGAGGTGGTGGCCGCCATGGGCTACGAGCCGGGCACGACCTTCGACGTACGCGACGGCGCCACGCTCGGCCGCGCGGACAGCGCCGAGATCCGGATCGACGACCCGTTCGCCTCCTCGGCGCACGCGCGCGTCTTCTCCCGCGGGGAGTTCATGTACGTGGAGGACATGGGGTCCACCAACGGCACCTACCTGAACGGCCGCCAGCTCAAGACCGCCGAACGGCTCAAGATGGCGGACGTGATCCGGATCGGCGACACCGAGTACCGCTACCGGGAGTAGAGCCGGTGGCCCTGCGGATCGTCGATCAGGCCGGTCGCAGCGACGTCGGCCGCCAGCGCAGCGCGAACGAGGACGCCCTCGTGCTGGCCCCGCCGTTCTACGCGGTCGCGGACGGCATGGGCGGCGCGCGCGCCGGCGAGGTCGCGTCCTCGCTCGCGGCCGGCGTGTTCGGCGAGGAGGGCGAGTCGGGCGAGGCGCCGGAGACGCGGCTCACCCGGATAGCCCAGGAGGCCAACCGCCGCATCTTCGAGCTCGCCGCCACGGACGAGTCGCATCGCGGCATGGGCACCACGCTCACCGCCGCCATGGTCCACGGCGACGAGATCAGCCTCGGCCACGTCGGCGACAGCCGCGCCTACCTGCTTCGCGACGGCACGCTCGAGCAGCTCACGCGCGACCACTCGCTGGTCGCCGAGCTGGAGCGCACCGGCCAGATCACCCCCGAGGCGGCGGAGCACCATCCGCAGCGCTCGATCATCACGCGGGCGCTGGGCCCGGAGGCGAGCGTGGAGGTGGACACCTACACCGTCACCGGCCGCGACGGCGACCTCTTCCTGATCTGCTCGGACGGCCTCACGAGCATGATCTCCGACGACGAGGTGGCGGCCCTGCTGCGCTCGCCCGGAGGGCTCGAGGACACGGCGGAGTCGCTCGTGCGCGCGGCCAACCAGAGCGGCGGCAAGGACAACATCACGGTCGTCCTGTTCCGGCTGGGCGACGGGACGGCGGCGAGGGCGCCGCCGCGGCGCCGGCCGAGGACGAGACGATCCCGGGCACGCTCAAGGTGGACGAGGTCAAGGCGGCCGCGCCCGCCGGAGCCGCCGGTGGACGCGACTGCCATCCGGCGCCCCGAGCCGCGCCCACGGCCGGTGCCGGCCCCGCGCAGCCGGCGGCTGCGGGTGGGCACGGTGGCGCGCGTGCTCGTGGGCCTCGTCCTGCTGGCCGGGGTGGTGGCCGGGCCTCTACGCCCTCAGCCGCCAGGTCTACTTCGTGGCCACGAACGACGGCGGGCCTCGTGACGCTCTACCGCGGCGTGCCCTACGAGCTTCCGTTCGGCGTCGACCTCTACGAGCAGGAGTACGCCAGCGGCGTGCCCGCGCGGGCCATCCCGGCGGCGCGGCGCAGGGCGGTGCTCGACCACTCCTGGCGCAGCAAGGAGGACGCCACGGACCTCGTGCGCGAGCTCGAGCGCGGGAACCTCGACCCGGGCACCGGCAGCGGATGACGGCCCGCTCGCGCGAGCTGTTCGGGCTGCTGCCGGTCTCGCTGCTCGTGGCCGCGGGCTTCGCCGCCGTGCTCGCCACGCGCAGCGAGGACGTGAGCGACGCGACGCTCACCTACGGCGCCGTGTTCCTCGGCCTCTGCGTGATGGCGCACCTGTTCATCCGCGCGCGCGTGCCCGACGCCGACCCGTACATGTTCCCGATCAGCGCGCTGCTCGCCGCCGTGGGCCTGGTCGTGATCTACCGGATCGACCCGGAGCTGGCGCGCGAGCAGGCCCAGTGGTTCGTGGTCGGGCTCGTGTTCCTCTGCGGCACGATCCTGCTGCTGCGCGACCACCACGTGCTCGAGCGCTACCGCTACACGATCGCGGCCGGCGCGATCGCGCTGCTCGTGATGCCGCGGCTCCCGGGGATCGGCGCTCAGGTCAACGGGGCGTTCCTGGCGATCAAGCTCGGCCCGATCCAGTTCCAGCCCGCCGAGTTCGCGAAGCTCGGGATCATCGTCTTCCTCGCGAGCTACCTGCGCGAGACGGGCGACATCCTCGTCAGGCCGCGGCTGCGGCCGCTCCCGGCGGCGCGCCAGGCGCTGCTCTACGGGATGCCCACCGTGCTGGCGCTGCTGATCGTCCTCGTGGCCGACCTGACCACGGTCGAGATCGTCCTGCTCGCGATCTTCGTGGCCTCGCTCGTGGCGGTGATCCGCGAGCGGCCCTCGCTCAAGCACTTCGGCCCGCTGCTGCTCGTGTGGGGGCTGGCGATGCTGATGCTGATCTTCATCCGCGACCTCGGCAGCTCGCTGATGTTCTTCGGCGGCTTCCTGTCGCTCCTCTACGTGGCCACGGGCCGGCTCTCGCTCGTGAGCGTGGGGGCCACGATGTTCCTCGGCGGCGCCGCCTTCTTCGCGAACAACGTGTCGCACGTCCACGACCGCGTGGAGACCTGGCTCGACACGTTCTCCACCCAGCGCGAGGTCTGCCCGAGCACCGGGCAGGTCACGGAGTTCGTGAACTGCCAGGGCTACCAGATCGCGCAATCGCTCTTCGCCCAGGCGGACGGAGGGTTGTTCGGCGAGGGCTTCGGCCGCGCCATGCTCTCGTCGCCCTCGGGCCAGTCGCTGATCCCCGCGCCGCACACGGACCTGATCTACGCGGTGATCACGAACGAGGCGGGCCTGTTCGGCGCCGCCGGCCTGATCGGCGCCTACCTGCTGTTCACCTACCGCGGCTTCAAGACGGCGATGCTCGCCGGGGACGGCTTCTCGAAGCTGCTGGCCACCGGCCTCACCGCGGTGCTCGCGCTCCAGGTGTTCGTCATCGTCGGCGGCGTGACCCGCGTGATCCCGCTCACCGGCGTGACGCTCCCGTTCGTCTCGTACGGCGGCAGCTCGATCGTCGCGAACATGGTGCTCCTGGCCCTGCTCCTGATCGTGTCCGACCACGCGCGCTCGGAGCGCATGCGCAGAGGCGGCCTGGTCTGACGTGAACCGGCAGATCGCGCAGCTCTTCGGCCTCGTGACGATCCTGTTCGGGGTGCTCGTGGTGTTCACGTCGCGCTGGACGGTGTTCGAGGCCGAGGGCCTCGAGGACAACCAGGCCAACCGCCGCCCGCTGCTCCAGGAGCAGCGCATCCCGCGCGGCCGGATCCTGGCGAGCGACAACCGCACGGTGCTCGCCCGCAGCGTGCCGCACGGGCGCGGCGAGGACCGCGTGTACACCCGCGTCTATCCCGAGCGCGGGCTGTTCGCCCACCCGGTCGGCTACTCGTTCCTGCTCAACGGCCGGCGCGCGCTCGAGCGCTCGCGCAACGACGCGCTCACGGGCGAGGAGGACGAGTTCCAGTCGATCCTCACCGGCCTCGAGGACCGCACCCGCAAGGGCTTCGACGTGGTCACGAACCTCGACGTGGACGCCCAGCGCACGGCGTACGCGGCGCTCGCCGGGCCGCAAGGGCGCGGTCGTGGCCATCGAGCCGCGCACCGGCAAGGTGCGCGTGATGGCCTCCGAGCCCGACTACGACCCGAACCTGGTGCCCGAGGACATCGGCGCGCTCAACCGGGACCCGAACAAGCCGGTGCTCAACCGGACGACCCAGGAGGCCTATCCGCCCGGCTCGACCTTCAAGGTGGTCACAGCCACAGCGGCGCTCGACACCGGCGCCGTCACGCCCGACACCGTGATCGACGGGTCCTCGCCGCTGGAGGTCAGCGGCGTGCCGCTCGAGAACTTCGGCGGCACCGACTTCGGCCCGATCACCGTCACGGACGCGCTCACGAACTCCGTCAACACCGTCTTCGCCCAGATCGGCGAGCAGGTGGGACGCTCCACGCTCGTGGAGTACATGAAGCGCTACGGCTTCTACGAGGACCCGAAGCTCGACTTCCCGGACGACGAGATGATCGCGAGCGGGATCAGGAAGGCCAACGGCGAACTGGTGGAGGACGGCTTCGACCTCGGTCGCGTGGCGATCGGCCAGGGCGGGGCGGAGGGCGAGGTCAGGGCCACGCCGCTGCAGATGGCCGAGGTGGCCGCCACCATCGCCAACGGCGGACGCCTCATGAAGCCGCGCCTCACGGACCGCATCCTGCGCGATGACGGCCGCGTTAAAGAGCGCATAACACCGGACCTTCAAGCTGAGGTCATGAAGGAGAGCACCGCGAAGGAGCTCACCGAGATGATGGGACGGGTCGTCGAGGAGGGAACCGGCACGCAGGCCGCGCTCGCGGGCATCCAGGTCGCGGGCAAGAGCGGCACGGCCGAGGTGGGCGCGAACCGCGAGTTCACGCAGCCGTGGTTCATCGCGTTCGCGCCGATCGACGACCCGCAGATGGCCGTGGCCGTGACGCTCGAGCGCACGCAGGGCCAGGGCGGCACGGTGGCCGCCCCGATCGCGCGCCAGGTACTGGAGTCGTTGCTCGGCGGATGACCGAGGTGGCCGACAACACCGTCGTCGACGGCCGCTACCGGATCGTCCGCCGCATCGGCTCGGGCGGGATGGCCGACGTCTACTGCGCCGCAGGACGTGCACCTCGGCCGCGAGGTCGCGCTGAAGGTGCTCCACCGGCGCTTCGCCCAGGACCAGGAGTTCGTGGAGCGCTTCCGCCGCGAGGCCTCGTCGGCGGCCGGGCTCCAGCACCCCAACGTGGTCGGCGTCTTCGACCGCGGGGAGCACGACGGCACCTACTACATCGCCATGGAGCACCTGCCCGGCAGCACGCTCAAGGACATCGTCTCGGCGCAGGCGCCGCTGCCGCAGGAGCTCGTGATCGACCTCGGCCTCCAGATCCTGGCCGCCGCCGGCTTCGCGCACCGCCACAACGTCATCCACCGGGACTTCAAGCCGCACAACGTGATCGTGGACGACGCCTGGCACGCCAAGGTCACGGACTTCGGGATCGCCCGCGCCGGGCGCGTCCGAGATGACGGAGACGGGCTCGATCATGGGCACCGCCCAGTACCTCTCGCCCGAGCAGGCCCAGGGCCACGCGGTGGGAGCCACGGCGGACATCTACTCGATCGGCGTGATGCTCTACGAGATGCTCTGCGGCCGGCTGCCGTTCGAGGGCGAGAGCGCCGTCTCGGTCGCGCTCAAGCACCTCTCGGAGCCGCCCACGCCGATCTCGCAGCTGCGGCCCGACGTGCACCCGGCGCTCGAGTCCGTGGTGATGGCCGCGCTCGCCAAGGACCCGGCGCACCGCTGGCAGAGCGCCGAGGACTTCGCCGAGGGCCTGCGCGCCGCGCGCGCCCACATCGAGGCCGGGGCGCCCGTGGGCACGGACACCGCCGAGTTCGCGCCCGTGCTCGCGCCGGTGGCCACCAACGGCGACATCCCGCCCGAGCCGCCGCGCCGCGACGAGGAGCGGAAGCGCAACTGGCCGTGGTTCACGATCGGGCTGCTGGCGCTGGCGCTGCTGGGGCTGCTCGCGTTCCTCGCCATCGACGGACTGCTGGCGCCGGAGAAGAAGGAGGTGCCGAAGGTCGTGGGCAAGCAGCTCATCCAGGCGCGCGAGCAGCTGGAGCGCGCCGGGTTCGAGGTGCAGACCGAGCGCGTGCGCAGCCAGGTGGAGTTCGATCAGGTGCTCGACCAGGACCCGAACGCGGGCGACGAGGCCGAGGAGGGCTCGACGGTCACGCTCGAGGTCTCGCGCGGGCCCGGGAACGCGCTGGTGCCGACGGTGGCCGGGCCTGCCGCGCGAGCAGGCCCTGAAGGAGCTCGAGCGGGCCGACCTGAAGGTGAGCGTGGAGGAGCGCGCCTCCGACGACGTCCGCGAGGGCTACGCGATCCGGACCACGCCCGAGGCCGGCAGGTCGGTGGTGAAGGGCAGCCGCATCACGCTGTTCGTGAGCACCGGGCCGGAGCAGGTGGCGGTGCCGGACGTGACCGGGCTGTCGCGCGAGTCGGCCGAGGACAGCCTGCGCGCCGAGGGGCTCAAGGTGGTCGTGCGCGAGGAGCCCTCGGACAAGCCCGCGGGCGAGGTCATCTCGCAGGACCCGGGGGCCGGCACCGAGGTCGACGCGGGGAGCCGGGTCACCATCACCGTCTCGACCGGGCCGGAGCAGGTGAGCGTGCCCGACGTGACGGGCCTGCCCGTGGCCGACGCGCGCCGCGCGCTCAAGCAGGCCGGGCTCAAGGTCGAGGAGCGCACGTCCGTGGTCACCGACCCGAACCAGGACGGCGTGGTGCTCGACCAGTCGCCCGACGCGCCGGCGACGAGGTGGACAAGGGCGCGTCCATCGTGATCTTCGTCGGGGCTCTGGACACCGACACGCTCGAGGCGCCGCCCGACGGGACCGCCACCCCGTGAGGGTCGCGGTGCTGGGCGGGGGCCGCTCGAGCGAGCATCCGATCTCGCTCGCCTCGGCCGAGTCGGTGCGCGCGGGCCTTGCCGAGGCCGGGCACGAGCCCGTGGAGGTGATGCTCGAGCGCGACGGCCGCTGGACGAGCGCCGGCGAGCCGCTGGCGCTCGAGCCCGGCGGCGGCCTGCTCGGGGCCGACGTGGCGTTTCCGGTGCTCCACGGGCCGTTCGGCGAGGACGGCACCGTCCAGGGGCTGCTGGAGCTGCTCGACGTGCCCTACGTGGGGGCCGGCGTGGCCGCGTCGGCGCTCGCGATGGACAAGTCGCTGTTCAAGGACCTGCTCGCCGCGCACGGGGTGCCGCAGGTGGAGTACGCGGTCGCCCGCCACGGGCAGCCGCTCGACCTGGGCGCGCTCACCCCGCCGCTGTTCGTGAAGCCGGCCCGGCTCGGCTCGTCGGTGGGGATCTCGAAGGTGTGGTCGGAGGAGGAGCTGGACGCGGCCCTGGCCCATTCCTTC
Organism: uncultured Thermoleophilaceae bacterium; assembly: GCA_963768465.1. GTDB lineage: Bacteria > Actinomycetota > Thermoleophilia > Solirubrobacterales > Thermoleophilaceae > JACVRW01. The sequence continues at coordinate 23,692 of CAVYIA010000015.1, read as the reverse complement.
GAGCACGACCCGATCGCCCTCGTGGAGCGCCTCGTGGACGGCCAGGAGGTGGAGTGCTCGGTGCTGGGGCACTCCGATCCGATCGCCTCCAGGCCCGGCGAGATCGTGCTCCAGCGCGGCGACGGCTGGTACGACCACGAGGCCAAGTACGAGAGCGGCGGGATGGAGCTGATCGTGCCGGCCCGCATGCCCGAGCCGCTGCTCGAGACGGTGAGGCGGCTCGCGGTGGAGGTCTTCCGGATCGTCGGCTGCTCGGGGATGGCCCGGGTCGACTTCTTCGTGGAGGACGGCCGGGTGCTCGTGAACGAGCTGAACACGATCCCGGGGTTCACGGCCACGAGCGTGTACGCGAAGCTGCTCGAGGCCGACGGGATCCCGTATTCGGAGCTGCTCGATCGGCTGGTGGGGCTGGCCGTCGAGCGCCACCGCGAGGAGCGCGGCTACCGGTTCTAGGCAGGGCGGCGGACTCGGAGCGGTACGGCGGCGGTGAAGGAGCCCGCCAGCCTGCCACCGGCCAGGTCTAGCGGGGGTCTGGGGGCGCGAGCCCCCAGCTGCATCAGCGCTTGAGGCTGAGCTCCTGGATGCGGGCCTTGCCGCCCTCCGGGAGCGTCTTGATCCAGACGAGGTAGTAGCGGTAGCGCCGCTGGGCGCGTGTCGAGGTCGAAGCGCTCGGTCTCGCCGACCTTCTTGGTGCTGCTGAGCTTGGTCCAGCCCTCGATCGTGCCGGGCACGCCGTTCGGCGCGCCGTAGACGGCGGCCTCGAAGCCGGGCGTCGAGGTCACGAGGTCGAGCCGCCGGCCGGGGATCGGGTCGCCGGCGTCGAGGTAGATGCCCACGCCGTCCTTGCCGCCCGGCCAGACGCCGTTCTGGTAGGTCTCGGTCTCCCAGTTGGTGGGGCGCTGGCCGTCGATCGCGTTCTGGGTCGCGCTCGGGTACTCCTGTCCGTCGCCCTGCGGGTCGTAGTCGTTGGCCGCGCTGGAGCGCAGCGGCACCTCGCTCAGCCCGCGGCCGCCCGGCGTGACCGTCCCGCCGGTGCCCTTCTCCGTGCGCGTGGCCAGGAAGCCGATGCCGCCGGCCACCATCGAGAGCGCCACGATGCCGATGGCGAGCGTGCGCGTGGGGTGGCGCATGCGCTCGGGGGCGAAGTCGGCGGTGTCGCCGGGCAGCGAGCGGAGGATGGTGGTGGCCTCGGCGCCGGCCTCGCCGCTGCGGGCGGCCTCGATGCCGAGCACCTCCTCGAGGTCGTGGACCATCTCCTCGACCGTGGCGTAGCGGTTGCCGGTCTCCTTGGCGGTGGCGCGCTCCACGACGGCGGCGAGCGCGGCGGAGATCTCCGGGCGCAGGCGCTGCACGTCCGGGAGCGGCTCGCGCACGTGCTTCATCGCGACGGCGACCTGTGTGTCGGCGCGGAACGGGGCCTCGCCCACGAGCATCTCGTAGAGCACGATCCCGAGCGAGTAGATGTCGGACTGCTCGGTCACGTCGTGGCCGAGCGCCTGCTCGGGGGACACGTAGTCGGTGGTGCCGAGCACGCGGCCGGTGGCCGTGAGGCCCTGGGCCTCGAGCGAGCGCGAGATGCCGAAGTCGGTGAGCTTCGCGCGCCCGTCGCGGTCGATCAGGATGTTCTGCGGCTTGATGTCGCGGTGGACGAGCTTGTGCTCGTGCGCGCAGGACAGCGCCCGCCCGATCTCGATGGCGTAGGCCACCGCCTCCGACACCGGCAGCCGGCTCCTCGCGCCGGATGCGGTCCTTGAGCGTCTCGCCCTCCACGAACTCGAGCACGATGTAGGGGGTGCCGTCGTCCTCGCCGGCGTCGATCACCGTGACCACGTGGGGGTGGTTCAGCTGGGCCACGGCGCGCGCCTCGCGCCGGAAGCGCTCGAGCTGGTCCGGGTCGGTCGAGATGTCCCGGTGCATCAGCTTGATGGCCACCCAGCGCTCGAGCGTGGGGTCGAAGGCGCGGTACACGCTGGACATGCCGCCCGACCCGACCTTCTCGTCGAGCTGGTAGCGATCGGCTATGTGCGTGCGGGTCACCGTCATCTATTTTCCGCCTTCGGATGCCCGTGCATGCCCGGTACTACACCGACCCGGCCTGCTCGGCATCTTGGGCAGCGGAGCCGCGGCGCCGCTCCCTGCTCGTTGAATTCGGCAACGACCTGCCATTCACCTACGTGATGGGCGGCTTGGCGCGAGATTATGAGGCGCGATCGCGGCGCGCTCATAGGGCGCTGGCTGGACGACGGCCGGCATCGTCGCGCATGCCGATGGACCCGCGGCTGTGGTCCGAGAACCCGATCCGGTCGAGCTTCCCGGCCTGCATGGCGGTCAAGGCGGCCGCCGAGCAGGGACCCGAGGCGGCGGACCGCTACCTCCGCGCGGTGCGCGAGGGGCTCATGTGCCACAGGCGCAGGCTCGACACCGCCGACCCGCTCGCCGAGCTGGCTCGCGCGGCCGGCCTCGACGTGTCCCGCTTCCGGGTGGACCTGGACTCGAACGCGATCGTGGAGGCGTTCGGGGCGGACCTGGAGGAGACGCGCTCGGACGGGCGCGGCGCTCCCCTCGATCCGGTTCGACGGCCCCGCCGGCACGGCCTGGGTAGCCGGCGAGGCGCCCTACGAGGAATGGCGCGCCGCCGCTATCGCGGCCGGAGCGGAGCCCTCCGGCGAGCCGCGCCCGGACCCGCTCGCGGCGCTGCGCCGCTTCGGGCGGCTGGCCACCGTCGAGGTCGAGGCGGCCTGCGACCTCTCGAACCAGGCGGCCGAGACGGAGCTGTGGCGGCTGGCGGGGGAGGGGCGTGTGCGGCCCGTGCGGGTGCTGACCGGCGCGCTGTGGGAGCTGGCCTAGGCGTCAGGCTACGGCCGCGAACCCGGCGTCCTTCGTCCCCACGAGCCCCTGCGCCGGCAGCTCCACGACCCCGGCGTCGTCCGTGACCTGCCCGACCACCGCGGCGCCCGGGTGGTGGCGCCGCGAGCAACGAGACCGCCGCGTCGGCGTCCGCCGGCCGGGACCACGCAGCAGAAGCCGCAGCCCATGTTGAAGACCTCGTACAGCTCGGCGGGCTCGACGCCGCCGCGCTCCGCGATCAGGGCGAACACGGGCGGCGGCTCGGGCAGGGCGTCGAGGCGGTAGCCCACCTCGGCCTCCAGGCGCAGCAGGTTCAGGAAGCCCTCGCCGGTGATGTGCGCCAGCCCGCGCACGTCCACCGCGGAGGCGAGCAGCTCGAGCACCGCGCGCACGTAGATCACGGTCGGCTCGAGCAGCGTCTCGCCGACGCGTCCGGCCGCCCAGCTCGGCCGGGGCGCTCGTGGAGATCGGTCAGGGCCGCCCGGGCCAGCGTGAGGCCGTTCGAGTGGACCCCGCTCGAGGGGATGCCCACGATCGCGTCGCCCGGCTGCGCGCCGGCGCCCGGTCACGATCGCGTCCAGGTCCACGAGCCCCACGCAGAAGCCCGCGAGGTCGAAGCCGTGCGGCGAGGGATGGCCGCGGATCAGCTCGGGGAGCACCGCCAGCTCGCCGCCCGGGATCTCGACGCCGGCCAGCTCCGCCCCGCGCGCGAGGCCCTCGCCGATCTGCGCCGAGCGCCTCGGGATCGGCCTCCTCCACCGCCACGTAGTCGAGCAGCGCGATCGGCTCGGCGCCGACGCAGACCACGTCGTTGGCGTTCATGGCCACCAGGTCGATGCCGACCGTGTCGAAGCGGCGCAGCTCCTCGGCCACGATCACCTTCGTGCCCACGCCGTCGCACGAGAGGGCGAGCCCGCGCTCGTCGTCGAGGCGCAGCACGTTCGCGTAGTGGCCCGAGCCGAGCGCGGCACGCGACGGCGCGGCCGAGGTCTGATCCGCCCCAGGGCCGCCACGAGGGCGCCCACGGCGTCGGCGGAGCGCGACTGGTCCACCCCCGAGCGCGCGTAGACACCTTCAGGCATCGGGGCCATTCAAGCGGATGCCGCGGCCGGGCCGCGTCTCAGCGGCGGCGGCGGAGCGCGAGCGCCACGGCGTCGTCCGTGAGCCCGCCCGCCCAGTCGGCGATCTCGCCGTGGACCGCGCGCACGAGCTCCTCGGGGGCGTGCTCGGCGGCGCGCGCCGCGACCAGCTCCGCGAGGCGCTCGTGGCCGTACACCTCGCCCGAGCGGCGCGCCTCGATCAGCCCGTCCGTGTACGCGAAGAGCAGCTCGCCGTGGTCGAGCGCCAGCTCCGACTCGTCGAGCTCGGCGTTCGCCGCCACGCCGAGCGGCAGGTCCCTCGCGTTGAGGCGGCGGATCGCGTGCCCGGTCGCGATCAGCGGCGGCAGGTGCCCGGCGTTGGCGTAGCGCAGCGAGCGCTCGGAGAGCACGCCGAAGAAGGCGGTCACGAAGCTGTCGCTCGGCAGCCGCCCGCCGCAGCATCGAGTTGGTCTGGGTGAGCACCGCGGCCGGCGAGCTCTCGTCCCAGCTGCGCGCCTCCACGAAGAAGCGCACCATCGCGCTCAGCGCCGCGGTCTCCACGCCCTTGCCGGCCACGTCGCCGATCAGCAGGGCCACCTCGCCGCCCGGCAGCCGCCAGACGCCGTAGAGGTCGCCGCCGGTGGGCTCGCCCGCGGCGGGCGAGTAGAGCAGCCCGGTCTCGTAGCCCGGCAGCTCCGGGCAGCGACTCGGGCACGAAGCCGAGCGTCAGCGCGCGGGCGATCCGCCGCTCGCGCTCGAAGTCGATGGCGTTGGCGATCGCGGCCGCCGACGAGCGCGCCATCTGCACCAGCAGCTCGAGGTCGTCCTGCCAGAAGCGCTCCGGGTCCTCGTGGGCCACGGACAGCACGCCGTAGAGGCGCGGCCCCAGCTCGAGCGGGGCGTGCATGAAGCAGCCGATCCCCGCGGCCCGCATCAGCCGCCCGTCCGCGCCCTCGGCGTCGTCGCTGCGCAGCAGCACCGCCTTGCGCGAGCGCGCCACCTCGGCCACGGCCCCGCCCTCGAGCGAGAGCTGGGCCTCCATCGCCGCCGAGCGAGAAGTCCACGCTGGCGACCACCTTGCAGCTCGCGGGCGCGCGAGTCGAGCCGGGTGAGGAGCGCCTTGCTGGCGCCGGTCACGCTCGCGGCGTGGTCCACCACGCGCCGGTGCACCTCGTCGGGCTCGAGCGATCCGGACACGGCCTCCGCCGCGCGCTTCAGGCGCAGCTCGTGCCGGGCGCGGCGTGGCCTCGGCCTCGAGCAGCGCGGCGCGCTCGAGCGCCATCGCCGTGAGGTCGGCCACCACCTCGACGCTCCGCAGGTCGCCGGTGTCGAGCGGCTCGGAGGGGTCGAGCGAGGCCAGCAGGATCACGCCGAGCGGCTGCCCGACCGCCGAGCGCAGGCGCCAGGCGATCACCGAGGCGTGCGCGGAAGCGAGCGCCCAGACCTCGGCCGGCGCGCTGCTCGCCGAGCGAGTCCATCAGGTCGGCCAGCAGGTCGGGCGCCGCCTCCCACGCCTCCACGCGCGGGAGCAGCAGCGGCCGGGAGCGCTCGAGGGCGGCCTCCACGAGCCCGCGCCGGCCCTGGCCGAGCGGCCGCGCCGTCGAGCGGCTGGAGCGCGTCGCTCAGGTCCGGGGTGGCGAACCAGCCGGCGGCGCGGCGCAGGCAGGCCGCGCTCCTCGTCCACCGTCACGAACGCCACGGCGTCCACGCGCAGCAGCGCGCGCACGTCCTCGACCAGGCGGATCGGAGGTCCGCTCGGTCCAGCCGTCGCCGGGCTCGCGGCTGGGTGCGGGGGGTGGAAGGGTGCTGGAAGTCACAGGGGATTCGAGCGCTTCGAGTCCCCCGCCCGTCCTTCACTCTAGGGGGCCTTGGCGCGCCGGCGCCAGGGGAACGCCGAGTGCGCCGCGTCGGCGACCGCCAGCGCGAGCCCGCCGAAGGCGACCCTGTACAGCGGCGAGCGGGGCATACGAGCACGGTTCCCGCCAGCCGCCGGTACGAACCGCGCGCGGCCAGCCGCGCCCGCGAGCGCGCCGCCGGCGCCCACGGCGAGCGCCGCCCCGTCGCGGCGTCCCGCGCGCGGGCCAGCCGGAAGCCCTTGAGCGCGGCCGCGCCCGGCGGTCACGGGCAGGGCGGCCTGGAGCGCCAGCGCGGCGGCGGCCGGGCGGTCGAGGCCGCGCAGCCGCGCCGCCGTGAGCGCGGCGCCGGCGCGCGAGACCCCCGGCACGAGCGCCAGCGCCTGGGCGAGCCCCACCGCCAGGTGGTCGCGCGCGTCGGGCTCGCTGCGCGTGGCGCGCGCCGCCGGTCGGCGAGCCAGAGCGCCGCGCCGGCGCCGATCTGGGCGAGCGCCACCGTGCGCGGGCCGCCCAGCCGCTCGCTCGATCGGGCGCTCGAGCGCGAGCCCCGCCGCGGCCGCGGGCAGCAGTGGTCAGGGGCATGCAGCGCCCAGCGCGGCCGCGGGCCCGACGCGGCCGCGCAGCGCCAGCGCGGGCGCCGAGCCCGGCGTGCAGCGCCACCTCGAACGTCTTGCGCTCGTCCGGCGCCAGGCCGGCGTAGCGCCAGCCGAGCAGGCGCGGGACGAGCGCGAGGTGCGCCGAGCTCGACACCGGCACCAGCTCCGTGACGCCCTGGAGCAGCCCCAGCGCCACGCGCCTCGCCGAGGGGCAGCCGGCCGCTCAGGTGGTCTCGGTGCGCCGCGTCGCCGGTGCCGCGGCGGCGGCGCGCGCGGACGATCAGGTAGAGCACGCCGCCGACGATCATCGCGGCCACCGCGTAGTCGACGTAGTGGAGGCTGTCCTTCCAGTCCTCCCAGTTGTCGCCGGCCTGCTTCCCGATGAAGGTGAGCATGAGCACCCACGGCACGCAGCCGGCGAGCGTGAACAGGCTGAAGCGCCAGAACGGCATGCGCGCCACGCCGGCGGGCAGCGAGATGAAGGTGCGGATGATCGGGAGCATGCGCGTGAAGAAGACGGTCGCGTCGCCGTGGCGCTCGAACCAGCGGTCCGCCCACTCGAGGTGGCTCTTCTTGATGTGGAGCTTCTTGCCGTGCTTCTCGAGGATGTCCACGCGGCCCGCAGTAGCCGACCCAGTAGGCGATCCAGGAGCCGACCAGGTTCGCGACCGAGCCCGACGGCCACGGCCGCGAACAGGCTGTACTCGCCGTTCGAGACGTTGAAGCCCGCGAACAGCATCGTGGCCTCGCTGGGAATCGGGATGCAGGCGCTCTCCAGCACCATGAGCAGGAAGACGCCGGGAAGCCCCATCGCGTCCACCACGTCCACGGCGGCGTTGACGATCGGGTCCGTGATCGAGGCGATCAGCGGCATCATGAGAGCGAAGTAGGGTAGCTGGGACCTGTGCGCGTCTGGGCCGATCTGACCAACAGCCCGCACGTGCTCGTGCTGCGCCCGCTGATCGCAGGCGATGCGCGAGGACGGGCACGAGGTGGAGGTCACCGCGCGCGACTTCGCGCAGACGCTCGAGCTCTGCGAGCGCTTCGGGATCGAGCACACGGCGGTGGGCCGCCACCGCGGCGGCAGCCGCGGCGGCAAGGCCGTGGGGCTCGTCTCGCGCAGCCTGGCGCTGGCGCGCTGGGCGCGCGGCCGGCGCTTCGACGTGGCGATCGGGCACGGCTCGAACGACGTGACGGTGGCCGCCGCGCTGCTGCGGATCCCGAGCGCCACGGCCTTCGACTACGAGTTCGCGGTGGCCCAGCACAACGTGAACTGCCGGCTGGCGCGCGCGGTGGTGGTGCCCGACGCCATCCCGCCCGAGCGGCTCTACCGCTACGGGGCGCGCGGCAAGCTGCGCCGCTACGCCGGGCCTCAAGGAGGAGTACTACCTGGCGGACTTCGAGCCCGACGAGGCGGTGCTCCGCGAGCTCTCGCTCGACCGCGACCGAGCCGCTCGTGGTCGTCCGCACCCCACCCGACGTGTCGCTCTACCACCGCTTCGAGAACCCCCTGTTCGGCCGCGTGCTCGACCGCCTGGCCGCCGGTCCCGCCCAGGCGGTGGTGCTGCCGCGCACGCCGGAGCAGCGCAGCGAGGTGCTCGCGAGCGGCGCGCTTCGTCGTGCCCGAGCGCGCCGATCGACGCGCAGAGCCTCGTGGCCTACGCCGACCTCGTGATCTCGGCCGGCGGCACCATGAACCGCGAGGCCGTGGCGCTCGGCACGCCCGTCTACACGACCTTCGAGGGCCGCCTCGGAGCGGTGGACGAGCGGCTGCTCGAGGAGGGCCGGCTGCGCGGCTGGCGAATCCGGACGAGATCGTCCTGGAGCGCCGCGCCGCGCAGGGCGGCTTGCGCACGCGGCGCGACCCGCGCGAACTCGTCACACTTCTGCTCTCGGCGACCCGAACCTCATGAGATCGATCCGCTCTTCCGTGAACGTGAGGCGCGTCGGGCAGATCGGGGTGGACGTGGGCCTGATCGCGCTCGCGTACTACCTCTCGTACGTCCTGCGCTTCGACGAGGGCATCCCGCCCCGCTACGAGGACCTGCTCGGTCACACGATCGGCTTCGTCGTCGCGATGAAGCTCGTGGTGTTCGCCGCGTTCGGCCTCTACTCGAAGCTCTGGCGCTTCGTCGACCAGAAGGACGTGGAGGCGATCGTCAAGGCGGTCGTGGTGGCCACCGTGGTGCTGATCGCGGCGCTCTTCCTGCTCTCGCTGGAGCGCACCGACCCGCCGCGCGGCGTGATCGCGCTCGACTTCCTGCTCACGCTCGCCTTCATCACCGGCTCGCGCTTCCTCTGGCGCGGCGCTGGTGGAGCGCGCCGCTGCGCGGCCCGCTGCTCGAGCGCGCCGCACCGCGAGGTGCTGATCGTGGGCGCCGGCAACGGCGGCCAGCAGGTGGCCTTCGAGCTGCGCCGCAACCCCGGCCTGCGCTCGGCGCCGGTCGGGTTCGTGGACGACGACCCGCGCAAGCACGGCATGCGCGTGGCCGGCCACAAGGTGCTCGGCACCACCGACGAGCTCCCGCGCGTGCTCGACGACGTGAAGCCCGACGAGGTGATCATCGCGATCCCGTCCGCGCTCGGGCATCCTGCGCCAGAAGGTCGTGACCGCCTGCCGCGACCGCGGCATCCCCGTGCGCACGCTGCCCACGACCTTCGAGCTGCTCTCCGGCGGCGTGAACCTCATGCGCCAGGTGCGCGAGGTGCGCGTCGAGGACGTGCTCGGCCGCGAGCCGGTGCGCGTGGAGATCGACCGCGTGGGCGCCTACCTGCGCGGCCGCGTGGTGCTCGTGACCGGCGCCGGCGGGTCGATCGGCGCGGAGCTCTCGCGCCAGATCGCGCGCGTGGGGCCGAGCCGGCTGGTGCTGGTCGAGAACGCCGAGAACTCGCTGTTCGAGATCCGCCGCGAGCTCGAGGAGGAGCGCCACTTCGCGCGCGCCACGGCGGTGCTCGCCGACTGCAAGGACGCCACCCGCATGCGCGAGGTGTTCGACGAGCAGCGGCCGTCGGTGGTCTTCCACGCGGCCGCCTACAAGCACGTGACGCTGATGGAGGAGAACCCGGTCGAGGCCGTGCGCAACAACGCCGTGGCCACCCGCATCGTGGCCGCGGCCGCCGGCGAGGCGGGCGTGGAGCGCTTCGTGCTCGTGTCCACGGACAAGGCGGTGAGCCCCGCCACGGTGATGGGCGCCTCGAAGGCGCTGGCCGAGTGGGCGGTGGAGGCCGCGCAGAACCGCTACAAGGGCACGCGCTACGCGGCGGTGCGCTTCGGGAACGTGCTCGGCTCGTCCGGCTCGGTGGTCCCGATCTTCCGGCGCCAGATCGCCCAGGGCGGCCCGGTCACGGTCACGGACGACAAGATGAGCCGCTACTTCATGACGATCCCCGAGGCGGTCCAGCTGATCATCCGCTCGGGCGAGCTGGCCGTGGGCGGCGAGGTGTTCGTGCTCGAGATGGGCGACCCGGTGAAGATCGTCGAGCTGGCCCGCAACATGATCCGGCTGGCCGGGCTCGAGCCGGACGTGGACATCGGGATCGAGATCGGTGGGCCGGCGCCCGGGGGAGAAGATCCACGAGGAGCTGTTCAACCCCGGCGAGCGCCCGCAGCCCACCCACGCGGAGAAGATCGTCAGCGCCGTGCGGCCGCCGCTGGACCCCGAATGGGTGGAGAGCGCCTTCGCCCGCATCGAGGAGCTGGTCTACGGCGGCGACGCCGCCGGGCTCGCCGGAGCGGTGGCCGAGCTGTCCGCCGAGCGCGCCCTCGCGGTGTCCGGCGGGTCCGCAGTCCGCCGTCTGACGCGCGAGCCGCTAGGCGCGGATCCCGCTCCGGCGACCACTAAGGTTCTCCCTCCTCCATGGAGATCATCGAGCAGATCGGCTCCTACGCCGGGCTCGCTGCGATCGTGGGCCTCGCGGTGCTGTCCGCCCTCTACTTCTCGCAGGCGCGAGACGTGAAGCGCCTGCGCGAGTGGGCCGGACGAGCGCCCGAGCGCGCGGCACAGCCCGCCGTACCGGCCCCCCAGCGCGTCGTGGCGCAGCCCCAGCCCAAGCCCGCGCCGGCGCCACGCCGGCCGGCAGCCGGCCCCGGCGCCGCAGCCGGGCCAGCGCCGGCCGTGCCGAAGCCCCCGACCGGCCCGCCGCAGATTCCGGCCCGCACCGGCGCCCGCCGTCGCCGCGGCCGCGCGTGCCCGCCACCGCCACGGCGGCGGCGCCGCGGCACAGCCGCCACAGCGGAGCGCCCCGGCCGGCCCGGGCGCGGCCACGCCGGCGGGCCAGGGCAAGCAGGCGCCCGCCGACGCCAAGGAGCCGGACACGGCCGCCGGCGACGACGCGGCGAAGCCGGACGCGGCCACGCCCGGCGGCACGGGTCAGCAGGCCGGGGCCCGCAGGCGGCCGCGGGCACCGCGACGCCGCCCGCGGCACAGAGTCACCGCGGCCGGCACCGCGACGCCGCCGGCGCGACGCCGCGACACCGCCGGCGGACACCGAGGAAGCCCGCCGGCACGCCCGCCGCACCGGCCAGACCCGGGGCAGCCGCCCCCCCAGCCGCGCCCCACCCGCGCGCCCGGCCGGCCACGCCGGCCGGGCAGGCCCGCCCCACGCCGCCGACCCCGCCGCGCTTCCCGCGGCCCGACGCCGCCCGCGCGCCCGGCGCCCGCAGCCGACGGCGATCATCCCGCCCGGGTCGGGCAGGCGCGCCCGCGGCCGCCGGGCGGCCTCGCTCGCGCCCGGATCGCGGTGCTGGCGGTGGCCGGCGTGCTCGTGGTGGGCGGCGGCGCCGCGTTCGCCATCTCGCAGCTCACCGGACGACGACGCCGAGCCGAGCGACCAGCCGGCTCGCCCGAGCGGCGGCGACGGCGAGGAGCCGAGCGGCGGACGCCAGCGGCAACGGCGGCCGGCGGTCAACCCGTCGGACGTGACCGTCGCGGTCCTGAACGGCACGCTCGTGCCCGGCCTGGCCGCCGCGATCGGCGACGAGGTGGAGCAGCTCGGGCTTCGACCTGGGCACGCTCGGCAACGCCGCGACCAGGAGCAGCAGCGCGCCGAGTCGGTGGTGCTCTACGCCGCGGCCACCGAGCGCGAGGCCGTGGTCGTGAGCCGGCGGCTGAAGATCCCCCAGCGCGAGGAGATCGACCCCGAGACCCAGGCGCTCGCGGGCGACGCGAGCGTGGTCGTGGTCGCCGGCGCGCGACCAGACGCCCTAGGGCGCCGCCGCTAGCCCGGCACCAGCGCGCGGGCGCGCTGCGCCAGGTGCGGCACGCCGAGGCGCTCGGTCTCGGCGGCGGCGGTCTCGAGCAGCTCGCGGGCCCGGTCCGGGTCCGCGCTCACGAGGCGCTGGCCGGCCATGCAGCCGGCAGCGGGCGGCCTCGAGCGGGCGGCCGAGCTCCCGCCAGGTGCGTCTCGGCGTCGGCCAGCAGCGCCGACCCCCTCCGCGGGTCCTCGGCCGAGAGCCCGCGCGCCTCCAGGGCCGCGGCGCGGCCGATCGGGTAGTGCATCCGCTCGGCCAGCTCGGCCGCCTCGCGCGCGGCCTCGCGGGCCGCCTCGGGCGCTGGGAGAGCGACAGCACCACGGCGCGGGCGGCGGTGGCCTGGATCGACTGGGCGAGCAGGCCGGCGCGCTCGCAGACGTCGATCGCCCGGTCGAGCGTGTCGGCGGCGCTGGCGTAGTCGCCGCGAGTCGCGCAGGGCGAGCGCCAGCCCGAACAGCGCCTGGAAGGCGATCTCCGACCAGCCGACCTGCTCGGCCAGCTCGTGGGCCTGCTGGAAGAGCACCGTGGCCTCCTCCAGCTCGCCCCTCGCGCCAGCGCAGGAGCCCGCGCAGCGAGTAGGGGAGGCAGAGCTTGCCCACCAGGCCCTCGCGCTCGGCGAGCTCGGCGCTGGCCTCGGTGGAGCGCTCCACGTCGTCCCAGTCGGCGCAGTAGGCGGACAGCTGGGCGAGCCAGGCGTGCAGCTCCACCTGCGCGGGCAGCATCGCCGACCTGCTCGGCCAGCGCCAGCGCCTCGTGGTAGGCCTCGCGCGCGCCGGCCACGTCGGCCTCCGAGATCTCGAGGTGGCGCCCGAGCGCAGAGAGCGCCAGGATCGCTCTCGCCGTCGTCCGAGCCGCGCGCCAGCTCCACCGCGCGCTCGAGGTTCTGGCGCGCCTTCGCGGTGTCCCCGATGCGGCCGAACACGCGGCCGAAGATCCCGTGAGCGCGGCTGGCCGCGCGCGTCTCGCCCAGCCTCTCGGCCAGCCGCAGCGCCTTCTCCGACGCGTAGATGGCGAGCATGTTGTCCCCGGTGTGGAGGTAGAGCCAGGCGGCCTCCTCGTACAGGCGCACCAGCTCGAGCCGCGGCGGGCCGTCCTTCAGCAGGTTGATGCCCCGCTGGTAGTGCTCGATCGCCGCCTTGCGCTCGCCCTTGTGGGACAGCGCGGCGCCGATCTTGCGGTGGAGGTCGGCCACGCGCTCGAGGTCCTCCTGCCCGCGGTGCCAGTCGAGGCACTCCTGCCACACCTCGATCGCCTCGTCCACGCGCCCCAGGCGCAGGGACACGTCGCCGAGCTTCTCCGCCACGCGAACGAGCACGGCGCGGTCCCCGTCGCGCCCCCACGCTCGCGGGCGTGGCGGTAGTGGCTCGCCGGCCTCGCGGTTCGAGTAGAGCAGCGCCGCGGCGTCGCCGGCCTCCTCGAGGAAGCGCACGGCCCGCTCGCGCATCGGGCGAGCTCGTCCTCCGCCAGCGCGCCCTCGCGGCCCGAGCGACGCGGCGCGGCCGTAGTGCTCGGCCAGGAGCGCCACCACCTCGTCGGTGCGGTCGCCCGCCCGCTCCTCGATGAAGGCGCCCACCTCGAAGTGCTTGCGCGAGCGCACGGCCTTGGGGAGCATCCCGTAGGCCACGTCGCGGATCAGCACGTGCTTGAAGGCCAGCTCGCGCTCGCCGGCCAGGCGGCCCTCGGCGCCCGGGGCGAGGATGTCCTTCTCCTGGAGCGCGGTGAGCGCGCGGCCCAGCTCGCGGCCCTCCGCCTCGGCGAGCGGCACCAGCGAGGCCTCCCAGAAGGTGCGGCCCACCACCGCCGCCTGCTGCACGACGCGCCGCTCGAAGGGCTCCAGCGCGTCCAGGCGCGCGGCCAGCACGGCCTGCACGGTGTCGGGCAGCTCGGCGGCGCGAGGCTGCCCTCCTCGGCGATCCGGCGGGCCATCTCCTCCGCGAACAGCGGGTTGCCGCCGGAGCGCTCCACCACCTGCGGCACCACCTCGTCGCCACCCGGGATCAGCGCGGCCACGAGCTCGCGGGTGTCCTCCGCGGCCAGCGGGTCGAGCAGGAGCTGCGTGGCCGAACGCCGCCCCGCCCCCCAGCCGGGACGGCGGTCGAGCAGCTCGTCGCGGGCCAGGCACACCAGCATGAGCGGCGCCCGCACCCACTGCGCCAGGTGCTCGATGGCGTCGAGCATGCCGTCGTCCGCCCAGTGGATGTCCTCGAAGGCGATCACGAGCGGCCGCCGGCGCGCGCATGCCTCGATCCCCGAGCGCAGCGCGGAGAAGAAGGCCTCGCGCAGCCGCTCGGGATCCGCCTCCGACGGGCACCAGCTCGGGCGGCACCTCGATGCCGAGCAGCCGCCCGATCAGCGCCGCCTCGCGCTCGCCCGGCTCGCCGAGCGGCTTGCCGTCGCCGAAGAGCCCGGCCACGTAGGTGGACAGCTTCCGCCAGGCCTCGTCGGCGGAGTCGCGGTCCACGATCCCGCACTCGGCGCGCAGCACCTCGCCGAGCGCCCAGAACACGATGCCCGCGCCGTAGGGGAGGCAGCGCCCGGTGCGCAAGGTGGGCGCGGTCGAGTGCTCGCCCATCACGCGCTCGAACTCGCGCAGGAGCCGCGACTTGCCCACGCCGGCCTCGCCCACCAGCGTCACCAGGTGCGGCGCGCCCTCGCGCACCACCCGCTCGTAGAGCGTCTCGAGCGTGGCGAGCTCGTTGTCCCGGCCCACCAGGGGCGACTCCTGGGCGGACGCCAGCCGGCGGACGGCGTGCACGGCCGTCACGCTCACGCGCCTCCCAGGCCATCACCGGCTCCGCCTTGCCCTTCAGGTGCAGCGGCTCGAGCGCCGCGTACTCCACCGCGGCGCTGGTGGCCCGCATGGTCCGCTAGCCCACGGTCACGCTCCCGGGCCGGGCGGCGCTCTGGAGGCGGGAGGCCACGTTCACGGTGTCGCCCGTCACCGTGTAGCTCTCGCCCACGGCGCCGGCCAGCACCTCGCCGGTGTTGATGCCCACGCGCAGCTCGAAGCTCACGCCCGGCGGGAGCCCGGCGTTCACCTCGGCCATCGCCGCCTGCATGCCGAGTGCCGGCCCGCACCGCCCGCTCCGCGTCGTCCTCGTGGGCGAGGGGCGCGCCGAAGAGGGCCATCACGTTGTCCCCGATGTACTTGTCCACCGTGCCGCCGTAGCGCTCCACCTCGGCGCCCAGCCTCATCAGCGCCCCGTCCACGAGCTTCTTCACGGCCTCGGGGTCCATGCGCTCGGCCACCGCCGTGTAGCCGGAGAGGTCGGCGAACAGCACGGTGACCTGGCGGCGCTCCTCCGGCGGCTGCTCGGGCGCGGCCGGCGCCGCCGGCGCGCGGCGCCGGCCGTCCGTCGAGCGCGGTCCCGCAGCTCATGCAGAACCGCGCCTCCGCGGGGGCCGGCGTGCCGCAGCCGGGGCAGGTGCGCGCCAGCGCATTTCCGCAGCTCATGCAGAACCGCGCATCCGCGGGATTCTCGATCCCGCATGCGGCGCAGGCCACGGCACTCATGGGGAAAAGAGTACTCGGGGCCGGCGCCCCGGTCGTTAGGGGATGTGCCCGGCGCTCCGGTAGGCCGTGGCCAGCTCGCTCAGCAGCGCGTCGCCCACGAGCGTCAGATCGCGGCCGCCGACCTCCACCACCGCGCCCGGCCAGGGCGGGTACCAGAACGCGCGTACCTTGCGCTCCACGTCGTCTCCCGCGGTCACGCGCCGGAGCGCCTCCAGCTGCGCGCGATCACGTAGCGCCCCTCGCCCTGAGGGGTGCGGGGAAGTTCCTCGCCGGCGATGGCCCGCTCCATCACCCGCTTGAACATCGCGAGCAGGCGATCCTGGCTCTTCAGGTCGAGCGAGAGGGCGGTCTCCGCCTCCTGGTCCACGGGAAGCGCTCCACGTCCACCAGGTCACCGGTGTCGAAGTGCTCGTCCACGAAATGAGAGGACACGCCCCATTCCGGCAGCCCCTCGAGGATGGCCACGTTGTAGCCCCCGAGCCCCCGGAAGTCGGGCAGCGGCGCCGGGTGGAAGTTGAGGCAGCCCACGCTCCCGAGGGAGATGCAGCGGCTCCCTGATCCGGTTCCAGAAGAGGAACGACACCACCATGTCCACCTCTCCGAGCGCCCCGGCTCCGCGCGCTCGTAGAGCTCCGGCTCCTAGCGAGCTCCAGGCCGTGGTCCCGCGCCACCAGGTCCACGCGCTGCTCGGGCACGGTCCACGCGTCCGGCTCCGAGGCCACCACGGCGGGCACCTCGCAGCCGCGCTCCACGAGCCACGCCAGCGCCCGGGCGGCCGAGCGCTTGCTCTTGGCCATGAAGACGACCCTCACCGGAGCACCTCCTCGTAGAGCTCCAGCGTCATCCCCGCCACGCGGTCCCAGGAGTAGGGGCCCGGTGGCCGCGGCGCGCGCCCGCTCGCCCAGCTCCGCCCGGGCCACCGGGTCGGCCAGAAGCTCGGAGATGGCGGCGCCCAGCGCCTCCGGATCCTCCGGCGGCACCAGCCGGCCCGCCCGTGGGGCTCCACCACGTCGCGGAAGCCACCCACGTCCGAGAGCACCATCGGCTTGCCGAAGGCCAGGCCGGCGAAGAGCACCCCGGACACGTCCACCCGCCGGTGCGGCAGCACCAGCAGGTCCGCCCGCCGGAAGAAGGCCGGCAGCTCGAGATCGCTCACGTATCGGGGCAGGAAGCGGACCCGGCCGGGCGGCGCCAGGCGCCGCAGCCGTTCCATCGACTCGCCCAGCGGACGGCCCACCACCCACAGCTCGGCCGTCCACGTCGCGGAAGGCCTCGAGCAGCACGTCCACTCCCTTGTAGGGCCGCACGACGCCGAAGCACAGCACGACCGGTCCCTCCACCGCGGCGAGGTCGGGCGGCAGCGGCAGCTCGCCGGGCTGGTTGGTCAGGTGCTCGAAGGCGCCGTGCGGGATCACCCGGATCCGCTCCTCGGGCACCGCGTGCCGGCGTTCAGCACCTCGCGCGCCCGCGCGGGTGTGCACCACCACGGCGTCCATGCGGTCCAGCAGCCGGCGCTCCAGGCGCTCGGCCCGCAGGACGTTGTGCAGCGTCATGACCCGCGGCCGCGCCGGTCCGAGCAGCAGCGAGTCGAGCCGCGGAAGCGGGAACCACTGGTGATGGCGGACGTCCACCCCCGTTCGCGCGAGCGGGCCCGGAGCGTGCCCGGCACGTGGCCGGCCAGCCGCAGCGCCCGCCGCCGCGCGGGGCGCTCCGGCGGCCAGGCGGGTGGCCAGGCGGTAGTAGTCGTGGCGCACGGAGTAGCCCCGGGTTCGGCCGCCGGACCGTGAACGAAGCGCGACGTGACGAGCTCCACGTCGGCCCCGCGAGCGCGCCAGCGCGGCGGCCAGCGCGTGGTCGTACGGGGCGACGTCGCCCGAGGGGTCGATGATCTGAACCCGCATGGCCGACATTCTCCGTCCTCCTAGGTTTCCTCGCGCCATGACCCGGCCCCTGGTCAGGGCGGTATTCGCCCTGCTTGTTGTGGCGACGATCGCCGCCTTCCTCGTCACGCAGCAGCTGAAGAGCGAGTTCCCGCTCGTGCTCCGCTTCGCCGCGGAGCCGAAGCGACTTCTCGCCCAACGGCGACGGCGTGCGCGACCGCGCGCGGCTCGGGTTCGACCTCACCGAGCGCGCCCGGGTCCGCTTCGCGGTCATGGACGCCGAGGGCAACGAGGTCCGCCGGCTCGTGGACGACCGTGAGCTGGCCGGGTCAAGACGCCGGAAGCACCGCTACTGGTGGAACGGGCGGGACGACGACGGCCGCCGGTGCCCGACGGGGTCTACCGGATGCGGGTCGTGCGCCGGGACGAGGGCCGCGTGATCGACTCGATCAAGGAGATCACGGTGGACACGCCAGCCCCCCCGCGTCCGGCTGACGTCCGCCCGCCCGGGCGTGATCGCGCCCGGTGAGCCCGGCCAGCGCCCGCGGGTGGAGCTGCGCTATGCCGGGCCGCCGAACCAGGCGCCCGGAGTTCCGCGTCTTCCGCACCGACGAGGGCCCGCCGCGCGTGGTGCTGCGTTTCCGGGGCAAGGGGCCGGCACGGCGGTGTGGGACGGCCGCGTGCGCGAGGGCCGGCCCGCGCGCGCCGGGCGACTACGCCTTCACCGTCCGGGTGCGCGACCACGCGGGCAACCAGACCACCGCGCCCGCGCGAGTACCCACGGCGCGCGTCGCCCGGCCCGGGCACGGGCGTGTCGGTCAGGCCGCTGACGCTCCGCGGCCCGCTGTCGGTGGTCCCGGCCGGCGGCCTGGCCCGCCTGGAGGTCGGTCCCTTCGACCGCTCGTTCGAGTTCGCCCTCTCGCGCCTGGGCACGCCGCAGGCCGGTGAAGCGGGGCGAGCGCATCGGCGGGCGCTTCCGCGTCCGGATCCCGAGGGACGCGCGCACCGGCGTCTACGTCGTCCGGGTCCGGGCCGGGGACCGCCGCGCCGTGTGGCCGCTGGCGGTGGCGGGCCTGCCCGGTGCCAGGGCGGCTGCGCCGCCCGCGGCCGCTCGTGGTGCTGCCCGGCGTCACCTGGCAGGCCCTGAACCCGTTGGACGACGACCTGGACGGCTTCGCCGACACCTTCCCGCCGCGCGCCGCGTGCCGCTGGACCGGCGAGTTCGCCGGCGGGGCGCTGCCCGCCGGGCTGTCCGGGAGGCCTCGCCGCTGCTGCGCTTCCTCGATCGCGCCCAGCTCGCCTACGACCTGACCACCGACCTCTCGCTGGCGCGCGGGGAGGGTCCGGCCCTCGGCAACGCGCCCGGCGTGGCCGTTCGCGGGCAGCGCCGTCTGGCTTCCGGCCTCGCTCGGAGGGCGGCTGCGCGGCTACGTGGAGGGCGGTGGCCGGTCGGCCTCCTTCGGCGCGGACGCGCTTCGCCGCACGGCCCGGCTCGACGGCGAGGTGCTGGCGCGATCCCTCGCGCGCCCCGGCCGGCGAACGTCTTCGGCGAGCGAACGGCGCTCGTGCGCACCGGCGCGGCGCCGCTCAGCGTGTCCCAGGACGAGCTCGGGCTCTTCGACGGCCTCAGCAGCCTGATCGGCGAGTTCACTCTCTTCGAGCGCTCCGTGGCCCTCCCGACCGGCAGCACGATCGGTGGTGGCCGCGGGCCGGGAGCCCGACCAGCCCGCCTTCGTGGCCTTCCGGCGCGGCGACGGCCTGGTGCTCAGAACCGGAACCCCTCAGTGGACGCGGGAGCTGAACGAGTCGCGGCTGAGCACCGAGGTGCAGGACGTGACGAAGCGCATCTGGAGCCTCCTGTCGGAGCCGACTGGCGGTGCTCGCCCATCGCTCGGGCTCGCCCTCGCCGGACGGACCGGCTGAGCCCTTTGCCATCCTTCGCCGCGATGCGCAGAAGCCGTCGACTACTGGCCGGCGTCGCCGTTCGTCGTGCTCGCTCTTGGCGCCGCGGCCGCGGTGTACGTCCACAACGAGAACCAGCCCACCGAGAAGCGCGGCTCCGCGAGCGAGGAGTTCGTCACCGACGCCGCCCCGAGCCCAAGCCGCCGCCGAAGAAGGACAACCCGCGCCCGTGGCCCACCTACGGCTACGACGTCGCGCGCTCGCACATCTCCCCCTACGACCACCGGCCGCCGTACCGCCGGGTCTGGTCGATCGACGCTCACGACTCGCTCGAGTTCCCGCCCACGGTCGGGTTCGGCCACGTGTACCTCGCCCAGCAGAAGGGCCTCTTCTTCGCGCTGAACGCCAAGACGGGCAGCGTGCGGTGGCGCAAGAGCACCAAGCGCTGCGCGGCGTCCTCGCCGACGATCGGGCAGAAGGTCGTCTACCAGGCCTACATGGACTTCGTGCCCTGCCCGCAGGGCCGCCCGGGCGCCAGCGGCTTCCTGATCGCCTGGAACGCCGCCACCGGCCGACGAAGTGGAAGTTCAACGGCGCGCCGATCGAGTCGTCGCCGCTGCTGCGCGGCGGGCGCCTCTACTTCGGCTCCTGGGACCACAACGTCTACGCGCGTGAACGCCGACACCGGCCGGCGGGTCTGGAGCTTCCAGGGCGACGAGCAGGTGAACACCGGGGCCGCGTACTGGAAGCGCACGATCTACATCGCCTCCGACGCGGGCACGCTCTACGCGCTCAACGCCCGCACCGGGAAGCTGCGCTGGAGCGCTCAGTCGGGCTCCAAGTTCGGCGGCGCGCGGAGTTCTTCTACGCCACCCCGACGGTCGCCTACGGGCGGGTCTACATCGGCAACACCGACGGCACGATGTACGTGTACGGGGCCCGCAGCGGCAAGCTGCTCTGGGCCCGGCCGCTGGGCACCTACATCTACGGCGGCGGCCGCGGTCTGGAAGCGCCGCGTGTTCGTGGGCACCTACGACGGGAAGCTCTACGCGCTGGACGCGGCCACCGGCGACACCGACTGGCAGATCGACACGCCGGCGGCGGTGCACGCCGCCCCCACGGTGATGAGCGGGCTCGTGTACTACGCCACCTGCTCGAGCTGCGGCTCGGAGGCGCAGAGGTCGGTGAAGCACGGCCCGGACGGCACGTACGCGGTCCGGGCGTCGAACGGCCGGGAGGTCTGGCGCTTCCCGGGGGGCAAGTACGCCAACCCTGTGGTGGCCGACGAGGACCGCGTCTACGTCACGGGTCGGGCCCAGCAGTTCGCGTTCGAGGAGAAGAGCGCGCGCCGGAGCGGAAGCGGGCGCGGGCAAGGCCGGCAACAGCGATCAGCACAGCGATAGCCGCCCCGTCATCGGCCACTCGAGGTAGTAGTTGTTGAAGGTCCGGCCGATGAACATCAGCCACAGGATCGAGACCGAGAAGCCGAGCGGCGCCGATCCACAGCTCCTCGAGCGGCGCTGCGCCAGCAGGAGCCACACGGTCAGCGGCACCCAGGTGAGCAGGGCCACGAGCCCGAAGGGGTAGGCGCCGTCGCGGTCGTCCAGCACCCCGAGCCGGATCAGGATCGCCGACAGCCCGTAGCCCACGATCCTGTAGGTGCCCGCGCCGTAGCGGATGGTGTCGTCGTAGAAGGCCCCGGGGTCGACGATCAGGAAGGGCAGCACCCCGGCCGCGACACGCCGCCGAACACCGCCCCGCCCGCCTGAGCTCGGTTCCGCTCGGCCCCGCCCCGGACCATCATGAGCGCGACGAACGGCACCGCCACGAGCGCGAACTGCTTCAGCAGCACGGCCCCGGCCAGGCTCGCCGCCGCCCACCCGAAGCGCGAGCGCGTGACGAGCGCGAACGCGAGCACGAGGAAGCAGCAGGCTGGGGCGTCGTTCTGGCCGAACCAGGCCGAGCGCACGGCGATCGGGTTGCACACCAGCAGGGCTCCGATCACCAGCCGCCAGGCGAGCGGCGCGCGGAAGAGCGAGCGCCGCGCCGAGGGTGAGCAGCGTGGCAAGCAGGACGAGCAGGCGGTAGTCGTCGAAGCGGCTCGGGGAGCACCCGCCATGCGGCCGCGCTCAGCAGCGCGCCGGGGAAGTAGGCGAAGTGGCGCAGCGCCACCTCGCGCTCGCGAACACGCTCCGACACGGTTCCGTCGCGGGTGTAGAAGCGCTCCAGCCCGGACTCGCGGTAGTCGTGGCCGTAGGGGTTCTCGCCGTCGAGGAGCAGGTCCCCGCCCGACCTCGATCTGGTAGGTCGAGTCGTTGGTGAAGAACCAGGGCGCGGTGGAGTCGCGCAGTCCCGAGCTGGAGCACGGCGGACGGTGCCGAGAGCAGCACGGCCACCGCGAGCACGACGCCACGCCGGCCCAGCGCGGCCAGGTGCGGTCGCCGCAGCAGCGTCAGCGAGGCCGCGCCGCACAGCAGCGCGGCCATGAAGCCGCGGCCCGCGCGATGCCCACGTCCCACTCCTCCCCGGCGGCGCGCACGAGCGGAGCCAGCGGACCCGAGGGTCCACGCTCCGGACGGAACGCCAGGGGTCCGAGCCCAGCTCCGGGAGCGTCACGGCCACTATCGCCAGCAGCACCGCGAGCAGGCCAGCGCCTCCAGCGCCCGAGCCGCTCGTGGCGATGCGGCTCACGCCGTGCGCCTCCACCCGCGCGGGCGGGTCCGCGTCGCGCCGCCGGGACACGGGCCGCATCGACCAGCCCGCGGCCACGGCCAGGACCAGCCAGGTGATCGGGTCCTCGAGGAAGCCGCTGTAGAAGAGGGCGTGCACGAACAGGGCGAGGAACGAGGCGCCCAGGGCGAGTCCGAGCGCCTCGTGGGACCGGTACACGGAGGGGATCACCACGGACGCCGCCGACCAGCAGCCACGCGTAGAGCACGAGCCCCAGGCCCCAGCTCGGCGGCCACCGTGAGCGGCGTGGTGTGGGACACGAAGTTGGCCGTGGGACGGTCGCTGTTGGCGAGCCTCCGGCTGGCCCGCGGCTGACCGCCGATGCCCACGCCGAGGATCGGCTGCTCCTCGATCACCCGGGCGCGTCCTCCACGCGCTCGGTCCGGTCACTCGTGACCCTGTTGACCGACTCGCCGCCGCCACCTTCACGGCCGCGAACCCGAGCGCCACCACGGCGGCGCCGCGGCCACCACGCCCACGGCCACCCGCACCCCGCGGTCGCCGGTCGCGAAGCGCCAGCGCCAGCGTCACGAGCAGCAGCGCCACCATGCTCGACTGCGAGTAGGAGAACACCAGGCCCAGCCCACATGAGCACCAGCGTGGCGATCAGGAGCCCGGTCGCGAGCGCCACGTGGCCAGCAGCACCAGGACCAGGCCAATGCCCAGGATCACGTGGCGGCCGTACAGGCTCGGGTCGCCGAACAGCGAGGTGACGCGGAAGAAGTCCGTGTTCGCATTCGAGACCGCGAGGTTGGGGGCGTAGAAGAAGAGCTCGTGGGTGATGGCCTGCCAGATGCCCACCGCGGCGAAGAGCGAGGCCAGCCCGATGCCGCGATTGCCAGGGCCGCGGCGCCCAGTCGGGGTACTCGGCGGCGCCACGATGGCGAGCAGCGCGGCGAACGGCAGCGTGAAGAAGGTGAGCAGGTTCGCGCCGGCCTCGATGTCGTCCGCCCAGAGCAGCGAGAGGAAGGCGAAGGCGAAGAAGGCGGCCGCGGGCAGCGCCAGCTCGCGCGGCAGCGGCCGCGGACCCTCGGGCCGCGCAGCGCCCGCCAGCCGAGCGCGAGCCCGGCCGCGGCGAGCACGAAGTAGAGCGGCAGCAGGCGCCCGAGCCGGCCGTCCGTCGCCACCGAGACGAAGAAGCGTTCGAGCTGTCGAACGCGAGCGGCGGCCGCAGGGAGCGGCCACGAGCACCACCACCGGTACGAGCGCGGGCCGCCGGACGAGCAGAGCCGCGGCGCCGCCGAGCAGCGCGATGCCGGCCAACGCCGCCGCGCCTCCGGCCCCGCTCGTGAGCTTGTCGAGCCGCCGTCGTTCAGCGCGCCGACGAGTCCCGCCTCGGCCACCGCCAGGCGATCAGGCCGGCGACGAGGGCCAGGCGCCCGCGCGCGAGCAGCACGAGCGCCGACCCGAGGGCACCGCAGACCGCTGCGGCTTGGGCGAGGTCCGCGTGCTCCATCGGCGCGGGAAAGCGTAGATGCACCGCCGCCCGGCAGTGGGCCGCGGTCGGCCCACCGCGGGGCGCGTCCGCGCGAGGCGTTGCACGCCTCGGCGGCTTCCCGCAGCCCGCCGCCGCGCCCCGGCCTCAGCTGGCCGGCGGGCATGCAGGAGGTAGCGCAATGGATCCTTCCCGGGCACCGCCGCGCCGCGGCGGCGCGGACCAGGTAGGCCCAGGTCCAGCATGTCTTCCACAGCAGCCGCGTGACGGGCGAGCCGTGCTGGCGCAAGTAGCGGTCGCGCCCGCGGTGGAACTCCACGATCCGCCGCTCATCGCGGCCGGGTCGGTGGACAGCTGGTCATGGTGCACGGCGCGCGCGTTGGGCACGAACAGGGTCCTCCAGCCGGCATCCCGCAGCCGCCGGCAGAAGTCGGTCTCGTCGGAGAAACATCGGGATCGAGCCAGCCGACGCCGGCCGCCGCCTCCCGCCGCACGAGCATGGCGCTCGACTGCACCCAGCCCACGGTGCGCACCGCGTCGCCGCGGCTCTGCACCGCGTAGCGGCGGTGCGCGAACAGCGCCGCCGCGAGAGCCCAGCCGGCGTC
>CAVYIA010000014.1:0-122173 GCA_963768465.1 uncultured Thermoleophilaceae bacterium | reverse complement strand
CGAACGAGGAGACGGCGTGGAACGCTGGCGTCGACGGGGCCCGCCGTGATTGAGGGCATGCCCGTTCTGGCCGACCGGGCCGCTCCGAGCAGGGAGCATCCCGGCCTCGATCAAAGGGTTGCTCCTTCTCGGCTCGCTCTGGAAGTTCCGTGTAGCGCGGCGAGGGCGGGCCCGTCACCCCGGGGCGGCAGCGGAAAACCGCGCCGCCAGCGGCTGGTCGGCGCGCCGCTCGCAGTCATTTCAGGACGTCGTGATGTATAGGTCGCCGCCGTCACCGCCGCCAAACACCACCGAGGTCGGATTCGACGTCGGCAGCTCGACCACGCCGTCGAGGGTGCCGTCGGCGTGGTAGCGGTGGACCGCCCCCGCCCGCCCCAAGGAGACCCACAGCATGCCTTCATCGTCGACGGTCATGCCGTCCGGCCAGAGCTGCTGCCGGTTGAAATCGAGGAACCGCCGGCGACCGGTGAGGGTACCCGTCGCGGGGTTCAGATCGAAGACGTACACGACGTACAGTGCCGTGTCGGCGAGGTAGAGCCGTCCGCGCGGCTCATCGAACGCGGGCCCGTTGGAGATCGTCAGCCCGTCGATCACACGGGTCACCCGGTCGCCGTCGACTCGGTACAAAGCCGCGTTCCGCGGCCGCTTGTCGAACGCCATTGTGCCGATCCAGACCCTCCCCCGGCGGTCGACCTTGATGTCGTTGGCGCGGTTCTCGGGCCTGTCCCGCTCGATCGGAACCCGCAGATCCAGTGCGCCTGTGCTGCGGTCTAGAACCGCCAGGCCCTCCGGGCTTGCCACCACCGGCTCGCCGGTCGCACCGAGCACCACGCCACCCGGCTGCCCTGTGGTGCCCCACGAGCTGCACTGAGAGGACTCCGGATCCCAGCACTGCACCCGCTGTGCGGTGATGTCCACCCACCACAGACGGGCTGTCGCGGCGTCCCAGTGCGGGCCCTCCGGGTGCCGCCCGCGCAGGCTCAGCGCGATCTCGACCGGGGTGTCACCCATGCCGGCCACACTCAGATGTCGGCGGGCGACCCGGTAGGCCGGGCCGGTTCGTCCTCCTGGGTAGGTTGTCGGCGCTCGAGTCGCGCCTTGTGTTGTGTGTTGTCGTGCCGGAGTTCGGCGACCTGGCGTCGCTTGACAACGAGCTGCGCAGCAAGACCGCGCAGCGCCGTGCCCAGTCGCTCGGCGCGAAGCTCGGATGCCGTTCCCGGTTGCCCGAGCTGGTCCTTGGAGGGCGAGGACGGCCTCACGGCCCGCTCAGCTCTGACCTGACCTGGGCGTGACCACGGGACCGGCTGAGCGCTGCAGTCTCGAGGTCCGCTGCTCGCCGCGCGCCGAGAGCGCCACCTGGGAGCCGTCGGGAACGTGCCTCACTACTCGCGGACCGGGGGGGAATTCGACGGTTTGGGCGCTGTCGCCGGCTGGCAACCGCCGAGTTCGGGGCACGCTCCGAGAAGCTTTTCAGGATTTCCCCCTAGGGCTCTGGCACCCTCCCTGGCCGGAGACTCTAATGCGCAGGACAGGCGGAGGCAACGGGGCTGGCGTTGATTCAAACGCCGTGGCGGCCGCGGGTTCGGCTCGACCGCCGAGAGGGTCGTGCCAGCCCGGATCTCATGCCGTTTTGGGCGATGACGGATCGGCGGATGCACGTTTCCATCTAGCGGGATTCAAGAAAGCAGTCGCCCTCCACCCGGCCCCCAAGGGAGGAATAGATGGCAGACGTTGTTGAGGTCCCCCGTGACGCTCCGGAGGTCGCCGGGACAGGCGACGCCGACCGGCGGCAACTCAAGCAAGGCGAATGGGAGCAGGGACGGCTGTCGCCAGCGAAAAGGCCAACGTCTCACGAATCGACGATGGTTGAGCGGGCGGGCTCACGAGCGTCTCGAGCAGTCGGTGCGTCTCAGCGGGCGGACGTCGTGCCGGCCTGGATGGCCTCGAGGGCGCCGTCGACGTTCGGCGCGAGGTTGTCTTCGCCGAGGACGTCGACGGTCCCGCTGCGACGCAGCGCGTCGCGCACACTGCTCTTGGCGCGCGCGACGATCAGCCGAATACCGAGCGCGTCGAGGGTGTCGTGTACCGACCGGAGTGTCTGCGCGCCCGTCACGTCCACTTGGCTGACCGCCTCGAAGTCGAGGACGACCGTGCCCGGCGGCGGCTCGGCCGCGCGAACTCGCGCGAGGAGGTCGTCCTGGAAGAGATCGGCGTTGGCGAAGATCAGCTCCGCCTCGAAGCGATGGATCAGCACGCCGGGAATCGGCGTCGCCTCCGGGTCGTCCTCGAGGTCACTGAAGCGCGAGCCGTCGCTGCTGCGCCCGAGCGAGGCGATGTGCGGGTGGTCGATCGTGTGGATCAGCAGGATGAAGCTGAGGGCGACGCCGATCGCGACGCCCGGAAGGATGTCGATGAGAACCACGCCGAGCAGGGCGCCGAGCGCCGCCCAGAACTCGAGTGACTGCGCGCGCCAGTACTGCGTGACCCGCCCGAAGTCGATCATCCCCGACACCGCCCAGATCACGATCGCGCCGAGGATCGCCTCTGGCAGGTCCTTGAACAGCCCGGCGAGGAAGAGGATCGTCAGGAGTGCCATCAGCGCGGTCACGAGGAAGGCGACGGGCGATTTCGCGCCGACGCGCTCGGCCGTCGCCGACGGCGAGAGCCCGCCGGTGACGGTGTAGCCCTGCAGCGCGCCGGCTCCGATGTTCGCGGCGCCGTAGCCGAGCATCTCGCGGTTCGCGTCGACGGCGTAGTGGTACTTCGCGGCGTAGCTCTTGGCGATCGCGAGCGACTGCGCGAGTCCGACGATCACGATCGCGAGGGCGCCGGGGAGAAGTTCGACGAGGTCGCTCGCCGAGACGCTCGACAGCGAGACGAACTGAAAGCCGGTCGGCACGTCGCCGACGATCGCCACGCCGTGGTCCTGCAGGTCGAGCGCCAGGACCGCGAGCTCCGCAAGCACGACCACGATGATCACGCCGGGGAGCTTCGGCACGAATCGAGCGAGCGCGAACAGCGCGACCAGCCCTGCGACCCCTACGGCGACCGTGGTCCATTCCCAGCTTCCGACGTCGGCGATCGTGTTCGCGAGCACCGAGAGCGTGTTGCCCGACGGCTTCTCGATTCCCACCACCTTCGGCAGCTGGCCGATCGCGATGTAGAGGCCGAGCCCGACGATGAAGCCCTCGAGCACCGGGCGCGCGAAGAAGCGGGCGACGAAGCCCATCCGGGCGAGGCCGCCCGCGACGTAGATCACGCCCACCATGAGCGTCAGCGCACAGGTCAGGGCGACGTACTCGCCCGAGCCCGTGCTCGCCGTCGCGACGACGGCCACCGACGGAGGCGGACAGCGTCGCCACCGTCGCGCTGGGGCCCACGAAGAGGTGGCGCGAACTGCCGAACAGCGCGTAGCCGACGACCGCGAGCGGCATCACGTAGAGACCGTTCTGGACCGGCACCCCCGCGATCCCGGCGTAGGCCATCGCCTGCGGCACCATCAGCGCCCAGATCGTCAGCCCGGCCATCGCGTCGGCGGGCAGCCATCCGCGGTCGTAGCCACGAAGCCACGTGGGGATCAACCTCACGGCCGGATCACCGTATCCGAGGTCGGTGAGCTCGCAGCCGTGGTGGCGACGTCCGCCGCCGCGTCGTCGGTTCTAGGTGATGACCGATCCGTGGTGGGCTCGGCGAGGGTGCCGGCCGTGCGTGCCCCGCCGCCGTCGTACATAAGGTGAACACGCGTGACCAGGCCGCTGAGGACATCGTCCTCTGGCGGCCGCGCTGCGCGACATGGCCGAACCGTGGCCGCGCGGCTCCACTGAACGTCTCCGCGCGGTCATCCCGAGACCGCGATGAGGCGCCCTCGCGTGCGCCGAGCGCCTCCACGTGCTCGGCAAACTGGCGCTCGAACTCAGCCCAGCACACAGGCCCGCCCGGCGGCGGATTGGGGGGCCGGCCGCGGCGTCCCCAACCGGGGCCGGCACCCCCCGAGCCCGGTCGTCCCCCCCGTCCTCGCCGCCGCGCGACTCGACGACGCGCCAGACGATCATTATCGCCAGGACATAGAGCATGGGGCCTAGAAGCTCGAGCGACATGTCTGCCTCCTCGGTCACAAGGGCTAGTGCTCGCCCACGATATGCGCGGGGCGCCAGCCCGTCGTCATGCCGATCGGGTGAATGCCGCGCCGACTGACTCGCCGTAGGCGTGGCGACCTCTCGCGCGGTACGGTAGGCGGAACGAGATCCGCCACGGAATGCAGCCGGTGGGGAGCACGGCTGGAGATCTCGAACTCGGAAGCAAGGACCACGGCCGAAGCTCCGGCGCCCGGTGCGCGACCGTAGGACCCAGTATCGTGTGGCGTCAGCGGCGCCGGGCGCCGCTCATCCCAACGGGATGATGACCTTTTCGCGGCCCTGGCCTAGTTTCTCTTCCGGAGACGAAGGCGTGCCGCAGACGGCCAAGTGTAAGAGACGACAGGACGTGGATGCATGTCGGACGTGGGAATAGACCGCAGCGGCCTCCCGGTACGGCGACCGCCGTTCGCCGGCACGATGCTGAAGGACCGCTAGCGAGGAGGTTGGCAACGATGAGCGTGACCAAGATCGAGCACCCGAGCATCGACGAGCGTCGGGTGAAGGGTAAGAAGACACGGGAACTGACGGCTACCTCGGCCCACGCCGGCTGGAAGCCGGCTGGGAATCGCCCCGACCCGGTTGCGCTCCTCGAGGAGCAGAATGCGACCCGTGAGCCCGACTTGGTGCCGGTGCGCCACGGCCGGATGCTGGTTTCCCCGTTCACCTTCTACCGGGGCGCGGCCAAGATCATGGCGGCCGACCTGGAGCACACGCCCAGGGCCGGCTTGGAGGTTCAGCTCTGCGGCGACGCCCATCTGTCGAACTTCGGGGTGTTCGCGTCCCCCGAGCGACAGCTGCTGTTCGACCTGAACGACTTCGACGAGACGCTGCCTGGCCCGTTCGAGTACGACCTGAAGCGGATGTCTGCGAGCTTCACGATCGCGGCCCGTAACAACGGCTTCAGCAAAGCCGACGCGCGCGACGCCACACTCGCCTCGGTGAGCGCCTACCGGGCGGCGATGGCCGAGTTCGCCGAGATGTCCACGATGGAGGTCTGGTACGCCCATCTGTCCGAAGCGACGCTGATGGCGGCGATCGAGAGCTTCGCGGGTGCGAGCAAGGGCAAGTCGGAGAAGAAGGCGAAGAAGAAGGCGAAGAAGAAGACGAGTCAGGATGAGGCGAAGGCGCGAGGAAGGCCGCCAAGAAGGCCCACACGCGAGACAGCATGCAGGCGCTGTCGAAGCTCGGCGAACTCGTCGACGGCCGCTACCGGATCGTCAGCCAGCCGCCCATCGTCGTCCCGATGCGCGACCTGGAAGGGATGTACGGCATCTCCGCCGATCAGTTCGAGCATGCGATCCACGAGCAGTTCCGCGCCTACCGAGCGACGTTGCAGGACGACCGCCGTCACCTGCTCGAGAAGTTCCAGATCATCGATATGGCGCGCAAGGTCGTCGGCGTGGGCAGTGTCGGCACGCGCGCGTTCATCGTCTTGCTCCAGGGGCGCGACCAGAACGATCCACTGTTCCTCCAGGTCAAAGAGGCAACGGCCTCGGTGCTCGAGGATCACCTGCCGAAGAGTCGCTACAAGCAGCCCGGCGAGCGCGTCGTGAAAGGGCAGCGGCTGATGCAGGCCGCGAGCGACATCTACCTGGGCTGGACCAAGGGCGAGCAAGAGAACCGCTACCTCTACTGGCGCCAGCTCCGTGACATGAAGGGCTCCGCTGAGGTCGAGTCGTTGACGCCAGCCGCGCTCGGGTTCTACGCGCGCCAATGCGCATGGACGCTCGCCCGCGCGCACGCCCGCTCCGGAGACCCGATCGCGATCACCGCGTACCTGGGCAAAGGCGACGCGTTCGACAAGGCGATCGTCGACTTCTCTGAGCGCTACGCCGACCAGAACGAGCGCGACTACGAGGCCTTCACCGACGCGGTCCGAGCGGGCCGACTGGAAGCGATCGAAGGCGTCTGACAGAGCGGAGCATCGGATCCCGAATCGCGAAATGCACCCAGGACGCGTCGGAGGTCGCCATGAGTGAGTCCATGTCGCACGAGAGCCTCGGCAGCGAGAACGCTCCCGATCCGGACGCCGCGAATGCCGGGAACCGCAGCCGCGGCGACACGGTCCGCTACCAGTTGCAGTCGTAGCTGCGTCGACCTGACCGGATCGGCGGCACCCTGGCCGCGATGCCAGCCATGCCGCCCTGCATCGAGCAACCGCGAGCCACCCGACCGGGCATCGCCCCGATGGCATGAATTCGCTTCTGCGCGCTCGCTGGCCACCCACATGGGCTAGCGTTGCGGGTGCCCTGGTGCTGGCCCACCAGCAGGCAACGGCGCACGTCGTCGTCGGCGTGAGGCGTGGCGTTTGGACCGTGACGTGTCAACTGAACTTCGATCTTCTGACCTAGGCAGGCCCACGGCTCCACGCGGGTCGGTCCCGGCGTTCGAGCTGCTCGAGTCGAAGCTCCGCCCACCGGTCGATCGCCACGGGCCGGTGACTCGCGCGAAGCTGATTCGATCCGCTCGAAAGCTCCGGAGCACCGCCGATTGTCTTCCTGTCCGCAGGGCCCGGCTGGGGGAAGACGACACTGCTGGCCCAGTGGGCCTCCGCCTCCCAGCGCCCGTTCGCGTGGGTCTCCGTGGACGCGAAGGACAACGATCCGATCGTTCTCCTGACCTACGTCGCGGTGGCGCTCGACCGGGTGGCGCCGCTTGATCGCGACGTGTTCGACGCGCTGGCATCCCCTGGCGTTTCGGTCGAGGCGACCCTCGTACCGCGTCTGGGGAGGAGCTTCGCGCGACTTGGCCGCCAGCATGTCCTGGTCCTGGACGACCTGCACACGCTCGAAAACCCGTCCTGCCTCGACGCGATCGACGCCCTTGCGAGGCACGTCCCCGAGGGTTCTCAAATTGCGCTGTCGACGCGCGGCGGGCCGGCGGTCCCGCTGGGAGCGATTCGGGCTCACGGACTAACGACGGAGATCGGCGCTGATGAGCTCCGCATGGATCAGACCGAAGCTCACCAGCTGCTCAGCGCGGCCGGTGTCGACCTACCTGACGACCAGGTGGCCGAGCTGACCGATCAAACGGAGGGCTGGTGCTGCGGGGCTCTACCTGGCCGCGCTCTCGATCAGAGCGCGCGGAGGGGGTGCCGGTCAGGCTGTGTCGTTCTCGGGACGCGATCGCCTCGTGTCCGACTATCTGCGCCCAGAGTTGTTTGCGCACATGTCCCCGGAGACCTTTCGCTTCCTCACGCGGACCGCGGGGCTCGAGCGTCTGTCGGGACCCCTCTGCGACGCGGTGCTCGAGCAGAGCGGCGCTGCCGCGGACTTGGAGTCGCTCGCGCGCTCGAACATGTTCCTGCTCCCGCTGGACGGCGATGGGACCTGGTACCGCTACCACCACCTCTTCGGGGAGCTGCTGCGCTCCGAGCTCGAGCGGACCGAGCCAGACCTCGTGCCTCAGCTCTTCACGCGCGCGAGCGCGTGGTGTGAGGCGAACGGCCAGCCGGAGGATGCGATCGGCTACGCCCAGCAGGCCGGCGACGTCGACCGGATGGCGCGACTGGTGGAGCAGCAGACCCTGCCCGCCTATCACAGTGGACGCGTCGCGACCGTCGAGCGCTGGCTCGCCTGGTTGGAGGAGCATGGCGCGCTCGAGCGCTACCCCACCGTCGCCGTGCTCGCCGCCCTCGAAGCCGCTGCCCAGGGCCGGGCGGTCGACTCGGATCGTTGGGCCGCGGTCGCGGAAGGCGGGACCTACGAGCGCGTCCTTCCGGACGGCAGCGAAACCATCGAATCGTGGCTGGCCCTGCTCCGGGCACTGCGTTGTCGACGCGGCGTGGCCCCGATGCACGCGGATGCTGAACTCGCCGTTGGGACGCTCGCTCACGGCAGCCCGCTCCACCCCATCGCCGTCCTGCTGCTCGCGATCTCGCAGCTGCTGGCCGGCGAGATCGACCAGGCCGACGATCTGTTCTGTGACGTCGTCGAAGGCGGTCTGGAGCTTGATGCGCGCGAGTCCGTGGCCGTGGCTCTCGGTGAGCGTGCGGCGATCGCAATCGGGCGAGCGCAGTGGGTCCACGCCGAGGAGCTCGCAGACCGCGCCTTGGCCGTAATACGCCGTTCGCGGCTGGACGCCTACCCCGTGAGCGCATTCGCGTACGCCCTCGCCGCGCGCGTGGCGCTTCACGTCGGGGATCCTCCTCGTGCCCGCATCCTGCTCGCGCAGGCCCAGAGCCTTCGGCCCGGGCTGACGTACGCCCTGCCCCATCTCGCCGTTCAGGCCCGCCTGGAGCTCGCCCGCGCGTACATGGGCATGGCCGACGCGGCCGGTGCCGCCACCATGTTGCGTGAGGTCGACGCGTTGCTCCGACGGCAGCCAAACCTGGGGACGCTCTCTGCCCAGACCGATGAGCTGCGCGCCAGCGTGAGGACGATGCATGCCGAGGCGCCCGGGGCCTCGAGCCTGACGACTGCCGAGCTGCGCATGCTCCCCTACCTGGGCACGCACCTCACCTTCCGGGAGATCGGCGCACGGCTCTACATATCGCACCACACGGTGAAGTCGCATGCGATGGCGATCTACCGCAAGCTGAACGTCACCTCCCGTAATGACGCGGTCGAGCGGACTCGCGAGCTCGGGCTGGTCTGACAGGGCGCGTCCGGCCGTTTCATGCCATCGGGGCGATGACACCCGGCGTCCCGGCGATGAAGCTGCCGGTACCCGCACCGGCGAGGAGGAAATGGCCGAGTTACAAGGAGACCCTGCGAAGCCTCGCGCTCAACGACGAGTGCTTCGTGGAGTCGGTGCTCGCCGGCGGAAACGACACGATCGGCCTCTTGCCGCTGGATCAGAAAACAGAAGCACTGGTCCGCCTCGGGGCCGCGCTTGCGCTCGGCGCCGCGGTCAGCTCCTACCACTCGAACGTCGACATGGCTTTGGCCGCGGGCGCCGATATCGACGAAATCGTCGCGACCCTGATCGCCGTGGCGCCCACCGTCGGCCAGGTGCGCACGGTCTCCGCGGCCCCCGAGCTCGCCCTCGCCCTCGGCTACGACATCGACGCCGCGCTCGAATCCCGCGACGCGGACGAGTGAGCCCGCCGAGGCCGAATCATCCCGTTGGGGCGATGCGCAATCTGCCCTGCTCCTCGAAGCTCACGGGACAGTGCGATCGCCGGCATCGGCCGGCATGAGATGGGAGCGCGTATGGAAGACGCCAATCTGGATGTATTGGGGCCGGTCGACTACCTGGTGGTCGAGTTCCCGGCAGACAAGGCCAACTTCTCGGGGGAGATGGCGGCCGAGCTGATGGCGCTGATCGAGCGCAAGCTCGTGCGAGTGCTGGATCTCGTGATCATGAGCAAGGATCTGGACGGCGCGGTGGCGGTCGATGAGCTGCACGACGTGGACGAGAGCGACCTGGGACAGCTGCGTGCGCTCGAGACAGACCTCGCCCTGTTGCTCGCCGAGGAGGATCTCGAAGAGATCGGCAAGGTCCTCGAGCCGGGCAACATCGCGGCCGTGTTGGTCTACGAGAACAGCTGGGCCGCGCCGTTCGCCTCCGCCGTGCGACGCTCGGGTGGCCAGCTGGTGGCCGACGGCCGCCTCCACACCCAAGCACTGCTGGCCGCAATCGAAGCGGAAGAGGAAAGCGAAAAGGTGGGAGCTTGAAATGCCGATAGGCCCAGGACGTAGAGGCAGGCGCGGAGTGCTCGGTGGCCGACCCGTCGCGCGCACCGCGGCGGTCGTCGGCACGGCGGCCGTCGCGAAGCACGGCCACGATCGCCGCGCGGACCGGCGCGACGACCGGCGCGACCGCCGGTTCTAGATAGCCCTCTGACCCGACTAATGCGCCGGATCCCCCAC
Source organism: uncultured Thermoleophilaceae bacterium (assembly GCA_963768465.1). Lineage (GTDB taxonomy): Bacteria > Actinomycetota > Thermoleophilia > Solirubrobacterales > Thermoleophilaceae > JACVRW01. The sequence goes on along the minus strand of CAVYIA010000014.1, from coordinate 112,224 downwards.
ATCGGGGGATGACGGCGCCGCGGCCCTCAGGAAGCATCAACCGCGCAGCGCTGAACCGCAGTCCGCGGTACCAGCTCAACCTGTCCGGAGGTCTGACGAATGAGCCCGCTTGATCGCAGCAAGCTTCCAATCGGCCGGGAGCCGTTCCAGGGTGTGGCCAACCGGACACTCGACGGGTCGCAGCCGGACTGGGCGTCGATCGGACACGTGGATGCTCCGGATGGTGCGCCGAACGTCCTGGTCGTACTGATCGACGACGCCGGGTTCGGTAATCCCGCGACGTTCGGCGGCCCGATCAACACGCCGAACTACACGCGCCTCGCCGAGGACGGGCTGCGGTACAACCGCTTCCATGTGACCGCGCTGTGCTCACCCACGCGGGCTGCGCTGCTCACCGGCCGCAACAGCCACACCGTCGGCTTCGGCTCGGTGGGCGAGTTCTCGACCGGCTTCCCGGGCTATACGGCGTTCGTCCCCGACGACTGTGTTCCGTTCCCGAGGATTCTGCGGGACAACGGGTACTGCACCGCGGCCTTCGGCAAGTGGCATCTCACGCCGGACGGCCAGCAGGGGCCGGCCGGACCGTTCAACCGCTGGCCTGTCGGCTGGGGATTCGACTACTTCTACGGGTTCCTCGGCGGAGGGTCGGGGCAATGGGATCCCTGCCTGGCTGAGAACCAGAAGATCATCGGGACTCCCTCGGCCTTCTACGAGGCTGACGAGTCGTACTACCTGCCGGACGACATGGCCGACAAGACGGTCGAGTGGTTGCACGCCATCCGGGCACAGGACGCAGGGAAGCCGTTCTTCGCCTACTTCTCCACGGGTTGCAGCCATGCCCCGCATCACGTGTCCGAAGCATGGGCGGAGAAGTACAAGGGCAAGTTCGACCAGGGCTGGGATCGGCTGCGCGAGGAGACGTTCGCAAGGCAGCAGGCGCTCGGAGTGATTCCCGCCGACGCCGAGCTCACGCCACGCGACGAGGCGGTCCCCGCCTGGGATGACGTCCCGGAGAAGCTGAAGGCCTACTACGCGCGCCAGATGGAGGTGTACGCCGGCTATTCCGAGAACGCGGACCACAATGTCGGCCGCGTGCTCGATGCGATCGAGGAGCTCGGCGAACTCGACAACACGCTCGTGCTCTGGATCTGGGGCGACAACGGCGCCAGCATGGAGGGCACGATCACCGGCTCGTTCAACGAGCTGACGATGCAGAACGGCATCCCGCTGACCGACGAGATGCAGCTGCAGCTTTCCGAGCGCTACGGCGGGGTCGAGGCGTGGGGCAACCAGATGATGGCCCCCCACTACTCGGCGGCCTGGGCCTGGGCGGGCAACACGCCATTCAAATGGGGCAAGCAGGTGGGTTCGCACCTGGGCGGAACGCGCAACCCGCTTGTCGCGCGCTGGCCAGAGCGGATCAGCGGGGAGGGCGAGCTGCGCTCGCAGTTCACGCACGTGATCGACATCGGCCCGACGATCCTCGAAATCGCAGGCATCCCGATGCCGACGCACATCGACGGGATCGAGCAGCAGCCGATGCACGGCGTCACGTTCGCCGACTCGTTCAGCGACGGCGGAGCCCCCGAGCGCCACACCCAGCAGTACTTCGAGACCATCGGCAATCGCGCGATGTACAAGGACGGCTGGTGGCTGGCCGTGAAGACCGACCGGATCCCCTGGGTCATCACGCCCGACGCGCTGAAGCCCTACACCCCCGGCGTGTGGAACCCGGATGACGATCCCGTGGAGCTCTACTACCTACCGGACGACTTCAGCCAGGCGCACGACCTCGCCGCCGAGCATCCCGAGAAGGTCGATGAGCTCAAGAAGCTGTTCTGGGAGGACGCCGAGAAATACAACGTGCTGCCGCTGCTGGCCACGCTCGCGCCGTTCTTCGGAATCGTCCCCCCGCTTCCCGAGATCGCCAAGTACGAGTTCCGCGGCGATGTCCAGAACGTGCTGTCGGGCATGATCCCGCGGGTCTACAACCACTCGTACACGATCAGCGCCGACCTGGTGATCCCGCAGGGCGGCGCCGAGGGAGTGATCGTTGCCGAGGCCGACCACCTTGGCGGCTTCTCGCTCTTCATCGACGACGGCAAGCTGACGCACACCTATTCGATGATGGGCGTCTTCGTCTACCGCCAGGAGGCGGAGGAGACGTTGCCCGAGGGCGAGGTGAACGTCCGCATGGAGTTCGAGGCCGACGCCGCCAAGCCGGCAACCGGCGGCGAGGTGACGCTCCTGATCGATGATCGGCCTGTCGGCGGCGGCCGCATGGATCACACCGTGCCGATCCGCTTCTCGGGCTACGCGGGAATGGACATCGGCCGCGACAACGGCGGAGTAGTCGATCTGCGCTACGAGAGCAGAAAGCCCTTCGCGTTCACGGGGAGCATCAGGAGGGTTGTCTTCGACGTCAATCCGCATCCGTCGGCGGAGGAGACGCACGAACTCCACACGGTTGTCCAACACGGGCACACGGCGCACGCGATCACCGCGTGAGGCAGAGGCCCACGCGAGGAGGATCCAGGTGAAGCTGCACGACACAATCGACGTCATGATCTGCGGCTACCTGTCCAAGGAGGCCGCTGAGGAGGACTACAACGCAGTCCTCCATTCCGGCGGTCACCTCGAGGGCGCGGTGGTCGTCAGCAAGGATCTCGAGGGCACCCTGACGGTCGAGCAGACCGATCACATGGTTCGCGAGGGGGCCGAGGGCCTTGGCGCCGTCGGGCTCGCCCTGGGCCTGTTCGCGCCGCCGCTGCTAGCCACGACTGCGATCGGCGCGGCGCTCGGCGCGGGGGCCGGCAAGCTCCTGCACCACAAGACGAGCGAGAAGCTCGGCGAGCAGGCCGGGGACACGATCCCGCTCGGCGGCGCCGGACTGATCGCCGTCTATTCGAAGGCGGACGCCGAGACGATCGAGACCGCCGCGACGCGCGCGGTGAGCAAGACGATCGGCGAGGCCGAGGGTCGGCACGTCCAGGCCGTGAAGGGCGCCCTCGCCGACGCCCAGGCGAAGATGGCCGAGAGCCCGGGTTGACGCCGGCATCACGTCCCCACGCCGCGTCACGGCGCGTGATCGCGCGTGTCGAGGCGCTGACTGGCCCAAGGCTTGCCATGCAGAAGGTCGTGGGTTCGAATCCCATCAGCCGCTTCACGCGAAGGCCCCGCTCGAGCGGGTTCATGCGATCGGGGTGATGACTACCGCCGCCCGACGGAGTGAAGTTCGGCGACAAGTCGCTCGATCAGCCCAAGGAGGACGAAAATGCGAGTGCGGCCTGGATTGCGCCGAATGAGGCGACCCGTCACGATCGCCGCGTGTCTTGCGCTCGCGGCACTGCCGTTCGCGGGCTGCGGAGACGACGACAACGGCACGAGCGGAAGCACGCAGACGGCAACCCAGCAGAAGACGACAACGCAGGCGGAGACGGTGCCCGCCGTAGTGAGCGTGTCGATCGGGGACAACTTCTACAAGCCCAAGGACATCACGATCCAGGTCGGCCAGTCGGTCAAGTGGCACAACGACGGGGCAGTCGCCCACACCGTCACCTCCGACAGCGACAGCACCGTCAAGTTCGATTCCGGGACCCTGCAACCCAGGGGCGTTTACGCATTGAAGCCCGGCTCTCGCGGCAAGCTCACGTACTTCTGCACCATCCACGGCAAGGTGCAATCCGGCACCATCACGGTCAATCGCTGAGCCTCGCGCTGCGGCCGGTGGCCGCTACACGCCGCGTTCGACGGCGATGCGCTGCTCGTCCGCGGCGTCGGTGAACTCGGCGTAGTCGGCGTCGTTCTGGTCGGCGTAGGCGACGGCGAAGTGCTCGAGCGCACGATCGAACGTGTCGTCGTCGCCGAGGTAGCCGGCGATGTTCGCCGCGTCGCCGCCGCGGGCGTGGGCGCGCGCGAGCGTGACGCCGCACACCTCGCCGTAGCGCGCCAGGCGCGCCGGCGGCATCCCTTCATCCGAATGGACGGATGCCTGACATCGACCGCCCACGTTCCAGCCGATTGCCTCGCGAGTCGATGTAAGGCCTCACACCCTTTCCAAGCGACTCGCCCCAGATAGGGACCAGATATGTTGCGGAAGCTGAGTGAGCGAATCCACTCGGAGCGAGGGTTCACCCTCATCGAGCTCCTGGTGGTCATCTTGATCATCGGAATTCTCGCGGCCATCGCGCTGCCGGCATTCCTCGGGCAGCGGCAGAAGGGCCAGGACGCGAGCGCGAAGTCGAACGCCCGCAACATGGTCTCGGCGCTGGAGTCGTGCTACACCAACTCGCAGACCTACGTGGGCTGCGGTGCGACCCAGGACGTGACCGAGTCCGGCATCGCGACCGGAACTGGCAACGGCCAGGTCAACCTGGCCACGCTGTCCGCCGGCAACTACGAGGTCGTGGCGAAGTCCGAGTCGGGGAACACGTTCACGATCACGAAGCCCACGTCGGGTGCCCTCACCCGTACGTGCGCCACCACCGGCAACGGCGCCTGCCCCAGCAGCGGTAGCTGGTAGCCGTTGCAGAACTAGCGCGCCGTCAGGTCAAGGTGGCCGGCGCGGCCGGGCTCGTTGAGCGCGGTTTCGGGCGCGCGCCGGCCGTTCACGCGGAAGCGGATCGTTCCGCCGCGCCTGCAGCCGGCGACTGCCCCGGGCCCGACGACGCTCAGGCTGAAGCCCGAGAAGCTTCCGGTTCGGCGCAGGGACGCCACGCCGCAGCGAGTGGGTCCGATGAACGCCTCGACCAGGGTGCCGCCGGGGAGCTCGTCGCCGCGGGCCGTGTACGCAGAGCCATAGAACTCCGCCCGAGCCCGCACGGTCCCGTTCGGCCTGTCGCTCGCGAAGGCACCGCGCACGCTCAGCCGGCCATCACGGGGCCAGCGCCAGGTCGAGCGGCTGAAGACGATTCGGCCCTCCTCGTCGACCGTCCACAGCGCGACTCGAGCACCGACCCGGCCGCAGCCGGCCGCCTCCGGGGCGGCCATGACGTCGACCGAGCCGCGCCCGCGCCGGATCAGGCCCAGCTCGAGCTGGCAGGGCGTGACCAGCCCGCCACGCTCGACCACGGCGCCGAGGAAGCGGGCGTCGAACGGGGCGCCGTCGAGCGTGAAGCGACCGCTGACCTTCAGGCGGCGGCGCGCGCCCGGGACCCGGTCGGCCTCGGGGGTGCCGGGCCGCGGGGACAGCTCGAAGCGCGGGCGCAGCCGGCGCAGGTCGTTGCCGCGCGGGCGCACGCCGTGCTCGACCCAGCGCACGAGCGCCTGGAGCGCAGTGGCCCATTCCGTGTACGTGAAGCCGCAGTGTCCCGGGTCGAGGAACACGCGCGACGCCAGCAGGCGCTGCGTGCCGGCCGCGCGCACGCGCCGCCTCAGGATGCCCAGCTGGTCGATCGGGACCTGGCCGTCCCCGGTGGCGTGGAGGGTCAGGAGCGGCATGGCCAGCCGTCCGTGCATCTCGTTGCCGGCGAGGAAGAAGCGGCGCAGGACGGCGTTCGTGCGGAGCCGGATGGCGGCTCGGTTGAACGCGCGGCTCGTCACCTGGCTCGGCGTCCCGAGGCGATACCGCGTGTGCCGGTTGGCGGCCAGTCCGGACACGACCTGCTGCTCGGCCCGGCGCCAGTTCGTCTCCTCCTCGGCCAGGAAGCCCTCACGGGCGAACGGGCGCGGCCCCCCGGTCAGCGCGATCATGATGTTCTCGAAGCGCCGGTGCCGGCGCGGGTCGAGCAGCGCGGGCCGGATGCGGTTCCTGATCAGCTTGGCCACATCGCGGGTGCGGTCGTAGTCGCGCTGGGTCACGCCGGCTACGTACGCGGCCGCGACGAAGAAATCGGTGTCGATCCGCAGCGCGGGCGTCTGGCTGGCAGCCCCGCACAGCGCCAGCGCGCCGTCGAAGCGGTTGCCGTAGCGCTCGGCCGCCACGGTCGTCGCGGCGCCGCCCATCGACTGCCCGGTCACGTACGTCCGGCTCGGCCGCCCGTAGCGGCGCGCGAACAGGTCCCACAGCGCGGCCGTCTCGTCGGCCGCCGTGCCCGGGATGAGCGACGTGCTGCTGAAGCTCGAAGCGCCCCATGCATAGCCATGGCCGATCAGCCAGCGGCGGATGCCGGGCGGCGAGACCCCGGTCGATGCGGCGAGCTCGCCGTAGCCGTGCATCTGGAGCACGAGCCGGCCGTTCCAGCGGTCTGGCACCTCGATCTGGTAGACGGTCCCGCCAAGGCGCCCGTAGTCGGCGCGCGCGCCCGGGCTGGCCTCGAACGCCGGGTCGTCGAGCGTCACGCCCGCGGGTTCCTGGGGCACCTGAACCGGTGGCGGCAGGAGGGACGCGGCGATGGCGAGCGGCAGCGCGAGACCCATCAGCGGACCAGGTGGAAGAGCGCCTTGAGCGCGTCAACGTATTCGGTGGCGGGCCGGACGGGGTGCGGGAACAGTCGCTGGAAGGCGACGCCCTGCATCACCGCGAACGCGAGGTCGCGCCCGATGTCCTCGAGCGGCGTGCCGGCCCCGCTCTGCGCGGGAAGGAGCGCCCTGAACATCTCGCTGGTCTGCTCGGTGAACCGACGCTCGACCGTCAGGATCGTCGCTGCGAGCTCCGGATCGGTTCGCGCGGCCACCCACAGCTCGGTCCAGGCCACGAACGCCGGGCCTTCGAACAGCGACCAGAGCAGGTCGAGCGCGGCGTCGAGCCGGTCGGCGGCGGGGTCGACCGCGTCGAACGCCTCGACGAACTCGGCGCGGCGGCGGTCCACGAGATGCTCGACGGCGGTGGCCAGGAGCTCGGCCTTCGTCGGGAAGTGGTGGAGCTGGGCGCCGCGCGACACGCCGGCGCGGCGCGCGATCTCGGTCGTAGTGGTGGACGCGTAGCCGAGATCGACCAGGCACTCGACGGCCGCGTCGAGCAGAGCGGCTCGGGTCGCGATGCTGCGCTCCTGGATGGCCATTGGTCCCTTATAGGAGCTCGGAAAGGATCAGTCAAGCCTGATTGTTTTGGCAAGGGATACTCCGTGGGCGATGTCGCAAGAGAACGTGGAGACCATCGCTCGGCTGTACGACGAGTTCCTCGCCAACCCGGAGCGAGTGGCCAGCCCCGAGCAGCTCGCCTTCTTCGATCCGGCCGTCGAGCTCCACCAGAGCCAGTCGATCCTCGGGACCACTGGCACCTTCCACGGCTATGAGGGCGTGGGACGCGCGGGACGAGAGATATTCGAGGCGTTCAGCGAGAGCCACTTCGTCCCTGAGCGCCTCATCGACGCCGGCGACCAGGTCGTGGCCACGGTGGAGTTCCGCGGGATCGGCAAGGAGAGCGGCGTGAGGGTCGCTCAAGCCGCCGCCCACGTGTGGACGCTCAAAGGGGGACGGATCGTTGCGTGGCACGTCTACCTGGACCCGGCCGAAGCCCTCGAGGCCGTGGGGCTGTCGGAGTAGTCGCCTGGTCCCTATAGCCCGCTCTGAGCCGCGACGCGACCCGAAGCGACAGCTTCCTGCAGCGCGCGATAGTCGCGCTCGTTCTGGTCTGCGTAGGCCTCCGCAAACGTAGCCAGCGCGCGATCGAAGGTCTCGCTCGCGCCGAGATACGTCGCGATCGCGATCGCGTCACCGGAACGCGCGTGGGCCTCCGCGAGCGCCCTGCCGCAGAGCTCTGCGTACATCGTCATGCCCTTGGGGTTCATCGTCTCGAGCACCGCTGAGCCCTTGCCGTCCCAGAGCTGCCGCAGGTAGAAGTCGCGACTCTTGCCGTCCAGGCCGTTGATCCGGATCCAGCCGAGCATGATGTCGCTGGCGGCCTGCGTCAGCCGCTGACCCTCGACGACCCGCTGCCCGTGGTTGTTGAAGGAGCTCTTGCCGAGAAACGGCTCGAGCACCGACGCCTCCGCCTCCTTGAGCTGCAGGAACAGCGGATCGCGCTCGTCACGGCCCAGCATCAGCACGATCCACGCGCGCGACCCGACGCTGCCGACACCGACCACCTTCCGCGCCGCGTCGACGTAGCGAAAGCGTTCGAGGAGCTGCCGGCGGTCGGCCGTCAGGGTGCGCCGGTATGACCGGATGGTGCCCTGAACGAACTCCTCGAAGTCATCCTTGTCCGAGCCCGTCGCCAAGTCCTCGATCGGGATGATGAGCGGCGGGTCGCTGACGATCCTCGGCTCACCGTCGACGATCTTCGTGAGCTTCGCAAAGGCCCTCATGCTGTTCTTCGACTGCGCCTTCGCCACGTTCCGGTGGAACTGCTTCTTCTGCTTGCCGGTTGCCTGCTGCTGCATAACCGCGGCAATCTCGTCGACGTCGATGCGGGAGTACCAGAGATCGATGTTGCGCAGCGCCGCGAGACCCCTGATCGCCTCCCTGTAGGCACGCGTCACGGCGAGGTTGACCGACTGTCGCTGCTTCGCGTCGAAGCCTCGATCGCGTCCCGCTACGGCGAAGCTGGCCGCCAGGCGCTTGACGTCCCACTCGAATGGGCCAGGCAGCGTCTCGTCGAAGTCGTTGATGCTGAAAACCAGCCGTCGGTCGGGCGCGGCGAAGGCACCGAAGTTGGAGAGGTGCGCATCGCCGCACAGCTGCACGTCAAGCCCCGTCCGCGCCTCGCCGGCGAGGTCGGCCGCCATCGGGTAGGCCGCGCCTCGAAAGAACGTGAACGGCGACACGAGCATCCGTCCGTAGCGGATCGGCACCAGCTCGGGCACGCGCGAAGCCGCCTGCTCCTCCAGCAGCCCAACCGGGTCGGGCCGATCGGATGCCGGCTCCCATTCGCCTTGACCTGACCGCGGCGCAACCGCCCGCGCCGCCTTGCCCCGTGCCACCCGCTCGGCGACCGTCGGATGGGGTATTGCCTTCGGCTTCGTTTGCCGCCCGGCGCCCGGAGGTGCCTGGACCGCGGTGGCCACGGCCACGGCGCTCTCGTCGCTCGTCATGGTGTCGCTCCCCTCGCTGCCCGGCGATCCCGATCCCTCTGGCATATGCCGCCCATCGAACCATCCGTCAGCCGAGGGATCGTCATACCGATGGGATGAAATCGATACGCCGGCCCCGCTTGCGATTTCATCCCAATGGGAGGATGCCCGCGCGAGTATGGGCCCAGAGGCTTGTCCCCGAGTGTTCCGGCTTCCGATCGTCCCCTCACGACCTATCCGCGAGGTGGGTCGTCAGCTGCGCCAATGCGGTGCCGAGCAGGGCGCCGGCCAGCACGTCGGCGGGATAGTGCGCGCCGACGTGGACGCGCGAGTAGGCCACCACGCCGGCGAGAGCCCGCAGCGGAACGGCCGCCGCTGGCGACACGTGCCCGACGCCGGTTGCGAACGCGAAGGCCGAAGCGGAGTGACCGGAGGGGAACGAGCGCGAGCTCGGCATCGGTACGTGGCGCCCCGGCGGGACGTCGGCCGCCGTTCGATCCGGACGGCGCCGCCGTGCGAGCGGCTTGGCGGCGACGTTGACCACGGCCGAGGCGACCGCCACCGAGGCGAGCCCCTGGGCGGCCGCGCGACGGCCGGTCCTCTTCCCAACGAGTGCCAGCAGCGCCGCGGCCGTCATGGAGAGGCGCGAGTAGTTGGCGGCCCTCGAGAGGCGGCTCAGCGCGACGTCGAGCGCCGGGGTCGGCGTGCGGGCGATGGCCGCATAGATCGCGAGATCCAGGCGCTCCGCATCCTCGATCCAGACAGGTCGGCGCGGCCGTGGAGCCGCGGATTCGACGTTCGTGGCCAAGGAGGTTGATCTTATGAGCAGACAACGGATCGCGGCGGGTCTCGCGCTGATCCTCGGGGCCGCCACGCTGGCCCTCGCTGTCGCTGTCGCGGTGAGCGAGTTCCCGCGCGGCTTGGGCCTGGCGGCCTGTGTGCTGGTGGCCGCCGCGGCAGCCTGGTACGGCGTTCTGCGGCGGGGCGTCGCGCGCGTCGCGGGGCTGGCGGTCGCGGTGCTGGCGCTCGCCGCAGCCGTGGCCCTGCTCGTGGACGGAGGAACGCCGGTCCCCGAGCTGCTGGTCATTGCCGGGCTGTTGGCGTTTCTTGCGGCCGCGCGCGCCTCCCTTGGCGAGCACGTTGATCTGCCGAGCGCGCCCGCGCCGCGCCAACCGGTGCTCTTCTTCAATCCGCGCTCGGGTGGCGGAAAGGCCGAGCGCTTCTCCCTCGCGGCCGAGGCACGAGCGCGCGGGATCGAGCCGATCGAGCTGAAGCCCGGAGACGACCTCGAAGTGCTGGTGCGCACGGCGGTGGAACGCGGCGCCGACGGGCTGGCGATGGCGGGCGGCGACGGCTCGCAGGCGATCGTCGCGGCGATCGCAGCGGAACGTGGGCTTGCCGTACTCGTGCGTGCCGGCCGGGACGCGCAACCACTTCGCGCTCGACCTCGGCGTCGACCGCGACGACGTGGTGGGCGCCCTCGATTCGTTCGTGGACGGAGGCGAGCGAACCGTGGACCTGGCCGAGGTCAACGGACGCGTGTTCGTCAACAACGTCTCGCTCGGGGTCTATGCCGAGGCCGTGCAGCGAGAGGGCTATCGCGACGCGAAGCTGCGCACGCTGCTCGACACCGTGCCGGATGTGATGGGGCCTGATGGCAGCGGGATGGACCTGCGCTGGACCGGCCCGGGCGGCCAGCTGCATCACGAGGGAGCGATGGTGCTCGTCTCCAACAACCGCTACCGGCTCGGGCGCGCCGTCGGCTCTGGCACGCGGCCGCGGATCGACGACGGCCTGCTCGGAATCACGGTCCTCGGCGGACCGTCGGGGGGCGGCGAGAAGGCTCGATCTCTACAGCGGCCGATGCGCGAGTGGTCGGCACCGGGCTTCGACGTCGACGCCGATTCGCCCGTCCCCGCCGGAGTCGACGGCGAGGCGCTCATGCTCGACCCCCCACTTCGGTTTCAGATCAGACCCGGAGTCCTGCGCGTGCGGATCGCGCGCCAGCACCCGGGCGCCTCGCCGTCGGCCCTGGCGCCGGACGGCGTCTGGGCCGGCATACGCCTGCTGGCACGAATCGCGCTCGGGCGCCCCCACTGACCCGCAAACGTCAACACAACAAAGGAGAAACGAATGGAACTGATGGAGATCACCGAGAAGGAGCGGCTCAGCCGCGAGGAGGCAGCCGCCCGCCTGCATGCGCTCGCCGACGCGCTGGCGAAGCACAACGACGTCGAGTTCGACCGCGGCGGCGTGCACTTCAAGGTGCGCGTGGCCGACGAGGTCGACTTCAAGCTCGAGATCGAGATCGAGGACGACGAGAGGGAGCTCGAGATCGAGCTCAAGTGGTGAGGAAGCTAGAGGTCCTCGAGCCCTAGGAGGCTGCGCCGGGCAGGTCGCCGGGACGTCGGTTGGAGCGCTCTCCATCGGCGGCGCCTTGTCGGGCGGGTGCCGCTCGTACCAGCGCGCGTATCTGTCTGCGAGCGGGGCGGCGCTGAGGCCGTGGGCGAAGACGGAGAGTCCCACGGTCAGGTAGATCGCGAGCACGATCAGGTGCTCGTGGGGAAGGTTCGACTCTTCGACGACGATCACGGCGAACACGATCGATGCGAGCCCGCGGGGGCCGAACCAACCGAGGAAGCCGAGCGTCGGCGCCCGCGGGTGCGTTCCAAGCATCGCGATCGCAACGGGCGCCATCCGCACGACAGTGAGGCTGAGGACCGCGTAGAGAGCAAGGTCCCAGCTCAGCTCGCCGAGCGCGGGGCCGAGCAGAATCGCCCCGAACAGCACGAAGGTCACACCGTTGAGCACGTTCCCGACCTGCTCGCTGAGGTCGTTGATCTGACCGGGGTCCCGCTGGAGCGCGAGCCTGAAGGTCATGCCCGCGACGAAGGCGGCGATGAAGCCCGATCCGCCGAGGGCGCTGGCGGTCCCGTACGCAAGCGCCGCGCCGGCGCCGGGGATCACCTGCCGCCACTGATCGGCGATCAGGTCGCGGCGCCCGGCGTGGATGACGATCGCCGCCACCAGCAGACCGCCGACCACCCCTCCGATGACCCCGTAGCCGATCTCCTCGAGCAGGAGCGTCGCCGCGCTTCGGCCTTCGGAGATCTCCGACTGCACGTCCGCCACCGCCACTGCCGCGAACAGCAGCGGCACGCAGATCCCGTCGTTGAGCCCGCTCTCGACGTTGAGCCCCTGGCGGATCCTGCCGGGAACGCGCGGCTCGGTGACGACCGCTTGCCCCAGTGCGGCGTCCGTCGGCGCCAACACGATCGCGAGGATGAGGGCCTCTTCCACCGTCAGCCGGTCGAAGATGACAGCGGCCGCGACGGCACCGAGCGCGATCGTCAGCGGCAGCCCGATCCCGAGCAGGCGCACCGGCACCCCGACCTCGCGACGAAGCAGCCGGAGATCGATGCTCGAGGCGTCGCAGAACAGCACGAGCGCCAGCGTCGCCTCCGCCAGCGTTCGCACCGTTCCGCTCGAGCTCTCGAGGTCGATCTCGCCGAGCACCTTGGGGCCCACCAGCAGCCCGACGGCGACGAAGACCATTGCCGGCGTGATGGGCGTCCCCGAGAGCCGTCGCGAGATGGCCGCGACGCCGAGCACCGTGAGCGCCACGATCGCGAGGGACCACTCCATCTCGGCTCGCGGACTCCTGAGGGTCCTGGATCCGCAGGCCATCGGGGTCGCGCCGCTCGAGCGCGGCGTCGACGTCATAGCCGAGCGCGAGCGCCAGCTTCGGCGCGCACTGGACGACCCGCGCGGCGCCGGTCACCGGGGTCACCGCCTCCAGGGTGGCGACGATCTCGTCGCTCGTCGCTCCCGCCTCGATGGCAAGCGCTACGGCGTGCTGGAACGAGTAAGGCGCCGCATCTACCGCGATCGTCGCGGCAACGCGCAGGAGTGCCGCCGTCTTCTCATCGATGACGGACGCTGGGCGCGTGCGAGCCTCCGCAGAGAGTTCGTCGAGCAAGCTATAGTCGTGCACGGCGAGCCTCCGAAGGTGCTCCTTGTATTCGTCCATAGGCGTCGGCCCATAGTCGACCTGCCGCGGCTCGGTCGGCGCGTCATACCCGCGGGATGAAATTCAGCCCGTCGGGTAGACCGAGCTCTCCAAGAGGCCGAGCTCCACGGCACGCTCAATTGCCTCGCTGCGCGATGAGACACCAAGCTTGCGGTAGATCGACACCGCCTCGCTCTTGACGGTGTTGCGTGAGACGAACAGCCTGCTGCCGATCTCGGGAAACATGAGATGCGTGGCGAGGTAAGGGAGCAGTCGCAGCTCCGCCCCGGTGAGGCTCATCGCCCAGGCACCGCCCGGCTCCGAGGTGGCGTCCACGCGCTCGCGCAGTTCCCGCGCGTCGTCGACCAGCCCCCCCATTGCGGGCGAAGCTCGAGCACGTGCTCGGTCTCGGTGAGAACCGTGTGTGCCGCTCCCGCCTCAGTGAGAGCGAGATGGGCGCGCGTGAGCTCGACCCCTACCTGAATCGTCAGCCATGGAAGCCCCCAGTCGAGAAGCGGGCGCAGCCGGTGCGCGCGCGTCAGCGCCGCGCGGGCATCCTCCTGTCTGCCCTCGTGAAGCGCGACGCGTGCCGTTGCTGCGTGAGCCAAGGCGCTCGACGAGTAGTTGCCCAGGCCCGAATCCTCGACGAGCTCCTGCGACGCCCGTGCGTGTCGCCCCGCTTCGCCCCAGGCCCCTCGCTTTGCGGCGAGGAGGGCGAGCTGTGCCTGTCCGACGATGACCACTTCCGCCGCGCCGCCGGCGAGCCCCGCCTCGATCCCTGCTGGCGAGGTCTTCCGCCGCGTCGTCGGGTGCACCGAGCAGGGCGTTGGCCGTTCCCCGCAGGACGAGCGCGGTCGGCAGCCAATTGCTCTGAGGCGGTAGCTGATCCACCGCCAATTCGGCGTCCGCGAGGGCCCGCTCGACGCCATCGCGCATCATTCCCAGCTCGCAGGGTGGCCACCCAGGGCTCGATGGTGGCGCTCCCGTCGGAGAGCGGGATGGTCGAGCTTGCCCCGTCGGCCAGAGCGAGCCAACGCTCTGCCTCCGAAGGGCGACCCGTCAGGGCTCGGAGCCACCCTCCGACAACGGCAAGCGCGGGATAGCGCCTCAGCTCCTCATCTCCGAACCACCCGAGCCATTCGTCCAGCGTCTCCAGCCGGCCGTCGTAGTGCACCGGCAGCGCGAGGGCGTCGACCAGGCCGGCGACTGCATCCACCTCGCCCGCAGCGTGCCCGTAGTCGACCGCCGCTTCGGCAGGTCGTTGGCGATGCACCAGTCCATCGCACGACGGTTGAGTGCGCGTACGACGTCCGGCTCGCTGCGCTCGAGCTCGATGCGGAGCAGCTCCCCGAACAGGTGGTGGTAGCGATACCACTCGCCTCGCCGGTCGAGCGGGACCACGAAGCAGTTCCTCCGCTCGAGCGACTCGAGCGTGTCTGCGGACTGTGTCGTCTCCATCACCGCGTCACAGAGGCCGCCGCTCATGCGATCGAGCACGGACGTGTGCTTGAGAAACCTGGCCTCGGCCGGGGGCAGCCGCGACAGCAGCTCCGAACGGAAGTAGTCGGAAACGAACCGGTCGTCACCGGCGAAGCCGGCGGTGCTCGCCGAGCTCGGAGCGCCGGCCTGCATCGAGAGCGCCGCGAGATACAAGCCCGCCGGCCAGCCTTCCGCATGCTCGGTGAGGCCGGAGACCTCGCTCGCCTGAAGCTCGACTCCGGCCGCTTCGAGCAGCAGCTTGGCCTCTCGGTCGTCCAGTCGGAGGTCCGGAGCGCCCACCTCGTGTACGAGACCCGTGCGCCCGCCAGCGTGGGAGCGGCAATGCCGGGACCTCCCTGCTTGCGAGCGCGATCTGTGAGCCCGCCGGGACGTATTCGATGAGCGCTGTGAGCACGTCCAGGCAGGACGGGTTGGTGACTGCATGCAGATCGTCGAGCACCAGCACCAGCGGGCGCTCCAGCGCGGCCAGCGCGGCCCCGAGGCGTGGGACGCGCTTGGACCATGTCGAACCCCCGGGGCCCGACAACGCCTCGAACACGTCGGCGGGCACCGCCTCGACGCCGTGGATCGCGGTCGCGATGTACCGCAGGAACACCACGGCGTCGTCGTCCCTGCCGTCGAGAGCCACCCAGGCAAAGGGACGTGGGTCTGCTTCGGCCCACTTCGCGAGAAGCGTCGTCTTGCCGTACCCGGCCGGGGCGACCACGGTGGCGACCGGCGAGCCTGACGCGCACAGGCCCGCGATCGCGTCCTCCTTCGCCACGGTGCCGGGCCGCGGAGACGGCGCAGCGAGCTTGACCTCCAGGAGGTCGAAGGGAACTTCCGCGAGGGCCATCGCGAGGGTAACCCTAACCGCCGGCGACCCGCTTGGGCGCTCTATTTCATACCGGCGGGATGAGGAGAACCGGCTGGCGCCTGCCTAGGGTCGGCCTCGATGTCACCTCGTTCATCTCGTCCTCGCGGCGTCTCCGACCACCAGGAGTGACCATGACCGTTTCCAGCGCGCTGCTTCGCTCGATCTCATCGCCTGAGCGGCTCGACAGCCGGCTCGGGACGCTCGAGACGCCGCAGCGCTTCCGCCGGCCGGCAGCCCGTCCTACCCGACCCCGGCGGCGACCGCGAACGACGACGGCTCGACGACCGTCACGTTCAGCCCGGAACGCCCCTCGGACAGCCCCGAGGGCAACTGGATCCAGACGACGGAAGGCAAGGGCTGGTTCCCGATCCTGCGGCTCTACAGCCCCCTCGCGCCGTTCTTCGACAAGAGCTGGCGCCCGAGCGAGATCGAGCTCCAGGCCTAGAACCCGCGAAACGTCCAAACGAAAGGAAGCACCATGGCCCAGTCGACAGATGAGACCCCGGTCCTCGACCTGCTCAGGGACATGACCGCGGACTCGCTCGCGGCGACGAGCCTCGACGCCCAAACGCTCATGCTCGTTCGCATCGCCGCGCTCGTCGCGGTCGATGCCCCGCCGATCTCGTATCTCATGAACCTCGGAGCGGCGGACGAGGTCGGCGTCGACCCCGAGCAGATCCGCGGCGTGCTCGCCGGGATCGCACCGATCGTCGGCACCGCCCGGGTCGCGTCCGCGACCGGGCACATCGTGGACGCGCTCGACGTGGCGATCGAGGTCGCGGAGTCCGAGCGGACATGACCTCGAGGTCGCCGTGGATCGTGTCCATGCTGGCCATCGCCGCGTCTCGCCGGCCGCGGGCTGCGGCGGGGATGACAAGCCGGCCTACTGCGAGGATGTCGCCGATCTCCAGGTGTCGGTCGACGACGTGAAGAACGTCCAGCTGAGTGACAGCGGCGCCCTCTCCACGCTGCAGACCGAGCTCCAGCAGGTCCGGAGCGACGCGGACGCTGTCGTGAGCTCGGCGAAGCAGGATTTCCCGGACGAGACGAGCGCGCTGAAGTCCTCCGTCTCGACCGTTGCCACCACGATCGAGCAGTTGCCTGCGTCACCGACAGCTCAGCAGCTCGCCCCGCTCGCGCAGGAGATCAGCGCCGTGGTGACGGCTGCGAACGGTCTCGACAGCGCCACGAGCTCGGCCTGCGACTGACAAGCCCCAAACGAAAGGACACATCGCAATGGCAGACAAGCCCATATTTCTCTATGCCGCCATCTATGGCGACATCGACGACGCCGAGGCCGACTACGAGGCCGTGTTCGACCTCCATGCGGCGGGAGCGATCGGGACCTTCGACTCGGCGGTGATCCGCAAGGAGGAGGACGGCAAGGTCCGGGTCACGAAGACCGAAAAGCCGACCCAGCACGGCGCCTGGACCGGGGCCGGGGTCGGGGCGCTCGTGGGGCTCATCTTCCCGCCCGCGGTGCTCGGCGCGGCCATCGTCGGCGCCGGCGCGGGCGGATTGGCCGGACACATCTCGGGTGGGATCTCGCGCGGCGATCTCAAGGAGCTCGGCGAGGAGCTCGACGCCGGCACCGCCGCCGTCATCGTGTTCGGCGAGTCGAAGCTCGAGGAGCAGCTCGAGAAGGCGATGACGCGCGCGGACAAGCTGATCGAGAAGCAGATTGACGCGGACGCCGACGAGCTCGAGCGCGAGATCGACGCGGCGGCACGACAGGACGCCGGCTAGGAGAGGCAGATGGTCCCGCTCATCATCGCGGCCCGGGAACTCGGACGGGCCCTCGCCGCGGTGTGGCGCGACCCCGAGACCAAGGCGCTCCCAGTCGTGGCGGGCGCCTTGGTCCTCACGGGGACGCTCTTCTACTGGCGCTTCGAGGACTGGACGATCATCGAGGCGCTCTACTTCTGTGTCGTGACCCTGACGACGGTCGGCTTCGGGGACCTCTCCCCCACCTCCGCCGGAACTCAGATCTTCACGATCGTCTACATCCTCACGGGATTCGGCGTGCTCGTCGCCCTGCTGACATCGGTGGCGGAGCAGTACCTGACGCTGAAAGCCGAGGGCGGCGGCAGAACACGTTTGAGGGACCGCCGGCGCCGCGGCCGGCCGACCGCGACGGAATCGGATGACGCTCCCGCCGAACCAGGCCTCCCACCCGAGTAGAGGCCATCGCCCGGGCGGCCCGCATAGGGTCTCCCCCTGTGACCGAGGCGACGCTACGGGAGGTGGTCGAGGCGCTCGCGCCGCTCGAGCGGCGTGCCGGGTCGGCAGCTGAGCGCGAGGCCGCCGAATGGATCGTCGCGCGACTGCGGGCGGCCGGCGCACAGAACGCGCGCATCGAGGAGACGACCTTCCTCGACGGCTACGCGCCGCTGATCGGCGCCCTCTGCGCCACTGCCGCGGCGGCCGGGGCGGCGGCGCTCGCGAGCCCGCGTGTCCGGCTCCCGGCGGCCGCCACCGCGCTTGCCGCCGGTGCGGCGATCGCGGACGACGTGTCGAACGGCCCGCGCGTTGCGCGCCGGACCGTCTACCGCCCGAAGCCCACCCAGAACGTGGTTGCCGAGGCCGGCGATCTCGGGGCGGACCGCACCCTCGTCGTGATGGCCCACCACGACGCCGCTCCCACGGGCCTGTTCTTCGACCAGAGCGCTCAGAATTGGTTCGGGCGGCGCTTCCCGAAGCTCGTCGAACGCCAGCGGACCACGTTTCCGAACTGGTGGCTGACGCTGGCCGGCCCGGCGCTGGTCGCCCTGGGCGCCGTCTCGAAGAGGCGCGGCCTGATCAGGGCCGGCGCGATCTCGAGCGCGACGTCCGCGGCTGCGCTGGCCGACATCGCGCGCAGCCCGATCGTGCCGGGCGCGAACGACAACCTCACCGCCGTCGCCGTGCTCGTCGCGCTCGCCGAGCGGCTGCGCGAGCGCCCCCTGTCGCGACTCCGCGTGCTGCTCGTGTCGCTCGGCGCCGAGGAGGTCTGCCAAGGCGGCATCTACGGCTTCGGCGAGCGCCATTTCCCGGAGCTCGACCGCGAGCGCACCTGGTTCCTGAACGTCGAGACGGTCGGCTCGCCACACCTCGTCCTGATGGAGGGCGAGGGAACGGTGGTGATGGAGGACTACCGCGACGAGCCCTTCAGGGACCTGGTCGCCCGGGTGGCCGACGGGGCCGGCGTGCCGCTGCGGCGGGGGATGCGCTGGCGCAACAGCACCGACTCCGTGATCCCGAACCGGGCCGGGTTTCGGATCGCGACGATCGCCTCGATGGACCGCCACAACGCGCTGTCGAACTACCACCTGATGTCCGACACGCCGGAGAACGTGAACTACGGAACCGTCGAGCAGGCGCTGACGGTCACCGAGCAGCTCGGCCGGGCGCTCGCGTAATACTCGGCGAGGCCATGTCGCGGGAGAACGTCGAGGTCGTCCGGGCTGCACTCGAGGCGTGGAACCGCGACGACTGGGACGCGATCCTCGAGAGCGCCACACCGGACTTCGAGCTCGACATGTCGCGTGCCATGGGACCGTTTCGCGGCGTCTACGGCGCCGGCCAGGTGCGCCGGTTCTGGGAGTCGTTCGCCGCGAACTGGGAGTCGCGCCGGTTCGAGGCCCACGAGCTCATCGAAGCCGGCGAGCACGTGGTCGTGCCGGTGACCCTGCACACGCGCGGACGCGAGGGCATCGAGGTGTCCGCGCGCATCACGCACCTGTGGACGCTTCGTGACGGACGGCTCGCCCGCATGTGCATGTATCAGGACCGCGAGGAGGCGCTCGAAGCGGCGGGGCTGGCGGGCTAGGCCGCGCCGCCGGCCCCGCGACGTCTCCGCCCAGGCGCCGAGGTTGAGCTCGGTCTGCCCCGCGCGACGCCTTGCCGTCTCGCCGGCCTGCGGCGGAGGGGCCTGATCTCCTTGTGTCCACGCGCGCTACGCGGACTCCTTCGCCGCCGCCTCGATCTCGCGCTCGAGCTCGTCGGCGTCGGCGTCCACTTCCTTCTCGATCAGCTTGTTCGCCCGCGACAGCGCCTTCTCGAGCTGCTCCTCGAGCTTCGACTCGCCCAGCACGATGACCGCGGCGGTTCCCGCCTCGAGCTCCTCGCCGAGCTCCTTGAGGTCGCCGCGCGAGATGCCACGCGCGAGGTGCCCGGTCAGGCCCCCCGCGCCGGCACCGACGATGGCGCTGCCGAGAATCGCCGGCGGGAACACGATCCCGACCAGCGCGCCGACCGCGGCTCCCGTCCAGGCGCCGTGCTGGGTCGGCTTCTCGGTCTTCGTGACCCGGACCTTGCCGTCGTCCTCCTTGCGGATCACCGCCGAGTCGAAGGTCCCGATCGCTCCCATGGCATGGAGGTCGAACACGGCCTCGTAGTCGGCCTCGGCATCGGCGATCTCGTCGTAGATGGCGGCGTAGAGAAACACTGGCCTGTCGGACATGAATGACTCCTTTAGTCGCAGTCGACCGGGGCGAAGGTCTTCTGATAGGTGCTCGCCAGCTGCTTGGCGGCGTCCTGGACCTGCGATTTCGCGCCGCTCAGGGAGAGGCTGGAGCCGAGGTTGCCGGCCACGGACTTCAGCTCGGACGTGAACTCCTGGTTCGCCGACTCGACCTGCTGCTTGCGCTCGTCGTTCAGATCGCCCTGTGCGTCGGCGATCTGCTGGAGGTCGTTCCTGATCGTGTCGAGGGCGCCCGTCACCGCGTCCGTCGTCACGGTGGCGGCCGTGAGCCCGGTCAGCGTGTCCACCTGCTCCTTCAGGTCGGAGCGGGCGTCGCAGACCTGTGTCTGCGCCTTCTCCTCGTCCGACTCCCCGCATCCGGCCGCCGTCGCCGCGATGAGAAGAAGGGCCAGCAGGACACTGAGACGCTTCAGTAGACCGTTCATGCCCTCATCCTCAGCGGGACGACCGGGCGCGGCATCATCCGAATCGGATGAAACGCGCGCTAGTCGCGGACGACCGCGAACAGGTTGCGCACGCAGGGGTCGCCCGCCGCGTCGAACGCCGCGTGGGAGCCCAGGTACTCGATGCGGGAGCCCGGGCACGTGGTCGCCAGGTAGCGCTCGAGCCAGGTGCGTCCGTCGGGCAGCATCCGCGGCAGGCCGAAGGACGCGTTCATCTCGTTCTCGCCGGTGTCGAAGATCATGACCTTCGCCGTCCGGTCCCAGATGGCGCGCGTGATCCGCGTGGCTCCGTCGAGGCCGGCGGCCTTGACGATGTGGTGCCACAGCGACAGGAAGATCGTGGCGTCGGCCGGCGGGATCATCTCCACGGTGTCCTCGCGGACCTCGAACGCGAGCACGCCCACGTTGTCGAGCTTGCTGCGGCGGACGGCGAGCAGGGCGGTCCGCTGCGCGGTGGGCGCGGCCTCCAGGGCGATCGTGGTCACGCCGAGCGATCCGAGCGTGATCGAGAAGAAGCCCTCGCCGGCGCCGATGTCGACCGCGGTGCGCACGCCCTCGCGCCGGATGACCGGCGCGATCGCCTCCCAGCGCGAGAAGGTTCCGTCGGCTCGCTTGGCCACCCGGCCCGGAAGCACGGAGATCGGCTGGTAGCGGCCGTACGGGAAGCTGTCGAGCCGCAGGCGCAGCAGGTCGATGCGCTCGTCGAGCGCGCTGCGGCTGATCACGCGTCGCAGCATCCGCCCGACACTAGCCGCTCCGCTCCTCCAGCTCGGCCAGTACACGGGCGTTGTGGCGGTGCCCGACCGTCTCGTAGCCGATCACCGTGACCCAGGGCACCGCGGCGACCACGAGCAGGCACCACTCGAAGGCCACGTCGAGCGCGGCCATCGCCACGGCGGCGCCCAGGACCACGGCCGAGAGCGCGATCAGCAGGTAGTGGAAGGGGTCGACGGTCCCGCTCAGGTACGTGTAGAGCAGGAAGATCCCGAGCACGTACGCCCCCACCGGGATCGCGGTCGTGAGCAGCGTGTCGAGCGCGTCGAGCTCGGTGTGGTGCTCCACCAGGTACGCGGCCACGTGCAGCCCGGCGCCGGCGGCCACCACCGAGGCGAACAGCGGGATGTGCCCGTAGCCCCAGCCGAACGACCGCTCCCGGCGGTGCTCGAGCACCTCCCCGCACGGGACGACGAAGTAGATCCACCACATCCCGAAGGTCAGCGCCACGCCGGCGAGGCCCACCACCGCCGCCTGGACCGACCAGCCCTGGCCCTCGGGCCCCACGATCGCGCCCAGGGCCGCGATCGTGCCGAGAATCGCCTCGCCGAGCGCGATGATGATGAGCAGGCCGTAGCGCTCCGCGATGTGGTGCGGGTGCCACGGCGTGCCGCCCTTGCGCGTCTCCGCCAGGTAGGGCCCGGCCAGCTCGACGAGGATCAGCACGCCCGCCCAGGCGAACATCGCCTCGACGGAGGTCTGCGCCACCGCCAGCGCCACCCAGCCGGCCTGCGCGACGAGGATCGTCACCACGTAGGTCATCGCCGCGGGGCGCCGCTCCGGATCCTGCCGCGCGGCGCGCGTCCACTGCGCGACCATCGCCACGCGCATCACCACGTAGCCGGCCACCACCACGCCGTTGTCCACGTGGTCGGCGTGGTCGATCGAGTCGAACACGTCGGCGATGCCGAGCGCCAGCACGAGCACCCCGAGCATCTGGACCAGCGTCAGCAGCCGGAAGACCCAGTCGTCCGTGTCGTAGGCGGACGCGAACCACGAGAAGTTGATCCAGGCCCAGCTGATGGCGAACGAGATGAACGCGAAGCCGAGCACGCTCGTGCGGATGTGGTCCTCCGCCAGGTAGTGCGCCAGCTCGTCGGCCGCGATCCCGAACGCGACCACGAAGGTCAGGTCGAAGAGCAGCTCCAACGGCGTGGCCGCACGGTGGTCCTCGTCCGGGTCGCGCCCGGACATGCGGGCGACGCGGTGAGCGAGCGGGGCGGCCATCGGGCGGCCACTTTTTCACAGCGCTCTAGGTCGCAGCGGGCACGACGCACAGCTCCGGCCGGGCCGGATCGTTCAGCGACCGCCGCAGCGAGATGAACGCGGCGGCGCCGGCCACCAGCGGCAGCCAGAAGAGGATCACCCGGTAGGCGAGCACCGCGGCGGCCACGGGCGCCGCCGGGATGCCGTAGACGATCAGCGTGCCGATCAGGCCTCCGTCGATCCCGCCGAGGCCGCCCGGCAGCGGCAGCAGCCCGCCCAGCTGCCCGATCAGGTAGCCCATCAGGATCACGCCGATGTCCGGTGAGAAGCCGAACGCGTGGAACGTCGCCCAGAGCACGGCGTTGTCGAACGCCCAGTAGCCGAGCGACCCGGCGATCACCAGCGTGTTGCGCGAGCGCACGATCTGCACGGCCTCGCCCGTCCCGCCCACCAGCGCCTTGCGAACGTGCCACAGCGCCCTGCGCGTGCGGCCCGCGTCGGCCGCGGCCGGCTCGCCGACTCCGAGCCGCGGCATCACGAGCACGGCGGCGATCACGAGCATCGCCCCCACGGCCGGCACGATCGTGAGCCAGGGCGACAGGTCGGTCCCCAGCAGGCCGAGCGCCATCACCGTGCCGAGCACCGCCACGGCGACGAAGTTCACGGAGCTCTTGATGAGGAAGAAGGCCACCGAGCGGCTTGCGATCCGTTCCGCCGGCATGCCGCCCTCGCTCAGGATCCAGGCGCCGAGGGCGAGGCCGCCGGCTCCGCTCGCCGGGACGATCGACCCCGCCGCGAGCTCCGCCAGGCCGATCTCCCAGCTCGTGCGCCAGGGCATGTT
Source organism: uncultured Thermoleophilaceae bacterium (assembly GCA_963768465.1). GTDB lineage: Bacteria > Actinomycetota > Thermoleophilia > Solirubrobacterales > Thermoleophilaceae > JACVRW01. The sequence goes on along the minus strand of CAVYIA010000014.1, from coordinate 89,242 downwards.
GCGGCAGAAGATCGGCCGGAACATCATCACGTAGGAGACGCAGGACAGGGCCTCCAGCGCCACTGCGAGCGCGATCCACTCCGGGCGTGCGCCGGAGAGGAGGTCGCGGACCTCCCCGAGCCCGGGTGCGAGCAGGAGCACGAGGCCGACCACGGCGAGCGCGGCGATGATCTGGAGCGTCCGCTTCGCGAGCTTCCGCGGGTCGAACTCGTCCGGCATCGTGACGCCGGCGGTCCTGTCGACCTCCTCGACGTGGAAGACCCGTCCGTCAGCTGTCGTGACCTTGTCCAGAGCCTCCGAGTCTCGCACCCCGGCCGGAGTCTGCGCGCGAAGCGCACCCGGTGGAGGGTGATCACCCCGTCACGCAGCGCCTCCACGTCCCAGCGCTCCCACGCGTGGTCGAAGAAGACGGCGCTCGCGGGGCGCCCCGGGTCCGTGATCCAGGCCTCGGGGGCGAGGCGCGGCAGGAGCGAGAGCAGCCGGCCGACGGACTGGCGCTCGTAGAGCACGTCGGACGCCAGCACGATGTCGAACGGCGCCCGGTCCACGAGCTCCTCCGGCTCCGCCCAGTCCACCACCGCCGTCTCGACGCTCACGTCGTTCAGCGCGGCGTTGCGCGTGACCAGGTCGAGAGCCTCGACACAGCCGTCGGTGGCCAGCACGCTGGCCCCCGCACGCGCGGCCGCGATGCTCGGCAGCCCCATTCCGCAGCCCAGCTCGACCACTCGCAGGCCCTCCATCGAGGGGGTGTCGGCCGCGATCGCGAGGGCCACGCCGCTCCGCCACACGACCGACCAGTACGGCGTGAGCGGCGCCCACTCGACCGGCCCGTCATCGGGCAGCTGGGCGGACTCCTCCGGCTGCAGCAGCCGCAGCGCTCCGCGGGGCAGCTCGATCGAGCGGCTGACAAGCTCCTCTTGCACGCGCCCGACTCTAGGTGTCCATCCACGCGATCGCCGTTCGTCTCCTACGCGACCATCCCGAAACAGGAGGAAGCGATGAAGTACATGCTGCTGATCCACCAGGGGGACGCGCCCAACCCGTACGCCCCCGAGAAGTGGGCGAGCCTCTCCGAGGCGGAGCAGAAGGAGGTGGCGGACGGCTACATGGCGGTCAGCCAGACGCCGGGCGTATCGCCCGGGCTCCAGCTGCAGCCCGCCGACGCCGCCACCACCGTGCGCGTGGAGGACGGCAGGACGCTCGTCACCGACGGCCCGTTCGTGGCGGTCAAGGAGGCGCTCAACGGCTACCTCATCTTCGAGGCGGACGACCTCGACGCCGCGATCGAGCTCGCCGGGCGCATCCCGGCAGCCCGCATGGGCGGTGCGGTGGAGGTGCGCCCGATCGTGGAGTGGTGACGCCGGGCGCCCTCGAGCAGGTCTTCCGCGACGAGTGGGGCCGCGTGCTCGCCTCGCTCATCGGCTTCCTCGGCGACTTCGAGCTCGCCGAGGAAGCCGCGCAGGAGGCGTTCGCGACCGCCGCGGCCCGCTGGGAGCGCGACGGCGTGCCCGCCAACCCGCGCGCGTGGCTCGTGACCACGGCGCGCAACCGCGCGATCGACCGCATCCGCCGCGAGCGCACGCTCGCGGAGAAGACGCGCCTGCTCGAGGTGCCGGCACCCGCGGAGGAGCCAGTGGACGACGCATCGATCCCCGACGAGCGCCTGGAGCTCATCTTCACCTGCTGCCACCCGGCCCTGGCGCTGGACGCGCAGGTGGCGCTGACGCTCCGCACGCTCGGCGGCCTCGAGACGGGCGAGATCGCGCGCGCCTTCCTCGTGCCCGAGGCGACGATGGCCAAGCGGCTCGTGCGCGCGAAGCACCGGATCCGGGACACCGGCATCCCCTTCCGCGTGCCTCCGGCCCATCTCCTCCCCGACCGCCTGGCGGCGGTGCTGGCGGTGGTCTACCTGATCTTCAACGAGGGCTACGGCGGCCGCGGCGACCTCGCCGCCGAGGCGATCCGGCTCGGGCGCGCCCTGGCGGAGCTGATGCCGGACGAGCCCGAGGCCCACGGGCTGCTCGCGCTGATGCTGGTGAACGACGCCAGGCGCGACGCGCGCGTGGCCGGCGGCGAGGCCGTGCCGCTCCGCGACCAGGACCGGTCGCTCTGGCATCACGACCAGGTCGAGCAGGGCCGCGCCGAGCTGGACCGCGCGCTCGCGCTGCACGGCCGCGGCCCCTACGTGCTGCAGGGCGCGCTCGCGGTGCTGCACGCGGAAGAGGACCCGGACTGGCCGCAGATCGCCGCTCTCTACGGCGAGCTCGCCCGGGTCACCGGCTCGCCCGTGGTCGAGCTGAACCGCGCCGCCGCGATCGCCGAGGCGGGCGACGCCGAGGCCGCCATGGCGCTCGTGGACCGGCTCGAGCTCGACGGCTATCACTACCTGCACGCCACACGCGCGGAGCTGCTGCGGCGGCTCGAGCGCACCGAGGACGCCCGGGCGGCGTACCGGCGCCCTCGAAGGCGCCCTCGGACGCCGAGCGGCGCCTGCTCAGGACTGCCGGGCTAGCGGCCGGGCGCTGCTGCCCGAGGTCGGCGCGCTCGCCATGCGGACGCGTTGCCGGGCCGCTCGGACGGCCATGACCGTCCGCGAGCGGCGCGGCCTTTCACGAGTACGGTTCCAGGCAGCGCATGACCACTTCCAAGCTTCTGCTGACAACAGGCGACCTGCTCGAGGTCGAGGGATCCACGGACGAGGTCATGAAGACGCTCGAGAACGCGGCTCGCAGCAGCGCCGGGACACTCGCGCGCCTCGAGGAGGCAGGGGGGTCCGAGGCGCTTGCGGTGAACCCGCTCCACGTCGTGACCGTCAGGCCGGGCGATTAGCGCGGGGCCCCTGCGCAGGGCGCTGGCCCGCCTCCGCGGCACGCCGCGCGGAGACCGTCAGCGGCCGCCCGGAGCGGGGCTGGCCATCGACCGCTACGACTCCATCAGCGAGCGAAAGCTGATCGCGCAGCTCCACCAGCTCTCGCCGGAGGAGCTGCTCGCGATCGAGGAGTACGAGCTGGCCCACCAGGCGCGCCCCGCCGTGCTCGAGAAGCTCGGCTACGCGCGGCAGGGCGGCGCCGACGCGCAGGTGGTGGACGCGCTGCGCGCATACGAGCGCAAGGGACGGAGCCGCGATGCGGTGAACGAGCTGGAGGCGCTCGCGCAGGAGGCGCGCTACCACCGCGAGCGGCGTCGAGCTCTACCGGGCGAAGCATGTACGGGGGGCGCGCCGTCAGCGAGGCGAAGCTCAGGGAGCTCGAGCGCGCCGCCGACGGCGCCGAGGCCCGGCTCAGGCGGGCGCGCGACGCCCACGGCGACGCCGGGAGCGAGAGCGAGACCGGGACTGCGGGTTAGGCGGCCGCCGGTCGGGCGCCGCGGCCCTGGCCATGGCCGCCCGGCGACTCGAACTCGCCGTCGAGCGAGAGCCCCGTGCGATCTGGCGCACGTCCTCGGCCTGGTCGGCCGCGAAGAACGTGATGCCGGTGCCGGTGCGTCCGGCGCGGCCGGTGCGGCCGATCCGGTGGACGTAACCGTCACGGTCCTCCGGCGCGTCGAAGTTGATCACGTGGGTGATGTCGTCGATGTCGAGCCCGCGAGCCGCGACGTCGGTGGCCACGAGCGTGTCCACGCGGCCGGCCTCGAAGCTCATGAGCGCCTTCTCGCGCTGCGACTGTGACTTGTTGCCGTGCATCGCGACGGCCGGGATGTCGTGGGCGCTGAGCCGCTTGACGAGCCTGTCGGCTCCGCGCTTGGTGCGCACGAACACGAGCGTGAGCCCGCGCTCGCGGTCGCTCAGCTCGCGCACGAGCACGTCGATCTTCCCCGCCTGCGTGACGGACACGAAGCGGTGGCGCACGTCCCCGCGGCGCTCACGCGGCGCGGCATGCTCGTGGCTGCGCGCATCGCGCGTGTACGAGCGGGCCAGCTTCCCGACGATCCCGTCGAGGGTGGCCGAGAAGAAGAGGGTCTGACGATCGCGCGGCATCTGCCTCACGATCCGGTCGACGGCGGGCCTGAAGCCCATGTCGAGCATCCGGTCGGCCTCGTCCAGCACCAGGATCTTGATCTGGTCGAGCGAGAACGCGCCGCGCTCGATCAGGTCCTCGAGGCGGCCGGGGGTGGCCACCAGCACGTGTGCGCGGCGGGCGAGCTTGCTCTGGCGGTCGATTCCGGCTCCGCCGTAGACGGCGGCCACCGAGAGCGCCCGGGCATGCGCGAGCGGCCGCATCTCCTCGACGATCTGGCTCGCCAGCTCGCGCGTCGGGGCGAGCACCAGGGCGCTCGGGCGCGGGTCCGTGGCCTCGATGCGCTCCACGATGGGCACGGCGAAGGCCAGGGTCTTCCCGGAGCCGGTCGGGGACTTGACGAGCACGTCGCGCCCGTGCAGGACATCGGGGATGACGAGCTTCTGAACGGGGAACGGCGTTTCGATGCCGCGCTCGCTCAGAGCTTCGGCCACGACGCGCGAAGCGCCCAGGCCGGTGAAGGCTTGATGAGACATTCTTGAACTCCTTGCCGGCGGCCGGCGGCCGCCTTGAACGATTCGGGAGATTCGACAAACCCGGATCGCCGGAGCGCACGAGAGATAGAACCTCGCGGGTTCGTACGGACACCCGCTGCGAATGACGCTAGCAGTCGTGCGGGCGGACGAGTGCGGCTACAGTTGATCTTGCAGTTCCACAGTCGGGTGTCGCGCTCCCTGCGCCCCCCGGTGGCAAGACCACCCCTGGGGGCCAAGAGGATGGTGCGCATGCCCAAGCAAGACGACTCGTCCGGTTGGAGCACGTCGACGCGCGGCGACTCGGCGTGGAAGGAAGCGCGCGAGAGCGTGGCCGCCCGCAATGCCGAGACCCGCAAGGCCGGCAAGGCCGCCCGTGAGACCTACGAGAAGGGCCGCGAGGCCATGAAGCGCGCGGGCGTCGCCAAGCGCCGCGGGAACGAGCGCTAATCCTGCGCAGAAGGACGCTGCTGACCGTCGCCGGCTCGATCGCGAGCGCCGGCGCGCTCGTCTGGCTGCTCTCGGGCCGGCGGGGCGAGTTCGAGACGGCGCTCTCGAGCGCCACCGCGTGGGTGATCGCCGCGACCATCCTGCTGCAGATCGCCGCGCTGCTGGCACGGAGCGAGGCCTGGCACGTGACGATCGAGGCGGCCGGCGGGACGCTCGAGCGCCGTGTCCTCTACCGCGCCTCCAGCATGCAGGTGCTCGGAAGCGTCGTCAACGGCCACCTGGGCGTGGCTGCGCGAATCGGCGCCCTTCGACGGGCGTCACCCGGGCGATTGCCCCAAGGTCCCGACGCTGATCGCGGCAGAGTTCCCGATCCTCGCCGTGGAGGGAATGCTGGCGGCGCTGGCCTCCTTCACCCTCGTCGGGCCGCTGGGGCTGCCCTGGTGGGCGCCCCTCGTGGGCTTCCTGGTGGTCGGCGCGCTGAGCGTGGCGCTGCGCCGCCTGGCCCTGCAGAAGGGCCTCGAGCTCTGGCGCGGCCTGGCCGTGCTGCACAACCTCGCGCGGCGGCAGGCGCGTGGTCGCGTTCGTCCTCGTCGCCGTGTTCGCCCAGATCCTCAGGAACTGGCTGCTGCTGCGCGGCGTGGGCGTGGATGCGTCGCTCTTCGACGCCACGGCGGTGCTGATCGCGCTGGTCACGCTCGGCCAGCTGCCCGTCGGGCCGACCGTCGGCGCGGCCGCGGCGGTGCTGATCCTCGGGAGCGACGGAGTGGCGGCCGCCGCCGCGGCCGGCCTGCTGCTGACGGTCACCGGCACGCTCGGCGGACTCTGCTTCGCCGTCTGGGCCGGCGCCGACCACCTGGTCAGCTCGACGTGGTCGGGCGTGGCGAGTGCCTCTCCCCCGCCCCAGGCCTGCGCGCAGTTACGTGCCCTAACTCGAACCCGTCCGCCGGCTCGCGCGTATCCCCTCCCACCACGTCCGAGGGGAGGAGCAGTGAGGATCACTCGCGTCAAGCTGGCGGTCGGAGCCGCGGTGGTGGGCGCCCTGACGGTCGGAGCCGTGGCCGTGGCCACGAGCGGCGACAACGTCAGGGAGAAGCTCACCGGCTATGCAGGAGGTCCCGGCGCTCTCGACGCCGGGCACGGGCGAGTTCCGCGCCTTCGTCAGCCGCTCAGGCGACCAGATCCGCTACCGGCTCACGTACGGGCATCTCGAGTCGGCGGCGACCCAGTCGCACATCCACTTCGAGAACGCCACCAACAACGGGGCGATCGTCGCGTTCCTGTGCACGAACCTCGGCAACGCCCCGGCCGGCAGCGACCCGCCCGCCTGCCCGCCGGGCGGCGGCACCGTGACCGGCACGCTCGGGCCCGAGGACGTCGGCCCGGGAGCGGCGGATCAGGGCATCGCCGCGGGTGAGTTCGGCGAGCTCGTGGACGCGATCAAGGCCGGAGCCACCTACGTGAACGTGCACACGACGGACCGCCCGGGTGGTGAGATCCGGGCCCAGCTGGAGCTCGGCCGTCACCACTGACCGGGAATCGGCGCCCAGCCGCCGCGCCCGGAACGCCACGACGCACCGCAGTGACAGCGCGTTGACCAGAACGCCGGGCACGGGGAGGCCATCAAGCCAGCCCCGCGCCCGGCGCGTGTGAATAGGCCGATAACCAGGCGCGCGGCGCCTAGCGCACGAACAGGATCTCGCTGTACTTCGGCAGCGGCCAGAGGTCGTCGGCCACGAGCTTCTCGAGCCGGTCCGCCACCTCGCGGACCTTCGCCATGGCGGCCAGCTGGCTGTCGCGGGCGTAGACCGCGAGCTCGAGCCCCTCCACGCCGTCCGGATAGCCGTTCGCGGCCTCGAGCTCCGCGGATCGCCTCGACGAACTCCTCGGCCAGCGGGCGCACCTCGTCGGCCAGCCCGGGCACCTCGGCCGCGTCGATCAGCGCCAGGTGGCGCAGCACCGCGGGCAGCAGCAGCGTCCGCGCGATCGCCGCGGTGGTCTCCGCCTCGATGTTCGCCCGGATCACGTACTGCTCGACCCAGACCTCGTAGCGCGACTCGAGCTCGCGCTCGGAGAGCACGTCGTACTTCCCGAACGCGGCGACCGTGGCGTCCGCGAGCACCTCGGGGAGCGCGTCGGGCGTGGTGCGCAGGTTCTTGAGCCCGCGCTGCTCGGCCTCGGCGTGCCACTCGTCCGAGTAGTTGTCGCCGCCGAAGCAGACCTGCTTGTTGCCGGTGTAGGCGTCCTTCGACCACCGCGGTGACCTTCTCGGCGATGTCCGCGCCGCTCGCGCCCTCGAGGGCGTCCGCCGAGCTCGTCGATCGCCTCGGCCACGATCGTGTTCAGCACCGTGTTCGGGAACGCGAGCGACATGCTCGACCCGAGCGCGCGGAACTCGAACTTGTTGCCGGTGAACGCGAACGGCGAGGTCCGGTTGCGGTCGCCGCCGTGGAGCGGCAGCGGCGGCAGGACCGGCGTGCCGAGCCCGAGGAACGACCCGGGCGTGTGCGGGTCGCCCTCCCCGGACGCGATCGCCTCGAACGCCTTGTCGAGCTCGGCGCCCAGGAAGATCGAGATGATCGCCGGCGGCGCCTCGTTCGCGCCCAGGCGGTGGTCCTGGCCGATCGCGGCCACGGACGCCCGCAGCAGGCCCTGGTGCTTGTTCACGGCCTGGATGACCGCCGCGCAGAAGAACAGGAAGCTGATGTTCTCCGCGGGGCTGTCGCCGGGCTCCAGCAGGTTCGCGCCGGAGTCCGTGCCCATCGACCAGTTGTTGTGCTTGCCCGAGCCGTTCACGCCGGCGAACGGCTTCTCGTGCAGCAGGCAGACCAGGCCGTACTTGCGGGCCACGCTCATCATGAACTGCATGGTCAGCTGCTGGTGGTCGGAGCCCACGTTCGAGTTCTCGAACACCGGCGCGAGCTCGTACTGGCCCGGCGCCACCTCGTTGTGGCGCGTCTTGACCGGCACGCCGAGCTTCGCCAGCTCGAGCTCGACCTCCATCATGTAGGCGAGCACCCGCTCCGGGATCGAGCCGAAGTAGTGGTCGTCCAGCTCGTGGCCCTTCGGCGGCTGCGCCCCGAAGAGCGTCCGCCCGGTGGTCACCAGGTCGGGGCGCTCGAAGTAGTACTGCTCGTCGATGAGGAAGTACTCCTGCTCCGGGCCGACCGTGGTGAACACGCGCTCGGAGCGCTCGTCGCCCAGCAGCCGCAGCGCGCGGACCGCCGAGCGCGAGAGCGCGTCCATCGAGCGCAGCAGCGGGATCTTGGCGTCGAGCGCCTCACCGGTCCACGACGCGAACGCGGTCGGGATGCAGAGCAGCGCGCCGTTCGGGTTCTCGAGGATGAACGCGGGGCTCGTGGGATCCCACGCGGTGTATCCGCGCGCCTCGAACGTGGCGCGGACGCCGCCGGTCGGGAACGACGACGCGTCCGGCTCGCCCTGGATCAGCTCCTTGCCCGAGAACTCGGCCAGGGCCGTGCCCTCGCCCGCCGGGTTGAAGAAGGAGTCGTGCTTCTCGGCCGTGAGGCCGGTGAGCGGCTGGAACCAGTGCGTGAAGTGGGTGGCGCCCTTCTCGAGCGCCCAGTCCTTCATCGCGGCGGCCACGGCGTCGGCGAGCGACGGGTCGATGGCCTCGCCCTTGTCGAGCGTGCGCTGCAGGCGCTTGAAGACATCGCGCGGCAGGCGCTGGCGCTGCACGGAGAGCGAGAAGACGTTGGCCCCGAACGGGTTGTTCGACGGGCTGCGAGAGGTCGGCGGTGCCGAGTGCGGCCCCATTGGGGCTCCACTGAGCGGCGGTGACGTTCTTCTGACGGATGGTTGCCATGTGTTGCGGTGGGCCTCCTACGGGAGCGTGCCTGCGAGCACGCATGATCGACCGGATTGCCTGCGGCGGAGCCAACCTAGTTGGGCCGCGAACGGACAGCATTATCCCCTTGTCCAAGATTCGCGCACGGGCTTTCTCCCTCCGGTCGGTCGGGCGGCGGTGCGTAGGGTTGCGCGGCGATGACGAGCCAGGCGCCTGCGCGGCAGATGAGCTCGCCACGGGGTGATCGCCATCCTCGGCGCGCTCACGGCCTTCGGGCCGGTGTCGATGGACACCTATCTCCCCGGCCTGCCCGAGCTGAGCCGAGACCTCGGCGCGTCGGCCTCGGAGACCCAGCTCACGCTCACCGCCTGCCTGTTCGGGCTGGCCGCGGGCCAGCTCCTGGCCGGGCCGGCGAGCGACGCGCTCGGGCGCCGGCGTCCGCTCCTGGCGGGCCTCGCCGGCTTCACGCTCGCCTCCCTGCTCTGCGCGGCCGCTCCCGACGTCTGGTCGCTGACCGCCGCGCGGCTGCTGCAGGGCGTGGCCGGGGCCGTGGGCATCGTGATCGCGCGGGCGATCGCGCGCGACCTGCACTCCGGGGACTCGCTGGCGCGCTTCTTCGCGGTGCTCATGCTCGTGAACGGGCTCGCGCCGATCCTCGCGCCGATCGTGGGCGCCCAGCTGCTCCACGTGACCGACTGGCGCGGGGTGTTCCTCGTGCTCGCCGGGCTCGGGCTCGTGCTGCTCGCGGTCGCCGCCCTGCTGCTCCGCGAGACGCTCCCGCCGGAGCGCCGCCACCGCGGCGGGCTCGCCACCACCCGCCGCGCGTTCCGCGAGCTGCTCTCCGACCGGCGCTTCGTGGGCTACGTGCTCTCCTGCGGGCTCGTCTTCGCGGCGATGTTCGCCTACATCGCCGGGTCCCCGTTCGTGCTCCAGGACATCCACGGGCTCTCGGCGCAGGCCTACAGCCTCGTGTTCGCGTCGAACGCGGCCGGGATCATGCTCATGAGCGCCGTGAGCGGCAGGCTGGTCGCGCGCAGGGGGCCCGGCCGCGCTGGTGGTCGCCGGGCTCTGCCGTCCAGTGCTTCGGGGCGGCTCGTCCTGCTGGTGAGCGTGCTGGCGGACGCGGGGCTCGCGGGCGTGCTGACCGGGCTCTTCCTCGTGGTCTCGAGCGTGGGCCTCGTGTTCCCGAACGCCACGGCCCTCGCCATGGGCGACCACCCGGAGAAGGCCGGCAGCGCGTCGGCGCTGCTGGGGCTCTGCCAGTTCGTGTTCGGCGCCGCCGCCGCCCCGCTCGTGGGCATCGCCGGCACCGGGACGGCCGTGCCGATGGCGGTCGTGATCGCCGTGTCGGCCGCGCTGGCCGCGCTGCCTCTACCTGCGCCCTCAGCGCGTTCCCCGTAGGATTCCGCCTCCGTGGTACCCGCCCGAGCCACCGCCGCCCTCGCCTGCCTGATCGCCGCTCGCGGGCCTGCTCGCGGCCGCCATCGGGGTCGCGAAGGAGCCGAAGGCGCCCGCCACGCCGGCCCAGATCGCGCGCCTACCACGACTCCGGCGAGTGGAACTCGGACACCACGAAGCAGGTGAGCGAGGGCCAAGGCGTTCGTGAAGGGCTGGCTGAAGTCCCACAAGAAGCCGCGCCCGAAGAAGCCGGCGATCGTGCTCGACATCGACGACACCTCGCTGTCGCTCTACAAGTGCGCCGAGGCCCGCGACTTCGAGGCCGCCTCGCTCGTGCGCCGTCCAGGACGACCTGCCCGGCGATCAAGCAGGTGCGCTCGCTCTACAAGCTACGCGCGCGCCCAGAAGGTGGCGGTGTTCTTCATCACCGGGCCGCCCGGAGCCGCTGCGCGCCCTGTCGGCCAAGAACCTGAAGGCCGCCGGCTACACCGGCAAGCTCGACCTGACGCTCAAGCCCACGAGCAATCACGACGACTCCGTGGTGCCCTACAAGTCGGGCGCCCGCAAGAAGATCGAGCGCAAGGGCTACCGCATCCTCGCCAACCTGGGCGACCAGCGCAGCGACCTGAAGGGCGGCTACTCGCTGAAGACGTACAAGCTGCCCAACCCGATGTACTTCACGCCCTAGCGGCAGCGGCCGGCCGCGTGCGGCAGCGGGCGTCCAGCGCTTCGTTCACCAGCTCGTCGGCGCGCTCGTTGTGCTCGCGCCGCACCGAGCGCACCGCCCAGGAGTCGAACTCGCGCAGCGTGCGCATCGCCTCGAGGAAGAGCGGCTTGAGGCCGGCGTTCTTGACCTTGTACTCGCCGCCCACCTGACGGGCCACGAGCTCCGAGTCGTTCACCACCTCGACCTCGCGGGCGCCGAGCTCGCTGGCCAGCTCGAGCCCCAGCAGCAGCGCGCGGTACTCGGCCACGTTGTTGGTGGCCTCGCCGATGTAGGCGTTGCGCTCGGCCAGCTCGTCGCCGTCGGGCGTGGTGGCCACGGCGGCCGCGGCCGCGGGGCCGGGGTTGCCGCGGGCGCCCCCGTCCACGTGCACGACGACCTTGTCCACGCGAGCGGGCTACTCGGCGGCCGCGGGGGCCTCGATCACCGGGAAGCTGCCCTTCGGGCGCCGCCGGCGGCGATCGGCGTGAGACGGGTGGTCGCCCGGGCTCCCGCCCTGGGCGCGGCGGTCGATGATGACCTCCACGTGCGGGTCGTCCCGGTAGTAGTCGGCGAGCTTGTCGTAGAGCTCGTCCGGCCAGGGCTTGGGGCACCACGCAGTAGATCACCCTTCAGAACCTCCATCGGTCGCGGTGTGGCCCGCGAGCACGCGACCGCTCTGGTCGAGCGCCGCGTTCCACTCGCGTAGGTATTCGTCGATCTGCTCGATCTCCTCCCCCTTGTCGAGCATCACCACCGGCTGGGACTCGTCGCCCAGGTCCACCCGGTAGCGGTACCAGGACAGCTCCCAGGCCACGACGAGCGACACGGCACTGGCCTGGTCCTCGTCCGGCAGCGCGCTGACCCACGGGTCGCCGAGCGTACGGCGCAGGCCGGCGATCGTGCGCTGGTGGTCGGAGTCGTTGAAGAGCTCGAGCGCCCGCTCCACCTTCACCTCGGCGGTGGTGGGCACGGCATGCACGCGACGCGGGTCCTTCGGGCGGCTGCGGACGCGCGGGGCGGCGACCTCCTCCGTGGCGGGCGGCTCGTCGGCGGGCTCAGGCTGGACCGGCGCGCGCTCCGGCTGCTCGGTGAGCCGGCTCGGCCGCGCTTGCGCCGCAGGCGCGCCGAGCAGCGAGCGGCGCTGCTCCTCGCGGGGGAAGCGCGAGGGGCAGGCTGCCGGCCGCGGACTCGCGGATCCAGCCGGCGTGCTCGGCCCGGCCGGAGCAGAGCTCGCAGACCAGGTTGCGGTGACCGCCGGGAGCGAGATAGCTCTCGGTGCGCTCGCCCTTGAGGATCGTGCGTCCGCACACCTCGCAGTTGAGCGCGTCGTGGACCGGTCGTAGCTCCTTCTTCACGGACCTGCCGATGATAGGGGCCGTGGCCGGCTGCTCAGGCCTTGACGGCCTCACGCGCCTCCTGGGCGCGCGCGACCACCTGCTGCGCCACGTGCGCCGGCACCTCCTCGTAGCGCGCCAGGTCCATCGAGTAGTCGCCGCGACCGCCGGTGATCGCGCGCAGGTCGGGCGCGTACTCGAGCATCTCCGCCATCGGCACCTCGGCCTTGATCTCGGTCACCGCGCCCTTCGGCTCCATGCCGAGCGGGCGCCCGCGGCGCGAGTTGAGGTCGCCGATCACGTCGCCCACGCAGTCCTCGGGCACGAGCACGCTCACGGTCATGATCGGCTCCATCAGCGCGGGCTCGGCCTGCTCCATGGCGTCCTTGAACGCCATCGAGCCGGCGATCTTGAAGGCCATCTCCGAGGAGTCGACCGAGTGGTGCTGGCCGTCGAAGAGCCTCACGCGCACGCCCTTGACCGGGAAGCCCGCGACCACGCCCGCTCTGCATCGCCTCTGACACGCCCTTCTCCACCGCGGGGATGAACCCGCCGGGGATCACGCCGCCCTTGATGGCGTTCACGAAGTCGAGGTCCTGCTCGTGGCCGAGCGGCTCGATCTCGATGTGGCAGTCGCGCGAACTGGCCGCGGCCGCCCGTCTGCTTCTTGTAGCGGGCGTGCGCCTTGGCGCTCGCGCTTGATCATCTCGCGGTAGGGCACGCGCGGCGGGTGCAGCTCCACCTCGGCGCCGAAGCGCTCCTTCATCCGGTCCACGATCACCTCCACGTGGATCTGGGTGAGCCCGGCCACGATCTGCTCGCCGGTCTGCTGGTCGCGGTGGAAGTCGATCGTCGGGTCCTCCTCCTGCAGGCGGCGCAGCGCCGTGCCCATCTTCTCCTCGTCGCCCTTCGCCTTCGCCTCGATGGCGAAGGCCATGACCGGCTTGGGCATCTCGGGCATGCTGAGCGGGATCTCGGTGTCCTTCGAGGACGAGCACGTCGCCGGCGCGGGTCTCCTTCAGCTTGGCCACCGCGCCGATGTCGCCCGGGCCGAACTCGTCGGCGTGCTCGGAGTCCTTGCCCTGGGGCACGAGCAGCTGCCCGATCGCGCTCCTTCACGTGCGCCCGGCAGTTGTGCACCTGGCTGTCGTGCGCCGAGCACGCCCTGGTAGACGCGGAACAGGTTGAGGCGCCCGGCGAACGGGTCGGCCAGCGTCTTGAAGACGAAGGCGACCATGTCCTTCGACTCGTCGGGCTCGAGCGTCAGTGCCGTCGAGCTCGACCGGCCCCTTCTTGGCCGGCGAGGGCAGGTCCTCGACGAACGCGTCGAGCAGCCGGTTGATGCCCGAGGTTGCGCGTGGCCGCCCCGCAGGTCACCGGGAAGATGCGCCCCTCGGTGACGCCCGTCTTGAGCGCGCTCACGGTCTCCTCGTGCGAGATCTCCTCGCCCTCGAGGTAGCGCTCCATCAGCTCGTCGGAGACCTCCGCGACCTCGTCCATCAGCTTCTCGCGGTACTCCTGGGCCTGCGCCTGCAGCTCCTCGGGGATCTCGATCTCCTCGGCGCGCGCCGGGGCCGGTGCCGTCGTAGCGGTAGGCCTTCATGTCCACCAGGTCGATCACGCCCTCGAGCTCGTGCTCGGACCCGATCGGGATCTCCGTGGCCACCACGTGCTGGCCGAAGGCCTGCTTGAGCGACTCGAGGCTGCGGAAGAAGTCCGCGCGCTCGCGGTCGAGCATGTTCACGAAGATGAGCCGCGAGAGCCCGAGCTCGTCGGCGCGCTGCCAGAGCCGGTCGGTGGCCACCTCCACGCCCATCACGCCGTTCACCACGAACACGGCGCCCTCGCAGACCCGCAGCGCCGCGAGCGCGTCGGCGACGAAGCTCGGCTCGCCGGGCGTGTCCACGAGGTTGATCTTGCGGTCGTCCCAGCGGAACGACGAGAGGCTCGCGGAGATCGACATCTCGCGGGTCTTCTCGTCGGGCGCCGAGTCCGACACGGTCGTCCCGTCTGCCACCGAGCCCAGCCGGTTGATGGCGCCCGCCTCGAACAAGAGTGCCTCGTTCACGGACGTCTTCCCGCTGCCCCGGTGGCCGACCAACGCCACGTTGCGGATCCTCTTCGGCGATTCGTGCGCCATCTCTCTCCCCTCCCTCGCGGTAGGGAGGCAGCGTAACGCGCGCGTCTAGTCGGGCTCGGTGAGGGGGTCGCCCTGGAGGCGCGACTTGAGGCGCAGGACGGCCTTCGTGTGGAGCTGCGAGACGCGCGACTCGGTCACGCCGAGCACCTCGCCGATCTCGCGGAGGGTCAGGTTCTCGTAGTAGTAGAGGGCCACCACCAGCTTCTCCCGCTCCGGCAGCCGCGCGATCGCGTCGGCCAGCCGGTCCTTCATCTCGGTCGTGTCCATCTCCTGCGCCGGGTCGGCGGCCTGCGGGTCCTGGATCGTGTCCAGGAGCGAGACCTGGTCGCCCGAGGCGTCCGAGACGGTCCACAGCTCGTCGAGTGCCACCACCGAGGAGTTCGAGATCCGCACCAGCGATTCCTGGAACTCCTCGACCGTGTTGCCGAGCGCGTCGGCCATCTCCTGGTCGGTGGGCGCCCGGTGCAGCTCGTGCTCGAGCTTGGCGTTGGCGCGCTCGATCTCGCGCGCCTTGGTGCGCACGGAGCGCGGCACCCAGTCGAGCGAGCGCAGCTCGTCGATGATCGAGCCCTTGATGCGGGTGACCGCGAAGGTCTCGAACTTGATCTCGCGCTCGGGCTCGAAGCGCTCGATCGCCGAGATCAGCCCGAGCAGGCCGTAGGAGATGAGGTCGGACTCCTCGACGTGCGAGGGCAGGCCGCTCGACATGCGGCCGGCGACGTACTTGACGAGCGGCGAGTAGGCGATGACGAGGCGCTCGCGCGCCTTCTCGTCACGCTCGTCCTTGTAACGGCGCCACAGGTCTCTTAGCTCGATCGCCTTGAGGTTCGTCTCCACGGGTCTTTCCGGTCAGGCGCGTGGGTGGGCGCGCGAGTACACCGACTTGAGGCGCTTCGACTCTACCCGAGTGTATGTCTGGGTCGTGCTCACGGAAGCGTGCCCGAGAAGCTCCTGGATGGACCGCAGATCGGCCCCCCCTTCCAGGAGATGCGTGGCGAAGGAGTGTCGCAGCGTGTGCGGCGAGACACCGCCCTGGAGCGCAGCCCGGCGCGTCTGGAGTCCCAGCCGGCGGCGCACGTCGGAGGTCGAGAGGCGGCGGCCGCTCTTCGAGAGGAACAGGGCGCGCTCACCGTCCCCGGCCGCGGCGAGGGCGGGACGGGCGCGTTCGAGGTAGCGCTCGAGCGCTCGCCAGGCGGGCTCGCCGGCGGGCACCACGCGCGTCTTGCCGCCCTTCCCCTCCACTCGCACCTCCTCGGCGTCCGGGTCGATCGCGTCCACGTCCAGGTCCACGAGCTCCTGTGCCCGCAACCCGGCAGAGTAGGCCAGCTCGAGCAGGGCACGGTCGCGGACGTCGAGCGGGCCCGCCGCGGGCACGCGCTCGAGCAGGTCGGCCACCTCGCTCTCGCGGAGCACGCGCGGCAGGTAGGAGTCGCGCCGCGGCGAGGCCACCAGGTCGCCCGGGTTGGCCTCGAGCTCGCCGCGCTCGACCAGGTGGCGGTAGAAGGCGCGGAAGGCCGCCAGCTTGCGGCCGATGGTCGAGCGCGAGGCGCCGCGCTCGGACAGCACGCCGGCGAAGCGGCGCAGCTCGCGGTGCCCGAGATCGGCCGGCGCGAGCCGCTGCGCCGCGGCCCACTCGGCGAGCTGGGCGAGGTCCACCCCGTAGGCGCGGCGCGTGCGCTCGCCCATGCCGCGGGTGCGCTGCCAGGCGTCGAACCCGCTCAGGGCCGCGGCCCAAATAGCCTCTGTGGAGGTGGGTGTGTTCTTCGTCAACACGCAGGACGGACGGGTCGCGACGCGGAATCAGCTGGCCGAGGCCGGGCTGACGGACCCGGTCAGCGACCGCCCGTCGGCGCCCTGGCACCAGATCCAGGGGCCGAGCGACGCCTCCACCATGTGGTACGCGGTCCTGCGCAAGCACGTGCGCGGCATATACATCGGCACGCTCTGCATTCGACACACCGGCCGCCAGACCCTCTTGGAGGAGCAGGGCTGGGAGGAGGTCCCGGTCGAGCGAGATCGGCGTGGACGGCGCTCAGGCGATGTAGATCGGGGCGCCGACCGGAACCTGGTCGTACAGCTCGATCACGTCCGGCATCGCCATGCGGATGCAGCCGTGCGAGGCCGCGCTGCCGAGCGAGTAGGTCTCGTCGGTGCCGTGGATGCCCGCGCCGTCGAAGATGCCGAGCCAGCGGGCCTTGAGCGGGTTCTCGGGCACGCCGCCGGGCACCACGGTGCCCGGCGAGGTCGCCGGCCCAGTCGCTCTGGGGCACGTGCCAGGCGGGGTCGATCGCCTTGTTCTGGATGTGGTAGAGCCCGGCCGGGGTGTCGAAGCCCGACGGCGCCCACCGCCACGGTGTAGGTCTTGGCCAGCTTGCAGGTTCTTGTAGAGCTTCAGCTTGAAGTTGTTGCGGTCGGCCACCAGCACCACCGGGTACTTCGCTCGCCAGCTCGGCGCGCGTGACCTTCGGCTTGATGCGGGTCACGGGCACCTCGCACCCGGCGGTCCACGCCCGGCACGCTGAGCGCCTGCTCGCACGCGCTGCTCGAGCGCGGCGCGCCTCGCACCTTGAAGCCGGGCTGCGATCCTGACCTGCTCCAGCGAGGGGAAGTCGACCTTGGCGTCCTGCGCCGGGCGGTCCACCTTGCGCGACCACGTGCTCCACCAGCCCGGCCACGGCCGCCTGCGAGTAGCATGACCTGCGGCGGGACCTGGGCGTCCTCCTCGCCTCCGGTGAGGTCGCGGGCCACCCGGCTCACGATGTTCCCGCTGCGGCTCGCGTCGAGCGCCTCGTCGACCATGGCGTCCACGTCCGCGTGCACGTCCGCCTCGCGGGCCGAGAGCTCGAAGCGCCAGCTCCCGTGCATGACCACGACCGGGCGGCTCAGCGGGGCGCTCAGCTCGCGAGTCCACCATCCGCCTGGCCTCGGCCGCGCGCATCCCGCCCACGTCCACTCCCGCGACGGTCACGCCCGAGGCGATCAGGTCGTCGCGCGAGCTGTCGTACGCCACGGCGGCAACCGTGCCGGCCAGCAGGGCCGCCACGAGCACGACCACGAAGATGATCGACTTCTGCCTCATTGCGAATCGCAGGGCAGCGTCAGTGCCGCCCCTGGAGAAGTCTACGGCCGCCGGCAGCGGCTGGATCCGCCTGCAGCGGGGCTTGCGCGCCTAGTTCGGCGCGCCGGTGCGGGCC
Source organism: uncultured Thermoleophilaceae bacterium (assembly GCA_963768465.1). GTDB lineage: Bacteria > Actinomycetota > Thermoleophilia > Solirubrobacterales > Thermoleophilaceae > JACVRW01. The sequence goes on along the minus strand of CAVYIA010000014.1, from coordinate 71,726 downwards.
AGCACCGAGTCGATGGCCGCCAGGACGCCGGCACGGCGCGCGTGCTCGCGCTCGTGGTCGCGCAGGACGGCCAGGTCGCCCGCCTCGAGCGAGCCGAGCAGGGCGATCACCTCCTCGGCCGCCAGGTCGTCGTAGTGCTCGATCGGCGGCCGGGGGCCGGGGCGGCGGCGCGGCCGGCCGCGGCCGCGGCCGGCGCGGGCCTCGGCGCGCGCCGCTCCGTCGAGCGGGAGCGCTCGAGCGCCTCGACGGCCCGCTCGGCGCGGGCGGCGCGCTCCACGGCCTCGCTCGCCTCGCGGCGAGCCGCATGGGCCTCCGCCTCGATCTCGGCCTGGCGGCGGTCGCGCTCGGCCGGGTCGGTCCGCGCGACGATCTGGCCGGCGCCGTCGCGCGCGTTGCGCACGTGCGGGCTCCAGCGCAGGAACTCCTCGACCTCGCGCTCGTAGCGGTACGGCTCGCGGGCGCCGCGCACCACCGGGCTGAGGCGCAGGTGCTCGCCGAGCTTCATGACCGTCTCGCGGCTCGTGTGCTGGTAGTGGAAGCCCGCCGCCTTGTAGCGGCGGTTGTCGAGCCCGCGGCCGAAGCGCAGCTGGTGCATCGCCTCCGGCGGGATCCGGATCCCCACCCGGCGCAGCGCCGAGGCCGCCAGCCCGGTGCCCCAGGGCGGCAGGATCGGCGCGTAGGGCTTGCCGAGCAGCCCGGCCACCTCGCTGAGCGCGAGCACGCCGTCGCCGGCCACGTTGTAGACGCCGCGGGACCTCGCGCCGCACCGCGTGCTCGAGGGCGTGGACCACGTCGTCCTCGTGCACGAACTGGTAGCGCGGGTCGAAGCCGAGGATCATCGGCACCGCCGGGAGCGAGAAGCAGCCCGATGTGCGAGGTGCGCACGCTCGGGCCCCAGCACGTTGGCGAAGCGCAGCACGGTCACCGCCACGTCCGGGTTCTTCTCGGCGAACTCGCCCAGCGAGGCCTCGGCATCGACCACGTCGCGCTCGATGTTGGTGCGCGGCGGGTGCGAGCGCGGCATGGTCTCGTCGAAGAAGGCCGGGTCGTCCTGCTCGCAGCCGTAGTAGTGCGCGGACGACTTGAAGACCACCTTGCGCACCGGCGAGCCGGCCCCGCTGCAGGCGGCGAGGATGTTCATCGTCCCGATGACGTTGTTCTCGTGCGCCTTGCCGGGCGTGGTGGTGGCGGAGTCGACCACCAGCCGGGTGTCCACCACCGTGTCGATCTCGGCCGCCTCCACCACGCGGCGCAGCAGCGCGTGCTGGGTGCCGACCTTCACGTACTCGGTGCGCTCGAGCTCGACCTGCGGCTCCTCGTTGTCCACGCCGATCACGGCCTCGACCTCGTCGAACGCCTCGAGCGCCTGGGCCAGCCGTCCGCCCCAGTAGGTGGAGAGGCCCGTGACGAGGATCCGGCGCGAGCCCGCCATCATCCGAACCAGACCGACTTGCGCGTGGCGAGCATGTCCCAGAGGCCCTCCTGGATGCGGGCGCGGACCTCGTGCGCCGTCGTCTGCACGAGCGCCTTGTCCTCGTGGAGCCCCTCCTCGTCGAAGCGGATCGGCTCGAGGAAGCGCAGCCGGAACTTGGCGGGCAGGTAGCCGAGCATCCCGAGCGGGCCCATGTGCGGGAAGGTCGGGCGTGATCGGGAAGTAGAGGAGCCCGGTCATGCGCTTGAGCAGGCCCGGAGTGGGCGAACACCGGCGCCGCCTCCTCGGCGCCCACGACGCACACGGGCACGACCGGCACCTGCGCCCGCATCGCCGCCTCCACGAAGCCGCCGCGGCCGAAGCGGCGCAGGCGGTAGCGGTCCTTGTAGAGCTTCTCGGTGCCCTTGCGGCCCTCGGGGAACACGAGCACGAGCTGCTCCTCGTCGTAGAGCAGCCGGTGGACGTTCGCGGGGTGCGCCGGCACGCAGCCGATCTTCGGGATCAGCATCGAGAAGCCGGGATAGCCCTTGAAGAAGTGCTCGACGGTGATGTTGAGCGGAGCGCGGCTGCGGGTGCTCCTCGCGGATCGCCTTGGCGATCATCGCCGCGTCGGGCGGCAGCGCGCCGGAGTGGTTCGACACGAGCAGCGCGCCGCCGGCCGCGGGCACGTTCTCGATCCCCTCGACCTCCGCCCGGAACCAGTAGCGGTAGAAGAAGTCGTAGAGCGTCCGGTCCATCAGCCCCTCGATGCGCTCGGAGCGCCCCCAGTCGGTCAGCCGGCGCTCGGGCTCCACGCCCGGGAAGGTGGCGCCGGAGCTCCTCCTTGCGGACGGCCGGGAGGTTCGCGGCCGGGCCGCGGACCGGCTCCGGATCACCCATGGACAGCGGCGTGCGCGTGGCGTCGGACACGGCGCCGATTGTGTCAGGGAGGGCTACGGCCGTCGGCGAGCCGCTCGACCGCGACGATCGTGTCGCGCTCGGCCAGCACCCGCCAGCCCGGCGGGTCGCCCGCCCCGAACAGCTCCGTGACCACGGCCGTGGGCCCGGGATCGCCCCCGCGGGCTCCGTGGAAGGCCACGACCCCGCCGCCGCGGACGTGCGGGCTCCAGAGGTCCCAGTCGGCCCGGCAGGCCGAGCGCGCGTGGTCGCCGTCGATGACCAGGAGGTCCACCGGCGTGCCCCCACTCCGCGGCCACGTCCCGCGAGCCGGCCACGTGCCAGTGGAGGCGCGGGCCGCCGCGGCGCTTGGCCGCCCGCCCGACCACGGCCTTCACGGCGATGCGTCCGCCGGCTCCCACCACTCGCTGCCGCCGCCGAACGGGTCCACCAGGTGGAGGTCGGCCCCCTGGGGCAGGCCGGCCACGAGCACGAGCGACGCCGCGCCCTCGCGCACGCCGATCTCCACGGCGCGGCGCCGCCCGGCCGCCAGCCGGTGGAGCAGGCCCGACTCGGCCGGCGAGTGCGTGGTCCGCGGGGCCACGAGCCCGGTCCGGAGCCCGAGCTGGCGCAGCCCGCGACTGCGCCGCAGCCGCTCGGGGCCCTGTCGCGGAGACCGTCGGGCAGCGCCACCGGGCTCATCCGATCCGCTCGAGGACGGGGTCGAGCTTCGCGCCGCAGCCCGGGCCAGTCGGGGGCGCCGATCACGCCGTCGCGCTCGACCAGGTCGGCGTTCCACGGATGGACGATGGTGGCCGGCACGATCCCCGCATCGCGCGCGCGGACGATGTTGACCGGGCTGTCGTCCACGAGCACGTCGATCCCGAGCTCGCTGCAGCGGGTCACCTTGTCGAAGGAGCAGTGCAGGTCGTCGTAGGGCATCCCGATCTTCTCGAGCCAGCGCTCGGTGGCCGCGCGCGTGTGACGTGCGGCGGTGGCTCGTCACGTGGATCCAGTGCCCCTGCTCGTGCCAGTCGCGCACGGTCTCCACGGCGTCCGGATAGGGCTCGCTCGCCACGATGTTCTCGTCCGAGTGGGTCTCCTCGATGCAGTGCACGACGGCGTCGCGCTCGAGCGCCGTTATGCCCCAGTCGCGCTGGTCCTCGTAGGGGAGATCCACCCCGTAGCGCTCCTTGGCGATGCGCTGGAGCAGGTCCCAATACGGGTGCAATGTCGAGTCGATGTCGAGCGCAATGCGGGCCATGCGGGCATTACAGTAGGCAGATGCCCCGAGTCTTCGCCTCCCACGCCGTGCCCGCCTCGCCGCGCCGGGCCCGCAGCGCCGGCGACGACTACGGACAGACGGCCGAGCCGAGCTGGCGGAACGTGGACTGGACGGCGCTCCTGCGCACGCACCCGTTCGGCGGCACGGAGATCAACTACATCGACCTGATCCCCGAGGACCCGGCCGCGCACGACCGCACGCCCGTGGTGTTCATCCACGGCCTCGGCGGCCAGTGGCAGAACTGGATCGAGAACATCCCGCGGGCCGCGCTCGAGCGGCGGACGGTCGCGCTCGACCTGCCCGGCTTCGGGCTCTCCCCCATGCCGCGCCGAGCAGATCTCGATCCCGATGTTCGCCGAGGTGGTGGAGGCCGCCTGCCACGACCTCGGCGCTCGGGCCCGTCGCGCGTGGTCGGCAACTCGATGGGCGGCTTCGTCGGCGCCGAGCTCGCGATCCGCCACCCGGAGCGGGTCGAGCGGCTGATGCTCGTGTCGGCCGCCGGCATCACCACCAGCGACCTCTACCGCGGGCCCGGTCTCGCGCTCGCGCCGGGCGGCCACGATGGTCATCGGGCTACACCGCCGCCCGCCACCGCCAGCTCGCGCGGCGGCCGATCTCGCGGCACCTGGCGCTCGGCCTCGTGGCGCGGCACCCGAGCCGGCTGGCCCCCGACCTCGCCTACGAGGCGATGATCAAGGGCGCCGGCAAGCCCGGCTTCGACGACGCCCTGCGCGCCTGCCTCGACTACGACTTCCGCGAGCGGCTGCCCGAGATCGCCTGCCCCACGCTGGTCGTCTGGGGCGAGAACGACGCGATCCTGCCGGCCGGCGACGCCGACGAGTTCGAGCGCCTGATCCCCGACGCGCGCAAGACGCTGATGCGCGACACGGGCCACGTGCCGATGCTCGAGCGGCCCGCGGCGTTCAACGACATGCTGATGGAGCTTCCTGGCCGAGACCGGTCCCGCCGAGGCGCTCGAGGCCGCGCCCGGCGCCACGCAGGTGGCCTGAGCCCGGCCCCGGGTAGGGTCCCGGGCGTGAGCTACACGATCAAGAACCTGAACGAGGTCGAGGACTCGGCCGCCAAGCACGGCTACTCCGAGACGCAGGAGGCCCGCTTCCCCCGCGAGGACCTCGCGGCCGAGAGCACCGGCCTCGCCTACATCGTCCTGAGGCCCGGCAAGAAGCAGCCCTTCGCCCACCGCCACGACGAGGCCGAGGAGATCTACGTCGTGCTCTCGGGCAGCGGCCGCCTGAAGCTCGACGACGAGATCCTCGACATCGAGCCGATGGACGCCATCCGCATCGCGCCCAAGGTCACGCGCGCCCTCGAGGCGGGCGACGAGGGGCTCGAGATCCTCGCCTTCGGCCCCCACCACGGCGGCGACGGCGAGATCATCAAGGACTTCTGGAGCCGTAGTCAGTCGTGACGGCGCCGAGCGCCGCCGACTCCACGTGGCGCGCGTACTTGCCGAGCACGCCGTTCTCGTAGCGCGTGGCCGGCTGCCGTAGGCCTCGACCCGCTCGGCGATCTCGTCGTCCGAGAGGTCCACGTTCAGCTCCCGGGCGGCCACGTCGAAGGTGATCGTGTCGCCGTCGCGGACGGCGGCGATCGGCCCGCCGCGGCGCGCCTCGGGCGCCACGTGGCCCGCCATGAAGCCGTGCGTGGCCCCTGAGAAGCGGCCGTCGGTGAGCAGGGCGACCGAGTCGCCGAGGCCCTCGCCCACGAGCGCGGCCGTCACGTGCAGCATCTCGCGCATGCCGGGGCCGCCGGCCGGGCCCTCGTTGCGGATCACGACCACGTCGCCGGGCTCGATCGACTTGGCGATCACGGCCGCGAAGGCGTCCTCCTCGCGCTCGAACACGCGCGCGGGGCCGCGAGTGCTCCATGCGGTCGTGGCCCGAGAGCTTCACCACGCAGCCCTCCGGGGCGAGGTTGCCGCGCAGGATCGCGAAGCCGCCGTTCGGCTTGATCGGGTCCGACACGGGCCGGATCACCTCCTGGCCCTCCGTCTCCTCCGCGCTGTCCGCGATCTCGCCGAGCGTCTGCCCCGTCACCGTGATCGCGTCCTCGTGGAGCAGGCCCGCCTCCTTCAGCCGCTTGATCACGAGCGGCACGCCGCCGGCGCGGTAGAGGTCGGTGGCCACGAAGCGGCCGCCCGGCTTGAGGTCGGCCAGGAGCGGGGTGCCCCAGGCGATGCGGTCGAAGTCCTCGAGGGCGAGCGGCACGCCCGCCTCGTGCGCGACGGCGAGGAGGTGCAGGACGAGGTTCGTGGAGCCGCCCGACATGGCGCCGGCCGCGATCGCGTTCTCGAGCGAGTCGCGCGTGATCACGCTGCTCGGGCGCAGGTCGCGGGCGAGCACGTCCATCACGAGCCGCCCGCACTCCGCGGCCACGGCGCCCTTCTTGCCGTCCTCGGCCGGAACCATCGAGCTGCCGGCCGGCGAGATGCCGAGCACCTCGAAGGCCATCGCCATGGTGTTCGCGGTGAACTGGCCGCCGCAGGCGCCGGCGCCGGGCGAGGCGTGGTTCTCGAGGTCGGTCAGCTCGTCGTCGGTCAGGTCGCCCGCCGCGTGGGCGCCGATGCCCTCGAACACGTCCTGGATCGTCACGTCCTTGCCGCGCCAGCGTCCCGGCGCGATCGAGCCGCCGTAGAGCATCAGGCTCGGCACGTCGAGGCGCGCGAGCGCCATCACGCAGCCGGGGATCGTCTTGTCGCAGCCGGAGAGCGCGATCACCGCGTCGAACATGTGGCCGCGGGCCACGAGCTCGATCGAGTCCGCGATCACCTCGCGGCTCACCAGCGAGGCGCGCATCCCCTCGGTGCCCATGGTGATCCCGTCCGAGATCGCGACGGTGTTGAACTCCATCGGCGTGCCGCCGGCCTCGCGGACGCCCTCCTTGACCTTCTCGGCGAGCCGCCGGAGGTGGAAGTTGCAGGGCATCGTCTCGGTCCAGGTGTTCGCGATGCCGACGATCGGGCGCGAGAGCGCGTCGTCGTCGAAGCCGACGCCCTTCAGATAGGCGCGTGCCTGGGCCCGGTCGGGCCCGTCGAGGATCACCCGGCTGCGGGCGCGCAGGTCGCCGTTCCCGCCCATGCCGCCGCTCACTGGGTGCCGGAGGACAGCTCGCCGCGGCGCTGGCGGCGCCGCTCCCACTCGGCGAGGCGCCATAGGTCGCGCCGCACGCGCACGGGGTCGAGCTGGCGGCCGACGAGGTGCATGTTGGCTCTGCGGATGACGCGGTCCTCGTTCGAGGTGAGCGCCATCCACTTGGCGAGGACGTCGTCCGAGGCGGGCAGCCGCGAGGGGCCGCCGTCGTCGCTCAGGTCCGGGAACTCGACGCAGTACTCGCTCAGCAGCCGGCCGGTGGACGGCAGGTAGGCCACGATCGGCTTGTGGGGGTACACGAGGTAGGCGTAGGCGGCGCGGCCCTCGCGATCGGTGTCGCGGCGGGTGTGGCGCCCGACCACGCGGATGAAGCCGAGGTCGCGGTACATCCCCCATTCCTCGTCGTTCACGCACGAGCGCAGCAGCTCGCGGGCACGCATCTCGGCGCGGCGCTCGCGGCCCGGGTCGTAGAGCGTCAGGTCCACCGGGTCCGGGGTCTCGCCGCGCGCGAGCGCACGCCGCTCGCGCCGGCGCGCGATCGCGGGCAGCGACGATCGGCGCGAGCAGCGTCGCGGCCACCAGCGCGAGGACCAGCAGCGCGAGCAGCACCGGCGCCCCGTCAGCCGCCCGACGCGCGCGGGAAGAAGATGACCCGGTCGGCGCCGTCGGGGATGTCGCTGTAGTCCTTCACCATCCGCGCCTCGCGGCGGCCGCTGCCGGGCGAGGTGGTGGGCACGGCGGCCCACATGCCCTCGTCGAGCTGCCGGCGAAACTCCTCCACGAGCCGCTCCTCGTCCTCGCGCAGGCGCGGGTCGCCCTCGGCGAGAAGGACCTCGCCGTGACCCGGCTTCATGCGGAGGAATCTGATCTCGGCTCCAGTCGAAGGTGGCGTGGTTGGCGGCCGCCGCGCGTGCGCGCGCAACGGTCGAGCGATTATGTCACCCGCGCGAAGGCTGCTCGTCGCGGCCGGGTCGCCGCCGCGCCGCCGAGCACGTCGACCGGGCCCGGGCCCGTGGCCGATCCCGCGCAGCCCGGCGGCCACCGCGGCGGCGGCCATCTCGTGGGCGCGGCGGGCCGCCTCGAGCGGCTCGGCGCCGAGCGCGAGCTGCGCCGCGAGCACGGACGAGTGCGTGCAGCCCGACCCGTGCGCGGCGCCGTCGGGATGGCGCTCGCCCGGGATCTCCACGAGCCGCTCGCCGTCGTAGAAGAGGTCCCCGCCGGCCGCGCGGTGCCCGCCGGTCACCACGACCATCCGCGGCCCCAGCGCGTGCACCGCCCGCGCGAGCTCGCCCGGCGTCGGTCGTCGGCGCCCAGCCCGGCCAGCGCCGCAGCCTCCATGAGGTTCGGCGTGACGACGGTGGCTCGCGGGACCAGCCGCTCGCGCAGCGAGCGCTCGGCGTCGGGCTCGAGCAGGCGCCCGCCGCTCTCGGCGACCATCACCGGGTCGAGCACGACCGGCACGTCCGCGGGCAGGAGGCCGAGCGCCTCGACCACGGCCTCGATCGCCGCGGCGTTCCCGACCATCCCGATCTTCACCGCGTCGACGCCGATGTCCTCGACCACAGCCCGGACCTGCTCGACGATCGCCTCCGGCGGGAGCGGATACACGGCGCTCACGCGCTCCGTGTTCTGGGCGGTGATCGCGGTGATCGCCGTCATCCCGTGCGCCCCACAGGCGGCGAACGCCTTCAGGTCGGCCTGGATGCCGGCGCCGCCGCCCGAGTCCGAGCCGGCGATCGAGAGCAGCCGCGGGGGCGTCTTGGCGTCGGGCACCATGGCGCCGAGCATATGCGCCGTCCGCGCGTTCCCCTGATGTCGACGCGCGCTCACATGGCGGCTCGCTCCCAGCCGCCGAGGACGCCGCGGACCACGTGTCCGTCGGCCTCGAGTCGACCGAGTGCCACGCGGACCTCGGACGCCGTGGCCCCGGTGCGGGCGACGATCCCGTCGACGCCCGAGCCCGGCCTCGACCGCGTCGAGCACGGCGCGCAGGCCCGGATCGGCCGGCGGCCCGCGGCGCAGCTCCAGCGCGGGCGGCGGACGCATGCCGACCCCGTAGAGCTCGTCGAGCACGTCCTCGATCGAGGTGACCGGCACGGCGCCGTCGCGCAGCAGGCCGTTCGTGCCCTCGGCCATCCGCGCCGTCACGCGCCCGGGAACGGCGGCCACCGCCCTGCCCAGGTCGCGCGCGAACTCGGCGGTGATCAGGCTGCCGCTGGGATCCGCCGCCTCGACGACGAGCGTCATTCGCGCCAGCCCGGCCATGATCCGGTTGCGGGCCGGGAAGCTCCAGCGCTGCGCGGCGGTCCCCGGCGGCAGCTCGGACACCACGAGGCCGCGCTCGGCCACCTGCTCGTGCAGGCGCCGGTGCCTGCGGGGATAGGCCCGCTCCGGACCGCACGCCAGCACGGCCAGCGGCGCGCCGCCCCCGTCGAGGCAGCCGCGGTGCGACGTGGCGTCGATGCCCAGCGCCAGCCCGCTCACGACCGGGACCCCGGCCGCGCCGAGACCGCGTCCGAGCGCGTACGCGACCTCGGTCCCGTATGGCGACGGGCCGCCTGGTCCCGACGATCGCCACCGCGGGCGTGCTCCCGCAGGCCGTGAGCAACTCCGGACGGCCGACGCCGAAGAGGGCCGCGGGTGGGTCCGGAAGCTCGAGCAGCTGCCTGCGGGTATCGGTGTCCGTGCCGGCAGGCCGCGAACACCCCCGCCTCGTCGAGCGCGCGCCCGCTCGGCGGATGCGTCGAAGCGCGCGAGGCGCTCGCGCACCAGCTCCTTGCCGCGGCCCCCGGCGGCCTCGATCAAGTCCTCGTCGCGCAGCCCCAGCAGCCCCTGCGCGCGCCCGCCCCTCCCGAGCAGCCCGGTGATCCGCGGCGCGAGCAGGGCCACCAGCCGTGAGCGCCGCAGGCACACGTCGCACGCGCTCACGCCGCCAGCCGCTCCCAGCCGTCGAAGCGATACGAGAGCGCCTCCTCGACGTCTCCCGAGACGACGTCGCTCGCGATCGGCGAGGTCCGCGATCGTCCGCGCGACGCGCAGCACCCGGTCGTGTCCGCGCCCGCTGAGTCCCGTGCGCTCGCGGGCGCCCACGAGCCCGGCGGCGCTGTCGGCGTCGAGGCGCACGCTCCGGCGCGTGAGCCGGCCGTCCATGTCGCCGTTGCAGAGCGCGCCGGAGCCGCGCAGCCGGCGCCGCTGGCGCTCGCGCGCTCCAGCCACCCGCTCGCGCGTGGCGGCGCTCGACGGGCCGCGGACGTCGTCGGCCACCAGCTCCACAGGGGGCACGGGGTGCACCTCGCACACGAGGTCGAATCGGTCGAGCAGCGGCCCGCTCAGCCGGCGCAGGTAGCGGTCGCGTTCGCCGGCGGCGCAGCGGCAGCGATCCGCCGAGCGGCCGCACGGGCAGCGGTTGCACGCGGCCACGAGGATCGCGTTGGCCGGGAACTCGAGCGTTCGCTGCCCGCGCATGATCTCGACGCGGCCCTCCTCGAGCGGCTGGCGCAGCGCGTCGAGCGCGACCCGCGCGAACTCGGCCAGCTCGTCGAGGAACAGCACGCCGCGGTGGGCCAGGGTGATCTCGCCCGGCCGCGGAACCGATCCGCCGCCGACGAGACCCTGCGCCGAGATCGTGTGGTGCGGCGCCCGGAACGGCCGCTCGCGGATGAGCCGCCCCGCGGCCAGCCCCGCGGCGCTGTGCATCTGGGTGATCTCGAGCGCCTCGTCGCAGGCCGGGCGGAGGCAGCAGCCCCGGCAGCCGGCGCGCGAGCATGGTCTTCCCCACGCCCGGCGGCCCGACCATCAGCAGGTTGTGGCCGCCGGCCGCGGCGATCTCGAGCGCCCGCTTCGCGTCCGCCTGGCCGCGCACGTCGACGAGGTCGGGCCCGCCGTCGGGCGCGTCCGTGGGCCTCGGGGTCCGGCGCGGCCGGCCGAGCCTCCTCCTCGCCGCGCAGCAGGCGGGCGATCCCGTCGAGCGTCGGGGCGCCGATCACCTCGATCCCGCTCACGAGCGCGGCCTCCCCGGCGTTCCCGGGAGGGACGATCAGCCGCTCGTAGCGCGCCTCCCGCGCCCCCAGCGCCGCGGCCAGCGCTCCGCGGACGGCCGCGGAGCTCGCCGCTGAGCGACAGCTCTCCGCAGAGCGCGCTGCCCTCGAGCGCCTCGGGCGGCACCTGCCGGCTGGCGGCGAGCAGCCCGACGGCGATCGCGAGGTCGAAGCCCGGGCCCGCCTTGCGCACGTGCGCGGGCGCGAGGTTGACCGTGATGCGCATCAGCGGGAACTCGAGGCCCGAGTTCTGGACCGCCGCGCGCACGCGCTCGCGCGACTCCCTGACCGCGCGGTCGGGCAGGCCCACGAGCGTGAACGCCGGCAGCCCGCGGCGTACGTCCACCTCGACGGTGACCTGGTGGCTGCGGACCCCCTCGAGGGCGAAGGTCGAGACGCTGGCGAGCACGCCGGGCAAGCTAGGCGGGCGAGGCGCACGCGTGGGCACGCGTGTGTGACAACTCCGCGACGGCCAACGAACGATTGCGTTCCGCCGAGCCGCTGCCCGCGCATCGTCACCGAGTTGTCACCCACGGCGCACACGCGTCAGCCGGGCGCCCATAGCTTCGCCGCATGACCCGCGAGGACCCCCGCAGAAGGCTCGGCGCCGCCGGCGAGCGGCTCGCCGCCGCCCACCTCGAGGCGCGCGGGTTCGAGCTGCTCGACAGGAACTTCCGCACCCGCCACGGCGAGCTCGACCTGGTCGCGGCGGACGACCGCTACCTCGTGTTCTGCGAGGTCAAGGCGCGCGTCGCGCGGGCGGGGCCGCGCCCGCTCGACCCGCTCGCGTCGGTCGACTGGCGCAAGCGGCGCCGTCTTCGGCGGATGGCCCGCGAGTGGCTCGCCGAGCGCGTGGACGGCGCGCCCGTACCCGCCCGAGCTCCGCTTCGACGCGATCGGCATCACCCTCGACCCCGCCGGCGCGCTGCTGGCGCTCGAGCACGTCGAGGAGGCGTTCTAGATGGCCGCGCTAGCCCAAGCGGCCGGCGCGCCGGCTGCGCACCGATGCGTCTAGCCGAGCGCGAGCTGCGTGTAGGCGATCGACTGGAACGACATGCGGTGGAGCGGCGAGACGCCGTTCGCCGCGATCGCGGCACGGTGCTCGGGAGTCGAGTAGCCCACGTTGGTCTCGAAGTCCCAGCCCGGGTGGCGCTCAGCGGCCTTGTGCATGAACCGGTCGCGGCTCACCTTGGCGAGCACCGACGCCGCGGCGATCGCGGCGCTGCGGCAGTCGCCGTCCACCACGGCGCGCTGCTCGAAGCCGAACTCGGGCACGCCGAAGCCGTCGACCAGGCAGATGGTGCCCTCGCGCGCCACGCCGAGGAGGGCGGTGCGCAGCGCGTCCAGGTTCGTCACGTGCAGGCCGCGCGAGTCGATGCCGCGCACGCAGCGCGAGACGATCACCGAGCGCGCGGCGGCCCGCAGCACGAGCGGGTAGAGCTCCTCGCGCATCTCCGCGGTGTGCTGCTTCGAGTCGTTCAGGCGGCTGAGCGCGCGGCGGTCGGTGAGCGTGAGGCGCTCGAGGTCGAAGAGCACCGCGGCGGCCACGAGCGGGCCGGCCAGCGAGCCGCGTCCCGCCTCGTCCGCGCCGGCCACGAAGCGGCAGCCGAGCTCGCGGTCGAAGGCGAACAGCCGCCTGCCCCGTGCCCGGCCGCTTGCGCGCCCGGGCCTTCCGCGAAGCGGAGGCGGGCCCGGAGCGTCGGCCTGCTTCGCTGTCGGCGGTTTCCGGTCTCCCCACGCTGCGGGCGATGATAGGCAGGCGCGCGGCGGAAGTCGCCCTGGACATCGTGCACAGCCGGCCGAGCCGGCTGCTTCCGCTAGAGCGTGCCGATGCGGTTGGGCGGCCAGTACGTCGCGAAGGCCTTGCCGATCATCGCGCTCCTTCGGGATCGGGCCCCACTCGCGGCTGTCCGCGGTCTCGCCGCGGTTGTCGCCCATCATGAAGTAGTAGCCCTTGGGGATCGTGATCTCCTTGGGCAGGTCGCAGAGCCCGCACGTCGAGTCGAGGCGCGCGAACGGCTCGTTCTGGCGCTTTCCGTTGATGTAGACCGCGCCGTCGATCACCTTCAGCGGTCGCCGCCGACGCGCCACCACGCGCTTGATGAAGTTCGTGTCCGAGCGCGCCGGGCGTCGGGCGCGGGCAGGCGCGAGTCGGGTGGATGCTCGACGCCGCACGCGTTGGAGTCGGCGCCCGCCGGCGGCTTGAACACGACGATGTCCCCGCGGTCGGGATCGCTGAAGCGGAAGCTCACCCGGTCCACGAGCACGCGCTGGCCGATCTCGAGCGTCGGGACCATCGACTCGCTCGGGATCCGGAACGGCTTGACCAGGAAGGCCTGGATGCCGAGCGCGAGCCCGAGCGCGACGGCGACGATCGTGACGAGCTCGACGAGCGATCCGCCGGCGCTCTTCTCCTTTGTCCCGCCACGGCGGCGCGCGACCGGGCCTAGCCGGAGGGCTTGTCCTCGGGTTTCCCCGTCGGCGTCGTCCGGCTCGTCGGCCGCGTCCTCCTCGGGAGCCGCGTCCTCGTCCTCCGCGGCGGCCTCGGCCGGCTCGTCGGCCTCGGCCTCCGGCTCAGCGGGCGCCTCGTCGGCCGGCTCGGCCTCGGGCGCATCCGCCTCCGGCGCATCCTGCTCGGGCGCCGCGGCCTCCGGCGCGTCGGCCTCGGCGGCCTGTGCGGCCTCGGCCTCGTCGGCCTCGGCCCGCTCCTCGGCCAGCTCCTCCTCGCCGGGGCGCGGCGCGTCGTCCGGCGGCATCGCGCCCGGCCTCGTAGGCCTCCTCCGCGCCGGTCCAGCGGCGCTCGCGCACGCGGGCGCCGCGGCCCACGCGGTCGCGCAGGTAGTAGAGCTTCGCGCGGCGCACGTCGCCGCGGGCGGCCACCTCGATGCGCTCGATCTTCGGCGAGTGGACCGGGAACGTGCGCTCCACGCCCACGCCGAACGACTGCTTGCGGACGGTGAACGTCTCGCGCAGGCCGCTGCCCTGGCGCTTGATGACGATGCCCTCGAAGACCTGGGTGCGGCGGCGGGTGCCCTCCACGACCTGGAAGTGCACGCGCACGCGGTCGCCGGCCTGGAAGACCGGGACGCGGCGCAGTTGAGCGCGCTCGATGCTGTCGATGACACCGGACATGAAGAGTGGAGTCGGCCGCGAGGCCGGGACCGGGGGCACAAAAGAGGCGCGAGCTCCCCCGGGAACTTCGCGCACGGCCGCATGGTAGCGAAGGACCCCTCGGTTTCCCCGGCGCGGTGGGTCAGTCGTCACCGGCCCGGCGGCGGCTCTGTTCGCAGCCGCCAGGCCTCGCACGCGGGCGTGGTCCCCCGACAGCAGGACCTCCGGAACCTCGTGCCCGCGCCAGTCGAACGGGCCGCGTGTAGTGCGGGTACTCCGGGGCGCCGCCGAGCGCCGGGCTGAACGACTCCTCCACGGCGCTCTCCTCGTGGCCGAGCGCGCCGGGCAGCTTCCGGATCACGGCGTCGCAGACCACCATCGCCGCCAGCTCGCCGCCCGACAGGACGTAGGGCCCGATCGACACCACGTCGCTCGCCAGGTGCTCGTGCACGCGCTCGTCGAAGCCCTCGTAGCGCCCGCAGAGCAGCGTCAGCGGCGGGCTCGGCGGCCAGCTCGGCCGCCAGCGCGTCGTCGAACCGGCGCCCGCCGGCGGCCAGCGCGATCACCCGCCGCGCGGGCCGGGAGCTCGAGCGGATCGACCGCCGTAGCGCGCCCGAGCGCGGCCTCGACCACGTCGGCCCGGATCACCATGCCCGCCCCGCCGCCGTAGGGCGTGTCGTCCACCTGTCCCGCCTTCAGCGGCGTGCGTGGCGCGCAGGTCCACGTAGCGAGAGCCGGTGCCCGAGCGCCTCCGCGTTGCGCACGTGGCGCTGGTCGCTGAACCACCCGAACCAGTCGGGGAACAGCGTGAGCACGTCGATCTCCATCAGAGGCCCAGGAAGCGCGTCGTCGACCTCGATGCGGCGGCCGTCCGGGTCCACCAGGCGCACGGCGTCCGAGACGAACGGGACCAGCATCCCGTCCTCGAGCTCGAGCAGCGAGCACGAGGGACCGTCCAGCACCCGGCGCACGCTGCCGTGGCCCGGCACCGCACAGCCCACCAGCTCGGACGCCAGCCACTCCCCCGCCTCGAGCTCCGCGTCCACCATCAGCGTGGCGCCGCGCAGCGGGCGCGGGTCGTCCACGTCCTGCCAGCCTGATCAGCGGGCGGTCGCGCGTCCCGCCGCGGCGCTCGACGCGCAGCTCGCGTCCGCCGACCGTGAGCACCGCGCCCTCCGGCAGCTCGTGATCGGCGCCCTCCACCCAGAAGCTGCCGTCCCAGCCCGTGTGCCCGTCCGACGCGTCCCGCGGTGACGAGCGTCAATCCACCACGTCGACGAGCACCCGCCGGTCGTGGCGCACCGCGGAGGCCTTGACCACGTTCCGCAGCGCGGCGACCGTGCGCCCGCCGCGGCCGATCACCTTGCCGGCGTCGTCCTCGGCCACACGCAGCTCGAGCACCACGGTGCCGTCGTCCTCCTCGAATGACTCGACCGAGACCTCGTCGGGCTCGTCCACCAGCGCCCGGGCGAGATACTCGAGCAGCTCCTCCACTAGGAGCTCGGCTCGTCCCCGCCGCCCTCGCCGGCGTCGCCCGGTCGGGGGCCTCCGCCTCGGGGGCCTCCGCGGCGTCGTCCGCGGGCTCGGCAGGCTCGGCTGCCTCGTCGGGCTCGTCGGGAACAGGCGCGTCCGCCGCGTCCGCACTCCGCCTCCGCGGCGGCCTCGGCCGCCTCGTCCTCCTCGACGGCGCAGCCGCGGCCGGAGCCGGCGCGTCGAGCGGCGTCGGGCCGCCGGTCTTGGTCTGCGCCTTCATCAGCTGCTTCACGGTGTTGCTCGCCTGGGCGCCGCGCGCCACCCAGTGCTCGTAGCGCTCGGCGTCGATCCGGATCGTCGACGGCTCGGTCTGCGGGTTGTACTGCCCGATCGTCTCGATGAAGCGGCCGTCGCGCGGTGAGCGCTGGTCGGCCACGACCACCCGCCAGATCGGATTCTTCTTGCTGCCCACGCGTGTGAGCCGGACTCGGACTGACATGAGGCGGGAGAGGTTAGCGACCACCCGCCAGCTGCTGCAGCGAGGGCATCTTCCCCTGCGAGAGCTGGCGCATGACCTTCTTCATCTGCCCGAACTGCTTCACGAGCTGCGACACGGCCTGGACGGTGGTCCCGGAGCCGTGCGCGATCCGGCGCCGGCGCGAGCCGTCGATGATCTGCGGGTTGGCGCGCTCGGCGGGCGTCATCGACAGGATGATCGCCTCGAGCCGGTCGAGCTCCTTGTCGCTCACCTGGAGCTGGCCGAGCTGCTTGCCCACGCCCGGGCATCATCTTCAGGAGGTTCTGGAGCGGCCCCATGTTGCGGACCTGCTTCAGCTGCTCGAGGAAGTCGTCGAGGGTGAACTGCTCCTTGCGGATCTTGCGCTCGAGCTCCTGGGCCTGGCGCTCGTCCATCTGGCGCTCGGCCTTCTCGACGAGGGTCATCACGTCGCCCATGCCGAGGATCCGCTGGGCCATCCGGTCGGGGTGGAAGCGCTCGAAGTCGCGCGAGCTTCTCGCCGGTGGAGGCGTAGATGATCGGCTTGCCGGTGATCGCCTTGACCGACAGCGCGGCGCCGCCGCGCGAGTCGCCGTCCAGCTTGGTGAGCACCACGCCGTCGAAGTCGGCGGTCTCCGCGAACTGCTCGGCCACGTTCACCGCGTCCTGGCCGGTCATGGCGTCCACCACGAGCAGCACGTTGTGCGGCTTGGTCCGCTTCTTGACCTGCGGCGAGCTCCTTCATCAGGTCCTCGTCCACGTGCAGGCGGCCGCTGGTGTCGACGATCAGCGCGTCGCGGCGGTCCTGGCTTGCGCCTGGTCGAGCGCCCACTCGGCGATGTCCACCGGGTCGCGCCCGGTGCCCTGCTCGTAGACCGTCGCGCCCGCCTGGGCCCCGACCTTCACGAGCTGGTCCACCGCGGCGGGCCGGTACACGTCGCAGGCGGCCATGCCCACGTCCATCCCGTGCTCCTCGCGCAGGTGGACGGCGAGCTTGCCGCAGGCGGTGGTCTTGCCCGAGCCCTGGAGCCCGGCCATCAGGATCACCGTCGGGCCCGGCTTGGCGAAGGCGAGCTCGCGGCCGGAGCCGCCCATCAGCGTCGTGAGCTCCTCGGAGACGATCTTCACGACCTGCTGGCCCGGGTTGAGCGAGTCGAGCACGTCCTGGCCGAGCGCGCGCTCCTTCACCCCCGCGGTGAACTCCTTGACGACCTTGAAGTTCACGTCCGCCTCGAGCAGCGCCAGGCGCACCTGGCGCATGGCCTTGTTCACGTCGTCCTCGGTCAGCTTCCCGCGCGAGCGGACGTCGCCGAGGGCCTCCTGGAGCCGGTCTGAGAGCGAGTCGAACATCGGCGACTGAGGCTACTCGGCGGGAGGGTGCGGCGGGCGGCCCGCCTCGAAGTCCGCGATCGCGCGCTCGACGTCGGTGAGCAGCGTCATCCGGATCACGCGCCCGTCCTCGAAGCGGTAGCGCTGGGCCACCGGCTCGGAGAACTGCACGCCGCTCGCACGCGCGCGCATCGGGGTGGTCCGGACCTCGAGCACCTCGTCGCCGCGCTCGAGGTAGCGGTGCACCTCCGTCTCCCCGTACTCCCAGAGCTCGGTGATGTCCGCCCGGTAGCGCCACAGCCCCTCGTGGCCGCGGTAGACCTCCGGGTTCATCACCCGGATGGTCATGTCGATCTCGACCTCGGGGTGCACGAGCTCCTCGACCGCCCGCGCGGTCGTCGCGCTCCCAGCGCTCGCTGAGCTCGGTCGAGCACCTCGGTCTGCGAGCGCTCCAAGGCCTACTCGGGTGGCGGCGGAGGCGGCGGCGGCTTCGGCGGTCCGGGAAGCGCCGAGCCGATGTCGGCCAGCGCCTTGGTGATCTCGCTCGGGATGACCCAGACCTTGTTCGACTCGCCCTGGGCGATCTGCGGCAGGGTCTGGAGGTACTGGTAGGCGAGCACCTTGGGGTCTGCGTCGCCGCGATGGATCGCCGCGAAGACCGTCTCGATCGCCTTCGACTGGCCCTCGGCCTCGAGGATCTGCGACTCGCGCCGGCCCTCCGCCCGCAGGATGGCGCTCTGCTTCTCGCCCTCGGCGGTGAGGATCTGCGACTGCTTCACGCCCTCGGCGGTCAGGATCGCCGCGCGCCGGTCGCGCTCGGCGCGCATCTGCTTCTCCATCGCCTCCTGGATCGAGATGGGCGGGTCGACCGCCTTCAGCTCCACCCGGTTCACGCGGATCCCCCACTTGCCCGTGGCCTCGTCGAGGACGATCCGGAGCGCGGAGCTCACCTTGTCGCGCGACGTGAGCGTCTCCTCGAGGGTCATCCCGCCGATCACGTTGCGCAGGGTGGTCACCGTGAGCTGCTCGATCGCGGCGATGTAGTCGGCGATCTCGTACGTGGCCGCCTTCGGGTCGGTCACCTGGAAGTAGATGACCGTGTCGATCTGGATGACCAGGTTGTCCTCGGTGATCACCGGCTGCGGCGGGAACGACACCACCGTCTCGCGCAGGTCGATCAGCGGCTTGACGCGGTCCACGTAGGGGACCACGAGCGCGAGGCCCGCGTCCAGCGTGCGGTTGTAGCGCCCGAGCCGCTCGACGATCCCGGCCCGCGCCTGGGGCACGATGCGGATCCCTCGCGACAGGGTGAACAGGACGACGAGCGCCACGACTCCGAGCACGATCAGTGTTGCCACGTCCCAGTACCTCCTATTCCGAGACGAGCGCCGTCGCGCCGTCGATCTTGAGCACGTCCACCCGTGTTCCGGGCTCCATCACCTCGTCCTCGTCGTATGCGCGCGCGGACCACACCTCGCCGCCGATCTTGACGCAGCCGCCCTGCGCGTCCACCCGCTCGAGCACCAGCGCCCGGCTGCCCACCAGTGCGGCCACGCCGGTGCGCAGCCGCGCCGGCGTGTGCAGGTGCCGGCGGGCGATCGGGCGCAGCACGGCGACCGACGAGGCGGCCACGAGGATGAAGACGACGAGCTGGATGCGCCAGCGCGCCGCCGACCAGCGCCACCACCGCGGCGACGAGAGCGGCGACGGCGAGCGGCCCGAGGAAGAACCCGAGCGTGGCCATCTCGCCCACGGCGAGCGCGCCGGCCGCGATCACCCATAGCACCCAGTCATCCATGCTCAGCACATTCTGACGGACGAGCGCGAAGCGGTTCAGGCACCGGCGGCGAGCCGCTCGCGCGCGCCCGTCAGCCGAGTCCGCAGCAGGCCGGCCGCGCGCTCGCTCGTGAGCGTGCAGTTGCCCGGCCGCGAGAGGCCCGACTCGGCGATCGACGTGCGCCGGATCCGCTCCGCGGGCAGCCCTCTGGAGGCGGCGATGAGGCAGGCGAACTCGTAGCGGCTGACCTCGTCGGCGCCGGCCACGTTCAGCACGCCGGTCTCCCCCAGCTCGGCCAGCTCGAGCAGCGCCGACGCCAGGTCGCCCACCACCACGGGGCAGCGGATCTCGTCGTCGAAGAACGCCTGGCCCTCGCCGCGCGCCGCCTCGATGGCGAGGCGCTCGTGCCGCGACGGCGTGGGCCCGCCGTAGATGAGCGAGGTGCGGACGAGCAGCGCGTCCGGGTGGGCGCCCGCGACGGCATGCTCCGCGTCGGCCTTCGCCTGGCCGTACTCCGTGGCGGGCGAGGGCGGGTCGCTCTCGTCGTAGGGCAGCGGCCTTGGCGCCGTCGAAGATCACGTCGCTCGAGAGATGGATGAGCCGGGCGCCCGGCGGCGGCGGCCGCCCCCGCGACGGCGGCCGCGCCCTCCACGGTGGTCTCGCGCGCGCCCTCGCCGTCCTGGCGGTAGGCGGTGTGGATCACGACCTCCGGCCGCACGCGCTCGATCGAGGGCCCGCACGGCCTCCGCGTCGCGCACGTCCAGCCGGCTCCAGTCGACGCCGTCGGGATCCTCCGGGCGGGCCGACAGGTAGGTGGCGGCGAGCGGGCGCCCGCGGGCCTGGCGCAGCAGCTCGCCGCCGAGGTAGCCGCTGCCGCCGGTCACGAGCAGGGGCCCGGCCATCTACGGGGAGAGGATCGCGGCGGCGAAGTCGTCCGGGTCGAACGGGCGCAGGTCCTCGAGCGCCTCGCCGACCCCGATCAGCTTCACGGGCACCTCGAGCTCCTGGGCGATCGCCAGGGCGATGCCGCCCTTCGCCGTCCCGTCGAGCTTCGTCAGCGCGATGCCGTCGATCTGCACGGCCTCCCGGAACAAGAGCGCCTGGCGAAGGCCGTTCTGGCCCGTGGTCGCGTCGATCGTCAGCAGGGTCTCGTGGGGCGCCCCCTCGACCCGGCCCGCGATCACCTTGCGGATCTTGCGCAGCTCGTCCATCAGGTGCTGCTGGGTGTGGAGCCGGCCCGCCGTGTCCACGATCACCACGTCGTGGCCGCGTGACTCGGCGGCGCCGAGCGCGTCGTAGACGACGGCGCCCGGGTCGGACCCGGCGTCGCCGCGCACGATCTCGCAGCCGGCCCGCTCCGCCCACATGGTGAGCTGCTCGGCCGCCGCGGCCCGGAACGTGTCCCCCGCGGCCAGCAGCACCGAGCGGCCGAGCTCCTTCTGGAGGTGCCAGGCCATCTTCCCGATCGTGGTGGTCTTGCCGCTGCCGTTGACGCCCGTCATGAGGATCACCGTCGGGCTGCCCGACAGCGGGATCGTGTCGCCGTCGAGCCGGGCCGTGTCGGCCAGCAGCTCGCGGAGCCTGCGGGTCAGGTCCTCGCCGCCCGTGAGCTCGCCGCCGGCGGCCTCGCCCTCCAGCCGCTCGACGATCCGCGCCGTGGTCGGCGCGCCCACGTCCGCGTAGATCAGCGTCTCCTCGAGCCGCTCGAAGGCCTCGTCGTCGAGCGACTGGAACATCGTGGCCTGGAGCTCCGCGCCGAGCGCCTCGCGCGTCTTCGACATGTTCTCGCGCAGCCTGCGGAAGAACCCGCCACGGCGCTGCCGTCCTCGGCGGGCGCGGCGGCCTCCTCCGGCGCCTCGCCGGTCGCGAACAGCTCCTGCCAGCTACGGGCCATAGAGAGGCGAGGTTAGGCGGCGGCTTCTTCGATGGCGCGCCCGCCCAGCTTGCGGGACACCACTCGCGACACCCCGTCGCCGCCCATGCTCACGCCGTAGAGCGTGTCGGCCGCGTCCATCGTGCGCTTCTGGTGCGTCACGACGATGAACTGCGCGCGGTCGGCGTAGCGCTTGACGAGCTCGAGGAAGCGGTCGATGTTGATGTCGTCGAGCGCCGCCTCCACCTCGTCGAGGATGTAGAAGGGGCACGGCCGGGCGAGGAACACCGCGAACATGAAGGCGAGCGCGACGAGCGACTTCTCGCCGCCCGAGAGCAGCGACAGGCGCTTCGCCGACTTGCCGGGCGGCGTGACCTCGATCTCGACGCCCAGCTCCGGCTCGTCCGTTTCCTCCACGTCCTCCTCGTCCTGCGCGGCGTCGCCCTCGGGCACCTCGCCGCCCACCACCGGCCGCGGCGCCTGGTCGGCGCGCACCAGCCGCAGCCGGCCGCGCCCGCCCGGGAAGAGGTGCTCCACGACCTCCTCGAAGTTCTTGGCGGCGGCGGCGAACGTCTCCTCGAAGCTCTCCTTGATGCGGCGGTCGGTCTCCTTGATGAGGCCCTCGAGCTCGGCGAGGGCGTCCTCCAGGTCGCCGCGCTGGGCCTCGAGCTCCTCGACGTGGCTCACGGCCTCCTCGTACTCCTGGCCCGCGAGCGGGTTCACCGGGCCGAGCTGCTCGCGCCGCATCCGCAGGCGCTCGACGCGTGCCTGGAGCGACGCGCGCTCCTCGTCCGGCAGGGGCTCGGCGGCCGGCTCTGCCTCGAGGCCCAGGCGCTTCGACAGCTCGCCGAGCTCCTGCTCCACGTCGGCGGCGGAGTCGCGCGCCTGCTGCGCCGTGACGGCGCTCGCGGTCACGGCCTCGCCGGCCCGCTTGAGCCTGCCCTGCAGCTCGGCCTCCTCGTGCGCGCAGGCGCGCAGCGTGGCCGCGGTCTCCTCGCCGGCCGCCGCTCCGGCCTCGAGCTCCGCGGCGACCGCGTCGCGGCGCGCCTCGACCGCGGCAAGCGCCGTCTCGAGGGCACGGCCTGCCCGCGCGGCGTCCTCGCTCAGCGCGGCGTCGGCCTCGATCCCCGCCCTCAGCGAGTCGAGCGTCCGGGCCCGCTCCGCGCGCTCGCGCTCGGCACGCTCCGCCATCCGGCGCTCCGCGCGCAGGTCGGCGCTGAGGCCGGCGCGCTGGACGCCCTCCGGCCCCTCGTCGGCGCTCTCGCGGCGCCGGCCGAGCAGCCACTCGGCCCGCTCCGCGATGTCGGCCGCCTCGGCGTGCTCGCGCGACGCGCGCCTGAGCGCGGCCTCCGCCTCCTCGCGTGCCGTGTCGGCGCTCGCCACGGCCTGACCCGCGCTCTCGACCTCGGCGCGCGCTCCGGCCTCGTCGGCCAGCGCCGACTCCGAGGCGGCCACCAGCCCGTCGCGCCGGCCGACCTCCTGAAGGAGCCGGTCGTTGCCGCCGGCCGGGGCCTGCGAGAGCTCGCCGGTGGCCGCGTCGAGCAGCCGCCCCGCGCGCGTGACGGCCACGCCGCGGAACGAGCCCGACACCGCGCCGAGCGAGTCGACCACCCAGACGTCGCCGAGCAGCCGCTCCGCGAGCTTCGTGACCTTGCCCTCCGCGCGGACGTGCGCGAGCAGCCTGGTGGCGCCCGCCACGGGCGCCTGGCCGGCGGGCCGGCCGTGGGCGCGCGAGGCGACGAGCGCGGTGGCGCCGCCGTCCCCGGCCCCGTCGAGCAGCTTCTCGCCCGGCCGCCAGGTCCTCGACCACGGCGGCGGTCAGGCGAGCGCCGAGGGCCGCGGACAGCGCCGGCTCGAAGCCCGCCTCCGCCTTCAGGCCCTCCACGAGCACGGGCTCGCCGCCCGGGGCGGCGCCCGCGCCGCGCACCATCCGGTTGAGCGCGGCGAGCTCCGCTCCGGCGTCAGCCGCACGTGAGCGGGCGGCCTCCACCGCGCGCTCCGCGTCGCGGCGGCCGGCGCGTGCCTGGTCGGCCGCCTGCTCGGCGGCGTCGAGCGCGGCGCGCCGGTCGTCCACCGCGGCCTGCAGCTCCGCCGCCCGCGAACGGGCGGCGGCCAGCTCCGACTCGAGCCCGGCGAGCTCGCGGCCGCGGCGCTCCTCGGCGTCGGCGTCGAGGCGGGCCAGCTCGCGCTCGAGCGAGCGGATCCGCTCCTCGGCGGGCAGCCGGTCCCAGATCGCCCGTGCGGCGTCGTCGCCTTCGCCAGGCGGCCGCGGAAGCTCGGCGTCGTCGAGCTGCGCCGGCTCGTCGCCGGCCGCGGGAGCCTCGGCCTCCAGCAAGGCCAGCTGCTGCGCCCGGCGC
The DNA here is from genome assembly GCA_963768465.1 of uncultured Thermoleophilaceae bacterium. Classification (GTDB taxonomy): domain Bacteria; phylum Actinomycetota; class Thermoleophilia; order Solirubrobacterales; family Thermoleophilaceae; genus JACVRW01. The sequence goes on along the minus strand of CAVYIA010000014.1, from coordinate 48,570 downwards.
TCGCGCCGCTCGGCGGCGGCCGTGGCCTGGTCGCGGACGCGCTCGAGGCGCATCTGGATGCGCTCGGCGGCGGACCCCGCGTCGAAGCGGCTCGCCTGCAGCCGCTCGCGCTCCTGGCTGAGCGCGGCGAAGGCGCCCTCGGCCGCCTCGCGGCGGGCCTTGACCTCGGCCAGGAGCCGCTCGGCCTCGTCGCGCTCGGCGCCCGCCGCGCGGGCGCGCTCCTCCGCCTCGGCCAACGCGGCGCGGGCTCCGCGGGCGCTGTCGGCCGCGAGCGTCATGCGCGCCTCGAGCGACTGGCGCTCGAGCCGCTCGTGCAGCTCGGCGGCCTCGGCCTGGCGCTTCAGCGGACGCAGCCGCGAGCGCGCCTCGCGCTCCACGTCGAGCGCGCGCGAGAGGTTCTCCTCGGTGCGCTCGAGCTTCAGCTGGGCGCGCCGGCGGCGCTTGCGGTGCTTGCCGAGGCCGGCGGCCTCCTCGATCATCAGCCGCCGCTCGCGCGGGCGCGAGAGCACGATCTGCTCGACCTTGCCCTGCGAGACGACCGAGTGCATCTCCTTGCCGAGCCCCGAGTCGGACAGCACCTCGAGCACGTCGACGAGACGGCAGCGGGCGCCGTTCAGCCGGTACTCGCCCTCGCCGTCGCGACCGAGCCTGCGCACGATCGAGATCTCGGAGAAGGCGGTGGGCAGAGCGCCGTCGGAGTTGTCGATCACGACCTCGACCTCGGCCGAGCTCGAGCCGCCCACGCCGTGGCCTCCCGCGAAGATCACGTCCTTCATCGTCTGGCCGCGAACGGCCAGCGGGCTCTGCTCGCCGAGCGCCCAGAGCACGCCGTCGGTGATGTTCGACTTGCCGGAGCCGTTCGGCCCGACGATCACGGAGACGCCCGGCCCGAACTCGAGCTTGGTCCGGCTCGGGAAGGACTTGAAGCCCTTCATGGCGATCGACCTGAGGTGCATCAGCCGGCGGCCCCCTCCTCGAGGGTGTTGAGGGCCTGGAGCGCCGCTTCCTGCTCCGCGCCCTTCTTCGTCTTTCCCTCCCCGCGACCGAGCTCCTGCCCGCTCACCTCGGCCACGACCACGAAGCTCCGCTCGTGCGCCGGGCCCTGCTCGTCGACGGTCCGGTAGTCGACCAGCTCGGCGCGGCGCGCGAGCCGCTCCTGGAGCACCGACTTGTAGTCCACGGGATGCTCGAGCGCCTCGTCGATCTCGTCGGCGAACGAGGCGACCACCGCGGCGGACGTGCGCTCGAACCCGAACTCGAGATAGGCGGCCCCGATCACGGCCTCGCACACCGAGGCGAGCACCCGCTCGGACTCCACGAGCGTGGCGGCGGCGCGGCCGGCCCCGCCCTCGGGCGCCGCGGCGCGCAGCGCGTCGGGCACGCCGAGCCCGAGCGCGACCCGCGCGCACGAGGCGCCGCTGACGGCCTGGGCCCGCACCTTGGTGAGCCGCCCGGCGCCGTGGCGCTCGAAGCGCGGGAACAGATGGGTGGAGACGGCGAGGCTCAGGACCACGTCTCCCAGGAAGGCGAGCCGCTCATAGGACTCGGCGCGGTGCTCGACCCACGACGCGTGGGTGAAGACCTGGCGCCGGAGGCTCTCCGGCAGCGCGTCGAGCAGCTCGCGGAGCGTCTCACGCGTCGTCGGCATGGGCGGCCACGAAGTCCGCGGCCTGACCGACCGTGAGGATCTTGGCCGCCTCGTCCTCGGGGATGCGGATCCCATAGCTGTCCTCGAGCTCCACCACGAGCTCCACCAGGTCGAGCGAGTCCGCCTCGAGGTCCTCGCGGAAGCGGGTGCCCTCGGCGATGCGCCCAGGGTCGACCTCGAGCTCGGTCGCCAGGTGGTCGCGGATGCGCGCCAGCACCTCGTTCCGCTCCATGGGCGTCAGCCGCCGCCGTCGCTCTCTGGCGTCACCTCGGCGACGCTACCAGCGCGCGCGGACCGCAATGCGCCGGCGGCCTCGAGCGCGGCCGCGGTGCGGCCGACCATGTCCTCGTCCACGGCGCGGCGCGCGAGACCGACCGCGCTTGCGATGCCGCGCGGGCCGAAGCTGCCGTGGGCCACGACCACCGGCTTGCGCAGCCCGAGCAGGATCGCCCCGCCCACGGCCTCGGGGTCGAGCTCCTCGCGCAGGCGCCCGACCCGGCCGCGGATCAGCAGGCCGCCGACGGCCGACACGGGACTCGAGCGCACGGCGGCGGAGATCGACTCGCGCACCAGCCGCGACGTGCCCTCGAGGACCTTGAGCGCGACGTTCCCGGTGAAGCCGTCCGTGACCACCACGTCGGCTCCCGCGCCGGGCAGGTCGAAGCCCTCCACGTTGCCCACGAAGTTGAGCCCGCCGGCCTCCTCGATCCGGGCTCGCGCGGTGAGCACGGCGGGGGTCCCCTTGCCCGACTCCTCGCCGACGGACAGCAGGCCCACGCGCGGGCGCTCCTGGCCGTAGACGGCCTCCATGAAGCACGCCCCCATGTAGGCGAACTGGACGAGGTGCTCCGGGCGGGCCTCCACGCTCGCGCCGGCGTCGAGCAGCAGCACGGGGCCGCCGGGGATCGGGAGCAGCACGGCGAGGGCCGGCCGGTGCACGCCGCGCAGGCGGCGCACCTGGAGCGTGGCGGCCGCGAGCGTGGGGCCGGTGCTGCCGGCCGAGACGAGCGCCTCGGCGCGGCCGTCCTTCACCGAGCGCGCCGCCTGGACGATCGAGGCGTCCGGCTTCGAGCGGACGGCCTGGGCCGGCTCCTCGTGCCCGCCGATCGTGAGCGGCGCGTCCACGACCTCCACGCCGCCGCCGCTCTCGCCCAGCTCGGCGGCGGGGCCGAAGAGAAGTACGTCGGAGCCGGAGCGGCGCGCTCCCTCGGCGACTGCGGCCGGCCCCTTGTCGGCGCCGTTCGCGTCGACCGCGATCACTGGCTAGGAGTCGTCGTCCCCGGTGTCCGGCCGCTGCACGACAACCTCGCGGCCGGCGTAGGTGCCGCAGTTGGGGCAGACGCGGTGCGGAAGGCGCGGCTCATGGCAGCGCGGGCAGTGGCGGAGGTGCGGCGCCTCGATCTTGTGCTGCGAGCGGCGCTTGTTCGTCCGCGAGTGGGACTGTCTTTGCTTGGGGACGGCCATGAGGCGAGCCAGTCTAGCTGCAGCTAGCTCCAACGCAGCTCGCGGAGCGCCGCCCAGCGCGGATCGGGCTCGGGCTCGTGCGCGTGCTCCGGGTCCGCGGTGTTCAGGTTCTCGCCGCAGACCGGGCAGAGCCCGAGGCAGTCGGCGGAGCAGACGATCTGCGTCGGAAGCGCGAGCGCCAGCGCGTCACGGGCCCAGGCCGCCACGTCCAGCTCGTCGCCGTCGAGGTACGGCGAGCGAAGCTCCTCGACGTTCGCCCGGCTGGTCGACCTCGCGGGCGTCCACCTCGACGCCGTGCTCCGCCGGCTCGAGACAGCGCATGCACGGCCCCTCGAGCCCGGCCTCGAAGCGCAGCCGCAGCGAGTAGCCGCTGGTGGTGTGGGCCACGTCGAGCACGGCGTCCACGGCCGCGCCGCTCACCCCGTAGCGCTGACCCCCGAACTGGAAGTCCGCCACCGGCACCTCGAGATCGAGACGCCGCCCCTCGCCCGACGTGAGCGAGAGCCTCCCGAGGTCGAAGATCTCGGTGCGCTGCGCCATGGATTCGAGGTTAGCGCCGCGTCGCGGCTGCTCGGGCGCGGCTACGCCGCTCTCACGCCGATCAGCTCGATCCGGTAGCCGTCCGGGTCGCGGACGAAGCAGATCAGCGGGCCCTCGGTGCGACCGCCGGGCCGGTAGGGCGGCTTCTCGGGCTCGATGCCGTCGGCGCCCAGGCCTTCGAGGGTGTCCTCGAGGTCGTCGACCGCGATCGCGATGTGGTTGTAGCCCGTGCCGAGCTCGTACGAGTCGACGCCGTGGTTGTAGGTCAGCTCCAGGCGCGGGTCCTCGCCCGGGCAGGCCCATGAAGACGTTGATCGCCTCGTCGCCGATGGGCATCCGGGCCACTTCCTGGAAGCCCAGCCGCTCGTAGAAGGCGACCGACCGATCGATGTCGCCGATCCGGTAGCAGGTGTGGAGGTATGAGGGCACGCGCGGAGGCTACCGGCCTTCGAGCTGCGCTGCAGCGTGCCCTCACCAAGTGCGAGAGCCACGCCCCTCCGACTTGGAGGAGCGTGGCTCGGAAGCACTTCCATTAGCTCTCTGGTGAGTGAGCTGGCCAACTCAGCCTCGGTCCGCGGCCACCCTCCGTAGACCGGTTCCGAGACCGATGAGTCCGAGAGCGACGACCAACAGGAACGGAGCGTGACTGCCGGTGAACGGCAGGCTCGATGCTGTGGTCGCCTCCACGGGGGCGGGTGCACCGCCGGGAGTGCCGGAACCGCCCGGCACTTCCTCGCCCGCTTCGGACTCGGGGAGAACTTCGCCTTCCTCGCCACCGGGCGACTCGCCACCGTTCGGGGGCGTCTCGCCACCGTTCGGAGGAGTCTCACCGTACGGAGGCGTCTCGCCGCCGTTCGGGGGGGTCTCCCCACCGTTCGGAGGCGTCTCGCCGCCGTTCGGGGGGGTCTCCCCACCAGGCGGAGGCGTCTCGCCACCGTTCGGCGGGGTCTCCCCACCGGGCGGAGGCGTTTCGCCACCGGGCGGAGTTCCCACCAGGCGGAGGCGTCTCGCCGCCAGGCGGGGGGTCTCCCCACCAGGCGGAGGCGTCTCGCCGCCAGGCGGGGGGGTCTCCCCACCGGGCGGAGGCGTCTCGCCGCCAGGCGGAGGGGTCTCCCCACCGGGCGGAGGCTTCTCACCGCCAGGCGGGGGCTTATGCCCGCCCGGAGGCGTCTCCCCACCGGGGGGCGTGTGCCCGCCCGGAGGCGTCTCCCCACCGGGCGGTGTCTCTCCGCCTGGTGGTGGCTGATACCCGCCACCCGGAGGCGTTTCGCCGCCGGGGGGCTGCTCTTCCTTGCAGGGCTGGTCCTCGTCGGATCCTTCCGACGGGGGCCGCCCGCCACCCTCAGGTGGTGGAGTCCCTTCCGGGCCATGCCAGCCAGGGCTACCGTGGTCGGACCCGGAATCGTCCCCGTGGTCCCATCCACCGCCTCCGTTGTCGGACCCGGAATAACCGTGGTCCCCCCCGGAGTCGCTTTGGCCGGACCAGGACTTTCCGTGGTCAGAGCCCGAGTAGCCATGAGACGAGTGGCCGCCACCGGCAAATGCGTCACCGGCGCTCACCAAGGAGAGCCAGAGCGCGCAGGCGAGGACAGACAGCCACAGGGCTGTCCGCCGCGTGCCAGCGGCACTCGGCTCGGAAAGGTGCATACATTCTCCCTTCGCGGGTTGCATAGGCGGCAAAGACGGAGACGGCCGAACCCACCCGGCCTGACCCCGCGGAAGGGGATGAGTGAAACAGCAATGCCGGATGTCTTGCCCCGGTAACCCGTGCAAAAGGTCCCAAATTGCGCTCAAAACGCGACTAGCGCGCGGAATCCGGCGCAATTGCCGCGCAGACGGTCCGTCGCTCGTGAGGCAGACCTGCGCTCGTTACAGCGAGTTACACCGGCCCTGCGGGCCGGCGTAGCTAGGAAACCTCTGCCTCTTCCCGGCCCTGGAGCCGGTCGCGGCCGCGCTGGACGGCCGCGATGAACTTCGTGAGGTTGACCTCGAGCGTGTTCAGGATGTCGTCGGCGTAGTCCTCGGCCCCGAGGCGGATCTCGCGCTCGCGGGCGCGGGCGTCCTCGATGATCTCCTCGGCCTGGCGCTCGGCCTGCTTGACGATCTCCTCCTCGCCGATCAGGCGCACCTGCTCCTCGCGCGCCTCGCGCACGATCCGCTCGGCCTCGCGCTTCGCCTCGGCGAGCATCTCCTGCCGCTCCTTGACGATCCAGCGCGCCTGCTTGATCTCCTCGGGGATCGTGGCGCGCATCTGGTCGAGGATGTCGTAGACCTCCTCCTTGTCCACGCGCACCGTGTCGGTGAGCGGGACGACCTTCGCGTTGTGGATCGTGTCGTCGAGCTTGTCGATCAGGACCAGGACGTCCATGCGCTTCCTCGGTTGAACGGCAGTGGCGTCACGTTCTCAGGTCCCCCAGTTCTTCAGCGCTTTAGCTCTTCCTGCAACCGCGCGGCCACAGGGTCGGGCACGAGCCCGCTGATGTCGCCGCCGAACATGGCCAGCTCCTTGATGCCGCTTGACGACAGGAAGCTGAATTGCGGCGCGGCCATCAGGTAGATGCTCTCGATGTCGGGCGCCATCTTCCGGTTGAGCTGGTTCATCTCGAACTCGTACTCGAAGTCCGAGATCGCCCGCAACCCCTTGACGATGGCCTTGGCCCCGTGCTCACGGGCGAAATCGACGAGCAGCGTATCAAAGGGTTTTACCTGCACATTGCCCAATTCCGCGGTCGCGTCGGTGATGAAGCCGACGCGCTCCTCCGCCGAGAAGAGGGTCTTGCTCTTCCGCACCGGCTGGTTGACCACGCCGACGACCACCTGGTCGAACACGTGCGACGCCCGGCCGATGATGTCGAGGTGCCCCATCGTCACCGGGTCGTAGGACCCGGGCAGGACGGCGGTGCCGCCGTTGCGCTCAGCCATGGATCGCTATCCGGGTGTCGCCGTAGGTCCGCTCGCGGGCGAGCGGGAGCGAAAGCTCGAGCGGCGTGCGCTTGCTGGATTCGGTCACGATCAGGGCGTCCTCTGAGAGCACCGCCGGCAGGGCCGCGGAGAGCGGTCCCGCGAGACGGGGAGCGGAATCATATGGCGGGTCGACGAACACGAGGTCGAACGACTCCGCGCACGAGGCCAGGTACTTCAGCACGTCGCGCCGGATGACCTGCGTCTCGGGGGCGCCGATCGCCTCGAGGTTGCGCCGGATCGCGGCGACCGCGGCGTCGTCGCGCTCGACGAAGACGGCCGACGCCGCGCCCCTCGAGAGCGCCTCGATCCCGAGCGCTCCGGACCCCGCGAACAGGTCGAGCACGCGGGCGTCCCGCGACGTCGCCGAGGATCGAGAAGAGCGCCTCGCGCACGCGGTCGGCGGTCGGGCGCGTGTCGCGCCCGCGCGGCGCCTGGAGGCGGCGGCCGCGGTACTCCCCGGCCACGACCCTCATGCCGGTATCGGGTCGAGCTCCGAGCCGAAGCGCGCGACCACGGCGTCGCGCAGCAGGGCATGCTCGGGCTCCTCGAGCTCCGGGTCGGCGCGCAGCAGCTCGTCGGCGCGGTCGCGCGCCCGGGCGAGCAGCTCGGTGTCCTCCGGGAGCTGCGCCACGCGCAGCTCGGGCAGCCCGTGCTGGCGCGTGCCGAGCACGTCTCCGGCGCCGCGGATCTCGAGGTCCACCTCGGCGAGCCGGAAGCCGTCGTCCTCGTTCGCGATCGCGTCGAGCCGCGGCAGCTTGGCGTCGCCGAAGAGGATGCAGATCGAGCTGTGCCCGCCGCGGCCCACGCGGCCGCGCAGCTGGTGCAGCTGCGAGAGGCCGTAGCGCTCGGCGGCCTCGATCAGCATGACCGTCGCGTTCGGCACGTCGATGCCCACCTCGATGACGCTCGTGGCCACGAGCACGTCGGCCTCGCCGTTCGCGAACGCCTCCATCGCGGCCTGCTTGGCCTTCGAGCCGAGCTGGCCGTGGATCAGCTCCACCCGCTGCTCGCGGAACTCGGTGGAGCGCAGCCGCTCGAACTCCACGGTGGCCGCCTTCGCCTGCAGCGCCTCCGACTCCTCGACGAGCGGGCAGACGACGAAGCACTGGCGCCCCGCGGCGATCTCCTCGCGGATCCGCTCGTACGCGCGCGCCCGCGCGCGGGCCCCGTCGACCACGAAGGTCTCGACCGGGCGCCTGCCGGCCGGAAGCTCGCGCAGGGCGGTGGCGTCGAGATCGCCGTAGGCGGTGAGCGACAGCGTGCGCGGGATCGGCGTGGCGGTCATGTGGAGCGCGTGCGGCGCGAGGCCGTCGGGCGCCTTGGCATCGAGCGCGGCGCGCTGGCGGACCCCGAAGCGGTGCTGCTCGTCCACCACGACCACGGCGAGGTCCCTGAACTCCACGCTGTCCTCGATCAGCGCGTGCGTGCCGACCACCAGCTGGAGCGCGCCGCTGCCGAGGGCGCCGAGCAGGTCGCGCCGGCGGCCGGCCGGGGTGGAGCCGGTGAGCAGCTCGAGCGGGATCGCGCCGCCGAGCAGCCGGTCGAGCGTGCGGTGGTGCTGCTCCGCGAGCGTCTCGGTCGGCGCCATCAGCGCCGCCTGGGCGCCGTTCTCGACCGCCCTGAGCATCGCGTGGAGCGCGACCACGGTCTTGCCCGCTCCCACCTCGCCCATCAGCAGCCGCTGCATCGGGCGCTCGCGTGCGAGGTCCTCGTCCACCTCCGCCATCGCCTTCTTCTGGTCACCGGTCAGCTCGAACGGAAGCGACCAGCGCCAGCGGTCCACGACGACCCCGCGCGCGGCCAGCGAGCGGGCCCGGCGCGTGTTGCGGTTGGCACGCCGGCGCCCCGCGAGGGCGAGCTGGAGCAGGAGCAGCTCCTCGAACGCCAGCCGGTGGCGCGCTCCCTCCTCGTCCGACTCGCTGTCCGGGAAGTGCGCGCCCGCGAGCGCGGCGGCGCGCTCCGCCAGCCGCTCGTCCACGCGCAGCCTCGCCGGCAGCGGCTCGGGCGTGAGGAAGAAGCGCCCGCGGGCGTCCCACACCAGCGAGCGCAGGCGTCCCGAGCTGAGCCCCTCCGTGGCCGGGTGGACCGGCACGAGCCCGACCGTGTGCACGGGCACGCCCTCGCCGCCGAGCGCCTCGTGCTCGGTGACCCAGAACTCGCCGCGCTTGCGGAGCCGGCCGTGCAGGAGGACCTGCGTGCCCTCGCCCAGCTGGCGGGCGATCCAGGGCTGGTTGAACCAGACCGCCAGGACCGGCCCGCTGGCGTCCGCCGCGCGCGCCTCCACGCGCTTGCGGCGGCGGTCGCGCATCGGCCGGATGCTCACCGACCTGACCACGACCGCGATCGTGGCGTCCTCCCCCAGCATGAGGTCGGACACGCTGCGGACGTCGCGGCGGTCGCGGTGCGAGTGCGGAAGGTGCTCGAGGAGCTCGCCGTACGTCTCGATGCCCAGGCTCTTCAAGCCCTTGCCGGCCGCGCCTGGGAGCGACACCGGGTCCGCGAGCGCCTCGGGGCGCGGATAGGAGCGGACCGGCGCGGAGCGGAGCTCGTCGTCGGTCAGCGTCTTCGCTGGACGCGCGAAGCGCCGGCTTACTCCGCGCAGAGCAGCCACCACCAGGCGGGTTGCCCGCCCTCGTGGTACTCGACCTCCACCCCTTCGGGCACGTGCGCCTCGACCCACTCGCGGTCGAGCGGGGCGCCGTCGCCGGCCAGGCAGGTCAGCAGCTCGCTGCCCCCCGCCAGCTGCGCGAGCGTGGCCTCGAGCGTCCGCTCGGGGTCGCCCCACGCCACGAGGTCGCCGCCGGCGTAGCCGACCGCCTCGCCGCGGGCGAAGCGGCCACGGGCGTCGTCGCGGGCCGCCGGCGCCACGCCGCCCACGCGCAGCGCGTCGGCCGCGCGTCCCACGGCCTCGGCGTTCGCGTCCGACCCCTGCGTCGGGTCGAACGCGAGCAGCGCGGCGAGCCCCTCCTGGGGGGCGGTGGTGGGCACCACGCGCGCGGGCTTGTCCGAGAGCTCCGCCGCGCGCTCCGCCGCGAGGATCACGTTCGGGCTGTTGGGCAGCACGAGCACCTCGTCGCCACCGGCCGCGTGCACGCCCGCGAGCAGCTCGTAGGTGGAGGGGTTCATGGTCGCGCCGCCGTCGACCACCAGCACGCCGAGCTCCTCGTAGAGGCGGCGGACGCCCGGGCCGCTCGCCACCGCGACGACCGTGCAGGTGGCGTCGGTGACCTGGGCGCGGTCGGACAGCCGCGCGGTCCGCTCCGCCACCTGGTCGTGCATGTCGGCCACGTCGAAGCGGGAGACCTCACCCGCGCCGTCGAACACGGCCACGGCCCGCTCGGGGTCGTCGGTGTGCAGGTGCACGCGCAGGGTGCGGTCGTCGCCGACCACCAGCACCGAGTCGCCCATCGCCTCGAGGCCCGCCACGAACGAGCCGGCGTCGAGGCCGCGCGCCGGTGACGGCGAAGTTGGTGCAGTAGCGGAAGCTCGAGGACTCGTGCTCGGGGCGGTGGAGGGCCGCCGGGGCGAAGTGGTGCTCCAGCTCGGGCGCGGCGCTGCCGCGCAGCGCCGCGAGGCAGCCGGCCACGATCACGGTCAGTCCGTAGGCGCCCGCGTCGACCACCCCGGCCTCGCGGAGCACGGCGAGCTGCTCGGGTCCGCGCTCCACGGCCTCCTTGCCGGCCTGGAGCGCGTTCTCCAGCACCTGCGCAAGGAGCTCGTCCTGCTCGATCGAGGTCGAGCCCGGGCCGAGCCGCTGCCTGTCCATGTGCGCGAGGTCGTGCGCCACGCGGCGCGCCATCGCGCGCACCGTCGTGAGCATCGTCCCCTCGGCGGGGTCGCGCACCGAGGCGTAGGCCGCGTCCGCGGCGCGTGCGAACGCGGCGGACACGAGCACCGGGTCCACGAGCTCGCCGTGGCGGCTGGCCAGCTCCTCGGCCGCGCCGCGCACGATCTGGGAGAGGATCACGCCGCTGTTGCCACGGGCGCCGAGCAGCGCCGCGCGGGCCACGGCGGCCACGATCTCGTCGCGGCCGTGGCGGTCGAGCGGCTGGCCGTTCATCCGGTTCAGCTCGTCGAGCACGGCGCGCATGGTCAGCGCCATGTTGTCCCCCGTGTCGCCGTCGGCGACGGGGAAGACGTTCAGGTCGTTGACCTCCTGGCGGCGATTCTCGAGCTCCGCCAGCGCCGCGGCGACCACGCGCCGGAAACGGACCAGGCTCTCGTCGGGCACGTCAGCTTTGTACACCGCCGGGCGGCGGTGTTACCGGTCGGCTTCGGGCTAGAGGGCCTTCGTGACCTTCGAGGCCTTGAGGCAACGCGTGCACACGTACTCGCGTCGGGGCGTCCCGTTCACTGAGATCCGGACCTTCTGGAGGTTCGGGTTGAAGCGGCGCCTGGTGGCGACCATGGAGTGGCTCCGGCTGTTGCCGAAGGCGGGTCCCTTCCCGCACGAGTAACAGACCTTGGACACGGCGGATGAGGGTACCAGCGCGCGGCGGGAGCGGCTCACTACTCTGGAGGGCGTGCGCCGACCGCTCCTCGCCGCGCTGCTCGGGCTGATGACGCTGCTGCTGGCGGTGGCGCCTGCCCAGGCCGCGAAGAACCGCTGGATCCAGAAGAAGGAGCCGTTCAACATCGCCCACCAGGGCGGCGAGGACGAGTTCCCGTCCAACACGCTCTACGCGTTCCGCAAGGCGCTGCGCGTCGGCGCCGACATGCTCGAGCTGGACATCGGCGTGACGAAGGACGACCAGGTCATCGTCATGCACGACACGACCGTGGACGGCAAGACGAACGGCACGGGCAACGTCTCGTCGCTCACGCTCCGCCAGATCAAGCGGCTCGACGCCGCGTACTGGTTCGCGCCGAAGGCCGAGTCGCACTACAGCCACGACCTGCCCGCCTCGGCGTACAAGTTCCGCGGGATCGCGACGGGCAAGAAGAAGCCGCCGCGCGGGTTCAGGCGCTCCGACTTCCGCGTGCCGACGCTGCGCCAGGTGCTGCGCGCGTTCCCGCACACGCCGATCAACGTCGAGATCAAGGGCCGGACGCCGCAGGAGGACGTGTCGGAGTACCTCTACAACGCCGAGGTGCTCGCGAAGCTCCTGAAGAACACGAAGCGGCGCGACCTGATCGTGGTCTCCTTCCAGCAGCCGGCCGTGGACCGCTTCCATGAGCTCGCGCCCGAAGATCGACCTCGCGCCCGGCATCGCCGGCGCGGCGGTGTGGATCTTCGGCGGCGGCTCGCCGGGCCCGGGCGTGGTGGCGTTCCAGGTGCCGATCACCTTCGGCCCCACCGCGATCACGACGGCCGAGCGCGTGGCGCGTGCCCACCAGGAGGGCTTCGCCTGGCAGAACTGGTTCTCGGGCGACGACGCCGACGCGCCCGACAGCTGGCGCAGCCTGATCGACATGTGCGTGGACGGCACGATGACCGCCCGCCCGCGCGCGTACGAGCGCGTGCTCCGGGCCGCACCCGCGCCCGAAGAGCTGCAAGAGCCAGTTCTGAGGCTCTAGGCCGTCTCGGCCTTCTGCTTCAAGCCGTCGGCGGCGTTCCCCAGGAGGAAGTCGCGCACCGCCGTCTCGGCGGGGCCGCGCAGCAGCATGCCGAGCATGCGGCCGGGGTCCGCCTCGAGCGCGTAGGTCGCGCGCGTCAGGCCTGAGCCCAGGTCCTCGAAGGCCCAGGAGCCGACCAGCGACTTCGTGTCGCCCTTCTCCTGGACCCAGCGGATGGCCGTGGGCGGCTCGTACGAGAAGCGCAGCGTCGCCTTGACCGTCTTGACCTTCGCGTCGGACTCGGTCAGGACCCGCTGCGGCCGCTTCTCGGCGTCGCGGTCGAGCACCTCCACGTCCTTCAGCGAACCCTGCCAGTCGGCTGCGTTCTCGATGTCTGCCGCGATCTCGTACACGCGCTCGATCGGCGCGTCGATCTCGACACTGCGGTCACCCTTGATCATCCCCATGGCGGGCGACTCTATATAGACGGCCACCTCAGGCGGCGGCCAGCACCTCGCGGAACGCGCCGAGCGCCGACTCCACGCCGGCACGGTCCACGTCCAGGTGCGTCACGAAGCGGATCCGCCCGCGTCCGGCCGAGCTGATCCGGACGCCCGCGTCCGCCATCGCGGCGATCACGGCCGCGGGGTCGGGCACCGCGGCGATCACGATGTTCGTCTCCTGCGGCAGGACCTCCACGCCGAGCTCGCGCAGGCCGTCGGCCAGCACGCGTGCGTTCTCGTGGTCCTCCGCGAGCCGGTCGACGTTGTGGTCGAGCGCGTACAGGCAGCCGGCGGCGAGCACGCCGGACTGGCGCATCGAGCCGCCGAGCATCTGCTTCCAGCGCCAGGCCTCGTCGATCAGCTCGCGCGAGGCGCAGAGCACGGCGCCCACCGGCGCCCCGAGCCCCTTCGAGAAGTCGAGCCAGGCGGTGTCGAAGCCGGACGCGTAGTCGGCCGCCGAGACGCCGGAGGCGACCACGGCGTTGAGGAGGCGCGCGCCGTCCAGGTGTGCGCGCATGCCGTGCTCGCGCGCCACGCCGAGCACCTCCCGCATCTGCTCGAGCGGCCAGACGCGGCCGCCGCCCATGTTCGTGGTCTGCTCGACGGACACGACCCGTGAGCGCGGCATGTAGCGGTCGTCGGGCCAGAGCGCCTCCTCCACCTGCTCGGCGGTGAACATCCCGCCCTCGCCGTCGAGGCGGTTGACCATCGCGCCGGCCAGCTCGGCCGGCCCGCCCGCCTCGGCCACGATCGGGTGCGACCACTTGTGCAGCAGGAGCTCGTCGCCGCCGGCGCGGACGTGGAGGCGGAAGCCGATCCCGTTGCACATCGTCCCGCTGGGGAGGAACAGGCCGGCCTCGTGGCCGAGCAGCTCCGCCACGCGCTCCTGGAGCCGGGTGGTGGTCGGATCCTCCTTGCGCTGCTCGTCGCCGACCTCGGCGTACGCGATCGCCTGCCTCATCCCGTCGCTGGGCCGCGTCTGCGTGTCGCTGTACAGGTTGATCATGCGGATCCGAGCTCCCGCCCCAGCGCGGCCATCCGCACCACGGCGCGCGCGGCGTCCTCGCCCTGGTGGCGCTTGCCGTCGCCGGTGCGGGCGAGCGCCTGCTCCATGGTGTCGACGGTGAGGACGCCGAAGGAGCACGGCACGCCGGTGTCGAGCGAGACGCGGGCGATGCCGCTGGCCGCCTCCCGGCAGACGTAGTCGTAGTGGTCGGTCTCGCCGCGGATGACGGCGCCGAGGCACGCCACGCCGGCGTAGCGGCCCGAGTCGGCGCAGAACTTCGCGGCGAGCGGCAGCTCGAACGCGCCGGGCACGTCGAAGACGTCGACCTCGGCGCCCGCCTCCTCGAAGACCAGCCGCGCTCCGTACTCGAGCCGCATGGCGAGGTCCTCGTAGAAGCGGCCGATGCAGGCCGCGTAGCGGTCCGGCTTCGTCTTCGTCATTCACTCGCCGCGCGGCGCCGGGCCCTGGCCGTACAGGTCGGCCTCCTCGGCCCGCTCGCGGTCCTGGATGCGCTCCTCGAGGATCATCTCCTCGTCGAGCGCGAGGCCCTGGTGGTGCAGCAGGTGCCCCATGCGCTCCTTCTTCGCGCGCAGGTACTCGCGGTTGTGCTCACCCGGGGCGTGCTCGATCGGCACCTGGTCGGTGACCGTGAGGCCGTAGCCCTCGAGCCCCACGATCTTCTTGGGGTTGTTCGTGAGCAGGCGGATGGAGCTGAGCCCGAGGTCCACGAGGATCTGCGCGCCGATGCCGTAGTCGCGCAGGTCGGCGGGCAGCCCGAGCCGCACGTTCGCGTCCACCGTGTCGAGCCCCTCCTCCTGGAGCCGGTAGGCGCGCAGCTTGTTGAGCAGGCCGATTCCGCGTCCCTCCTGGGCGAGGTAGAGCAGCACGCCGCGGCCCTCCTCGTGGATGCGCAGCATCGCGTCCTCCAGCTGCTGGCCGCAGTCGCAGCGCAGCGAGTGGAAGACGTCGCCGGTGAGGCACTCGGAGTGCACGCGGACGAGCACGTCCTCCTCGCCGGCGATCTCGCCGCGGACCATCGCCACGTGGTGCTTCTCGTCCACCAGCGAGCGGTAGCCGACCACGTTGAAGTCCCCGAACTTGGTGGGCAGCTGGGCCTCGGCCACGCGCTCCACGAGCTTGTCGTGGCGGCGCCGGTAGGCGATCAGGTCGGCCACCGTGACCATCTTCAGGCCGTGCTGCTCGCAGTAGCCCACGAGGTCGTCCACGCGCGCCATCGTCCCGTCGTCGTTCATGACCTCGCAGATCACGCCGGACGGGTTCAGCCCGGCGAGCCGCGCGAGGTCCACCGCGGCCTCGGTCTGGCCGGTGCGCTCGAGCACGCCGCCGGCCTTGGCCTTCAGCGGGAAGATGTGGCCCGGCTGCACGAGGTCCGCGGGCCGCGCGTTCGGGTCGATCGCCACCTGGATCGTGTGCGCGCGGTCGTGCGCGGAGATCCCGGTGGTGATGCCCTCGCGAGCCTCCACGGAGACGGTGAACGCGGTCTGGAAGGGCGACTCGTTCTTCGCGGCCATCAGGTCGAGCCCGAGCTCGTCGCAGCGGTCGGGCGTGAGCGCCAGGCAGATCAGCCCGCGCCCGTGCTTGGCCATGAAGTTGATCGCGTCGGGCGTGGCGAACTGCGCCGCGAGCGTGAGGTCGCCCTCGTTCTCGCGGTCCTCGGCGTCGCAGACCACGACCATCCGGCCTTCCCGGACGTCCTCGATCGCCTCCTCGATGGTGCTGAAGGGAGAGCTCACCGCACAACCGCCTTTTCCACGTACTTGGCAAACACGTCCACCTCCAGGTTCACACGCCGCCCCGGCTCCGCCGAGCCGAGCGTCGTCCGCTCGAGCGTCTCCGGGATCAGCGACACGGAGAAGCCCGTCTCGTCCACCTCGGTCACGGTAAGGGACACGCCGTCCACCGCGATCGAGCCCTTGTCGACCACGTAGCGCAGCAGCTCCGCGGGGGCGGCCACGCGCACGACGCGCGCGAAGCCGGCCTCCTCGATCCGCTCGACCTCCCCCACCCCGTCCACGTGCCCCTGCACGACGTGTCCGCCGAGCCGGTCGCCGGCCCGCAGCGGGAGCTCCAGGTTCACCTCGTCCCCCGCGGCGAGCGGGCCGAGCGAGCTGCGCTCGAGCGTCTCCGCCATGAGGTCCGCGGCGAACGAGCCGCCGTCGGGATCGCGCGCGGTCAGGCAGACGCCGTTCACCGCGATCGAGTCGCCGCCCGCGAGCTCGGGGGCCAGGCGGGTGCGCACGCGCAGCCTCGCCCCGGGGCCGTCCTGCTCCACGGCCTCGACCGTGCCCTTGTCCGCCACCAGGCCCGTGAACATCAGCCGCTCACCACTCCGCGAGCCTCGCGACGATGAGCACGTCGTCGTCGATCCGCTCGGTCTGCACCGAGAGCGCATGCGCGGCGCCGGCGATCGCCTCGGCGCCCAGGCCCTCCACCACCGTGCGAGCCTCGAGCCCGCCGGCGAGCACGGGGGCCACGAAGATCCGGGCCTCGTCGATCTCGCCCGCCTCGAGGAACGCTCCCGAGAGGTGCGGGCCGCCCTCGAGGAGCAGCGACTGCACGTCGCGCGCCCCGAGCTCGTCGAGAGCGTCGGCAACGCGGGCGGACTCGTTCTGGCCAGTGGCCACGATCACGTCCACGCCGGCGCTCTCGAGCGCCTCGACGGAGGTCCGCGAGGCGGCTCGCGACGCCACGAGCGTGAGCGGCACCTCGGCGACGCCCTCGCACGAGCTGGCTCGCCACGGGCAGGCGCGCCTCCGAGTCGAAGACCACGCGGCGCGGCTGGCGCGACACGCCCTCGACGCGGGCGGTCAGCTGCGGGTCGTCGGCCAGCGCGGTGCCGATCCCCACCGCAACGGCGTCCGACTCCGCGCGCCAGCGGTGCGAGCGGGCGCGGCTGGCCGGACCGGAGATCCACTGCGAGTCCCCGGTGCGGGTGGCCACCTTGCCGTCGAGCGTCATGGCGGACTTGAAGACCACCAGCGGGCGGCCGGTGCGCGCGTGCTTGCGGAAGGGCTGGTTCAGGAGCCGCGCGGCCGCCGCGACCGCGCCGTCGAAGAGGTCCACCTGGACGCCCTCGTCGCGCAGGATCGCCGGGGCCGCGTCCGTTGGCCTTGGGCGTCGGGTCGTCGGAGGCCACCACGACCCGGCTGATCCCGGCCTCGAGGATCGCCTCCGTGCAGGGCCCCGTCCGGCCGTGGTGGGCGCAGGGCTCGAGCGAGACGTAGAGGGTGGCGCCCGCGGGGTCCTCGGCGCAGGCGGCGAGCGCCACGCGCTCCGCGTGCGCCTCGCCGGGCCCGGCGTGGAAGCCCTCTCCGATCACGCGCCCTCGCTGGACCACGACGGCGCCCACGAGCGGGTTCGGGCTGGTGTGACCACGCGCCTCTGCGGCGAGCTCGATGCTCCTCAGGAGGTGGCGCTCGTCGCGCTCTGTGGCCGCTGTCTCGGGCATTTCGCGGGTTCGCGCGAGCCCGGTTGACTCGCCAGTCAACAGTACCAGCGGGCAGCCATCATGGTGCGCACCCGGCCGAGCCACTGACGCTGCCCGGCGTGCAACGGGTCCTGCCACGGGTGCTGCTCGCCCTGATCCTGGTCGCCGGCTTCGCCCTGCGCGTGTGGCACAACGACTACGGCCTGCCGTACGTGTGGAGCATCGACGAGGGCTCGCATTTCGCCAACCAGGCGGTCGAGATGTTCTGGCAGGACCTGGACCCGGGCTACTACGAGAACCCGGCCGCCTACACCTATCTCCTCTACGGCCTGCTGCGGGTGATGTACGGGCCGCTCGGCTCGCTCTTCGACCTCCCGTTCGGGAACGTGACGGCGCAGTTCAGCAAGGACCCCACCCAGATCTGGGAGGCGGCGCGGACGCTTGCGGCGTTCCTGTGCATGGTGGGCGTGGCGGCCACCTACTGGGCCGCGCGCCGGCTCTGGGGCGTGCGCGAGGGCCTGGTCGCGGCCGCGGTGCTCTCGTTCGCCTTCCTGCCGGTCGCCTACTCGCGCGTGGCCGTGACCGACGTGGGCGCGCTCACGGGCGTGGCGGTCGCGCTCTACGGCGCCGTCCGGGCCTACGAGGACGGCCGGCTGCGCGACTACGCGATCGCGGGCGCGGGTGCCGGCCTCGCGGGCGCCTTCAAGTACACGGCCGGGCTGGCGCTGCTGCCGCTCGCGATCGCCGCCCTCGCGCGCCTGCGGGCCGACCGCCTCCGCGTCGGTGGGCGGCCTCGCGCTCGGCGTCGCGGCGGCCGGGGTGGTGTTCGTGGCGCTCAACCCGTTCGTGGTCGGGTCGTTCGACGCCTGGTGGGACGACCTGCGCGACCAGGCCCAGGTGGCCTCGGACCAGCCCAAGCCGGGCCAGGAGGACGGCGGCGTGGCCTACTACCTCGACAGCCTCACCTGGGGGCTCGGCTGGGTGGCCGCGCTGGCCGCTCTCGCGGGCGCCGCGATCGAGCTGCGCCGCGACCTCGTGCGCGGCCTGATCCTGGTGGCGCTCCCGCTCGCGCTGTTCGCCTACCTGAGCATCCAGGCGCGCTACTTCGGCCGCTGGCTGCTGCCGGCGTACCCGGTGCTCGCCATGCTGGCCGCGGTCGCGCTCGTGCGCGCGGCCGAGGCCGTGCCGGCACGGCGGCGCGGCCTCGCGCTCGCGGGCCTGGCCGCCCTGGCGCTCGCGCAGCCCGTGGCGGCCGACGTGCGCAGCGCGCTCGTGCTCGGACGAGAGGACACCCGCGTCCAGGCGCGCGACTGGCTCGAGGACCGCTACCCGCCGGAGCTGCGCGTGGCGATCGAGCCCGCGGTGCCCGGGCGCTACTACCGCTCGAACCCCTCCGGGCGGCTGCCCGCGTGGCTCGGCGCGCTGCCCCGCCGAGGAGGGCTGGGGCGCGCCCGGGTTCGCCTACACCGCCACGGGCGGCCGGCGGGTCTGCGCCCAGTACAAGCCCGGCCAGTTCGCCCGTCCCGACGGCGGCGTGCGCGCGTCGGCGTACCACCTCGTGCTCCGCCCGAGCGTGATCGACGACCTGCGCCGCTACGGCTACTGCCTCGTCATGACCCTCGACGTGGTGCGCGAGCGAGCGCTCGAGACCGGCGACCCCGACGTGCGCGCCTACTACGACCGCCTGCGCCGCGACGCGCGCCTCGTGCGCGAGTTCAGCCCCTACGACCGCGGCGCCGGGCCCGTGCCGTTCAACTTCGACCTCTCCTACAACTACTACCCCACCGCATACCGGCGCCCGGGGCCGACGGTGCGCCTGTACAGGCTGCGCGACTGCCGGCAGGGCTACGGCGCCCCGCTGATCCGGATCCCGAGGGTGCGCGAGCTGCCGCCGTTCGCCCCGCGCGAGGAGAGCGTGGAGGGCGACGAGACTTAGGCCGGCGGCTGGACGCGTTCGCTACGCTCGATTGCTCGCTCCGCCCGCTCCCGATGAGCCTTCCTCGCCCTCAAGTGACCCCGGAGACGGGCCTGCCATGCCGCTGAGCCGGCGGCGGTTCATCCAGGCCGGCGCCGCCGGCGCCGCGGGCGCGGCCCTGCTCTCGAACGCGGGCTGCGACGTGACCGCGGAGGGGTCGAGCGACCCCACGAACGTCCTGCTGCTCATCATCGACAGCCTGCGCCCCGACCACGTGGGCGCCTACGGCTCGCCGCAGATCCACACGCCCAACATCGACTCGCTCGCGGCGCTCGGCATGCGCTTCAACCGGGCGTTCCCCGAGGCGATGGTCACGCTCCCGGCGCGCCGCTCGATCTTCACGAGCCGGCGGATCTTCCCGTTCCGCAACTTCGTGCCGAACCCCGAGCTCGGCGTGAGCCCCGGCTGGGCCCCGATCGAGGATCCGGCCAACACCACCTTCACCTCGGTGTTCCAGCGCGCGGGCTACTGGACGGCGCAGGTGAGCGACAACCCCTTCCTCGCCTTCACCAAGCCCTACGAGCCGTTCCGCAAGACGTTCGACCGCTGGGACACGATCGTCGGCCAGTCGGGCTTCGTGAAGCCCCCGGAGACCGTGCCGATCGAGACGGTGAACCACTGGCTCCCGCCGGTGCTCCGCGACGACCGCTACACGCCCGGCATGCGCAAGTACCTGGCCAACACGGGCGCCGGCGTGGACGAGGAGCAGACCTGCGCGGCGCGCGTCTACAAGAAGGCGATCGACGTGCTCGACGACGCCGTCGTGCGCCAGCCGTTCTGCATGACCGTGGACTGCTTCGACCCGCACGAGCCGTGGAGCCCGCCGCCGAAGTACATCGACATGTACGGCGACCCGGACTACGAGGGCCCCGAGATCGGCGTCACCCGCTACGGGAGCTCCGACTACCTGACCCAGGAGCAGCTGCGGCGCCTCCATGCCGTGTACGCGGCCGAGGTGACCATGACCGACCACTGGCTCGGCCGCTTCCTCGAGGCGTTCCGCGAGAAGAAGCTGCACGAGAACACGGTCATCCTGCTCCTGAGCGACCACGGCTACCTGCTCGGCGAGCGCGGCCTCACCGGCAAGGTCCCCTCGCAGCTGCACCCCGAGCTGGCGCAGGTCCCGTTCATCGTCGTCCATCCCGACGGGCGCGCCGCGGGCGACGTGAGCACCTACTTCGCGTCCACGCACGACGTGGGACCGACGCTGCTGTCGCTGGCCGGCATCGACCGGCCCGACTGGATCGAGGGCTTCGACCTGTCGCCGCTGATGGACGGCGAGCAGCCCGAGAAGCAGCGGCCGTTCCACTACGGGGGCATGTACAACCGCTTCTACATCCGCACGGACGAGTGGCTCCTGATCGCCGACAACCGCGGCGAGGAGCGCTCGCTCTACGACCTCAAGCAGGACCCCCACGAGTTCTTCGACGTCCTGAAGGACAACAAGGCGCTCGCCGAGGAGCTCTACCAGCAGGTGCTGGACGTGGCCGGCGGGCCGCTGCCGTACTACGAGTAGCTAGGGCCGCTCGTCGAGGTCCACGCGGACGGTGATCAGGTCCGTCTGCATGAGCCGCACCGTGGCGACGTTCAGGGCCGACCGGCGCCGCGCTCGCCCGATCGCCCGCAGCCGCTCCTGGGGATCGTCGTCGGGCAGCACCTGCGCGCTGCCTCCGACCCAGCGCCGGCCGATGCGGATCCGCACTCTCGGGTTCGCCTCGATGTTCAGGACGTAGGCCGCGCGGCGTCCGTGCTCGGCGACGATCCAGAACGTATCCCCGTCGAGGCCGTCCGTGACCGGCGTGCGCCGCGGGAGGCCCGACTTCCTACCCGAGGTCTCGAGGATCACCGTGCCGGGAACCGGAACACCGAGCCGGAAGAGCGTCCGGACCATCGGGTTGAAGGCGTACTTGGCGAGCCCCGTGGCGAACGCGCTCGGCGCATCTCGCGCAGGTGACCGCTTAGCATCGCGCAGAGCACGTCACCAGCGTGCGCGACGCGATCTGAGTCGGGGCACGCGCAGTGCGCCACGGCAGCTGGCCGCGACGGCAGCCGCGCTCGTCGGAGGGCGGCGACGGCGGGCGTTACCGGCAAGACCGTGAGGTCTCGACGGGAATGCCGCCGGAGCGCAAGCCCGACGCCAGCAGCGCCCGGGCAGACCCTACGAGTGCAGCGGCTCCTTCATCGACTCCGTCTCCGGAGCCTCGATGTAGGGCTGCTGCTCGTCCTGCTTCTCCTCCTCGTGGTACGACGACTCGGCGTTCACGGCCCAGATGTCGTGCTCGGTGCCCTTCACGAGGTTGTCCACGGCGCGCATGGCCGTGAGCATGGAGTGGTCCGAGTTGTTGTAGCGGTGCAGGCCGTTGCGGCCGACCTGGATGAAGTTGTCGAGGCCGTCGAGCCACGAGCGGATGTCGTGGACGCGCTCGGCGTAGTCGGCGTCGTACATCGGGTACGCCTTGGGCACGCGCACGACGAAGCCGAACTCGAGCTGCTCCTTGCGCGCCAGCCCGAGCTGCTCGAGCTCGCGCATGCCGAGCTGGACGAGGTCCTGGTCGTCCATCTCCCACATCCGGTCGCCGGCGAAGCAGAAGAACTCGAGCCCGACGCACGCCTTGCTCGGGTCCGGGACCATCCAGGGGCTCCAGGAGCGGAAGTTCTGGATCCGCCCGACGTTCACGTTCGGGTCGTGGATGTAGATCCAGTTGTCCGGGAAGAGGTCCTCGCCGTCGAGCACGACCGAGACCGTGAGGAAGTCGCGGTAGCGGAGGCCGCGCGCGGCGGCGATGACCTCGCTGCGCGGCTGCGGCTGGGCCATGCCGACCGTGTTCCGCAGCGGCAGCGACGAGATGACCGCGGACGGCTCGAACGATCTGCCCGTCCGACACGTGAACGCGCACGCAGCGGTTGCCGTCGAACTCGAGCTTCGAGACCCGGTGGTTGAGCAGGACCTTGCCGCCGAGCTGCTCGATGTCGGTGGTCATCTGCTCCCACATCTGGCCCGGGCCGTAGCGCGGGTAGTTGAACTCCGAGATGAGGCTCGTGACCTTGTCGCCGCGGTTGCCGAAGAACGCGGACCAGGCGGCGCGGAAGAACGAGAGGTTCTTGATCCGCTGGGCGGCCCAGTCGGCGCGGATCTCGGAGGTGGGCACGCCCCAGACCTTCTCCGTGTAGGACTTGAAGAACTGGTTGAAGAGGAAGCGGCCGAAGCGGTTCGAGACCCACTCCTCGTAGGTCTCCTCCTTGCCCTTCGGCTTGACGGCCGCCCACAGGTAGGAGGCGAGCGCGCGCGTCAGGTCGATCGGGCCGAGCTTCTTCATCACGTCCGGGCCGCGCAGCGGGTAGTCGAGGAACTTCGCCTCGCCGTGGCGGTCGCGCCAGTAGATGCGCGACATGCGCGGGCGCTTGAGGAACTCCTCCTTCATGATCTCGTGCCAGAGGTCGTCCACCTCCTGCACCTTGGTGAAGAAGCGGTGCCCGCCGAGGTCGAAGCGGTAGCCGTCCCGGACCGCGGTCTTGGCGATGCCGCCGACCTGGTCCTCGGCCTCGAGGATCACGACCGGGAGGCCCTTCTTCGCGAGCAGGTAGCCGGCGGTCAGGCCCGCGGGGCCGGCGCCGAGGATGACGGTCGGCTTCTCGCGCAGCTCGGGATTGGCAAGCTCGGTCTGTCGGCTGTGGTCGCTCATGACGCCTTTTCGTAGATGACTCCGCGCACTCCGATGCGGGTGGCGCGGCGGTAGAAGGGCGGGACCACCGCGACCCGCTTGAAGCGCTTGTCGGTTGCCAGCGCCTCCCCCCATTGGGCCGAGCGACGCCTCACGAGCTCGGTCCATGGCGCGTCCCAGTCGTCCACCCGCGTCGTGACGGGATGGACGATGAGCACCCGGCCGCCGGCGGGAAGGCTAGCAAGCAGGGGTTCCAGGTTTTTCGCGGGGGTGGCGTCCTTCATGCGGTCGTAGCCGTCGGTCCAGTCCATCACCCGGTCGTTCGCGACCGCTCCCATCGCGTTCGCGAACTTGAGCTTGGGCGCGCCCCCCAGGCGCTCGAGGTGGTACGCGAGCAGCGGTCCCTGCTCGGGTTGCATCGACAGGACCAGGTCGCCCTTGTGGAGCTCGGGGACGGACGCGTTGCGCAGGTCGGCGGCGTTCGACTTGTTGGTGAGCCCGAACGTCCGCGGGATCGCCCAGATGCCGAGGATGATCACGAGCGCCACGAGGCCGAGCTTGCCGGCGCGCGCGAGGCCGACCGCGCTCACGAGCAGCAGCGGGCCGAGGATCACGCCGAGGTAGCGCGTGGTCCACGCCGGCGAGACCTGCGAGACGAGCCAGGCGACCGCGAGCGTGGCGAGCGGCACGAGCAGCCCGGCGATGATGGCGGTGCGCTCCCTGTCCTCGCACCTGGCGCTGGAGGATCACGGCGAGGCCCGAGCCGCCCGCCAGCAGCAGCGCCACCGTCGGCGTGCCGCCGCCGAGCAGGCCCTTCGAGATCTGGATCGGCGCGCCGAAGTTCGGCGAGTTGAGCCAGGGCGCGCCGGTGTGCTGGATCTGGTGGAGCAGCGTGGGCACCCACGGCAGGTAGAGCAGCCCGACCACGCCGAAGCCGATCAGCGCGTCGCGCACGAAGCCGCGGCGGTCCTCGGACACGTACCAGCACGGCACGAGCGCGACGATCGAGCCCGCCGCCATGAACAGCCCCCAGTTGTGCGTGTAGACGAGGAGGCCGAGGAAGACGATGAACGCGGGCAGGTAGCCGCGCCGGCGGAAGGCGAACACGTGCAGGAAGGCCGCCGCGGTGAGCAGCGAGAGCAGCAGCATGAGCGAGTACATGCGCGTCTCCTGCGCGTAGTTGGTGAGGAACGGGTTGACCGCGCAGAGGGCGGCGCAGATCAGCCCGGCGCGCCGCCCGAACAGGCTCCAGCCGGCCCACAGCCCGCCCGGGATCGTGAGCAGGGCCACGAACATCGAGAGCCCCTGCGTGTCGGCCGGGCCGTCGCCGAAGACGTCGATCCAGACGGACAGCAGCATGTAGTAGAGCGGCGGCGAGCCGTCCACCCTGAGCACGCCCGGGATGTCGAAGAGCGGCTGCGAGGCGATCCCGATCGAGAGGCCCTCGTCCATCCAGAGCGAGTCGCCGAGCGACTTCGTCCGCAGGTAGGCGGAGACCACCAGCAGCACGGCGAGCACCGCCGCAGGCACCAGCAGACCCGCGGAAAGCGGGCCTACGCTCGGGAGGGCACGGGCGCGGGACGCGACGCTTGCCACCGGGCGATCGTAGTGATTCGCCCGGCGATTTCGGCGTGCGGGCGCGTTCAGGAGGGCGGCAGCGGCGGCGCCGTCGGCGCGTCCGGGCCGGCGCGCGGGCACGAGCCGATCGCGCCCTGCGTGGGCGCCGTCAGCAGCCGCCACTTGCCGCTCGTGGTCGACGAGCCGGAAGCGGTCGTCCGTGGGCTTCGTCACGAGCGGGCCGTCGGGCACCGTGCGGGTGCGGAAGACGGCGCCGGGCGCGGGCGTGGTGGCCCAGCCCACGTCGATCCCGTGGAGGTGCAGCTCGTAGGCCACCATCTGAGTCTGGAAGGGCCCGCTGTAGACGCTTCCGCAGGCGGTGATGCGCTCTCGCCCGCCGACCTCGGCGATCATGCCCTTGAGGTCGTGCCAGAGCTGGGCCTCGTGGCGGAGGCCGCCCGACACGCGGCCGGTGTTGTCGGCCTTCTCGACGATGAACGGCGAGAAGACGGCGAGCGAGACGAAGAACGCGACCGCGGCCGTGATCGCGCCCGCCTGGGCGCTGCCGAAGGCCCGGGCGCCGAGCCAGCCGACGCCCTGGAGCACCCGCGCCGCGCCCAGGCCGCCGAGCACGCAGACCGCGGCGGTCGTGACGATCAGGTAGCGCTGGTTGCCCGCGAACCCGGCCTCGGTCATCGCGGCCACGAGCACGAACCAGGCCGCGCCGCCGAGCGCGACCGCCACGGTCTGCGCCTCGCGCCCGGTGCCGGATCCACATCGACGAACGCGTAGAGCGTCCCGATGATGATCCCGACCTTCACCGGCGCGATCACGACCTTGCGGAAGCGGCTGACGAGCTCGAGCGCGGGGTGCTCGGCGAACGCGGCGCTGCCCGGGTTCGGGTTGTTCGCCCGGGCGCCCGCGCGGAACGGGTCGCCCGAGCCCCACCACTCGGGCAGGAACCAGAGGGCGGGCACGAGCGCGCCGAGCACCACCAGGCGGGTGCGCAGCCACGGCTCGGCGAACCACAGCCAGAACCCGTAGAGGCCGAGGAACGGCCACACCTCCGGCCGCAGCAGCGCGCCGGCGAACGCCAGGTAGAGCGCCTGGTCGCGGCGGCCGTCGAGGTGGCGCTCGAAGGCCCACAGCACGAGCCCGGCGAGCAGCGCCTCCGAGTTGCCGAGCGCGGCGTCGCGCACGTACTTGAAGCTCGAGAAGAGCGCGAGCGCGGCGAAGACGCCCGCGAGGACCCCGTACCAGCCGCCGCCGATCAGCCGGCGCGCGAGCCGGAAGGCCATCACGATCGCGAGCAGCCCTCCGGCGCGGGCGATCACGAGCCACAGGTACGGCGGCCGTGTGGTCGCCGAAGAGCGAGAACGGGACCGTGAAGAAGATCGGCAGCGGCTTCCACGACGGGCCGCCCTCGGTGACCAGGTCGAAGTGAGCGATCTCGCGGCCCCACATGATCCAGGCCCACGGGTCGTAGGTGGGCGTGGACGGCGTGAGCAGGCTGAACGCGGCGACCACGAGGCAGACGGCCAGGATCACCGGCATCGAGCCGGCCCGGCGGATCAGCTGCTGCGCGGTCGACGCATCCGCCGTCACCGGACGCGGCCGGCGAACTGGCGGAGTCTGCCTCCCGCCTGCGCAGCGGTCGAAGCTGTGCGGCGGGCGCCCGCATCGGCGCCGGCTATACGGCCGTGTCGGTGGCCGCGCGGGCGCGGGGCGCAGTGGCGTCCGCGACCTCGGTGACGCTCGACTCGAGCCGCATGACCGACCGCAGGCGGGACCAGCCGCCGTAGCGAGCCACCAGGATCACCAGCCCGACGAGGGTGATCGGGATGTAGAGGACGAAGCGCAGCAGCAGCATGTAGGTCACCGCCATCGAGCCGCTGGCGCCGAGCCGGCGCGCGCCGAAGGCCACGGCGGCGTCGAACGTCCCGATCGACCCCGGTGCGGCGGGAAGCGCCGCGACGAAGTTGGTGAGCGCGACGAGGTAGAGCGCGCCGGTCGCGCTGAAGTCGAGGCCGGCCGCTCGAGCAACGGCCAGGTACACGGCTGCCTCGACCGCCCACAGGACGAAGGTGGCGACGAGCAGAAGCGCGCCCTCCCTCCCGAGCAGGGCCCGCGGGGCGTCGGCGAGCGGCCTCAGCCAGTCGCGCACGCGATCGAACACGTGGTGGCCGCGCAGAACCCAGAGCGCGATCCCGGTCGCGATCAGCAGCAGCACCCCGGCGATGGCGATGAGCAGCGGCCGGTCGCTCGGGAGCACGTTCGAGCTGAGCGCGCCGTAGACGACGATGACGAAGATCAGGGCCAGCGCGAGCAGGTCGAGGATCCGCTCGGCGACCACCGACCCGAGCAGCGTGCGCTTGCTCGCGTCGCAACGGGTCGAGAGCAGCACGACCTTGACCGCCTCGCCGGCGCGGGCCGGAAGCACGTTGTTCCCCATGTAGCCCACGACGGTGAGCGCATAGCAGTCGCCGCGCGCGGTGCGGACGCCGGTGGCGCTGAGGATCCGGTGCCAGCGTTCCCCGCGCATGAGCGAGGCGATCGCGTAGAGCCCCAGTGCCCCGCCCAGCCACGCGTACGACCCGGCGTCGCTGGGGAACTCGGGAGGCTCCTGCTTCGTGGCCCACCAGACGACTGCGGCAAGCGCGACAAGCGAGAAGAGTGCTTGGATCAGTGCGAGGCGTCGCTTCATTGGAAGGAACTCGGCGCCCGGTTACTCGGAGCGCGGTGGAAACTGCGCAGCCGACACCGGCCGCGGGACCGATCGGCGGGCTTCACGGTAGCAGTAGGCCCCGACCGCGGATAGCCCTTCGGAGCGGGGTCCGCTGCGCCTGTCGTTACGCTCCGGCGCCGCTCCTCCACCGTGCGCGCTCTCCGTTTCGACCACCCTGGCCCTGCTCGCGCTCGCCGCCGCCCTGCCCGGGGCGGCCGCGGGTCAGGTCGGCGCGCCCGACTCCACGCCCGACGAGCCCGCGCCGCCGCTCGAGGTCCAGGCGCCCACGAAGCGCGTGCTGATCCAGGAGGGCCAGGACGGCAGGCTCCTCCTCGGCGGGCGCTGGTACTTCCGCCAGGACGACACCTTCGTCGGCGAGGACGAGGGCTGGTTCGCCCAGCGCGACCTGGCCGGCTGGAAGCCGGTGCGCGTGCCGAGCAGCTGGAACGCCACCGACCTGACCGAGGACAGGGCCAGCGTCGGCTGGTACCGCAAGGAGTTCACGCTCCCCAAGGCGCCGAAGGGCGTCCAGCGACTCTGGAAGGTGCGCTTCGAGGGCGTGAACTACCGCTCGACGGTCTGGCTGAACGGACGCCGGATCGGCAGCTTCGTCGGCTACTTCCCGTTCGAGCTCGACATGCCGAACCTGCGCTCCGGCCGCAACACGCTGGTGGTGAAGGTGTCGAGCCTGCGCTCGCGCACCGACCTCACGCACTGGCGGCCGGCACCGTTCAACGGCTACGGCGTCGGCGGCTGGTGGAACTTCGGCGGGATCCTGCGCGAGGTCTACGTGCGGCCGGTCGACAGCGTGGACGTCCAGGAGGTGGACGCCCTCCCCCGCCTCCGCTGCGTGCGCTGCGAAGCGCGTGTGGCGGTGCGCGCCCTGGTCCGCAACGTCACCTCCAAGAAGCGGAAGGTCGCGCTCGCCGTCCTGGTCCGCGGGCCCGGCGGCTTCGAGCAGCGCGTCCGGGTCAAGGGCCTGACCGTCCCCGCCGGCGCCCGCTCCGAGGTGGGCACGCGCGTGGACATCGAGCGCCCGCGCCTCTGGCAGCCGGGCCGGCCCGCCCTCTACTCGATGGCCGTGACCGCCCTGACCGGCAAGGACGAGGAGGCGGTGGGCACGTACCGCCTCAACTTCGGCGTGCGGAAGTTCGAGAAGCGGCGCGGGATCCTCTACCTCAACGGGAAGCAGGTGCACCTGCGCGGCGCGAGCATCCACGAGGACGACCCGGACACGGGCGCCGCGCTCACCCCGGCCGACCGCGCCCTCCTTCTCAGCCGCCTGCGCGACCTGGGCGCGACGGTCACGCGCTCGCACTACCCGCTGCACCCGGCGTTCCTCGAAGCGCTCGACCGGGCGGGGATCCTCTACTGGTCGCAGGTGCCGGTGTACCAGTCGCCCAACTCCTTCTTCGACCTGCCGGCGTTCCGCGCGTCGGCCGAGCGAGCGGTCCGGCTGACGGTCGAGAACAACCTCAACCACCCGTCCGTGTTCGCGTGGTCGCTCGTGAACGAGCCGGCGGCCGCGCGCTCCGAGCTCGGCGAGTTCGGCCGCGGCCTCCGGACATACATCTGCGAAGGCGGCCGAGGCCGCGCGCGAGCTCGACGACACGCGCCTGATCGCGATCGACCGCCAGTCGCGAATCGGCGAGACGCTCTGGAGCCCGGCCTATCGCTGCCTCGACGCCCTGGGCGTGAACGAGTACTTCGGCTGGTACGACTCGGTGCGCGCGGACATGCCGCGGGAGCCGTCCACCACCGAGGAGCTCGGCCCCTACCTCGACGACCTGCGGCGCGCCAATCCCGGGCTCGCGCTCATGATCACCGAGTACGGCGCAGAGGCCTCCGGCCCGGGCCCGGCCGACCAGCGCGGCACCTACGGGTTCCAGACCCGCTACACGCTCGCGCACCTGCGCATCCACAACTCGAAGCGCTACCTGGCCGGCTCGATCGCGTGGGCGCTGCGCGACTTCCGGGTCGAGCCGAGCTGGCAGGGCGGCGCGCCGCTCGCCTACTCCACTCCGCCGTGGAACAACAAGAGCCTCATCGAGGAGACGAACGCGCGCAAGCCGGTCTACTTCGAGCTGCGCAAGCGCTGGCGGAAGACGAGGCCACTCGGATGACGGGCGGGCTACCCTGCCGCGCCGTGAGGCGATCGCTCCTTCTGCTCGCGCTCGGGGCGGCCGCCCTGAGCGGCTGCTCGCTCAAGTCGAGCGACACCACCACCGCCGACGACGGCGACACCCGCGGCGCGGCGATCACCTGCCTCACCGAGGAGAAGCACCTCGACGCGGTCGAGAAGGGCGACAACCAGATCCTGGTCGGCGACCCCGAGACCGGGCCGCGGATCGTCTTCTACCTCACGGGCGGGCAGGCCGAGGCCGCCCAGTTCGAGGGCGACGGCGAGGGCGCCGAGCAGATCGGCAGCGCGCTGCTGTTCGTCCGCAAGGCGAGCGACGACACGCTCGCCGAAGTCGAAGACTGCCTCAGCTCGCTCTAGAGCGCCGACCGTCAGATCCCGCCGAGGCGGGTGAGCGAGCCGCTCGCCGAGACCTCGTAGACGTCGATCCGGTTGCGCCCGCCGCGGAACGCCGACTCCGGGACCATCACCGAGAAGAACTCGCCGTCCTCGCCCTCGGCCAGCTCGAACGTGTTGCCGACGGCGGCGATGCGGCCGTTCACCGCCACGGCGATGTCGCGCCCCGCGCTGCCGCCGTCGAGCTTGGCGACGACGTGCGTGGGGATGTAGTCGGAGCGCGGGTTCACGTTCGCGTAGTCGCCGGCGTCCTCGATCGTCACCGAGCCCTTGCCCTGCCCGGCGGGCGCCGGGCGGCCGAGCAGCTCCTGGTGCGGGCCGATCCGGTAGATCCGGCCGGGACCCTCCGAGCCGGAGCCGAACAGGCGCTGGTTGCGCTCGCGGACGATCGCCTTGCGGCGCTCGAACTCCTCGCCCGTGAACCTGAGCGGCTTGAAGGTGTTCCGCTGGAGGATCCTGAGGTTGCGGCGGTTCTTGACCACGTCGCTGAACGCCGAGTGGCCGTCCGTCTTCACCTTGGCGTCGATGTTCAGGATGTCGAGGATCGTCGGCAGGATGTCGATCGTCTCGACGTACGCGTCGTTGACCCTGCCCCGCTTCTGCCCGGGCGCCTTGATGAACAGCGGGATCGGCGCGATCTCGCCGTAGTTCTCGGCGTCGAGCCGGCGCCGGTCGCGGCGGCCCTTGATGAACGCCACGCCGTGGTCCGCGGCCACCACGATCAGCGAGTTGTCCCACATGCCCTCGCGCTTGAGGTGGCGCCACAGCTCCTGGAGCAGGAGGTCGGCGAAGCCGGTCTGCAGGTAGTGGCGCTGGAGCAGCACGTCCAGCTGGCCCTGGTCGTTGTAGGACTGGTTCGACATGCCGGGCACCGCGTCGTTCGGCGGCTTGCGGTAGCGGCGCCCGTCGGGCAGGAACTGCCAGGGCACGTGCGGCATGAGCGTGTGCTTGAAGTTCAGGCTCGGCCGCTGCCCGGGCTTGATCTTGTCGACCCACTCCTCGAAGCGGGCGCGCCGCCCGCCGGCCAGGTTGGCCCGGGTGTGGGTCTTGTTGTCGTCGGACGAGCTGTTGCCGCTGCCCGGCGCCGCCGGAGCCGCCGAAGTCGCCCCAGTTCTCGGAGACGGAGTTCAGGTCCTCCTCGATGCCGGGCGGCGACACCACGTGGAGCCACACCAGCCCGAGGTCCTCGGTCATCGACGAGATGCGGTCGCCGTAGGGCTCGTCGGGCCGGGTGTCCTTGCAGAGGTCGCGCGAGCAGACCGACGTGGCCTCCTCGGACACGTTCAGCCGGTGCGTCTTGGCGAACAGCGAGAAGATGCTGTTCGGATGGTCGGCCGAGATCGGCAGGCGGTCCTTCGCGGGCAGGTCGCCGTCCATGATCGCCGGCTGGGCGCGCTCGGTGGAGTCGTAGATCGTGAACGCGTTCTTGAACCAGGTCGCGTTGCGGGCGAGCTCGGCGAACCCCGGATAGCGCGCGGTGTCGAGGTCGTCCTTCTCGTCCACGAGCGTGTTCGACGGCAGCTCGTCGAGCAGCACCACGACCACGTTCGGCGTTCGTGACCCCGCCCACGGTGCGCGCGCCCGGCCTCGTCGGGGAAGGCCAGCTTCGACACCGGCGAGCCGAGCAGGAACAGGAGCAGGAACACGAGCGGGACCGGGGTCAGGATGTTCAGGAACGAGCGCAGCGGCTCGGCGCGCGCGTAGAGCAGCGGCGAGCGCGACCCCGATCGCGACCGACAGCCCGATCAGCACGCCGTCCGAGGCGTCGAACGCCTTCTTCAGCGCCTGCGCCGCGATCAGCGTCACGAGCAGGCCGATCAGCACCACGTGCGCGCCCTTGAAGAACGGCCGGCCGAGCAGCCGGAACAGCAGCTCGATCCCGAGGCCCACGAGCGGCGGCAGGATCACCAGCAGGACCGAGAACGAGATGATGTCGAAGCCCGAGGAGCCGCGGGCGGCGAAGAACTCCGGGTTGTCGCCGAGCAGGTCGAAGAGCGGCTGGGCGACGGCGAAGGTCCAGAGAACGGCCAGGTTCGCCAGGTGCCATAGGGCCTCCCTGACGAGGCCGGGCCGCTCCTGCGACTCGGCCGCGACGTCGGCGGCCATCAGCCCTTAGGCCGGGCGTGGTAGAGGACCCGGGTGCCCGACTCGAGGCGCTCGGAGCGCTCGATCTCGAAGCTCTCCTTCAGGCAGCCCTCGAAGAACCCGAGCTCGTAGTCCGGGTGCAGGCCGTCGCGCTTGGGCGCGAGCAGCTTCTTCACCATCGGGTCCTCGCGCGTGGGGAACTCGATGACGAGCGCGCAGCCGAGGCTGGCCAGCCAGTCCACGAACTCCTTGACCGGCACGTTGGCGCTGATCGCGACGTGATGGATGAGCGCCAGCGCCAGCACCAGGTCGGGCTTGCCGCGGTCCGGCATCGCCTTGCGCTCGAGGCCGCGCCAGCCGAGGCCCGGCGACGGGTCGGCCAGGTTCATCGTGAGCGTGAGGATCTTCTCGTCGCCCTCGCTCGCGGAGGTCGCGGTAGAGGAGCTCCATCGGCCCCTGGTCGGCGTCGACGGCCACCACGGTCGACGCCCCCTCGGCCGCGATGCGCGAGTAGCGGCCGTTGTTCGCCCCGATGTCCCAGACGAGGTCCCAGTGACGGGAGTTGGCCACGGCGCGGACGAACTCGTCCTTGCGCTGCGCGTCCGAGTCCGTGTAGCTGTTGCGCTCGCCGTAGGCGGTCCAGACGCCCTCCGGCGGGTTCCAGTCGAGCCGGCTGACCAGCTTGCGCATCTTCCGGATGTTCGCGAGCAGGATCTCCTTCTTGAGCCCCACGCGCTTGACCTCGTCCTTGACCTCCTGCGGGCGGTCGGCGTAGCGCTTCTCGAGCCGTGCGTGGAGGAAGACGTTCGTGAACAGCCCACGGTGGAAGCGGTCCCGGAACGAGAGGAGCGACCGCATCTCCGCGGGCCGGATGCCGTCGATCGAGCCCCTGCAGCCAGGGGTGGAACGGCACGTCCTTGAGCGACTGGAGCAGCAGCGGGTAGAGGTAGAGCATGCAGAACTGGCGGTAGCCGATCCACGGCTCGCCCTCGCGCCGGCGCTCGAAGGAGCCGATGTCCACGAACACCGGGCGCGAGCCCCGGAACTGCACGTTGTAGGGAGTGGAGTCCTTCAGGACCATGTCGCGGTCGAGCGCGGCGACCAGCAGGTCCAGCTGCACGAGCGCGGCGTCCTTCAGCATCGAGAAGGTCCACTCGTACGGATACGAGACGAACGGGATGCGCTCGTGGCGCAGCACCCCGGCGGGCTCGTGGACGAGCAGCCCGCGCAGCGCCTCGGTGCCCTCCGCGAGCTCGGTGCGCACGATCCGCTCGTCGTCGAGCAGGCCGGCGTCGGCCACCGCCTGGAAGTCGCTCAGGCCGTCGGCCGAGAGCGCCCGGAAGACCTCGCCGCCGCTGTAGAAGACGCGGCTCTCGGGGTCACGGAAGCTGCCGGGCTCGAGGCCGGTTCCGGCGCTGATGTCAGTGGGCGGCCGCACGGGCGGCGCCGAATAGTAGAGGCGGCCGCAGGCGGCCGCCCGACCCGGTCAGGCGGAGTCCGTGCCCTGGGCCGAGCTGGGCTCGGCGGCCTCGGGCTCGTCCTTGCGGATGTGGAGGAAGCGCAGCAGGCGGTTCCAGTACAGCTTGGCCGTCACGGCGACAGCCGCGACTCCGCCGGCGATGATCTGGAGGATCATGCTCCCGCTGCCGGGATCCAGGTATGCGAGAACAGTGGTCATCGTGGTCGTGGCGCTCCGTAGTTCGGGAAGCGGCGGAGCCTAGCAGAGTGTTGCCAAGTTGTAACCCATATGGCGATCCGGCTCGCCTATTGTGAAAGTCCTGCAAAAACGCGGTAAATGGGGGTCTTTCGAGGCCGCGCTCGGCGCTCGCCGCCCGCCCGGTCTTTACGCTACCGGCAGCCGATGAAGCTCATCATCCAGATCCCCTGCTTCAACGAGGAGCGGACCCTGCCGGGCACCCTGGCGGACCTGCCGCGATCCGTGGAGGGGATGGACTCGGTCGAATGGCTCGTGATCGACGACGGCTCGACCGACCGCACCATCGACGTCGCGCGCGAGCACGGCGTGGACCACATCGTCCGGCTCACCAACAACCGCGGGCTCGCGGCCGCCTTCCAGGCGGGGCTCGACGCCTCGCTGAAGCTGGGCGCCGACGTGATCGTCAACACCGACGCCGACAACCAGTACCACGGCGGCGACGTCGGCCGGCTCGTCGAGCCGATCGTGGCCGGCAACGGCCGACATGGTGATCGGCGACCGCCAGACGGACACGCATCGAGCACTTCTCCCCGCTCAAGAAGTGGCTGCAGCGCTTCGGCAGCGCGGTCGTGCGGCGCGCGTCCGGCACCGGCGTGCCGGACGCCACCTCCGGCTTCCGCGCCTACAACCGCGAGGCCGCGCTCCAGCTCCAGGTGGTCTCCAAGTTCACCTACACGCTCGAGTCGCTGATCCAGGCCGGCAAGATGCTCGTGGCCGTCGAGCACGTCCCGGTGCGCACCAACGAGCAGACGCGCCCCTCGCGGCTGTTCCCGTCGATGTGGTCGTACGTCCGCCGCAACGGCCTCTCGATCTTCCGCATCTACGCGCTCTACGAGCCGCTGCGCGTGTTCGCGGCGGCCGCCGCCGCTCGTGGCGCTCGTGGGCGTGGGCATCTGGGCCCGCTTCGTCTGGTTCTTCCTCTCCGGCGAGGGCGGCGGCCACGTCCAGTCGCTGATCCTCGGCTCCACGCTCTTCATCGTGGCCGTCCAGCTGCTCGGCGCTGGCCGTCGTGGGAGACATCCTCGCCGGCAGCCGCGTGCTCCAGCAGCGCATCCTGGAGCGGGTCCGGCGCGTCGAGCTCCAGCTGGGCGTCGAGCCCTCGCACTACGAGCCCGGCGCCGGCGAGGCCGGGCGCGAGCCCACCACCGGCGCGCAGGCGGGAGCCGCGACCGGCAAGCCCGGCTCGCCGCGAGGCGCTGAAGCTGTGAGCGGCGGCGCCACGGCTCCGAGCGCCGACGTCCCCACCGGCAACACCTACGACAAGTACGGGTCCGGCAACCCGGTCGTGAAGCGGCTGATGACCGGCTTCCACGCCGACCTCGACGAGCTCTTCGGGCTCGCCGCGCCCGCCTCGGTGCTCGACGTGGGCTGCGGCGAGGGCGTGCTCACCGTGGAGTGGGCGGAGCGCCTCGGCGACGGGCGCATCGTGGGCATCGACCTCGACGACCCGAAGCTCGCGCGCGAGTGGGAGCAGCGCCGGCGCCCGAACCTCGAGTTCCGCGTCGAGGAGGCCACGGCGCTCTCGTTCGGCGACGACGAGTTCGAGCTCGCCGCCGCGATCGAGGTCCTCGAGCACGTGCCCGAGCCGGAGGCCACGCTCGCGGAGATGGCGCGCGTGGCGCGCGGCCACCTGCTCGTGTCGGTGCCGCGCGAGCCGCTCTGGCGCGGCCTCAACGTGGCGCGCGGCGGCGTACCTCCGCGACCTCGGGAACACCCCGGGCCACGTGAACCACTGGTCCAAGCGCTCGTTCACCGCGCTGCTCGGGCGCTACGGGACCGTCGAGCAGGTGCGCTCGCCGTTCCCGTGGACGATGCTGCTCGTCGAGTGCGAGTGGACCGGGCGCCGCGGTCGAGCCGCGTGCTCGCCGCGAAGGCGGCGGCCTCCACGGGTCGCGGCTACGGCCGGGGCGCGGCCATCCTGTCGGTCGGGATCGGCATCACGGGGCTCGTCACGTTCGCGTACTTCGCGCTCGCGAGCCACGCGCTGCCGGCGGACGAGTACGGCGGCATCGCGCTGCTGTGGTCGGCGATCTTCATCACCGTCTCGGTGCTCTACCGGCCGGTCGAGCAGCTGCTCTCCCGCACGATCGCCGACCGCGAGGCGCGCGGCGATCACGGGCAGCGAGCACCTGCGCGTGGCGGCCACCATCCAGCTCGGGCTCGGCCTGCTGTTCGCGGTCGTCGCGCTGGCGTTGCGCGAGCCGCTCCAGGACGACCTCTTCGACGGCTCGGCCTCGCTCTACTGGATCCTGATCGCGGCCGTGCTGGCGTACGCGGCCAGCTACTTCGCGCGCGGGTACCTCGCCGGCCACCGCCGCTTCACGCTCTACGGCGGGCTCGTGCTGATGGAGTCGATCTCGCGCTTCCTGTTCGCGCTCGCCGTGACCGTCGGCGTGGCCGAGGGCCAGACGGCGGTGGCGCTCGGCATGGCGGCGGCCCCGATCGTCTCGCTGGGCGTGGTGGTCCCGGCGCTGACGCGGCACCTGACCAGCGCCGGAGCGCGGGCCGGCGCCCGGCGGACGACGCCTCCGCCCGCGGACACGCCGGGCGAGGCCGAGTTCACGCTCGCGCACGGCACCGGCTTCGCGCTTGCCGTGCTCGCGATCATGCTCGCGGAGCAGACCTTCCTGAACGCCGGGCCGCTGCTCGTGCGCGCCACCGAGGGCGATCGCGGCGCGGCGCTGGCGGGCTTCGCGTTCAACGTGCTGCTCCTCGCCCGGGCGCCGCTGGTGCTCTTCCAGGCGATCCAGACGTCGATCCTCCCCCACCTCACGCGGCTCTGGGTGGGCGCGGCCGACGACGGCGACGTGGACCCGTTCCGCCGCAGCGTGAACCTGACGCTCATCGCGATCGGCGTGTTCGCGGGCTCCGTGGCGCTCGTGATGGCCGTGGCCGGGCCATGCGCTCATGGGCGTCGTCTTCGGCGGCGACTTCGACTACGACCGCGGCGGGCTCGTGCTCGTGTCCGCTCGCGATGGGCCTCTACCTGTCCGCGGCCACGATCAACCAGGCGCTGCTCGCTCAGGGCCGCGCCCGCCAGGCGGCGGCGTGCTGGGTGGGCTGCGCCGTCGGCTTCGTCGTGTTCCTCCTCGTGTCGCCCGTCGACGACCCGGTGCTGTCGGTCGAGGTCGCGCTGCTCGGCGCCGCCGCGGGCCTTTGCACGCTGCTGTACACGCTGTACCGTCGCGCCTGACCTGTGCAGGAGTTCGTGGTGATCCCCGCCCGGTTCAACGGCCCGCCCGGGAGCGCGAACGGCGGCTACACGTGCGGCGTGCTCGCGTCGCTGCTCGGGGCCGACGTCGCGCAGGTCTCGCTGCGCACGCCGCCGCCGGTCGGGCGCCCGCTCGCCGTGACCCACGAGGACGGCCGCGTGGAGCTCCACGACGGCGGCACGCTGGTGGCGGAGGGCGAGCCCTCGGAGCTCCTGCTCGACGTGCCCGACCCGGTGGACCCGGACACCGCCGAGGCGGCCTCGGCCGCCGGGCGCGAGGCCTGGACCGCCTCGCACCCGTTCCCGACCTGCGTGGTCTGCGGTCCCGAGCGCGCGCCCGGCGACGGGTACCGCATCTTCCCCGGCCCGGTCGCGGGCCGCGAGGGCGTCTTCGCCGCGCCCTGGACCCCGGACGAGTCGCTCGCCGGCGACGACGGGCACGTGCGCCCGGAGTGCCTGTGGGGCGCGCTCGACTGCCCCACGAGCGCGCCCGTCGCGAACTTCGGCGAGGGGCCGCCGGTGGTCCTCGCCCGGCTCACCGCCCGGATCGGCTGCGCCGTTCGCGTGGGCGAGCGGCACGCGCTCGTGTCCTGGCCGCTCGGGATCGACGGGCGCAAGCGCCACTGGCGGCTGCGCCCTGTTCGACGACAGCGGGCGGCTCCTCTGCGCGTCCCAGGCGCTCTGGATCGAGCTCCGCGACCCCCCGGCGGCGTAAGCTAGGCGCCGTGGCGAGCGTGCATCACCGCACCTGCCCGTTCTGCGAGGCCACCTGCGGCCTGGAGGTGACGCTCGAGGGCGACCGCGTGGTCGTCCGTGCGCGGCGACCGCGACGACGTGTTCAGCCGCGGCTTCATCTGCCCGAAGGCGCACGGCCTGAAGGAGCTCCACGAGGACCCCGACCGGCTGACCACGCCGCTCGTGCGCCGCGACGGCGAGCTGCGCGAGGCCACCTGGGACGAGGCCTTCGAGGAGATCGACCGCCGCCTCTCCCCCATCCTCGAGACGCACGGCCGCAACGCGCTGGCCGTCTACGTCGGGAACCCGAGCGCGCACAACCTCTCCTACCTGACCTACGGGCCGGTCCTGCTGCGCGCGCTCGGGACCCAGAACGTGTTCACCGCGAGCACGGTCGACCAGATGCCCAAGCAGGTCGTCCGCCGGGCTCATGTTCGGCCACCTGCTGAGCGTGCCGGTGCCGGACCTCGACCGCTGCGACCACCTGCTGATGCTCGGCGCGAACCCGCTGGTGTCGAACGGCAGCCTGCTCACGGCGCCCAACATGCGCGGCCGGCTGCGCGGCATCCGCGAGCGCGGCGGCAAGGTCGTGGTGGTGGACCCGCGGCGCACCCGCACCGCCGAGGAGGCCGACGAGCACCACTTCATCCGGCCCGGCGCCGACGCCCTGCTGCTCGCCGCGATGGCCTGCACGCTCGTCGAGGAGTCGCTCGTGGACCCGGGCCCGCTCGCGGAGCACGTGGAGGGCCTCGACGAGGTCTGCGAGCTCGTGCGCGCCTACCGCCCCGAGGACGTGGCGCCGGCCACGGGCATCGCCGCCGGGGAGATCCGCCGGATGGCGCGCGAGCTCGCCGCGGCCGAGCGCGCCGCCGTCTACGCGCGCATCGGGACCACCACCCAGGAGTTCGGCACGCACGCCAGCTGGCTGGTGGACGTGCTCAACGTGCTCACCGGCAACCTCGACCGCGAGGGCGGGGCCATGTTCACCCTGGCGGCCGCGGGCCAGCGCAACTCGAACGGCACGCCCGGCAGCGGCCGCGGCGTTCGGCTCGGGCGCTGGCAGAGCCGCGTGCGCGGGCTCGACGAGGCCTTCGGCGAGCTGCCCGTGGCGTGCCTGGCCGAGGAGATCGACACGCCCGGCGAGGACCGGGTCCGGGCGCTGCTCACCGTCGCGGGCAACCCCGTGGTGTCCACGCCGAACAGCGGCCGGCTCGAGCGGGCGGTCGAGCAGCTCGACTTCGTGCTCGCCGATGGACATCTACGTGAACGAGACGACCCGGCACGCGGACGTGATCCTCCCCGCGCCCGGGCCGCTCGAGAAGTCGCACTACGACCTGGCGCTCTACCAGCTGGCGGCCCGCAGCGTGGCGAACTACTCGCCGCCGCTGCTCGAGAACGACGGCCCCGCGGAGTGGGAGGTGCTCCTGCGCCTGGCCGGGGTGGCGTCCGGACAGGGCCCGGACGCCGACGTGGAGGCGCTCGACCGGCTCGTGATCGACACGCTGATCGGCCGCGAGCTGGCCGACCCGCAGTCGCGCGTGGCCGGGCGCAGCGCCGCCGAGCTCGCCGAGGAGCTCGAGCCGCGCCGCGGCCCGGAGCGGGTGCTCGACTTCCTGCTGCGCGTGGGACCGTTCGGAGACGGCTTCGGCGCCGACCCCGACGGGCTCACCCTGGACGTGCTCGAGCGCAACCCGCACGGCGTGGACCTCGGCCCGCACCGCCCGCGCATCCCCGAGGTGCTGCGCACCGCGTCCGGGAAGATCGAGCTCGCGCCCGAGCCGATCGTGGCCGACCTGCCGCGGCTCGAGGCCTCGATGGAGCGCCGGCAGAACGGCGAGATGGTGCTGATCGGGCGCCGCCAGCTGCGCTCGAACAACTCCTGGATGCACAACCTCCCCGCGCTCGTGAAGGGCAAGGACCGCTGCACGATGCTGCTCCACCCCGACGACGGCGAGCGGCTCGGCCTGGCCGACGGCGCGCTGGCGCTGGTGCGCTCAGCCGTGGGCGAGCTCGAGGCGCCGGTGGAGCTGAGCGACGAGATCATGCCCGGCGTGGTGTCGATCCCGCACGGCTGGGGCCACTCGGCGCCCGGCTCCCAGCTGAGCGTGGCGAGCGAGCACGCCGGCGTGAACAGCAACCTGCTCGCCGACGAGACCTTCGTGGAGCCGCTGTCCGGGAACGCGGTGCTGAACGGGATCCCGGTGGAGGTCGTGCCGGCGCCGGTGCGGCGCCGCCGGCTAGGCGCGGCGTAGGTTCGGGCGGCATGCGGACCGCCATCCGCCGCCGTGCCGCGCAGCCGGATGCAGGACTGCGTTCAGATCGCCTGCAGCATCGACGCGCCGCAGTTGCGGCACTCCACGTCGGCGGTGTTCGACATCCGCGCGATCGTTGAGTGGGCGCCGCAGTTCGGGCACGCCGACCTGAGCTCGAAGCGGCGCAGGCAGTTCACGCAGCGGTAGCGGCCCGGCAGGTTGGTGCCGCGCAGGGCGGGCTCACCGCAGGCAGGGCACTGCGGCTCTGCAGGGGCGGTTTCGTCGGCGGCCGCGGACATCGCGAGTCCCGACAACCGTATCCGCTCGCCGCGGCCTCAGCCGGAGATGGCGGCCGGCCGGCCGCGGAGGTAGTCGGCCGCGTCCATCGGCCGCCCGCCCGGCGGCAGCACCTCGAGCAGCTCGAGCGCGCCCGAGGCGGTGCCCAGGAGCAGCCGCTCGCCGTCGGCGCGCAGGGCGCCCTCCTCGAGCTCGGCGCCCCCGGGCGCAAGGGCGGCGCGCCGGACCCCGAGCCGCTCGCCCGAGGGCAGCTCCAGGTAGGCGCCCACGTGCGGGGTGAGCGCCCGGATGCGGCGCTCGAGCTCCTCGGCGGGGCGGCCCGGGTCGAGCCGGCGGTCGTCGGGCTCGATCTTCTCCGCGTAGGTCACGCCCTGCTCGGGCTGGTCGCGCCAGGGCGGCGGGTCGTCGAGCGCCTCCACCAGCAGCTCGCCGCCGAGCGCCGCCAGGCGGTCGGCAGAGCGTGCCGTAGTCGTCGTCCGCGTGGATCGGCTCGGCCCGCTGCACGCAGATCGGCCCGGCGTCCCAGTCGGCGGTCGGGCGCATGATCGTGACCCCGGTGGCCTCGTCGCCGGCCTCGATGGCGCGCTCGATCGGCGCGGCGCCGCGCCAGCGCGGGAGCAGGGACGGGTGCACGTTGAACATCTCGTGCTCGGAGAGCAGCGGCTCCCGGATCAGCGCGCCGAAGGCGCAGATGCAGACCGCCTCGGGCTCGGCGGCGGCGATCCGCGCGCGCGCCTCCTCGCCGTTCACGTCGTCCGGCTGGATCGTCTCGATGCCGAGCCGCGCAGCGGCCTCGGCCACCGGCGGCGGGGCCATGCGGCGACCCCTGCCACGGCGCCGGTCGGGGCGGGTGACCACCAGCTGCGGACGGTGCGGGCTGACCGCCAGGCGGTCGAGCACCTCGGCGGCGAACTCGGATGTTCCGAGGTAGACGGTGCGCATCGCGGCGAGGTTATTCGCAGCCCGATCGGCGGCGCCGGCACGCCGTCCCCTCCGGTTTCCCCGAGGCCGTTCCGGGGCAAACGTGACGGCGAGCGACGAGGGAGGAATACGTGTACACGCAGGACTTCGATCCGGTATCGGACTCGCTCGGCCTTACCGCGATCTTCGCCGTGCTGCCCGTGCTCACGCTGTTCGTGCTGCTCGGTGGGCTGCGGATGAAGGCGCAGTGGGCCGCGCTGATCTCCCTGGCGGTGGCCATGCTGGTCGCGCTGATCGTCTACGGCATGCCCGCGGACCAGACGCTGCTGTCCGCGTCCGAGGGCGCGACGTTCGGGCTGTTCCCGATCATGTGGATCGTCGTAGCGGCGATCTGGGTCTACAACATGACCGTCGAGACCGGCCACTTCGCCGTGCTGCGCCGCTCGTTCGGGGCGATCTCGGACGACCAGCGCGTGCAGGCCGTGATCATCGCGTTCTGCTTCGGCGCGCTGCTCGAGGCGCTCGCCGGCTTCGGCACCCCCGTCGCCATCACCGCCGTGATGCTGATCGCGCTCGGCTTCAAGCCGATCAAGGCGGCCTCGGTCGCGCTCGTGGCCAACACGGCCCCGGTCGCCTTCGGCGCGATCGCCACCCCGATCATCACGCTCGGCCGACGTCACGGAGCTGCCCAAGGACGACCTCGGCGCGATGGTCGGGCGCCAGACGCCCCTCCTCGCCCTGATCGTGCCGCTGATCCTCGTCTACATGGTCGACGGCAGGCGCGGACTGCGCCAGACCTGGCCGGTGGCCCTGATCGGAGGCGCGTCCTTCGCGGTCGGCCAGTTCCTGTGCGCGAACTACTTCTCCGTCGAGCTGACCGACATCGTGGCCTCGCTGCTCGCGACCGCCTCGATCGTCGCGTTCCTGCGCGTGTGGTCTCCGGCCGAGCCGCTCCTCGGCGACGGCACCGGGCGCTTCGCCAAGCCCGCCGTGGCCGGCGGGTCGGTGCACGCCCCCGAGATGGAGCGCGAGGTCGCGCTGCGCGACGACACGCACCGCGACTCCACCGCGGACGTGATCCGCGCCTACGCCCCCTACGTGATCGTGATCATCGTGTTCTCGATCGCGCAGATCCCGGCGGTCAAGGACGCGCTCGCCGAGTCGCCGTGGACCAAGCCGTTCGATTGGCCCGGCCTGGACGTGGTGAACCCGGACGGCGAGGCGGTGTCGAGCATCACGTTCAACTTCAACTGGCTGCCGGCCACCGGCACGCTGATGTTCATCGCCGGGCTGATCACGATGGGCGTGCTCGGGGTCTCCCCCGGCAAGGCCGCCCAGACGTTCGTGAAGACGCTCGACCAGCTCAAGTGGGCGATCCTCACCGTGGCCTCGGTGCTGGCGCTCGCCTACGTGATGAACCAGTCCGGCCAGACCGTGACGCTCGGCCTCTGGGCCGCGGGAGCCGGCGGCGCGTTCGCCTTCCTGTCCGCGCTGATCGGCTGGCTCGGCGTGGCCGTGACCGGCTCGGACACGTCGTCGAACGCGCTCTTCGGGGCGCTCCAGGTGACCG
This sequence comes from uncultured Thermoleophilaceae bacterium, assembly GCA_963768465.1. Taxonomy (GTDB): domain Bacteria; phylum Actinomycetota; class Thermoleophilia; order Solirubrobacterales; family Thermoleophilaceae; genus JACVRW01. The sequence goes on along the minus strand of CAVYIA010000014.1, from coordinate 6,258 downwards.
CCGCGAAGGACGCCGGCATCTCGGAGACGCTGCTCGCCGCGGCGAACAGCTCCGGCGGCGTGCTCGGCAAGATGATCTCGCCGCAGAACCTCGCGATCGGGGCCGCGGCCGTGGGGATGGCGGGCCAGGAGGGCGACCTGTTCCGTAAGGTGCTGGGCTGGAGCCTCGTGCTCGTCCTGCATCATGTGCGCGCTCGTCTACCTCCAGTCCACCGCGGTCCTCGATTGGATGGTCGTGTAGTGAGCCCAGGCGCCGGGCCCGCCTGGGGCGAGGGTCCGCCGCCGAAGGAAGCGCCAGATCCGACGCCGGTGGACCTGGCCCGCTCGTCGCGGAGTGGCGGGCCGCGCTCGGCGACGAGCACGTGATCACCCACGAGCACCAGCTGCGCACCTACGAGTCGGACGGGCTGCTCCAGTACGCCGTCACGCCCGGCGCGGTGCTGCTGCCCGGCGTCCGCCGCGGAGGTGCAGGCGGTGGTGGCCGGCTGCCACCGCGAGGGCATCCCCTGGGTGGCCCGCGGCGCCGGGTCGGGCCTGTCGGGCGGGGCGCTGCCGGTGGCCGACGGCGTGCTCATCTCGCTCACCCGGATGCGCAGCGTCCTCGAGGTGGACCTGCCGAACCAGCGCGTGCTGGTCGAGCCGGGCGTGACGAACGTGGCCGTCTCGCACGCGGTCGGGCCGACGCACTTCTACCCGCCCGACCCGTCCAGCCAGATCGTCTGCACGATCGGCGGCAACGTGGCCGAGAACTCGGGCGGCGCGCACTGCTTCAAGTACGGCTTCACCACCAACTACGTGACCGGCCTCGAGCTGGTCCTCCCCGACGGCACGCTGCTCCAGCTCGGCGGCAAGGAGCTCGACCCGCCGGCGCTCGACCTGGTGGGCGCGTTCGTGGGCTCCGAGGGCACGCTCGGCATCGCCACGAAGATCTGGCTGCGGGTCATGCCGGTGCCCGAGGCGGTGCGCACGCTCGTGGCGTTCTTCGGGTCGACCACGCAGGCCGGCGAGGTGGTCTCGAAGATCGTGTCCGGAGGCATCATCCCGGGCGCCGTCGAGATGATGGACAACCTCTCGATCCGCGCCGCCGAGGGCTACACGGGCGCCGGCTACCCCACCGACGCCGGCGCGGCGCTCGTGGTCGAGCTGGACGGCTCGGAGGCCGAGTGCGAGACCCGCTTCGAGCAGGTGGTGTCGATCTGCGAGGAGGCCGGCGCGGACTCGATCCGCGTGGCCAAGGACGACGCCGAGCGCACCGTCATCTGGACCGCCCGCAAGGCGGCGTTCGCCGCGATGGGCCGGATCGCGCCGAACTACTACGTGCAGGACAGCGTGATCCCGCGGACGCGGCTCGCCGAGGTGCTCGGGCGCATCGAGGAGCTCGCCGCCGAGTACGACCTCCAGGTGGCCAACGTCTTCCACGCCGGCGACGGGAACCTGCACCCGCTCGTCTGCTACGACGGCGCCAAGGAGGGCGAGGCCGAGCGGGCGGAGGAGCTCGCGGGCCTGATCGTGGAGGCCTGCGTGGACGCCGGCGGGTCGATCACCGGCGAGCACGGCGTGGGCGTGGACAAGAAGCGCTACATGCCGAAGATGTTCGAGGACGCCGACCTCGGGGCGTTCCAGCGCCTGCGCTGCGCGTTCGACCCCGACCAGCTCGCCAATCCCGGCAAGGTCATGCCCGCGCCGCGGCTCTGCGGCGAGGTGCCCGGCCCCTACCGGCGCCACCCGCTGGAGCAGGCGGGCGTGGCGGAGCGCTTCTGATGGCCGCGCGCGACGAGCTTGCCGCCGAGCTCCAGGCCGCCGCGGCCGAGGGCCGGTCCGTGCGCGTGCGCGGGGCCGGCACCAAGCTGTCGTGGGCCGGGATCGCGGCGCTCGAGCCCGACGTCGAGCTGTCCACGGCGGGCCTCGACCGGATCGTGGAGCACAACGCCGGCGACCTGACCGCCGTCCTCGAGGCCGGGCGTGCCGCTGGCCGAGGCTCAGCGCACGTTCGCCGAAGGCGGGCCAGATGCTCGCCCTCGACCCACCCGACGGCGGCGCCACCGTCGGCGGCGTGGTGGCCGCCGCCGACTCCGGGCCGCTCCGCTCCCGCTACGGCGGCGTGCGCGACCTCGTGGTCGGCATGAGCGTGGCGCTCTCCGACGGCACGCGCGCGAAGAGCGGCGGCAAGGTGATCAAGAACGTGGCCGGGTACGACCTGGCCAAGCTGTTCGCCGGGTCGTTCGGCACGCTCGGCGCGATCCTCGAGGTGTCCGTGCGGCTGCACCCGCTTCCCGCCGGCCACCGCCACCGCCGTCGGGCCGCTCCGGCGGACGCCGGCGCGATCGCCCGCGCCGTGGCCGCGCTCACGCACGCCTCGATCGAGCACCTCGGCCTCGACGTCCGCTGGGAGGCGGGCGCCGGGACGGTGCTGGCCCGCTTCGGCGGCGCCGCGCCCGGCCCCCAGGCGGAGGGCGCCGCTCGCATCATGGGCCAGGCGGGGCTCGACCGGGAGCTGGTGGAGGACGACGACGCGCTCTGGGACGCGCAGCGCGACGGGCAGCGCGCCCGCGGCGACGAGGACACGATCGTGCGCGTGTCGGCCGTCCAGACCGACCTGCCGGAGCTGCTGGCGATCGCGACACGCCACTCCCTGCCGCTCGTCGGCCGGGCGCCGCTCGGGCTCCACTGGCTGCGGATCGACGAGCCCGGCGCGGTGCCGGGCGTGCTCGCGGAGCTGCGCCGCGTGGCCACCACGGCCGTGCTCGACTCCCCGCCCGAGGTGCGCGCGAGCGTGGACCCGTGGGGCGAGCGCGAGGAGGCGCTGCTCACGCTGATGCGCCGGGTCAAGGACGGCTTCGACCCGGCGGGCGCCTGCGCGCCGGGGGTGCTCGTGTGACCGCCTTCGACGCCACCCGCCCGCCCTCGCTCGACCTGATCGACGACTGCGTGCACTGCGGCTTCTGCCTGCCCACCTGCCCGACGTACCGGCTCTGGGGCGAGGAGATGGACTCGCCGCGCGGGCGGATCGTGCTGATGAAGCAGGGCCATGAGGAGATCTCGGCCCCGCTCGTGGAGCACATCGACAACTGCCTCGGCTGCATGGCGTGCGTGACCGCCTGCCCGTCCGGGGTGCAGTACGACAAGCTCATCGAGGACACGCGCGCGCAGGTGGAGCGCAACGCGCCGCGCCCGGCCCGCGAGCGCTGGTACCGGCGGCTCGTGTTCGCGCTCTTCACCCATCCCGGCCGCCTGCGCGTGGCCGCGCCCGCGATCGCGCTCGCCCAGCGCCTCGGGTTGACGAAGCTCGCCGCCCGGCCCGCCGCGCGCCGGCTCGCCCCGCGGCTCGCGACGCTCGTCGCGCTCGCCCCCGACGCCTCGGCGCGGCGCGCGCTGCGGCGCCTGCCGGAGCGCTTCGAGGCGCGCGGCGAGAAGCGCGGCACCGTCGCGCTCCTCCAGGGCTGCGTCCAGCGCGTGTTCTTCGGCCACGTGAACGAGGCCACCGCGCGGGTGCTCGCGGCCGAGGGGCTCGAGGTGCACGTGCCGCGGCTCCCGCGCTGCTGCGGCGCGCTCCAGCTGCACGCCGGCGACGAGCGCGCCCGCGGGCTCGCCAAGGCGACGATCGAGGCGCTCGAGGGCTACGAGACGATCGTGGTGAACTCGGCGGGCTGCGGCTCGGCCATGAAGGACTACGGGCACGTGCTCCGCGACGAGCCCGAGTGGGCCGACCGCGCCGCGGCGTTCGCCGCGAAGGTGCGCGACGCCACCGAGGTGCTCGCGGAGCTCGAGCCGCGCGCCGAGCGCGGGCCGCTGCCGATGCGGCTCGCCTACCACGACGCCTGCCACCTCGCGCACGCCCAGGGCGTGCGCTCGCAGCCGCGCTCGCTGCTGCGCGGCATCCCGGAGCTCGAGCTGGTCGAGCCCGCCGACTGGGAGATCTGCTGCGGCTCCGCCGGCGTCTACAACCTGCTGAACCCCGAGCCGGCGGCCGAGCTGGGCCGCCGCAAGGCCGAGGCCCTGCTCGCCACCGATGCCGACGCGGTGGCCGCCGCCAACCCGGGCTGCGCCCTCCAGATCACCTCCCACAGCGGCCGTCTCGGCCGCTCCCTGCCCGTCTACCACCCGCTCGAGCTGCTCGCCCGCTCGATCGCGGCCGCCGAGTAGCCGTGGCCTCCTCCGGGAAGGCTCGAGACATGATCGGAGCGACCGGAATCGAGATCGACGCACCCGCCCAGGAGCGCCAGGAGGAGGTGCTCACCGAGGGCGCGCTCGAGCTGCTCGCGCGCCTCCACGGCGAGCTCGACCACCGCCGCCGCGAGCTGCTGGCCACGCGCGTGGAACGCCAGCGCGACCTCGACGCCGGCGGCACCCTCGAGTTCGTGCCGGCGCCGCGAGGACTTCACCGTGGCGCCGGTGCCCGACGCGCTGCAGGACCGGCGCGTGGAGATCACGGGGCCGACCTCCCGGAAGATGGTCATCAACGCGCTCAACTCGGGCGCGCGCGGCTTCATGGCGGACTTCGAGGACGCCAACTCGCCCACCTGGGGCAACATGGTCGGCGGCCAGGTGAACCTCGCCGACGCGGTGCGCGGCGAGATCGAGCACGAGGAGGGCGGCAAGCGCTACGAGCTGGGCGACGACCCGGCCGTGCTGCTCGTCCGCCCGCGCGGGCTCCACCTGCCGGAGCGCCACCTCACGGTCAACGGGAGCCAGGTGGCCGGCGCGTTCATGGACTTCGCGCTGTTCGCCCACCGCAACGCCGCCGAGCTGCTCGAGCGCGGCGCCGGGCCGTACTTCTACCTGCCCAAGCTCGAGTCGCACCTCGAGGCGCGGCTGTGGCGCGACGCGCTGCGCATGGCCGAGGACGCGCTCGACCTCGAGCGCGGCACGATCAAGGTCACCGTCCTCATCGAGACGCTGCCGGCGGCCTTCGAGATGGACGCGATCCTGTACGAGCTGCGCGACCACGCCGCCGGGCTGAACGCCGGCCGCTGGGACTACATCTTCTCGGCGATCAAGCGCTTCCGCACGCGGCCGGAGTTCGCGCTCCCCGACCGCTCCCAGGTGACGATGACCGTGCCGTTCATGCGCGCCTACACGGAGCTGCTCGTGAAGACCTGCCACGCGCCGCGGCGCGCACGCGATGGGCGGCATGTCGGCGGTGATCCCGAGCCGCAAGGACGAGGAGGCCAACAAGCGCGCCTTCGAGGCGGTGCGCGCCGACAAGGAGCGCGAGGCCGGGGACGGCTTCGACGGCACCTGGGTGGCGCACCCCGACTCGGTGCCGGTCGCGACCGAGGCGTTCGACGCCGTGCTCGGCGAGCGCCCCAACCAGGTCGAGCGCCGGCGCGACGAGGTGGACGTCGAGCCGGGGGACCTGCTCGCGATCCCGGACACGCCCGGCGAGGTGACCGAGGCCGGGCTGCGCTCGAACGTGAACGTCGGGATCCAGTACATCTCGTCCTGGCTGCGCGGCAACGGCGCGGCGGCGATCTACGGCCTGATGGAGGACGCGGCGACCGCCGAGATCTCACGCGGCCAGGTCTGGCAGTGGATCCGCCACGGCGTGAAGCTCGACGACGGCCGCCGGATCACGCCGCAGCTCGTGCGCGAGCTCGAGACCGACGAGCTGGAGAAGATCCGCTCGGAGATCGGCGACGACGACTGGTTCTACTCGGAGGGCCGCCCCGACCTGTCGCGGGAGCTGTTCGAGCAGGTGGCGCTGAGCGACGAGTTCGTCGAGTTCCTGACGCTCCCGGCGTACCAGCGGCTCGAGGACTAGCGCGCTCAGCCCCACGGCCGCGAGCGCCTGCTCGTAGTCGTAGTACTCCTGCATGCTGGTTGCCCTGCCGCCGCTCTGCGTGACGACCAGCGCGAACTCCTCGTTCAGCCACACGCCGCTCGCCTGGGCGCGCATCCGCCCCTTGGCGAGCAGCACGAAGCGGTCGCCGAGGTCGATCAGCTCCCTGGCCGGTCAAGTAGTTCTGGCCTGCCCAGACCTCGTCGACCGTCGCGACGTAGCGGCGGTAGTCGCTCGAGCCCGCGGTAGCTCGGCTCCACGAGCCCGGCGTCGACCCAGTCCTTGTTCGGGTGGTACTCGAAGGCTGGGTGTGCGCCGGCCACCGCCGCGCCAGGTCGCGGCGGTTGTACGCCTCCAGCGCCAGCTCGCGGTGCGCTTGACGGCGGCCTGCCGGAAACGGGAGCTCGGCGGGAGGCGCGCGATCAGGAGCGCGTTGAGCGTCGCGAGCCGAGGGAAGCGCAGCTGGATGCGCTGGTCGAG
>CAVYIA010000013.1:0-268043 GCA_963768465.1 uncultured Thermoleophilaceae bacterium | reverse complement strand
TCCTCGTCGATCTCCTCGCCCTCGTGGAAGTCGATGGCACGCCTCGTGTTCCCCTCGAGGCTGGAGTTGAAGAGGCCCGAGGGATCCTCCAGGGACGCCCCCTTGGCGAAGGTCATCTTCACGACGCTCTTGTAGGTCTCGCCGGTGCAGAGGATTCCGTCGTGCTCCCAGACCGGAACGCCTCTCCACTTCCACTCCTCGACGACCTCGGGATCGGCTTCCTTGACCAGGCCACGAAGCCGGCCGAGCATCTCGCCCCGCCAGTCGCCCAGCTCCTTGATTCGCGCGTCGATCAGCTGGGAAGGTCTTGCTTTCCTGCGACTCGCTCGTGCTCATGATGATTCAGCGTACCGAGCACCTCGCGGCCTACGTCTAGCCGCCCGGCGTCGCGGTCCTGACGGCCCTGGCGGTCCTCGGCATCGGCGGCGCGGCGCTCCGCGCGTGCCTTGTCGCGCTCCGTCTGGGCCCTGTCCGAGCGGCCCTCGCTCTCCCAGAAGTCGGCGGTGCGCTCGTGCCGGCCGGCCGCGCGCAGATGCTCGTTCTCGATGCCCACCGCCTCGAGCGCCTCGTGGCGCTGCTGGTAGAGCGTCACGGCGGTCACCCGGCCGTCGCGCAGGCCGAAGACCAGCACCGAGCCGCGCCCCTCGACCACGGCGCCGCTGCCGCGGCCGCGCTGGCGGCCGTGGAACGCCACGACCACCTGGTCCCCCGCGTCGATGACCTCGTCCAGGATCATCACCGACTCCTCGAAGGCGCCCCACCACGAGCGGAGAAAGCCGACCAGCTCGTCGGATCCACGGAAGACGCCGCGCTCGGGCCCCACCGCCCTGGACCACTACGTCCCGGGAAGGCATCGAGGTCGCGCCTGTCGATCGCCTCCAGGGCCTTCTTCACGACTTCGACGTTCCGCTGGGACACCGGACCTGAGTAGGCCGAACCTGGTCGTTCAGGCGGTTGACCCGTGACCTGGGCCGGCGGCGACGCTCGCTACTCGTGCCGGATCCCGAGACGCTCTCGGACTGCTCAGGGCGACCTACCCTCCTTCGGCTTCCCGAAGCAGTGGCAGTGCTGCTCTCGGGCGCGATCTGCGCGCGGCTCGCGAAGCACGGCCACACGCCCGAGTTCGCACTCGCTCGACGCGCCGAAATGTGATCTCGCTCCGACCGTGACCACAGCCCCATTGGGCGAGCCGCCCGCGGGTTAGAACATGTGCGTTCGGAGAGAGGCCCCGCCGCAGAGGACTCGCAAAGGGCCATCACCAGGAGGTAGAGAGATGCAATACGCAGCCAACCTTCCCAACACGCGGGCGATGCTCGCGCCCGTCGTCGCCCTCGTGATCGGAGCCGCCGGCGCCACCGGCGTGTACGCGCTCGTCGACGACAACTCCGTCAGCAGCACGCCGGACGCCATCGTGATCAGCGAGCCCGCCCGGACCCCGGCGACCACCGGCCCGAACGAGGCCGGCGTGGCCACCGCCGTGTCGCGCGCGCAGGCCCAGGTGCAGTCATTCGGCAAGGACGAGTCCACCACCGCCGCGGCCGTCGGAAGCCAGGCGCCCTCGTCCTCAGGCCCGAACGAGGCCGGCGTGGCCACCGCCGTGTCGCGCGCGCAGGCCCCGGTGCAGTCATCCGGCAAGGACGAGTCCACCACCGCCGCGGCCGTCGGCCAGCCAGGCGCCCTCGTCCTCAGGCCCCGACGAGGCCTCGACCGCCTCGGTCATCGGCGGCGCGCACTAGCGCTTCGGCCCGGGGGCGCGGCGGCCGGCGCCCGCCCCCCGGCCATCGCCCTCACCTCGGGCCCGCGCGGCCTCCATGGCTTCGTCGAGCCCGGCGCAGATGTAGTTCCAGTCGATCTTGCCGTCGCGCACGGAGAACACGTGCACCATCTCCGTGGGCAGCATGTCGTCTGTGATGCCGGTGTGGCGGAGGCGCCCGTGCAGCCGGACCGGCACGACGAACACCCCGTTCTCCTCGATGAACTCCACCGGCTCGGTGTAGGGCGACTCGACGACCTCGAAGTAGCTCTCGAACGAGCGCCTGATCGCATCGCGGCCGTGATTGATCTCCCCGACCACGGCGGCCTCCTGCAGCGCGTCAGGGGCGAAGGCCGCCACGACCGCGTCCAGGTCGCCGCGGTTGAACGCCTCGTACACCGCCTGGATCACGGCTACGCGGTCGTCGGGCACCGGACGAGTATCCCGGCTGCCGCCGCCGGGCGGCAAGAATGTGCCGATGACGCGGCCGGCTGAGTTCGCAGCGCTCGGCCGGCGCGGCCAGATCGCCCGACCTGCGTGGCCTCGACCGGACGCGCTCTCGAGCTACGGGCTCGAGGACGCGCCGCTCGCTTGCCGACGGCACGAGCGCAACATCGCGGCAGGTGACCGCTGCCTGCAGCACGATCACCGCAGACGAGTTCGTGGACGGCGCGCAGCTATCCTGAACAAGGTCAGCAGCTTCTTCTAGGCCGCCCAGGCGTGACCCACCTCACAGTGCGCCCGCCCCCGCGGCGGGATGGTGGTCACATGGAAATCGTGATCTTCAGCGTCGTCATGTTCTTCGCGATCGTCTACGGCTACTACACCGTCGACGGGAGCGGGATCTCGGAGACTCCCTACGGGAAGATCCATGGCGGGGCCCCGGGCGCGATCGGGCCGAGCAGCGTGTCGGGACGCGACGAGCGCGTCTCGATGGACAGCTGGACCCGCGGAACGCGCTAGTAGCCGCCGCTGCCGCCGGAGTCGTCCGACCCGCCGCCGTTGTCCTCGGCCGGCGCGCTGCCGCCGCCGGCCACGGTCACCGAGCCCTCCATGCCCTCGGCGCGGTGGTTGCCGATCGGGCAGTACATCTCGTACTTGCCGGCCTTGCTGAGGTCGACCGTCAGCGTGGTGGACTCGCCGGCGGCGATGGTGTCGGACTCGGCCTCGCCGTTCGGCCCCTCGACCTCGAGCGCGTGGTCGATCGTGCCGTCGTTCGTGACCTCGAAGGTCACCTTGCCCGCCTTCTTCACGGACGGGTCGGCGGGGTCGATCTTGAACTCGGTCTCGGAGAGCTTCACGGTCTCGGCGCCGCCCCCGCCCGAGGCCGCCGGCGCGGACTGCTCGGCGGCGCCGGTGCTGCCGCTGTCGTCGTTGTCGTCTCCACAGCCGGCGAACGCCAGCGCGCCGGCCAGGAGCACCACGATGGGAAGTCGGGTCGGGTTGATCACGCCGGGGTATACGCGACAGACCCGGCGGCGGTTCGACCGTCTCAGTACTCGACGTGGCCCTTGAGCACCACGCCGCGCGTCTTGGAGCCGCGCGTGACGAGCATGCGCTCGTAGTCGCCCGGGCGCGCGGCCGAGGTGAGCTCGACCTCCGCCCGGCCGTCCCGGTCCACGTCGAAGCTCCCGCCGCTGATCCAGCGGCCCTTCTTCGAGATGCACCAGACGTCGTACGTGCCGGGGCGCGCACGCGGGAGGCCCCAGACCCTGAGCTTCATCTCGGTGCCGGCGCGCACCGAGCGGAGGTCGGCCCTGGCGCCACCGGCGCTGCCGTTCATGTCCACGTGGCCGAAGGCCTCCGCCGGCTCGGACGAGAAGACGCCGGCCACGGCGAGCGCGGCGACCGCCGCCGCCAGCCGCGGCCGCCAGCGCCGCGCCGACGCGGAGACCGCGGCGAGGCCTGCCGCGCCGGGGGCGCCTGGCGGCGGCGCTCGCGGGCGAAGCGGTCGAGCACGGCCTCCTCGAGCGCCGCCGGGGGCGCCTCGGGCTGAGTGTCCGCCGAGCCGGCGAGGTCGAGCAGCCCGGGCAGGCCGGCCAGCTCGGCGTACTCGCGCCCGCAGCGCGGGCAGGTCTCGAGATGCTGCTCCACGACGGCCGTCTCGTCGGGGCCGAGGCCCCGAGGACGTATGCGCCGAGCAGCTCGCGGCAGTCCGGCGCAGTCGGTCACCGGCCGACCTCCATCTCGTCGAGGACGAGCCTCAGGTGGCGGAGCGCGTAGTAGGCCCGGCTCTTGACCGTGCCGAGCGGCAGCCCGAGCGCCTCGGAGATCTCGCGCATGGCTGAGCGCCTGGAAGTGGGCGAGCCGGACCACCTCGCGGTGATCCGGGCTGAGCCGCGCGAGCGCCGCGGCGATCTGCCAGCGGAGCATCGCCTCGTCGAGCGAGCGGTCGAGCTCGGCCGGCTCCTCGACCGCGTCCGCTCCCGCGAGCGCGGGCCGCACCGACGCGCGCCGGCGCATGTCCACGATCTTGTTGCGCGCGAGGCCGTACAGCCACGTCCGGAAGCTCCCGATCTCGGGGTCGAAGCGCTCGGCGTGGCGCCACACGGCTCGTGAAGGCGTCCTGCACGACCTCCTCTGCGAGGCCGCGGTCGTTCAATGAGTTGAGGGCGAAGCCATAGAGCTCGCCCGAGTAGCGTCGTAGAGCGTGCGGAGCCCCTCCCCTGTGGGGTCGTTCGCGAGCCGTTCGATGAGCTGGGCGTCGCTCACCGTCATCCGTGCGGGGATACGCAGCGCAGGACGGGGCGGTTCGGAGCCTGGCGCATCAGCGCACGAGCGTCTGCGCCTCGAGGAGGGCCTCGGGGGCCCGCGGCAGCTCCAGGAAGACGCCCAGGTTGTCCGTGGTCGGCGTCCGGCCCGCGCCCGCCGATGACCGCATCGCAGGCGAGCACCCGGTCGTGCTCGCGCAGCAGCCGGACCGCGGGCCCGTAGCGGACCGCGTCCTCGCGCGAGAGGTAGCCCACGTGGCGACCCTCGACCAGGACCCTGACGGCGTTGGCGTCGTGAGGGTTCTCGGGCTCGGGCTCGAGCGTGGCGGTCACAGCGTGGCGCACCCGCTCGCGGCCGGCCTCGCCGACGATCGCGAGCAGCGGCTCCTGGTAGTGCGATACGCCCACGACCCGCACGACCTCGTCCGGGAAGCTCAGCCGGATCTCGGTGGCCACAGGCCACGGAATACCGCAATTTGGTAGGAAACGTCCCACTCCGGCCGTCAACCGGTCATGGACGGCCCTTCTTGGGGGCTCGGAGGAAGTCAACTTCGCCCCGACCCTCGAGGCCGCCGCCATGCGCAAGCTCACCCTTTGCGTCGCGCTGCTGACCGCAGCGCTCGCGCTCGTGTCCTGCCGTCCCTATGGGGCGAACAGCCCCTTCAACAAGCCCGTCCCGAGCAACCCCAGGCTGCTCCCGAACTCGTCCGGCATCGTCGACCGGCTCGAAGGCTGGGGCCCGGTCCAGCAGCTGGTGGCGGGCCAGGCCGACACCCGCGACGACTACTTCCACCCCGTCTACGCGGCCCGGAGCACCGATCCCGTCTACACGGTCCACTGCCTGCGCTGGACGAGCTCCTGCGAGGTGGAGGGCCTGCGGCTGCGGATCCCGCGCGAGGCCCGCCCCGCCGGCGGCGCCGACGGCCACATGGCGGTCGTGCAGCCCGACCGCTGGGAGTACGACTTCTGGCAGGTCCGCGAGCGGCCCGCCGGCGGCGGCACGCTCACGGTGAGCCACGGCGGACGGACCAAGATCGACGGCGACGGCCTCGGCTCGGACGCCACGGCCGCGGAGTTCGGCCTGGCCGCCGGCCTGATCAGGGGCGACCAGCTCCAGGCCGGCAAGATCGACCACGCGCTGTTCGTGCACGTGCGCTGCACCAACGGCCGCAGCGTCTACCCGGCGGCGCCGGGCACCACCGGGACGGTCTGCTCGGACACCACGAACGCGCCGCCGCTCGGCGCCCGGATCTGGCTCGACATGAGCGACGCCCAGATCGCGGCGCTCGCCGTGCCGTCCTGGAAGAAGACCGTGCTGCGCGCGCTCCACAGCTACGGCGGCTACGTGGGCGACACGACCGGGGGCAACGTGTCGTGGGGGCTCCAGACGCTGTCCGGCTCGAGCTACACGAGCTTCGGGAAGCCCGACCCGATGGTGAACGTGGTCCAGGGGCTCCGCCTGCAGCGCTGGGGCGGCGAGTACTACCTCGACGTGGACAGCGGCGTCGACTGGGCGCGCTTCCTGCGCGTGGTCGACCCCTGCGTGGCGCAGGGATCGTGCCGCTGAGCGGCCGGTAACTCCACGTTCACGTCCCCTTCACGGGGCGATCACAAGCGTTTCCCGAACCGTGCCGACACTCCAGGCATGGACGATGGAGGCAGGATCCTGTTCGTCGGGGGCGTCACGTCTTACCTGCTCGCACGCCTGTTCGCGGCCGATCCGACCGCCGCGGAAGTGGTCGTCTACGGCATGACGGCGGCCTTCGGGCTCGAGTTCGTGATGGCTTCGTGGCCCGCTCATGTGGCGGACCCGGCGCCAGTCGTATTAGGGCACCCTTACCCAGGACCCTCACCCACCCGCCGGGTGCGCTAGATTCGCCCTGTGGAAGCACGCCGGTCCGACGCCCTCAAGGCCTCGCCGAGGATGTTCGAGTCCACGCTGCTGGACAAGCTCTCGCGTGTCCACCCGACGGTCCCGCTCTACATCTTCGTCCCCGCGATCGTCGTGCTGTTCACGCTCGGCGCCCGCGAGCTCACCACGCTCGGAACGATCGGCCTCGTGATCGGCGGCTACTTCTTCTGGACGCTGACCGAGTACTGGATGCACCGGCTCGTCTTCCACTTCGAGCCCGAGGAGGGCATCGGCGCCCGGCTGCACTGGATCATCCACGGCGTCCACCACGACCACCCGAACGACCCGCTGCGGCTCGTCATGCCGCCGTCGGTGAGCGTGCCGCTGGCGCTGATCTTCTACGCGCTCTTCGTGACCGTGCTGCCCACCGCCTCCGCGAACGTCTTCGCCGCGGGCTTCCTGGCGGGCTACCTCGTCTACGACATGCTGCACTACCACGTGCACCATCACCGCCCGCGGACGCGCCTCGGGAAGCTCATGCGGGAGCTGCACATGCGGCACCACTTCCAGGACGACACGCGCGGGTTCGGCGTGAGCGCGCCGTTCTGGGACCGCGTCTTCGGTACCTCGCAGCTTCGCCGCGCTCAGCGCTAGCGCTAGATTTCGTCGCCGCGCGGCTGTGGCGGAATTGGTAGACGCGCAGGCTTCAGGTGCCTGTGTCCTTCGGGACGTGGAGGTTCGAGTCCTCTCAGCCGCATTCAGGAGTGCTCCAGCACCGCCTTGGCGGAGGGCAGCTCCGAGCGCGAGCGGTCCACCAGGATCGGCGCGCCGGGCGCGGCCGAGAGCGGACCGGGAGCTTCAGGAGAGCTCTCCGACAGCACAGCCGTCACGGCCTCGGCGAACTCCTGCGGCTGGTCGTGCTGGAGGTAGTGGTTCGCGCGTGGAAGCAGCCAGAACTCGTTGACTCCCGGCTTCTCTGCCAGGTAGCGGCTCCAGACGTACGCCGGAACCCGGAGCGGTGAGACGGTGTCGTAGAGACCCCAGACGAGCGTCGTCGGGACCGACGACGCGGCGAGCGCCTCGAGCCACTCCTGCTCGTGCTCGGAGCGCTCGACGAGGTACTGGATCGTGTCGTGGAGCACCGCGATCCCGTCGTTGTGCGCGAACGTGGCGGCCAGGGCCGCGATCGCCGGATCCTCGAGCGAGCGCGGCGGAGTGAACGTGCTCTCGCCCAGACCCGCCGCGAGGAGCTCCGGGGTCGCCGCCTCCAGGACCTGGGGCGCGGTGGCCGGATCGAGCGCGAGCTGCTGGAAGATCGTGAGGTTCGAGAGCGGGAGGAACATGTTCCCGTTGCTGAGCACGAGGTTGCTCAGCTCGAACTGCGTCTCTCCGGAGTCGCACCTGGCCGCGAACGTCAGAGCGACGCTGTCGCCGCGGTCATGCGCGACGACCGACCCTGCTCCCACCCCCAGCACCTCGCGGAGGTAGTGCTCCACGAGCCGGCTGTCGCGGTCGATCGTGTAGCTCTCGCCCTTCGGCTTGTCCGAGAACCCGAATCCCGGGAAGTCCAGAACGCAGACCCGGTGCTCGCCGCTGAACGCGGCGACGACGTCGTACCAGTCGATGCTGCTCGTCGGGAACCCGTGCACCAGCAGCAGCACGGGAGCCTCCGGATCGCCGAACTCGGCGTGGAAGATCTTCAGCGGCCCCCACTCGAAGAAGCCGCCCGCCGCCAGCCACTCCTCGGCGCGCCGGCTCATGCCGACCACGCGAGCGAGGTTGTCGAAGGCGTTGCCCCAGCCGCCCTCGTGTGAGCGCACCGCCTCCTCGTCCCAGAGGCCGCTGTGGGTGAAGCGGACCGTGGTCACGCCGTCGGCCTCCTCGAACTCGAGCTCGATCATCTGGCTCTTCGTGCCGTCGTCCCAGACCCACGTGAAGGCCAGCCGCTCGGGCGGCTCGATGATCGTGTAGCGCCCGCCGCCTCCGTACTCGTCGCCGGTGTGCGGGTTGCGCATGACCACGCGCACCTCGCCGCCCACGCGCAGGTCCACCTCGGCGACGCGTGGTCTCCCAGTCGTGCTCGGCGTGCCACCAGCGGCGCATGACCTCCTCGCTCGTCCAGGCGTCGAAGACCTTCTGGGCCGGCGCCTCGAAGGTGCGCTCCATCCGCAGCGTGTGGCCGGCCGCCGCTCATCCCGGCGCATGCGAACCATGATCCAGGCTCGCGCCGCGAGCACGAGCCCCAGGCCCGAGCCGATCAGCTCCTCGAGCGGGAGCGCGCCGACGTGGGCGATCACGACTCGCTCCCGTACTCGTCGTGCAGGTTCCACCACTGGTACGGCGCGGTCTGCGGGTACCCCTCGGGCGAGTCCTCCCACTCCTCCTGCCGACCGAGCGCCGTGATGTCGAGGTACGCCCACGTGCTGCCCATGTGCTCGTCGCCGCGGCTGTCCACGAAGTACGTGCGGAAGACGCGGTCGCCTTCGCGTATGAACGCGTTGGTGCCGTGCCACTCGCCCACGCCGTGGTCCGTGTCGAAGTCATCCGTGAGCGTGTACCAGGGGATGTCCCCCCAGCCCATCCGCGCCTTCCAGCGCTCGATGTCGGCCTGCGGGGCCCGGGACACGAACGCCAGCGTGGTGTCGCGGGCGTTCAGGTGCGCGGGGTGGGCCACCTGGTCGGCGAGGAACGAGCAGCCCGGGCACCCGTGCTCGGGCCAGCCGCTGCACGCCGGGCTCGAAGAAGAAGCGGTACACGACCAGCTGCCTGCGTCCCTCGAAGAGGTCCAGCAGGCTCGCCGCGCCGTTCGGCCCCTCGAACGCGTAGTCCTTCTCGACGGCCATGCGCGGCATGCGGCGCCGCTCGGCCGCGAGCGCGTCGCGGGCGCGCGTGACCTCCTTCTCCTTTACGAGCAGCTCCTCGCGCGCGGACGTCCCATTCGCTGGGGGACACGATCGGTGGGGTGTTCATCGGGACCCTTCCTCCTTCAGATAGTCGTCGACGACGTCGAACAGGCGCGTCCAGAGCGCGCGCTGGCGATCCATCCAGTCGGCCGCCTCGCCGAGCACCGCCGGCTCGAGCGAGATCCAGTGCGTCCGGCCGCGTACCTCGCGGGTCACGACGCCGGCCTCCTCCAGGACCTTCAGGTGCTTGGAGATGGCGGGCTTGGAGACCCCGAAGCCGCCGGTGGCGTCCCCGACCGTGGCCGGGCCGGCGCCGAGGCGCTCGACGATTCCGCGGCGGATCGGGTGCGAGAGGGCCCTGAACGGATCGTTAACCACAAAGTTAACTATAGCACGGTGAGCCGCGCGGGTCCCGGGAATAGAGTTCGGGACAGACTGAATTTCGAAAGGAGCAGCATGGCTTACGAGGTCCCGCCCCTCCCCTACGACTACGACGCGCTCGAGCCTCACATCGACGAGGCCACCATGCGCGTGCACCACGACAAGCACCATCAGGCCTACGTGGACAAGGTCAACGCCGCCCTCGAGGGCACCGACCTGGCCGACAAGCCGATCGAGGAGGTCATCAAGGACCTCTCGGCCGTCCCCGAGGACAAGCGCAAGGCGGTCCGCAACAACGGCGGCGGCCACCTGAACCACTCGCTGTTCTGGGAGTGGATGTCCCCTGACGGCGGCGGCGAGCCTGACGGCGACCTCGGCGCGGCGATCGACTCGGCCTTCGGATCGTTCTCCGACTTCCAGGGCAAGCTCAAGGACGCCGGCGTCAACCAGTTCGGCTCCGGCTGGGCCTGGCTGGTGCACGACGGCTCCGGGCTGGCCGTGGTCTCCACCGCGAACCAGGACAGCCCGCTGAGCGACGGGAAGACGCCGCTGCTCGGCGTGGACGTGTGGGAGCACGCCTACTACCTCAAGTACCAGAACAAGCGCCCCGACTACCTCGACGCCTGGTGGAACACCGTGAACTGGGCGAAGGTGGCCGAGCTGTACGGCAACGTAGCCTGACCGGTCCGGGCGGGCACCGCCCCGGTGCCCGCCCCCGCGGTCCTATCCTTCGGGCATGGTCCACGCCGCCGACTGGGTCGGCCATGCGAACGCCACTCTCGCGCGCGGCGGCTACCGCGCCAGCGCCCCGCGCGCGGCGGTGGTCACGGCGCTCGCCGACCTCGGCTGCAGCGTCACCGCGAAGGAGATCTCCGACCGCATAGAGGCCGGCGGCCAGGAGGTCGGGCTCGCCAGCGTCTACCGCGCACTCGAGCTGCTCGAGCGCCTGCGCCTCGCCCGCCGCGTGGACGCCGGGGAGGGCACCGCCCGCTACGAGCCCGTCGACCCGGCGGGGGCGCACCACCACCATCTCGTCTGCGACCGCTGCGGAGAGGTGGCCGCGTTCGAGGACGTGGAGCTCGAGCGGGCCATCGCCCGGCTCGCCGACCGGGTGTCGTACTCCGTCGACGCCCATGACGTGACGCTGCGCGGCGAGTGCCCGGCCTGCCTGAGGCGCGACTAAGCCCCGACCAGCCCATGGAGCGCTTCTTCGACGACCTCGAGCGCGCCTACGACAGCGGCATCCAGGCGCCCGGGAAGGAGCTCCACTTCCTCGTGCTGATCGCCTTCGTGCTCTCGTTCGGCTTCATCCGCACGAGCGCGCACATGATCAAGGCGCAGGTCAGCTGGTGGCCCGGCAACGTGGAGACGAAGAGCGGCACGCACGTCCACCACCTGGTCTGGGGGATCCTGCTGCTGATGTCGATGGGCTACCTCGGGATCACGTTCGTCGACGAGAGCCCGTGGGCGGAGCTCGTGGCGATCGGGTTCGGCATCGGCTTGGGGCTGACGCTCGACGAGTTCGCGCTCTGGCTCAACCTCGAGGACGTGTACTGGGCGCCCAAGGGCCGCCAGTCGATCGACGCGGTGATCGTGACCGGCTCGCTGCTCGCGCTCAGCCTGCTGGGCCTCCAGTTCTGGATCGACGTCTACGAGGCCGTGCTCGTCCTGCTCGGGGTGGGCGGCGAGCGCCTCGACGGCGGCGAGACGGCGTTCGTGCTCATCCCGATCCAGGTGGCCAGCGCCTGCCTCGCGGCGATCTGCTTCCTGAAGGGCAAGCTCATGACCGCGGGGATCGGCCTGTTCGTGCCGATCGTGGCGCTCGTGGGCGCCCTGCGGCCCGCCAAGCCCGGCTCGCGCTGGACGCGCCGCCGGCCGGCGGCCGCGACCTAGCCCACCGGCACGCCCGGCGGCACGTTCCAGCGCCGCACGGCGGCCAGCTCGCGCTCCCAGCCGAGCACCGAGACGGTGGCGGTGTCGAGCCGGAGCAGCGCACCCCTCTCGGGGCCCAGCCCGACCCAGCGCGCCGCCAGCACGCGCAGCACGTGGCCATGGGCGAACAGCGCCACCGCGCCCTCCACCTCGTCGAGGTCCGACAGCAGGCGGTCCACGCGCGCACCCACCTCAGCGGTCGTCTCGCCGCCGGGGCAGCCGTCGCGCCACAGGAGCCAGCCGGGGCGCTCGGCCCGGATCTCCTGGGTCGTGCGCCCCTCGTACTCGCCGTAGTCCCACTCGAGCAGCTCCTCGCGGACCTCCGCGGCGCCCTCGAGCCCGGCCAGGCGGGCGGTGTCGAAGGCCCGGCTCAGCGGGCTCGTGTAGACGCGCTCGAACTGGATCCCCGCGAGCGACGTGCCGAGCAGCTCCGCCTGCACCCGGCCCTCGTCCGTGAGCGGGATGTCCGTGCGACCGGTGTGCTTTCCGCTCTTGCTCCACTCGGTCTCGCCGTGGCGGGCGAGCACGAGCTCATGCGGGCGCCCGTCGCCGGACCTCAATTCGCCCCGATCGGCGAGCCGGAGAAGAAGAAGAACCAGATCTCGAACGCCGCGAAGGCGAAGATCACCCCGCCCACGAGGATGCGCTCGCCGCTCGTGAGGCCGGGCTGCATGCCGTCGTAGTTGGGCCGCTCGCCGCGCATGCTGCGCAGCCAGGGCGCGTGCTGGCGGACGGTGGGCGTGGCTCCCGTCAGGTCGTCGTAGGCCTGGCTCGTGAGCTGGAGCGCCCTGTAGAGCCCGACGCTGATGACCACGAGCGCGACGATCACGATGCCCACGGCGCCCATGCTCGGGGGGCCGGTCCCCTGCGCGCGCGAGCCGAGCCACAGCGCGAGCAGCGGCCCGCCGGTCCACAGGTTCACCACCAGCAGGGCCATCAGCGCGGCGAGGAGGAAGCGCTTGGCGCGGTCCGGCACGCCTCGCATTGTCCAATACGGCGGGCGGAAGCCGGGAAGCGGCGTATAGTCGAAATTGATGGCAGGCTCTGAATCCGCCGCCGACGGCGTCGCGCGGAGCGGCCGCGACCGCATCCTCGACGCGGCATACCCGCTGTTCAGCAGGTCAGGCATCCGCGCCGTGGGCGTGGACAAGATCGTCGACGCGGCCGGCGTGGCGAAGATGACGCTGTACCGGAACTTCCCGTCGAAGGACGAGCTTGCCGTGGCATTCCTCGCGATGCGCGAGGAGCGCTGGACGCGCGCCTGGCTCTGGGAAGAGGTGAGGCGCCGCGCGGACGAGCCGGGCGACCGGCTGCTGGCGATCTTCGACGTCTTCGGCGAGTGGTTCGAGCGCGAGGACTTCGAGGGCTGCTCGTTCATCAACGTGCTGCTCGAGCAGGACGACCTGGAGGACCCCGTGCGGGCCGCCACGGTCAAGCACCTCGCGAACATCCGCGAGCTGATCCAGGAGCTGGCCCGCGACGCCGGGATCGAGGATCCCGACGCGTTCTCACGTCAGTGGCACATCCTCATGAAGGGCTCGATCGTCGCGGCGGGCGAGGGTGACCGCCTCGCCGCTCGCCGGGCGCACGAGCTCGGAACGCTTCTATTGGAGCGACTCGGCGTCCCCGTGTCCGCCTGAGGCGGCGCCGCCCGGTCATCCGACGCCGAGCTTCTCCGCCGCCATGCGCGTGCCCTCCACGCGCGACTTCATCTTCTGGAACGCCACCTCGCGGGCGAAGTCCGGCGAGCCGTGGTTCGGCTTCTCGTCGATGCTGAACGGCGAGAAGCCGCAGTCGTCGGTCGCGCCCAGGCGCTCCTTCGGGATGAAGTCGGCAGCCCGCACCAGCGCGTCGCAGACCTCCTGAGGGCTCTCCACGCGCGGGTTCTGCGGGTTGATGACGCCCACGTAACACATCTGCGCCACGCCGTTCGCGTCCTCACGGCTGTTCTTGCCGATCGACTCGTAGACCGGGTCCTTGTCGCGCTCGCTCGCGAGCTGGATCAGGAAGTAGCCGGCGTTGATCTTGAACATGCTCGGAAGCAGGTCGTTGTAGGGCACGTCCGCGCTGTGCACGGAATCGCGGTCGCCGCCGGGACAGGTGTGGATCCCGATGTTCACGCGCTCCTCGGCCGAGAAGCGGTCGAGCACCCTGTTGTTCAGGTCGATGAAGTGGGGCAGCATGCCGGCGCCGGTCCACGGGTTGCGCGGGTCGTTGCGGGTGGCCAGCCGTCCCTCGGTGAAGTCGATGGACACGCGCTCGGCGCCGGCGTCGAAGGCCTGCCGGATGTCCTTCTCCGTCTCGTTCGTGAGGTCTTCCTCGAACTGGTCGCGCGAGTAGCCCTCGACCTCGTCCTCGAGCGGGTAGAGCAGCGCCAGCATCGACGGGGCGATCACGGCCTGCTTCATCGGCTTCGTGGCGTACTTGATCGACTTCTTCAGCGTGTCCGCCGCGTAGGTCTTGTACTTGAACGGCCCGCCGGTCAGGCGCGGCAGCTGGCGGTGGTGGCCGTCCGCGAAGATCGCGAAGTACTGGCCGCCGGTGCCGGCGAGGTTGTCCGCCAGGCCCGGTGCCCGCGAGCGTGTCGGTGATCGGGTAGGTGGCGAAGCTCGACCAGCGCTGCTCGCCGTCGGAGACGATCGGCGAGCCGGTGGCCTCGCCGTTCTCGATCGAGTCCTTCACGGCGGCGTCCTGCTCGGCCTCGAGCTCGTCCTGGCCGATCTTGCCCTCGTCGTAGTCCGCGTACGCGGCCTGCAGCTTGGACGGCCGCGGCAGCGATCCCACGGGCTCGGTCGGGATGCCCGTGTCAGTCCTCGGGTCGTACGCCATGGGTGCTCTCCTCCCAGTCGCGCGGTACCGGCGGCGCCGCGATACAGACCAGTCTGTCCAACCCCGGGCCGAACCTATCCGGCCCGCGGCGGGAGGTCAAGGCCGGCTCAGCGGTGTACCGCGGCGAGCAGCGAGGCGTAGGAGCGCACGAGCAGCGCACGCTCCTCGGCGAGCATCGGGTTGTCCGGATCGGAGCCCGCCTCGACCCAGCGATCCGAGATGTCCATGGCCTCGGCGCGCAGCTCCGCCGCGCGCTCGACCTCCGCCGGGATCCACGCCGTACGAGTAGGCGTACAGGTCGCGAAGCGCGGCCACGAGCGCCGGGTCCGAGCCCGAGCCGTCCCCGTGCTGCGCCTCGCGATGGGCTCGCCACCACTCGACCTCGAGGCGAGCGGCCTCCACCGGGTCGATGCGCGTGCCCTCCGCCTTTCGGAGCAGCTGGTAGAAGCGGGTCATGATCCTGCGGGCGGCGTCCGGGTCGTTGTCCGGGAACGGCGCCCAGACCTGGTTGGCGCGCAGCACGAGCCACGCGCCCACGAGCGTGCGCGGCCAGCTCATCCCGAAGGCGGCCCGCACGAGGCCGACCGACGCCACCAGGAAGGCCGCCCACTTGCGCCGGTAGTAGGTCTCCCAGGCGCGGCACTCGTAGGCCGCCGACCGCGCGCGGGTCGAAGATCGCACAGCGTTTTCCTACCAATTGGTTGACATGCAAGGCAAGCGCGGAGATAGTCGCTCCAGGACTCCGTTGGTGCACAGGGACGTGCCGTCGTCGACCCGATCGGCGAGAAGGCCCAGCTGCACTACAAATCGATCCTCCCGTTCCTGCTGATCTCCGCGGCGCTCACCGCGAGCTGCGTCAGCGGAGACACCGACCCGGCCAGCGACGTGACGGACCGGGCGGCGACCCTGCGCGGCCACGGCAGCGCGGGCAACCAGGTGACGCAGTGGTGGTTCCGCTACGGGAAGACCACCGTCCTACGGCGCCGAGACGCCGCACCGCACGGTGCCGGCGAGCAACGCCCAGCAGAGCGTGTCCGAGCGGGTCACGGGCCTCGACACCGGCACGCTCTACCACTACAAGATCTGCGCCTCGAACGCCTCCAGCTCGGGCTGCGGCAAGGACCTCACGCTCAAGACCGGGCTCGCCCGGGTTGCTGCCCGGCTTCCAGGAGACCACGGCCTTCAGCGGCCTCGAGGCCCCGACCGCCGTGCGCTTCGCGCCGGACGGCCGCATCTTCGTCGCCGAGAAGCCCGGCGGGATCAAGGTCTTCGACGGGCTCGGCGACAGCACGCCCACGTGGGTGGCGAACCTCCGCCCGGAGGTGGACCACAACTGGGACCGCGGCCTGCTCGGCCTCGCGCTCGACCCCGACTTCCCCGCGCGCCCGTTCGTCTACGTGCTCTACACGTACGACGCGCCGATCGGCGGCACCGCGCCGACCTGGAACGACCAGTGCCCGACCCCGCCCGGCCCCACCACGAACGGCTGCGTGGACAGCGCCCGGCTGTCGCGCATCCAGCTCGACGGCAACCAGATGGTCGGCGACGAGCAGGTGCTGATCGAGGACTGGTGCCAGCAGGGGCCCACCCACACGATCGGGGACCTTCATTTCGGGGCCGACGGAGCCCTCTACGTGAGCGGCGGCGAGGCCGCCAGCCCGGACTTCGTGGACTACGGACAGGCGGGCATCCCGCTGAACCCCTGCGACGACCCGCCGGTCGCGGTCGGCGAGCAGCAGACCGCGCCGACCGCGCAGGGCGGCGCGCTTCGCAGCCAGGACCTGCGCACGCCGTCCGACCCGACGACGCTCGACGGCAGCATCCTCCGGGTCGACCCCGACACCGGCGAGGGGCTCCCGGCCAACCCGCTGGCGGACAGCCTGGACCCGGACGCTCGCCGGATCGTGGCCTACGGCCTCCGCAACCCCTTCCGCTTCGCGATCCGCCCGGGGACGAACGAGGTCTGGGCGGGCGACGTGGGCTGGAACACCACCGAGGAGATCAACCGCGTCGTCGACCCGACCGACGGCATCGTCGAGAACTTCGGCTGGCCCTGCTACGAGGGCCTGATCCGCCAGGGCGGCTACGACTCGGCCAACCTCAGCGTCTGCGAGACGCTCTACGGCAGCGGCTCGGTGACCTCGCCGTTCTTCACCTACGAGCACTCGGCCAAGGTGTTCCCGGAGGAGACCTGCCCCACCGGCACGTCCTCGATCTCGGGCATGGCGTTCACGCCGCCCGGCAGCCCGCTGCCTGCCGAGTTCGACGGCGCCCTGTTCTTCGCCGACTACGCCCGCAAGTGCATCTGGGTCATGGAGCGGTCCGGCGGCAGCCTGCCGAGCCCGTCCCGGATCAGGGTCTTCAGGGCCGGCGCCTCCATGCCCGTGGACATCCAGTTCGGCCCCGGCGGCGACCTCTTCTACGCCGACGTCTGGGGCGGCGCGATCAGGCGCATCCACTACACGGACGGCAATCAGGCGCCGAAGGCCGTGGCGAGCGCCTCCGCGACCAACGGGGCCACGCCGCTCGTCGTCACGTTCGACGGCTCGGGCTCGAGCGATCCCGATACCGGCGATTCCATCTCGTATGCCTGGGACCTCGACGGTGACGGCGAGTTCGACGACGCCTCGACGGCGCAGGCCGCGTACGCCTACCCGCTCGCCGGCACCTACAACGCCGGCCTGCGGGTCACCGACTCCCACGGCGCCACCGCCACGGACTTCGTCGGCATCACGGCGGGCGACACCCCGCCCACGGCCACGATCGTCTCCCCCACCACCGGCTTCACGTGGAAGGTCGGCGACCCGATCGACTTCGCCGGGAGCGGCACGGACGCCCAGGACGGCGACCTCCCCGCGAGCGCGATGAGCTGGTCGCTCGTGCTCGACCATTGCCCGAGCGGCTGCCACGAGCATGCGCTCCAGACCTTCGACGGAGTGGATCACGACAGCTTCCCGGCCCCGGACCACGAGTACCCGTCCTACCTCGAGCTGACGGCTCACCGTCCGTGACAGCGGCGGCCTGACCGACAGCCGCACGATTCGCCTGGACCCCAGGACCGTGGACATCTCGCTCGCCTCCGCCCCGGCCGGCCTCGACCTCGGCTTCAACGGCGAGCGGCTGCCCGCGCCGTTCACCCGCTCCGTGATCCAGGGGTCCGCGAACACGGTGGGCGCCCCATCACCGCAGACGCTCTCGGGGTCGGTCTTCGACTTCGGCTCGTGGTCGGACGGCGGCAACGCCACGCACACGATCACCGCCGGTCAGGACGCAGGATTCACGGCAAGCTATGTTGCACGCCAGCCGTGACCGGGTTCGTCTGAGCCGAATCTGGGCATAGAGCTCGAGCGCTGAGCCGGTCAGCGCGCCACGTTCCGGGTGAATGCCGCGGTGTGGACGGCCCCTCCGTCCTTGAACTGGAGGAATAGCCGGTAGCGGTCGGGGGTCGGGAACTCGGTCTCGAAGCGGACCGCCCGCCCATCGGAACCCCCGGCCGGATGAACGTGGAGGAATGCGAGGTCACCCTCGCGGAGAGCCACGAGATGGCCACCGGCGCCGAGGTAGGGCTCGGTCTTGACGGTCCTTCCGCCGCGGGTGATCGTGAACGCCAGCGCGGTCTCGCGCCCGGCCTGCGAGCCCCTGCCGGCGAGGCTCACCCGGTAGCCGCCGTCGGCCGTGGCCGTCGTGGCGGGCGGCGGCAGCGGCTTCAGGCCGGCGGTTCCGTCAACGGTCAGGTCGCCGGCCAGAGTCTGGTTCGTGCCGTCGCGCTTGAAGTCCGCGAACACGCGGTAGCTGCCCGGCTCGTCGACGGTCACGGGAGTGCTCCAGCTGCCGTCGGCGCCGAGCTTCGGGTGGAGGTGCTGGAAGCCGGTCAGGTCGCTGCGGGCGAGGATCAGGTGCATCCGCTTCTCGTGCTCGACCTGGTAGCCGCCGACCGGCGTGCCGTCCGGACCGAGGATCTGGAAGCGCAGGGTCTCGGGCTCGCCGGGCTGCAGGTGGCCCGTGCCAGTTGCAGGGTCATGCCGTCGCTCGTGGGGAACAGGCCTCGGACCGGATCGGTGGCGCCTCCCCCGTGGCCGCCCATCGCCTCATGGCCGCCGCCGTGGGACTCCTCACCGTCGTCGACCGCTTCCGCCACGAGCACCGTGCTGCCGAATACGAACGCGACCGCCGCGACGATGCCCACGAGCCGTGGCGAGGGGCCGCCGTGGATGCCGGTCTCGTGCACCACGGCGTGTCCCTTCCCCCGGGCGATCAGCCAGCGGTTGACGGGGACCGCCACGGCGCCGGCCACCACCAGGGCGAACGCGAGGCTCCCCCAGAACAGCAGGTCGCCGAGGCCGGCGTGCATCGCGCCCGGGATGGTGACCAGGATGAGGTTGTCGACCACCTCCATGGTCGCGATGCTGAGCGTGTCCGAGGCCAGCGCGATCGGGATCACCGCGCCGAGAGCGAGCCCCGCCCGGAGCAGCGGAAGGCTGGTCAGGCTGTAGCCGAACACGAAGGCCAGGGCGATCGCGAGGAAGATCGTCGCGAGGTTCGAGAGACCGAGCGCCGTCCCGATCGCCATGCCGGCGATCTCCCCGATCGCACACCCGGTGAGGCAGTGCAGGGTCGCGCTGATCGCCACGCCCGTGAGCGCCGCGCCCGAGGTCGGCATCTCGTGGTGGTGTGCGTGGGATTGGGCCGCTGCGGCATCCATCGCTGGCCAGTATACCCCCCGGGGGTAATGCTAGGCTTATGCCATGGCCACGAGCACTACCGGCAAGCACGGCTACAGCGCAACGAAGGACCAGCTTGCGAACCGCCTCCGGCGGATCGAGGGACAGGTCCGCGGCATCGAGCGGATGGTCGACGAAGACCGCTACTGCATCGACGTCATCACCCAGATCACGGCCGTCCAGGCCGCGCTCGACAAGGTGGCCCTCTCCCTCCTCGACGACCACGCCCGGCATTGCGTGATCGGGGGCGCCTCGGACGAGGAGCCCGAGGTCCTGACGCACGAGCTGATGGCCGCCGTCGGCCGGCTCATGCGTCGCGGCTGACCTCTCGGGGATACTCGGCGGGCGATGTCGCAGGAGAACGTGGAGAGCGTCCAACGTGCCGTCGAGGCGTGGAATGCCGATGATCTGGACGCGTTCTTGGCCGAGCTCGATGCCGACGTGGAGTGGCACCCGGCGATCGAGCCGGGCCTCGAGGGACAGGCAACCATCTACCGGGGCCCTGACGGCGCGCGCAAGATTTGGAGACAGGACCGCGGCGAGGCGTGGGAACGCCTCACAAATCGGCCCGGGGAGTTGCGCGACCTCGGCGAGTCGGTCCTCGCGCTCGGTCATTTGGAACTTGACCGCCCGGGCGACCGGCATCGAGTTCAGTCAGGAAGTCGGCGAGGTCTTTGACTTTCGAGCGGGGAAGATCGTTCGCATCCGCGACTTTCTGACTCATGCGGAGGCCCTCGAAGCGGTCGGGCTGTCGGAGTAGGCGATGTCGCAGGAGAACCTCCAGCGCGTCCGCGAGCAGTACGCGCGCTACAACGCCGGCGAGCGGGTTCCCGGTCGCTGGTTCTGGCACGAGGACGCCGAGTACCACACTGCCCGAGAGGACCCGGACCACGCCGCGCATCGGGGGATCGATGCGATCGGCAAGCTGTTCGCGAGCTGGCTCGAGGCCTACCCCGACCTGAGACTCGATATTCAGCAGGCCGAGGCACGGGGCGACAAGGTCTTCCTCTGGATTCGCTTCACCGGACATGGAGCGGCGAGCGGAATCCCCCTCGAGATGGAGTTGGCTCACGTCTGCACGCTCCGCGACGGCAAGGCGGCCAGCGTGGTCGAGTACTCGGACCGCAACGAAGCCCTCGCAGCCCTTGGGCTGTCGGAGTAGCCCGCGGCCGTCAGCCTGTGGTCACGCGCGGTTCTCCTCGCCGGCGAGCAGGGTCTCGATGCCAACTTCGGCGCCACGCGGAAGGACGAGCACCGGGCTGCCTGCACTCGCCGTCACCCTGCGCGAGACGCCGCCCAGCATGACAGCGCGCGCGGGTCCGTAGGCGCGCGATCCCATCACGAGCAGATCTACGCGCTTCGAGGCGGCCTCGAGCCCGTCGGCTGGGTGCTGGAAGAGGACGTCAGGCTCGACCTCGACGTCCGCCGCGAGTTCGGCGATCGCCTGCTCGAGGGCAGCCTCGGCCTCCATGCGGTGGCGGGCATAGCGGTCTTCGGAGGGGTCCTCGTCATGGTGTGCGCGCGCCATCAGGCCGGGTGACTGCTCCTCCGCGTGCTTCGGGCTGAGCACCATCGTTGCGATCACTGCCGCTCCGGCGGCTCGAGCAAGAACAGCGGCCGCTCGCAGGGCGGCTCGGCCCTCGTCCGTGGCTACGAAGGCCGCGCCGACGGTCCGCACGCCCTGCTGGGGCACCTCATAACCGTGCGGCACGACCACGACCGGACATGGCGATCCGTGGATCAGGCGCTCTGCCGTGCTCCCAGGCAACACGCTCCCCAGGCGCCCGCGGTGCGTGGAGCCGATCACCAGGAGTCCGGGATGGATCTCCTCCACCGCCTGCGCCAAGCCGCGCGCCGGCGAGCTGTGCTCGACGACGTGGATGGTCGCGTCGACTTCCCCCTGGGCCAACTCCGCCCGGAGCTGTTCCAGTGCGCCCCCCTCGCCGGCCGCGTCGCCACCGAACTCCCCTCCGGACATCCGGTCAATCTGGGACCCACCCGGATTGACGGCGGCGACCACAAGCGGCGCACCGGTGAAGCGGCTGGCGGCGATGCCGAAATTGACCGGCCCCTGATCGGCGCCTTCGGGGCTGTAGCCGACAAGAATCGAGGCGGCCATGGTGTCCTCCAGTCGCTCGCCTTAGCTGCTCGTCTCGAACTAGCGTAAACGGCCGGAGGTTTGCCGCGGATCATCCGATGGAATGCCGAGAGGCGCCACCTTTGGCGCCCCTCGTACTTCTTCCTGTCTCTCCGCGCCCGCGAGTCGGGGCGACTGGATTTGAACCAGCGACCTTTCGGCCCCCAGCCGAATGCGCTACCAGACTGCGCCACGCCCCGGCGCGGAGGTCACGATAGCGCCATTCGGCATACGCTTGGCGCGGTGAGATCGCTCCTCGCGTCGACCGTCCTGGCGGTGGTGCTCGCAGCGGCGGCCCCGGTGTCCGCCGCCCCGCTCCGCGAGTGCGGCAACTACGGCTACCCGGAGGGCCACGAGGGCGACAAGCCGGTGTTCACGTCGGAGCCGATAGTGGGCGGCGGCGTCTATGACATCCGCACCCGCGTCGCGGCCTGCCGCACCGCCCGGCGGATGGTCCGGCGCTTCTGGGCGGGCCGCTGGGGCAAGTGCGACCCCACGTGCCGGCGCGGCCGCTTCAGCTGCCGCAACCGCCGCATCGGTGACGAGGTCTGGATCATGCGCTGCACCGCGGCCGGCGGGCGCGTCGTTCGCTTCGAGTACGGCGCCTAGCTCCACTCAAGTTCTGCCGTCCGGCGGCCGACCCTATGAGTGCATGGCACTCCTGCGCCGGTCCTGCCCCTTCCTTGTCGCCACGGTCTTCGCTGCCCTCCTGATGGTGGGCTGCGGCGGCGACTCGGACTCCGAGGGATCCGACACGGAGGCCGTGGCCAGCGTGATGGCGTCGCTGGACGCCGCGAGCCGGGCCGGCGACGGCGACCGCATCTGCACACAGCTGTTCACGCCCAAGCTCGCCAGCTCCGTGAGCAGCTCGTCGACGAGCGGGGACTGCGAGCGGGAGGTCAAGGCCAAGCTGTTCTCCCCGATGCGCAGATCAGCGTCGAGAACATCAGCGTTCCCGACGACGCCGAGCGCCGTGGCCACGGTGAAGGAGGCCAACGGCAACATGTCGCGGGTCTTCCTCGTCAAGACCGACGGGCAGTGGCGCATCCGCAGCGTCGTCCCGGCCTGAGCGGCCGGGAACGCAAACGGGGGGCCGCGAACTCGCGACCCCCCGCTTGATTCGAGCTGCTTGCCTGAGACTCAGGCGGTGGCGCAGACGGCGTAGGCCGTCACCGTCCAGCTCGTGCCCGTCGTTCGTGGTCTCCGCACCGAAGGCGGTCCAGGAGCTGGCCTTGCCCGACGTGATCGTGCCGGGACCGCTCTGGACGATCGACACGTTGCCGTTGTTGAGCGACAGCGTGGCTCCACCGCCCACGATGGTCTTGCCCGCGGGGCAGCTCGCGGTGACGCCCTTGTCCGAGCTGCTGCTCGCGCTGGCCGCCGTCACGATCTCCACACCGCTGACTCCGGCGGGACCCGCCGGGCCCTGGATGCCCTGGATTCCCTGGGCTCCGGCGTCGCCCTTGTCGCCCTTGAGGCCCTGGATGCCCTGGCCTCCGGCGGCGCCGGCCGTACCGGCCGCACCGGTGTCGCCCTTGTCGCCCTTGTCGCCCTTGGCTCCGTTCGCTCCATCGGCTCCGTTGGCTCCATTGGCTCCGTCGGCTCCATTGGCGCCGGCCTCGCCGGTGTCGCCCTTGTCGCCCTTGTCGCCCTTGTCGCCCTTCACACCCTGGATTCCCTGGATGCCCTGAAGGCCCTGGGCTCCGTCGGCGCCGGCCGCACCGGTCGTCGCCCTTGTCGCCCTTGTCGCCCTTGGCTCCATCGACGCCATTGGCTCCTCGGCACCCGTTGGCTCCGTCGGCACCCTTGGCTCCATCGGCGCCGGCCGCACCGGTCTCACCGGTCTCGCCCTTGTCGCCCTTGTCGCCCTTGGCTCCATCGACGCCATTGGCTCCATCGGCACCGTTGGCTCCATCGGTCGCCCTTGGCGCCCGTCGGCACCATCGGCGCCGGCCGCACCGGTCTCACCGGTCTCGCCCTTCGCCCTTGTCGCCCTTGGCTCCGCCCTCGGTCGCCCTTGTCGCCCTTGTCGCCCTTGGCTCCATCGACGCCCTTGGCACCATCGGCGCCGGCCGCACCGGTCTCACCGGTGTCGCCCTTGTCGCCCTTGGCTCCATCGGACTGCCCATCGGCACCCTTGGCTCCATCGGCGCCGGCCGCACCGGTCTCACCGGTGTCGCCCTTGTCGCCCTTGTCGCCCTTGGCCCCATCGACGCCATTGGCTCCATCGGCGCCGGCCGCACCGGTCTCACCGGTGTCGCCCTTGTCGCCCTTGTCGCCCTTCACACCCTGGATTCCCTGGATGCCCTGAAGGCCCTGGGCTCCGTCGGCGCCGGCGCGCCGGCGCACCGGTCTCGCCCTTGTCGCCCTTGGCTCCATCGACGCCATTGGCACCGTCGGCGCCGGCCGCACCGGTCTCGCCCTTGTCGCCCTTGGCTCCATCGACGCCATTGGCTCCATCGGCGCCGGCCGCACCGGTCTCACCGGTGTCGCCCTTGTCGCCCTTCTCGCCCTGCAGACCCTGCAGACCCTGAATGCCCTGGGCCCCAGCCGCGCCGGCCGCGCCGGCCGCGCCGGCGTCGCCCTGCAGGCCCTGGATGCCCTGCGCTCCGTCGACCCCGGCCGCTCCGTCCGCACCGGTGTCGCCCTTGTCGCCCTTCAGACCCTGGATGCCCTGCGGTCCCTGCGCTCCGGCGAGGCCGGCCGCGCCGTTCACGCCGCGGGCTGCCGCCGGGCCGATCGGCCCGCGAGCACCGGCGGGGCCGGTGGCTCCCGTCGCGCCCTTGTCGCCTTCCTTGCTCCAGGAGATGCGGGTTTCCTTCTTCCCGCAGCGATCGTTCTTGTCGACGATCCGAAGCTCGCCCGACTTGGAGTAGCAGCCGTAGATCGTGCCGCTCGAGCTCGGCCCGGCGCCAACTGCCATGGCACCGCCGGCAAGCACGGCAGCGGCCGTCGAGACCGCAACCGTCTTGCGATAGGGAATGCGCGCGATGAGTCGCGTGACTCCAGAAGAACCCATGGAGATTCCTGCTCCTTATTAAGAGGTGACGTATTCAGAGCCGCCGGTCAGGCGACCGCCCGCGTTGCGGGCTGATGAAACCCCGGCGGTCATACCGGGGGGTCCTGCCCCTGCCCGGCCACCGTAGGACAGAAACTTGAATCCCGCCCGCGGGGAGTACGAGAAATGGCTATTCGTGGAGGTTCGCCGCCGGGGGCCTGTGCGAACCCTGCAAATCCGGGCGTCCAGACCCCTGGCGAGCCTCGACGAGGCCTCGTACAAACGTCGATCTGAGAGTCCGCGCGCCCGGGGGCGGGGAGCCGGTTCTGAGGGAGGTCGTCGCCGCGTTCGAAAGCGGCTCAGCTTGAAGCGGGCGAAGGGAATCGAACCCTTACTAAGAGCTTGGAAGGCTCTTGTGCAACCACTACACCACGCCCGCGAGGGTCAATCGATGATAGGGCGGATGCCGCCGGCACCGCCTGTTTGCATGTCGTCAGCCACGACGACGTCACTTGAGCGCCGAAGCGGCGCGCTTGCCGGAGGCCGCTCACGTAGGGTCCGCGCGTGGCGACGGCGGCGGGGGAGTCGATGCTGTGCGGCGGTCGCTTGCCGCGGCTGCCGCGCTCGCCGCTCCCGCCCAGGCGGCGAAGCTCGACCCCACCGACAGCCGGCCGCTCGGCTCGGTGAGCAAGCGGTTCGTCTCGTTCGGCTTCGACATCTCCCAGATGTACGAGCGCGGCTCGGGCGCGCCGATCGACTTCACGCGCCCGCAGCTGCTGCGGCTCGCCGAGGCGCTCGGACCGGCCTACGTCCGCTTCAGCGGCACGAAGATCGACGAGACCTACTACGACGCCACCGGGACGCTCGGGGCGAACCCGCCCGGCGCCTACAAGTACGTGCTCGACCGCGACGAGTGGGACGCGGCCAACCGCTTCGCGCGCGCCGCCGGGCTGCGGGTGATCATCGGGATCAACGGCGGCCCGGGCCCGCGCAACGCCGACGGGACCTGGAACCCCGACAACGCGCGTGCGCTGCTCGAGCGTGCGGCCGAGACCGGGCGCGTCCCGGCCGTGGTGTCGTTCGCGCAACGAGCCGAACCTCACCTACTACGGCGTCCGGCAACCCGCCGAGCTACGGCGCGGCGGACTACGCGCGCGACGTGGACGCCTTCCTCGCCCTGCGGGCCGAGCTCGCGCCGCGCTCCACGTTCATCGGCCCCGGGCTCGTTCTTCACCACCGGCGCCGAGAAGCCGATCCTGAACGTCGACTTCGGCCCGCGCACCGACGCGATCATGCCGCTGCTCGGGAGCCGCTACGACGCGGTCTCGCTGCACCACTACCCCGCCTTCGGCGACTCGGACAGGTGCGCCGGCCTCCAGCCGCGCCCGCCCTCGGACCCGCTGGCGCCCGAGTTCCTGGACCGCATCGACGGAGCGCTCGCCTACATGGGCGGGCTGCGCGACGCGCACGCGCCGGGCAGGCCGCTGTGGGTCGACGAGTTCGGCAACACCGCCTGCGGCGGGGTCGTGGGCTACTCGAACACGTTCGCCGCGAGCTTCTACTACCTGAACGCGCTCGGGCGCATGGCCCGCTCGGGCGTGAAGGTCGCCACGCGCTGGACGCTCTCCGGGCCGCAGCCGTACGCGCTCGTGGACGACGCCACGCTCACACCCCGGCCCGACTACTGGGCGGCGCTCCTGTGGCGGCGGCTCATGGGCACGAAGGTGGTGGAGGCGAAGCGGATCGCGCTCGCCGACGGGGTGCGCTCCTACTCGACCTGCTCGCCGGGGAGCGTGGGCGGCGTCACCACGCTGCTGCTCAACCTCACCCCCCACGGGACCGCCCTGCGCATCGCCGGCCCGGGAGCCGCGAACGCGCGGGTGCGCCTGGTCACGGGCGCGCTCGGGTCCGGGCAGGTGGCGCTCGGGGGCGAGCCGCTGGCGCTCGGCCCGAGCGGGGAGCTCCCGAGCCTGCCCTCGTCGAAGGCTCCCTACGGCGTCGTGGCCCTGCCCCCCGCCTCGTATGCCTTCGTGACGCAGCCGAACGCCGGCGCCCGCGCCTGCGGCGTCAGGCGCTGAGCCAGGCCTTCGGGTTCTCCTCCATCATCTGCGCGAGCTGCTCGTCGGTCATCCCGCCCTCCTTGAGCGTGGGGATCACCTGCTCGAACAGGAAGGTCATGCTCCAGTTCGGCACCTCGCTCGCCCGCAGGATCTCGGCCACCTCGGGCGTGAACCAGTCGAGCGTCGAGCAGAAGTCCTGCGAGAGGAACATGCGCTCCACGTAGCCGCGCTTGAGCAGGGTGAGCGTGGTGGCGTTGCGGCGCTCGGTCGGCAGGAAGATGTCGAGGCCGTAGCGGTCGAGGCCGATCCAGCAGCCGGTGTCGAGCAGCTTCTCGATGTACTCGAGGTTCTCGGTGTCCCCGGTGTGCGCGATCTGCACCTTGGCCGGGTCGACGCCCTCCTCGCTGAACACCCGCATCTGGTCGAGGCCGGTCTCCGAGGCCGGGCGCGAGTGGGCCATGATCGGCCGGCCCGGTCTGGAGTGACGCGCGGGCGGCGGCCCGGTGGATCTTCTCGACGTTCGGGGTCACGCCCGGCTCGTCCGCCGCGCACTTGATGAAGGCCGGCTTGATCCCGGTGCCCTGGATGCCGTTCTCGATCTCGTAGACGAAGATCTCGGCGATCTGGTCCTCCGTGCGGTTGAGCAGCGGCTGCGGCAGGTGGTCGTAGGTGTAGACGCCCGTGGCGAGGATCACGTTGAGGCCGCTCTCGTCCGCCACCCGCTTGCTGAACTCGGCGTCCCGGCGTCAGGAACATCGCGCTCGGCTCCACGACCGTCTTCACGCCGTGGCCGGCGACCGCGCGGGCATCCGAGATCGCGGCCTCCCACTCCGCCTCCTCGTCATAGAGGTGCGGGAACTGCTGCCGCAGCGCCTCGTCCGTCGAGCGGAAGTGCTCGTGGATCAGGGTCAGCCCGAGCTCGTCAAGCTCGAGGGGCCCGTTCACGCTCTCGACTGTGGCCATCCGTCTCCTCCCCAGGGTCTCGGTGCGAGGGGCACCCTAACGGCGCACCGCGTTCGGCTCTACGATGGTCGGCCGAGGGGCAGTAGTTCAGCTGGTCCAGAACGCCGGTCTCCAAAACCGGAGGTCCCAGGTTCGAATCCTGGCTGCCCCGTTCAGAACCCCCCGCTAAGGCGGGATTTCACATGCCGGACCCTATGGCGCTGTGCCCTCCGGGGTCGAATTGGGGTCCGATTTCACGGGTCGGGCATCATCCGAAGCCCGGCTACGACGGACGGCGGGGGTGTCCGTGCCCCCGTGTCCTGAGCCTCGGACTACTTGCAGCCCGGTGTGTCGACGGTCTGTCCCGGCGGATGGCACTTGGCCCCTCCGTCGTTCGGACCCTTGCTGCTGTTGCCGCCCCGGAAGAGCAGTTCGCTTCGACCGGCGAGTGTCTGCCGCTTCAGAACCCCGCTCGGGTCACTCGGACAGCCCCACGGCTCCGAGGGCCGCTTTCGGCGTAGGGAAGACCTCGGTTCGCTCGATCTTTCCGTCGCGGACGGCGACGACGCAGCGCCATTCGCATGTCCAACGCGGCCCCGCTCAGGCGGCCTTCGGTGAGAAAGCCGCAGACGACGACGACGCGTCCGTCTGGCGCTGCCCGGATTTCCTCGGTCGCATAGCTCCAAGCCACGGCTCATCCGCGTTGGCCCGCCATTCCCGGAAGCCCGTCGCGCCTTCCACGAGGCCGTCCTCGTCCTCTGGCAACCAGGCGTCGCGGCGCACGAACTCATGGTCCGGGTGGTCAGGCGGTTGACGGTCTCCGAGTCAGCCTCCGGTCGCCGCATCGCCGCCTCGACGCCCCGGCGAACGATTTCCACGTTCTTCTGCGACATCGGCTCCTCCGACAGCCCCACGGCTTCGAGGGCCTCGTCTTCGCCCATGACGCTCTCCATCCGCACGATCTTCCCTCCCCGGAACGTGAAGAGGACGAAATACGAAATGTCGCCCTCGATCCCACTCGCCCTGCCCTTGGAGTGCTGCACAACGCGGGCGAGAACGGTGTCTCGCACCGTGGCAATCGTTCCGCTTCGAACGTCAGCTCCCCACTGGGCGAGGAAGTCCGCCAGTAAGCCCTTGTCCCATCAAGGCCGAAGTAAGCGCCGAAAGCTGGGAAGTCGGAGCTGACGACGCACACGGATGTCGTCGAGATAGTCGTTCCTATCGACCAGTCCCCGCAGCCCCAGGCTTCGAAGATGCGCCGCACGGCCTCCACGTTCTCCTGCGACATCGCCCGCCGAGTATCCCCCGCCGCACACCCTGGCCGCCAGCGAGGCAGCCCGGGATCGCGCAAGCGTGCGATTGACCGCATGCTGTGCGCCGCCCTAGGTTCGACCCGGCGGCCCGGGAGACTCGCAGATCAATTCAAGGCCCTCCTAGGTCGAGGACGGACTCTGTCCCGGGCCGCCACCAATGGCGGCCGTCAGTCGGCCAGCCCCACGGCTCGGAGGGCGGCGGCCAGTCCCAGTGGAGCGCCAGGCGAACGACCTTCCCGGCCTCGAAGGTCCAGACCGTGGCGGTCTCGGCTGTGACGGCAGCACCGCTGCCCTTGCCGAAGGCCGTGACGTGCGTGGGTACCACGACGTGTGGCCCGTGCTCGATGAAGTCGGTCGGCTCGGCACGGAAGTCGTCCCAGGCGGCGAGCGACTCCTGCCACGCCTCAGCCATCTCCTGGATGCCGTGCGACCTGTCTCGGCCGGGCCAGTCGACCATGTCGAACTCCACGTCTGCGTCGAAGACCTCGCCCGCGGAGAAATCGCCACGCGACCACTCCTCGTACACGCGCCGCACGATCTCCACGTTCTCCTGTGACATCGCCTACTCCGGCAGCCCCGCCGCTCCGAGGGCCTCGGAACGCTCCGTGAACTGGTCCATGCGGACGATCTTGCCGTCGCGGAGCGTGAAGACGTCGTAGAAGCGGGCGTCGACCTCGACCCCGCTTCCGCGACCGCGCCCTCGCAAGCGGACCGTCACGACGACGCGGTCGTCGATGTCGACGAAGCTCCTCCGGCAGGAGCTCGTAGTCGTGCCATTCGCCCTTCCAATACGCAAGGCTCGCCCGAACCGCATCGTGTCCCTGCGTGGGCAGCTCCTCGATCGGGTTCCAGACGATGCCGGGATCGGCGTATTCCAGCGCCTCGTCGACCCCGGCGCGCAGGAACGTGCGCACGATCTCCACGTTCTCCTGCGACATCGCCCGCCTAGACGCTCCCCACGGGTGCCTCGGGTCGCGCGGGGGGCGCGGGCGGCGCGCTCTGGCCGAACGAGAACGGCGGGTAGCGGTCGGTGACGAGGATGAAGGCGTAGCCCACGACCCGGTTGTGCCACCGGATCACGCCCTCCACGAAGTCGAAGATGCCGCGCGGGTAGCGGCCCGTGAACAGGATCGCGAACCAGGCGCCGATCACCAGGATCACCCCGGCGAACCAGAGGAAGAACAGCACGATGTAATGCGGTATCGCGAGGAACCACTTCACGAGCGGCAGCCAGCGATTCAGCTCACGCGGCGCGTCGGGGTAGGGAAAGTCGAGCCGCACGGACTGGTGCTCGTCGGTCGAGGGGTAGCGGTCGTCCATCAGCGCGACGTAGACGCCGACGCGGTTCGCGAAGCGGAGCAGCTCGAGGTTCCAGTCGAACCACCAGCGCGGGTACTTCTCGCGGAACAGCAGCATCAGCAGCGGCGGGATGAACAGCAGCCCGCTGCCGCCGACCGCGACCGTGGTGCCGGTCCCGCCCTCGTAGCCCCCGCCTCCGGTATAGCCGCCCAGGCTCGCGAGCACGATCGCGATCGGGATCACCGTGAAGATGCGAAACCCCGTGGTCAGCCGGTTCAGGTCGCGATCCGGGTAGTCGACCGCGAACCGGACGGGATGGTCGTCGCTCATGATTTGCCCTTCCGTCGTGGACCTTGCGACATGGCCCGCCGAGTATTCCGGAGCGGCACCGATTCGGGCCACGCGGGACGGACCACCCAGAAGCAGGCGCACCCGAGCTGGCGCCGAAGCACAAGCGGATGGCGGTACAGCTGCGCTGCTGGAACTGCGACCACGACCTGCCTTCGCCGCCCTTCTCGCGCTGGCAGGGGAGAAAGCCGGCGGGCGCCGAGCCCGCGGTGATCACCTGCAGGACGTGCGGATGGCGCTACGAGGTGACCTGGACGGCTACCGGCTGGCGGATCGTCGAGGCATTCCGGCCGGGACAGGCCGTGCCTTCGCGGGAGCTGCGCTAGCACCGAGCAGCGCGCCGTGCCCTCAGGCGAGCTTGAGCGCTCGCCGGGGGGAGATTCCTATCCCCCGATCGGTGGATAGCGGCGCGTGATCCGGAGCTTGGTGATCCGGTACGAGAACTCCTCGTCGGCCGCGTTCACGATCGGGTCGGCGCTGATCAGGATCGGCAGTCCGCGGCGCGGCCGGTAG
Source organism: uncultured Thermoleophilaceae bacterium (assembly GCA_963768465.1). Taxonomy (GTDB): domain Bacteria; phylum Actinomycetota; class Thermoleophilia; order Solirubrobacterales; family Thermoleophilaceae; genus JACVRW01. The sequence continues at coordinate 237,351 of CAVYIA010000013.1, read as the reverse complement.
CGCACGGTGTGCTCGCCCTCGCTTCCGAGCGCCCGCGCGGCCTCGGCGAACAGCTCCTTGGCGGTGTCCACGTGCTTGAACTCCTCCGGCGTGCCCCGGGGGCGACGGTTCACGACCCTGATCCGGACCGGGTCGCTGGGCACGCAGAAGCACGAGCGCCGGAGCACGTACGTGTAGTCGCGCGCCCGCTGGTCGCGCCAGTGCTGCCGCGCCTCCCGCAGGGCGGCCTGCTCCGAGTCGCCGGCTCCGCCCAGCGTCGCCAGGGCCAGGAGGACCGCGACGCTCATGCCGGGGCGCCGTCCTCGCCGATCAGCTGCTGGGCGATCGTGGCCTGGTCGAAGTAGATGCGCTCGCAGACGATGCGGTCGCCGCCGGGCTCGAAGAGGAAGAACGCGCACATCCGGCAGCGGAAGCTCCGGCCCGTCGGCGCGATCCCCCGCAGCTCGCCCTCATGGGTGCCGAGCAGGTCGAACTCGACGATCACCGCGTCGTCGGCGTGGTGGAAGACCGTGTTCTCGTTGCGCTGGTCGGGGAAGGCCTCGCGCGATCGCCGGTAGTACTCCGTGACCTCCTCGGGGCCGTCGAAGACCTCGCCCGTGGCGACCAGCTCGTAGCGCGGATGGTCGAAGGTCGCGAGCGACACATCGAACCGGTGTTGGTTCTCCGACTCCATGTGCTCATGCACCAGCTCCTCGCGGCGCCGTCTGAGGGGAGTCGCGCTGCCTGCTTCCATCCGGCCTCCTTGGTCTCGTTGCGCGTAGTCTGACCGCGTGTCGCTGGTCCATGTGGAACGCCCGGCCGACGGCGCGGCCGAGGGCCTGGTGGTGCTCCACCACGGCCGTGGCAGCGACGAGCGCGACCTGCTCGGGCTCGCCGACGTGCTCGACCCCGAGCGCCGCCTGCACGTGGTCTCGCCGCGGGCGCCCCTCACCCTCCCCGGCTGGCCCGGCAACCACTGGTACGTCGTCCCGCGCGTGGGCTATCCCGACCCGGACACCTTTCGGGCGTCCTACGGCGAGCTCGCCGCCCTCCACGACGAGCTCTGGGAGCGCACGGGCGTCGGCCCCGAGCGCACGGTGCTGGGCGGCTTCTCGATGGGCACGGTGATGAGCTACGCGCTCGGCCTTGGCCCCGACCGCCCCGCGCCCGCGGGCATCCTGGCGTTCAGCGGCTTCATCCCGACCGTGGAGGGCTGGCAGCCGGACCTGGCGAGCCGCGACGTCCACGCGCGTGTTCATCGCCCATGGCCGCCGCGACCCGGTGATGAGCATCGACTTCGCCCACCGCGCGCGCGAGCTGCTGGAGGGCGCGGGCCTCCCGGTGACCTACCACGAGTCCGACGCCGCGCACCACATCGACCCGGCCCACCTCGAGCCCGCGCGCGACTGGCTCGCGGAGACCCTGGCGCCGGCCTGATGCCGAGCGGGCGATGCGGGCGGAGGGACTCGAACCCCCACGCTCTTGCGAGCACCGGGACCTAAACCCGGCCTGTCTACCAGTTTCAGCACGCCCGCCTGCAGCCGATTCTAAGACGCCGTGCAGCGGCGCCGGGGCGCCCGGAGCGGGTGTAGAGTCCGCATTCGATGGCCGACACGGTGCTCGTGCACCCGAACCGGGACAAGGCGTCGTCGCAGACCCTCAGGGCGATCGTCTTCCTGCTGCTGCGTGATCAGCGCGGCGCTCATCCTGATCGTCACCCTCGGCGGCTGGTCGCACCTCCAGGGCGCGCAGCCGATCTCGTTCGCCTACGTGATCGTCTACGTCGTGATGGCCTGGCAGGTCGTGCGCTGGAACCGCGGCGTGCTCCCGGTCGCCGCCGCGCTGGCCATCCTGTTCGCCGTGATCGCGGCGGTGGCGGGACCCCAGTGGTTCGACCGCGACAAGGCGGGCTTCGACGACCCGGCGCTCGACCCCGCGATCCTCGGCGTGCTGACCGTCGCCCTGGTCCCGATCGAGCTGCTCTTGGCCGGCTTCTCGATGGCCGCGTTCCAGCAGCAGTGGCACGTGGAGGTCGAGGTGACGCGCGACGAGGCCGACCGCTACTACAGCGGCGGCATCTCGGGCGGCCAGCTCACGCCGATCCAGCCTTAGAATCGCCCGCGAGCGGCGGTGGAGGAATTGGCAGACTCGATGGATTCAAAATCCATTGCCCGAGAGGGCGTGTGGGTTCGAGTCCCACCCGCCGCATCCGACCGGCGCTACGGAGCGTCGCTGGCCGACTCGGTCGTCCCGAGCGCCAGCGAGCCGTAGACCTCGAAGAGCGCGCGCAGCTCGCGTGACTCGACCTCGAGGAAGCGCACCGGAAGCCCCGCCACCGCCTCCTTGGCGCGCGTGAAGTAGGGCGAGAAGTCGTCGCTCGTGGCCAGCCGCGACGGCGGGCCGTCCACGGCGATGCCCTCGCGGTCCGCCGCGCGCTTGGCGATCTCGAAGGCGAGCGTGGCCTTCGTGTGCCCGGACGAGGGCCGGCACTGCTCGGCGAGGCGCCGCCGCAGGTCGGGCGCCTGGCCGACGTTGACGGGCTCGTCGTTGCGCGTGAACAGGTAGACGCCCGGCGCGGCCGGGATCTTCGAGTGCTCGGAGCGCGGCGCCGCGGGCGCGTCCCACAGCTCCTCCAGGAGCGGCTCGAGCTTCCCCACCAGGTCCTCGAAGGCGGCCACGCCGGCCGATCGTATCGGCGCGCCCGCGGGCCGCTCGGCGACGGGCTCGACCTCGGGCTCCGGCTCCGGCTCGGGCTCCGGCTCGGGCTCCGGCTCCGGCTCGACCTCGGGCTCCTCGGCGACGGGCGCCGGCGCCGCGGCCTCGTCCTCGATCGTCCGCCACGCGCCCCAGGTGATCCCGATCGTGGCGAGCAGAGCGAAGAACGGCCCGAGCCGGCGCCCGGTCTCGGTCGCGGCCGTGTCGGCCGCGGTGGCCAGGTCCGGGGGATCGAGCAGCCGGTACACCACGAGGACGGCACAGACCACGCCCGCCGCGACGACCAGGAGCGCCAGCCGGATCCGCGCGACTCCCAGCTCGGCCGCGCTGGCACACGAGCAGCGCGAGCGCGGCCAGCCCGGCCACGAGCAGCAGGACGTCGATCACCGCGAACGACTGCCAGGCGTTCACGCCCGGGCCGTGGATGGTGGTGCCGCCGCTGCGCCCCGGCAGCTCGATCGCGCTGTCGAGCGCGAACCAGGGCAGGAACGTGGCCACGAGCAGCAATGCCCCGCCCGCTCCCGCCACGAGCTCCCCCGGCCCTGGGCTTCTCGGATTCACGGGGGGTGCACTCTAGATTGCGGCTCACCTCATGGCCGCCGGTGAGCGCACACGCATCGATTCGATCGCCGAGGTCGAGGCGATCGCGGCGATCGGGCCGCGCGGGCCCGGGACCGACGCGGAGCGGCGGGCGGCCAGGCACCTCGCGGCCCGGGCTCGAGTCGCTCGGCCGCAGCGTCCGCACGGAGTCGTTCTTCACGTGGCCGCGCTGGCCCGGCGGCCTCGCGCTGCTGCTCGCGCTCGGCGCGGGCGCGGGCGTGCTGTCGGTGTCGGCGCCCGAGGCCGGCGTGGCACTCGCGCTCGTGACGCTCGTGGCCTACCTGCTCGACGCCGGCGGCGGCGCTGCCGCTGGCTCGCCGGCTGCTCGGGCGGCGCGCCTCCCAGAACGTGATCTCGCCCGCGCCCGCCGAGCGGCCCGGCGCGCTCGTGCTGGTGGCGCACATGGACTCGGGGCGCACGGGCTTCGTCTACCAGGCCCGGCCATCCGCCGGCTCCTCGCCCCGCCCCTCTGCAGGCGCTCGCCATGGCGTGCTGGCCGCCGTGCTCGCCTGCTGCGTGGCGCGCCTGGCGGGCGTGGACGCCACGGCGCTCACCGCCGCCCAGTTCGCGCTCACGGTCGTGCTGCTCGTGGCGCTGGCGCTCGCGGCGGACATCTGGCTCTCCCCCGCCGTGACCGGCGCCGTCGACAACGCATCCGGGCGTCGCTCTCGCCCTTCGCCTCGCGGAACGGCTGGACGACACGCTCGAGCACTTCGGAGTCCATCTGCTGCTCACCGGAGCGCAGGAGAGCGGGGGCGCCGACGGGATGCGCGCGTTCCTGCGCCGTCACCGGCGCGAGCTGCCGCGCGACCGCACCGTGTTCCTGAACCTGGACGAGGTCGGCGCGGGCACGCCGTGCTTCGCGGTGCGCGAGGGACCGGTCCTGGCCGCGCGCGCGCACGAGCAGCTCACCGGGCTCTGCGAGGAGGCGGACGCGCGGCCGGTGGCGGTCGCGAGCCGCGCAGCGACGGCTTCGCCGCGCGCTACGCCGGCTACCCCGCGATCACCGTCACCTGCCGCGACGAGCACGGCCGCGCGCCGCTGCATCACCGCCGCGGCGACCTGCCCGAGCACGTGGAGCGCGATGCGCTCGCCGCGGCCGAGGAGTTGTGCGTCGAGCTGGCCGAGGGCCTCGACGCGACGGTGGGCCCCGAGCTGCGCGAGGCCTAGCCGCGCGCGCCCGACCCGAGCTCGACGAAGAAGTCGAGCGCCGCCGGGATTGGCGAGCGAGTCGCGGCTGGCCGCCCGCTCGGGGTCGCCGCCCATCAGGATCTTCTTCACCGGGACCTCGAGCTTCTTGCCCGGACAGCGTGCGCGGCACCTCGGTCACGGCCACGATCCGGTCCGGCACGTGCCGCGGGGAGCAGTGCTCGCGCATGCGGCGCCGGATCCGTCCCTCGAGCGTCCTCGTCGAGCTCGACGCCGTCCGCCATGACGGTGAAGAGCCACATCGTGGAGTCCGACGCCGTCGGGGGTCGGCACGTCCACCACGAGGCTGTCCATCACCTCGGGCACGCCCTCCACCGCGCTGTAGAGCTCGCTCGTGCCCATCCGCACGCCCTGGCGGTTGATCGTCGAGTCCGAGCGCCCGTAGATCACCGCGCCGCCGCGCTCGTTGAACTTGATCCAGTCGCCGTGGCGCCAGACGCCCGGATAGGTCGAGAAGTAGCTCTCGCGGTAGCGCTCGCCGCCGGGGTCGTTCCAGAAGTAGAGCGGCATCGAGGGCATCGGGCGGGTGATCACGAGCTCGCCCACCTCGCCGGTGAGCGCATGGCCGTCCTCGTCCCACGCCTCCACCGAGGCGCCGAGGCAGCGCGCCTGGATCTCACCCGAGTAGACCGGCAGAACCGGGCAGCCGCCCACGAACGCGGTGCAGAGGTCGGTGCCCCCGCTCGTGGAGAACAGCCACAGGTCGCGCTTGACGTGCTCGTAGACCCACTCGAAGCCCTCCACCGGGAGCGGCGAGCCGGTGGAGCCGAGGCTCTTCAGCGCGCGACAGGTCGGCCTCGCGCGGCCGGCTCGACGCCCTCCTTCATGCAGGCGGTGATGAAGCCGGCGCTCGTGCCGAAGCACGTGACCCCCACCTCCTCGGCGCAGCCGCCACAGCCCGCGGAGGTCGGGCTGGCCGTCGTAGAGGACGATCGTGGCTGCCGGCGAGGAGACCGCCCACCAGGAAGTTCCACATCATCCAGCCGGTCGTGGTGAACCAGAAGAAGCGGTCGTCGGGCGTCAGGTCCGAGTGCAGCCGCATCTTCTTCAGGTGCTCGATCAGGATGCCGCCCTGGCCCTGCACGATCGCCTTGGGCAGCCCGGTGGTGCCCGGACGAGTAGAGGACCCAGAGCGGATGGTCGAACGGGACCTGCTCGAACTCGAGCGGAGCGGGCTCGGCCAGCAGCTCGTCCCAGCCCGACGGGACCATCACGGTGTGCTCGAGCGACGGGATCGCCGCCGCGATCTCGCGAACGCGCTCGCGGCGGTCGAAGTGCTTGCCGCCGTAGCTGTAGCCGTCGGTCGCGAGCAGCACCTTCGGCTCGATCTGGGCGAAGCGGTCGACCACGGTCGGGACGCCGAACTCCGGCGCGCAGCTCGACCAGACCGCGCCGATGCTCGCCGTGGCCAGCAGCGCGACGACGGTCTCCGGCGCGTTCGGCAGGTAGGCCACCACGCGGTCGCCGCGCCCGACCCCCAGCCGGCGCAGCCCCGCGGCGCAGCGCGCCACCTGGTCGCTCAGCTCGTCCCAGGAGACCTCGGCGGGCGCTCGGTCCTCGCCGGCGTGGACGATCGCGGGAGCGCCCGGCCGCGCCATCCTGAGCACGTGCTCGGCGTAGTTGAGGCGCGCGCCCGGGAACCAGGCGGCGCCGGGCATCTCGCGGCTCGCGAGCACCGTCTCGTAGGGCTGTGAGGCCTGAACGCTCGAAGCGCTCCCAGAGCGCGCCCCAGAACCCCTCCAGGTCCTCCACCGACCAGCGCCAGAGCTCGTCGTAGCCGGAGAGCGCCGCGGTCGGCGATCAACCGTGCCATCTCCGTGCGCTCGCTGTCCGCGGCTCCCAGAGCCGTGCGCCCTCCGCCATCCCCAGGATCTTAAGACCGGGGTTGACAGTCGGCGCCCGGCTGGCCAGAGTCAGCCGCACAGGGCCGGCAGGGAGGCCGCGTCTCGACGCCGCCAGAAATCGAAGTCCAAGGGGAATCAGCGGGTGCCGGCAGTGCCGATGTCGAATAGAGGGCTCCGCGCAGTCCTAGCCGCGGTCGCCTGCGTTGCCGTGGCCGGCTGCGCCAGCGGCGCGACGGACCCGGCCACGGACGTCACCGACAGGGCCGCCACGCTGCGTGCCCACGGCAACGACGGGCGGCGACAACCCCACCAAGTGGTGGTTCGAGTACGGGAAGACCACCTCGTACGGGACGAAGACGCCGCAGCGCACGCGCCGGCACCACGACCGCCGACCAGAGCGTCTCGGAGCGGATCAGCGGCCTCGACGGCCGACACCACCTACCACTTCAAGGCCTGCGCCTCGAACGCCAAGGGCGCCGGCTGCGGCGGCGACCGGACCTTCCGCACCGGGTCCCCGGGAATGCTCCCCGGCTTCCAGGAGACCACCGCCTTCAGCGGCCTCGAGGCGCCGACCGCCGTGCGCTTCGCCCCGGACGGGCGGATCTTCGTGGCCGAGAAGCCGGGCGGCGATCAAGGTGTTCGACGGCGTGGGCGACACCACCCCCACGACCGTGGCCAACCTGCGGACCAACGTCAATCACAACTGGGACCGCGGCATGCTCGGCCTGGCCATCGACCCGAGCTTCCCGGCGAAGCCGTTCATCTACGTCGCTCTACACCTACGACGCCCCGATCGGCGGCACGGCTCCCACCTGGAACGACCAGTGCCCGACGCCGCCGGGGCCGACCACGAACGGCTGCGTCTCGAGCGCGCGGCTCTCGCGGCTCGAGATCTCCGGGCAACCAGATGGTCGGCGCCGAGCAGGTGCTGATCGAGGACTGGTGCCAGCAGGGGCCCACCCACACGATCGGCGACCTGCGCTTCGGCGCCGACGGCGCCCTCTACGTGAGCGGCGGCGACGCGGCCAGCCCCGACTTCGTGGACTACGGGCAGATGGGCATCCCCACCAACCCGTGCGGCGACCCCCCGGTCCGGCGTCGGCGGCACCCAGACGCCGCCGACCGCGGAGGGCGGGGCGCTGCGGAGCCAGGACCTGCGCACGCCCGGCCGACCCCACCACGCTCGACGGCACGCTCCTGCGCGTGAACCCCGACACGGGCGAGGCGATGCCCGGCAACCCGCTACGCGGCGAGCACCGACCCGGAGCGCCGGCGGATCATCGCCTACGGCCTGCGCAACCCGTTCAGGTTCGCGATCCGGCCGGGCACGAACGAGGTCTGGCTCGGCGACGTGGGCTGGAACACCACCGAGGAGATCAACCGGGTGCCCAACCCGCCGGACGCCACGGTCGAGAACTTCGGCTGGCCCTGCTACGAGGGCGTCGCCGCGCCAGAGCGGCTACGACGCGCGCGAACCTCAACCTCTGCGAGAACCTCTACGCGGCCGGCGCGGCGCGGTGACCGCGCCCTACCTCGCCTACCCCCACTCCGGCAAGCTGCGACCCGGAGGACCCGTGCCCGACCGGCACGCTCGTCGGTCTCCGGCATGGCCTTCACCCGCCCGGCAGCCCGCTGCCCGCCGAGTTCGACGGCGCGCTCTTCTTCGCGGACTACGCGCGCGGCCTGCATCTGGGTCATGGAGCGCGGCGGCGGCGACGCTGCCCAACCCGTCGCTCGTCAAGACCTTCCGCGCCGGGGCCGCGACGCCGGTGGACATCCAGTTCGGCCCCGGCGGCGACCTCTTCTACGCCGACGTCTGGGACGGCCAGATCAAGCGGATCCGCTACACCGCGGGCAACCAGGCGCCGCGCGCGGTGGCGTCGGCCACGCCCCACGAGCGGGCAACACGCCGCTCGCCGGTGACGTTCGACGCGCCGCGGCTCGAGCGACCCCGACGGCGACGCGCTCACCTACGCATGGGACCTGGACGGCGACGGGGCCTACGACGACTCGAGCAGCGTCAGCCCGACGTTCGACCTACACGAGCCGCGGCGTCTACCAGGTGGGCCTCACGTCACCGACAGCCACGGCGCGACGGCCACCGACTCCGTGGCCATCACCGCCGGGAACACGCCGCCCGTCGCCACGATCAGCACCCCTCACCAGCGGCTTCACGTGGGACGTCGGCGACACGATCCACTTCGAGGGCAGCGCCACCGACGCGCAGGAGCAGCGCCTCGGCAAGGACCAGCTCAGCTGGACGTTCCTGCTCCACCACTGCCCCTCGGCCTGCCACACGCACGAGCTGTCAGTCCTTCCCCGGAAACGACTGGGGCGACTTCGACGCGCCCGGACCACGAGTACCCGTCCTACCTCGAGCTGACAGCTCACGGCCACCGACAGCGGCGGACTCACCGACACCGCAGAGCGTCCGGCTCGACCCGAAGACCGTCGACCTCTCGCTGCGCTCGACCCCGTCCGGGCTCCAGCTGACCGTCAACGGCCAGACGCGCACCACGCCGTTCGACGTGACCGTGATCCAGGACTCCGCCAACACGCTGTCGGCGCCGACCCCGCAGACGCTCGCCTCGGCGACCTACGACTTCGGCTCCTGGTCCGACGGCGGCCTGCGCGCCCACGACATCGTGGCGACGTCAGAGCCGCACCTTCACCGCGACCTTCAACCGCCGCTAGGACGGTCTAGACGGGCGTGACGGCGTTGCGCTTGGCCGGCCAGGCGCGCTCGCGCTCGGCGTAGGCCGTGAAGCGCCGCGACGAGGTCGGCGCGCAGCTCCGCGGCAGGCACCACGGCGTCCACCACCAGCTCCGAGGCCAGGTGGAGGATGTCGATCTCCTCGCTGTACTCGGCGCGCAGCTCCTCGGTCCGGCGCGCGCGCTCGTCCTCGTCCTCGATCGCCTGAAGCTGGTTGTAGAAGACGGCGTTGATGGCCGCCTGCGGGCCCATCACGGCGATCTTGGCGTCGGGCAGGGCGAGGCAGGCGTCCGGGTCGTAGGCCGGGCCGGCCATCGCGTACAGCCCCGCGCCGTAGGCCTTGCGGACGATCACCGAGATCTTCGGGACGGTCGCCTCGGAGACCGCGGAGATCATCTTCGCGCCCGCGCGGATGATCCCCTGGCGCTCGACCTGGGTGCCGATCATGAAGCCGGGCACGTCGGCGAGGAAGAGCAGCGGCACGTTGAACGCGTTGCAGGTCCAGATGAAGCGCGCGGCCTTGTCGGAGGAGTCCACGAACAGCACGCCCCCCTTCTGGCGCGGCTGGTTCGCGACGATCCCGATCGCGCGCCCGTCGATCCGGGCGTAGCCCACGATCAGCTCCTTGGCCCAGCGCTTGTGCACCTCGAGGAACGAGTCCGCGTCCACGAGCGCGTCGATCAGGCCCTGCATGTCGAAGGGCTTGTTCTCGTCCACGGGGATGTCGGGCAGCCCCGCCGCGGGCTCGGCCGGGGGCGCCAGGGGCGGGTCCTCCTGCCAGTGGCGCGGGAAGTAGGACAGATAGCGCTGGGCCAGGTCGATGCCCTCCTCGTCCGACTTGACGAGGAAGTGGCCGCAGCCCGACACGCCGGTGTGCATGCGCGCGCCGCCCATCTCCTCGAGCGTCACGCTCTCGCCGATCACCATCTCGGCCATCCGCGGCGAGCCGAGGTACATCGAGGCGTTGCCGTCGCGCATGATCACGACGTCGCAGAAGGCGGGGATGTAGGCGCCGCCCGCCGCGCTCGGGCCGAACAGGACGCACACCTGCGGCACCACGCCCGAGAGCTTCACCTCGGTGTGGAAGATGCGCCCGGCGCCGCGCCGGCCGGGGAACATCTGCACCTGCTCGGTGATGCGGGCGCCCGCCGAGTCCACGAGGTAGACCATCGGGACGCGCTGCGCGAGCGCCTGCTCCTGAACGCGGATGATCTTCTCGACGGTCTTGGGGCCCCACGAGCCGGCCTTGACCGTCGGGTCGTTCGCCATCAGCGCCACGGGCCGGCCCGCGACGGTGGCGAGGCCGGTGATCACGCCGTCGGCGCCGAGACCCTCCGCCTCCCAGTTCGCGAGCAGGGCGTCCTCCACCAGCGACCCCGGGTCCACGAGCCGCTCGACGCGCTCGCGAGCCGGGAGCTTGCCCTGGTCGCGTGACTTCTCGTGGTGGCGCTCGGGACCGCCGGCCCTGGCCCGTTCCAGGGCCTCTTCGAAGGTGCTCATCGGAGCGCCACTGTAGTGCAGGACTACAGTCGAAGGGGACATGGCAAAGCGTTGGGTGCTCGATACGGAGACGAAGGGAACGGGCGCGAACGTGGTGCCCCTCGAGAAGAAGCTGGCGAAGCCCGAGCCGCCCGCGCCTTCGCCGGCCCCGCCCCCTCCCCCACCCGCCGGCTCACGCCGCTGCCCTCGCCCGAGAAGGCCCGGACGGCCACCGCGCTCCCGCCCGGGCACGTGCGCAAGAAGTCCACCGGGGAGCTCGGCAAGGTGCAGGCGATCGACTCGAAGGCCGGCACGGTCACCGTCCGCTGGCTCAGGGGCGGCGCCACGTCGACCGTGCCGCTGTCCTCGGTCTCGCGGCGCTAGCAGCCGGCCCGGTGGGCGCCCTACGGTTCCCCGACCCGCCGCTCCGGGACGAGCGCGTGCTGCTGCGCCCGTGGATCGAGGCCGACCTGCCGGCCGCCGCGGAGGGCGCGCGCGATCCGCTCGTGCCGCGCTTCACGCGCGTGCCGGAGAACCAGAGCGACGCCGAGCTGCGCCGCTTCTTCGAGACCCACGGCGCCGCCCTGGCCGGCGGCGAGGCGCTCTGGCTGGCGATCGCGGACGCCGGCAGCGACGCGTTCCTCGGCAGCACCGGGCTGATGCGCTTCGACTGGGAGGAGTCGCGCAGCGAGATCGGCTACTGGGTGGCGCCCTGGGCGCGCGGCCAGGGCGTGGCCACGCGAGCGGTGCGGCTGCTGTCGCGCTGGGCGCTCCTCGACCTCGGGCTGGGCAGGCTCTCGCTGCACGCGGACACGGACAACCCGGCCTCGCACCGGGTGGCCGAGCGCGGCGGCTTCACCCGCGAGGGCGTGCTGCGCTCGTTCGAGCAGCGCAAGGGCCGGCGCTATGACCTGGTGTCGTTCTCGCTCGTGCGAGAGGACCTGGAGCCGCGGCGGCTAGGCCAGCTGCGGGTTCGGCACCGGCTCGTCGCCGGACCAGTCGTAGAAGCCCATCCCGCTCTTCTGGCCGTACCAGCCGGCGGCGAGCATCTTGCGCAGCGTCGGCGGCTGCGCGAAGCGGCGCTCGCGGAACTCGTCGAACATCACGTCGCAGATCGAGCCGAGCGTGTCGAGGCCCACGAAGTCGGACAGCGTGAGCGGGCCCATCGGGTGCGCCGCGCCGGCCTTCATCGCCGCGTCGATCTCGTCCACCGACCCCACGCCCTCCTCGTAGGCGCGGATCGCGTCGAGCATGTACGGCACCAGCAGCCGGTTCACGATGAACCCCGCCGTGTCGCGCGTGGGGATGCCGAGCTTGCCGATCGAGTGCGCGAAGCTCGTGCCGACGTCGAAGGCCTCGTCGGAGGTGGTGATCCCGCGGACCACCTCGACCAGCTTCATCACCTGCGCCGGGTTGAAGTAGTGGAGGCCGAGGAAGCGCTCGGGCCGCGAGGTCGCGGCGGCCTGGTCGATCACCGGCAGCGACGACGTGTTCGTGGCGAACACGGCCTCCGGCTTCACGACCGGGTCCACCTCGCGCCACATCTCGAGCTTCAGGCCGAGGTCCTCGGTGATCGCCTCGATCACGAGGTCGCAGTCCGCGAGGTCCGAGTAGTCGAGCGTGCCCTGTGATGCGGCCGCGCACGGCGTCGGCGTCGTCCTGCTCCATGCGGCCCTTCTCCACGGCGCGGCCGAGCTGCTTCTCGATCTTGCCGAGCCCCTTGTCGAGCGTGCGCCTGGTCGACCTCGCGCACGACGACGTCGTAGCCGGCCTGCGCCGCCACCTGTGCGATTCCGTGGCCCATGAGGCCACAGCCGAGCACTCCGACCTGCTTGATCTCCACTAGCCTGCCTCCGTCCGAGTCGTCGAGCGCGGGGAGCCTACATGTCACTGGTCAAGGTCGAGGACAGCGGGGCGGTTCGCCACCTCGTGCTCAACCGGCCGAACAAGCGCAACGCGATGAACGGCGAGCTGCTCGCGGAGCTCGGCCCCGCCATCGAGGCCGCGGCCGACGACGCCTCGGTGCGCGTGGTGATCGTGCGCGGCGAGGGCGCGATGTTCTCGTCGGGCATGGACCTGAACGACCTGCGCGACCTCTCCGAGCGGCCCGGCAGCCTGCGCCGCTTCCGGCGGCCGCTGATCGGCTGGTGGAACCTGCTCGAGGAGATGCCCAAGCCCACCATCTGCCAGATCCACGGCGCCGCCCTCGGGGGCGCGTTCGAGATGGCCCTGGCCTGCGACTTCCGCACGATGGCCGAGGACGCGGTGGCCGGGATCATGGAGGTCCGCGTGGGGCTGCTGCCGGACGTGGGCGGCTGCTCGCGGCTGCCCGCCGTGGTGGGCCTCGGCCGCGCGAAGGAGCTGATCATGACCGGCAAGGTCATCGACGGCCACGAGGCGCACCGGATCGGCTTCGCGAACCGCATCGCCCCGGCCGACTCGCTCGCCGAGGCCACCGACGCGCTCGCGAACGAGCTGCTCGCCGCGGCCCCGCGGGCGGTGGGGCTGGCCAAGCGCGTGATGGACGCCGCGGCCAAGCCCGCGCTCTCGGCCACGCTCGAGCAGGAGGTGGCGGCGCAGGAGACGCTGGCGGCCACCGAGGACTTCGCCGAGGGCGCGCGGGCGTTCTTCGAGAAGCGCGACCCTCAGTTCGCCGGGCGCTGAGCCACGGCGACATCGCGCCGCCCGGCGGCCGGCCATCACCACGGCGGCGGCGAGCGAGATGCCGGCCACCACGGCCCAGGCGCCCTCGTAGTCGATGCCGTGCGAGAGCAGCCCGTACAGCGCCGGCCCGGCGGCCGCGCCGACGTAGATGCCGCTCTGGGTGATCCCGGTGGCGGCTCCGGGCGCCTCGCGGTGGTTCTCGACCACGGCGAGGTTGAAGAGGCCGGGCCACCCCCAGCCGAGCGCGAACGCCACCACCGCGCCGGCCACGAAGGCCGCGACGGCGCCCGTGGCCATCAGCAGGTAGCCGGCGGCCCCGGCCACGAGCAGCAGCACGATCGTGGTGTAGCCGTAGTCGCGGCGCCTGTCGGCGCGCGCGCCGACCCACATGCGCACGGCCAGGCTCACGCCGCTTCCGAGGGCCGCCACGAGCCCCGCCGTGCCCTCCTCGATCCCGGCGTCCACCGCCGACGCGACCAGATAGGTGCTGAGCGCGTTCGCGCCGCCCGCCGCCAGCGCGGCGCCGACGGCCAGGAACAGAAGCTCGCGCGACACCCGCGGAGGCGGCTCGCGCTCGGCGGGCGCGTGGTCGCGCACCATGCCGCCCCTGCGCGCGAGCAGCGCGACCGCGAGCACCAGCCCGCCGCAGATCGCGAAGGTGGCACGCCACCCGAAGCGGGATCGCCAACAGCGGGCAGCGCCAGGCCGCTCACGAGGATCGCCCCCGGGATGGCCGACTGCTTGATCCCGAACGCGAGCCCCTGGCGGTCGCGCGGGACCGCGTCGGCCATGAACAGGTTGATGGCCGGCTGGTTGACCGCGTTCGCCACACCGGCCACGGCGAGCAGCGCGAAGACGGCCACCAGCGAGTCCGCGAGCCCGCCGATCGCGAACAGGCAGGCGGCGGTGATCAGCACCGCGCCGCGCATCGCCCGGAGCGCCCCGAGGCGCTCCGCGAGCCGTCCGCCCGGCCCGGCCCCGAGCGCGCCGGCGGCGAAGAAGACCGTCACCCCCGCGGCCACCGCGCCGACGCTCGCGTCGAGGTCGCTGGCGCATCTGGAGCGCGAGCGCGCCGATCAGGAAGCCGGGAAGGACCGTGGCCGCGCCGAGCGCCACGGACAGCCCCGCGGCGCGGGCGAGCCTGGACATGTGCCCGAGCCTATCACTCAGGCCAAGCCCACGGTTCGCCATGACCATGACGCCGGAGGCTCAGGCGGCGTGCGCGCGGGCGATCGCGAGCGAGGCCTCTACGCAGGCCTCGAGACAGCCGTAGTCCACGCGCTCGGGCGTGTCGGCGGGCAGGTGGTAGTTGGGGAAGCCCCCCTCGCGAACCGAGAGGATCGAGAGCGCCGGGAGCCCGCCGAGCCGCGCCAGCACCGGGTCGGTCCAGGCCCCGAGCCGCCAGCGCCGGAGCCGCACCCCCGCCCCCGCGGCGGCGACCTCCGCGAACGCCACGTCGGTCTCGCGGTAGCGCACGGGCCATGCGCCGCCCTCGGCGCTCGAGCACGACCGGCTCTCCCGAGCCCACCGTGTCGAGGCCCAGCACGAGCGTCGTGGCGGAGTCGAGCAGCGAGCCCTCCGAGCGCATCCAGGCGGCCATGCCGCCCATCCCCGACTCCTCGCAGCCGCAGAGCAGGATCACCACCTCGAGGCCGTCGGGCCGCTCGCGGGCGAGTCGCGACGCCACGGCGAGCACCCCGGCCACGCCGCTGGCGTTGTCGTTCGCGCCCGGCACGGTCGCGCTGCGGGCCTGGTCGGCGGACAGCCCGACGGCCGCGCCCAGGAGCGCCGCCGCGAGCCGCCGCGGTCCGGCGCCCGCCGAGGACGGCGCCGAGCGAAGGCGAGCTCGGGCAGGAGCGCCAGCGAGGCCCGCTTGCCGGTGCGCTCCGCCGCGGAGTCGCCCGCGGCCAGCATGCGCGGGTCCCACATCAGCCCGGTGTTCGCCGCGTCGTGATGGGCCACCAGCACGAGCGTGCGCTTGCGCGGCCCGCGCGAGGGCAGGCGGCCCACGGCGTTCGCCCCGTCGCCCGCTCGGCAGGAGCGAGCGCAGCCACTGCGCGCGCCCGCTGTAGTCGAGCTCGAAGGAGGCGAGGGCGGCGGCCGCCAGCAGCCGCCGGCCACTGAGCGCGGCGAACGCGCCGGCCGCGAAATGGGCGGCGTGCGACCACGCGAAGGTGTCCTGGTAGCGGAAGCCCTCGGTGCGGACGTCCTGGGCGCCGAGCTGGCGCAGGCGCCCCGCGGACCACTCGGCGGCGGCGCGCTCGCCCGCACCGGCGGAGTCGCGCGTCATGCCGGCCAGCGTCTCGACGTCGTGACGCAGCTCGGCGGCGCTCACGCGGCCCCCTGCCAGTCCACCGGCCCGGCGCGCAGCACGTGGCTCCCGAGCGGACGGCCGAGGACACGCTGGGCCTCGCGTGGCCGCTTCCACCAGCGCCGGCAGGTCCACCCCGGTCTCGTAGCCCATCTCGTGGAGCATCGACACGAGGTCCTCGGTGGCGATGTTCCCCGTGGCGCCGGGCGGCACCGGGCAGCCGCCCAGCTCCCCGAAGGAGGACTCGAAGGAGCGCACGCCGGCCTCGAGCGCGGCGAGCGCGTTCGCGAGGCCCTGCCCGCGCGTGTTGTGGAAGTGCGCGGTGAGCTCCACGTCCCGAGCTCGCCCGCGCGCACGCTCGAAGAACGCCCTGCACCTGGCGCGGGTTGGCCATCCCGGTGGTGTCGCCGAACGCCACCTCCTCGCAGCCCGCTTCGGCCAGCCGCCGCGCGATGCCGAGCACGCGCTCCTCGGGGACCTCGCCCTCGTAGGGGCAGCCGAACGAGACGGAGATCACTCCCTCGCAGCGCAGGCCCTCGGCGCGTGCGCGCGCCACGACCCGCTCCAGGCCGCTGAGCGACTCCTCGACCGAGCGGTTCACGTTGCGCCGGTTGTGGGTCTCGGAGGCGGAGAGGAAGAGGTTCACCTCCTGGAAGCGGTCGCGCAGCTCGAGCGCGTTGTCGAGACCGCGCTCGTTCGGGATCAGGACGGTCACGGACACGTCGTCCGGGATGTCGGCGCGGCGCAGCACCTCGGCGCCGTCGGCGAGCTGCGGGATCACGTCGGCGCGGACGAAGCTCGTGACCTCGAGCCGCCTGACGCCGGTGCGGGCGAGCATCTCGACGAGCCGGACCTTGTCGTCGGTGGCGATGACCTCGGGCTCGTTCTGGAACCCGTCGCGCGGGCCCACCTCGCGGATCGCGACCATCGCCTCCGAGCTTAGAGCCGGACCATGCCGCCGCTCGTCGCCGAGCGACTGGCCGGTCACGTACGAGGCGTCGTCGCTCGCCAGGAACGTGATGGCCGCGGCCACCTCGTCCGGCTGGCCCAGGCGGCGGAGCACCGTCGACGCCGATCATGTTCTCCACGAGCTTCTTGCCGAGGTCGCCGAACGCCTCCGGAGCCGCCATCAGCAGCGGGGTCTCGATCGGGCCGGGGGCCACCGCGTTCGAGGTGATGCCGTAGCGGCCGTTCTCGATGGCGATCGCCTTGGTGAATCCCAGCACGCCGCCCTTGGCCGCCGAGTAGGCGGCCGAGCCGCTCGAGCCCACGCGCCCGGCCTCCGACGAGACGTTCACGATCCGCCCGCGGCGGCGCTCCTGCATGCCGGGGAGCACGGCGTGCGTCATGCCCATCACGCCGAAGAGGTTCACCTCGAGCACCCGCCGCCAGAGCGCCTCGTCGGTGTTCGTGAAGAAGCCCCACTCGTCGTAGCCGGCGTTGTTCACCAGCACGTCGACCGGGCCGATGCTCCTGCTCGACCGCCGCGACCGTGGCGGTGATCGAGTCGAGCGAGCGCACGTCGAGCTCGTAGGCGCGGCCGTCGATCTCGCCGGCCACCGAGCTCGCGCCGTCGAGGTTCACGTCGGTCACGGCCACCCGGGCGCCCTCGGCGGCGAGCCGCCTGCAGGTGGCCGCCCCGATGCCGGAGGCGCCGCCGGTCACGAGCGCTGTGCGGTCTGCGAGTCGCAAGGCGTGCGGGAGCCTATCCGCTGCGGCCCGCGCCGGGCGAGCCAGAGCATCGTCAGGAACACCGCGGTCGCAACGGCGTTCAGCACCGCCTTGTAGTCCAGCTCCACCCCGCCGAAGACGTCCTCCGTCGCGGGCCGCGCGGACGGGATCAGCCCCAGCGCGCCGAACGCGACGTCGATCACGAGCGCCGCGATCACCATCGTCGTGTACATCAGCGCGGTGATCCGGAGGGCGAACGCGTGCCGTAGTACTTGCGGTAGGCCGCGATGATCGGCAGCACGATCAGGTCGGCGTAGATGAATGCCATGACCCCGGCGAACGACAGGCCGCCCGACCAGAGCACGGCCGCGAGCGGGACGTTGCCGACCGAGCAGACGAAGCTGGCCACCGCGATGAGCGGCCCCACGAAGGCTCCCCAGACCGTCTGCACGCCCTCGGGGGCGTCCTCCAGGAAGAGGGCGTTGAAGAAGTCGTCGCCGAGCAGCGCGACGAAGCCGGCGAGCAGGAACCCCACGAGGATCTCCTTCCAGAGCATGCGCCAGTCGCCGAGGAAGTTCCGCGCCACCGCGGTCCACCTGGGCACGTCCGCCCCGCCGTGCTCGTGCGGCGGCCGCCGCCGCCCGCGCGTGCTCGCGGGCCGTCTCCTCGAGGCGCCGGCTCACGAACACCCGCAGCAGCAGCCACATGAGCGCGATCATCACCAGCCGCCGGCGAACTCGGCGAGCGTGAACTGCCAGCCGAGCAGCACCCAGATCACCAGCCCGAGCTCCCAGACGAGGTTGGTGGAGGCGAACTGGAACGCGAGCGCCGTGGCCGCGGACGCGCCCTTCTCGAAGAGGCTCCTGGCGATCGCGATGGCCGCGTAGGAGCAGGAGCTCGACGCGGCGCCGAGCCCGGTGGCGCGTCGCGATCGGCCGCAGGCCCGCGCCGCCGAGCGCGGACTCGATCCGCTCCCGCGGGACCCGGGCCTGGACGATCGCCGAGATCAGGAAGCCGAGGACGAGCGCCCACCAGACCTCCCAGGCCATGAGGAACGCGTTCCAGAGCCCGTCGCCGAGCGTCGAGATCAGCGACTCCATTCGGCCCGCATTACAACACTCGTTAGGGTGGCCGCCCGGTGGAAACGGTCCCTGTCATCGGCGGCACCGGGGCGCTCGGGTTCGCGCATCGCGCTCCGGCTCGCGCAGCGCGGGCGTGCCCGTCGCCATCGGCTCGCGCGACGCGGGCCGCGCCGAGGAGGCGGCGCGGCGCGGATCCGGGAGCGCGTGGACGGCGCGTCCGCCGAGGGCCTCGAGAACGCCGAGGCGGCCGCGCCGCGGCCCGATCGTCCTCCTGTGCGTCCCGTTCCGGGCCCAGTCCGAGAACCTCACCAACCTCAAGGAGGCGCTCGAGCCCGGCCAGATCCTGGTGGACGCCACCGTGCCGCTCGCCGCCGCGGTGTCCGGCAAGGCCACCCGGCTGCTCGGCGTGCCGCAGGGCTCCGCGGCCCAGCAGGCGCAGGAGATGGTCCCCGAGGGTGTGATCGTCGTGTCCGCGCTCCACACCGTGAGCGCGCCGGTGCTCGGCGATCTCGACCACCCGCTCGACGAGGACGTTCTCATCGCCGGCGACTCGAAGGAGGCCAAGGCCGCGGTGGCCGGCGTCATCCGGCGCATCGACGGGCCTGCGGCCGGTGAACGCGGGCCGGCTCGAGCAGGCACGCCACATCGAGGCGCTCACGCCGCTGCTGATCTCGGTGAACATCAACAACAAGACGCACGCCGGGATCCGCCTCACGAACCTCCCGGAGCCCCGCTGGTAGCGCTGCTCTCCGGCGGCACGGGCGGCGCGAAGCTGGCGCGTGGCCTGGCGGACCTCGGTGACCTGTCCGTGGTCGCCAACACGGCGGACGACGTGGAGGTCTACGGCGTCCACGTCTCCCCCGACCCGGACCTCGTGACCTACTGGCTCGCGGACGCGATCGACGAGCGCGGGTACGGGATCCGCGGCGACACGTTCGAGGTGCTCGACGCGCTCGCCGCGGCCGGGCGGCCGACGTGGTTCCGGCTCGGCGACCGCGACCTGGCCATGTGCATGGTCCGCACCGAGCTGCTGCGCTCCGGCACCCCGCTGACGGCGGCGCACGCGGCCGTGGTCGACGCGATGGGCGTGAGCGCGCGCGTGCTGCCGATGTGCGACGAGCCGGTGGCCACCTGGGTGAAGTCGGCGCGGCGACTGGCTCCCGTTCCAGGAGTTCATGATCGTCCACGGGGCCGCCGGTCCCGTGGACGGCGTGGAGCTGCGCGGCATCGAGGCCGCGCGCCCGCCCGCGGCCGTTCTCGACGCGATCGCCGGGGCCGACGTGATCGTCGTGGGCCCGTCCAACCCGGTCATCTCGATCGGGCCGATCCTGTCCGTGCCGGGGATGCGCGACGCGCTCGCCGCGGCGAGCGCCCCCGTGGTGGCGGTGAGCCCGTTCGTGGGCGGGCGGGCGGTGAAGGGCCCGACCGAGTCCTTCTGCGCCCACGCCGGCATCGAGCAGAGCGCCGCCGGGGTCGCGACCGCCTACGACGGGCTGCTGGACGCGATCGTGGCCGACGAGGACGTCCCCGGCCTACCCTCGATCACGATCGACACGCTCATGGACACCCCGGAGGACCGCCGTCGCGTGGCCGCTGCCGCGATCGAGCTCGGAAGGTCCCTGTGAGCACGCTCGCCGTGCTCCCGGTGAAGGCCTTCGGCGACGCGAAGCAGCGGCTCGTGCCGTCGCTCCCGGCGGCCGACCGGCGCCGGCTGGCCCAGGCGATGGTCACGGACGTGCTGGGCGCGCTCGGGCAGGTCCGCGAGCTCGGCGCCGTGGCGGTCGTGACGGCAGAGCCGCTCGCACGCGAGGCCGCGGTCGCGGCGGGGGCCGAGGTGCTCGAGGACACTCGCGAGGCAGGCCAGAGCGCCGCCGCGCTGATCGGGGTGGGCCATGCCCTCGCGGCCGGCTACGAGCGGGCGCTGCTCGTGCCGGGCGACACGCCGCTGCTCGACCCGCGCGAGGTGAGCGCCCTGCTCGCGAGCCCGGCGGCGGTCACGATCGTCCCCGACCGCCACGGGACGGGCACGAACGCGCTCCTGCTCGCGCCTCCGGACGCGATCGAGCCGAGCTTCGGCCCGGGCAGCTTCGAGCGCCACCTGCAGGCGGCCGGCGGCGCCGCGGTCGTGGAGCGCCCGCCGACGCTCACTCTCGACGTCGACACGGGCGACGACCTCGGCGAGCTGGCCGCCGCCCTGGCCGCACGGCCGGGCGCGGCGCCCGCCACGCGCGCCGTGCTCGCCCCGATGCGGGTGACGGCCTGACGCTGACGGCCGTCGCGCTGGCGCGGCCTCCCCGAGGTGCGCCCCGGGGACGACCTCGCCGCGCTGCTCGCCGCGGCCGCGCCGGCGGACCTGGCGGGCGACGACGTGCTCGTGGTGGCGCACAAGGTCGTGTCCAAGGCCGAGGGCCGGATCCGCGACCTCGGCGGCGTCTCTCCGGGCGAGCGCGCGCTCGAGCTGGCGGCGGGGCACGGCAAGGACCCGCGGCTCGTGCAGGTGGTGCTCGACGAGTCGGCCGAGGTGCTGCGCGCCGAGCGCGGCGTGATCGTGTCCGTGACGCGCCACGGCTTCGTCTGCGCGAACGCCGGCGTGGACCGCTCCAACGCGGCGGGCGAGGACTCCGTGGTGCTGCTCCCAGAGGACCCGGACGCCTCCGCCCGGCGCCTGCGCGCCGGGATCGCCGCCGCGCGCGGGGTCCGGCCGGCCGTGCTCGTGACCGACTCCTTCGGGCGCGCCTGGCGGCTCGGCCAGACCGACGTGGCCATCGGGGCCGCGGGCCTCCTGGCGCTCGACGACTGGGCCGGACGCGCCGACGCCGACGGCCTGGAGCTCCGCGCGACCGCGATCGCGGTCGCGGACGCCGCGGCCGCCGCGGCCGACCTGGCGCGCACCAAGGACTCGCGCGAGCCCGCCGTGCTCGTGCGCGGCCTCGGGCGCTTCGTGAGCGACGAGGACGGGCCCGGCGCGGCGTCCCTGCGGCGGCCCCGCGAGGAGGACCTCTTCCGTTAGCGTGAGCGCAATGGCCACGCGTGCGATCGAAGAGACCAGGGTGCTCGACAACTACGTGGGCGGCAGCTGGACGCCGGCCACCTCGGAGGAGCGGCTCGACGTGACCAACCCCGCCACCGGCGAGGTGCTCGCCCAGGTGCCGCTCTCGGGCGCGGCCGACCTGGACGCCGCCGTGGCCGCCGCGCGCGAGGCGCTGCCCCTGTGGCGGAAGGTGAACGTGATCGAGCGCGGCCGGCGCCTGTTCGCGCTCCGCGAGGGCCTCGACGCCCGGCGCGAGGAGCTCGCCCAGTCGGTGACCACCGAGATGGGCAAGACGATCGGCGACGCGCGCGCCGAGGTGGCCCGCATGATCGAGATGGTCGAGGCGGCGTGCGCCATCCCGACCACGATGCAGGGGCGCATCCTCGAGGACGTGGCCACGGGCGTGGACGCCGAGACCGTGCGCCAGCCCGTCGGCGTCTGCGCCGCGATCGTCCCCTTCAACTTCCCGGCGATGGTGCCGTTCTGGTTCCTCCCGTTCGCCATCGCCTGCGGCAACACGTTCGTGCTCAAGCCCTCCGAGCAGGTGCCGCTCACGCAGCAGATCGCCTTCGAGGTGCTCGACTCGCTGGACCTGCCGGCGGGCGTGGTGAACCTCGTGAACGGCGGCCGCGACGTGGTCGAGGGCATCCTCGAGCACCCCGGGATCGACGCCGTCTCGTTCGTGGGCTCGGCGCCCGTGGCGCGGATCGTCTACGAGCGCGCCGCCGCCACCGGCAAGCGCGTCCAGGCGCTCGGCGGAGCCAAGAACCACATGGTCGTGATGCCCGACGCCGTGATCGACCGCACCGTGCCGGGCATCATCGGCTCGGCCTTCGGGGCCGCCGGCCAGCGCTGCATGGCGGGCTCGGTCGTGGTGACCGTCGGCGAGGCCCAGGAGCGCCTGCTCGACCCGCTGCGCGAGGCCACCGAGGCGCTGCGGGTCGGCGACGGCGCCGAGGACGCCACCGACGTGGGGCCCGTGGTGTCGGCGACCGCGCGCGACCGCATCGTCGGCGCGATCGACCGGGCGCTGGAGGAAGGCGCCACGGCGCTGGTGGACGGGCGCGCGCAGGCCGGCGACGGCGGCGGCGCATTCGTCGGGCCCACGATCCTCACCGGCGTCCGGCCCGAGATGGAGGCCGCCCGCGAGGAGATCTTCGGCCCGGTGCTGTCGATCGTCCACGTGGACACGCTCGACGAGGCGATCGAGGTGGTGAACGGCAGCCGCTTCGGCAACGGCACCTCGATCTTCACCGAGTCGGGCGCCTCGGTCCGCCGCTACCGCCACGAGGTCGAGGCCGGGATGGTCGGCGTGAACATCGGCGTGGCCGCGCCGGTCGCGTTCTTCCCGTTCTCCGGCTGGAAGGACTCGTTCCTCGGGGACCTGCACGCGCACGGCCCCGACGCGGTCGAGTTCTTCACCCGCAAGAAGACCGTGACCAGCCGCTGGTTCTCGAGCGGCCAGGGCGGCGGGCAGTACTTCGTCGAGCGCTGAGGCGCCTCGCGGTCATACGCAGGACGCCGGAGCGGCTGTCGATCACGAGCCGCCCGCCGCCGCACATGACCTTCGCCGGCCCGTCCGGCACGATCGCCGCGGCCACCACCGACACCGGCAGGTCGAACTCCGCTCCCAGGCCGGCGAGCGTGACCGTCCCGCTCGTGTCGAGCTGGCGGAAGCGGACTCCGCCGCCGCGGGTGGGCAGCAGCCTGCCGCGAGCCGAGCCGTTCACCTTCAGCGTCCCCTTGATGCCGAGCGCCCGGCCGCGCATCGGACGGTCGCCCACGCCGCGGAACGTCCACCGGCGGCCGTCGAAGCTGAGGCCCAGCCCGCTGCCGCGCCCGGAGAGCGCGATCTGGCCGAACGGCGAGTCGAAGCTGCGGCGCCCCTTGAAGGACGAGCTCACGTAGCTGCCGCGGAGGCAGGTCCGGCGCGCCTTGCGGCCGGTCGCCGGCGTGCTGGGCGCAGGGGCCGCGTCTCGCTCCGTCGTCTCGTCCTGCGCCTCCGGGGCCGCCTCGGGCTCGTCGCCGCCGGTCGCGGGCGCGGGCGTCGTGGCCTCCCCCGCCATCGAGCCGGACGGCGCCTCGGGGGCGGTTGAGGCCTTCTTCTCGTCGTCGCCGCCGCACGCGGCCAGCGAGGCAGGTCACTGCGAGGAGCGGGAGGGCGCGCGTGCACCCTCCCCTTTGTAACGGACAGCCGGAGGAGACGACGACGCGCCACCAGCCGGCCAGCATCCCGAGCAGACCGAGGCGCGGCCTGACGTGCCAGTCGCGGCAGCCCGGCTCGCCGATGTCCCGGTGCGAGACCCGCACCCAGCGGTGGGCGGCCGGGTCGGCCAGCGCGGCCTCCATCAGCAGGCGGTTGGCCTCCTCGGCCTCGAGCCGCTCCGCCAGCTCGCGCCGGGCCTCGGCGAGGCGGCGCGCGAGCGCGTCGCGCAGCACCTCGAGCTCGCCCAGCGAGAGCAGCGCGGCCGGGCCGCCGGCCACCGGCCGCGGCGCCAGGCCCGCGCGCGGCCACACCGAGCAGGAGTGGTCCACGAGCTCGCGCTCGAGCCGGGCGACCTGGCGGCGCAGCTCGCGCCGCGCGGCCGGCCTCGTCCGCCGAGCGGCGGGTGCGCGGAGCGGTGGCGCGCTGGGCGATCATCCGCCGATCGGCGCCCGCGGGTTGGAGCCCCAGAAGACCTGCGTGCCGACCATGCCCACGATGTGCACGAGCACGGTGTTGAGCACCATCGACTTCGCGGTCGCCGTGCCCACGCCCACCGGCCCGCCCGAGGCGCTGTAGCCGTAGTAGCAGCCCACCAGCACGATCACCGTCGCCATCGCCATCGCCTTGATGAGGCTGTAGACCAGGTCGGGCGGGTTCTGGAACATCCAGAAGATGAGGAAGTAGCCGCCCGAGGACACCTCGCCGATCTGCTGCACCACGGCCACGTAGGAGGCGAGGAACCCGGCGCCCACCGCGCCGATGTACATGGCGGGCAGCACGAGCCAGGCGCCCAGCAGGCGGGTGGCGCAGAGGAAGACGAGCGAGTTGATGCCCATCACCTCGAGCGCGTCGATCTCGTCCGAGATCCGCATCGCGCCGATCTCCGCCACCAGGCCGGTGCCCGACCTTCGCGGACATCATGTAGCCGAACGCGTAGGGCATGATCTCGCGCAGGTCGCACCAGGCGGCGAAGACGCCGGAGTTCGAGGGGGCGCCGACGCTCCGGCTGAAGTAGGCGCCCTCGATCCCGCACTGGAGCCCGAGCAGGAACGCGAGCCCCCAGATCACGATCGCCGAGCCGAGAATGAGGATCCCGGCCTGGCGGAGCGTCTCGCCGAGGAAGCGCAGCACCTTCCCGCTGAACACCGCGCCGATCACGGTCCCCGAGAAGCGGGCGATCTCCCCGAACGAGGCGATCAGGTCGCGAGGGACGGTCAGCCAGGTCACGGCAGCGGCGCCAGCGGGGCCTCGGCGAGGAAGAAGAACCAGATCGCCATGAGCACCAGCGCCGCGACGGCGGAGGCGGTCATCGACACGTCGAGCAGCGTGCGCTGGCCGCGTGCGCGGCGGAACGCCCGGCGCTCGTCGCTCGAGCTCACGAGCCAGGCCGAGCGCGACGGTGGGGCCTCGGGCCGTCCGAGCATCTGCTCGTAGAGCGCGTTCACCGGTAGAGCAGCCAGCCGAACGCGACCATGGCGGTCGGCACCGCGAGCAGGATCACGAGCAGGAAGCTGCTGGCAGTGTCGGTGACCTCGCCCGCGCGCCCACAGGCCGGCGATCGGGATCCCGATCCAGAGCAGCGCGCTGCCCGCCATCACGGCGGCGGCCAGCAGGCCGATCACCAGCACCCGGGTCATGCGCTCGCCCAACTCCATCAGGTCGGCGGCGGTCACTTGATGATCGAGATTTCGGGGTGGGTGGCGAGCAGCGTCTGGGTGAAGACGTAGTTGAACGCGAAGATCGCGAGGAAGGCGATCACGACGCCCTGGTTGACCGACCGTCCCGACGCCCTCGGCGCCGCCGGAGGCGGTCATGCCCTTGTAACAGGAGACGATCGCGATGATCGCCCCGAACAGCGTCGTCTTCACGACCGACCCCCAGAGATCGGTGGTCGACGCGTTGTTGAGCAGCGTGGCGAAGAACGGGCCCAGCGGCGCGTCGAAGGTCAGCGTCGCGAGCACGCCGCCGAAGATCCCGAAGATCAGCGCGTAGATGTTGAACAGCCCCGTCACGACCATCAGCGCCAGGAAGCGCGGCACGACGAGGTTCTTGATCGGATCGACCCCCAGCACCTGCAGCGCGTCGAGCTCCTCGCGGATCTTGCGCGCGCCGAGATCGGCCGTGATCGCGGTGCCGCCGACGCCGGCGAGGATGATCGCCGACGCGATCGGCGCGAACTCGCGGATCGACGCCAGCACGAAGAACCCGCCGAACCGGTCGATCGCCCCGAACAGACACCAGGAAGTTGCCCGCCTGCAGCCCCGGCGCCCCGTAGCCGAACGCGATCGTCGTGATCATCAGCGGCAGCCAGCAGAGCCGCAGCATGAACAGGAACTGCTGCACGAACTCCGTCCCGTAAGGGAAACGGCGGCCGCACCGCCGACACCAGCGTCTTGCCCGTCAGGATCATCATGTCCCCGACCTGCTCGAGCAGGGACTTGGTCGGGAGGAAGACGCGGTCGGCGGTGGCTCTGACCATGCTGTGCTAGCGGTATAGCACAGTAAGTGCCAGTACAGCAACACTGTGCTGTACCATCTGGGCCATGGACCTGCGCGTGGACCGCGAGGCCGAGGTCCCGCTCGGCACCCAGCTGGCCTGGAAGCTCCGCCGCCTGGTCGAGACCGGCGAGCTCGGCCCGGGCGACCGCCTCCCCAGCGTGCGCGACGCGGCCGCCGCCGCGGGGGTCAACGTGAACACCGTGCGCGCGGTCTACGGCCGGCTCGAGGGCGACGGCCTCGTCTCGAGCGAGCAGGGCCGCGGCACCTTCGTGCGCGCGCCCGCCGCGAGCGCCGACAGCGAGGAGCCGGCCGCGCGGCGTGCGCTGCGCCGCCAGATCGCCCGCCTCGAGGCGGAGCTGGCGCGCAGGCCGCCGCCCGCCACGGAGGCGGGCGAGCCGCGCCGGGCCGGCCCGGCCGGCGGCGCGCTCCTCTCCGCCGAGCAGCTCGAGGACGTCCGCGACGGCCTGCTCACCCGGCTGCGCGAGCTCGACGACGCGCGCGCCGAGGTCATGCGCCGGCTGGACGAGCTGCCCGCGGCCGAGGAGCCGGCGCCGGAGCGCCGCCCGAGCCGCTCGAGCGCAAGCCTGTCCGGCGCCCGCGTGCGCTGGGTCGGCGCGTAGCGCGCCAGCCGCGCTCCGTCGACGGCTAGCGCGCCATCGGGTCCGGCGCGCCCAGCTCCGTGATCGGCGAGGGCTCGTACCCCTTCCCCGGAGTGCCGCCGATCGCGATCAGGCGGATGCCGTCGTCCCCCGGCAGGATCTTGCGCCGCACCGCGGGCCCCACGCGCACCATCATGCCCTCGGCCAGGGGCCGGCGCTCGCCGTCGAGCTCGATCTCGCCGCCGCCGCCGAGGATCACGTAGACCTCCTCCTGGCCGCTCTCGGCGTGATCGTGCTCGGGGTAGGCGGTGATGTTCGGGGGCATCTGCAGGACCTGGAGCCCGAAGGCGGTCACACCGAGCTCCGCCCGCGCGCGCTTCATGGCGCCGAGGTAGTAGCCCTCCATCTCGTCGATGCGCTTGACGGTGTAGTCGCTCATGGCGCGATCCTACGCCGCGAGCGGAAGCTCGAATCGGCGCCGGATCTCGTAGAGCGTGTCGCGCTCCGCCGCCGGGCGGCCGGCGGCGTGGGCCGCCGCGATCAGGTCGTCCGGGTCGAGCTTCACGCCGTGGTACGAGCCCGCGAGGCGGCTGATGTTCTCCTCCATGAGCGTCCCGCCGAGGTCGTTCACGCCCCAGCGCAGCGCCTCGGTGGCCGCCTCGAGGCCCATCTTCACCCAGCTCGCCTGGAGGCTCGGGATCGTCCGGCCCAGGGCGAGCCGGAACACCGCGGTGTGCTTGAGGTTCTCCTCGGTCGAGATCTCCTCGATCCCGTGCGTGCGGCCCGAGCAGCGTGTGGAACGGGATGAACGAGAGCGGCACGAACTCCGTGAAGCCGCCCGTGCGCTCCTGCAGCGCCCGCACCACGCGCATGTGCTCGGCCAGCTCCCACGGCTCCTCCACGTGGCCGAACATCACCGTGACCGTGGAGCGGAGGCCGACCGCGTGCGAGGCCTCGATCACCTCCACCCAGCGCCGCACCGGCAGCTTGTTGGGCGAGATCCGCTCGCGCACGCCGTCGTGGAGCACCTCCGCGGCGGTGCCGGGCGTGGACCCGAGGCCGGCGGCCCGCAGGCGCTCGAACACCTCGCGCGGACCCAGCCCGGAGACGTCGCACATGTGCGCCACCTCCATCGGCGAGTAGGCGTGCAGGTGGATCTCGGGCGCGGCCTCCTTGACCACGCGCAGCCAGTGCTCGTAGTCCTCGAGGCCCCAGTCGGGGTGGATCCCGGACTGCATGCAGATCTCGGTGGCGCCGTAGTCCACCGCCTCGCGCACGCGCCGCTCCAGCTCCGCGCGGTCGTGCTCGTAGGCGTCGGGCGAGCGCCGGCCCTGGCCGAAGCCGCAGAACGCGCAGCCGACGGTGCAGACGTTCGAGACGTTGATGTTGCGGTTCACGACGAACGTCACGGTCTCCCCCGCGAGCTCGCGGCGGAGCTCGTCGGCGGCCTGGCGCATGTCCTCGATCGCCTCCGGCCGCGTCTCGGCGAACAGCGCCGTGAGCTCCTCCTCGGCCAGCGCGGCGCCCTCGCGGCCCTTGGCGATCGCGCCCGGAACCAGGTCCCGGCGGATCGAGCGCTCCTCGCGCCGGCCGGAGCCGCGGCGCGGGATGAAGCTCCAGTAGCGCACCTTGATCACGTCGAGCACGCCCTGCTCGATCCAGTCCGCGTCCATGTACTGGGGGTAGACGCAGAGCCGCTCGGTGAGCGCGTAGCCGCGCGGCGCGAGCCGCTTGCGCATCTTGTGCACCGACGGGAACGGATGCTCCGGCGAGATGTGGTCGCCGTTGGCCGACAGGCCGCCGAGGTCGGTGGCGCCCTCCTCGACCAGCGGAAGCCACCAGTCGGACAGGTTCGGCGGGATCTGCACGCCCACGTCCGGCATCAGCCTGCGCGCCTCGCGCACGAGCGCCCGCATGTGGTCGAGCGTGACCTGCGTCGCCCACGGCGGCGGCGGGAGCGGCTCGCCGTGCGTCTCGCTGCGCTGCGCCTCGTCGGCGATCTCGGCGGGCTCCGCGCCGTAGTAGCGCGGGTGGGCCACGAAGTTCTGGAGGATCACCTCCTGGAGGTGCCCGTGCTCGGCGTGCAGCTCCGCGAGCGCGCGCAGCGCGTCCACGCGCTCGTCCTCGCTCTCGCCGATGCCCACGAGGATGCCGCTGGTGAACGGGATCCTGAGCTCGCCGGCGAGCCGGATCGTCTCGAGCCGGAGCTCGGGGTGCTTGGTGGGCGAGCCCTGGTGCACGACCAGGTCGGGGTTCACGGACTCGAGCATCAGCCCCTGCGAGGCGGTCACCTGCCGCAGCCGCTCGAGCTCCTCGCGCGTGCAGACGCCGACGTTCGTGTGCGGGAGCATCCCGCGCTCGAGGGCGCGCTCGCACGCCCAGGCCACGTACGAGACGAAGTCGGCGTGCCCGTACTCCGCCAGCCGCGCCGCCACCTCGGGGTTGACCTCGGGCTTCTCGCCCGTGAGCACGAGCAGCTCCTTCACCCCGCGCCGGGCCGCCTCGTCGAGCAGCCGCTCGACCTCCTCGGGCGCGTACAGATGCGCCCGGTGCGTGGCGAACGCGCAGTACTTGCAGTAGCACCGGCACGTCCGCGACAGCGAGAGCGTGAAGTTGCGCGAGAACGTGACCCGGCGCATCGGCCCGAGTCTACGGGCCGCTGCCGTCCGCGCCGCTCAGCCGACCGGCTCCAGGCCCTCCGGTCCCTTCGCGCCGGGCGTGAGGAAGAGGCGGAAGTAGAACCACGCCGCGCCGACCGCGCCCAGGCACCGGGGCCAGGACGAAGGCGACCAGGAAGTCGCCCGCGCCGCCGAACTCGCCGGACACGAGCGCCGGCCCGAAGGCGCGCGCCGGGTTGAGGCCGGCGCCGGTGAGCGGCCCGATGACCATGACGCAGACGCCGAGCGCGGCGCCGATCACGAGCGGGCCCGAGGGCCCGGTCGGACTGCGCGGGTCCACGGCCACGCCCATGATCGAGAAGACGAGCACGAAGGTGCCGATGAACTCGACCAGCGTCGCCGAGCAGCAGCTTGCCGTCGAGGCGGTCGCTGATCCCGACGGCGCCGTAGTTCACGAGCTTCGGCGTTCGGGAAGTAGTTGAGGAGCAGCTTCACCAGGAGCGCGCCGGCCACGGCGCCGGCGAGCTGGGCGACGATGTAGATCACGGCGTCGGCGCGGCTTGATCTGGCGCAGCGTGGCCATCGCGACCGTGACCGCGGGGTTGAAGTGCGCGCCGGAGACCACCGCGAGCGTCTGGATCAGCAGGAAGAGCACGAACACGTGCACGAGCCCGATGACGCTCCAGTCGATGAACGGGTTCGGCTGCGCCTGCGTGGGCGCCTGCACGAACAGGGACACCGCAAGCCAGATGAAAAGCACGAGCAAGAGCGTGCCGAGGAACTCGGCGAGATATGAAGCGGAACCACGGTCCTGCACGTGTGACCTCCTGTGTGCGTTCGCGGGCCTTCCGCGGGCCGCGCCGTCTCCTTGCTCGTAGGGTTCGCCGCGCGTGCGGATCCGCCTTCTCATCGCGAGCGCGGTCGCGGCCGCGCTCCTCTCCGGGCTCGGCTGCGAGAGCGAGCCCGCCGGCCTCCAGCCGGTCCGGCTGGCGCTCGACTTCCAGCCGAACGCCGTGCACTCCGGCATCTACACCGCGATCCGGGACGGCGCCGACGAGCGCCACGGCGTGGACCTCGAGGTGCGCGTGCCGTCCGCCTCCAGCGACTCGATCAAGCTCCTCGCGGCCGGGCGCGCCGACCTCGGGGTGGTGGACATCCACGACCTGGCCCTCGCCCGCGAGCGCGGCGCCGACCTCGTGGGCGTGGGCGCCCTCGTCCAGCGTCCGCTGGCCGCGGTGATCGCCCGCGGGAGCGTCCGGCGCCCGCGCGACCTCGAGGGCCGGCGCGTGGGCGTGACCGGCCTCCCCTCCGACGACGCGGTGCTGCGCGCCGTCCTCGAGCACGACGGCGCGTCGCTCGCGGACGTGCGGCGCGTGACCATCGGCTTCAGCGCGGTGCCCAGCCTGATCGCCGGCCGCGTGGACGCCGTGGTGGCGTTCTGGAACGCCGAGGGCGTGACGCTCCGCCGCCGCGGAGTGGACACGCGCGAGTTCCGCGTCGACCGCTACGGCGCTCCCCCCTACCCCGAGCTGGTGCTCGCCACCACGCGCCGCACGCTCGACGAGCACCGCGACCTGGTGCGCGGCACCGTGGCCGCGCTCAGGGACGGGACCGAGGAGGCGCTCTCCGACCCGCCCACGGCCGTGAGCGAGGTGGCGAAGGCGTCGGGAGAGGACGAGGACGTGGTGCGCGCCCAGTTCGACGCGCTCGCGCCGGCTTTCAGGCCGCCGCTCGTGCTGCGCCGCGACGCGCTGCGGGCATGGGCCCGCTTCGACGTCCGCTTCGGGATCCTGAGCCGCGAGCCCGACCTCGGCCGGGCGTTCGCGGGCGGCTAGCGGGCGAGCCCCTCCACGAGCGCGGCGGCCTCGCGCGCCATGCGCGAGCGCGGCACCACCCGGTCCACGCCGGCCGCCTCGGCGCGGCTGCGCACGTCCACCTCCACGTGGGAGTAGAAGGCGAGCGTCGGGAGCTCGCCGGTGCGCGCCTGCGCCAGCCGCTCGTCGGGGTCGGAGGTGAGGTCGAGCACCTGCAGGTCCGCCGGGTCATCCGCGCCCACGACCTCGTGGCCGGCCGCCTGGAGCGCGCCGCGCAGCTTCGAGCCGAACAGCAGGTCGGGGCAGAGCAGCGCTACGCGCGCCACGGCCGGGCCGCTACTGCGACCGCCGGCGCGCGAACTCCTGGCGCACCGACTCGGGCCGGCCCCACATCTGGTTGACCTCCACGCGGCCCGAGCGCGCCTCGCGCTGGACCAGCAGGCCGGAGATGCCCTCGTCGTCGAGCAGCGCCAGCGTGCCGCGCACCGTCTGCGCCGCCGCCGCATGGCCGAACTCGTGCGCCGAGCGCAGGCGGAAGTGCCAGTCGTGCTTCGAGTAGGGCATCGCGTTGACCTGCGAGAGCAGCGTGGCCGCCTCGATGTAGCGGTCCTCGTCGTCGATCCGCAGATCGGCCTCGAGGTGCGTCCAGTCGGGCGGCAGGGCGTCGACCATGGACTGGAAGTCGTCGGCGAGCGGCACGGGCGGAAGGCTACCGCCCGGCTAGCCCGCGAACGTCTTGAACAGCAGGAACAGGTTGAGCGAGATGATCATCCCGGCCACCACGCTCGCCGCCAGCGTGGTCGCCCACGCGTTCGTGAAGGCGCCCATCACGTCCCGGCGGCGCGTGAGCAGCACGAGCGGCACGAGCGCGAACGGGATGCCGAACGAGAGCACCACCTGGCTGACCACGAGCGACTTCGTGGGGTCGAGCCCGATCGCGAGCACCACGAGCGCCGGCGCCATCGTCACGAGCCGCCTGACCATCAGCGGGATCGAGCGCCGGATGAAGCCCTGCATGACCACCTGGCCCGCGTAGGTGCCCACGCTCGAGCTCGACAGGCCGGACGCCAGCAGCGCGATGCCGAAGGCAGCGGCGGCGGCGCCGCCGAGCTGGGCGTCGAAGCCGGTGTGCGCCTCCTCGATCGTGTCCACGTCCACCACGCCGTGGAAGAGGGCGGCCGCCACGATCAGCATGGCCATGTTCACGAGGCCGGCGATGCCCATCGCGAGGCCCACGTCGAGGCGCTCGAAGCGCAGCAGCTCGCGGCGCTCGCCGTCGTTCCAGGGCCGGATCCGGTTCTGGGTCAGCGCCGAGTGCAGGTAGATCACGTGCGGCATCACCGTCGCGCCGAGGATCCCCGTGGCGAGCAGGATGCTCTCCGTGTCCGCGAAGCCGGGCGTGAAGCCCGACACGATCCCGCCCGGGTCCGCGTCCGAGTTGACGACCTCGTAGAGGAAGCCGAGCAGGATCACGCCCAGCAGGCCGATGATCGTGGTCTCGAAGCGGCGGTGGCCGCGCGTCTGGAGCGCGAGGATCCCGAAGGCGACCACGGCGGTGATCAGGCCGGAGGCGAACAGCGGCACGCCGAAGAGCAGGTTGAGGGCGATCGCGGCCCCGACGAACTCCGCGAGGTCGGTGGCCATCGCGATCAGCTCGGCCTGGATCCAGAGCCCGAAGCTCACGCGCCGCGGGAAGTGCTCCCGGCAGAGCTCGGGAAGGCTGCGGCCGGTGACCACGCCGACCTTGGCCGACAGGTACTGGATCAGCATCGCCATCAGGTTCGCCGCGACGATCACCCACAGCAGCAGGTAGCCGTACTTGGCGCCGCCGGCGATGTTCGTGGCGAAGTTGCCGGGGTCCACGTAGGCCACGGCGGCCACGAACGCCGGGCCGAGCAGCGCGAGCCCGTGGCGCATCCGGCCGCGCTCCCTGAGCCGCTCGAGCGGGCTGGGACCGAGCGCGATCGGCGCCGCGAGGGCCGGCTGCCCCACATCGAGGGGCTCGGCCGGTGCTGTGGCGCGCTCCATCAGGCGCTTGCCGCGCGCATGGCGCGGGTCAGGCGGCCCCCGAGCACGTGCTCGGCGCTCGCCGAAGCGCACGGTGAGCGGGCCGTCGAACGGCTCGCGCTCGACCACCTCGAAGCCGTCTCCCGGCGCGATGCCGCGGCCGGCGAGGTAGCGGAGCATCTCGGGGTCCGAGTCGGAGACGCGCACGAACACGCCGCGCGCCCCGGGCTCGAGCTCGGAGAGAGCGCGCGTGGGCGGCTCGTTGATCTCGCCCTCGGAGGTCGGGATCGGGTCGCCGTGGGGATCGTGCGTGGGGTTGCCGAGCTTCGCGGCGATCAGCTCCGAGAGCTCGGGCGAGATCGCGTGCTCGAGCACCTCGGCCTCCTCGTGCACGCGGTCCCACGACATCCCGAGCGCCTCGGCGAGATAGAGCTCGAGCAGGCGGTGGTGGCGGAGCACCTCGAGCGCCACGCGCTCGCCCGCCGGGCGTGAGGCTCACGCCGTGGTAGGGCTCGCGCGTGACGAGCCCCATCTCCTCGAGGCGCTTGAGCATCGCCGACACCGAGGCGGGCGACACCTCCAGGCGATCGGCGAGCGCGGAGGTGGACACCGGCTCGTCATTGCGCCTGCCGAGCGACCAGATCGCCTTCGCGTAGTCCTGCACGGCGTTCGAGACCTCCGAGCGGACGGCCATCAGACGCTCACCAGCAGCCCGGTCGCGTACATCACGAACAGCCCGAGCACGAGGCCGCCGGCCACGTTCGGGCTGAGCCCGCGCTCCCCGTCGCCGCTGCATCTGGCGCCAGATCTGCACGATCACCTGGGCGATCGCGCCCGCCCCGATGCCCAGCATGAGCGCGGCCGCGCTGGGGTTGAAGAACGATGCGCCGATCCACGCGCCGAGGATGGCCGGGGCTCCGGCGAGGACCCCGAGCAGCATGAGCGTGCGCGTCCTCGCCTTCCCGGAGCGCGCGACGGGCGCCACGATCGCCAGGCCCTCGGTGGTGTTGTGGAGCGCGAAGCCGACCACGAGCGCGGCGCCGAGCGCGAGCGAGCCGACCGCGTACGCGGAGCCGATCGCGAGGCCCTCGCCGAGGTTGTGGAGGCCGATCCCGAGCGCGACCAGGAAGGCCGCGCGCTCGCCCTGGTCGGCGCCCTCGCTCGCCGACTTCCGGCGCTCGCTCAGCCAGCCGTCCACGCCCGCCAGCGCCAGGTAGGCGCCCGCCGCGCCCAGCCAGACGAGGCCCGCGCCGCCAAGCGCCTGGGCGCCCTCGCCCGCAAGCTCCGATGCCCTCGAGCAGCGCGTCGATCCCGAGGAAGGCGAGCAGCCCGACCGTGAAGGCGAGCACGAAGCGCATCCAGCGCGCGTCCATCGTCCGCACCCAGGGAAGCCAGAGCATCCCGATCGCGACCGGGATGACGCCCACGTAGAGGCCGATGAGCGCCATCAGCCCGTAGAAGCCGAGGTCCGCGTCCGGCGATTCGGCGGCCGCGTCGATCGCGTGGTCGATCGTCGCCCCCGTGGCGGTGAGCAGGACGACCTCGTACGCCTCGCCCTCGATCCAGGGGTACTGGATCGTCACGTCGGAGGAGCGCAGCCGCCCGATCTCCTCGCTCGTCTGGCTGAACGCGGCGAAGCCGTCGTTCACGATCGCCTGCTCCACCCGCACCGGGTCCGCCCCGTCGTTGCGCAGGTGCAGCTCGATCTCGCCCGGCCGCAGCACCGTGCGCTCGACGGCCAGCTCCTCCTGCGGCACGCCGACCCGGTCGAGCCCGGGCGCGTCGAGCGCCACGAACAGCCCGATGGCCCCGGCGAGGATCAGGACCGGCAGCAGCGCCGGGACCCACGGGCGCGAGCGCAGCCGTGCGGTGGCGGCCTCCATCAGTCCTCCACCTCGAAGAAGCCCATCCATCCCAATTCCGCGAACTCGGAGACGTGGGCGTGGAACATGTACTTCCCCGCGTACGGGAAGCGCAGCTCGAGGATGCCGCGCTCGCCCTGGCCCTGGATGACCGTGTCCGTGAAGTCGCGCGGCTCGAGCCGGGTGCCGGTCGGGAAGTAGTCGAAGAAGTTGGCGTGGATGTGGAACGAGTTCATGAGGTCGAACTCGAGCGCGTTCACGAGGTAGATCCGGACGAGCTCGCCGCGCTTCACCTTGATCGGCTCGTGCATGTAGGCGAAGGCGACGGTGTTGACCGCGTAGACCTCGTTGGCGCGGTCGAAGTTGGTGTCGAAGCCGTTCATGACCATCACGAGCTCGTCGGCGTCGGCGCGGCCGTCGGCGGGGTCGATCACGAACGCGCCGTAGAGGCCCTTCGCGATGTGCTCGGCGAGCGGGGTCGAGTGGCAGTGGTAGAGGTGCAGGCCGAACGGAGTGGCGTCGAACTCGTAGGTCGTGGAGTGGCCCGGCTCGATGTTGCCGGCGCCGATGCCGGGCACGCCGTCCATCACGTCGCGGTGGATGCCGTGGAAGTGCATCGTGTGCGGGTGGCTCGACCCGTTCACGAAGCGCACGCGCAGCCGCTCGCCCTCGCGGGCGCGCAGCGTGGGGCCGGGAACGCGGCCGTTGTAGGTCCAGGCCGCGTACCTGACCCCCGGCGCCACCTCGATCTCGCGGTCCTCGGCCACGATCTCCCATTCGCGGACGCCGTTCGTGACCGTGCCCTCGTCGAAGTCGCGGAGGATCGCCGTGGGGTCGAACCCGTTGGCCGATGCCGCCACGCGCCCGACGGCGCCGCGGTGGCCCGAGCCCGTGTGCCCCGCCTGGTGGTGCGCGACGGCCGCCGCGGCGGGAGACGTGCCGCCGTGCAGCCCCTGGTGCGGGATCAGCTCGTGGAGCACGGGCACGGCGCCGGCGGCAGCGGCCCCGCCCAGGAGCTTGCGTCGCGAAACCCTATGGCCGCCAAACTTGCGCATACGCCTCAATTGAAGCATATTTTAGGCGTGTCTAAATCTAGAGCGAGCTTCATCATAGGTTCGAGGCTGGAAGCTGATCAGGAAGCTGTCTGGGAGCGGGTCATGACCCCGGAGGGCGTGAACGGCGAGCTGATGCCGATCGTGCGGATGACGTTGCCGCGCGGGGTCGATCGCCTCGACATCGCGACGGTCCCCGTCGGCGAGCGCATCGGGCGCTGCTGGATCCTGCTCTTCGGCCTGATCCCGATCGACTGGGACGACCTCACGCTGGAGCGCCTCGACCCCCCGAACGGCTTCCACGAGCGCTCGTCGCTCGCGAGCATGCGCGTCTGGGAGCACGAGCGCTGGATCGAGCCCGTCCCGGGCGGCGGCTGCGTGCTGCGCGACCGGGTGAGCTTCGAGCCGCGGCTTCCGCTGCCCGCGCGTGCCCTGCTGCCGCTCTACCGCACGGTCTTCCGGCACCGCCACCGCCGTCTCCGGGCACGGTTCGGGGGCCACCTAGAATCGGTGTCGTGATCGCCACCAGCGACTACGAGCTGGTCACCGAGGCGGCCGGCTGGGTGGACCGCTCGGACCGCGCCAAGGTGGTGCTGCGCGGCGGCGAGACGATCGACTTCCTCCAGGGGCAGGTCACCAACGACGTGGACGCGATCGCCCCCGGCGGCGGCTGCTACGCCGCCGTGCTCAACCACAAGGGCAAGCTCCGGACCGACCTGCGCATCCTGCGCGGCCAGGACTGGTTCGCGCTCGACAGCGACCCGGTCGGCGCCGCCGTGCTCCTCCACATGGTCAGGACCTACACGCTCGGCCGCGACGTCAGCTTCGAGGACGTGACCGCCACGCGCTCGATCCTCTCGCTCGTGGGCCCGGCGGCGGCCGGCGTGCTCGACGTGGCGCCCCCGGCCGAGGAGCACGCCTTCGTCGAGGGCGAGCACGGCACGTATGTGCGCACCGCGCTCGGCGTGGACGTGTTCACCGCCGACCTCGACGCGACCGCCGCGGCGCTCGACGTGCCGCGCGCGTCCGAGGACGCGGTCGAGTGCCTGCGGATCGAGAGCGGCCGGCCGCGCCTCGGCCTCGACATGGACGGCGACACGATCCCGCAGGAGGCCGGCATCAACGAGCGCGCGGTCAGCTTCACGAAGGGCTGCTACGTCGGCCAGGAGACGGTCGCGCGCCTCCACTACAAGGGCAAGCCGAACCGCCACCTGCGCGGCCTCCGCCTTGCGGCGCCGGCCGCTCGCGGGGACGAGATCCTGCTCGGCGACAAGGTCGTGGGCAAGGTCGGCTCGGCCTGCGAGTCGCCACGGCTCGGCCCGATCGCCCTCGCCCTCGTCCGGCGCGAGGCGGGCCCCGGCGACGAGGTCCTGGTGGCGGGCAGCCCCGCCACCGTGGCCGAGCTGCCCTTCAGCGGTGACTGAGCGGCGCGACCGCCGCCGCGCCCCCCGGAGCCGGCACGGGCTCACCGGCGCGAGCCCGCTGCTCGGCGGCACGCTCACCACCGCGGCCGGCGCCGAGGAGCCGCGCTCCCCCTCCCCCGCCTACGACGCCCGCGGCGGCACGCTCGACCTGCCGCCGGAGTCGCCGCCGCTGCCGGAGCCGCGCGAGCTGAGGACGCTGATCCCGCCCGCCGAGGACGGGCGCTCGCTGGACGACTGGGGACGCTCCGAGCGCGTCTTCGACCTGCTCGAGCCCGTGCTCGACTTCTACTACCGGCACTGGTTCCGCGTGGAGGTGGAGGGCGTGGAGAACGTGCCCGCCGAGGGCGGTGCGCTGCTCGTGTCGAACCACGCCGGCGCGCTGCCCCCGGACGGCCCGATGATCATGCAGGCGATCCGCCACGAGCACCCGCACCCGCGGCCGCTCTACATGCTCGGCGAGCACTGGTTCAAGGGCTATCCCGGCGTGGGGCTGCTCACCAACAAGATCGGCCTCGTGGCCGCGCACCCCGCCAACGCCCAGCGCCTGCTGCGCGACGAGGGCCGGCTCGCGCTCGTGTTCCCCGAGGGCCAGAAGGGCATCGCGCAAGCTCTACTGGCAGCGCTACAGGCTGCGCCGCTTCGGCCGCGGGGGGTTCGTCCGCACGGCGATCCGGGCGGGCGTGCCGATCGTCCCGATCGCGGTCGTGGGCGCCGAGGAGGCGATGCCGATCTTCGCCCACGTGCCGCTGCTTCAGCGCCTCACCGGGCTCATCTACTTCCCGGTGAACCACGCCTTCCCGCACTTCGGCCTCGCCGCCGCCGGCATGTACCTGCCGGCGAAGTTCAAGATCCGCTTCCTCGAGCCGGTCGACCTCTCGGCCCACGGCGAGGAGGACGCCGACGACGTGGCGCTCGTCCAGCGCATCGCGGAGGAGATCCGCGGCCGGATCCAGGGCGAGCTCGACTCGCTGCTCGCTGCGCGTACGTCCGTTTGGTTCGGTTAGGGTCCAGTCCGGAGGATGATCGCGAGAGGGAAGACGCCACGCGGCCGCGCGGCAGCGCTGGCGGTCATCATGGCCACGGGGCTCGCCGCCTGCGGGGAGGACGACTTCAAGAACGAGCCGCGCGAGCCGGTGCGCGGTCGAACCTCACCGGCGTGGTCCAGAGCGACAGGGTCACCGTGTCGCCCGCCAAGGTCGGCGGCGGGCCGGTGGTCATCACGATCGCCAACCAGACCGACGACCCGCACGAGATCTTCCTGCGCGGCGGCTCGGTGAACGCCAGCGTGGGCCCGGTGGCCCCCACCGCGGCCGGCACGATCCGCCGCACGCTCGAGCAGCGGCGACTACGAGGTCAGCGTCGGCAGCGAGGCGGCCGTGCCGCGCGAGATCAAGCCGGCCAAGCTGACCGTGGGCGCCGACGCGCAAGAGCGGCAGCGACGCAGCTGCGAGCTGCCCGTGCGCAGCCGGCCGAGCCGGTGCTTCGCAGCCGGCCTAGAGCTCGAGCTGGTCGTCGTCCGCCGGCGCGGCATCCGCGTCCGCGTGACCCGGCCAGCACCAGGGCGTCCACCTCGGCGAGGTGCCCACGCACGCGCGCCGCCAGCTCGTCCACGAGCTCATAGGCGCGTGTCGATGTTCGTCTTGGCCCCGGTGAGCTGGCTCTTCACGCGGCGCACGTCCTCCATCGCGTTCACGGCGCGCTCCACCACGTCGTGCACCGCGGCGCCGTCGACGCCCTCGTTCCCGCCCTGCGACATGAGCACGCGTGCGCGCGCCAGCCGGTAGCCGACCTCGAGGGTGAGCCCCTCGGGGTCGCCCGGGTCGAGCGCCACCAGCAGCTTGTCGCCGTTGTACTCGCGCAGCGGCTCGAGCTTGGCCGGGAGCTCGTCGGCCGTGGGCACCACGAGCACGGCGAAGTCGGCGTCGCGGTCGGACGAGCGCGCGGTCCAGCTCCTCGAGCGCACCGGGCTTCGAGAGCCGCCTGTCCTTGGCCTCGAACACCACGCGCCCGCGGGCCGGGCCGTTGCAGGCGCCGATGTCCACGACCACGTCGCCGGTCTTGCCGGAGGCGCCCGGCTGGTCGCCCACCGCCTCGGCCACGTCGCCCTGGCGCAGCGCCAGCGCGTCGACCGCCTCGGCGACGGACTCCTCGAAGCTCCGGCCCTTGGCGGTGCCGCGCTCGCGCTCGGCGCCCACCTCCTCGAGCTTGTCCTTCTCGTCGCGCAGCGCCTGGAGCTCCTTCTGGAGGTCCCCGAGCTGCTGGAGCAGCGCCCGCTGCGTGGCGTGCTGGCGATTGGCCGCCTGGTTGATCGACTCGAGCGCGCCCGCCTTGAAGTCGGCGAGCGGGTTCGACCCGTCGGCGGCCGAGAACTGGCGCACCAGGTCCTGGCGCGAGCGCACGAGCGCCTCGTTGACGAGCTCGCGCACGCGGTTCTGCACCGAGGCGGAGCTGCCGTCGCCGAAGAGCTTCTCGAGGTCGCGGGCGAGCTGGCCGGTCTCGGGCCCGAAGACCTCGTCGACCTTGGTCCCGAAGTGCTCGGCCACCGTGCGCGCCTTGTCGGTGAACTGGCTCTCGACCTCGCGCGACACGCGCTCGAACTCGGTCTTCACGTACTCCGCGTTGGCCGCGGCCTGCTCGCGGTCGAGCACGCGCGCGCCGATCTCGATCGCGTCGCGGACGGTCTTGACGGGATCGTCGCCCGCCTGCTCGCGCTCGCGCACGAGCCGGACGGCGCATTCGTCCTGCAGGTCGAGCTCGCGGACGACGAGCCGGTCGCCGACCACGGCGACATGGGACTGCCTGAGTGGGGTTGCGGCTTCCATAGTTGTCTGGTCCCACCGTAGGGGCGGAACCTGACGGAACGGCCGAGATTCGTCAGCATCGGTGCGCAGCCGGCCGAGCCGGCTGCTTCCGCAACGGCTAGCGAGCGGCGGCGGCAGCCAGTCGTGCGGGAAGACGGGACCGATGCGGCCGGGGAAGCGCGGCACGACCGCCAGGGCGTGCGCGCCGGCCGGGCGGCGCTCGATCCACCCGCGCAGATCGTCCAGGCGTCATCAGCAGCCGGACGCTCGTGGCGATCTGGTAGTCCGCCACGTTCGGCTCCTCGCCGCCGATCACGCCCTGCGCCAGCAGGCCGTCGACACGGTCGAGCGCAGCCGGCAGCGCGGCGAGGTCGCGGCGCGCGTGCTCGTCGTCGGCGCGGTTGAGCCGGGCGGCCAGGCGGATGACCGGCGGCGAGACCGCCGCGGCCACCGGCGCGGGGATCCCGAGCTTGGCGTCCTCGAGGTAGGTGCCAGCGTCGAGCGGTCCCGCTTGAGCGCCGACCAGGCGAGCCGGCGGGCCGCCGGCTGGAGGACCTCGTCGGCCCACCCCTCGGCGCGCAGGACCGCCTCGCGGCGCTCGGGCTCGGCCGGCACGAGCGGCGGCGACGGCTCGAGCGCGTCGAGCGCCAGCGCGATCGTGCGCGTGCCCTGGAGCCGCTGCCCGTCGAGCCGGACCGCGGGCACCGTCACCCCGGAGAAGCCGAGGGCCCGGAGCATCCCCCGGTGCACGCCCGCGACCAGGTCGAGCCTGCGCACCTCGATGCCCTTGCGCTCGAGCATCAGCTCGGCCGCCAGTGCCGGGTGGGAGCCGGGGACGCCGAAGAGGGTGGCGCGCACGGGGCGATCCTATCCGGCGGGTGCGGAACCCCCAGCGCCGGGGCGCCGGTACGATCCCGGGCGTCAAAAGCGACCGAGAGGACAGATGGCCCAGATCGACCTGACCAAGCCCAGCCAGCTCTCCGTGGAGCCGGGGACCCTGCCGGACAGCATGTCCGCCTGGGTGATCCGCGAGGAGCGCGCAGGGCGAGCCGCGCGACGCCTTCCAGCTCGAGGAGATCGAGGTGCCGGAGCCCGGCGCGTTCGAGGTCATCGTCCGCGTGATGGCCGCCGGCGTGAACTACAACAACGTCTGGGCCGCGCTCGGCGAGCCGGTCGGGGTCTGGCGCTACGGCGACCACCCGGAGTACGGCCACCACATCGGCGGCTCCGACGCCTCGGGCGTGGTCTGGAAGGTCGGCCCCGGCGTGACGCGCTGGAAGCCGGGCGACGAGGTCATCGTCCACTGCAACCAGGCCTCCTACGAGGACCCGGAGGTGCACGGCCTCGACCCGCTCGCCGCGCCGAGCCAGAAGATCTGGGGCTACGAGACCACCTGGGGCTCGTTCGCCCAGTTCACGAAGGTCCAGGCCCAGCAGCTCCTCCCCCGCCCCCAGAACCTCACCTGGGAGGAGGCGGCCTCCTACGGGCTCGTCTACTTCACCGCCTACCGCATGCTGATCACGCGCTGCAACCTCCAGGCCGGCCAGAAGGTGCTGATCTGGGGCGCCGCCGGCGGCCTCGGCGTGTTCGCGACGCAGATCTGCAAGATGGCCGGGGCCCACGCCGTGGGCGTCGTGTCCTCGCCCGAGAAGGGCGAGCTGGTCAAGAAGCTGGGCGCGGTGGACTACATCGACCGGGCCGAGTTCAAGGGCATGATGCGCACCGGCAAGGAGTCGGCGGACGAGGAGAAGGAGCGCTTCAAGGTCTCGCGCGCGTTCGGCAAGCGCGTCAAGGAGATCCTCGGCGACTCCCCCGACATCGTGTTCGAGCACGTCGGCCAGGCCACGTTCCCGACGTCGGTGTTCGTGGTCAAGCCGTTCGGCAAGGTCGTGATCTGCGCCGGCACCACCGGCTACAACCTCGACTTCGACGTCCGCTACCTGTGGATGCGCCAGAAGGAGATCCTCGGGCTCGCACTTCGCGAACGCCTACGAGTGCATGAAGGCGAACGAGCTGATCGAGTCGGGCCAGATCCGCCCGGTGCTGTGGCGGACGATGGGCTTCGACGGCGTGCCCGAGGCGCACCAGCTCATGCGCGACAACAAGCACGCGGGCAAGATC
Source organism: uncultured Thermoleophilaceae bacterium (assembly GCA_963768465.1). Taxonomy (GTDB): domain Bacteria; phylum Actinomycetota; class Thermoleophilia; order Solirubrobacterales; family Thermoleophilaceae; genus JACVRW01. The sequence continues at coordinate 195,050 of CAVYIA010000013.1, read as the reverse complement.
TCGATCCTGGTCGGCGCCGACGAGGAGGGCGCCGGGCAAGACGACCGAGGGCGAGGGCGCCATCTACGCCGAGGTGGGCGCGTGATCGCGGTCCACGTCAAGTGGGTGGCGAACCCGTTCCGCGGCGACAAGTTCGCCGAGGGCTGGCTGCCCGCCGCCGAGGCGGTGCTCGACTACGGCGCCACCGAGTGGGCCTTCTACCGCGCCCTCGACGGGCGGCTCGACTTCCTCCAGGTGGCGGTCTTCCCGTCGAAGGCGCACTGGGAGCGCTACTGGTACTCGGAGCGGATCGCCGAGATCCGGGCGGAGCTGCTCGGCACCTACCAGGTGCCGCTGCTGCCCACGTACCACGAGTTCGTGGGCGCCGGCCGCGCGGCCGAGGCCCATCCCGTAGCCGGCTAGTCGTTCTCCAGCGGGGCCATCGTGAGGCCCTTCCCCGCCAGCTGCTCCCAGTAGAGCTCCGCGGGCTCGAGCGGGCCGGTCCAGACGACGGCGCGGCCGCTGTGGTGGATCGTGTTGGCCATCTTCATCCCGCCGTCGTAGGAGAGGCCGGGGATCGTCTGGGCGAGCGCCCGCGCCACGCCCTCGAAGGTGTTGTGGTCGTCGTTCAGCACGATCACCTTCCAGCTCCAGCCGAGGCCGCCCTCGGGCCCGCCGACGCGCGGGAGCTCGATGGTGACGCCGCTCACGCCGCCGCCTCCGCCTCCGCGCGCTTGCGCCAGTAGCGCTCGAGCCCCTGGTAGAGCTGGTCCGGCGGGGCCGCCTGCTCGAAGCTCGCCTGGGCGTCCGGGTCCATGTGCTCGGCGAGCCGCTCCCGGAGCGCCTTCACGAACCCCTGCTCGTCGTTGTCGCGCGCGAGCTCGCCCTGGACGCGCAGGCCCTCGCGCACCGCGGCGATCTGCCCCGCCACGTCGGTGTGGCGGCCGAAGTGCGTGAGGCAGAGCGCCGTGGGGTCCCAGCCCTCGAGGGTCTGCAGCGACTGCTCCCAGAGCTCCAGGTCGATGTCCGGCGGCGGCGTGGGCGGCACCGTGAACCCGTGCGGCGGGACGCGCACGCCCGCCACGTCGCCCACGTAGGCGTCGCCCGAGGCCTCGTGCAGGTAGGACACGTGGTGCGACGCATGCCCCGGCGTGTAGGCCACCCGGAAGCCCTCCACCACCTCGCCGCCCGCCAGCGTCGTCACGCGCTCCTCGGGAACGGGCGCCACCTCGCCCCAGAGCCGCTCCATGTCGTCGCCGTACAGCCGCGCGGCGCTCTTCAGGAGCTTCGAGGGGTCGATCAGGTGCGGCGCGCCGCGCTCGTGCACGTAGACCGCGAGCTCGGGGAAGCGCCGGCACAGCACGCCCGTGGCGCCCGCGTGGTCGAGGTGGATGTGCGTGAGCAGCAGCACCCGCGGCTCGACGTCTCCGAGCCCCTCCAGCAGCGTCTCCACGGAGGTGGAGGGGCCCGGATCCACGATCACGCCGTCCTCTTCGTAGGCGCAGATCACGCGGTCCCGACCCAGGTGCATCACGTCGATCGGCCTGCTCACGGGCCCTCGACCTTACAATCCCTGGTGTGAGCGGGCCCGCACACCGACTCCCGGAGCCAGACAGGCCGTGGGTCATGCGCACCTACGCGGGCCACTCCTCGGCGCGCGAGTCGAACGAGCTCTACCGCCGCAACCTCGCGAAGGGCCAGACCGGGCTGTCGGTGGCCTTCGACCTGCCGACCCAGACGGGCTACGACCCCGACCACGAGCTGGCGCGCGGCGAGGTCGGCAAGGTCGGCGTCTCGATCGCCCACAAGGGCGACATGCACTCGCTGCTCGACGGCATCCCGCTGGACGAGATGAACACGTCGATGACGATCAACGCCACCGCGGCCTGGCTGCTCGCGCTCTACATGGCGGTGGCGGAGGAGAACGGCGTGGACCGCCACGCCCTCCAGGGCACCACCCAGAACGACATCATCAAGGAGTTCCTCTCGCGCGGGACCTACGCGTTCCCGCCCGAGCCCTCGATGCGGCTGATCGCGGACATGATCGCCTTCAGCGTCGACGAGGTGCCGAAGTGGAACCCGATCAACATCTGCTCCTACCACCTCCAGGAGGCCGGGGCCACGCCGGTGCAGGAGATCGCCTACGCGCTCTCCACCGCGATGGCGGTGCTCGACCGCGTGCGGCCGCGCGTCCCGGAGGAGACCTTCCCGCGCGTGTTCGGGCGGCTCTCCTTCTTCGTGAACGCCGGCATCCGCTTCGTCGAGGAGCACGCCAAGCTCCGCGCGATGGGCCGGCTCTGGGAGGAGCTCGGCCGTGAGCGCTACGGCGTGGAGGACCCCAAGCTGCTGCGCTTCCGCTACGGCGTGCAGGTGAACTCGCTCGGCCTGACCGAGGCCCAGCCGGAGAACAACATCATCCGGATCGTGCTCGAGGCGCTCGCGGTGACGATGGGCCGCGACGCGCGCGCCCGGGCGCTCCAGCTGCCGGCCTGGAACGAGGCGCTGGGCCTGCCGCGCCCGTGGGACCAGCAGTGGTCGCTGCGGATCCAGCAGATCCTCGCCTACGAGACCGACCTGCTCGACTACCCCGACATCTTCGAGGGCTCGACGGTGATGGACGGCCTCGTGAACGAGCTGATCGACGGCGCCCGCGCCGAGATGGCCGTCGTGGCCGAGCGCGGCGGCGCCGTGGAGGCCGTGCCGTACATGAAGACCCAGCTCGTGGAGTCGCACCGCGAGCGCGTGCGCCGGATCGAGGCGGGCGAGCTGAAGGTGATCGGCCAGAACGTGTACACCGAGCACGAGCCCTCGCCGCTCCAGGAGGGCGAGGACGGCGGCATCATGCGCGTGGACCCGGCCGTGGAGCAGGCGGCGATCGACGCGATCGAGGCCTGGCGCGGCGAGCGCGACGCCGCGGCCGTCGAGCGCGCGCTCGAGGAGCTGCGGGCGGCGGCCGCCGACGAGGACGACCAACGTGATGCCCGCGACCCTGGCCGCCGCGCGCGCCGGCGTGACCACCGGCGAGTGGGCCGCCGCGCTGCGCGAGGTGTTCGGCGAGTACCGCGCCCCCACCGGCGTGGCCGACGCCGCGGCCGCCGAGGCGGACGAGAACCTGACGGAGCTGCGCGAGCGCGTGGAGCGCGTGTCCGAGTCGCTCGGGCGGCGCATCAAGATCCTGGTCGGCAAGCCCGGCCTCGACGGCCATTCCAACGGCGCCGAGCAGATCGCCGTCCGCGCCCGCGACGCCGGCATGGACGTGGTCTACGAGGGCATCCGGCTGACCCCGGCGCGCATCGCCCGCACCGCGGTCGACGAGGGCGTGCACGTGGTCGGCCTCTCGATCCTGTCCGGCTCCCACGCCGAGCTCATCCCGACCGTGCTCGAGGAGCTGCGCGAGGCCGGCGCCGACGTGCCGGTGGTGGTCGGCGGGATCATCCCCAAGGCCGACGAGGAGGCGCTCCTCGCCGCCGGGGTGGCGCGCGTCTACACGCCGAAGGACTTCCAGGTCAGCCGCATCATGGGCGACATCGTGGAGCTGGTGGCCCAGCACCACGGCGCCGCGGCGGCGGCCTGAGCGGCTAGCTTGCCGCCCGATGCCCGAGCCCGACGAGATCGGTCGTCGACTGCGAGAGCGTGACCGCTCGGCGGCGCCCGCCGCGCTCAACCTGATCGAGGACCGCACGCCGCGCGGCCGCGAGGCCACCGCTCAGCTGCTCGCCGAGGTGTCCCCGGCGGCGCTCGGCGGCGAGGCCCCGGCGCACCTGATCGGGGTGACCGGCCCTCCCGGGGCGGGCAAGTCCTCGCTGCTGTCGGCGCTCGTGAGCGTCTGGCGCGAGCGCGGGCGCACGGTCGCCGTGCTCGCCGTGGACCCGTCCTCGAAGCGCTCGGGCGGCGCGCTGCTCGGCGACCGCGCCCGGATCGAGCACGACCCGCGCGACGACGGCGTGCTGATCCGCTCCACCGCGGCGGGCGGCCGGCTCGGCGGCCTCGCCGCCGCCACGCGCGAGGCGGCGGAGGCGCTGGCGGCGGCCTTCGACCTGGTGGTGGTCGAGACGGTGGGCGTCGGCCAGTCGGAGACCGACGTCGAGGAGGTCTGCGACACGGTGGTGGTCGTGGTCCAGCCCGGGTCCGGCGACGTGCTCCAGTTCCTGAAGGCGGGCATCATGGAGGTGCCCGACGTGCTGGTGGTGACCAAGGCGGACCTGGGCGCGCCGGCCGACCGGGCGCGCCGCGACCTCCAGCAGGCGGTGGGCGCCGTGGGAGCCGGCCGGGTGCCGGTGCTGGCGGTGTCCTCGCTCCCGCCCGGGACGGGAGTGGAGGAGCTCGTGGACGCGCTCGACGCGCACCGCGCCGGGCTCGACCCGGGCGCCAGGCGCCCGCGCTCGCGGCGCCTGTCCGCGCTGCGCGAGCTCACCGCCGAGCACGGCGAGCGGGCGCTGCGCGCGCTCGGCGGGCGGCGCGAGGCGGAGCGCCTGCTGGCGAGCCAGGACCCGACAGGCCGGCACCGCCGAGCTGGTGTCGCTCCTCGAGCGGTCGATCGAGCCGTGAAGCTCGCCCGCCAGATCGGACTGCTGGTCGGCGATCGTCGTGGTCACGACGGTGATCGCCGAGCTCGCGGGCGCCGCCAACCTCGGCGTGTCGCTCGGCATCGCGCAGATCGTCTTCGCGATCGCGCTCGTGGCGATCATCAGCCGCGGCTGAGCAGCTCCTCGGCCTCGCGCAGCTCCTCGGGGGTGTTCACGCTCCGGAGCAGCGGCCCGGGGAGCGCCACGTGCACCGGGTCGAGCGACTCGACGGTGCGCGTGAGCGGGTCGTCCTCGGGCGCCGCCCGCAGGCGCTCCAGCGCCGCGGGCGCGTAGAGCGCGAACGTGGGCTGGACCACGCCGTCCGCCACCGCCACGACCGCGGGCGCCGTGCCCACCGCGCCCAGCAGGGTCCGGCAGGCGTCCGCGGTCACGAACGGCATGTCGGCCGCGCACACGAGCACGGGCGCGCCGGCCGTCTCGAGGGCGTGCACGATGCCGGTGAGCGGGTGGCGCGGCTCCGGCGGCTCGTCCCAGCGCTCCGCGCCGGGGAGCTCCGGCAGCTCCGTGTCCGGCTTGCAGACCACGGCCACGCGCTCGCAGACCGCCGCGAGCGCCGCCAGCGGGTACTCGATGAGCGGCCGGCCCGCCAGCGTGGCTGCCGGCTTCGACGCTCTGCCGAGCCTGGACCCCGAACCACCCGCCAAAAGCGCACCGACCACGGACGCGGAGGGTACGCAAGGTCGCTCTCGGCTAATGGCGGTACCCGAAAACGACGATACATTGACCAAGATGGGTGCACCGGAGCGCATGGGGCATGTCTTCAGACGAGTGCGCAGCGACGGCGTCGGCGCCGCGGCCAGGCACTCGCTCGACCTCGCCCGCGCCCAGCTCTACCTCGTGGAGGAGCACGTCTGGTACCAGCTCGACCTGGACGGCGAGCGCCCGCGGCGCGAGCTGCCCGAGGAGGTCCGGCTGCTGCGCGCGGGCGACGACCAGCTGGCCGGAGCCGTGGAGATGGGCCAGCGGATCGAGGAGGTGCGCGCGAGGCGCGCCGCGGGCAACGACCTCTGGCTCGCCGAGGACGACGGCGGCCCGCTGTTCCGCTGCTGGATCTACCGGGAGCGCGCGCCGGTGCTGGCCGCCCCGGGCGGCTGGCTCGACCTGCCGGCGGACACCGTGGTGCTCGAGGACTCGGCCACCACCCCGCGCGCCCGCGGCCGCGGCATCGCGCCCGGGCGCCTGGACCGCCATCGCCGACTCCCTGCGCGACGAGGGCCTCGCCCACATGATCACGAAGGTCGGCGTGGAGAACGAGGCCTCGCGCAAGGCCGTGGCCAAGTCCGGCTTCCGCGAGATCGGCGTCATGCGCATGGTCAAGCGCGGCCCGCGCAAGCAGACGACCGTGTCCGGGGCCACGCCCGGCCTCGGCACCGAGCTCGCCGCTCGCCTCGAGCGGCTAGCGCGAGAGCCGCAGGCGCGCGTGGTCCAGCGCCTCGCGCGGTGCGTCGGCCAGCGTGAACAGGCGGTGGCGCTGGCGCTGCGGCAGGCCGGGGATCGCCGCGGCGAGCGGCAGCCCGAGGCGCACGCGCCAGGGCTCGCTGGAGCGCCGCCAGTTGCTGCGGCGCGCGGCGAACAGGCGCTCGTGGCGGCTCCTGAGGGTCGCGTAGCGCTCGGCATGCCGGGCGGCGCCGCGCGCGAACTGGCGCCCGCCGTGCACGCGGTAGCGCAGGACCGGGGCGTCGAGCCCGGTGCCGTCGTAGCCCGCCTCGGCGAGCGCCATCCAGAGGTCCCAGTCCTGGAACGCGCCCTGGAGGCTCCAGCCTCCCACCGCCAGCAGCGGCTCGCGGCGCATGAGGCTCGCGTAGGGGATGTTGTTGAAGTAGGTGATCCGCCAGGGGTCGAGGGTGGCGGCACGGCTGCGCTCGCGCCGCTCGACGTCGCCGAACACGCGCGACGCTCCCCCACGCCGCCGCCAGCCCCGGACGCGCCTCGAGCGCGTCCGCGAGCGTCGCGAGCGCTCCGGGGAGCACGGCGTCGTCCGCGTCGAGCGGGAACACGAAGGGCGCGCTGGTGGCCGCACACGCCGGTCATGCGCGCCGCGGCGGTGCCGCGGTTGCGCTGGTGGATGACGCTGGTGCCCGGCGTCGGCCAGCTCGGCGAGCACCTCGAGCGTCTCGAGGTCGGTCGAGCCGTCGTTGACGATCACGAGCTCGCACGGCTCCTGCCCGGTCACCGAGGCCACGGCCTCGCGGATCGTGGCGCCGTCGTCGAAGCACGGGATGACCACGGCCACCCGCGGGGCTGCGGGCGGCGACACGGGCGGCCTCTCGATCGATGCGGTGCGCATGGCATCACCGAGGCTCCCAGCGGACGCGCCGCGTACGGGTTGAGAAGCTGTGAACGGCCGCTCAGCGGCTGAGCGACTCGAAGCGCCACTCGCCGGCGCGCCTGCTGCAGCACGAGCGTCTCCTCGAGCGCCCTGCGCCCGGCCTGGCGGGTGCGCACCTGGGCCACGGCCTGCCTGCCCGTTCCCGCGCAGCCTCAGCCCGCTGCAGCTCGATGCTCGGGTCGCGCAGCCCGCCGAGCGCGGCGCGCACGCGCCGCGCGCAGCGCTTGCCGCCGAGCCGTGCCCGCGCCGTCGGCGGTGAGCAGGTCGGCGCAGACCGCCCGGCCGTCGCGCGGCCCGCGCCGCGAGGTCGAGCTGGCGCACCACCTCCTCGATCTGGCGGGACGCTCCGCCGGCCCGAATGGGCTCGTCGTCACCCCCCAGTGAGCACCCCGGCAGCACCGCCAGGGCGCAAATCGCCGCCCACCTCATCGGCGGTGAGCATAATTGGGCTATGGAGGGTTCAGCCCCAGAGTCCGTAGGCACGCTCTCGAGCTGGCTGCGGTGCTACCGCTGCTGGTCTCGCAACCTCGAGGTCCAGCTCCATTACGAGGGGATCCTGAAGGTCGACGCGGAGACCGCGGAGGCGGTCGAGCCGGTCGAGGAGGTGCAGGAGGCGGTGGTCCAGTGCCTCGACTGCCTGCACGACCAGCCCCACCTCAGCCTGAGCTTCTACGAGGAGAACGGGCGCCGCATCTCGCGGATCGAGCCGGTCGAGGACCGCTGGGAGCGGATGGTCACCGGGACCCCCTGGGTGGCGTCCTGCACGGTCACGGTCGACGCCGAGGAGGTGGAGTCGTGCTCCGGCCCCGACGCCGCGGACTCGCTGGCCTTCGCCGCGTTCGGCGATCACGGCACGCGCGAGTTCTTCACCCACGTGCGCTTCCACAAGCACGAGGACGACCGCATCGTCGTGCACATGCTCGTCGAGCTGTACGCCCGCTCGTCGGAGGAGGCGACGGAGGTGCTCGAGCAGGCCGCCCGCGGCCAGCTCGCCATCACGTCGCTCGCCGAGGAGTCGCGCCCGCCGGCCTCGAGCGCCGACGAGCCTCACTGACCGCCGAGCAGCACCGTCCCGTCCGCGGCGAGGGCCTCGACCTCCTCCCGCGAGCGTCCCAGCTCGCCGAGCACCTCCGCCGTGTGCTGGCCGAGCAGCGGCGGCGGCAGCGGGTCCGCGCCGTCCCCGTCGCGCCAGATCGGCGAGGCCACGAGCTCGAGCGCGCCGATGGTCGGGTGCGCCACCTCGACCGTGGCCGGCCGCCCGGCCGCGGCGGCGGCGGCCAGCGCCTCGGGCACCGAGCGCACCTTGCCCACCGGGACGCCGGCCGCGTCGAGGGCGGCCACCCAGTCCTCCGCGGAGCGCTCCCGGAAGCGCCGCTCGAGCTCCGGGACGAGCTCGCCGCGGTGCTCCACGCGGGCCGCGTTGGTGGCGTAGCGCTCGTCCCCCGCGAGCTCCTCGCGGCCGATCGCGCGGCACAGCGCGCGGAAGAGGCCGTCGTTGGCGGCCGCGACCGCGATCCGGCCGGACGCCGTCTCGAAGTCCTGGTAGGGCACGATGTTCGGATGCGCGTTCCCGAAGCGCTCCGGCTCGCGCCCCGTGACCAGGGCGTTCTGGGCCACGTTCACGAGGCCGGCCAGGGCCGAGTCGAGCAGCGGCACCTCGATCCGGCCGCCCTCGCCGCCGTTGCAGCGCGGCGAGGATCCCGGCGGCGGCGTGCAGCCCGGTCAGCACGTCGACGAGCGCCACCCCGGCCTTGTAGGGCGGGCCGTCCTCGGCGCCCGTGATCGACATGAGCCCGCTCTCGGCCTGCGCCACGAAGTCGTAGCCGGGGCGCCCGGGCGGCTCGCGCTCGGACCCGAAGCCGGTGATCGAGCAGTAGACGACGCCGGGGTTGAGCGCGCGCACGCTCTCGTAGCCCACGCCGAGCCGGTCGGCCCCGCCCACCTTGAAGTTCTCCACGACCACCTGGGCGCCGGCGCAGAGCTCGAGCGCGAGCTCGCGCCCGGCGGGATCCGCGAGGTCGATCGCGACGCTGCGCTTGCCGCGGTTCAGCGCGAGGAAGTAGGCGGCCTCGCCGCCCGCGAAGGGCGGGCCCCAGGTCCGCGTCTCGTCGCCGCCCTCGGGGCGCTCGACCTTGACCACGTCCGCGCCGAGGTCGGCGAGCACCATGGTGCAGTAGGGCCCGGCGAGCACGCGCGAGAGGTCGAGCACGCGCACCCCGCGCAGCGGAGGGTTCGTTGAGCTCGCCATCGCGCGCCATCCTGACAGGGGCCGACGCCGCCGTGGCCGCGCTCGAGGCCACCGGGGCCGGCGTGGCCTTCGGCCTGCCCGGCGTGCACAACCTGAGCCTGTGGCGCGCGCTGGGCCGCTCGCCCATCCGGCTCGTGGGCGTTCGCCACGAGCAGGCGGCCGCGTACGCCGCCGACGGCTATGCCCGCGCCCGCGGCGGGCTGGGGATCGCGCTCACCACCACCGGCCCGGGCGCGGCCAACACGCTCGCCGCCGTCGGCGAGGCCTGGGCCTCGCGCCAGCCCGTGCTCGTGATCGCCACCGACGTGCCCACCAGCGTGCGCCGCCCCGGCAAGTGGCGCGGCGCGCTCCACGAGACCACCGACCAGGCCGCGATGTTCGCGCCGGTCGTGAAGGAGGCGATCCGGGTGGGATCCGCCGAGGAGCTCGGGCCGGCGATCGCGCGCGCCGCGGCGACGGCGATGGCGGCCCCGCGGCGCCCCGTCTACGTGGAGGTGCCCACCGACCTGCTCGACGGCGCGGCCGATGCGGCCGGCGTGGCGCCCCCCGCCCCTCCCCCGGCCGCGGCTCCCGGCGAGGCCGCGCTGGCCGAGGCGGCCGCGCTGGCCGAGGCGGCCGAGCGGCCGCTGATCTGGGCCGGCGGCGGCGCCGTGCAGGCGGACGCGGGCGCGGCCCTCGGGCGCCTGGCCGAGCGGCTGGCCGCCCCGGTGGTGCTCACCTACGCGGCGCGCGGCCTGCTGCCCCCGGGACACCCGTGCCTCGTGCAGGCGCCCCCGCACGTGCCCGAGGTGGGAGCGCTGTGGGACGCGGCGGACCTGGTGCTGGCCGTCGGGAGCGACCTCGACGGCATGATGACCCAGGGCTGGGCGATGCCGAAGCCCCCGCGGCTCGTGGCGCTGAACGTGGACGCCGAGGACGCGTCCAAGAACTACGTGCCCGACGTGGTGGTCGAGGCCGACGCCGCCGCGGCGCTCGGGGCCCTCGCGGAGCGCCTGCCCCAGCGCGGCGGCCTGGAGGCGCTCGCGGAGCGGCTCGCCGCCGTCGGCGCCGCGGTGGGCGACGGCGCTGCGCGAGAGCGATCCCGAGGCCGCCGAGTTCCTCTCGGTCATGGCGGCCGCGCTGCCCGACGACGCGATCGTGGTCTGCGACATGTGCATCCCGGGGTACTGGCTCGGCGGCTTCCACAGCCCGGCCGCCCCGCGCAAGCTCTCGTATCCGCTCGGCTGGGGCACGCTCGGCTGCGCGTTCCCGCAGGGCCTCGGCGCGGCGCTCGCCGGGTCCGGCCCGGCGCTGAGCGTGTCGGGCGACGGCGGCTTCCTGTTCGCCTGCGGGGAGCTTGCCACCGCCGCCCAGGAGCGCATTCCGCTGACCGCGGTGGTGGTGGACGACGGCGGCTACGGGATGCTGCGCTTCGACCAGGACCGGCGCGGCGACCCGCACGAGGGCGTGGACCTCGTGACGCCCGACTTCACCGGCCTGGCCGCGTCCTTCGGGGTGCGGGCGGAGGCCGTGGACGGGCTCGGTGCCGGCTTCGGGCAGGCGCTCGAGCGCCATCTCGCGCTGGACGAGCCCTCGCTGCTCGTGGCGAGCGCCGCGCTCGGCCCGCCGCCGAATACATCCCCGCGCTGGTACAGGGCCGCCGCCAGGAGCCGATAACAACCCAGATGGGCACCGTATTCCCCAATCGGGGGGCGACGGCCGCCGCCGCTTCCGATATACCGTGGTCCGAGGTGGGCCTCAGGATCGAGTGGCTGGGCGAGCCCGAGCGCTTCGCGCGGCTGGCGGACGACTGGGACCGCATGCTGCCCGGCGACGCCCGCCCCTTCGACCTTCACGCCTGGTACTCGGCCTGGTTCCTGGCCTTCGGCGAGCCGGGCTGCATGCGCGTGTGCCTGGCCTGGAGGGGCGACAGCCTCGAGGCCGCCTTCCCGCTCGTGCTCCGCCCGCGGCGCTCGCTCGCCGGCATGGCCAACGTGCACACCCCGGTGTTCCGGCCGGTCGGCCGGAGCCGCGAGGGGGTGCGCGCCGTGGTGGACGCCGCGCTCGCGCTCGGCAGCAGCAACGTCTACCTGCCGGCCATCCCGTCCGGCGACACGTCGCTCACCGTGCTGCGAGAGGCCACCGCCGAGGCCGGAAGGCGCCACATGATCGCCGAGCCAGCACGTGTCGCCCATCGTCGCCACGACCGGCACCTACGAGGACTGGCGGGCCGGATCGCGGCCGCGCTGGGGCGCGCCGCTCGAGCGCTTCCGCCGCAAGATGCTGCGCGAGCACCAGACGGAGCTCTCGGTGGTCAGCGGCGCCGGACGACCTCGACGCCGAGCTGGCGCGCGGCTTCGCCGTGGAGGCCAGCGGCTGGAAGGGCGAGAGCGGCACGGCGATCCTCTCGGACGAGCGCACGATCACCTTCTACAGGGCGGTGGCCGAGTCGTTCGCCGAGCGCGGCGAGCTGCGCCTGTCGCGCATCGTGATCGACGGGCAGTGGGCGGCCTTCGACCTCTGCCTGCTCCACGACGACCGGCTCTACCTCCTGAAGACCGGCTACGACGAGCGCTTCCGCAGGCTCGCCCCCGGCCTGGTGATGCGCCTGTCGATCGTCGAGCGCTGCTTCGAGCTCGGGATCGTCGCCCACGAGCTGCTCGGCGACGAGGCGGAGTGGAAGCGGAAGTTCGCCACCGGCGAGCGCGCCCACGTGGGCTTCCGCGCCTACGAGCGCGGGCTCAGGGGAAGCGTGCGCTACACCTACCGCGCCACGGCGCGCCCGCTGCTGAAGCGGGCCTACGACGGCACGCTCGCCCGCGTCCGGCCCGGACTAGCGCCCGCCCGCCGCAACCGTCCTGACTTTCGGTTGCAGAGCAACCACAGGGCAGGACGCTTGGCAATGAAGGCGCACGGGAGCGTTACGCCGCCTCCGAGCGGCTGCCTCCCTCACCGCCGCCGTTCGTAACGAGCCTGTGCGCCGCCCGCGCAGACCGTCCTGACTTTCGGTTGCAGAGCAACCACAGGGCAGGACGCTTGCCGAGGCGGACTACGACCAGTCCAGCCGGAAGCCCGGATCGCCGCTGATCTCGGGCACGTCCATCTGCGCCTTCTGGAGCTTGCCCGCGTAGTCCCAGTTCATCGCCTGCCAGCGGGTGAACTGGTCGAGCACCCACACGCCCGACTGGCGGCTGCCGTTCCCCGACTCGCCCGTTGCCGCCGAACGGCAGGTGCGCCTCGGCGCCCGACGTCGAGTTGTTCACCGAGAGCATCCCGGCGCTCACGCCGGAGCGGAAGCGGAAGGCCGACTTCGGGTCGTTCGTGTAGATCGCCGCCGAGAGCCCGTAGCCGTGCCCGTTCGCGAGCGCCAGGGCCTCGTCCATGTCCTCGAACTCGGCCACGCCGATGATCGGGCCGAAGGTCTCCGTGGCGTAGAGCGCGTCCTCCGCGGTCACGCCGTCCACGATCGTCGGGTGGCAGAAGAGCCCGGCGTCCGGATCCCCGACGAAGCCCGCGCGCGGGCTGTCGGAGGTGATCCGCCCGGTGGCGCTCGAGCCGGAGACCCTGTGGTGGTCCTCGATCAGGTCCAGCCAGCCGAGGAAGCGCTCCTGGAAGCGCTCGTGGATCATCGGCCCGTAGAGCACGTCGGCGAACGGGTCGCCTATCGGCGACGTCCTCGAGCACGCGGGTCAGCCGGCTCACGAACTCCTCGTGCAGCGAGCGATGGACGATCACCGTGCCGAGCGAGGTGCAGCGCTGCCCGGCCGTTCCGAAGCCGCTGAAGAGGGCTCCCTCGACCGCCAGGTCGAGGTCGGCGTCCGGCATGACCACGAGCGGGTTCTTGCCGCCGAGCTCGAGGCAGGGCGACTGGAGGTTGCGGCCGCAGAGCTCGCCGATCCGGGCGCCCACCTCGGACGACCCGGTGAAGCCGACCTTGTCCACGAGCCGCTCCTCGAGCGCGCGCTCGAGACCCGCGAAGGCGGTCGGCCCGTCGCACTGAACGAGGTTCAGCACCCCGGCGGGGAGCCCGCCGGCGATGAAGAGCCGCGCGAGCGCGTCGCCCAGGGCGGGCGCGTACTCGGCCGGCTTCCAGACCACCGCGTTCCCGCAGAGGAGCGCGGGCACGATGTACCAGGAGGGCACCGCCACCGGGAAGTTGCCGGCGGTGATGATCGCCGCCACCCCGACCGGGTTGCGGAAGGTGAAGAGCTGCTTGTCCGGCATCTCGCTCGGGACCGTCATGCCGTAGAGGCGCCGGCCCTCGGACACGAAGAAGTCGCAGGTGTCCACGATCTCCTGCACCTCGCCGAGCGACTCCGGGTAGGGCTTGCCGATCTCGCGCGTCAGCAGCCGGGCGAGGGCCTCCTTGTTGTCCTCCACGAGGCGGCCGATCTGCTTGATCGCGTTGCCGCGCACGGGCGCGGGCGTGGCCGCCCACTCCGCCTGCGCCGCGCGCGCGGCGCGGCAGGCGTCCACGAACGTGTCCACGTCCCCGAGCAGGGCCTCGCAGACGAGCTCGTCGAGGTTCGCCGGGTTGCGCGACTCCACGCGCTGCCCGTCCGAGCGGGTCTCCCCGCCGACGATCGATCCGACGCTTCGCGTGTCCGTGACGCTCATGGGGCCTAGCCTAGCCGGGCCCCCGGGAGCGTCAGTGGCAGGAGCCGCTGCCGCTGTCGGTGAACGTCTTGCCGGCCACCGGCACGAACTGCCAGTCGTAGCCGGTCGGCCGCAGCGTCATCTTGAGCACGCCGAACGTGTTGCTCTCGCGGACCTGGCTGTTCGGCTGGATGTCGCCCACCTGGTAGTGGCTCTCGCCGCCGGTGCCGACGGTGAACTGGCGGATCCCGTTGGCGGCGTCGGCGCCGCCGGTCGGGGTCTGCGGCCCGAAGCGCTCGTACATGTGCTCGCTGCCGCTCAGCACCACGTCGGCGCCGTGCTCGTAGAGGATCTGCCAGAGCGGCTGCACGCTGCCCACGTTGCCGTGGATCTCGCCGGAGCTGAAGCGCGGCTCGTGGATCTGGGCGAGCGTGCACTCGGAGTCGTTCTGCTCGAGGTCGTTCTCGAGCCACTCGTCCTCGGCGGCGTTGCAGGTGCGGAGCTGGACGTAGCAGCCGGTGTTGAGCGCCACCACGTGCCAGGCGCCGAGGTCGTAGCTGTAGAAGCCGGACGGGCGCGGGCCGGCGGCGGCGCCGAAGTAGTCGAAGTAGCCGCCCGCGTCGGGCACGCCGTAGTCGTGGTCGCCCGGGATCGGCCGCGTGCGCGCCTTGTGCCGGCCCCAGCTGCTGTTGTAACAGGCGTAGTTGCTCGCGGTCCCGTTCACGTAGGCGTTGTCGCCCAGCGTCAGCACGGTGCCGGAGATCGAGTCGAGCAGGTTGGCGGTGGCCTCGTCGTCGGTTCCGCCGCAGTCCGCGATGTCGCCCGCCGCGGCGATCGTGGCGGTCTCGCCGCTCGGCGCCGCCACGCTGAAGGTCACGGGCGCGCTCTTGCCCACCAGCCCCGCGACGGTGGCCTGCTCCGCCTGGGCCGTGTAGGTGCCGGGCGTCAGGTTCGACGACGCGGCCACGGAGAAGAGGTTGCTGGACTGGTGCGCGGCGGAGAGCGTCTGCGCGGGGCTGCCCGCCGCCGAGGACCCGGCGTAGACCTTGACGGTGACGGTCGCCGTCTCGCCGTCCGGCGGTCCCGGCGAACACCGGGCGCAGGTCGGCGGTGCTGCCGGGCGCGGGCGACTCGAGCACGACCGTCGGCGGCGGGTCCTCCACGGGGCTCGCCTTCGCGTAGTGCGCGAGCACGCGCGGGCCGGGGAGCGCGAAGCCGTAGACGGCCGCCTCGTCCATGCGGCCGCGGAACCAGTCGCTCGAGCTGCTGGTGCCGAGCGTCAGCTGCGACGACCCGCTGTCCACGGCGCCGCTCAGCGCCAGCGTCGCGCGCACCGTGCCGTTCACGTAGATCGCCATCGAGGCGCCGTCGAAGGTCGCCGCCACGTGGCTCCAGAGACCCTGCGACACGGCGCCGGCGGGAGTCGCCAGCTCGGTCGTGGCGCCGCCCCGCCAGAGCCTGAACGTGACCGCGCCCGACGACGTGATCCGCAGCAGGTACTGGAGGTCCTTGCGCATGAGGGTGGCGGAGCTCGCCGGCAGCGCCGACGGGCGGATCCAGGTCTCGAGGCTCAGCGCCGCGGTCGGGTTGAGCGCGGCGGAGCTCGGCACGCGCACCGAGTCGTCGGCGCCGTCGAGCGCCACCGCCGTGCTCTGCGCGACCGGCACGATCCCGGCCTGGCCGAGCGCGGGCGAGCCCTGGTAGGCGCCCGTGTTCGCGAAGGACGTCTGGTCGGCCGCGCTGGTGCCGCTCGCCTCGCCGAGCCGCCAGTACGCCCGCGGGGCGTCCGCCATCACGGCGTCGCGGTAGGTGGCTGCCGTGGCCGTCGAGGTCACCGCGAAGGTGCGGGCGGAGCTGCGGCCGGTGTTGCCCGCCCCGTCCTGCTGCTCCGCGCGGGCGGTGTACGTGCCCACCGGCAGCGGGCTCGCCGCGGAGACGGCGAAGCTCGAGCCGGACCGGGAGGCCGCGATCGTCGCGACCGGCGTGCCGGTGTCGCTCAGCCCGGCGTACACGAGCACGCGTACCTGGGTCCCGTCGCCCGCCGCGTTGCCGGCGGAGCCGCTGAAGGCGGGCGTGCTGTCGCTGGTGCTCGAGCCCGACGCCGGCGCGTCGAGGGCCGGCTCCGGGGCCACGGTGTCGACCCTGAAGGTCACCGGAGCGCTCAGCCCGGTCTTTCCGCCTGTCGCCGACACCGAGGCCTGTGCCGTGTAGACGCCGTCGCCGAGGGCATCCTCGGGCTCCCCGCTCCAGTCCGCGCCGGCCTTCTCGAGGTCGAGCGAGGCCGCGGGCGCGCCCGCGGCGGCGGTGCCCGGATAGATGGCCACGCCGACCGCCTCGGGCTGCCCGGCGCTGCTCTTCGCCGTGGCCGTGAACACCGGCGTGGTGTCGGCCGTCTCGGTGCCGCCGGCGGGAGAGGTGATCGTCACCGTGGGGCCGGGCACCACGGGCGGCACGACCGGCGGCTTCGGCTTGGTCACCGGCGGCGGCGTGACGGGCACCTGCGGCTGAACGGGCTTCGTCTTCGCCCTGACCGTGAAGGTCCGCGTCCCGCTGACGCCGCGGTTGCCGCGCGCGTCGAGCTGGCGCGCCCGGGCGGTGTAGGTCCCGGGCAGCAGCGCGGGCTTCACGTCGAGCGCCCAGGTGCCGTTGCGCGAGCGGCGCGCCGTCAGCAGCCGCTGGACGCGGCCCGTGGCGCGCTTGCCCACGTAGACGCGGACCGAGACGAGCTGCCTGTCGCCGCGGCGCACGGCCGGCCCGGCCCGACAGGCGCGGCGTCGTGTCGGTGGTGGAGATACCGGCGGCGGGCCTCGTGAGGCTCACCTTCGGCGCGGTGCGGTCGGCCCCGCCGCGCGCCGCGGTCACCGAGCTCGCGGCCACCACGACCGCGAGAAGCGCGATGCAGAGAACGACGAATCGACTGGAGGGCCGGAGGGGTCGCATCATCCGTGACGGGAGGACGAGGCCTAGGCGGTAGGCGGAATCCGGCCCTGCCCTCAATTCGAAGGTACATGCGACCTGCATGACCCGCCAGCGGCTACCACTACGATCGGGCAGGGCCGATGGTCCGTCGCAAGAAACAGGTGCGGCTGGGGCTCGCAGCCGCTCTGGTCGTCGCAGCAGCCGTGGCGATCGCCATCGTCCTCCCCGGCGACGACCCGGCCGGCCCGCAGGCCCCCGGGGACCCGGACGAAGGCTTCGGAGTCGGCAACTGGCCGCCCGCGGACTGGCGTCCCTACGCCGACGACTCGCCCTTCAACCAGGTGCTGCCGCGCGACCCGCGGCTGCACTCCGCAACTCGAACGCGATCGTCGCGCGCCTGACGGCCGAGGGCGGCCCGTCCGACCTGCGCGCCGGAGTGGCCGACTCCGACGGCGACTTCCAGCACCCCACCTACTGGTCCACCCCCGACGACCCGGTCTTCACCGTCCACTGCACGCGGCCCTACGGGCGCTGCGAGGTGGAGGGCATGCGGGTGCGCATCCCCGACCGCGCGCGGCCCGCGGGCGGCTCGGACGCCCACCTGACCGTCGTGGACCAGCGCAGCGGCTGGGAGTACGACTTCTGGGAGGTCTCGTCGAAGCCCGAGGGCGGCGGCGAGCTCACGACGGGCTACGGCGGCCGCACCCGGATCGACGGCGACGGCCTCGCCTCGGACTCGACCGCGGCCCACTTCGGCAACCTCGCCGGGATCATCCGCGCGCCCGAGCTACGGCGCGGCCGCATCGACCACGCGCTCTTCCTGGTGGCCGACTGCGACTCGGGCGAGTTCGTCTACCCGGCCCGCGGGATCGGCGCCCCCTGCGAGGACAGGACCAACGCGCCCGCGGAGGGCATGCGCTTCCAGCTCGACATGTCGGACCGCGAGATCCGCGCGCTCGGAGAGCCGCGCTGGAAGGAGGGCATCCTCCGCGCGCTGGCCCGCTACGGGATGTTCGTGGGCGACACCGGCGGCTCCCCCTGGGACCTCGAGTTCGAGTCCGGCTCCACCTACACGAGCTTCGGCTACCCCGACCCGATCGTCACGCTCGCCAAGCGCCTCGGCATCCCGCAGGAGGCCGACGGCCGCTACCACTACGAGCTGGACGACGTGGTCGACTGGCGCAGCCGCCTGCGCGTGATCGACCCGTGCGTGACCGAGCGCACCTGCTGAGCCGGCGCGAGTGAGGCTAGAGTCGCGCCCGTGCGCTACCGCAAGCTCGGCGATTCGGACATCGAGGTCTCGGAGGTATCCCTCGGGTCGTGGCTCACGTACGGAGCCGGCCTCGAGCGCGATGGGACCGAAGCCTGCACGCGGGCCGCCTTCGACGCCGGCATCACGCTGTTCGACACCTCGAACGTGTACGGGGTGGGAGCCGCCGAGGAGGCCTGGGGGCAGATCCTCTCGGGGTACCCGCGCGACTCATACGTGCTTGCGACCAAGGTCTTCTTTCCGATGAGCGAGACCGACCGGGGCTTGTCGCGCGAGCAGATCCACAAGCAGCTCGAGGCCTCGCTGGCCCGGCTTCAGACCGACTACGTCGATCTCTACCAGTGCCATCGCCCCGACCCCGAGACGCCGATCGAAGAGACGATGGAGGCGCTCACCGAGGTCTGCGAAGCCGGAAAGGTCCGTGCGCTCGGCTTCAGCGAGTGGACCGTCGAGCAGATCCAGGCCGGGCTCGACGTCCCCGGCGCCATGAAGTGGGTGTCCTCCCAGCCGCAGTACAACATGATCTGGCGAGCCCCCGACGCCGAGCTGATCCCCTTCTGCGCCGAGCACGGCATCTCGCAGATCGTCTGGTCGCCGCTCGCCCAAGGCGTCCTTGCCGGGAAGTACAAGCCCGGGGAGCAGCCGCCGTCGGATTCCCGGGCCGCCAGCGACTCGATGGGCTGGGCGATGGACCGCTACATGTCAGACGAGGTGCTGGAGGCGGTTCAACGGCTCGTCCCAGTCGCCGACGGCGCCGGCATCACGATGGTCCAGCTGGCGCTCGCCTGGGTTCTGCGCGAGCAGAACGTGGCCTCGGCCATCATCGGCGCGTCGCGACCCGACCAAGTCCACTCCAACGCCGCTGCCTCCGGGATCGAGCTCTCGCGAGACACGCTCGACGCGATCGACGAGGCACTCGCGGACGTGGTCGTGAGCGACCCACGGCTCGCCAACTTCGTCCAAGAGGGCGTGAAGCACCGCTAGCCCACGCGGGCCCGCAGCCGCTGCGCGCCCACGACGAGCGAGCGCAGCGTCGCGGAGGTCTTCAGGCGGAAGAACAGCGGCCGGTTGTCCGGATAGACCCCGACGCGCGGCCAGCTGAGCGGGCGAGCCACGTGCGGCAGGCCGGTCAGCGTGCCGGCGGCCCGGTAGCCCGCCGCGGCGGTGGCACGCACCACGCGCTCGTCCGAGTCCCCGTAGGGGTAGGCGATCGAGTCGCAGCCCCCGAGCCGCTCGCCGATCAGCTCGAGCGAGCCGCGCAGCTCGCGCTCGAGCGCCGCGTCGTCGATCTGCGGCAGCCGCGGGTGCGAGCGCGTGTGCGACCCCACCTCCCAGCCCTGGCGCTTCAGCTCGGCCAGCCCGTCCCAGTCGAGGCAGAGCAGCTCGTCGCGGTGCGGCCCGTCGCTCCACTCCTCGATCCCCGGCCAGGTCATCGGCTCGGCGCGGCCGACCCAGTCGGTGGGCGCGTAGACGGTTCCCGGCGCGCCGTGGCGCGCGAGCACCGGCGCGGCCTGCTCGAGCGTCGAGCGGTACGCGTCGTCGAAGGTCACGGCCAGCGTCTTCGGCCACGGCGGGTCGGTCACCGCCCGGGTGAAGGTGGTCACGCGGTAGCCGCGGCCCTCGAGCTCCGCGAGCTGCCTGTCGAGCAGCTCCGGGCTCACCGCGAGCTCGGACGGCCAGCGCTCGCTGACCGCGTGATAGCAGAGCACGAGAACGTCGCTCATGGGGCGGCGTCGAGTCGCGGACCTAAGCTGTCGATAGTGGGTGCATGGGACTGACGTTCGACCTGCTCGACGGCATCGACGCCGCCGACGCCGAATGGTCCCGGCTGGCAGAGGCCGCCGGGAACGTCTTCTCCACCCCGGAGTGGGCCTCGGTGTGGTGGCGCCACTTCGGCGCCGGGCGCGACCTGCGCGTGCTCGCCGGCCGTGACGACGACGGCTCCACGGCGGTCGTCCTGCCGCTCTACGTCAACCGCACCCGGCCGCTGCGCGTCCTGCGCTTCGTCGGCCACGGAGTGGCCGACCAGCTCGGGCCGGTGTGCGCCCCCGCCGACCGCGAGCGCGTGGCCGCCGCCCTGCGCCCGCTCCTGGCCGACCGGCGCTGGCGCGCCGACCTGCTGGTCGGCGACCGCGTGAGCGGAGCCGAGGGCTGGAGCGACCAGACCGGGGCCACCGTGCTGCTCGCCGAGCCCAGCCCGACGCTCGCGATCGCGGGGCAGAGCTGGGACGAGTTCCTCGCCTCGAAGAGCAAGAACTTCCGCGACCAGGTCAGGCGCCGCGAGCGCAAGCTGGCCAAGAGCCACGAGCTCTCCTTCCGGCTGAGCGACGGCGAGCGGCTGGCCGACGACATGGGCACGCTGCTGCGGCTCCACGCCGCGCGCTGGGAGGACGCCTCCGCCGCCTTCGAGCCCGAGCTCGAGGCCTTCCACCGGGAGTTCGCGGCGATCGCGCTCGAGCGCGGCTGGCTGAGGCTCTGGATCTGCGAGGTCGACGGGAACCCCGTCGCCGCCTGGTACGGGCTGCGCTACGCGGACTGCGAGTGCTTCTACCAGTCGGGACGCGACCCGGCCTGGGACGAGCATTCCGTGGGCTTCGTGCTGCTGGCCCACTCGATCCGCTCCGCCTTCGAGGACGGCATGCGCGAGTACCGCTTCCTGCGCGGGGGCGACGCCTACAAGGGGCGCTTCGCCGACGGCGACCCGGGGGTCGAGACGATGGTCGTCGGCCGCGGCTCGCTCGGCAGGCCCGCCGTGGCCGCCGCCGGCGCGATCGGCCGCCTCCCGCGCGGCGACCGCCTTCTCGCTCGCGCGAACAGCGGCTAGCCGCCGGTTCACCATCCCGCTGCCACGAGCCGCTGGATCGGTCCGTGGAGGTTGCGCTGGGCCCAGCCCTCGCGCTGGAGGAAGACCGCGAGCGGGTGGAGCTGGCGGGCCACGCGGTTGAGCCAGTAGGCGACCGCGAGCCCCTCGAGCGTCTGGAGGTCGGGCGACACGCCGACCTTGCGGCAGTACTCCTGGATGCGCTCGTTGCCGCCGGCGCGCACCAGCGGCCAGAGCACCTCGGTGAAGCGCTCGCCGGGGGTGAGGTCCTTCACCCGGCGGCGCGAGAGCGCGATCAGGTCGAACAGGTCGATCAGCGGGAGCGCGTCCCGGGCGGCCCACTCCCAGTCGAGCACCGTGTCGAGCCTCCCGTCGACCACGAGGAAGTTCTCGCTCCAGAAGTCGCCGTGGCTCTGGCCGCGCGGCACGTCCGCGAGCCGCCGTTCGACCTCGGCCACGATCGAGGGGAGCGCCTGCCGGTCGTCGGCGCTGACGTAGTCGGCCATCCGCTCGCCGAAGTCCGCGATGCCCAGCTCGGCGGGCATCGGCCCGCCGGAGGTGTCGGCGCCGAAGAGCTCGACGAGGAACTCGAGCGCCTGGTCCCACAGGTCCCCCGTCATCCGCCACGGATGCGAGCCGGTCGCGTTCGGCTCGAGCGAGTAGTGCAGCGGGCCCCACGCTCCCGCGGGCGAGCGGCACGACGAGCCGGTCGCGCACGACGGCCGGCGCATCGTCGAGCGACTTCACGGCGTCCACCGACGCCACGAGCGGGGGCCGCGAGGGCCCCGCGGCGAGCCGCATGAAGAAGTCCTCGCCTCCCGGGCCGCGCAGGTCGACCACGACCTTGCCGGACTCGAAGACGTTCGTCGAGACGCACTCGAGCTCGACCCCGGCGGCGTCCTGGGCGCGATCGATGGCCGTCTGCAGCAGGCTCGGCGGCCGCGGCCCGCGGCTGCCGGTGAGGACGAAGCCGACCGGGGTTCGCAGGCGGCGCACCCAGCCGCCGCGACCGAGGCCGTAGCGGCTGCGCGAGCGGTCGCCGGTGGCCATGCGCGTGCTCTCGAGCCCGAGCTCGCGGAGGGCGCGATCCGCCTTCCGGGCGCCGGCGAGCGCCCGCACGGTCTCGATCGGCGAGAGCATGAGCTGGAGGACCCGGATGACCGTCGGCACCGCGCGGGGCGGCTCCACGCGACCGCCGGCGACCGCGATCGAGATCACGCCGCCCTCCGCCAGCTCGTCGACCGCGCTCCTGAGGTCGTCGCTGCCGGGCAGCTCCTCGGTGTCGAACAGCACGGCGTCGACGCTGCCGTTGGCCTTGACCGAGTAGCCGCTGTCGCGCAGCACCTCGGCCAGGGCCGGGTCGCCGTGGCTGTCGATTCGGGCGGCCTGCTCGGGGAGCACGGCCCATACCCAGCTCTGTCGCTGGATGACGGTGATGGCTAGAGCTCCGAGGCTGCGTTTCCGGCGAAGAGCGCCGTCACCCGCTGGGCCTCGGAGTCGAGCGAGAAGCGCCGCACGCAGTCGAGCCCCGCGTCCACGAGCTCGGCTCGCAGGTCCGCGTCGGACACCACCCTGCGGGTGGCCTCCGTGGCCGCATCGGCGTCGCCGGGCGGAATCAGGACCGAGCGGCCCTCCGCCAGCTCCGGCACCCCGCCCACCGCCGTCGCGACCACGGGCAGGCCCGCGGCGAACGACTCGAACAGCACCTGCGGGACGCCCTCGGTCCAGGACACGTGCAGGAACACGTGGCTGTTGCGGTAGAGGTCCCTGAGCCCGCCGTCGAGCGACACGTAGCCCAGCAGCTCCGCGTGCTCCTCCACGCCGGCGGCGCGCAGCGCCCCCGCGAGCTCGTCCTTCATGGTGCCGTCGCCGCAGACCACCAGGCGGTAGCGCGGGTCCTGCTCGCGCAGCCGAGCGAACACGTCGGCCAGCAGCAGGGGGTTCTTCTCGGGGTCGAGGCGCCCCACGCTGAGCACGCTGAGCTCCCCGTCATAGGAACGGGTGAGGGCCTGCTCGCGGGAAGTCACGTGCTCCTCGTCCACCAGCGATATGACTATCGGCAGAACCTCGCCGCCCCGATAGCGGCGGGCGAGGTCCGGCCCGACCGCCACGAGCGGGTAGAACCGGCCCAGAGCGCGGAAGATCCCCTCCAGGAGAAGGGCGGCCGCGAGGATGCCGCGGTTGCCCGGATGGCGCGTGCGCATGTGCTGGGGGAAGTCCTGGCGCACGCCGAGCACCACGCGCTTGCGGCGAAGCGCCGCGAGCAGCACGAACAGGATCGCCAGCGGGTGCGGGCCGAGCAGCCAGACCACGTCCACGTCGCCGAGCAGCCGCCAGAAGCGGCGCAGCGAGCGTGCCATGGCCCCTACGGCGGTCCAGGGGCGCGAGAGCCGGGCGTAGTGCGGCAGCGCCAGGAAGCCGACCCCGTCGGGCACCCGGTAGTGCGAGCGTCCCTCCTCGGGGGCCAGGCGGCCCACCAGCGTGAGGTGGTCCACGTACCTCGCGAGCCTGCACATGAAGACCACGAACGACTCCGGTGCGTAAAGGGAATCGCCGTCGCGTCGATACTCGACATCACTGTAGGCGGCGACCCGCACCCGGCAGCATCCTAGTCGGCGGGGTGGTTGCCGTCCTTCGATCGCGGTTACCTTCGAGAGAGTGCCTGACGAGCGTCCAGAGCGGGAGGGGCAAGGGTCGGCCATGGCGCGGCCGTCCTTCGCGCGCTCGGCCGTAACGACCTACGGGACGAACCTCGCAGTCGCGCTGCTCTCGTTCGTGAGCGTCCTGATCACGGCCCGCGCCCTCGGGGCCGCCGGCCGCGGCGACATCGCCTTCCTCACCACGATCGCGTTCCTCACGGCTCAGCTGAGCACGCTCGGCGTGGCGCAGGCCAACGCCAACTTCGCGGGACGGAAGCCGGAGCTCAGCCGCGCGCTCGCGGGCACCTCGCTGGCGCTCGCGGCGGTCTGCGGCGGCACCGCCGCGGTCGTTCTCGGCGGCGTGATGGCCGTCTTCCCGGACATGACCGGCGAGGCCAGCCGCGGGCTCCTGATCGTGGTCCTGCTCTCGATCCCGGTCCTGATCCTGATGGAGTACCTGATGTACCTCCTCCAGGCCCACTACGGGTTCAAGATCACGAACGCGGCGTGGCTCATCACGCCGACCCTGAACGTCACGGTCAACGGCATCCTGGCGCTCACCGGGGCCATCACCGTGGAGACCGCCGTCGCGACCTGGATCGGCGGGATGCTGATCGGCACGACCGTGATGGCCTGGGCCGTGCACCGCCGGCTGGACGGCTTCGGGCGCCCGGACCCGAAGCTCGCCAGGGAGATGCTGGCGTTCGGGCTCAAGGCGCACCTCGGGCGGGCGATGCTGTTCGGCAACTACCGCGCGGACCAGTGGATCCTCGGCGTAATGGCCAGCTCGAGGGAGCTCGGCCTCTACAGCGTCGCGGTGGCGTGGTCCGAGGTGCTCTTCTTCCTCCCCACCACGCTCGTGGCGGTACAGCGCCCGGACCTCGTGCGCGCGAGCCCGGAGGAGGCCCGCAAGCGCGCCACCGTCGTGCTGCGCGGGACGCTGGCGCTCACGCTCGTCTGCACGGTCGTGATGATCCTGCTCGCCCCGGTGCTCTGCACCACGATCTTCGGGGACGAGTTCTCGGGCTCTGTCGAGATGCTCCGGCTGCTCGTCCTCGGCTCGTTCGGCATCGCGACGCTCAAGCTGCTCGGCAACGCGCTGACCGCGCAGGGCCGGCCGCTGCTCGAGACCGCCGCCGTGGCCGTGGCCTTCGTGACCGTGTTCGTGCTCGACTTCGCGCTGATCCCGAACCACGGCGGGGTCGGCGCCTCGATCGCCTCCGCCGCCTCCTACACGCTCGGCGGGCTGGCCGCGGCGATCATCTTCGGGCGCAAGCTGGGCGCGGGCCCGAAGGACATGGTCCCCCGTCCGAGCGACATGCTCGCGCTGCAGCGCAGCGTGATGGCCCGCTTCAGGCCTGCCAGGCCGGCGCCCGGGGAGTGACGAGCGCCGGGGCCTGCGGCAGCGGCGCCGGCGCCGGCCTGCACCTCGACCGGGTCCTCCTGGCGCTTGGCCAGCCGCAGCAGCATCGGCCCGAACGCGAGCAGCACCCAGATCTGGAAGCCGGATCCGTTCGAGATGAAGAAGGACGCGATCAGCGCCGCTATGAGCCCCACGAACACGGCGCGCGAGAGCGCCGCGGATTCGTAGTCCCCCCTGGCCTCGAACCTCCGCGCGGCGCGCATGGCCGACGCGAGCGAGCCGACGATGATCGCGAGGAACAGGCCGAGGCCGATCAGCCCCACCTCCACCATGGTCTGGAGGTAGACGTTGTGCACCACGTGCGGGCGCTCCGCGATGAAGTTCACGAACGTGAGCTCGCCGGGGCCGCTGACGTAGCGGGGCGCGTAGACGCGGTAGTTGTCCAGGCCGACGCCCGCGATCGGGTGGTCCTTCCAGATGCGGCCGCCCACGACCCAGAGGCTCGAGCGGCCGTTGCCCTTGTCGGCCGTGTGCGTGACCCGCTTCCACGCGTCCGGCGTGCTCACGAAGAAGATCGCGACGCAGCCGATCGCGATGGCGATCAGCGCCACCACCACCGCCCGGCTGCGCTTGGCCACGACCACGGACAGGGCCGTGGCCACTATCGCGGCGATGAGCCCGCCGCGCGACTCGGTGGCCGCGAGGCCGAGCAGCAGGATCACGGCCATCCCGGCGAGCGCGAGCCGGCCGGCCTTGCTGCGCACGCCGGGCACGAGGCCCGCCGCCATGACGATCGACGGGACGATGCCGGCGGCAAGGTAGTTGGGGTCGTCGAGCCCGCCGCGCAGGCGCCCGTCGTCGCGGATGGCGCTCGTCTCGGTGGGCGGCTTGACGCCGCCGATCAGCCCGATGGCCACCGAGAACGTGACGCCCACGATGAACGACCAGCGCGATCATGCCGGATCTGCGACGCGCTCAGGTCGAGCGTCATGAGGACCGTGAACATGAGCGCGCAGGCCACCCAGGGCTGAAGCGCGGTGAACGACATGCTGGGCTTCTCGGCCCACAGCATCGAGAGCGCCGAGCCAGATGATGAAGACGGCCACGATCAGCAGCAGGCCGCGCGGGACGTGCCGGTTCTGCTCGATGGCGTGGCTGCGGAGCGTGCCGAACCAGGCGAGCGCGATCACCAGGCCCGCCGCGTGCGAGGCCGTGTCGAACCCGGGCAGGCCGGTGAGGAAGGTGGTGGGCACCCAGAGGGCGATCCCCAGCGGGAGGTTGACCAGCACCAGCGGCAGGTAGCAGAGCCCCACCAGCAGCCCGATGCCGAGCTTGAAGTCGTAGGCCATCAGCAGCCCCACCGCGATGCAGGCGCCGAGCGTCACGCCGACGATCGTGTTCGGGCTCAGCTGCGGCAGCGGCAGCTGCCGCACCGGGGCCCTGTTCGCGGGGAGGGTGGGTGCGAGGGAGCTCATCGGCGCTTCCGGGCGCAGTCTAGGCAGGCCCTCAGCGGCGTTCGACTGCCGTGCGGGCCGCTCCCATCCCGAGCCGCTCGCGCAGCTTCTGCGCCACTCCCTCGATCATCCCGACTCCGTAGCCGAGATGGAGCGCGGGGAAGCAGGCGATCAGCCGCGGGATCAGGTCCGGGCGCGAGCTCGACGCCGCGATCGAGGCCGCGGAGGCCCCGGCGCCGTACGCGGCCACCAGGCCGAGCAGGCCTCGGCGCGCCCGCCGGCTGAAGGGCGCGGCGAGCACGAGCCCCGCGAGCACCGCCACGAGCCCGGGCGGGGCCAGGTGGTACGGGCGCAGGAAGTCGGGGTGGGCGGCCAGCACGCGGACGCGCGACTGGCCGTAGTTCCGGTGCTGGCGGAAGACCGCGGACCACGACGAGCGCGTCGTGTAGACGAAGCGCACGCTCGTGTCGAGGATCAGCTTGTAGCCGGCCTTCTTGAGGCGCCAGTTGAGCTCCTCGTCCTCCCCCACGAGCATGTCGGTGCGGAAGCCGCCGACCTCCTCGAGCGGGCCGCGGCGGTAGACGCCCGCCTGGATCGTGTCGACCTCGGCCCGCGTGCGCTCGTCGGCGTAGACGCTCGACTCCCACGCCGAAGCTCGAGCCGCGGGCGATCGCCACGGCCTCGCCGAAGGGGGTCTCCCCCACCTGCTCGGGCTGGGCTCCGACGCAGCAGACCGCCGGCCCCTCCTCGGCGAACAGCTCGGCCGCCCGCCGCAGGTAGTCCGGATAGAGGTAGGTGTGCGCGTCCACTCGGGCGATCAGCTCGGAGCGGCCCTGCTGGATGCCGAGGTTGCAGGCCTGGGCCGCGTTCAGCCGCCCGCTGCCGTTCACGAGCGCGAGGCGCCCGTCCGTGGCCGCCCGCTCGCGCACCACGCGCGCGGTCTCGTCCGTGGAGCCGGCGTCCACGACCCAGACGCGGTAGCGGTCGGCCGGGTAGTCCTGCGCGAAGATCGCGTCGAGGCAGCGGCCCACGTGCCCCTCCTCGTTGAAGGCGGGGACGACGACGTCGACGCTCGGAAGTGTCTCGATGCTCACGGGCGCCGCCCCGTCAGGCGAGCGAGCGCTCGCGCCCGAGCGCCACGAGGCTCTCGCGCAGCACGCTGACCACGCGGTCCTGGTCGCTCTCGGTGAGGGTGGGGAAGAGCGGCAGCGTGAGCTCCGTCCGCGCCGCCAGCTCGGCGCGCGGCAGGGAGCCCTCGGTCGAGCCCTCGTAGGCGGAGAACTCGTGGATCGCCGGGTAGAGCACGCTCGTCTGGACCTTCTGCTCGAGCATCTTGGCCCGCAGCGGCTCGCGCACCTCGGCGTCGTCGAGCATCACCGGCATCACGTAGCACGAGGAGGTGTCCACCTCCTCGTCGCGGTAGGGCACGGTCAGGCCGGGCACCTCCGCCAGCAGGCTCCGGTAGCGGTGCACCAGCTCGCGGCGCCGGGAGATGTCGTCCTCGAGGCCCTCGAGGCGCGCGCTGAGCAGCGCGGCGCGCGGCTCGTCCATGCGGTAGTTGAAGCCGAGGCCGACAACGTCGTAGCCGGCCGAGTGCCCGCGGTGGCGGTCCCAGGTGCCGGAGGTCATCGCGTGCGAGCGCAGGCTCCTGACCTGCTCCGCCACGCCGTCGTCGTCGGTGGAGAGCAGGCCGCCCTCGCCGCACGAGAGCACCTTGTTCGAGAAGAAGCTGAACGCGCCCGAGAGGCCGAAGGTGCCGAGCTTGCGGTCGCTCCCGACGGGGGTCGCGCTCGGAGTGTGGGCGGCGTCCTCGATGAGCGCCAGGCCGTGCTCCTCGCAGATCCTGCCGAGCGCCTCCACGTCGGCCGCGTAGCCGCCGTAGTGGACGGCGCAGACCGCCTTGGTGCGCGGCGTGATGCGGGCCACCACGTCGTCGGGGTCGAGGCCCAGGTCGTGCTGGCCCACCACCTCGGCGATCACCGGGGTGGCGCCGCAGTAGCGCACGGCGTTGGCCGAGGCCACGAAGGTGATGGCGGGCACGATGACCTCGTCGCCGGGGCCCACGCCCGCGGCGAGGTAGGCCAGGTGGAGCGCGGCGGTGCAGCTGGACAGGGCGATCGCGTGCTTGGCGCCGAGATGCTCGGCGAACGCGGACTCGAAGTCCTGCGTGCGCGGCCCCATCGTGAGCCAGCCGGAGCGGAGCGTGGCCTCCACGGCCGCGATCTCGCGGTCGCCGAGCTTCACGTCGAACAGCGGGATGAGCCGGTCCTCGGACATGGCTAGTTCCGGTAGCGGCCGTCGTAGGGGTCGCCGAAGCGCTGCTCCTCGAGCGCCCCCACGATCTCCGCGATGCCGTCGGGAACGCGGTTGAGCGGCTCGAAGCCGAGCTCGGCGCGGATCTTCTCGAAGGACACCTTGTAGTCGCGCGGGTCCTCGTCGCGCGACACGTACTCCACCTCGCCCCTGCCGAGCGTGCCGGTGATGATCTCCACCAGGTCGAGCTTGCGGTAGTTCTCGTCGGAGTGGCCGGCGTTGAAGACGGTGCCGGCCACCTTCTCGGCCGGAGCCTCGAGCACGGTCCGCACCGCGCGGGCGGCGTCGCGGACGTGGATGTAGGGGCGCCAGAAGCGCTCGCCGAACACCTCGAGGTGCTTGTCGGCCCAGAGGTCGCGCGTGAACTCGTTGACGGTGAGGTCGAAGCGCATGCGCTCGCCGACGCCGTAGACGGTGGCGAAGCGCAGGCAGGTCGGGCGCAGCCCGTGGCCGTTGCCGCTCCCCGACTCGAGCAGGGCCTTCTCGATCCCGACCTTCTGCTCCGCGTAGAGCGACACGGGCCGCAGCTCGCCGCCCTCGTCGATCGGCACGGTGGGATCGGCCATGCGGCCGTAGTTCGAGCAGGTGGAGGCGAAGATCAGGCGCTCCACGCCCAGCTCGCGGGCGTCGCCCACGAGGGCGCGGCTGCCCTCCACGTTCACGTCGTTCGAAAGCTCCGGGTCGCGCGCGCAGGCGGGGTCGCCCACGATCGCGGCGAGGTGCACCACCGCCTCGGCGCCGTCGAGCGCCCTGCGGCGCGCGTCGGCGTCGCGGATGTCGCCGCGGATGACCTCCACGCCGCGGCCCTCGAGCTCAGCGGCCACGTCGTCCTGGCCGTGGAGCAGCACGTCGAGCACGCGGACCTCGCGGCCCGACTCGAGCAGCTCGTCCACGACGAGCGCTCCCACGTATCCGGCTCCGCCGGTGACCGTGACCGTCATCGAGCGACGGGCTTGGCCGGGGCGGTGGGAGCCGGCTGGCTCGAGCGAGCGGTTCCGGGACGCTCGTTCGCAGTCGACTCGTCCATCAGGAGGGGCTTGACCTGCTCGAACTCGAGGATCGCCTTCTCGTAGTCCTCGTGGCGCCCGATGTCGAGCCAATAGCCGTCGTAGATGTAGGCGCCCACCTGGACGTTCGCGTCGAGCAGGCGCTGCACGAGGTCGGGAAGGTCGAGGCGCTGATCGGGCTCGATGTGCTCGAGGGCCGCGGGCTCGAGGACGTAGACGCCCATGCTGACGATGTACGGGATCTCGGGCTTCTCCTCGAAGCCGGTGATCACGCGGGTCTCGCCGGCGTTGCCGTCGAGGTGGATCACGCCGTACTCGGTGCGCACCACGCGGCGGTGAGAGGCGATGGTGAGGGCGTTGCCGCTCTCGCGGTGGACGTCCACCAGGTGCGCGTAGTCGAGCGCGGTGAGCACGTCGCCGTTCATCATCAGGAAGGTGTCGTCGAGGCGGTCGATGGTCGCCAGCGGGCCGACGGTCCCCAGCGGCTCGACCTCCTCGTGGTAGTCGATGCTCACGCCGTGCGTCGAGCCGTCGCCCATGACGGCGCGCACGAGGTGCGAGAGGTAGCCGACCGCCAGCGTCAGGTCGTCGAAGCCGGCGTCGCGGAGCTGGTGCACCACCACGTCGAGGATGGCGCGGTCGCCGACGGGCAGCAGCGGCTTCGGCAGGACCGTGGTGTACGGCCCGAGCCGCGACCCCTTGCCGCCGGCGAGAATGACTGCGCGCCTACCCATTCTTCTATCCCCTTTCGGCGTTCGGCGACACGACTTGAGTCGTGGATTGGTAGCCGTCCTGGCCACCGAGCGTCCATCTTAGGCTGTAAAACCCTGCGGTCAGGATGCCGCGCCTCCGCACCGTCGTCGTGAAAAGCCTGTACTGGCTGGCCGTGCTGGTCATCTCGCTTGCGCTGCTCGTCCTTCTCGTTCTGTTCTTCGAGTCACGGGACAACTCGAACCTGGACGACCGCGACTCCTCGGGGGCCGAGGTCCCGGCGCTAGCCGCGCTCGACCGTTGAGTTCCCGCGCCTGACGAACTTCGCGAAGACGATCAGGCGCTGTGCCGCACTGTATAGCGGGTGGCACGCGCTCAGGACGAGCCGGTCGTAGCCCACGCGGTCGGTGACCCAGAGCGCGGTGGGCTCCACGATCTGGGTCTTCTCGACCCTGTAGATGAAGCGCCCGTACGGCATCTCCAGGATGATCCGGTCCCCGCGGTCGAGCTGGTCGATGTTGCGGAAGGGGGCGCCGTGGGTGGTGCGGTGGCCCGCGATGCCGACCGTCCCGTGATCGCCGGGCATCGGCGTGTCGTGGTAGTGGCCCGGGCCCTTCCGCAGATCGTCGGTGTCGGTGCCCTCGACGATGTAGGCCGACTTGTCGATGGCGGGCATCTCGATCTCGCCGATCGCGTCGCCCGGCAGCGGCCGCTTGTAGAAGACGCGGGGTGGCGGATGGTCCAGTTCCTCCTTGAGCTGGGCCTGCTCCTTCTCGGCCAGGAAGGCGGACACCGGCTCCTGCCAGGCAAGCGTGATTCCGGCGTCTGCGATCAGCAGTAGGCCGCTCACGATCATCACCGAGGCGACGAACCTGAGCACTACTTTCAGGGGGCTTCGCGTCCGTGCGGCTGTGGCGCTCATCCCGAAACTGAGTGTAGGGTGCTGGGATGCCCGAAAAGACGAGCTGGGCCGCCGCCACGGCCCCCACCAGACACCCCGAGCTGCTCCGCTGGGTCGAGGAGATGGCGGAGTTGACGACCCCTGAATCGGTCCACTGGTGCGACGGCTCGGCCGCCGAATACGACCGCCTCTGCGCACAGCTCGTGGACGCCGGCACGTTCGAGCGGCTCTCCGACGCGAAGCGCCCGAACTCCTACCTGGCGCGTTCGGACGCGGGCGACGTGGCCCGGGTCGAGGACCGCACCTTCATCTGCTCCGAGAGCGAGGCCGACGCCGGCCCGACCAACAATTGGCGCGATCCCGCTGAGATGCGGGAGACGCTGACCGACCTCTTCAGCGGCTGCATGCGCGGCCGCACGATGTACGTGGTGCCCTTCTCGATGGGGCCGCTCGGCTCGCCGATCGCCCACATCGGGGTCCAGCTCACCGACTCGCCCTACGTCGCGGTGAGCATGCGGATCATGACCCGCATGGGCGCCGGCGCCCTGGAGGTGCTGGGCGATGACGGTGAGTTCGTGCCCTGTCTTCATTCGGTCGGTATGCCGCTCGAGGACGGCGTGGAGGACGTTCCGTGGCCCTGCGACGCGGACAACAAGTACATCGTCCACTTCCCCGAGTCGCGCGAGATCTGGTCGTACGGTTCCGGGTACGGCGGCAACGCCCTGCTCGGCAAGAAGTGCTTCGCGCTGCGGATCGCCTCGGTGATGGCCCGCGACGAGGGCTGGCTCGCCGAGCACATGCTGATCCTCAAGGTCACCTCCCCCGAGGGGGTGTCGAAGCACATCGCGGGCGCGTTCCCGTCGGCGTGCGGAAAGACCAACCTGGCGATGCTGATCCCCACCCTCCCGGACTGGAAGGTGGAGACGATCGGCGACGACATCGCCTGGATGAAGGTGGGCAAGGACGGCCGCCTCTACGCCATCAACCCGGAGGCCGGCTTCTTCGGCGTGGCCCCGGGCACCGGCGAGAAGACCAACCCGAACGCGATGGCGACGGTCCGCTCGGACTCGATCTTCACCAACTGCGCGCGCACCGACGACGGCGACATCTGGTGGGAGGGCATGACGGAGCGAGGCGCCCGGGCACCTCGTCGACTGGCACGGGAACGACTGGACGCCCGAGTCGGACAAGCCCGCCGCCCACCCGAACGCCCGCTTCACCACTCCCGCGGCCCAGTGCCCGTCGATGGCGCCCGAGTGGGAGGACCCCGCCGGCGTCCCGATCGACGCGTTCCTGTTCGGCGGCCGCCGCTCGACGGTCGTGCCGCTCGTTCACGAGGCCCTCAGCTGGGAGCACGGCGTGTTCCTCGGCTCCGTGATGTCCTCGGAGACCACGGCCGCCGCCGCCGGCGACGTCGGCAAGCTCCGCCGCGACCCGATGGCGATGCTGCCCTTCTGCGGGTACGACATGGCCGCCTACTTCGCGCACTGGCTCGAGATGGGCGAGCGCGAGGGAGCCGACTTCCCGCGCATCTTCTACGTCAACTGGTTCCGCAAGGACGAGGACGGCAAGTTCCTCTGGCCCGGGTTCGGCGAGAACAGCCGCGTCCTGGCATGGGTCTTCCGGCGCTGCGACGACGAGGCGGACGCGGTCGAGACGCCGATCGGCCTCGTGCCGGCCGCGGGCGGGCTCGACACCGAGGGGCTCGACATGTCCGCGGACGACCTGGCGTCGCTGCTCGAGGTCGACCCGGAGGACTGGAAGGCCGAGCTGCCGCTGATCCACGAGCACTTCGCGACCTTCGGCGACCGGCTGCCCGCAGCAGCTGCGCGAGCAGCTGGACGCGCTCGAGCAGCGGCTCGACAGCGCGCCAGGCGTAGCGGCGCGTCGAGCCGGCTAGCGCGTGGCGCGCGTGAACTTGCCGGAAGGCGGCCCACGCCGGCTTCGGCGTGCCCGTCGTGTCCGGAACAGGCCGCAGTAGAACTCCCAGCCGCGGCCCGCGGGGCCGGGCCGGTCGCTCCAGCTGAACCAGATCAGCCGGCTCACGCGGTAGCGCGGCGGTTGCGCGACCACCCAGCGGAACGCCGAGTGAGCCGCGCGGCCTGCTCGGCGGGCGTGGTGAGAAGTAGGGGCTGCCGCCGCCGGTGGCCCAGCCGAGCTCGGAGATCCAGACCGGCGTGCGCCCGTCGCCGTGGCGGCGCATGACGCTGGCGGATGCGCGTCAGCTCGCCCTCCACCCCGCGCGCGTCCTCGGCGTACGGGTGGACGGCGACGGCGTCGAAGTACTTGCTGATCCCCTTGATGCCGTACAGCGCGTCCAGGTAGCGGTAGCCGGCCGGCCCGCGCGTGGAGCTGGCCAGCAGCCCCGCCGTGGCCACGACGCGCCTTGCGGTCGGCGCGCGCGGATGGTCTGCGCCGTCTGCTTCAGGAGCGCGCGCGTAGTCGCTGCGCCCGCGAGGGCCCGTCGCCCCAGTGCGGCGGGTAGTTCGGCTCGTTCCAGACCTGGTAGGCGGTCACCGGCCGGCGCGGGACGCCTGCGGTGCGAGCGCCAGAAGCTGCCGCCGCGGCCGTAGCGCCGGACCACGTCGCGCACGAAGCGCGTGGAAGGCGGTGCGCGCCGCGGGCGTCTGCGGCGCGTAGGCGCTGCCGTCGGCCGCCCAGGGCGGGCTGCCGGACAGCGACGGCCATGATGCTCACGCGGGCGCGCGCGGCGCGCTGCGACGAGCGTGTCGTAGTAGGACCAGTCGCGCGCCGCTCCCGGGGTCGGCTCGACCGAGGCCCCAGTTGAAGGTCACGCGCAGCGTCCCGAGCCGCGCCGAGCGCATCCGGTTCGCATCGGACTGCGTGAGCAGCGCCGCTCGGGATCGGCCTCGGCGCCGAAGAACGCCTTCGGGACCTTCGCCTCGGCGCCGCCGGCGGACAGCGCGAGGCACGCCAGCGCCAGCGGCGCTGCACGGTGGAGGGTCCGGCGGATCATCGGGACGGCAGAAGCATCGGTCGGCGGACAACGGAAAGCTAGCGGGTACGAGCCCGCTCAGGCGCTGGCAGCGCGGCTACTGGCGGCTCGGCGTGCCGAGCAGGCCGCGCAGCGCCGCGGAGGGCGGAGCCAGCTGGCGCGTGCGCCGCAGGGCCAGGAGCGCTCCGGCGCGATCGCCCGAGTTGGCCCGAATCCGGGTCAGCGTCAGCCAGATGCGCCAGTCCTGGGGCGCTCGCTCGATCGCCGCGCCGAGCGCCCGCTCCGCGGCGGCCGGGTCGCTCTGCTCCAGGGTCAGCGCGAGCTGGAGCCGCGGGGCGGACGCCCACGGCTGGATCGACGCGGCGGCGCGGGCCTCGTCCGCCGCCTTCGCCAGGTCGCCGTCGGAGGCGGCCTGGCGGCTGGCGCGCATCTTGGCGTCGCTCGTGAGCGCGATCCCGCCCGCCACGAGGAAGGCGAGGCCGAGCACCACAACGGTCGCGCCCATCGCCAGGCGCGGCCCCCGTGCTCCACTCGTGCCCCGGCCAGAGCGCCGGCCCGGCGAGCAGCGCCGCCCACGATCACGACGGGCAGGAAGGCGCCCGGGATCTCCCAGGTCCACTCGACCGCGGCGGCCGTGATCCCGCACCCGAAGCACGGCGAGGAGCACGCCGGCCGTGGCCCGGTCCTCGCCGGCCAGC
This sequence comes from uncultured Thermoleophilaceae bacterium, assembly GCA_963768465.1. Lineage (GTDB taxonomy): Bacteria > Actinomycetota > Thermoleophilia > Solirubrobacterales > Thermoleophilaceae > JACVRW01. Next base: position 160,281 of record CAVYIA010000013.1, on the reverse strand, counting down.
GCGGTGGCGGACGCCGGCGAGGATCGGCGCCACGAAGAAGCCGAGCAGCAGCGCGAGCCCGACCACCCCCAGCTCGGCGGCGGTCTCGAAGAAGAGCGAGTGCGCGTTGCGCACGTAGTAGTCGAGCGAGCCGTGCTGGGCCCACCAGGGCTCGTATCCCGCGGCCCCCACTCCCTTGAGCGGGTCGCTCTTGAGCGCCTCCCAGCCCGCGTTCCAGAACTGGTAGCGGCCGGTGCCCTCCGTGCTGGTGAGGTGCCGGGTCACGAGCCCGCGGCCCTCCACCTGGGCGGCCGTGTCCGGCGGGGCCTTCAGCTCGTGCCAGCGCTCCACGGGGTCCGCCCCCACGAGCCCGACCACGAGCGCGATCACGGCGAGCGAGGCGGCCGCGATCGACACCGGCCGCGGCACGCGGATCCGCTCCACCAGGGGATCCACGAGCGGTCTGAGGGTGAGCGCGGCGGCCACCACCACCAGGGTCAGGAGCAGCATCGAGTTCGCCTCCGCCGGGTAGCCCGCGGCGCTCGTGCGACCGTCCGTGAAGAGGTCACGCGACACGGCGGCGAGCACCAGGACCACGCTCCCGGCGCCGCCGATCACGGCCGCCGCGACGAGCCTGAGCCGGTTCTTGCTCAGTGCGAACAGGAGCACGAGGCCGACCGCGCCCGCCACCGCGCCTCCGCGCGAGGACGTGAGGAAGACGCCGAGCGTGGTCAGCGGGATCGCCGCGGTGGCGAGCGAGCGCCCGACCACGCTTCGTGCCAGCCCCGCGAGCCCCATGAGGAGCACGCTCGCGAAGGCGAGCACGGCACCGAGGGCATTCCAGTAGCCGAGCGGGTAGCTGAGACGCCCGCGCACCTCGGGCAGGACGCTCACGAGATCGTTCTCGGGGAACAGCGAGGGGATCATGCGGCTCCCGAGCGCGAGCAGGGCGAGCGCCACGAGCCCTATGGCGAGCCCGGCCAGCCATGCTCGCGCGCTGCGGGCCGGCGAAGCCACCAGCACCAGCACGAAGACACCTGCGTAGACGACGGCCCTCAGGGTGTCGTCGAAGGCTGCGCCGTCGTCCACGCCCCAGCCCATGGAGAGGACGGTGAACAGGCTCAGGGCGGCGATGCAGGCGCCCGCGACGACCCCCTCGCGTGGCACGGATGCACGCGGGAAGAGCCCGCAGCAGCACCCCCGCGACGACCGCCCACCACACGGCTACGGCCAGGATTGCGCGCGCCTGGACCGAGTAGGAACCGTTCGGAAGGGTGGTGGCGACGGTCCCGAAAGCAACTGCTACGGTGACGAAATGTCCACCCGAGACGAGCGGAGAGCCCTGCCGGCGGACCCCGACACGTCGACGCGGAAGCGTGTGAGACGTCACCCGTTTCAGCCTATAGCGGTGCTGCGCGCGTTTGCCGCGGTGGCCGTGCTGATCGCCGTCGCGGCGCCCTCGGCGCTCGCCCAGAGCGACACCCCCGGGCGCCGACCAGTACATCGAGGCGATCCCCAATGCCACCGGCAAGGACAAGAAGAAGGACAACAGCTCGCAGACCGCCGACCCGTCAGCCTCCGCGGACGACCAGGCCCTCGATGCGATCACCGGCGGCACCAGCTCCTCGGGCGGCTCGAGCGACAAGCAGAAGAGCAACGAGAAGAGCGACAAGAAGCAGAGCAGCTCGAAGAAGGACAAGCAGGAGGACGACGGCAGCGCCGTGTCGAACGCCGTGCCCCCCGTGGGCGCGGGCGGCGACGACGACGATGACGACGGCGCCCTCAGCTCCGCCTCGAGCGCTCTGACCGACTGGGACGAGCCGCTTGTTCCGGGTCTCGTCGTCCTCGCGGCCCTCGCGACGCTCGCCGCGTCGATCGTGGTCGTGCGGCGTCGGCGCCAGCCGGGCCGCGGCGCACTAGCCGCCGCGCGGCCTCAACAGCTCCGCTCGGCCACGCAGGAGTCCACCACCCGCAGGTGGCGGCGCCAGTTGATGCCGCTCGCCCAGTCGAAGTAGTAGGTGCCGTCGGACGAGCGCCGGATGCCCGCCTGCCTGGCGAAGCCGACCATCGGGTCGCGCCGGCCGAAGCTCTCGTAGCTCGCCCCGGACTCGAACCAGATGTTCCAGGGTGTGCCGCCCGTGGTGTCGCCCACGTAGAGGCCGTACTCGGCCATCGCGCGCAGGATCGTCTTGCGCCACGCCGGCAGCCTCAGCGAGTCGATCTCCGCCGGGGACATGTCGAGCTGGAAGCGCGTGCCCTGTGAGGGCGCGCCGCGCTTGTCGTCGCACTCGAGGCCGAGTCCCTCGGCCGGGTAGACCTTGCGGCCGGAGTCGCAGCGGACCAGCATGAAGAGCGCGTGGTCGATCCGCCCGCGGCTCATCTCCTCGGCCCGGATGATCCCGGCGAGCGAGCCGTAGTGGGCCGCGTTGGCGTCCGACCCGAGACCGTCCCCGTCGATCCGCGTGCGCCCGCCCCAGGAGATCACGAGCCGGCCTCCGCCGCGCGGCTTTCGCCGCACCTGCCAGAAGTCGTACTCCCAGCCGCTGTCCTGGTCCACGACCGTGAGATGGCCGTCCGAGCCCGCGGCCGCTTCCGCGGCGTCGGGGATGCGCACGCGCATGCCCTCCACCTCGCAGGTGCCCCAGTCCTCGGCGCAGTGCACCTGGAACTCCGGGTCGTTCCCGTCCGGGTAGTAGATCGGGTGCTGCCAGTCGCCACGCGTGCCGGACACCCCGGCGCGGAGCTCGGCGGGGGCGCCCCACCCCGTGACGCGCCGCACGATGGCGTCGGAGCGCGGGTCGAGCCGTGGGCTGCGCGGAAGGCGCTGGTTGAAGGGGGAGTCGTCCGCGTAGGGGCGCCAGCACGGGCCCGGCCAGCTGCCGACCCCGAAGTTCCCGAGGCCCTCGTCCACGCCCGCGAGCGCGCACGAGTTGCGGCCGAGGTCTCCGGGCGGCGTGACCAGCACCACGAGCCGCGACGCCGCCGACGCCGCGCGGGGAGCGCGAACCCTCAGCACGCCGCGCCGGGCGCCCTGGCGCAGGCGCTCCGAGGCGACCGGCCGGCGGTCGCCGCGGTGCTCGACGTAACCCCGCTGGACGCGCCGCGGAGTGACCCCGCGAACCTTGAAGACGAGCACCCCGCTGTCGGCCGCCGCGGGCTTGAACACGCGCTTGTGGGTGCGGGCCCCGGCGGCGGGTGCCAGCGCGCCGAGAGCCGCGACGGCTGCGAGCATGGCGAGGAGGGGGCGGCGGGCGGTCACCCCCGTGGCTATCGGGCCCCCGGCGGAGGGCGCGGCACGTGGCGGCGGCGGTTGGACGCATGTACTAGCGCCCGGCCCCGACACCCGGCCAGAACCCGCTACCTTCCACATACGACGCGCGGCCGGGGGATCGCTTCGCAGCGTCAGAACCGGCGTTCAAGGATCGGGCGCCACGGCCGACGAATGAGCCTGAAAGCCGAACTACACTCCGCTCTCCTCTGAACTCCGCCCCGGACATCTCAAGCCTGAACCGCCCCGCCGAGGGCGCCCTCGGGCCCTATCTCCGCGCCATCCGGGCGCACCGCCTGCTGGTCGTCCTCGTCACGCTCGCCGCCATCGGCGCGAGCATCGCCTGGGTCACGCTGCGGCCGCCCAGCTACGAGGCGACCGCGAACATCCTCGTGAGCCCGCTGGCGCAGGAGGACCAGCTCTACACCGGGATCAACGCGGTGCGAGAGGCCGGCGACCCGACGCGGACGTCGCAGACCGCGGCCTCGCTCGTGCGCTCGTCCGACGCGGCTGAGCGGACCGCCGAGCAGATGGGCGGGGACTGGACGCGCCAGAAGGTCCTCGACGCGGTCAGCGTCACGCCCGAGGGCGAGAGCAACATCCTCGGGATCACCGGGAAGGCGGACAGCGCCGACGAGGCCACGCGCCTGGCGAACACCTTCGCACGGCAATCGCTCGAGTCGCGGGCCGCGGTGATCGAGAAGCAGGCCGCGGCCGAGATCGCCCGCGCACGCACGGTCGCCGACCAGCTCGGGGACGACACCGAGGCGAAGGCGGTGCTCACGAGCCGCATCAACGCGCTCGAGCAGGTCACCACCGACGGCGATCCGACCCTCGAGCTCTCGCAGACGGCCACGAAGCCCGAGTCCCCCACCGGCCTCCCCTTCCCCGCGATCATCCTGCTCGCCGGCATCGCCGGGTTCACGCTCGGCTCCGGCGGCGCGCTGCTGCTGGAGCTCACCGAGCGGCGCATCCGCAGCGAGGACGAGACCATCCAGCTCTACCCGCTGCCCGTGCTGGCGCGCATCCCGGTCCTGAAGCCGGGACAGCTGCGCGGACGCCAGGCGTCCGGGTGGCACATGCTGCCCGCGGTGCGGGAGGCGTTCCGAACGCTCATGATCCAGCTGGGCCCGCATCCCGAGGGACGCGCGCACGTGGTGATGGTCACGAGCGCCTCCACCGGCGACGGCAAGACCACCTCCGCCGTGAACCTCGCGGCCGCGGCCGCCGCCAGCGGCGACCCGGTGATCCTGCTCGACTTCGACCTTCGCAAGCCCGACGTGGGCCGGACGCTCGGCGTGCAGCCGGGCACCGAGCTCACGGGCCTGCTCCAGCCGGACACGCAGCTGCGCGACCTCCTGTCGCCGGCGCCGGGCCTCCCCGCGCTGTCGGTGCTGACCACCACGGTCGCCGAGGGCGACGTGGCCCTGGTCGAGGCGCTCAGCCGCCGCCTGCCCGAGCTGATCGCGGACGCCCGCGACCTCTGCAACTACGTGGTGATCGACACCGCGCCGATCGGCGAGATCAGCGACGCGCTGCGCCTGGTGGGCGACGTGGACGACATCATCGTCGTCACCAAGCCCGGCAACACGAACCGCGCCAACTTCGAGATGATGCGCGACCTCCTCGAGCGCACCGCCTACACGCCGGCCGGCTTCCTCGTCATCGGCGACTCCACGCCGCGGACCAGCGCCTACTACGCGTATGGCGCCACCGGTCGCGAGCTCTTCCTGGAGGGCCCGGCCACCACTGCCGGCAGCGACCGGCCGCGCCCCGCGCCCACGAAGTCGTCGAACGAGATCGTCGCGGACTCCACCCGCGAGCGGCCCGAGCGCAGCGAGCCGGACGCCGACGAGCGGCCTCGCGAGCGCACCCGCCCGCGTGAGCGCGACCGCGACCGCACTCCCGCGCGGCCGCCGGAGAGCTCGCGCGCCAGCAGCAACGGCGAGGGCGACGCGCCCCGCCCGGCTCCCGAGCGCAGCAAGTCCGAGGACCGCCCGAAGGGCGGCGGCGGCGACGGCAAGGCCCGTCCGGCCGCGGAGCAGAACGGCGAGGGCGACAGCACCCGCGCGAGCGCGGAGACGGCAGCCCGCCGCAGCGGCTCCGACAACCCCCCGGCACACCGCCGCCCCACGCGGCCCCCGCGCTCCGAGGAGCGCCCCTCGCGCGACAAGCCGTCGCGGTCCGAGGACCGTCCCTCCAAGAACTAGCGCGCCAGGCGCCGCCACGGCGGCCCGGCGATCTCCGTCGCCTGGGCGTCCTGACTATGCCGCCGGCATCGGCGGTCCGCTCGGGACCGGGTGCAGGCGCCGCCCAACCGCCCCCAGAAATGCGAAGGGCGGCGGTTTTCACCGCCGCCCTCTGCGTCCTCCGCGCTTCGAGGAGGTCCCTTTACGGGTGTCGACCTAACGGCCGGCCCCGGGGCCTCCCCGTGTGGCGCGCAAGCTTCCTTAGGCCGTGTCCGACCGCATCGTGCGGCGGAGCACCAGGCCGGTTCCGAGCAGGCCAGCGCCGATGACGGCGAAGACACCAAGCTCGAGTCCGGTGAACGGCAGCTGGCCACTGGTGTCAGCCGCGGCTGCGGGCTGAGCACCGCAGTGTCACCACCGGTCGGTCCCTGCGCGATCCCGGCCAGGCCACCGTAGGTGTCCCCGGTCGGAGTCTGGGCGTAAGCCGTGCCGGCGATCATGAACGCCAGCACGCAGGTAGCCATCAAAGTCAGTTTCACAAGTCTCTTATGCACGCATATCCCCTTGGACGAGATTTCTCCCAGCCCGGTCCAACGTACCTCAGGTTCCGGATGTTGTAAAGCGAGCGTGGGCAGCACGCTGAATTCGGGCGTTCTCCCGCTTGGGATCGACCCTCCTGCGTGCGCTGATGTTTCGACCCAGGCGCGTGAGCACCGGGTCCCGTGAGTTTAGGGTGCGCGCCAGCCGAAGCTCCTCGCGCGCGCGCGCCGAAGCGGCCCGCGGTTCGCGTCGATGCAGCGCCAGCTCGTAGTAGGCGAGCCAGTTCTCCTCCACCGTCAGCGAGTCCTCGAAGGCCTGCGCCGCGCGGTCGTAGCGACGCGCCGCGATGGCGATCCGCCCCTCGGCCAGCACCGGGTCGAGCGATGACGGAGTTGAGCGACTCGGCCCGGTCGAGGTCCTCGAAGGCGCCGTTCACGTCCGTGGCGGCCCGCTCCTCGGCGCGGTTCAGGTAGCGCACCGACAGGTACGCCGGCACGAGCGCCAGCAGGACGACCACTCCCACCGCGGCCAGCGCCCACGAGCCCGCCGCGCGCGGCGCGGCCGAGCCGGCCCGCCCCGCCCGCCGGCGCGCCGGCGGCGGCCACCAGGGCGACGATCGGCAGCGCGAAGGCCGGTGAGGCGACCGCCGGGATCTCCTCCAGCCAGTCGAAGTTGAGGTGCACCGCGAAGTAGGCGGCGATCGCCAGCGTGGTCGCGATCAGGAGCGCCGGCGCACGCGCGAGGCGCCGCCGCAGCAGGGCGCCGAACACGAACAGCGAGACGAAGAAGCCCACGAGCAGGAGCGCGGCCACGGCCCCGCCCTCCCCCAGCGCCCGCAGGAACATGTTGTGGACGTAGCGCGAGTGCTTCGGCTCGTGCCTGCGCGCTGTGTACTCGCGCTCGAAGTTGCCCGCGCCCACGCCGTTCACGGGCGACTCCTGGAAGAGGTCGATCGCCACGCGCCAGTAGTCGGGGCGCTCGTACGGGTCGAGGTTCGAGATCCGGGCGCCCTCGACGGTGTCGTACTCGCCACCGGTGAGCGTGGTCCACTGCTCGTCGACCGTGTCCGAGATGCTCGACATGTTCACGACCGCCACCGCGACCACCGCGGCCGCGAGCAGCACCGCGGCGGCGATGCCCGCGCGCCTGCTCGTCCGCTCGACGCGCTCGTGCCCGCGAGCCGCCCGCTCGAGCACCCCGATGAGGAGCCCGGCCGCGCCCGCGACGAGCACCGAGACCGGAATCGCCGCCACCGCGTCGTCGAGCGCCGGCGCGAGCGCGCCCGCCGTGCTCGCCCGTGTCGTAGACGTTGAGGAGCGGCCCTGCCGCCAGCGCCACCGCCCCGCCGAGGGCCAGCAGCCGGGTGCCGACCCGCAGGCGGTCGGGGGCGAAGATCAGGAAGACGGCCGTGGCCACCGCGGTCCCCACGAACGACCCGCGGCTCTGCGCGAGCAGCGTGAAGTCCGCCAGCAGGGCGGCCGCCGCCAGGAACAGCCCCGAGAGCAGCGGATGCCCGTCGCGGTGGGTGGACATCCCGAACGCGGCGATCATCCCGATCGCCCCCAGCGCGGCGTTCCCGTTCGCGTAGCCGACCGGGTGCTGGTAGCGCATCTCGAACAGGTACTTGCTGAGGTCGTCGGTCCCGGACGCGCCGGCGAGGCTGAACGCGGCCAGCACGGCCAGGCCGAGCGCCCACAGGCCGATCAGCCAGCGGGCGGTGCGTGCATCCCAGGGCAGGAGCGCGAGCGTCCACGCCAGCGCCAGGAGCAGCAGCATCTTGTTGGAGGCCTCGAGGGCGCTCCCGGTGGAGTCCGCCCAGAGCAGCGACAGGTAGGCCCAGCCCACGTAGGCCGCCAGCAGGCCGAGCGCCACCCGCGCCCCGCGCGCCGCCGGGAAGGCACGGCCGCCGGCCAGGCCGACCATCAGGGCCAGGGCCACCGCCAGCAGCGCCGCCGGGTACCAGTCGCGCGGGAAGTACCCGCCGCTGTTGGGGGCCAGGTAGAGCCACAGCCCGAGCACCGGTATCGCCGGCAGGACGGGCACGACCGAGCGCAGCAGCTCGGGCGTGACGCCCAGGCGCGCGAGCCCCGGCGCGGCTGCCTCGCGCTCGGCTACGTCGGGGGGGTTCATCAGGATCGCGTTCTCAACTCATCCGATTCGCGTTTTCAACCGAACCACTCGATATACAGAAAACGGGGCTCGGCGAAGCAGCGAGATCGCTCGATCCGGATGTGGCGAAATGAAAAAGGCGAAGGTATGATGAGCGGCGGAGACCAACCTGGAAGGGGCAGGAAGCCGCTACGGGTGAGTCTGTCTGTCTTGACGTAGTAGGGGGCATCGTCGCGCCTCCATAGTGCTCCGCCTGCGCGGAGTGAGGTTCAGCAGCCTATTCGCCTTTTCGGTCGTCCCAGACCAGGACTCAAATGGACACGGCGACACAAAGAATCGAAACCGGGACCGCCCCGGAGGCTCAGCATGCGCCCGCCGAGGTGCTGGCGCTGCCCGTGCGCGCCACGCCTGAGCCCGCTCGCCTGATTCAGCTCGCCGACCGCGGCGCCAAGCGCGCCCTCGACGTCTTCGTGGCCGGCGCCCTGCTGCTCGTGCTCTCGCCGCTGATCGCGGTGGCGAGCGTGCTGATCGTCCTCGACTCGCCCGGCGGCGCCTTCTTCCGCTGCGACCGCGCCGGCTTCAGGGGCCGCCGCCTGCAGATGCTCAAGTTCCGCAAGATGCGGGACGGCGCCAGCGGACGCGCGCTGACCACCGACGACGACGAGCGCTTCACGCGCATGGGCGTCTGGCTCGCGAAGTTCAAGCTCGACGAGGTGCCGCAGCTCTGGCACGTGGTCCGCGGCGAGATGAGCCTGGTGGGCCCGCGCCCCGAGGACCCCTCGTTCGTGGAGCGCCACGGCAGCGCCTACGACCACATCCTGTCCGTGCGGCCCGGGATCACGGGCCTCTCGCAGCTCGCCTTCGCGGAGGAGAGCCGGATCCTCGACGACGACGATCCGCTCGGCCACTACGTGGACCGCCTGCTGCCCCAGAAGGTGAACCTGGACCGGCTCTACGCCAGCCAGCGCACCCTCTTCCTGGACCTCAAGATCCTGCTCTGGACCGTGATGGCGGTCATCCTGCGCCGCCAGGTGGCGGTGCACCGCGGCACCGGCCGCATGAACCTCCGCAAGCGCTAGGCCCCCGCAAACCGGCGCTTTCCGTCCGGACCGCTACCTAGCTTCCCCAGCGTCAAACGCCGAGTCGCGCCGGAGTCGTGCCGGGGCGAGCGGGGGAACCACTAGTTCCACTGGGGCGAATCGAGCTCTTCCGGAGTCCGACGCGCGAACTCTTTCCGCGCGAGCCCGTCAGCTAACCCCGTAGGCCGTCGAAGGAGGGGTGCGCTTGCCGTCGCGGACTCACATAGCAGTCCATGTTGCCTCGTGGTGTGCCCTGCTGGCCGCCGCCTGCCCGGCCTCCGCCAAGGCCGGAACCGCCGCTCAGCTGATCCAGCGGCTCAATCTCGAGCGCGCGCGTGTGGGCCTGGACCCGCTCAAGGCCAACCGGCGCCTCAGCGGCGCCGCCCGGCGCCAGTCGCGCCGCCAGCTGAAGAACGACCGCTTCGAGCACGCGTCCAACCTGGGCGTGGGCCGCCGCTTCCGCCACGTCGGCGAGCTGATCGCCCGCCAGAGCGGCTGGCGCATCGACACCGCGTCCGTCGCGCTCGGCTGGCAGAACTCGCCGCCGCACCGCTCGCTGATCGAGACCGGCTCGTTCCGGCTGGTCGGCGTGGGCTGGGCCCGCGGCCGCCTCGGCGGCGAGCTGACGACGATCTGGACCGTGCGCCTCGGCGGCGCGCTAGCCGGCCGCCGCGCTAGCCCGGGTTCTTCCGCGGCACCAGCACGGCCCGCTTGAACTCGGCCACGAGCGTGCCGTCCTGCTTGTACACCCGCGTGTGGACGCGCACGACGCCGCGGTCGGGCTTCGACTGCGACTCCTTCACGTCGAGCACCTCGCTCTCGGCGAACAGGGTGTCCCCGTGGAACACCGGCGCCGGGTGCGAGAGCTCCTCGGTGGCGAGGTTGGCGATCGCCTTGCCCGGACACGTCGCTCACCGACATGCCGAGGGCCAGCGAGTAGACCAAGGGTCCCACGACCACGTTCTGCCCCTGCTGCGACTGCGCCGCGTAGACGTCGTTCAGGTGCAGCGGATGGTGGTTCATCGTGATCAGGCAGAAGAGGTGGTCGTCCGCCTCGGTCACGGTCTTGGCCGGCCAGTGCTTGTACACGGCGCCGACCTCGAACTCCTCCAGATAGCGCCCGTAGGGGTGGGCTCCGGAGGCCTCGCGCTCGGCCTGGTTGGTCTCGATACCCATCGTTGAAGTCTCGCTCATAGGGCGCGGAAGCCTACTTATCGCCGCGCCGAGGTGAGTAACCTGCCGGGCCAATGCGCAACCCACGTGACTTCTTCAACCCGCTCGCGGTCGGGGCCCCCGAGCCGCTCCGAGAGGTGCCCTTCCCGCCCTCGCGGATGATCCACTTCCTCGACTTCTCGAACGAGAAGATGGCCGCCAAGGCCCCCGACATCGCCGCGAAGACGGACATCCTGCTCGGCAACCTCGAGGACGCCGTGCCCGTGGACCGCAAGGAGGCGGCGCGGCGCGGGCTGATCGACACCGCCCGGGACGCCGACTTCGGCGAGACCGCCCTCTGGACCCGCGTGAACAGCCTCGAGAGCCCCTGGGTGCTCGACGACATCACCGAGCTGGTCACCGAGATCGGCCACAAGCTCGACGTGATCATGGTCCCGAAGGTCGAGGGGGCCTGGGACATCCACTACGTGGACCGCCTGCTGGCGCAGCTCGAGGCCAAGGCCGGCCTGGATCGCCCGATCCTGGTGCACGCCATCCTGGAGACCGCCCAGGGCGTGGTGAACCTCGAGGAGATCGCCACCGCCAGCCCGCGCATGCAGGGCATGAGCTTCGGCCCGGCCGACCTGGCGGCCTCACGGCGCATGAAGACCACCCGCGTCGGCGGCGGCCACCCCGGCTACCGCGTGATCGAGGACCCCGATCCCGACGACCCCGAGGCCCCGCGCGCCACCGCGCAGCAGGACCCCTGGCACTACTCGATCGCGCGCATGGTGGACGCCTGCACCTCGGCCGGGATCCTGCCCTTCTACGGGCCCTACGGGGACATCAAGGACGTGGCCGGCTGCGAGGCGCAGTTCCGCGCCGCCTTCCTGCTCGGCTGCGTGGGCGCCTGGTCGCTCCACCCGGTCCAGATCGACATCGCGAAGAAGGTCTTCTCGCCGGACCCGGAGGAGGTCCGCTTCGCCAAGAAGGTCATCGAGGCGATCCCGGACGGCCGCGGCGTCCACATGATCGACGGCAAGATGCAGGACGACGCGACCTGGAAGCAGTGCAAGGTGATGGTCGACCTCGCCGAGCAGCTCGCGCGCAAGGATCCGGAGCTCGCCGAGGCCTACGGGCTCGAGCCCGCCGCCGCCTGATGGCATCGCTCCGGTCCGGGCCGAGCCCGGCCCCTCGCGCACAGCGATAGGGTTCCGCGCCGCCCATGCGCTTCTACGAGTACGAGTCGCGCGCCATCGTGCGCGACGCCGGCATCCCGGTCACCGACTACGGCTTCGCGCAAGACGCCCGAGGAGGCCCGCGAGATCGCCGAGCGGATCGGCGGTCCCACGGTGATCAAGTCCCAGGTCCTCACGGGCGGGCGCATGAAGGCCGGCGGCGTCCAGTTCGCCGACAGCCCCGACGAGGCCGCCGCCCACGCCGAGGCGATCCTCCAGCTCGAGATCGGCGGCCACATGCCCCGCGGCGTGCTCGTGGACCCGCGCGCCCAGGTCAAGCAGGAGTACTACGCGGGCGTCGTCTGGGACGGGACCCGCAAGCGCCCGCTGCTGCTCTTCAGCGACATGGGCGGCATCGACATCGAGCAGGTGGCCGAGGAGCACCCCGACCACGTCGGGCGCAGGCACTTCTCGAACCTCCTCCCCTTCTCCGACTTCCAGGCCAAGCAGGCGATCGCCGACGCCGGCGTGACCGGCAGCGCCCTGAACCGCCTCACGCCGATCGTGGCGCGGCTCGCGCGGCTGTTCCGCGACCGCGACATGACGCTCGCCGAGATCAACCCGCTCGCCCAGCTCGAGGACGGCAGCTTCGTGGCGCTCGACGCCCACATGGAGATGGAGAACGAGGCCATGCCGCGCCAGAAGGCGGTGCTGGCCAAGCTCGGCATCGACGAGTCCGAGGGCACGCGCGAGGGCCACGAGCCCACCGCCTTCGAGGCGGCGGTCAAGGCGATCGACGCCGCCGACCACCGCGGCGTGATCCAGGGCAAGGACACCGGCTTCCACGGCAACCTCGGCCTCGTGATCGGCGCCGGCGGCGGCTCGCTGACGCTCACGGACGCCGTGCGCTCCCAGGGAGGCAGCCCCGCGAACTACTCCGAGATCGGCGGCAACCCGTCCGTGGCCAAGGCCTGCGGCCTCGCGAAGCAGGTGCTCGAGAAGGACGGCGTCGAGAAGATCGCGGTGATGATGTCGATCGTCTCCAACACCCGCGTGGACATCGTCGCGCGCGGGGTGATCAAGGCATGCCTCGAGCTGGGCAAGGACCCCGGCGAGACGATCGCGATCTTCCGGATCCCGGGCGCCTGGGAGGAGGAGGGCTTCAAGATCCTCGACCGCTACGGCGTGGAGTACTGCGACCGCTCCGTGTCGATGCACGAGGCCGCGCGCCGCGCCGTCGCGAAGATCCAGGGAGCGCCGGCATGAGCATCCTCATCAACGAGGACACCACCTTCATCGTGCAGGGCATCACCGGCCGCGAGGCGGTGAACCTCACGCGCGAGTGCCTCGACTACGGCTCCAAGATCGTGGGCGGCGTCACGCCCGGCCGCAAGGGCCGCGACGTGCACGGCGTGCCGGTCTTCGACACCGTCGAGCAGGTGGTCGAGCACAACGGCGGGCGGGTGCCCGACGGCTCCGTGGTCACCGTCCCCCCCGCCTTCACGAAGGACGCCGTGCTCGAGGCCATCGAGGCCGGCATCGGCCTGATCGTGATCGTCACCGAGCGCATCCCGCGCGGGGACGTCGCGCAGATGGTCGAGGCGGCCGACGCCCGCGGCGCGCGCATCATCGGCCCCAACTGCCTCGGGCTGGTCGTGCCCGGCGTGGCGAAGATGGGCGGCATCGGCGGCCCGGCCAAGAACACCGAGCAGGCCTACCAGCCGGGGAACGTCGGGGTGATGTCGCGCTCCGGCGGCATGACCACCGAGATCTCCTCCACGCTCACGGCCGCCGGCCTGGGCGTGTCCACAGCCATCTCGATCGGCGGCGACGCCATCATCGGCTCCACCTACGCCGAGCTGATGCCGCTCTTCGAGGCCGACGAGCAGACCCAGGCGATCGTGATCTACACCGAGCCGGGCGGCCGCATGGAGGCACAGCTGGCCGAGTGGGTCGCGGAGAACGACTCGCGCCTGCCGATCGTGGCCTTCATGGCCGGACGCTTCATGGACGACGAGGAGATGAAGGGCATGTCCTTCGGCCACGCCGGGCACGATCGTGGAGGGCAAGGAGGACACGGCCACCGAGAAGATCGCCCGCCTCGAGGCGGCCGGGATCCCGGTCGTGGAGCGGATCGACGCGATACCGGACGCCGTCCGGGAGAAGCTCGGAGCGGCTGCCTGATGCCGGGGCTCTTCATCGACGTGGAGGTGGACGACAGCGTCCGCGGCGACGCCGAGCTGGCCAAGAAGCTCGAAGAGGTCTGCCCCGTGGACATCTTCAAGGCCACCGACGGCGGCGTGGAGATCGTCGAGGGACAGCTCGACGAGTGCGTGCTCTGCGAGCTCTGCCTCGAGGCCGCGCCCCCCGGCGCGGTCAAGGTCATGAAGCTCTACGACGGCACGGCCCTCAGCCGCGCAGTAGCCGAATAGCCGGGTTTTCGCGGGCCGCACGCGACGGGTACCGTGTATGCATGGCCGCTGGGAACGGCGGCCAGAGGGGTCATCGGGGCGCGGGAGCCCCGACCCCGCCCCTCTCCTCGGCCGCCAGTGTCGCGGGGGTCTGGGGCGTGAGCCCCAGCTGTCATTCAGGCGCGTGCAGCTGGCGCTGGATGACCGAGCCGAGCAGCTTCATCACGGCGGAGTCGCCGGTCACGCGCACGTGGCCGTGCTCGTAGGCGTCCACCCAGTCGGCGAGCCGTCCCTCGGCCGCCAGCTCGTTGAAGTGCGAGCGGGACACGGACACGTCCAGCCGGGCGTCGCCCGCCGGGTCCTTCGCGATGGTCGGGCCCGGCACCTCGACGCGCCAGATCGGCACGTCGCCGCGGGCCCGCAGCTCCAGCCGGACCACCAGCTTCAGCCTGCGTAGGGCCGGCACCTCCGCCCCCAGGCGCTCGACCGCCTGAGCGATCAGAGCCCGCGTGTCTCCCGACGCCACACGGCGATTCTGGCAGCCCGGAACGCAACCTGTACCTCCGGGGGGCTTGCATCGCCCGAACCCGGCTTACGTTGGATCCCGGACCCGGGTCGCAGGAAGCGGCCGTGCGGGTCCTCGCTGCCGATCCTCCAACCTCGTCGATTGGGATGAACTTGCACACTCAAACACGCCTTCTTCCGCGCCGCGTCGTCGCGGCCTTCGTGTCCCTGCTCGTTCTCGTCGGGCCTGCTTGCCGCCGCAGTCGTGCCGGCGACGGGCGCCGAGGGTGACGAGCTGCTGCCCGACCTCGTCGCGCAGCCGGTCGGCGAGGCCGACACCACGCGCCACGACCGTACACGGCTCAACGGGTCAGACGCGGCTGCTGCTGCGGTTCTCGAGCTACGTCGCGAACCTCGGCGCCGGGCCGCTCGAGGTGACCGGCATCAACCCCGTGCAACGAGCGGATCACCGGCGCCGGCCTGCACCAGGTGATCACGCACGAGGGTCACGGCGGCGGAGCCGAACACGACGACAGACCGAGGTCGCTCTGCCCGCGGCGCGGAGCTGAAGTTCGAGGAGACGGACCGGCACGACCACTGGCACTTCCAGAACGCCGCCGTCTCGCTCTACGCCGGTACGCAGAGCGCCCAGGCGGCCGTGCCGTACGGGTTCTCGAACAAGGTCGGCTTCTGCTTCCTCGACATCGGGCACGGCGATCCCGAACTACAACCCGCTGCCGACCCCGCGCACCGGCTGACAGCCCGAACCACTTCCAGTACTCCGGGCACTCGTCGCGCCGAAGGCGTTCTAGCAGACGCGACACTGCCCCGCGCCCAGCCGTCCTTAACCGCTCGACGCACCTCCGACCACCCGTCGTCCCGTCACCGACAAGGTCGACATGGGCATCAGCGCCGGCTGGCGTGACGTGTACGAGTGCACCCTTCCGTTCCAGTACATCGACGTGTCGGACCTGCAGCCCGGCCACTACTGGATCACGTCCGAGGTGGACCCGGACAACCTGCTCCGCGAGTGCCGGAACGAGACCAACGCCGCCGTGTTCGCCTCGGCGCAGGTCCTCGGTCGTGCCCGGGCTACATCGCCAAGCGATCGGCACGGTGAACGCCGTCCAGGTCAGCGGCGTCAAGGACGTCGACGTCCAAGATCACGCTGTCGCAGGACGCAGTACCGCAACACCGCCGCCGGCACGCCGCGCTCGGCGCGCCGCAGTACAAGATCACCGAGCAGCCCGAGCACGGGACGCTCGTGACCGGCGCGCCGACTCGAACGGCTGGTTCTCCGGCGCAGGTCGTCTACAAGAAGAACGGCTCGTACAACGGACCGGACGACTTCAAGTACGCGGTCCGCCAGGCCAGCAGCCAGTTCCCGCTGCAGCCCGGCCAGCGCAGTCGGTGATGCTGCAGGTCGGCAGCGGCAACGGCGACACGACCGTCGGCATCAGCGGCACGCCCGCCTGGGTCTACACCGGGCCAGGGCGCGCAGCTGGCGCGGCGATCACGCCCGCGGACGGCTCGACCTGGCGTGTGGCCGACGACGGCGTCCCGGCGGCAACGCCACGCGTCGGCACGATCGGCGCGAACGGGCTACTACAGGGCCCCGGCGAAGGTGCCGGCCGACGGCAAGGTGCGCATCACCGCCACCGCGCCCGACGGCGCCTTCGACGCCGTCGAGATCACCGATCAAGGCACGCCCGGCGCCGCCGGCCGAAGCCCGGACCTGCCGGACCCGCCGCTGCCGCCGAGTCGATCCGCCGACCAACCCGACCAACCCGACGCTCAAGCCGCTGTCCAAGCCGGTCATCGCCCGGAATCGGACGCCGGCTGGTCGTGAAGTACATGCCGGGCAAGACCGGCAAGCTGAGCATCACGGTCAAGCGCAAGGGCAAGAAGCTCGCCACCTGCAAGGTCGGCGTGGTGCAGGGCTCGCGGCGCCACCTGCCGGTTCACCCTCAAGAAGTCGAAGGTGAAGAAGCTCACCGGCAGCCTGACGGTCTACGCCAAGCTCACGGTCAAGGGCAAGACCGTGGCCACCCGGCGCACCACGGTGTCGCTGAAGGTCAAGGCCAGCAGCGCCCGAATCGGACCCCTCTGCATCCTCACTCCGATCAAGCACTAGTAGAGGGTGCATCGCGGGCCCCCGCCGTCAGGCGGGGGCCCGCGCCGTTCTTGCGAAGCGGCCCCCCGGGGCCGCTTCGTCGTTCGCGGCGCAACTCCCGGCGCGGCCGCGGGTTCAGACGGCCGAGGTGCTCGCGCTGCGGACTCGCGCTCGCTCGCGCTCGCCCCGGCCGCCGGCCGGGGCGACGCTGCGTGCCCGCCGTCCGCACGCCGACCGTCGCCTACCGCACCGTCCCGGGGTGGCCCGCGACCTCACGAGCCTCGACCTCTACGTGCCGCCGAAGCGCTGCCGGCAGCGGAAGGCCGTCCCGGTCGTGGTCTGGGTCCACGGCGGCGGCTACCGGAAGGGCGACAAGGCCCAGCAGGTGGCCGACAAGGTCGCCCTGTTCGCGAAGCGCGGCTGGATCTTCGCGAGCGTCAACTACCGGCTCTCGCGGCCGGCGGCGGGCAACGCGCGCTACCCGGACCACTACGACGACGTGGCGAGCGCCGTCGCCTGGCTGCGCAAGCACGTGCGGGGGCGCGGCGGCGACCCCAAGCGGATCGCGCTGCTCGGCCACTCGGCGGGCGCCGACATCGTGAGCAACGTGGCGGTCAACCCGGCCTACCTGAAGCGGCGCGGCCAGTCGCTGCGCGCCCTTCGCTGCTTCGCGCCTCTCGACACCGCCGGCTTCGACAAGCCCAGGGCGAGCCCGAGGGAGCAGGTGCAATGGCGGCTCGCCCTGTCGAACCTGCCGGACTACATGACCGCACCTCCGCCACGCTGATCGCGCAGCGCGGCACGGGCATCCCGCCCGGCGCTCACGGTCTACCGCGGCACGCCGCGGCGCCAGCGCATCGAGACGGCGTTCGCGACACGCCTGCGGCACGATCGGGGTGCCGGCACGACGCTCGTGGACGCGCGCGCCTACAACCACGGGCAGGTGAACAGCCGGATCGGCGCACCGGGCGACACCGTGATGACGCCGCCGCTGCTGCGTTCCTGAAGGGCTGCCTCGCCCGCTGACTCAGATCTTGTTTCGCTCCAGCAGCTTCTTCCCGATGACCATGCGCTGGATCTCGGAAGTGCCCTCGCCGATCAGCAGCAGCGGCGCGTCGCGGTAGAGCCGCTCGATCTCGTACTCCTTCGAGTAGCCGTAGCCGCCGTGGATGCGGAACGACTCCTCCACGACCTCCTTGCCGGTCTCGGAGGCGAACAGCTTCGCCATCCCGGCCTCGAGGTCGGAGCGCTCGCCGGCGTCCTTCATGCGCGCCGCCTTGAGCGTGAGCAGGCGGGCGGCCTCGATCTTCGTGGCCATGTCGGCGAGCTTGAACTGGATCGCCTGGTGCTTCGCGATCTCGCGGCCGAAGGTCTTGCGCTCCTGCGAGTAGCGCAGCGCCAGCTCGAGCGCGCGCTGGGCGATGCCCACCCCGCGGGCCGCCACGTTCACGCGGCCGACCTCGAGCGCGTCCATCATCTGCGCGAAGCCCTTGCCGAGCCCGGCCTCCTCGCCGCCGAGGATGCGGTCGGGCGGGCACCGGTAGCCGCTGTAGACGAGCTCGGTGGACTCCACGCCCTTGTAGCCCATCTTCTTGATCTGCGGGGGGACGGTGAGCCCGGGGTTCTCGGCGGCGCCCGGCTCCTTCTCGGTGATGAAGCAGGTCATCCCGCGGTGGGGCGGGTCGGCCTTCGGGTCCGTCTTCATCAGCACGAACACCACGTCCCGAGCGCAGGCCGTTCGTGACCCACATCTTCTGGCCGTTGAGCTCCCAGTCGCCGTCGTCGCCCTTCTTGGCGACCGACTTGATGCCCTGCACGTCCGAGCCGACCTCGGGCTCCGAGAGCGAGAAGGCCGCGCGGATCTCGCCGGTGGCCATCTTCGGCAGGAACTCCTGCTTCTGCTCGTCGGTCCCGAACCTCATCAGCAGGTAGGAGCCGATGAAGTGCGTGTTCACGATGCCGGAGACCGAGATCCAGCCCCGCGACAGCTCCTCGACGATCATCGCGTAGGTGGTGAGGTCGAGGCCCATCCCGCCGTACTCCTCGGGGATGGTCACGCCGAACAGCCCGAGCTCGCGCATCTGCTCGACGAGCGCGTCCGGGAACTTGTCCTCGTGATCGTGCTCCTCGGCGATCGGGAGCACCTCGTTGTCCACGAACTGCCGGACCATCTCGGTGATGGCCTTCTGCTCGTCGGTCTTCTCGGTGTACGGGCTGGTGGCTACTGCCATGGAATGGGCGCTCCGGTGTAGGCGGTTCGTTCGGTCGAGGCGAACGGAGGATACCGGCGGGCTAGCGCCGGGACCCCACTCTGAGCGCTCCAGCGGCCGCCCGCCGGATCCGCCACGACGTAGCGCGACTTGCCGGGGCCGCGCACGCAGGCGCAGGTCCCTGAGGCCCTCGGTGCGGATGCTGAGGCACTGCGCGCACGGTCAGGCAGTTGGCGGGCAGGTACTGGTCGCGCTCGCCGCTGAAGGTCGGCCGGCCGAGCGGGCAGGAAGGCCACGAGCGGGCCCTGGCCGCCGGCGCGCGCGGCCCGCGGCGCTCAGAGTGCCGGCGGGCTGTAGCGGGTGCGCGGCGAGCCGCCCGGGCGCCGCCCGCACGTAGCCGCGCGTGAGCTGGCTGATCAGCACGCGCCGCAGGCGCGTGACCCTGTTGGTCGCGCAGTTCACCTGGAACTCGCCCCAGACCTGCGGCACGCGGCCCGCGCGCAGGTCGCCCACCTTGTGCGGGTCGCCGCAGCTCTCGCGCCAGGTCCAGAGCGTGGCGCTCATGCGGAACGAGTCCTGGAAGGCCTGGTGGCGCAGGAAGTAGCGTCCGCCGGGTCGCCCGCGCGGCCGGGTCGGTCGCCCCACTCGCCGGAGAGCACGGGCGCCCCGCCGAAGCCCGCGCGCCTCGCGGCGGGCCACGGCGAACGCCGAGCGGGCGATCGGCCCGTTGTCGAAGCCGCCGCTGTACACGTGCGGCGCGTAGACCACGTCGCGGTCGCGCTTGAAGTCGGGCGGCGGCGCCGTTCCCGAACGCCGACCAGAGCACCGAGGGCTCGAACAGCACGAGGTGGCGGCGGCCCTTCCCGGCGCGCTCGCCGGCGCGGACCTGGGCGAGCGCCCGCCCGTAGAACGCGGAGAGCGCCTCCTGCTGCGCCGGCCCGATCGCGTTCGGCTCGTTCATGAGGTCGAAGCCCGCGACCGCGGTCGAGCGGGCGAAGCGCTTGCGCCACGTGGCGCAGCATGCGCACGTAGCGCGTCTGGATCCCCACGCCCCCCGGGCCCGGCGGCATTCGTGAAGAAGGCGCCCCAGGCGGCCCGCACGGCCGGGCTCAGCTCGCGCGTGCCCTCCGGGTAGCAGCGCGCGGCGCCGCCGTCGAGTCGTGGCCCACGCGGGCGCGCCGTCCCAGCCCAGCGCCGGCAGGGTGGGCGGCTCACAGGTCTCGCCCGGCGGGCGCCGCGAGCGAGGGGCCCCAGGCGTCCTGGTGGAGGTCGACGATCGTGTAGATCCCGCGGCGGGCGAGCGTGCGCACGGTCGACGCCACCTGGCCGAGGTACGCGCGGTCGTAGCGCCCCGGTCGGGGCTCGATCCGCGACCACGACACCAGCAGGCGCACCGCGTTCCAGCCGATCGCCGCCATGCGCGCCGGGTCCTTGCGGGCGAGCGGGAACACCGTGGGGAAGCGGGAGCCCTTCCAGTACTCGGCGAGCGCGTTCACGTTCACGCCGCGCAGCAGCACCTCGCGGCCCGCGCGAGTCCACGATCCGTCCCCCGGAGCGTTTGTCCGGGTCGGCGTGGAGCGGCGAGCGGGCGCACGGCGGCGGGGCGCGGCCGCGTGCCGGCGCAGCAGCGACGGCCAGAGCCGGCCAGGCAGGCCAGCGCTGTCAGCAGGCGCCTCACGGAGAGTGGAACCTAGCTCGCGGGGCTAGTAGTTGCGCGGATGGCGCGCCACGAAGGCGGCCGACCTGCGGAGCGTCTTGCTCCAGCGCGGGCCCGTGCCCGGGCCCGGGCGCGTCCGGATCGCGCATCGAGGTGTCGAAGCGCAGCCCCGCCACGACCACGTAGGCGTGGCCGCCGTGCGCGTAGACGGTGATCCAGCGCCCGGGGCCGCTGCGGCCCCAGTTCATGAGCGCTCCCGACGGCAGCGGCGAGCGCAGGAAGCGCCCGCCGTAGAGCGCGTAGCTGACCGAGCCGGAGCAGTCGTAGCCCTTGTCGAGCCGGCGGCCGAAGGGCCGGTGCCCGCCGCCGTAGCGGTAGGGCTTCTCCACGAGGCGGTTGGCCGCCTCGATCACGCGCTTGACCCGCGTGGGCGCCGACCTCGGGCGCGATCGCGCGCCCGTCGACGATCATCGCCTTCTTGGGCGGCGGCGGCGGCGGGACGAAGACCGCGCCGCCTCCGCCGGAGGCGTCGCTCGGGGTCTCGGCGAGGGCCGTGCCGCCGGCGGTCAGGGCAGCAAGGCACCCACCGAAAACGGCGAGCTTCGCGAACGTGTTCTTGGGGCGCTGGCGCATCCTCTTTCGTACGCCTGCGGGGTTAGCTGACGGGCTAGCGCTGAAAGAGCTTGCGCTTCTCCTCTAAGAGGAGATTCGCCCCAGTGGCTCTCGCCACCTTGGTTCCCCCGCTCCACGCAACGCGCGGACTCGGCGTCGGGGCAAGGTAGCAGATCTATTCGACGTGCACGGGACGTTCTCCTCGTGCCGATCTGCACGAGTTCTTGCACCGCGGGCGGCCCCGTCGAGCGGCCCGGCCGCGGCCCCCCACCGGACTCGAGCCGGATCAGCACCCAGGCGATCAGCGCCATCAGGGAGAGCGCGATGAGCAGCACCGTCAGGTACGCGCGAGAGCGGTGAGGCCGCCCGGCACGCCCTCCTTGCGCTCGCGCTGGAGGTACTGGTGGTCGGCCTTGAACTCGCGCGTGAAGCTGCCGAGCGCGGGCACCTCGGGAGCCGGGATGGCGCGGTCGCGCGGCAGGTAGAGCGGCACCGACACGAGCGCGTCGCCCTGCTGGAGGCGGACCATCGACTTCCAGCCGTCGTGGACGGGTATCGGCTTGGTGGTCCGGTAGACGCCCGGGCCGACGCGCTCGAGCGGGTCGAGCACGCTGCCGCCGCCCTGCCACGACGTCACGTTGAGGAACTCCGGGTCCTTGACCGCCGCCGGGCGGGCTCAGGCGGATGGTTGCCGCCACGGAGCGGCCGCCATCGTCGCCCGGCACGTCGCGAAGCGTGACGCTCGCGCTGCGCGGCCCGTCGGTGGACAGCGGCAGCGCCCAGCCGACCAGCCCCATGAGCACCACGCGCCGCCACGAGCGCGGCGAGCCGCTCCGCGCGCAGCGGCGGGAACGGCCGCGGCTGCACGAGCGCCGCGCCGATGAAGCCGCCCACGGCGCCGCCGGCCACGGCGGCGAGCAGCCCGGCCACGGCGGCCTCGGGCAGCAGCGCCGAGGGCCACGGGATCGGCATCCAGACGTGCGACCAGCCCCACTCGGCGGCCAGCCCGATCGTGCCGATGGCCACGCCGGCGAGCGCGCCCGCCGCGACCGGGCGCAGGCCCGCGGCGCGCAGGAAGACGAGCTCCACGAGCAGGGCCTCGACGATGTAGAGCGGGAAGTGCGGGGTCGTCTGACCGAAGATCACGCCCACGGTGATGGCCAGGAAGCCGCGGATCAGGATGAAGCCCACCACCGCGGAGATCGCCCCGCCGCGGCCGAGGTAGATGCGGGCGGTCACCAGGCCGATGCCCGCGGCCAGCATCTCGAGCATCGGGTGGAAGACGAGCCGGAACTGCGGCACGCCGAAGTCGAACTCGCCCTGGAAGGTCGAGAGCGCGACCAGGAAGCCGCCGACGAGGAACACGCGCCGCAGCTTCATGGCGATCGGCGCCTCTCTGCCGCCGAGGTCGGTGCGACCCGCCATCGCCTCGGTGGTCAGCGCCATCGCGCCGAGCGTGGCGAGCGAGCCGCCGCCGATCAGCATCAGGTGGGTGGGGCCCCAGAGCGTCACGTCCTGGCCGAAGAGCCGGTGCCAGAGGTCGTCGAGCGGGAAGCCGGCGAGCGCGAAGGCGCCGCAGCCGGCGATCATGAGCCCGCCGGCGGGCGCCCACCAGCCGGAGCCGAGGTGCACCGCGGCGTCGCTCGGGCGCTCGCGGGCCAGCGCGATCGAGAGCGCTCCCGCCAGGAGCGCGCCGTAGAGGCCGATCAGGATCAGGTAGTGCGCGGGGTTGGCCAGCGGGCCCGCGTCGCGGCCGTTGTCGATGTGGAGCGAGATGTCCCAGTACATGCCGGTCACCGCCGTGAGCAGGGCGATGCCGAGCACCGCCGACGGCAGCGCGGCCCAGCCCGGGCAGGCCGGTCTGGCGCTCGAAGAAGCGCGCGAGGCGGTCGAGCCACGGCAGCCTGCCGCTGCGATGGCCCGCGATCACGAGCGCGATCAGGCCCGTGACGACGAGAGCGACCACGGTGGCGCCGATCGCCTCGCCCGCCGCCGCCCCGCCCGCGGGCTCGTTGCCCGTGGCGGCCCCGGCGGCCGTGGGCAGCGCCAGCGACGCCGCCAGTGCCGAAAGTCCGGCCGTGAATCCCGTGAATCGCATTCGCGTCATGTGCCAAGCTCCCTCATCGCTTGGACGGATTTCTAACTGACCGGTCAGTCAGTTGTCTGTGAACTACATCACACTTCGCGGCGGATGAGCAGCCGGCCCGCCCCTGCCCGCAAGCGGCTGACCGCCGAGGCCCGCCGCGCCGCCATCCTCGACGCGGCCAGCGCCGTCTTCTCGGCACGCGGGTACCACAGCGCCTCGATCGACGACATCGCCGGCGAGGCGGGCGTCTCGAAGGCGCTGATCTACGAGCACTTCAGCTCGAAGCAGGAGCTCCACCAGAAGCTCGTGGAGGCCCACGCCGCCGAGCTGTACCAGCGCCTCGCGTCGGCGGTGCCCAGCGCCGAGGGCAGCGCAGCGCGGCTGGCCGCGGGGCTCGACGCCTTCTTCCGCTTCGTCGAGGAGCGCCGAGACGCCTGGCGGATGCTGTTCCGCGAGGCCGCCGACCCCGAGACGGTCGCGCTGCTCGACCGGATGCTCGCCCAGGTCACGGCCGTGGTGGCCGAGCTGATCGCCGCCGAGCCCGGCGCGCAGGCCCTGCCCGAGGAGGAGCGCCGGCGCGGCATCCACCAGATCGCCCAGATGCTCGTGGGCGCCGCCCAGAGCGTGGCCAACTGGTGGGCGGACCACAGCGAGGTGCCGCGCGAGCAGCTCGTGGACACGGCGATGGACTTCGCGTGGCTCGGGCTCGACCGCCTCAGCCGCGGCGAGCGCTGGAACGGCGCGTGAACTTCGCCCGCGACGTGGTCGATGCCGCCGAGCCGGCACGGCCGGCGCTGCTCGCGCTCGGGCGCGACGGCGAGCGCGCGGAGATCGCCTTCGGCGAGGTCGCCGACCGCTCCGCCCGCCTCGCCGGCACGCTCGCCGCGCGCGGGCGTCGGGCCGCGGCGACGTGGTGATGACGCTGGTCGGCAACCGGCCGGAGTGGGTCTACGCGATGGTGGCGGTCTGGCGGCTCGGGGCGGTCGCCCAGCCCTGCATCGAGCAGCTGCGGGCGCGCGACCTGCGCGCGCGCATGGACGTGGTCGAGCCGCGCGCCGTGGTCGTGGACGAGCGCGACGCCGCGGTCGTGGAGGGCTCGGGCTTCGACGGGCCCGTGCTCGTCGTCCCGGACGAGCGCCTGTACGACGCGGAGCCCGCGCCGGCGGCGGACATGGACCCGGCCGATCCGGCGCTGATCGTCTTCACCTCCGGCACCGCCGGCGAGCCGAAGCCGATCCGCCACGGGCACGGCTACCTCGCCGGGCCAGGCCGTGCAGGCCGAGCACTGGTTCGGCGCGCGGCCGGGCGACCTCTGCTGGTGCACCGCGGCGAGCGGCTGGTCCAAGTCGGCGCGCAACGTGTTCGTCGCGCCGTGGCTGCGCGGGGCCGGCGCGCTGCTCCACGACGCCCGCTTCGACCCCGACGAGCGGCTCGACATCCTCGAGCGCGAGCGCGTGGACGTGCTCTGCATGGCGCCGACCGAGTACCGGGCGATCGCCAAGCGCGCCGAGCTGCGCCGGCTCCCGGACCTCCGCCACGCCGTGGCGGCCGGCGAGCCGCTCAACCCCGAGGTGGTGCACGCCTGGAGCGAGGCCGCCGGCGTGCCGGTCCACGACGGCTACGGCCAGACCGAGACCGGCGCGCTCACGGGCATGCCGATCGGCCCGCCGGTCCGGCCCGGGTCCATGGGCACGCCGCTGCCGGGCTTCCGGATGTGGATCGACGAGGGCGAGCTCTGCGTGGACCCCGAGAGCGTGCCCACCTTCTTCCTCGACGGGCCGCGCGACCGGCCCTGGCGAACCGGCGACCGCGTGCGCCAGGACGAGGACGGCTACCTCTGGTTCGAGGGCCGCACCGACGACGTGATCATCTCCGCCGGGTACCGGATCGGGCCGTTCGAGGTGGAGTCCGCGCTCGTGTCCCACCCGGCGGTGGCGGAGGCGGCCGCCGTGGCCGCACCCGACGAGGTGCGCGGCCAGGTCGTGCGCGCCGTGGTGGTGCTGCGCGACGGCGCCGCGGCGGGCGACGAGCTGGCACGCGAGCTCCAGGAGCACGTGCGCGAGGAGACCGCGCCCTACAAGTACCCGCGCATCGTGGAGTTCGCCGACTCGCTGCCGAAGACCGCGAGCGGCAAGATCAAGCGCGCGGAGCTGCGCGGCCGGAGCTAGGCCCCGCCCGCCCGTGTCGCGGGCGGAGCCCCGTCCGAGCGCCTCCCTAGGCGGTTCGGGGCTTCCTTCGCACGAGGGGATCGGATCACCGGTCTGCGAAGCCCGGGTAGCCTCGGACAGCTCGATGGCCAACCGGCTGGCCGGCGAGACCTCGCCCTACCTCCTCCAGCACAAGGACAACCCCGTGGACTGGTACCCGTGGGGCGAGGAGGCGCTCGCGCGCGCACGCGAGGAGGACCGGCCGATCCTGCTCTCGATCGGCTATTCGGCCTGCCACTGGTGCCACGTGATGGAGCGCGAGTCGTTCGAGGACGAGGAGACCGCGGAGCTGATGAACGCGCGCTTCGTCGCGATCAAGCTCGACCGCGAGGAGCGGCCCGACATCGACTCCATCTACATGGAGGCGTGCCAGGCGATGACCGGCGCCGGCGGCTGGCCGCTCAACGTGTTCCTCACGCCCGAGCAGGTCCCGTTCTACGCCGGCACCTACTTCCCGCCCGAGCCGCGAATGGGCGCCCCGAGCTGGCAGCAGGTGCTCGGGGCCGTGGCCGACGCCTGGGACGAGCGGAAGGACGAGATCCGCGAGGGCGGGTCGCGCATCGCCGAGCGGCTCCGTGGAGGCGCCCTCCTGAAGCCGTCGGCGGAGCCGATGAACGCGGCAGCCCTGGACGCGGCGGTGGAGGGGCTGCGCGGGCTGCACGACCGGGCCAACGGCGGCTTCGGCGGCGCGCCGAAGTTCCCGCCGGCGTCCGCGATCGAGTTCCTGCTCCGGCGCGGCGAGACCGAGGTGGCGCTCCACACGCTGCGGGCGATGGCGGCCGGCGGCATCCACGACCAGGTCGGCGGCGGCTTCGCGCGCTACTCGGTCGACGCGCGCTGGCTCGTGCCCCACTTCGAGAAGATGCTCTACGACAACGCGCTGCTCGCGCGCGCGTACCTCCACGGCTGGCAGGTGAGCGGCGACCCGCTGCTGCGGGAGGTCACCGAGTCGACGCTCGACTGGATGCTGCGCGAGATGCGCGGCCCCGAGGGCGGCTTCTACTCGGCGCTCGACGCGGACTCCGAGGGCGTGGAGGGCCGCTTCTACGTCTGGACGCTCGACCAGCTCCGCGACGTGCTCGGCGACGACGCCGACGAGGCGATCGCGTGGTTCGGCGCCACCCAGCGCGGGCAACTTCGAGGGCGCGAACATCCTCACCCGCGGCGAGGGCAGCCCCGCCGGGCTCCCCGACTGGCGCCGGCGCCTGTACGCGGTCCGCGAGCAGCGGGTCTGGCCGGGTCTCGACGACAAGCGCCTGACCTCGTGGAACGCGCTCGCGATCACGGCGCTGGCGGAGGCCGGCGCGGTGCTCGAGCGGCCCGACTACCTCGACGCCGCCCGCGCCGCGGCGACCTTCGTGCTGCGACGAGCTGCGCGACGACGACGGCCGCCTGCTGCGCTCCTGGAAGGACGGCCGCGGGCGCCTGAACGCATACCTCGAGGACCACGCGTTCCTGCTCGAGGCGCTGCTCGTGCTCTACGAGTCGAGCTTCGAGCCGCGCTGGTTCGCGGCCGCGCGCGAGCTCGCCGACACGATGATCGAGCGCTTCGCCGACGAGGAGGCCGGTGGCTTCTTCGAGACCTCGGACGACCACGAGCGGCTGGTGGCCCGCCGCAAGGACCTCGAGGACCACCCCATCCCGTCCGGCAACTCGAGCGCCGCCGTCGGGCTGCTGCGCCTGGCCGCGCTCAGCGGCGAGCACGAGTACGAGCGCCGCGCGGTCTCGGTGCTGAGGCTGCTCCACGAGGTCGCGCCCAAGCACCCGCAGGCGTTCGCGCACCTGCTGCAGGCGCTCGACTTCCACCTCTCCCCCACGCGCGAGGTCGCGCTGGTCGGGGACGACCGGGCTCCGCTCGAGCGCGTGGTGCGCGGCGCGTTCCGGCCCCGGATCGTGCTGGCGGGCGGCGAGCAGGACGGCGTGCCGCTGCTCCAGGACCGCCACCCGGTGGACGGCAGGGCGGCCGCCTACGTCTGCGAGCACTTCGCCTGCAAGGCGCCGGTGACCGAGCCCGAGGAGCTCGAACGGCTGCTCTCCTGACGCTGCTGGCGCTGGCCGCGCCGGTGGACGCACCCTCCGCCGCGGCCCGGATAGCCGCGCTGGGGGCCGCGGCCGGCGGCGAGCGCCGCCGAGGCCAGGGCGCACCGCTACATGGCGCGGACGTTCCGCGCGTCCGGGCTGCGCGTGGCCGTGCAGCGCTTCGGGGTGCCCGGCCGCGGGCGCTCGCGCAACGTGATCGGCGTGCTCGACACGCCGCGTACCTGCCTGCGGATCGTGATGGCGCACACCGACACGGCCGCCGGCGCGCCGGGCGCGAACGACAACGCCTCCGGGCTCGGCGTCCTCGCGGCGCTGGCTCGGCGGCTGCGCCGGATCCGGCCGACCTGTGACGTGTGGCTCGCGGCGACCGGCGCCGAGGAGCGCGTCTACACCGGCTCGCCCGACCACCTCGGCGCGCTGGCCCTCGCGCGCCGCGCGCGGAAGCGCGGCGGGGCGCGGCGGCTGCGCTTCGCCCTGTCGCTCGACGAGGTGGGCCGCGACCGGCCGTTCTGGCTGCGCTCGCCGGTGCCTCGCCCGCGTCCCGGCGTGGAGAGCGCCCTCCTGCGCGCCGCCCGGCGCGAGCACGTGCCCGTCAGCTGGGTGCGCGACGAGGGGACCGGCAACTCCGACCACCGCGAGTTCCAGCTGCTCGGCCTGCCCGGCATGAAGCTCGGAGTCGGCGCCGGCGGCGAGCCCTGCCGCCACCTTCCGTGCGACGTTCCCTCGCGGCTCGACCCGGCGTCGCTCCGCCCGGCCCGGAGAGTCGCAGAGGCCACCCTCGTGAAATAGTGCGCGCGCAATGAGCTCCTTGCTGGCCCGAGCCGCTCAGCCGCGCATCCGCATCTTCATCATCGCGGCGTGGCTGATCGCGATCTTCGCCTGCTTCGGCTTCAACCTCCCGGGCAAGTTCTCGGACGCCGAGCGCAACGAGTCGAGCTCCTACCTTCCCGCCGACGCCGAGTCCACGCGTGCGCTCGATGCCACCAAGGAGCTCCAGAACGGCGAGCAGGCCGCGCTCGTCGTCGTGTACCGGCGCGAGGGCGGGCTCACCCCGCAGGACCGGCTCCAGATCCAGCGCGACATCGCCGAGCTGAACCAGCTCGACTACCCGCAGCTCCAGAAGGGCCGCGACGGACGGGTCTTCCACCGCGCCGCGGTGTCCCAGGACGGCAGCGCCGTCCTGGTGAGCGGGAACATCACCTCGGACGGCGAGTCGGAGACGATCGCCGACCCCGTCGACGACGCGCGCGAGATCGTCGGGCGCGGCGAGGGCGGGCTCGAGGTGGCGGTCACCGGACCCGCCGGCTACTCCGCCGACGCGATCAAGGTCTTCGAGCAGATCAACGGCTCGCTCGTGGGCGCCGCCTTCCTGCTCGTCTTCGTTCTGCTGATCCTCATCTACCGGAGCCCGATCCTGCTGTGGTTCCCGCTGATCGCGGTGGCCTTCGCCGAGATCGCCACGCGCGGGCTCGGCTGGGCGCTCACCGAGGCGGGCGTGACCGTCAACGGCCAGTCGTCCTCGATCCTGTCCGTGCTCGTGCTGGGCGCCGGCACCGACTACGCGCTCCTGCTCGTGGCGCGCTACAGGGAGGAGCTGCGCAAGCACGAGGACCGCCTCGAGGCCATGACGAACGCGCTGCGGAGCGCCGGCCCGGCGATCTTCGCGTCGGGCATGACCGTGATCGCCGCACTGCTGACGCTGTCGGTCGCGGAGCTGAACAGCACGGCGAGCCTCGGCCCGATCGGGGCGCTCGGCATCGCCGTGGCGATGCTGTCGATGCTCACGTTCCTGCCGGCCACGCTGGTGCTCGCCCCGCGCGGCGCCTTCTGGCCGCGCGTCCCCCACGTGGGCGACGAGGGCGAGGACGCCACCCACGGCCGCTGGCGCCGGATGGCCGAGCGCATCGCGGTGAGCCCGCGACGGGTCTGGATCGGCACCGCGGCGATCCTCTTCGTCATGGCGCTCGGCAACCTCGCCTACGACGACTCGCTCACGACCGGCAACGGCTTCCGCGACGACGTCGAGTCGGTCGAGGGCCAGGAGCTGATCGACGCCTCATTCCCGGGCGGCGCGAACGCCCCGACCGACATCGTGGTGCCCGACCCGCAGCGCGCCGGCGCGGTTGCCGCGGCCGTGCGCCAGGTCGGGGGCGTGGCCGACGTGCGTACCGCGATCGCCTCCAGCGACGGCGTGCTGCTGAACGCGATCCTCGACGAGGACCCGTACGACAAGGACACCTTCGCGCTCGTCCCGGAGATCCGCGACGCCGCTCACCGCGCCGGCGGCGAGGGGACGCTCGTGGGCGGCGCGACCGCGGTCGAGTACGACGTGCGCGAGGCCAACAAGCACGACGCCAAGCTGATCGTGCCGCTGACGCTGCTCGTGGTGCTCGTCGTGCTGATCCTGCTGCTGCGGGCGCTGGTGGCGCCGCTGATCCTCACCGCCACGGTGATCCTGTCGTTCGCCGCGTCGCTGGGCGTGGGCTTCATCGTCTTCGACGTGGTCTTCGGCTTCCCCGGCAGCTCGCCCGACCTGGCCCTGTTCGCGTTCGTCTTCCTCGTGGCGCTGGGGATCGACTACAACATCTTCCTGATGGCCCGGGTGCGCGAGGAATCGCAGCGCCACGGCGCGCGCGAGGGCATGCTGCGCGGGCTGGCGGTCACGGGCGGGGTGATCACCTCGGCCGGAGTCGTGCTCGCCGGCACCTTCCTGGTGCTGGCCGTGCTGCCGCTCGTCTTCCTCACCGAGATCGGCTTCGTCGTCGCGTTCGGCGTGCTGCTCGACACGCTGATCGTGCGCTCGATCCTGGTGCCCGCGCTCGTGTTCGACATCGGCGCGAAGATCTGGTGGCCGTCGACGCTCGCGTCGACGATCGACCACCGCCGGCCGCCCCGGCCGAGCGCCGCCTACAGCACCGACAGGTAGCGGTCCAGCTCCCACTGGGAGACCTGGACGCGGTAGTCCTCCCACTCCTGCCGCTTGATCTCCACGTAGCGGTTGAAGATGTGCTCGCCGAACGTGCGCAGCACCAGCTCCGACTCCGCGGTCAGCTCGATCGCCTCGCCGAGCGTCTCGGGCAGCTGCTCGATCCCCAGCCGCTTCCGCTCCTCGGGACTGATGTGGTACAGGTTCTTCTCCATCGGCTCGGGCAGCTCGTAGCCCTTCTCGATGCCCTCGAGGCCGGCCGCCAGCAGGATCGCGAACGTGAGGTAGGGGTTGCACGCCGGGTCGGGGCAACGCAGCTCCATGCGCGTGGCCTGCTCCTTGCCGGGGTGGTAGAGCGGCACCCGGACGAGCGCTGAGCGGTTGCGCCGCGACCAGGCGCAGTAGACCGGCGCCTCGTAGCCCGGGACCAGCCGCTTGTAGGAGTTCACCCACTGGGCGAACACCGAGGTGATCTCGCGGGCGTGCTTCAGCTGCCCCGCGATGAACGCCTTGCCGGTGTCCGAGAGGAAGTACTGGTCGTCGGCGTCGTAGAAGGCGTTGCTCGAGCCCGTGAAGAGCGACTGGTGCGTGTGCATGCCCGACCCGTTCTCGCCGAACAGCGGCTTCGGCATGAAGGTCGCGTGCCACCCGTACTTCATGGCGTACTCCTTGACCGTGATCCGGTAGGTCATGCAGTCGTCCGCCATCTTCAGCGCGTCGGCGTAGCGCATGTCGATCTCGTGCTGCGACGGCCCGACCTCGTGGTGGGTGTACTCCACGTGGATGCCGAGCTGCTCGAGCGCCAGCACCGTCTCGCGGCGCACGTCCGAGCCCGCGTCGAGCGTGGTCAGGTCGAAGTACCCGCCCTCGTCGAGGATCTCGGGGATCGCCGTTCTCCGGGCGGGCGTTCCGGAAGTAGAAGAACTCGAGCTCGGGACCGACGTAGAAGTTCGTGAAGCCCAGCTCCTCCGCGCGCTGGAGCGTGCGGCGCAGCACCTGCCGCGGGTCGCCCTCGTAGGGCTCGCGGCTCGGCGTGAGCACGTCGCAGAACATCCGCGCCACGCCACGGTCCTCGGGCCGCCAGGGAAGCACCCTGAAGGTCGACGCGTCGGGCATGGCGATCATGTCCGACTCCTCGATGGCGTTGAAGCCGGTGATCGACGACCCGTCGAAGCCCATGCCGCCCTCGAAGGCGTCGTCCAGCTCCGCCGCGTTGATGGAGAAGCTCTTCAGCTGACCCAGGATGTCCGTGAACCAGAGCCGGATGAACCGGATGTCACGGTCCGCGACGAATGCCTTGACGTCGTCGGGGGTCTGCGGCTGATCGGCCATGCGGCTCCTCCGGGGTCGGGTTGGAGCCGCGTAGGCTAACGCGCCGCTGTCAGAGCCAGGTTCGCGCCCAGAGCTTGAGCGCGCGCACCGCCGGCTCGAGCGCCTCGCCCTTGACCGTCAGCGCGTACTCCACGCGGACGGGAGTGTCGTCCAGCACCCGGCGCTTGACGATGCCCTCGGACTCGAGCTCCTTCATCCGCTCCGACAACAGCCGGTCGGAGAGGTCGGGCACGAGCTGCTTGACCTCCGAGAAGCGCGCCGGGCCGTCCATCAGGACGAACAGGATCGCGCCCGTCCAGCGCTTGCCGACCAGCTCGACCGCCTGGTGATAGGCGGTACAGCAGGCCTCGCGCTGCTCTGCGTCGTGAGCCTCGGCGGTCTCGGTGCCGGTGCTGGAGACCATCAAGGAGATGCTAGCCGCCATTCAGGCCGCCTGGAGCAAACGCGAGCCCTCGGGCGAGCCGTCCACCGGTAGGTCGGCGGCGCGCGTGACGAGGTTCGCGAAGGACGCGAGCGCCACCTGGGCCACGGCCTCCAGGATCTGCTCGTCGGTCCAGCCGGACTCGCGGGCCTCCTCGAGGATGTGGAGCGGCGGCGCGCCGTCGCTCTCGAGGAGCGCCTTCACGAACCGCAGCAGCGCCATCTCGTGCTCGTCGCGCGAGTCGAACTCGCGCGCCAGGGCGATCTCGTCGAGGCCGAGCCCGGCCTCCTTCGCGGTGCGCTGGAGCGTGGCCAGGGCGTACTCGCTGCCCTGATGCTCCGCCACCGCCAGGGCGATCCGCTGGGCGGTCGGCCAGCTGAGCGTGCCGTGCCGCAGCTCGGAGCGGAAGCGCGCGTAGGCGCGCAGCGCCGCCGGGGAGCCGCCGAGCACCCCGAGGAAGTTGGGGAGCTGGCCGCCTCCGGAGAGCGCGCCCTTGAGGACCGGGGCGCTCCGCTCGGGAGCGGTGAGCTCGTCGTGGACCTGGAACCTGCTCTCTTTGGTCTTCATCGACCGCTTCACTTTCTACAAGCCGCTTACTGGCGGTAAGTATAGGGAAGAAAGGCGTACTCGGTACTCCATAACGGAGTACGCAAAAGCCTCCCTAAACGGATCGCTCCGTCTTGCAGCGCCGGTGCGGTGTACTACGCGTGCGCGGTCCCGGCGGCGACGGCCACCAGGAAGAGGCCCAGCAGGAAGGCCCAGAGGGCGATGCGGTCGGGCTGGGCGAGCTGGCGCTCGGCCACGCCGGGAAGGCGGCGCAGCGCGGGCGTCGGGCGGCCGGTGATGGTCACCGTGCGGCGCTCGGGCGCGGGCCGCTCGAAGCGGCGCGGCTCACGCGGAGTCTCGACGGACACGGGCTCGGAGACCGTGGTGCTGTCGGCACGCGCGGCGGGACGGTCGAAGCGCCCGGGCCGGGCCTCCGCGGCCTCGATCTTGCGCTCCCACTCGAGAAGAACCGCTTCGCGGCTCATGTCTCCGTCATCGTCGCGCAGAGCGCGTGCACCGGCTGTTGTCATCGGGTCTCTTCCGTATCGCCTGCGGGGTTAGCTGTCGGGCTCGCGCTGAAAGAGTTGCGCTACGCGGATCACCGCGATTCGCCCCCGGCCTTGAGGCCATCCAACTGGTTCCCCCACGCCCGCCAATCGGTGGGCTTAGGCTCGATGGACGGCGGCATGCTAGCAGCAGAGCGGAAGCGTCGGACGGAAAAGCCCCGCTTCCTCCGCCGTTTTTCGCCCGCCCGCGCGAGCTACTGGCCCGCGACCTTCTCCACGTACAGGGCCACGTCCTGAGCGTCCTCGCCCTGGAGGAGCCCGGCCGGCATGCGGCCGTCGCCGGTGCCGCCGCGCTTGATCGCGTTGAGCACGCGCTGGCGGTCGACCCCGAGCTCGTCGAGATCGGGTCCGGTCACGCCCTGCGCATCGACCGCGTCCAGGGTGTGACAGCTCCAGCAGGTCTGGCGAAAGAGCTCCTTGCCCTCCTTCTCGTGCGCGGTGAGCGAGGCGGTGCGGAGCTTCCCGACGCCGCCCTCGGCCTCGCCGCGCGAGGCGATCACCGACCGCCGGCACGACCGCCCCCAGCAGGATGTAGAGCAGCGGGATCCCGATCTTGAACGCCCGCCCGCCGCGGGTGAGGTAGGCCTCGCGCGCGGCGGCGGGGCCGCCGGAGAACGCGATGAAGATGACCGCGAGGCCGGCGACGACGAAAGGCACCAGGACGAGCAGGACTTCCATGGCGGCCGGGACTCTACCTGCCCCGTGCGATGCCCAGCGGAGCCCGCGTCAGTCGGAACCGGCGGCGGCCCGGCGCGCCCGCTTCCAGCTCCCGTAGGCGGCGAACACGTCGGCCAGCGGCGGCAGGCTGTCGTCCTCCGCGGCCTGCTGCTGGTAGTCGACCATGAGCAGCCGCTCGGGCCGCGCGCCCGTGTCCTCCGCCACCCGGCGGATCGCCGTGCAGACCTCTTCCTCGGAGACCTCGGCCTCGGACGACGAGCGCTTGGCGCGGTGCGCGAACACCCCGGCCGCGCTTCCGCGGGCCCCGGGCTCGTCGGAGGGCTCGTTGCGTGCCCGGCCGGCGCCGACCAGCAGCCGGCAGTGGGGGCAGCGAAGCGGCTCGGGCGGCCAGTCCTCGCCGGCCCCCGACTCGATCACCAGATGGCAATGAGGGCAGTAGGCGTCGTCCGTCTCTCCCCCGGCCTCGCTCAAGCGTTCATCCACTGCTGACATCCCCGCGCCTCCGCCCGGAATTCGGATCCTCACCGGGCCTCCCCTTCCCTATCGCCCGTTACAGGCCCTCCGAAACGCAAAATTCCCCGACCGGTACGGGATTGCGCCTCGGCGGGTGGGTTTGCGCCCGAAACCGCCTCAAATAGAGAGGGCCCCGCGCTGCGGGGCCCTCTCCTTAGCCGGCCTCTAAGCCGGATTCTGTCCTGAGCAGTCATCCATCTCAGCTCGGCTGCCGGCGGCGGCGCCGGTCGCCGTGCTGGGGCCTTGCGGCCCTGCGACCTACCTGGAGCTCGGCGGGCAGCGTCGACGCTCCTGCTTGGTCTTGCACCGGGTGGGGTTTGCCTGGCCGGCGTGTCACCACGCCGCCGGTGCGCTCTTACCGCACCATTTCAACCTTGCCGGCACCGGGCTCACGTGCGGCCCGGCGCTTAGGCGGTGTGTTTCTGTGGCACTTTCCCGCGGGTTTCCCCGGGTCGGTCCCCCGACCACCCTGCCCTGCGGTGTCCGGACTTTCCTCAAGGGCCCGGTTGTCTCCCCGGACTCCCTGCGACTGCTAGGCCGGCACCATCTGATTCTAGGCCCGGCCGGCGCGCCCGACCACCGTGCAGCGGCCCTCCCAGGCCATTCGGCGCGCGCAGTTTCCGGAGAGCCTCTAGCTCAGCTCCGAGCCGCAGCTCGCCGCACACGGCGGCGCCGTCGACGGCGCGCATCGTGCCGGGGCACAGCGGGCAGTCCGCCTCCTGGCCCGCCCGCGCCGACGTGAGCGTCGCCCCGAGGCTCTGCTCGAGCGTGAGCCCGCGCCCACGCCCGCCCGTGCAGCGCTCGCGCGAGGCGCGACGCCGCGGTCTGTTCAGAACAACCGTCGTCATGAGACCCTCCTACAGACACCGACCACGCGCCCCAGCACCTCGACGTCCTCGACCAGGATCGGCTCGAGGGCCTCGTTCTCCGGCTGGAGACGGATGTGGTCGTCCTCCTTGAAGAAGCGCTTGACCGTGGCCTCGTCCTCGACGAGGGCCACGATGATCTCGCCGTTCGAAGCGCTGTCCTGGCGGCGGACCACGACGTGGTCGCCCTCCAGGATCCCGGCGTTCTTCATCGAGTCGCCCTTCACGCGGAGCAGGAACTCGCCCTCGTCGCCGCCGGCGATGCCGGGCACCTCGACGTACTCCTCGATGTTCTCGTCGGCGAGGGTGGGGCTGCCGGCCGCCACCTGGCCGACCACCGGCAGGCCGCTCGGCGACACGACCTGCTTGGCCTTGTCGACCAGGATCTCGATCGCGCGCGGCTTGGTGGGGTCGCGCCGCAGCAGCCCGACCTTCTCCAGGTTCGCCAGATGGGCGTGCACCGTCGACGACGACGTGAGGCCGATCGCCTTTCCGATGTCCCGCACCGTGGGCGGATAGCCGTGCTCGGCTCCGTAGCGCTTGACGTAGTCGAAGATCTCCTGCTGGCGCTTCGTGAGATTCAGCTCGACCATCTCAGCTCCCCTCTCGCGGCCCTTCGGATGTGTGATGCTTCGAACATGTGTTCGTAAGCTACACGGGTCCGCGGACGGCATCAAGCGCCGGGAGAGCGCGGCCGGATCGGCTCTATACTCGGCCGACCACGCGCCTGTGGCGGAATTGGTAGACGCGCAAGGTTGAGGGCCTTGTCCTGCTTATGCGGGGTGGGAGTTCGAGTCTCCCTGGGCGCATGCGAGAGCCCCCGTTGCAGCGGGGGTTCTCTCGTTTCTAAGGCGGCAGGAACCGACCTTCCACGACCCGCAGGGGCCTCCTGCGTCCCTGTCTCTGTATTCGACGGACCGGCGCGGGCTACCGGTCTGATCGGCAGCCGCTCAGGGCCGCTTGAGCGGATAGCGCTACTCCGACAGCCCCACCGCTTCGAGGGCTTACGACGGCGCGAGGCTGGGTCCTGGGCCCTCGAGCAGGAAGAACCAGATGGCGAACGCGACCAGCAGCACGCACACGCTCGCCACGAAAATCAACTCGAGCGCCCCGCGCTTCTGGCTATAGCCCGCCGCCCGGCGGACGAGCTTCCATGCATGGTCCACACGCTTCGCTACGGCCATCGTGAACATGAGCGAGGCGAGGCAGCCGAGCACGACCGTCGCGATGCCCGCTGTCGCGGAGCCGGTCAGGTACTCGACCTGGGAGCCGATCCACAGCCAGCCCAGCGGCTGTGGGCCGAACAGGCTGAGGCAGAGGATCAGCTCAACCGCCGAGCAGAACGTGCGCGAGCGCCGCGTCGCGACGCAGCTGCCGGCGGCTCGTGTCCCGCGGCGCCTGCTTGAAGTGCACCGGGGCTGTCCCGGGCCGGCGGCCGATGAACAGGCCGCCAGTGTCAGTGGGGTCGTTGCTAGCCATGGGTGGACGCCTCTACTCCGACAGCCCCACCGCTTCGAGGGCCTCGTCCCAGTCGAAGTAGCCCTCGAACCGGGTCGCCTTTCCGGCTTGCATCGTCCAGAGGTGGGCGTACTTGGCCTCGATTTCGACGCCGCTGTCCTTGCCACGTCCGTGCATGGTGAACAGGACCAAGACGCGTTCTCCGAGGTCGATGAGCTTCTCAGCGTCGATGCGCAACGTATCCCACGCCGAGAGCCACAGACGGGCACTCTCCTCGGCCCCTGCCAGACCGTGGTAGGTGGCGGCGTCGGGAGTGTCGGCCGCGAAGACCACCTCTACGTCCGCGTCGAAAACCTCAGGCGTCCAAAAGTCCCCGTGCCTCCAGCGCCGATAGACCGCCCGGAGTGCCTCCACATTCTCCTGCGACATCGGCTACTCCGACAGCCCCACGGCTTCGAGGGCTTCGTCGCGGTCGAGGAAGCCCCGAAAGCACACGATTTCGCCCTCTTGGAATTCGATCAAATGGAAGATGACCTGCTCGAACGGGACGCCGCCGCCAGCACTACGAGCAGTCATTCGTGCGCGAACCAGGACCGCGGCGTCCCCCTGATAGATGAACTCCTCGGGCGTCCAGCACCACTCGCTGATCAGTTGCGTGAGGGACTCGGCCCAGCGTCTCGAGTCCCTCATGCCCGCGATAGACGGTCGAGTCAGGGATGTCGGAAAGCTCGTGGAGCTCGGCGTCCTCGCGCACCGACTCAAGCCACGTGTCGAAGTCACCGCGGCTAAAGGCCTCGTAGGTCCGCCGCACTACCTCCACGTTCTCCTGCGACATTGCCCGCCGAGTATCCCGGCTCGTCCTGGAGGGTGCCTAAAAGGGAAGAGGCCCGCCTGGTGGCGGGCCTCCAATTCGAGTCCTGCTGCTGTGTCTGTGGGGCTAGCGGCGGTGCGGGTCGACGTAGACGTTGTCGATCTGCCACTTGCCCTTGGCGGCGTCGTTGGTGAACCGCAGCGCCACGGGGCGTCCGCCGGCGAACTTGCCGCCGCGGTCGGGGGACATCTTGATGTCCTCGGTCGCGTGCCAGCCTTGCTTGCTGCCGGCCTTAAGAGTCTTGGACTTGTGCCAGGTCGCCTTCTTCTCGCCGGCGTCGGGGTAGAGAACCTCGACGTCGAGCTCGCCGTCCTTGGCGCCGAGCTGGGCCGCTACGAAGCGCATCGTCGGCCAGTTGAGGTCGACGCACATCGTCGGAGTGGTTGCGGACGCGCCGGGTGGCAGAACGAGCGAGTTGCGGTCATCCAAGCGGCGGACGTTGAAGGGCTCGTTGCCTTCGGCCACGGCGGCCCCGTTCTTGAGCGACCAGCCGGGCATTGTCGGATCCTCGAAGGAACCGCCCGGAGCGAGGACATAGTCGCGCCGGTCCTTGAAGGACAGGAACGGCTGCTCGATCAGCGGCGCGATGCAGGTCGCACGCGACGCGGATGTGGTCTTGGCTTCACCTGCATAGGCGGTGCCGGAAAGACCGAATACTGCGAGAACTGCGATTCCGGCGATGCGCCGGACGCGGATGGAACTTGACAGCGGCATGACTCGAATCTCCTTGAAGGTGTGGTTCGAGTCGGCGGCCGAGCTATCTCACTGCATGAAGCGGAGACCTCTGGCTTTGCGTCCCCGCCTCACGGCGGGTTTGCCTTTATCGACTACTTGCTTACCGAGGAGATCGGGACCCGGCCCGTCCAACTTGAGAAACATGCTGACCGGTCTGGACACCCCCCCCGGAGAAGACCGGTGGGGGTCCCCAGAGCCACAGCCCGACTGGGACCGGGGAGGTCAGCGGCTGTGAGAAAACGCCAGGGGGCGGCGGGCTACTCCGACAGCCCCACGGCTTCGAGGGCGTCCGCCTCGTCCACGAATTGCCGGACGCGAAGGACTCGTCCGCTGCGCAGGTCGTAGACGCCGATCACCACGTTGTCTTCGAGGCCGATGCCGCTCTCCCGCCCCACTCCCACGTAGCGACCCCGGGCGAGGACTCGATCCCCGACCGAACGGATCTCCTCAAGCTCGAATCGCGAGTCCGCCCAGGCATCCAGGTAATCCTCGATGTGGCGAAGCAGGGCGTCATGTCCTCGGTACACCGCTGCGCCGGGGAGAGAGGGCGCGTCATGCCACTCGATCTCGGAGTCGAAAACCTCGTTTAGCAAGGCAGGCAGGAACTCCTCCTCTGCCGAGTTGAGGTGGTCCCACATCCGCCGCACGATCTCCACGTTCTCCCGCGACACCGGCTACTCCGACAGCCCCACGGCTTCGAGGGCCTCGGATCGCTCTCCCGTTTCAAGCTTGCGGACAATCTTGCCGTCGCGGAACGTGTAGACGTGGAAGTAGCGGTCCGATATCTCGATGCCACTGCCCCGGCCACGTCCCTTGTAGTGGACGGTCACGGCGACGTGGTCTCCGGCGTCGATGAACTCCTCGGGCGTCTCCTCGAGCGTTTCCCAGTCCGCCTCCCACCGTTCCCAGACGCGCCGGACAGCATCCGGCCCGTACGCCGGGCCTTCCTGAGCGACTTTCCAGACGACATCAGGAGCCAGAAATTCCAGCACGTCGACGTGATCGCGACGGTTCCAAGCATCGAAGCAGCGCCGCACGATCTCCACGTTCTCCTGCGACATCGCCTACTCCGACAGCCCCACGGCTTCGAGGGCCTCGGCTCGGTCGAAGTACTCCTCGACTCGAACGATCAAGCCGTCTCGAAGCGTGTACACGAGACTCTGACGCCAGTCCATGTCGACACCGCTCGCGCTCCCTCGTCCGATGTAGTGAACGGTGGTGAACACGCAGTCTTCGGACACCTCGAAGCACTCTTCGAGTTCGGCGCGAAGTCCGGCGAAGCTGTCGATCCACTGCTCGATGTAGCGCCGAACCGCGTCCGGCCCTCGATGGGTAGCGGGGTCGGGATCCTCGGCACTCGTCTTCCACTCGATCGTCGGGTCGTGGACTGCCAGACGGCGTCCAGGTCGTCTCGGTTGAACGCGTCGTATGCGCTCCGCACGATCTCCACGTTCTCCTGCGACATCGCCTACTCCGACAGCCCCACGGCTTCGAGGGCTTCGGCGGGGTGAGAGTAAACCTGGGCGCGCCAGATGCTGCCGCCTTCGAGGTCGAAACGCTGGTCCCCCCTCGTGGGTCGGAGCGCCGCTCGACCTGCCCTTGCCGCCTTGACGCCAGAGAAGACCACGGCGTCTCCGGCGTCGATGAGCTGCTCGACCTCGAACCAGTACGTCGTCGAAGTGCTCGGAAAGCCCCGCGACCGCGATGACCGACACCTTCTCTTGCCGTTATACGGACTACTCCTCGGGTCTGTTGAACCAGACCACGTCCCTCTGGAGTAGTAGGCGAGGGAGCGCTCTCACCGTCACCGCGCCCTGCTGCTCGCTTCGAGGCAAGGCACGGACCAGCTCCACGTTCTCCTGCGACATCGGCTACTCCGACAGCCCCACGGCTTCGAGGGCCTCATCGACGCTCAGGTACTCCCGGCCCCGCACAATCTTTCCGTCGCGGACGGTGCTGACGGCGGCGTAGCGGATGTCGATCTCGATGTCGCTGAGCTTCGCCCGCCCCTTCACGCGCTGAATCGCAAGGACGCGGTCATCCCCGACGTCCCGCAGTTCCTCCACCACGACGCTGGAGTCGTCGAAGGTGTCGATCCAGTCTTGGATATAGCGACGCACCGCGACCGGCCGTGCATCTCGCCGATGTCATCGACGGCGCCCTCGGCCGCCAGCCAAACGATGTCGGGGTCCCAGAACTCGGCCATGGCATCCACGCCTCCGTCGGCAATGCTTGGAGCGCCTGGCGCACCACCTCCACGTTCTCCTGCGACATCGCCCGCCGAGTATCCCCCGCCGCACACCCCGGCCGCTAGGGGCGGGGGCGCGTTACGGGCTGGTCCAGAGCGTTCCCTGTGCTTGGAAGCCGCAGGGGTTGTTGTCGACCTCTCTGGAAGGACGAGACGCTGGATCGTGGCGACCTTGCGGGGGCCGGGGTCTGCGCCGGTGCCGAGGCTGAGCGTGCTGCTCGCGTGTGGTCCTTGCCGTACCAGCAGCACGTCGCAAGCTGGTCGCCGGGACAGACGCTCCCGACGCTCCGGCCCGGGGAGTCGCCGTCGTACCAGACATCGACCGGGCCGCCGGTCGTGTTCGTCCAGATGACAGTGGGCGAAGCCGTCGTGGCAGCATGCGCTTCGAGCTGGCCGAGGCCGGGGATGTCAAGCAGTGTCTTGATCGTGCGGCCAGGGGTGAACACGATCCGGTTGCTGAGCAGCTGGCCGCGTCCCGCGACGAAGGTGCCGGGTGCGACATCCGCGCTCGTCAACGACCCGTCGACGATGTCCGCCCCGAGGAACTGTGGACAGTCGAAAGTGTCGATCGACTGTCCTTGACGTCGGCCGAGTTGACCTCGCCGTTGCCGATGTCCACGGACTTGACCTGGCCGTCCACGATGTCGGTGCTGAACACCGTGTTGGCCGCGTAGGCGGTGCCGCCCAGGGCGACGAACACGCCGAGCGTGGCCATCACGTTCGCGTAGGTCAGTCGGGAGCGGAGCTTGCCGAGCATGCGCGTCCTCCTCGAGTCCGTGGAGGCGTGCTCCGGCTTCAGCGTTCGTTCCCGTCCTTGGGCCAGAGGTCGGCGGCGCCGCCGCTTGTCAGTACAGCCGACCCTACGCCTGCCAGTTCGCCCAGCACAACCCGTTCGGGTTCATCTACCCCATCTGTGGTAGCGGCGCGAGTAGCGGAGGGGTGTCGAGCACCGCCCGCCGCATCCCCCGGCGTGCTAGCCGCGCGGGCGTCGAGACGACGACCTGGCCGCCGTCTCGAAGCCGCGCCAAGGCGACGGGTCAGGAGAACCCGTCGAGCCGGACGAACATCATCTGGGCGTAGCTGACGGTCCCGCCGCCGGGTGTCTTCTGCACCAGAGGCTGACCTCGCCGCCGCCCGCCGGAATCTGGGCGCCGCCGTTCATCGACATCGTCGACTTATCCCGCCGTTGTCGGACCGTCCGCCGCTCGGTGGCGCCGCCGATGAAGCCGCTGCCGTTTCGAAGCTCGCAGACCGTCTCCTCGATTGGATCGCCTTGGAGGGGAAGACCGTAGTAGATGTTTGCGGTTGCGGTGACCGCCCAGCGGCCCGGCGGGCAGCGTCTTGCTAACCACCTTCATGAACGGAACTGGTTCCCAACGCGTCGGCACCCGGCAGCTGGCGAAGGTGGCCGTGGTGGGCGTTGGCGGCAGGTTGAGCGTCGACTCGTTGATGTCGGCGCCGGTGAGCGAGTTGTCAGACCGTCGGTCGCACCCGGCTGTCGACTGGATCCGGTCAGGAAGTCGCCGTTGCCGAGCGAGAAGTTCTTGATGTCGTTCGCCGTGAGAGTTGTCCTGGATGTCGGCGCCGGTCAGCGTGCCGTCGAC
Organism: uncultured Thermoleophilaceae bacterium; assembly: GCA_963768465.1. Classification (GTDB taxonomy): domain Bacteria; phylum Actinomycetota; class Thermoleophilia; order Solirubrobacterales; family Thermoleophilaceae; genus JACVRW01. Next base: position 118,183 of record CAVYIA010000013.1, on the reverse strand, counting down.
GATGTCGGCGCCGAGGAAGGTGGACACGTCGAAGGTGGTGAGGACTCTGGTCCTTCACGTCGGCGCGATTGACCTCGCCGTCGCCGATGTCGACCGACTTGACCTCGCCGTCGACGATGTCGGTGCTGCCGACCGTGTTGGCCGCGTAGGCGGTCCGCCGAGGCGACGAACACGCCGATCGTGGACATTACGTTGGCGTAGTCGAGTCGGCGAGACGAGCTTGCGGAGCATGGGAGTCCTCCTCGAGTCCGTGGAGGCGTCCGACGCTCGCTCCCGTCCATGGGCCAGAGAGCAGCAGCAGCCCCCGGCTGTAGGTAGACCGACCCTACGCCCACCACCCTCACCAAAGCAAGATCGACCCCACAGTGGAGGGGGGCCAAGAAACGACGAACCCGCTCCCGAAAGCGTAGACCGCCCCACCTCGCCGGGAAAAAAACTGCTGAGGTCGCCTGGTTTTACATCGGAGGCGCCTAGATGAACGTGATTGAGGAGCTCGAAGCCCGGTTCGTGGAGTCGGTTGCCGCCGCACGCCAGGCGCTCGCGGCGGCGAGGGCCGATCCGTGGGTGAAGGGCAGCCGTGGCCAGCTGGTCGCCCATCCGGGCTTCGAGGTGGCGGCGAAGCTCGACCTGGTGGCGTTCGGCTGGCCGCCGAGCTACGGATGGCCCGGCGAGCAGCAGCCGGCGAAGCGTTCCCGCGACGAGCTTGACGAGCTAGCCGAGCGCCGAGGGAAACGGTGAGGGAGTCGGGGCCGAATCCGGTGGACGCGGCGGTCGCGCTCTGCATGGCCGTTGAGCGAACGGGCGGCCAGACCGAGCCCCGCGAGGCTCGTCGGGTGCCACCACGTCGACCGTGACCGATATGGTCCGCCTTCTCCCTGGTCGGCAGGTCCTGGCCCCGGCTGTTTGGAACTCGCATGAAACGCCTCGCGTCGGTCCTGTCCCTGCTCGTCTTGGGGGTGGTGATGGGGGGTTGCGCGGTCGGCGACCCGAAGCCAGCGAGCGGGATCACCGACGTCAGCGCGCCGCTAGAGGCCGGCGTCTACTCGACCGTCGGCGGGGACCGGCAGCTAGTACATCGAGCTACGGCACGACGACCAGCCCACGAGAACGAGACGCCGCACGCGCAATCTGGTCATCCAGATGACCAGATCCGCACCGGTCTCCGCACCGATCAACGGGCTTGAGCCGGGAACTACCTACCACTTCCAACTCTGCGCCGAGGACGAGCAGAGAACCCTCCCGCGCCCGTTCTGCCAGCCCGGACAGCACCTTCACCACCTACGACCCGGTGCTGACGCTCGCCGAGGACTGCTCGCAGTTCGCCTCCGAGGGGTTCCACGGAGCAGCGATTGTCGCTTTTTCGGGCTTCCCGCCCAACACGCCCTACTCGATCACATTCGCGGGCCCTGGCACTTCTGTCAGTGGGCCAGCGACCACGGACAACGATGGTGAGGGCGTCCTCGGCAGCCTAGCCACGCTCGCCCCCGGCGAGTTCAAAATCACCGTCACCTGGGCCGGAATCACCCTTGCGAGGACCCGGTTCGTCAACTGCGCACCCCCGACCTAGCGGGGAAGAGGGCTCGTGGCCCGCTCCGTCACGGGGGCGGCTGACAGCGCTATCCACCGGCTGTCGCAGGAAATCGCTGGGGATCGGCTGCGCCCGCAGAGCAGTGGCGCGGTATCCGAATCGAGCGGCCTAAGAATGGCAGCCTAGGGCACGCCTAGTTGGTCGAGCTCGTCTGCCGCCCGGTTCGCTTCACGGGCCGCATTTTCAAGCTCCCGCTGTTCACGGCAGGTAGTAGAGACATCTGCGATGGCTGGCCCCAAAGCATCAACCTGGGGCTGCAAGTCCTGAAGCTTGCCGCCAACCCCCTCCTGGACGGCTTTCGTTACAAGCCGGTCCCACCGGCGCTTCGACGAACGCGCCAGCCGTTCGAGCTTCGGGACGCGCGGCAGTCGGCTCTCGTCGGCGATCGCTTCACGTGCCCAGCCGGTCGGCGATCAGGTCCGCCTTGGCTGCGATCGCGTATCCGATCGCCGTCCAGATGCCGGCGAGCAGCAACCAGATGGTGTTGAGCAGCACGCGCATCCCGTGGGCAGGAACCTACGGGGCCTGCTGAGGTCCGGCAGCTTCGCCGGGGGCCGGGGCTCGGCCCGTCGCCGGCCCGGCGCCCGACACGACAAGTAGGAGCCGCTGAGGTGGAAAGGCGGGGCTCCCGAGAGTTCGCCCCCCCCCCGGTGCAAACACAACTGCAAACGAACGTCCGATAACGGGGCGGCACGGGGCGCCACGGACCTGCCTCGCGGGACCGCCCAGCTGCTGTTACCAAGCCGAAAGTCGCTAATGGGGCGCCACCGGTCGTCACGGACTGCCACCCGGAGTTCGAGTCCCCCTGGCGCATGCGAGAGCCCCCGTGACAGCGGGGTTCTTTGGTTTTAAGGGGGCGGTTTGCAATATCGGGCTCGTCGCGCCGCGAGCGCCAGATAGCCGCAGGGTGGTAGAAGCCGAAAGCTTCGTAGAGGTCTCCACAGTTGAAGGCCGCGTTCATCAGGCGCACGATCTCCACGCTCTCCTGCGACATCGCCTACTCCGACAGCCCCACGGCTTCGAGGGCTTCCCTGGTGGGTGGAGTATTCGTGGATCTCTACCAGTCGGCCATCGAGTGCGAAACCGAAAGACAGCGCCGTAGCGAAGATCGGTCTTGTCAAGCCGGTCACGCTCTCCCTCGGTGCCCATCCCCATGGAGGGCACAAACGAGCCGTCCGTCACGGTGCGGACCGCGCTTCTTCTCTACCGGCATCGTCTCAAGATCAAAGCTCTCCAGCCAGTCGTTCATGTACGCTGCGGCATTCGACATGGCCGCGTCGCCGTTCCAGAGTCCGGAGCCCGACTCGATCGCCGTCCAAACGATGTCCGGGTGGAGGATGTCCGGCACCAATTCCAGCTTGCCCGGAGCCCAGCACTCGTTGTAAAGCCTTGCCGCACGATCTCCACGTTCTCCTGCGACATCGCCTACTCCGACAGCCCGGCGGCTTCGAGGGCCTCCGCATGAGTCAGAAAGTCGCGGATGCGAACGATCTTCCCCGCTCGAAAGTCAAAGACTTCTCCGACTTCCTGGCTGAACTCGATGCCGGTCGTCCGGGCGGTCAAGTCCATGTGACCGAGCGCGAGGACCGACTCGCCGAGGTCGCGGAGCTCCTGAGGCCGATTGGTGAGGCGTTCCCACGCCTCGCCGCGGTCCTGCCTCCAAATCTTTCGCGCGCCGTCATGACCTCGGTAGATAGTTGCCTTTCCCTCAAGGCCCGGCTCGATCGCAGGGTGCCACTCGACGTCGGCATCGAGCTCGGCCAAAAAGGCGTCCAGATCATCGGCATTCCACGCCTCGACGGCGCGTTGGACGGTCTCCACGTTCTCCTGCGACATCGCCTACTCCGACAGGCCCACGGCTTCGAAGGCCTCGCGCGGGTCGGAGTACGCGTCGCACCGCGACCCCTTGCCGTTCCGCCAGGTCAACACGTTTCCGCTGCAGCTGTCGAGCGGCACTCCGCTCCCCCGCGCCCGCGCGGTCGCGCGGATGACCACGACGGCCTGACTCTCGCCGACCTCGCGGAAGCTCACCACCGCCTGGTGCCAGTCCTCCCAGACCGAGTCGACCTCCGCCGCCCACTCCCGCATGCCATCGACGCCCGTGTACGCGGCATGTCCCTCCGAAGCGCCGAAGAGGGAATGGAACTCCACCCCTGGGTCGAGAAGCTCACGGAGCGCTTCGAAGTCCCTCGCGTTGATCACGTCGAGAAACGCCTCGAAGCGCTGGCGACTGTCCGGCGGCCTGTCCACGTGAGACATCACCGGCCAGTATCGCCTAGCTGGCTACTCCGACAGCCCCACGGCTTCGAGGGCCTCGGCCCGTGTTGCGAAGTCGACCTTGCTCACGCACTGGCCGTCTCGGAAGGTGTGCACCTCGAACACCCACTGCTCGACGGCGACGCCGCTGAGGCGGCCACGGGCGTGGTAGTGCATCGCCACCAAGACCTGGTCGCCGGCGTCGATGATCTCCTCGCCGATCATGTCGAGCCGCTCCCATTCGTCATTCCAGCGCGTCCACATCTCGCGGACAGCGGCTGGGCCGTGCGCCGGAAGCTCCTGATCGACCTCCCAGACCACGTCGGGCGCAAGGTACGCCGTCGCCTCCTCCCACTCGCCCCGCTGGTAGGCAGGGATCGAGAGTCGCACGATCTCCACGTTCTCCTGCGACATCGCCCGCCGAGTATCCCTCTTACAATCCTCCGCATGGCTCTGCTGAGCCAGATGTTTCGTGCCGCGGCCATCACGGGCCGCACCGACGCCGTCAGCGCGTCGTGGTTCGCCGGCCGGCAGGGCGGGCGCTGGGCCGACCAGACGGTCGCCGCGGCGCTCCCGAACGTGCCGGGCAGCAGCCCGGGGCCGCCGGCGGATGCCGCGGAGCAGCTGCGGGAAGTCGCCGAGCTGCAGCAGCGCGGCGTGCTGACCGCGGCCGAAGCCGAGGCGCTCCGGGGACGCCTGGGCTAGGACGCGCCGTGGCGCTTGGCCACGGCGGTGAAGGCCGGGACGCACACGCCTGAGGGGTGGTCGTCCACGACCTCGTGGAGCACGTCCAGGATCGAGAGCTTCGAGCCGGTCTGGGACTGGACGTCGTGGCTCGCGGTCAGGGCCGATTCCGCCAGCTGGACGCGCGGCTCGCTGCAGCTCTTCTCGAGCGTGTCGAGCGGCTCGGCGTAGCGGCGGACGGTGGTCTTCTTGACGTAGGCGCTCTTCGCGTCGATCACGGCGAGCGTGACCTCGGGCGGCGAGCCGTTCGTGGCCTGCACCTGCCCGGCGGGGACCCCGCTGCCCGACTGCTTCTCCTGCTTGCCGCTGTCCGGCGCGCCGCCTGCTTGTCGGGCTCCTTCTTCGCCGCCTGCTCGCCGGAGGCCTCGGAGCTGCGCTTCTCCTTCTTGGGCTCGGCCTTGTCCTCCTTCGCCTTCTCGGCCGGCCGCTCGGTCTTCGTGCCCTCGGTCGTGGACGCCGCAGGCGTGGTCGCCTGCGGCGCCTCGGCCGTCTGCTTTCCGTCGTCGTCGCCCGAGCAGGCACCCAGCGCCAGCCCGAGGGCGGCCACGATCGAGATCGCCGTCAGTCGCCTGCGCACCAGGCGACCCTAGCCGACGATCAGGCCTGCCGGTCCACCTCTTCGCGCTCGCGCGGATCGCCGTCCGGGTCGATCTCGGCGGCCTCCTGGTGGCGCGCCTCCGCATCGCGGCCGAGCTCGTCGGCGCGCGCCATCTGCTCGCGCGCCTCCGCCTCCTCGCGGCGGGCGCGGGCCGCGCGCTCCTCCGCCTCGGCGCGGGCGCCCATGGCGCGGGCGTCCTGAACCTCGGCCTCGCGTCGGACGTCGCGGGCCTCGACCCGCTTCGCCTCGGTACGGCGCTCCTTGCCTCGCCTGGCTCCCGTCAGCACCAGCGCCAGCACCACCAGCGCGACGATGACGATCACCACGATCAGAACTGTGGACATCTCAGGTCCTCTCCCTCCGGGGACCCCCTCGAACTACCCGGCCGGCCGCGTCCTCAATCAGGCGGCCGGCTGCGAGTAGCGCAGGGAGCCGGGCGTGGTGAGCAGCTCGCCGGTCTCGAGCAGGGTCTTGAGGCCGGAGAGGATCATGGGCCAGCCGCCGTAGAGCTCGTTGTTCGCGCCCTCGCGGAGCTGATCGTGGGTCACGGTGAGCCGGCACGAGTCCTCGACCTGCTCGATCTCCCAGGTCACGCGCGAGGTGCCCTCGCTCTTCACGTCGTCGCTCCAGAGCGCGGTGAAGCTCTGCACGAGCCGCTTCGGCGCGTCCACCTCGAGGTTCTCGCCCGCGGCGATCGTGATGCCGGCGGCCGGGTGCACGGACTCATAGCTCGAGCCGGGCGTCCAGTCCGAGCTGACGCCCACGCCGAAGTTGTAGCGCTGCCGCAGCTCGGGGTCGGTGATGGCCTCCCACAGCCGCTCGGGCGTGGTCTTGATGTAGATCTCGAACACCTTCTCCATGGTCCTGTCCTCCAGTGTGTGCTTGAGGCCGCTGAGGGCTGCCGCCCAGGGCGCGGCGTACTTGCTCACCCACCTGTCGTGGACGAGCCGGATCGGGACCGGGTTCAGGTGGTGGAGCTTCTCCCGCCCACGCCGCTTGGTCGTGACGAGGTTCGCCTCCTCGAGCAGCCGGAGGTGCTTCATGACGCCGAAGCGCGTCATCGGGAGCCGCTCCTCCAGCTCGGTCAGCGTCTGGCCGTCCTCCTCGAAGAGGGCGTCCAGCAGGCTCCTCCGAGTCGGGTCCGCGAGCGCCTTGAACACCAGGTCCATGCCGGCAGCATAGGTGACCGTTTGGTCACATGTCAAGCGCGGGCTAGCGCCGGACGGGCTTCACGATGCTGTGGAGCTGATGGACCTCGGGCGCCTCGAGCGGCTCGCTCGGCCCTGTCGTTCCCCACCACCTCGCTGATCGCCGGCTTGAGCCGGCCCTCCACGAAGCGATCGTGCGCCTCCTGGGACTGCCACACGTCGAAGACGCGCATCTGGCCGTCCTTCGTGACGGCGGCGGTGTGAACGATCAGGCCTTCGGGAAGCTCGTCGTGGAACCTCATCCACGAAGCCACGGCGTCATATTCGTCGGGGCCGACGTTCGTCGTGTACTGCACCACGATCGGCACGTCAGCCTCCCTGCCAGAGGCTCATACATGGCTTGTACCGGGGGGTCGAGCCTGAAGAAACGTGAGCGCTCAACTAACTCGTGCCGGGGTGCGTGTAGACGTTCACGCGACCCCCGCGGGCGAACCCCGCCAGCGTCAGGCCGCGGTCGTCGGCCAGCTCCACCGCGAGCGACGTGGGGGCGCCCACCCCCACGAGGATCGGGGCGCCCGCGCGCACGGCCTTCTGGACCAGCTCGAAGGCCAGCCGCCCGCTCACGCAGAGGACCGACTCGGCGAGCGGCAGCCGGCCCTCGAGCAGCGCCTGGCCGACCACCTTGTCCATGGCGTTGTGACGGCCCACGTCCTCGCGCACGAGCAGCAGCTCGCCGGCGGCGTCGAACAGCCCGGTGGCGTGGAGCCCGCCGGTCCGCTCGAACGCGGGCTGGCGCAGGCGGTCCGGCAGCGAGGCGAGCAGCTAGCGCTCGATCGTGGGTCCGCCCTCGACGCGCGGGGCGATCGCCTCCACCTCCTCGAGGGCGCCCTTGCCGCAGATCCCGCACGACGAGGTGGTGTAGAAGCGGCGTGCGGACGGGGGCGTCGCGCCCGGCGCGCGGACCTCGACCACGTTCGCGGCGAGGTCCTCCGCGAGCGCGACCTCGGGCGGCGTGTCGACGATGCCCTCACCGAAGAGGAAGCCCGCGGCGAGCTCGAAGTCGTTCCCGGGCGTGCGCATCGTGACCGCGACGGGCTCGCCGTTCAGGCGGATCTCGAGCGGCAGCTCCACGGCGACCAGGTCGGTCGCGCCGTCGCGCTCCACCGCCTTCGACATCGAGGCGGCGCTGTGGTCCATGGTCAGTCGGCCGGGACCATCGGCTCCGCGCGCACGGGAGCCGGCGCGGAGTCCGCGGCGCCGACGGGCTCGACGGACACCGCCACCACCTTGTACTCCGGGCAGGAGGTGTTCACGTCCGCGGACGGGCCGATCAGCAGGTTGGTCCGCACCTCCGGGAAGTGGAAGGCGGTGAACACGTGGCCCTGCTCGATCCGCTCGGTCACGCGGGCCGGGAGCCGGATCATCCCGCGGCGGCTGCGCACCGCCACCTCCTGGCCGTCCTCCACGCCGAGCGCCGCGGCGTCTGCGGGATGGACCTCGAGCCAGTCGGAGCTCATCAGCTCGAGGTTGCCGGTACGGCGCGTCATCGTGCCGGCGTTGTAGTGCTCGAGGCGGCGGCCCGTGACGAGGATCAGCGGGAACTCGTCGTCCGCCTGGTCGCCGGGCGGCTTGTACGGCAGCGCGGCGAAGTGCGCCTTCCCGCTCTCCCGCTCGAAGCGCTCCTCGTAGAGGATCGGCGTGTCGGTGCCATCCGGGGCCACCGGCCACTGGAGGCCGCCGCGCCCGATGCGCTCGTGGCTGATCCCGGCGTAGCGCGGCGTCATCTCGGCGATCTCGTCCATCACGTCGCTGGGCGTGGCGTAGCCCATGTCGTGGCCGAGCGCGCGCGAGATCGTCGTGAGGATCTCGAAGTCGGTCTTCGCCGCCCCGGGCGGGTCCGCCGAGGCCGACACGAGCTGCAGCCGCCGCTCGGCGTTCGTGAACGTGCCCGTCTTCTCGAGGAACGCGGACGCCGGCAGGATCACGTCGGCGTACTTCGTGGTCTCCGTCTCGAAGATGTCCTGGCAGACCAGGAAGTCGAGCGACTCGAGCGCATGGACCACGTGCGTCGTGTTCGGGTCCGTCTGCGCGACGTCCTCGCCGAAGATGTACATCGCCTTGAGGCTGCCGTCGACGGCGGCGTCGAACATCTCCGGGATCTTCATGCCGGGCTCGCGCTTCATCTCGACGCCCCAGCGCCGCTCGAACGACGAGGTCGACCTCGTCGTCGGTGACGGGCCGGTAGTCGGTGAACGTGTCCGGAAGGGCGCCGTGGTCGGACGAGCCCTGCACGTTGTTCTGCCCGCGCAGCGGAAGCAGCGCGGCGCCCGGCCGCCCGACGTTGCCGGTGAGCAGCGCCAGGTTGCAGATCAGCTGGACGCACTCCGAGCCGTAGAGGTGCTCGGTCACGCCGAGGCCCCAGAGGATGCAGGCGCGCTCCGCGCCCGCGTAGAGGTGCGCCGCCCGCTCGATGTCGGCCGCCGGCGCGCCGGTGATCTCCTCGACGTTCTCGGGCGTGTAGGCCTCGACCAGCTCGGCCACCGCCTCGTAGCCCTCCGTGCGCTCGTCGACGAACGCCCGGTCCACGAGGCCGTCGCGGATCACCACGTGCGCCAGCCCGTTCAGGAGCGCGGCGTTGGTGCCCGGCCGGATGCCGAGGTGGAGCTGCCCGTAGTCGGCCAGCTCGATGCGCCGCGGGTCGGCGGTCACGAGCTTCAGCCCCTTGATCGCGGCCTGCTTGATGCGGGCGCCGACCACCGGGTGGCCCTGGGTCGGGTTCACGCCGATCAGGAGCGCGACCTCGGCCGCCTCGATGTCGTCGAACGAGCCGGTGGCGCCCGGAGAGGCCGAACGCCCTGCGCAGCGCGAACGAGGTCGGCGAGTGGCAGACGCGCGAGCAGTTGTCGATGTTGTGCGTGCCGATCGCGGCGCGCATGAGGCGCTGCATGACGTAGCAGTCCTCGTTCGTCGCGCGCGAGGACGCGAGCCCCGCGATCGCGTCGGGCCCGTGCTCGGCCTTGATGCGGCCGAACGCCTCGGTGATGCGCGCGATGGCCTCCTCCCAGGAGGCGATCCGGAAGCCGCCGCTCTCACGGACGAGCGGCGCGGTGAGGCGGTCGCGCGAGCGCGCGAACTGGTGCGCGAAGCGTCCCTTCACGCAGGTGTGGCCCTTGTTGGCGGGGCCGTCCATCGCGGGGCTGATCGACACGATCCGCCCGCCGGCGCGATGGGCCTCCAGCCTGCAGCCCACTCCGCAGTATCCGCACGTCGTGGTGGTCGTCGCCTCGAAGCGCTCGCTCACCTAGACACCTCCTCGCTCGCTCCTCAGTGTACGCCGCGGCCAGCTCGATCAAGGTGCCTTCGGTGATCGCGTCGGTCGGGCAGGTGTCCGCGCAGGCTCCGCACGACACGCAGGTGGAGTCGGTGAAGCCGGAGTCCAGGCCGGCGGTGATGCCGGAGTGGAAGCCGCGGCCCGTGGCGGTGAGCGCGAACGCGCCCTGAACCTCGTCGCAGGCCCGCACGCAGCGCCCGCACGAGATGCAGAGCTCGTGCTGGAGCGCGAGGTAGGGGTGGCGGCGGTCGTGCGCCGGGTGGCGCTGCTCTCCCTGCCAGCGCAGCTCGCCGATCTCGAGGAAGCTCGCGACCTGGGCAAGCTCGGTGTGCGGCGCGGGCGGCTCGGGCAGCTCGGAGAGCACCAGCTCCACGGTGGCGGCGGCCACGCGGCGAGCCGTGGCGTCGTCGGTGCGCACCTGCATGTCGTCGCGGCACGGCGTGGTGCACGCCGCCACGGGCGCGCCGGCGCCCTCCATGCCGACCATGCAGACGCGGCAGGCGCCGAAGGGCGCCATCCGCTCGTCGAAGCAGAGCGTGGGCACGTAGCGGCCGGCCGCGGTCGCCGCGTCGAGGATCGTGGCCCCCGGCTCGACCTCGACCGCCTGTCCGTCGATCTCGACCCTCATCGGTCCCCCGGGTCGTCCTCGCGGCGCTCCTCGGGGCGCCGCGAATACGGGTCGTCGGGCTCCTCGGTCGGCAGCTCGCCGCCACTCAGCCCGAGCTCTTCGGGGAAGTGCTCGATGAGGCTGCGGATCGGCGCGGGCATGCCGCCGCCGTGGGCGCAGAGCGAGCCGAGCTCGAGCGTCTCGAGCAGCGCCTCGAGCCGCGCCCGGTCCACGGCGCCGGGGCGGTCGACCATCTCGAAGGCGCGCTGCAGCCCGATCCGGCACGGGAAGCACTTGCCGCAGCTCTCGTGGGCGCCGAACTCGAGCAGGTGGCGCGCGAGCGCGCGCACGTCGGTGCGCTCGTCGAAGGCCAGGATGCCGCCGTGGCCGACCATGCAGCCCTCCGCGGCCAGCTCGTCGAAGTCGAAGGGGGTGTCGAGCTTCCAGCCGGGCAGGACGCCGCCGAGCGGGCCGCCGATCTGCACCGCCTTGATCTCGTGGCCGTCCACGAGGCCCCCGCCCAGCTCCGCGCAGATCTCGGACACCGGCGTGCCGAAGCGGACCTCGTACATGCCGGGGCGCCGGAAGCGGTCGTTGAGGCAGACGAGCTTGGTGCCGGGCGTGGCGCCGGGGCTCAGCTCCGCGTAGGCCTCGCTCCCGTGGAGCGCGATGAAGCGCATGTTGCAGAGCGTCTCGACGTTGTGGACCACCGTCGGCTTGCCGTGCCAGCCGCGCTCGGCCGGGAACGGCGGGCGCGCGGACACGGTGCCGCGGAAGCCCTGGAGCGAGGCGAGCAGCGCGGTCTCCTCGCCCACCACGTACGAGCCGGCGCCCTCCTCGACCTCGACGTCGAACGAGAAGCCGCTGCCGTGGATGTCGTCGCCGAGGTTCCCGGCGGCGCGTGCGCGCTCGACCGCCTCGCGCAGCAGCGGCGTGGAGCGCGGGTACTCGGAGCGCACGAAGACGAAGCCCTGGCGGGCGCCCACGGCGTAGCCGGCGAGCGCCATGCCCTCCAGCAGCAGCTCGGGGTTGCGCTCCATCAGCAGCTTGTCGATGTACGAGCCCGGGTCGCCCTCGTCGCCGTTGACCACGATCACGCGGTCGGGGTCCTTCGCCCTAGCCGCGAACTCCCACTTGGTGCCGGCCGGGAACCCGGCGCCGCCGCGCCCGCGGACGTTCGCGGCCTTGACGTCCTCGAGCAGCTGCTCGGGCGTGAGCTCGGCCAGCGCGCGCCGCAGGCCGTCGAAGCTCCCGGGCGCCAGCAGCACGGGCTCGTCGAGCACGCTCGCGCTCTCGGGCTCGGGCGCCTGGGCGCACGCGCCCGCCGCCACCCTCTCGGCCACGCCCGGCGCCCGCGTCCACCACGCTCGCCCTCGCGGACGGCGGCCGCCGTGTGGCAGAAGCCGAGGCAGACGGTGGCGCCCAGCGAGCGCTCGCCGTCGTCCGAGCGCTCGCCCGGCGCCAGGCCGAGCGCATCGCCCGCCGCCTTCACGTGCGCGCCGAAGTCGGAGGCCCAGCACGCCGTGCCGGTGCAGACCGACACGTGACGGGCCCCGCGCGGCTGGACGAGGTCGTCGTAGAAGGTCGAGATCCCGTAGACCGCCGCCTCGGGCAGCCCGGACAGCGCGGCGGCCCGGCGGCGGTCCTCGTCCGTCACCTCGCCGCGCTCGTCCATCGCCTCCTTGAGGACGGCGAGCGCGGTCGGGCGCGGCTCGCTCTCGTGCGCGCGCAGGATGTCGGTGAGGTTGCGCGACATCAGAAGAGACCTATGGTCCTCCCCTCCTCGTCGATGTCCACGTTCAGCGCCGCCGGCGTCTTGCCGAGGCCGGGCATCTGCTGGATGTCCCCGCAGAGCGGCACGAGCCAGCCGGCGCCGGTGTAGGCGCGGATGTCGCGGACGGGGAGCGTGAAGTCCTCCGGCGCGTTGAGGAGCGCCGGGTCCGCCGACAGCGACAGGTGCGTCTTCGCCATGCAGATCGGCAGCTTGTCGAGGCCGTCCTCCGTGTACTGGCGGATCTTGCGCTCGGCCTCGAGGTAGAAGACCACGTCCTTCGCCCCGTAGACCTGGCTGGCGACCTTCCTGATCTTCACGTCGATCGGATCGTCGTCCTCGTAGGTGAGCTTGAACTCCGACGGCTGCTCGGCCGCGTCGGCCACCGCCTCGGCCAGCTCGGCCGCGCCCTCGCCCCCGCGCGCGAAGCCGTCGTTCACCTCGGCGGCGGTGGCGCCGCCCTCGAGCGCCAGCGCGCGCACCAGCTCCACCTCGTCGTCGGTGTCGCCGGGCCGCCGGTTGACGGCCACCACGCAGGGGAGCCCGAAGCTCCGGACGATGCCCGAGGTGGCGGTGGAGGTTCTTGGCGCCGTCCGCGATCGCCGCGAGCCCGCGCACGCGCTCCACGCGCGGGTCGTCCTCGATGCCGCCGTGGTGCTTGAGCGCGCGCACGGTGGCCACCAGCACCACCGCGCTCGGGCGGATCCCGCCGCCGCGGCAGACGATGTTGAACAGCTTCTCCATGCCCATGTCCGAGCCGAAGCCGGACTCGGTGATCACGTGGTCGCCGAGCTTCAGCCCGATCAGGTCGGCCACGAGCGACGAGTTGCCGTGCGCGATGTTCGCGAACGGGCCCGCGTGCATCAGGCAGGGCTGGCCCTCGAGCGTCTGGATGAGGTTCGGCTTGAGCGCGTCCTTGAGGAGCACGGCCATGGCGCCCGCGGCGCCGAGGTCCTCGGCGCGTGACCGGCTTCCCGCCGTTGTAGGAGCGCGCGACGGTGATCGCGCCGAGGCGCCGGCGCAGGTCCTGGAGGTCGCGCGAGACCGCGAGGATCGCCATCACCTCGGAGGCCGCGGTGATGTCGAAGCCGGACTCGCGCGGGTAGCCGTTGGCGCGCCCGCCCTGGCCGAGCGTGATCCGGCGCAGCGCGCGGTCGTTCATGTCGAGCGCGCGCTTCCAGTCCACGCGCAGGGCGTCGATCGAGTGCGGGTTGCCGTGCAGGATCGACGCGTCGAGCAGCGCCGCGAGCAGGTTGTTGGCGGCCCCCACCGCGTGGATGTCACCGGTGAAGTGGAGGTTCAGGTCCTCCATCGGGACCACCTGGGTCATGCCGCCGCCGGCGGCGCCGCCCTTGATGCCGAACACCGGGCCGAGCGACGGCTCGCGCAGGCAGAGGAGCGGCTCCTTGCCGATCTTCCCGAGCCCCTGCGTCAGCGAGACCGCCGTGGTGGTCTTGCCCTCCCCCGCCTTGGTCGGCGTGACGCCGGCCACGCAGACGAGCTTGCCGTCGGGCGCGTCGCGCAGGCGGTCCACCACGCCCAGCGACACCTTCGCCTTGTAGCGCCCGTAGGGCTCGAACTCGTCGGGCTGGAGGCCGGCGCGCTCCGCGATCGCATCGATCGGCTGGAGCTCGGCCTCCTGGGCGATCTCGAGACTGCTCTTCATCGTCGTTCTCTCCCCCTTCAGTGGCTCACTGCGGCGGCGGCCAGCTCGGAGACGAGCCGGTCCTCGTAGAAGCGCTCGAGCTTGAACGGCTCGATCAGCTCCGGCGTCTTGTTCGTCGCCACCAGCTCGGCGAGCGTCTTGCCGACGATCGGTGCGGCCTTGAAGCCGTAGGTGCCCCAGCCCGAGCTCACGTGGAAGCCCTCCACCTCGGTCTCGCCGAGGATCGGGCTGTAGTCGGGGCTGAGGTCGCAGAGGCCGGCCCAGCTGCGCAGGATGCGCGCCCGCTCGAGCTGCGGGAACAGCTCCAGCGCGTGCCGCGACACCTCCTGCAGGAAGTTCAGCGTGCCCTGCATCCGGTACGTGGTCCAGGGCTCGATCTCGGCGCCCATCAGCACCTCGCCGCGGTCGGTCTGCGAGATGTAGACGTGCATCTGCGAGGACACGATCACCACGTCGAGGAACGGCTTGAGCGGCTCGGTCACGCAGGCCTGGAGGATGTGGGTGGTGATCGGCATCCGCACGCCCGCCATGCCCGAGATGAGCGAGCTCCAGCCGGCCGTGCAGTTGAGCACCACCTTCGTCTTGATCGGGCCGCGGTTCGTCTGCACCCCCTCCACGCTCCCGTTGCGGCGATCGATGCCGGTGACCTCGGTGTACGGGTGGAGCTCGGCGCCGCCGCGGTCGGCGCCGCGGGCGAGGCCCCAGACCACCGCGTCGTGCCGGATCACGCCGCCGGGCGGGTGGTAGAGCGCCCCCTGGATCGGATAGACGGCGTGCGGGTCGTCCACCTGCATCGCGGGCGCGAGCTTCTTGATCTCGTCCGGGTAGATCAGCCGCGAGTCGATCCCGTTGATGCGGTTGACCTCGGCCCGGTTCGCCATCACGAACATCGCGCGGTCCGAGTGCGCGAGCGTGAGGTGCCCGTTCTGCGAGAACAGGAGGTTGAAGTTGAGGTCGGCGCCGAGCCCCTCGTAGAGCTTCAGCGAGGCGTCGTAGAAGCGCGCCCCCTCGGGGGTCTTGTAGTTGGCGCGCAGGATCGTCGTGTTGCGCCCGGCCGCGCCGGAGCCGATGTAGCTCTTCTCGAGCACGGCCACGTTGCCGATCCCGTGGTCCTTCGCGAGGTAGTAGGCGGCCGCGAGCCCGTGCGAGCCGCCGCCGACGATCACCACGTCGTAGGAGTCCTTGAGCTCGGCGCGGCGGCGCCACATCCGGCGCGTCCGGAACAGGTCACGCATGGATGGCGGCCTCCGTGAGCGCGTCCACTCCGACCGGGCCGCCGCCGAGGTTCTCGGCGGCGTCGGCCACGACCGTCCACATGTAGCTCCCGAGCGCGGAGCCGAAGAGCATCAGCCAGCTCTGCTCGCCCTCGCGCAGGATCGCCCCCGGGGTGCGGCCCACCGAGCCGGGGCGGAAGCCCTCGACGGGGGTCGATCCCGGACGCAGGTCGATGGCGGTGAAGCGCGCGAACACCTCCGGGGCGAGCGGGCCCGCGATCGTCAGCGCGGCGAGCGCGGAGGTGAGGTCGACGACCGTGGCGCACGTCGTCCTCGAGGCGCTCGAGCAGCGCGGCGGTGTCGGCGGGCTCGCAGAGCACGAGCGCCTTGCTCGGGCGTGAACGGGCACCACCAGGCGTCGTCGCGTCGCGTCGCCTGCCCGAGGGGCAGGCCGTGCGGCGCCCTGCACCTCGACCTTTCCGAGGTGCGAGCGGTCGGCGAAGCCCACCGAGGTCTCGCAGCGCTCGCGCTCCGGGTGCTCGCCGTCGATACGCGACCGCGACGTTCCAGCCGTCGCGGCGCTCGAGCCGCGCGCCCGCCGCCAGCGCCTGGCGCTCCATCGGGCTGCGCGCGAGGGCCGAGGGGGCCGGCGTCAGGAACTCGAAGCTCACGAGCGGAGCACCTCGCCGTCGGGGTCGTAGAACGGCTTCGTGACCACCTCGGCCGCGAGCCGCTTGCCCTCGTCGGAGATCGTGAGCGAGGCGCCGTCCTTCGCGAGCGAGGCCGGCACCCAGGCCATCCCGATGACGCCGCCGAGCTGCGGCGAGAAGCGCGCGCTCGTGACCTGCCCGACCGGGCCGTCGCCGTCGGGGAGCACGACCGCGCCCTCGGTGGGCACGTGGCCGTCGGGGAGCGTGAAGCCCACGAGCGTCGTCTCGAGGTCGTCGGCGGCCGCCTTCTCGAGCGCCCACTTGCCGATGAAGTCCTGGTCCTTGTCGAGCTTCACGATCCACGGCATCGCGGCGCCGAACGGCGTGGACTCGGAGTCGGTGTCCTGGCCCACGAGGATGTGCATCTTCTGGAGCCGCAGGAGCCGCTGCGGCTCGAGGCCGAACGGGCGCAGCCCGTGCGGCGTGCCCGCCTCGAGCAGCGCGTCCCAGAGGTGCTCGCCGTGGGCGGACGGGAAGTGCAGCTCGTACCCCACCTCGCCCACGAAGCCGATGCGCAGCAGCAGGCAGGGCACGCCCGCCACCTCGGCGCGCTTGCCGTCGAGGTAGGCGAACCCGTCGGGCGAGCAGTCGAGCTCGGTGAGGCTCGACAGGATCTCCCGCGCGCGCGGGCCCGCGAGGTTCACGGCCGAGAGCCCCTGCGTGACGTCGGTCAGGTGGACGCGGAGGCGCCAGTCGGCCAGCCACCAGGAGAACCACTGGTAGACGGCGCCGGCGCCGCTCGAGGTGGTGGTCACGTAGAAGCTGTCGTCGTCGAGCCGGCAGATCGTGCCGTCGTCCATGATCCGGCCGGCGTCGCTGGCCATCACGCCGTAGCGGATGCGGCCGGGCGCCAGGTTCGAGAAGCGGTTCGGGTAGAGCCGGTCGAGCAGCTCGCCCGCGTCCGGCCCGCGCACGATCAGCTTGCCGAGCGTGGACACGTCGATCAGGCCCGCGGCCTCGTGGACGGCCAGCGCCTCCGCCCGCGGGTCGCCGTAGTCGTAGGCGCGCCGCCAGTCGCCCGCCCAGAGCACGTTCGCGCCGAGCTCGCGCTGGCGGGCGTGCATCGACGAGCGCTTGGCGGGCTCGAACGGGCGGCCGGCGAGCGCGCCCATCGGCACCGCGTGCCAGGGCGGCCGCGCGGTGGTGGTGCCCACGTCGGAAAGGCTCTGGCCGGTCTCCTGCGCCATCAGCCGCACGGCCGGGAGCTGGCACATGCGGCCCTGGCAGGGACCCATGGTCGCGGTCGTGTAGCGCTTGGAGAGCTCGATCGAGTCGTAGCCCTCCTCCACGCTCAGGTGGATGTCCTTCGCGGTCACGTCCTCGCACAGGCAGGCGAAGCACTTGCCGCGCCGGGAGCTCGTGACCGGCGGCGGCACGGCGACGTCGGGCGCGGCGCGCCTTCGCCACGTTCTTCGCCTCCTCGTCGCACACGCGCGCGCGAGGACTCGTCGCCGAAGCCGAGCTCGTGCGCCGCATCGGCGCCGGCCAGGGCGCCGGAGCGCTCGGCCTCGCCGAGGTCGCCCGCCCCCGCCACCTCGCCCGCGGCGTGCAGGCCCTCGGGCAGCTCGGCGAGCGTGAAGCATCCCCGCCGCTCGTCGTAGGCGGTCCGCGCCCCCGACTGGGCGAGCAGCGACGTGGCCGGGGCGCTGCCCCCGGAGACGGCCAGCAGGTCGCAGGTCAGCGTGTGCTCGCCGGCGCCGCCCTCGCCCGCGCCGGGCGGCCCGAGCGTGACCCGCTGGAGCTGTGAGCGGCCCTCCGCCTGCAGCACCGTCGCGCCGCGGAGGATCTGGACGCCGTGGCGCATCAGCTGCTTCATCGAATCGCTGTTGCCGTGCTCGCGCAGGTCGGCCACGGCGGCCACCTCCACGCCGCGGTCGAGCAGCGCCGCCGCCGCCTCGAGGCCGCGGTCGTCCACCGTGGCCACCACGGCCCGGCTGCCCGGGCTGAGGCCGTAGAGCGCGGCCAGCCGCACCGCGCCGCCGGAGAGCATCACGCCCGGCAGGTCGTTGCCCGGGAACAGCAGCGGCTGCTCGATCGACCCGGTGGCGTAGACGATGCGCTGCGCGCGGACCTGGTGGAGCGTGTCGCGCTGCCAGATCGGCACGAGCCCGTCGAAGGCGCCGAGCGCGGGCGCCGCGGAGAGCAGCTCCACGCCGAGGTCGCGGGCCCGCGACGCCAGCTCGCGCGCGCGTGCGTGGTAGCCCTCGGCGAGCAGCCTGCCGCCGGGCTCGGGGCCCTCGTCCGCGAGCACCACGTCGGCGCCCAGCTCGGCGGCGGCGATCGCGGCGCTCAGGCCGGCCGCCCCTCCGCCCACCACGAGCACGTCCGCGTGGCGGCGGCGGTACTCGGTGCGCCACTCGCGCTCGGCCTGCTCCTTCGGCACCCTGCCGAGCCCGGCGGCGTGGCGGAGGACCTTCTCGTAGAGGGGCCAGAGGCGCCGCGGCCGGATGAACGTCTTGTAGTAGAAGCCCGGCGGCGTGAACGGGCCGCCGAAGAGGTCGGTGGCGCGCATCGCGTCGAACTCGAGCGACGGCTGCGCGTTCATGTGCTCGACCTTCATCCCCTCCTGCAGCGGCTCCGTGCAGGCGCGCACGCCCGGCGCCCCGTCCACCTGCACGAGGCAGTTCGGGCACTGGCCCGGCGCAGCACATGAGGCCGCGGCGGCGGTGGTACTTGAAGCTGCGCGAGAAGGTGCGCCGCCCCGCCGCGAACAGGGCCGAGCCGATCGTGTCGCCCTCGAGCCCCGTGACCTCCTTGCCGTCGAAGCTGAACGTGAGCTCGCGCTCGCGGTCGATCCGCTCGCCGTCGCGCTCCGGCAGCCTGGTCATGCGGCCGGCTCCGGCAGCTCGGTCAGCAGCACCTCGTTGGTGCGGGTGTCACGCTCGGCGTAGAACCAGGCGCCGCAGCCGGAGCGGTGGCACCACCACTCGCGCTGCACTCCCGCGACGTTGTCGCGGAAGTAGTTGTAGGCGCCGAGCTCGCGCTGAGACGGGCCCGAGCGTGGCCTCGGGTTCACCTCGCCCCCGAAGCCGAAGTCGGTGACCTCTCGCGGGCCGCAGTTTGGACAGGTCAGGACGTAGGACAAGTGCGTCTCGCTGACCGCGGCATCTTAAACAAATTGGTCTAAAGGATCAACCGGCCGGCCCGGGCACCCAGCCGGTGCCCGCCAGCGGCACGCGGGCCATCGCCGCCGCCTCGATGGTCAGCGCCACGAGGTCCTCGGGCTCGAGGTTGTGGAGGTGGGACTTGCCGCACGCGCGCGCGATCGTCTGCGCCTCGAGCACCATCGTCCGCAGGTAGTTCGCGAGCCGGCGTCCGCCGAGCTCGGCGTCGAAGCGCGCGGCCAGGTCGTCGTCCTGCGTCGAGATGCCGGACGGGTCGCGCCCCTCGTGCCAGTCGTCGTAGAAGCCGGCCGACGAGCCGATCGCCTCGTAGCCCTCCTCGAACTCGGGCGAGTTGTCGCCGAGCGCGATGATCGCCGCCACGCCGATCGACACCGCGTCGGCGCCGAGCGCGAGCGCCTTCGCCGCATCGGCGCCGGAGCGGATCCCGCCGGACACCACGAGCTGCACCTCGCGATGCACGCCGAGGTCCTGAAGCGCCTCCACGGCCGGGCGGATCGCGGCGAGCGTCGGGATGCCCACGTGCTCGATGAAGACCTCCTGGGTGGCCGCCGTGCCGCCCTGCATCCCGTCCATCACGACCACGTCGGCGCCGGACTTCACGGCGAGCGCCGTGTCGAAGTACGGGCCGCGTCGCGCCGACCTTCACGAAGATCGGCTTCTCCCAGTCGGTGATCTCGCGCAGCTCGTGGATCTTGATCTCGAGGTCGTCCGGGCCGGTCCAGTCCGGATGCCGGCACGCGCTGCGCTGGTCGATCCCCTTCGGCAGGTCGCGCATCTCGGCCACCCGGTCGGAGATCTTCTGGCCGAGCAGCATCCCGCCGCCCGCCCGGCTTCGCGCCCTGGCCGACCACGATCTCGATCGCGTCGGCCCGGCGCAGGTCGTCCGGGTTCATGCCGTAGCGCGACGGCAGCAGCTGGTAGACGAGCGTCTTCGAGTGGCTCGCGCTCCTCGGGCGTCATGCCGCCGTCGCCGGTGGTCGTGCTCGTGCCCACCTCGCTCGCGCCGCGGCCGAGCGCCTCCTTCGCGGGCGCCGACAGCGCGCCGAAGCTCATGCCCGCGATCGTGACCGGGATGTCGAGGTGGAGCGGCTTCTTCGCGTGCCGCGCGCCCAGGATCACGTCCGTGTCGCAGCGCTCGCGGTAGCCCTCGAGCGGGTAGCGCGACATGCTCGCGCCGAGGAAGAGCAGGTCGTCGAAGTGCGGGACCTGCCGCTTGGCGCCGAACCCGCGGATGTCGTAGATCCCCTCGCGCGCCGCGCGCTGGATCTCGTGGATCACGTTGCGGTCGAAGAGCGCCGACTCGCGCAGGCCCGGGGTGCCAGCCTGGCGCTCCCATCAGTACTCGCCCGCGTGGTCGACGTGGAAGTTGTAGAGCCGGCGGGCCGAGCCGTAGCGGCGGAACTGCGACGGCTCCGCGCCCTCCACGCCCGCCTGCTCGAGCAGCTCGCCGAGCTCCGTGACGTGCTCGTCGCGCCATCTCCTTCTCGACGCAGTCGGCGCCCAGCCCGGCCACGTCGCCGCGCACGTAGAGGCGCGCCTCGTAGATCGAGTCGCCGAGCGCCTCGCCCGCGTCGCCGCAGACCACGAGCCGGCCCTTCTGGGCCATGAACGCGCTCATGTGCCCGACCGAGCCGTGGACCACGATGTCCGCGCCCTTCATCGAGATCCCGCAGCGGGCCGACGCGTCGCCGTGGATCACGAGCAGCCCGCCGTGCGCCGTCGCGCCGGCCGACTGGCTGGCGTTGCCCTCCACGACGACCGTCCCGGACATCATGTTCTCGGCCACGCCCGTGCCGGCGTTCCCGTGCACCCGGACCGTGGCCTGCTTGTTCATGCCGGCGCAGTAGTAGCCCACGTGCCCCTCGACCTCGACCTCCACCGGGGCGTCGATGCCGGCGGCGAGGGCGTGCGCTCCGCGCGGGTTCGTGACGCGCCAGCTCGGCGCCGGGTCGGGCGCGTGCAGCGCCGCGTTCAGCTCGCGCAGCGAGGTGACCGCCAGGTCCACCTCGGTCATGCGACGGGTGCTCGGTCCCAGCTGTAGACGCGGCCGGGCTCCGGCTCCCAGACCGTGGCCTCCTCGGCGCCGGGAAGCACCGCGATCGCGCGGTACTCGGACGCCATGGCCACCCAGTCGTCGGTCTCGGCCATCACGGCCGGCTTGCACGCGATCGGGTCGCGCAGGACGGCGAAGCCCTCCGCGGTGCCGACCGCGAACGTGTAGAAGCCGTCGAGGTCCTCGAGGCAGCCCTCGAGCGCCTGCTCGAGCGTCGCGCCCTCGCGCATCCGCCAGGTGAGGTAGCCGGCCGCCACCTCGGAGTCGTTGTCGGTCTGGAACTCGATGCCCTCGCGGCGCAGCCGCTGCCGCAGGCGGTTGTGGTTCGACAGCGACCCGTTGTGCACGAGGCAGAGGTCGAGCCCGGTGGAGAACGGGTGCGAGTGCTCGGTCGTGACCCTGCTCTCGGTGGCCATGCGGGTGTGGCCGAGCGCGTGGCTGCCGTCGAGCTCGCGCAGCCCGAAGCGCTCCACGAACTCGCGCGGCGGGCCCGCCTCCTTGAAGATCTCGATCGCCTGCCCGGCGCTCATCACGCGCAGCTCCGGATGGCGCTCGCGGATCATGGCCTCGGCCGTCTCGGCCTCCATCTCCAGCCGCAGCACCGCATGGCTGCCGCGCAGCTCGAGCTCCGTGGCGGCCAGCTCGCGGGCGATGCTCGTCCCAGCGGCAGCCCTGCGGGCCGTACAGCGACACCTTGCTCGATCGCCGGCGGGCGCCGGGTCGCGGTAGAACGCCACCCCCGCGCTGTCGGGACCGCGGTCGCTGAGCTGGAGCAGCATCTCGCCGAGGTGTGCGCCGAGGCCGTCGCTCAGCTCGGGCGACTTGGAGAAGAGTCCCGCGATTCCGCACATACCTCGTCCGAGTGTAGGAGCGCGTGATGTACGGACCCACGTAGGCGGGCGCACAATTAGCGGGGTGCCTATGTGCGATCCGCACATTGCTCGCTCGCCACCCAGGAGATAGGTTCCGGCACCGATGACAGAGCCATTCACCGCACCCACCTCGCGCGAGGAAGTCGAGCGCTACATCGCCGACAACGACGTGGAGTTCCTGTTCGCCCAGTTCGTGGACATGCACGGGAAGCCGAACGCGAAGCTCGTGCCCGCGACACATCTCGACGGCCTGCTGGAGCGACGGGGCGGGGTTCGCCGGCTTCGCCGCCGGCGACATCGGCCAGGAGCCGCACGACCCCGACCTGGCCGCGATGCCGGACATCCGCTCGCTCACGCCGCTGCCGTGGAAGCCCGGCGTCGCGCGCTTCGCCTGCGACGTGCACGTGGAGGGCGAGGAGTGGCCGTACTGCCCGCGCACGATCCTGCGCCGCCAGCTCGAGCGCGCGCGCGTCGCTCGGCTACGAGTTCAAGCTCGGCGCCGAGCTCGAGTACTTCCTCGTCCGCAAGCGCGACGACGGCACGATCGAGCTCGCCGACCCGCATGGACGACCTCGACCAGCCCTGCTACGACATGCGCGGCCTCACGCGCAACCTCGACTTCGTCTCGATGGTGGCCAGGAACATCACGGCGCTCGGCTGGGGCAACTACGCGACCGACCACGAGGACGCCAACGGCCAGTTCGAGCAGAACTTCGAGTTCGCCGACGCGCTCACCACGTGCGACCGCGCGATCTTCTTCCGCTACATGGTCGAGTCACTCGCCCAGGAGCGCGGGATGATCGCGACGTTCATGCCGAAGCCGTTCTCGCACCTGACGGGCAACGGCTGCCACTTCCACATGAGCCTCTGGAAGGACGGCGAGAACGTGTTCGAGGTGCGACCCGGCCGACGACCCGCGCGGCATGGGCCTCTCCGAGACCGCCTACCGGTTCATCGGCGGGCTGAAGGCGCACGCGAAGGCCTACATCGCGGTCACGGCGCCCACCGTCACGTCGTACAAGCGGCTGATCGTCGGCACGCGCAGCGGCTCGAGCTGGGCGCCCGTGTACGTGAGCTACGGCTACAACAACCGCACGCAGATGCTGCGCATCCCCGCGGCCGGGCGGATCGAGGACCGGACGGTCGACGGCTCGTGCAACCCCTACCTGGGCGCGGCCGTGACGCTGGCCGCCGGCCTCGACGGGATCGAGCGACGGGCTCGACGCCGGCGAGCCGACCACCGAGCTGAACCTGCACGAGCTCACCGAGGAGCAGCGCGCGGGCCTGGGCGTGGAGCTGCTCCCCGCCAACGCTGCTCGACGCCACGCGCGAGCTCGAGCGGGACGACGTGCTGCGCGCCGCGCTCGGCTCACCGCCCAAGGGGACTACGTCGACTACTACGTCGCAAGAAGCAGCAGGAGTTCAGCGACTGGCACAACGTCGTCTCCCAGTGGGAGGTCGACCGCTACCTGCAGCTCTACTGAGCGCGGCTTCCTGCTTCAGCGCAACCGGCCGCGTTCGGGGCCCCAGCAGGCCCAGGCGGCCGGCCAGCCAGCGAGCGGGCAGCGCCTGTAGCAGCAGCGTCAGCACGATCGCCAGGGCGACCACGCTGGCGAACACGTCGCCGTCCGGCACCCCGAGCCCGGCGAGGACGCCCACGAGCGCGGCCGGCACGACCCCCGTCTCGCGCGTCCAGCACAGGAACGCCAGCTCGTTGCGGGTCCAGCCGCGCCCGTCGATCCGGCAGCGCGCACACGGCCACGGTGATCGGGCGCGCCACCAGCATCAGCGTCGCGAGCACCGCGAGCGCCGGCAGCAGGTTGTCGCCCAGCTCGCTGAAGGGGATGTTCGCGCCGAGCACCATGAAGATGATCAGGGTCACCAGGTCCGCGAGATGGAAGGCGAACTGGCGCACGTCGGTCGATGTGCGGCATGTTCTCCTCCCCCAGCCCCAGGTGCTCCATGTTCCCGACGATCAGGCCCGCCAGGAAGGCGCCGAGGTAGCCGCTGCCGCCGGCCGTGTCGAGCGAGAAGAAGCTGATCGTGACCACGGACAGCACGGCGAGGGGCGCGCTCTCGCGCCAGATCCCGGAGCGGTCGCTCGAGATGGCGGCCGCGAGCACGACCCCGGCCACGATGCCGATCACCGTGCTGATTCCCAGGTCCACGAGAAAGTCGCTCGCCGGGTCCGCGACCGACTGGCTCCCGGTGAGCACCACGCCGGCGAGCGTGAGCGCGAGCGCCGCGCCGGTCGGGTCGTTGAAGGCGGACTCGGCGATCACCGTCTGCGCGAGCTTGGGCTTCAGCCGCGAGCGCACGAACAGCGGGATCAGTATCGCCGGATCGGTCGGGGACAGCACGGCGCCCACGAGAAACGCCATGTCCCACGGCAGGTCGAACGCGAAGTGCGCCGTGACGCCCACCACGAGCGCCGTGAGCACCACGCCGGGAACGGCGAGCATCAACAGCGACATCCACACGCCGCGCAGGATCGGCAGCGAGAGCGACAGCCCGCCGTAGAAGAGGATCAGCGATATGCCGAGCGTGAAGATCAGCTGCGCGCCGAGCGAATCGAACGGCACGTCGACCACGTCGAGCGCCGACGAGCCGAACAGGGCGCCGACCACGACCAGCACGAGGATCTCCGGGATGCCGAGGAGCGACGCTACGAAGCGAGCCAGCAGCGCGCCCATCAACAGCAGGCTCAGCGTGAGGAGGATGTCGTCGGTCATCCACGCACGCGGTGGCCCTCGATGGCGAGGCGAGCGATGTCGACGGCCGTGACGAGCAGCAGCACGATCACGAGCGCAGCGCCGAGCCCCACCGCGATCAGCCCGCGGCGCGAGTCCTCCCGCGAGTCGTCGAAAGCCTTCTCCGTCGCCCGCGCGCCACGGGCCTCGTAGCGGGCGAGCTCCTCCGAACGAAGCGCCATCTGGTCGAACAGACGCAGCTCCGGGCCGAGGAAGATCCGCTTCACGGCCGCGTCGTCGCCCCGCTGAAGCGCCGCGTACGCGACGTCGTCGAGCTCCATGAAGCGGTCGAAGCGCGCGCCGATCTCGCGCAGCAACCTGGCCTCATGGCGGTCGCTGAGCGCCCTGCGTGCCACCGCGAAGTCGGCCCGGAAACGCTCGACCGAGTGCGTGAAGCGCGGCCTCGATGCGCCGTCGTCATAGCCGTACGCCGTCTGCCAGCCGTTGAAGTCGGTCACGCCGTACTTCAGGTCGAGCGCCAGCGCGCGCTGGTCCGCGCGGTCCTGCACCTCGTCGAAGCGGTCGCCGAGCCGGTCCATCCCGTGCAGGGCCACAGCGATCGTGAACACCGGGCCGATCACGGTTAGCAGGATCGCCACGTAGAGCTTCGCGCGGATGGTCACGCCCCGGCCTCCGCTATAGGGTGGCCGCGCCCATGATCGTGTTCGTCTTCACCGGCCAGGCCCCGATCGATCCTGCTGCTGGCGCTGCTGATCCTCTGCTACCTGACCGGCTTCGAGCTCTGGCAGGAGAAGGACATGGACTTCCTGCCGAAGGCGTGGTGGGTCCTGCTCGTGTTCATCTTCCACGTGTTCGGCTACGTGGTGTTCAGGGTCTGGCTGGCGATGCGGCGCAAGAACAGCCGCGCCTAGCCTCACCCGCCCTGACTCCCGCGCACCCGGTGGAGGCGCGCGACCTTGAGCGCCAGCTCCAGCGACAGCAGATCCTCCTCGGCGAGCACCAGACCCGTCACGCGTTCCACCCGCTCGAGGCGCTGACGCACCGTGTTGGGATGGATGAAGAGGGCGCGCGCGCTCGCGGCCACGCTGCAGCGCGCGCCCAGGTAGCGCTCGAGCGTCTCCACGAGCCGGGCGCTGCGGCGCTCGTCGTAGTCCATGAGCTCCGCCACCGCCTGGCCGTAGCGGTCGTGCGGCGTGTTGCCCGGCTCCAGGTGGACCAGGTAGCGGTAGGCGCCCAGCTGGTCGTAGGACACCGCGCCGCCGTCGGCGGCCAGCGACCTGGCGATGCTCGCCGCGTCCGCGGCCTCGCGCAGACGCCGCTTCGCGCCCGCCGCGCCGCGGTCCACGTCGCTGACCCCGACGTTCAGCCCTTCGTCGCGCGCCAGCTCGTCCACGGCCTCGCGCAGCTCCTCGCGCGCCGTGTCCGCCGACAGCGGGACGAGCACCCGCAGGCCGTCGTGGCGCGCGTCGAAGAGCGCGCGCGGATAGCGGCGCTCGAGACGCTCCTGCACGCGCGCGGCGAGCTCCGGCCACGGCGAGCCGTCCGGCCGCCCCGGTGCGCGCTCGGCGTGGAGGAACAGGTGCGGTCGGCTGAGGTCGCAGCGCGCGTCGCCGGCCTTGACCTCCGCCGTCTCGACCGAGCCGGCGGCGAGCGCCTCGAACATGTCCTTGACGATGTTCTCCGCGGTGAGCCGCTCGATCAGCGCGGCCTTCTCGAGCCCGACCGCCGTCTGGTTCGCGACCGCGCCGAGCAGGTCGGCATCGCCGGGCGCGAAGCGCCGGCCGCGGGCGATGCACAGCAGGATCCCGAGCTGCTCGTCGCCCGCCACGAGGGGCGCCACGAGCAGTCCGTCGCCGGCATCCGGCGCCTCGGCGGCGCCGCCGCGCTCGCGGCGCATGAGGTCGAGCAGCAGCGCGGCGCGGCCGGGGCGCGGAGTCGCCTCGGGCGCGTCCGCCGGCTCCGACCCGGCGAGCACGAGCTCGTCGGCGCGCGAGTCGAGCCGCCAGATCTGGCAGGCGTCCGCGCCCAGCAGCCGGCGCGCGCCCCGCGTGACCGCCTCGTATAGGTCCTCGCGCACGGTCGCGCTCGCGAGCGACTGGCTGAGCTGGGTGAGCGTCGTGAGCGCCCCCACACGCCGGCGCGTCTCCTCGAAGAGCTTCGCGTTCTCGATCGCCCCGCCCACGAGCGACGCCGTGTGGACGAGGAAGTTCAGGACGTCCTCGTCGAACTCGCGCGGCGCCTCGGTGTGCAGCACGATCACGCCGATCACGTCACCCGCGCGCGCGAGGACCGGCACGGCCACCATCGACTGGAAGCGCTCCTCCTCGAGCTCGGGCACGTACTTCATGCGCGGGTCCTGCAGGGCGCGCTCGCGGATGAACTCGGCCGTCTTGTTGCGGGCGACCCAGCCGGTGAGGCCCTCGTCGAAGCTCCACGACAGCTCGCCGACCAGATGCGCGTAGCGGGGCGAGGCCGCCCGCAGCACGAGCTGGTCGCCCTCGGCGAAGTAGACGAAGCAGGCGTTGCAGCTCGTCGCGTCGGTGGCGATGTCGACGATGCCGCCGAGCACCCGCTCCAGCGAGAGCGACGACGAGACCGTCTTGATGACCGCGTACAGCGTCTCGTTCTCGCGCCTGACGCGGTCCAGCGCGCCGCCCGCATCCCGCACCGGTGAGACCGTCACGCCAGCCCTCCTTTCCCGGGCGGCCATCGTAGCCGCGTGTGTGTACTCACCCTATGTGGAGACCGCACACTCGTCCAGCCGCAGAGCTGTGCGGAACTCCATTGCACCGCTGCGTACAACAGGTTTAGGTTCGCTCCCGCGTGGCTGGCCAACGAGCGGAGGGGCTTGCATGATCGACACCACCTTTTTCGCCCAGGTGGAGAGCTTGAAGGACGCTGCACCGGTCGAGTCCCAGACGCTCGACAGCGCGATCCTCGGCGAGCAGTTCTACTTCTGGACCGTCGTACTCATGTGGCTCATCCACGCGGGCTTCATGACGTACGAGGCCGGCGTGGCCCGTCGCAAGAACGTGATGGCCACGGCGATGAAGAACATCCTCACGATCGCCGCGGTCACGCCGACCTTCTACTACTTCGGCTGGTGGATCTACAACTGCAACCAGCCCGGCCTGCCGATCGGCCCCAACTCCAGCGACTTCACCGCCGCGGCCTGCCAGGGCGGCATCCCCTGGAGCGACGCCTTCGGGCCGAACCTGACGAACAACATCAACCTGATCTTCTTCCTCGCGTTCCTGCTCTTCTCGTGGACGACGGCGTCGATCATGTCGGGCGCCCTGCTCGAGCGGGTGCGGCTCTCGGCCTACCTCGTGCTGGCCGCGATCCTCGGCTCGGTCGTCTGGATCCTCGACGCCGCCTGGGGCTGGAGCGCCGGCGGCTGGATGACGCTGCGCTTCGGGTTCCACGACTCGATCGCGTCGGGCGTCGTGCACGGCGTCGCCGGAGCCTTCACGCTCGGGGTGCTCTTCCACCTCGGGCCGCGCATCGGCAAGTACACGAAGGAGGGCCTGGTCCGCAGATTCCGGCCGAACAACCTCCACATCACCCTGCTCGGGCTGATGCTGATCTTCACGGGCTTCTACGCCTTCTACGGGGCGTGTCTCGTGATCGCGTCCACGTCCTTCCCGGGCTGGGCGACGATCTACCTGAGCCCGACGACGCTCGGCTCGATCACGCATGGTCATCACCTTCGGCTTCGCGGGCGGCTTCACCGGCGGGTACTTCGCCAGCAGGGGCGACCCGTTCTGGACGGTCTCCGGCGGCCTCGCGGGCGTGATCGGGGTGTCCGCGGGGGCCGACGTGTACGCCCCGGTGCTCGCCTACCTGCTCGCGATGGCCACGGCGGCGCTCGCCGTCTACGTCGGGCACCTGGATCGAGACGAAGATGCGCGTGGACGACGTGGTCGGCGCGGTGGCGGTGCACGGCGTTCAGCGGGCTTCCCCGGCGTCTTCTGGGTGGGCGTGTTCGCGGCCGGATACCCGACCGGCGTGAACAACGTGGACTCGAGCATCTGGGGCCAGCTGCTCGGCATCGCGACCTTCCTGCCGCTCGGGTTCCTGTCCGGCTACGTTCGGCCTGGGTGCTGAAGAAGCTGAACCTCCTGCGCGTCCCGCCGGAGGTCGAGATCGCCGGCCTCGACACGGCCGAGTACGAGCCGGACATCTACCTGCCGGAGGTCGGGCGTGGTGCCGGAGATGCTCGTGGAGCCCGACGGGACGCTCGTGCCGACGCCGAGAGCGGTGATCGTCGAGAAGCCCGCGACCTGGTGACGAGGTAAGGAGACAAGATGCCAGCGATCATCAACAGCGCTCCCGACTGCATCACCCATGTCGAGGGCGCGAAGCCGGCGGACGACGTCGCCGACTTCATCCTCCAGGCCAACTACCAGGACTGCGCGGGCTTCATGACGTTCGGTCCCGGGCTCCACCTACGGCGACGGCGGCGCCTCGGCCGCGGCACCCCTACTACGTCCTGACCTGGCTCGGGATCGCGGTGCATGGTCCTCGTGTTCGTGGCCTGGGTCGCTCTACGAGAACCGGCGGCTGATCGCGTACGCCGCGGCGCAACGCCGCTGGGCAGCGGGCGACGGCCGGACCGCCAGCCCACAGCCCGGAATCGACAGCGAGCTCGGATGAGCGACAACGGATGAGCAGCAAGCAGATCGAGTTCCCGCCCAACCAGACGCACAAGAAGTCGTTCGAGATGGCGATGCTCGCGATCTCGATCATCTGTGCGATCGTGGTGCTCGTGATCGTGCTGTTCACGGGCATCGGGAACGAGTTCCGTCCCACCGCCTGACGCCGACTCGAGCCGGAACGGCCGCCGGCGCGGGCGGCGCTGGGGCACGCCGCTCGCCGCGCGGCGGCCCGGCGTGGCTGCGCGTGGGCGTGTCGTGCGTGCTCGTCGCTCGCCTTCGTCGTCTCGCAGAGCTGCCAGAAGTCGCAGATCCGGTTCACCAAGGACCAGGCGATCGCGACGCGCCGAGCGCGCAGGTCGACTTCGAGCCGCACGCGACGAGCAGGTCCGCTTCCTGCGCCAGGGCCTCAACTCGAAGCCGTTCTGGATCGTCTCCCTGTCGACCCCGCGCAAGGACAGGGCACCTTCCACGAGCTCGCCGTCGTGCGCATCGACGCCAACACGGGCAAGGTCGCCGACGTGGAAGGTCCAGCGCCAGCCGACAGGCCTGACCGCGGGGCTACATCTGAGCCGCCGATGACCAACGGGGCCAAGTCCGGCGTCGCACCGCTCCCGAGGCCCGGAAGTCGCTGGTCGACGTCGCCGAGGACGCGCTCCGCACCTGGCTCGCCACCGGCCGGCACCGCTCCGGCGAGCGCCTGCCGCCCGAGCAGGAGCTCTCGGCCCGGCTCGGGATCTCGCGCGGGACGCTGCGGACCGCCCTGCGCCGGCTCGAGGAGAGCGGCGAGATCGTCCGCCGCCAGGGCAGCGGCACCTTCGTGGGCCAGACCACGCTCGTGGACGCTCGACGAGGGCCTCGAGAAGCTCGTGTCCTACAGCGAGCTGGCCCGCCGCCGCGGCGTGCGGCTCGAGATCGCCGAGCTGTCGATCGACGAGCAGCGGCTCGGCCCCGAGCGCGGCGAGCTCTTCGGCCTCGACCCGGACACCCCCGCCACCACGTTCACGCGCGTCCTGCTGATGGACGGGCAGCCCGGCGCCCGCATGCGCGACGTGGTGCACCCCGAGGTGGAGCTGCCCTCCCCCGCGCGCCTGCGCCAGACGCTCGAGCGCGGCGAGATGGTGCTCGACGTCCTGCTGCGGCAGGGCGTGCCGGTGGCCTACGCGCGCACGCACGTGATGGCGCGCCTGCTCACGCGCCGCGACCGCGTGGGCAGCGCGCTGGGCGTGACCGAGACCACGGCGGCGCTCGAGATCGAGCACGTGCACTGCACCGCCGAGGGCGCGCCCGTCGAGCACTCGACCGACATCTTCCTCCCGCGGAGCCTCGACCTGCACGTCGTTCGCTGGCTCGAAGACGTGCCTCCCGTGCCCGCGATCGGGCGCTCCGGCGGGGCTCGGAACTGATTGGACCAATTCGTGCAATGCAGGTATAGTCGCCCGGCGTCCGCCGGGCTGGTTTTCGACTCGGGCAAACGGCATAAGGAGAGGGAATGACGGCAATCGAGCCGATGGCAGACGTGACCTTCGGCGGTGGCGTGGACACCGTCCTGCAGAGTGCGCGCACGTCGCCTCCGCCCGCCACGCTCGAGGAGGCCCGCAACCAGCCCGGCCGCCGCGAGCGCATCGAGGAGATCACCCGCCGCATCGAGGCCGAGGGCATCAAGTACGTCTTCTTCCAGCAGGTCTCCATCACCGGCCGCGTGATGGGCAAGGGCGTGGTCGCGTCGTTCTTCCCGCAGGTCGCCGAGAAGGGCTACCAGCTCGTCTACGGCGCCACCGCCAACCTCTTCACCGACCGCGCCGGCGACTACATCGGCTTCGGCCCCGAGGAGTCCGAGCTCGCCGCGATCGCGGACCTCGACACCTTCGCCCGCCTCCCCTGGGACCCGCGCGTGGCGCGCGTGTTCTGCGACTGCTACGACACGGAGACCGGCGAGCTGCTCGACGCCGACCCGCGCCAGAACCTGAAGCGCGTGGTGGCCGAGTTCGAGGAGGAGCTGGGCTACAGCTTCCTGATCGGGATCGAGCCCGAGATGATGTGGCTCAAGAAGAGCGAGGACGGCGTCCGCGCCCGACGGCGTGACGAAGCCGTACTGCTACCACATCCACCAGTTCGAGGAACTGCGTCCGGTGCTGCTCGACGTGGTCGAGTACGGGCAGGCGCTGGGGCTCGACATGAGCTACGGCGACCACGAGGACGCGCCCGGCCAGCTCGAGCTCAACTTCCGCTTCGACCGGCCGGTCAAGACCGCCGACAACATCACCACCTACCGCCAGATCTGCGCGGCGGTGGGGCGCAAGCACGGCCTGCTCCCCACCTTCATGCCCAAGCCGTTCAGCGGCGTGTCGGCCAACGGCCACCACCACCACTTCACGCTCTGCGACGAGGACGGCAACAACGTCTTCCACGACCCGAGCGGCCCGGCCGAGCTGTCCGACACCGCCCGCCACTTCCTCGGCGGCATGCTCGACCACTTCGGCGCGCTCATGTGCGTGGGCAACCCGACCGTGAACTCGTACTGCCGCATGTGGGACTTCGGCTTCTGGGCGCCGGTCTACAAGAACTGGGGCTGGCAGAACCGCACCTGCACCGTGCGCGTGGCCAGCGGCGGGCGCTTCGAGTACCGCGGCGTGGACTCGTCGTGCAACCCGTACCTCACGGTCGCCGTCGCTGCTCGTGGCCGGCCTCGACGGGATCCGCAACCAGACCGACCCGGGCGAGCCGCAGTCGCTGAACACCTACGACCTGCTCCAGGAGGAGGACCACGGGCTCGAGCGCGTGCCCGACAGCCTCGGCGCCGCCCTGATCGAGCTCGAGAAGGACGAGATCGTGCGCAGCGCGATGCCCGGCCGCCTCTACGACGTGTTCCACCACTACAAGCGCGACGAGTGGGAGCGCTACCTCGCGGCCGTGACCGACTGGGAGCAGGACGAGTACCTGGAGGTCCTGCCCTAGTGTGCGGAATCGCCGGGATCATCTACCGCGACGGCGGTGGGCAGCCACCAGGTGGGGCGCGACATGACGCGCATGCTCCAGGCGATGAAGCACCGCGGGCCGGACTCCACGGGCTACGCGCTCTACCGCCCCGAGGCCGACGGCTACGTGATGCACGTGAAGCTCGCGGAGGCCAACGGCCACCAGGGCTTCGACTGCGAGGAGCTGCTGCGGCCGCTCGCGCAAGGAGATCGAGGCCGCATGTCCGCGCGGTCGGCGCCACGATCCTGGGCGTCGACACCAGCGCCGACCACGCGATGACGGTCACCTTCGACCACGACGGCGACCTCAAGGAGCTCGCCGACTACGTGGAGGACGTGCGCGGCGCCGAGGTGCTGTCGCTCGGGCGCTCGCTGGAGATCATCAAGGACCTCGGCGACGCCGAGACCGTGGCCGCCGACTACGGGCTCGACACGTTCATCGGCACCCACGCGATCGGCCACGCGCGGATGGCCACCGAGTCCGACGTGGACATCGCCAACGCCCACCCCTACTGGGCCTATCCGTTCCCGGACGTGGCCGTGGTGCACAACGGCCAGCTCACGAACTACTTCCAGTGGAAGCGCCGGCTCGAGCGTGCCGGCCACCGCTTCCAGTCCGAGTGCGACTCCGAGATCATCGCCGTGTACCTCGCCGAGCGCATGGCGCAGGGCGACTCGCTCGAGGACTCGATGCGGCGCAGCCTCGAGGAGCTCGACGGCGTGTTCACCTACATCTGCGTGACCGACGAAGCGCTCGGCGTGGCCAAGGACGAGCTCGGCGCCAAGCCGCTCGTGCTCTACGAGTCCGACGACATCGTCGCGCTCGCCTCCGAGGAGATCGCGATCCGCAAGGTCGTGGACCGCGAGATCGAGACCTACGACCCGTACGAGGGCGCGGTGATGGTGTGGACGCGGTAGCCGGCGAGGGCGTGAACATCGCCTACGACGCCCGCGGGCTCGTCGAGCTCGACGGCAGCGTCCCCAAGATCGCGGAGATCGACGGCGACCGCGCCGTGATCGAGGCGCGCGACCTCTCCACCCGCAAGATCAACTCGGAGCTCCGCTGGCTGCTCTACGAGGAGGGGATCAAGGAGGTCACGATCCTCAACCCGAGCGCGCGCCACTCGCTGGGCGTCGGGATCCTGAAGCGCTGCCGGATCACCTTCGAGGGCAGCCTCGGGTACTTCGGCTGCGGCCTGATCGACGGGCCCGAGGTGCAGATCAACGGCCGGGTGGGCTGGTCGGTGGCCGAGAACATGATGTCCGGCGTGGTCGTGATCGAGTCGAACGCCGGCTCGCTCGCCGGCGCCGCGCTCCGCGGCGGCGACCTCGTGGTGAAGGGCCAGGTGGGCGCCCGCACCGGCATCGACCAGAAGGGCGGCACGATCCTCGTGCTCGGCGACGCCGGCTCGATGACCGGCTTCATGATGCAGCGCGGCCGCCAGATCATCTGCGGCGACGTGGGCCCCGGCCTCGGGGACTCCATGTACGACGGCACGCTCTACGTGGGCGGCAAGGTCGCGGCGCTCGGCATCGACTGCGTCGAGGGCGAGTGGACCGACGCCGACACCGAGTTCGTCGAGCGCAAGTTCCGCATCTACGGGCTCGGCTCGCCGCCCGAGCTGAAGAAGTTCGTGTGCGGGAAGAAGCTCTACAACTACGACTCGCTCGAGCCGAGCGAGCGAAAGCTGGTGCTCTGATGGCCGACGAGAACGCACCCTCGCAGCGCACCGTCCTCGGTCGCTCGAAGATCTTCACGCCGGAGGTCATCGACGACATCCACATGAAGTCCGAGCTCGGGCGCTACCGGATGCGCGGCTTCTCGATGTTCAAGAAGATCCCGCACTGGGACGAGCTGATCTTCCTGCCCGGCACGCTCACGCGCTTCGTGATCGAGGGCTACCGCGAGAAGTGCGAGACGAAGACGGTGCTCGGCGCGCGCTTCGCGAAGAAGCCGATCGAGCTCGACATCCCGGTCTACATCACCGGCATGAGCTTCGGCGCGCTCTCGCTCGAGGCGAAGATGGCGCTGGCCAAGGGCGCCTCGATGGCCGGCACCGCCACCTGCTCGGGAGAGGGCGGGATGATCCCGCCCGAGCGCGACCTCTCGACCAAGTGGTACTACCAGATCATCCAGAGCCGGTACGGGTTCAACCCGCACCACATGATGCTGGCCGACGCCGTGGAGTTCTTCATCGGCCAGGGCTGCAAGGTCGGCCTCGGCGGGCACCTGATGGGCCAGAAGGTCACCGAGCAGGTCGCCGAGATGCGCTCGCTGCCGGCGGGGATCGACCAGCGCTCCCCGGCGCGCCATCCCGACTGGCTCGGCCCGGATGACCTCTCGCTGAAGATCCAGGAGACGCGCGAGGCCACCAACTACGAGATCCCGATCCAGCTGAAGCTCGGCGCCGCGCGCGTGTACGACGACGTGCGCATGGCCGCCAAGTGCGGGCCGGACATCATCTACCTCGACGGCGCCGAGGGCGGCACCGGCGCCGGCCCGCACGTGGCCGCGGAGGAGACCGGGGTCCCGCTCATGTCCGCGATCCCCGAGGCGCGCCGCGCGCTCGAGGACGTGGGCCTCGCCGACGACATCGACCTCGTGGTGGCCGGCGGCATCCGCAACGGCGGCGACGTGGCCAAGTGCATCGCGCTCGGGGCCGACGCCGTGGCGATCGGGCACTCCGCGCTGATGGCGCTCAACTGCAACAAGGAGATCCCGGGCGTCACCGACTACGAGGGCTCCGTCGGCGTGCCGGCGGGCCAGTGCTACCACTGCCACACCGGCCGCTGCCCGGTCGGGATCACCACGCAGGACCCGGAGCTGCGCAAGCGCCTGAACGTCGAGGAGGCCGCGAACCGCGTCTACAACTTCCTCCACACGCTCACGCTCGAGGTCCAGATGCTCGCGCGCGCGTGCGGGAAGACCAACGTGCACTCGCTCGAGCCCGAGGACCTGGCCGCGCTGACCACCGAGGCCGCCGCGATGGCGCGCGTGCCGCTGGCCGGCACGAGCTACATCCCCGGCGTGTCCGAGGAGCGGGCGCTCGACGAGATCAAGACGATGCTCGACCGCTACCTCGAGAACCCGATCGACCGGCTGCCCGAGCGCGAGGCGATCGAGGGATGAGCGACTCGCCTCCCGAGACGCGCCAGGTCGAGCCGGAGAAGATCCGCTCGATCGACGCCGAGTACCTGGCGGGGCGGCGCTTCCCGTACCAGGAGGACATGGCGCTGGTCGAGGACGTGGACCTCGAGGCGTCCACGCCCGGCCAGGACATCAACTGGCTCGAGGACATCGAGCTGCTCGAGGAGGAGGGCACGCCGGCGGTGTTCGACCGCTACTCCAACTCGTTCATCAAGATCTACTTCCCGATCCCCGAGGGCCGCGAGAACGAGATCGCGCGCAAGGTGCTGATCACGCACCTCCAGTCGGGCAACTCCTACGGGATCCGCCTGAAGGAGAAGCACACGAAGTTCGCGCAGCCCGAGCTCGGGCCCTGGGTGGAGGACAGCCGCACGGTCGGCGAGAACTGGAAGCCGCCGGTGCTCGAGGGCTGGGAGCCGCCCGCCCACTGAGATGCGCGCGCCGCCCGCACCCTCGTCATAGGCGCAGGCGTCCACGGGCTCTCGACCGCCTGGCACCTCGCCGAGCGCGGCGAGGAGGTGCTCGTGGTGGACAAGACCGGCGTGGCGGCCGGCGCGTCCGGGATCGCCTGCGGCGTCGTCCGCAACAACTACTTCCAGCCGGCCATGCAGGAGCTGATGGCCGCCTGCGTGGACATCTGGGAGTCCGACCCCGAGACCTTCGCCTACCACGGCTCGGGCTACATCGCGCTCGGCGACGGCGCCCAGGAGGACGACCTCGGCACGGTCTTCGAGCGCCAGCAGCGGATCGGCTACGAGTCCGAGCTGATCACGGGCGAGGCCGAGGTGGCGGCGCACATGCGCGGCCTCTTCCCCGACTGGCGCGCCCCGGGCCTGAGCGTCTGCCTGCACGAGAGCCGCGGCGGCTTCGCGTTCAACCGCGAGTCGATGCTCGGCCTCGCCTCGAAGGCGCGCGCGGCGGGGGCGGAGATCGAGGAGGGCGTGGAGGTCACGGGCTTCGTGCTCGACGGCTCCGGCGCCGTGACCAGCGTGGAGACCTCGTCGGGCCCGATCGCGGCCGAGCAGGTCGTGGTGGCCGCCGGCCCGTGGACGCCGCGGCTCTGGGAGCTGCTCGAGCTGCCGAGCCGGCTCGAGGTGGCCGGCAAGGAGCAGGAGATGTGGACCTTCTGGTACCTCCAGGAGGGCGAGATCGACGTGGACCCGAGCGTGTTCGTCACGGCCGACGGCAGCCTCCCCCCCGTGCTCCACGTGGACAGCCACGCCGAGCTCCACGCCGACGGCGGCGAGCTCGTGACCGACGAGCAGTGGGGCGTGTACTTCAAGCAGGACCGGCACAGCGTCCAGGGCGGCGCCGAGCCGCTCCCGCAGGGGCACGAGTTCGAGGTGGACCCCTACCCCACCGGCAGCGTCGAGCCGGGCTTCCCGGATCTCTGGTGCGCCGCTCTCTCGCACTGCATGGAGCGCTTCGAGGGCTCCCGCCCGAAGTACCGGCAGGTGCGCTCCGGCGGCGTGGGCGCCTTCACCGCGGACAACTTCCCCGTGTTCGACCACATGCGGCCGAACGTGTACGTGGCCGCGGACTCGAACCACGGCTACAAGATGATCGCCGTCGGGCGCGAGATCGCCCGCGAGCTCACCGGCGAGCACTCGACCCTGCTGCACCCGTTCCGCTACGAGCGCTTCGCCACCGGGGACCTCCACCCCGTCTCGAACAGCCCCTACCCCTGGAGCTGAGCCGGTGCCGTCCCACGTCGTCATAGGCGGCGGGGTGAACGGCCTGTCGGTCGCCTGGCACCTGGCCGAGCGCGGCGCCGACGTGGTCGTGCTCGACAAGGGGCGCGTGGGCGGCGGCGCGTCCGGCATCGCCGGCGGCATCGTCCGCAACTACTACCGCTCGGAGGCCATCACCGGGCTCGTGCGGATGTCGGTCGAGATGTTCGAGGAGGAGCCCGACGCCTACGGGTTCCGCCAGGTCGGCTACATGGCCGCCGTCCCGGAGCGCCAGGTCGAGGACCTGGTGGCCATCCGCGAGCAGCACGAGCGCGCCGGCTACGAGTCCGAGCTCGTGACCGGCGCGGCGGCCTGCCGCGAGTACCTCACCTGGAGCTGGCCCGACTGGGAGGCCCCGGTGGAGGCGGTGCTGCACGAGCGCCGCGGCGGCTGGGCCGACGCGATGCAGACCGTGCGCCACCTGGCCGCGCGGGCCCGCGCCGCGGGCGCCGAGATCCGCGAGGACGTGGAGGTCACCGGCTTCGAGCCCGGCCTGGTGCACACGAGCCAAGGTCGTGTGGAGTGCGAGACGGTGGTGGCCTGTCCCGGCCCCTGGGTCGAGCCGATGTGGGAGCTGCTCGGACTGACGCCGACCGTGGAGGTCGACGGCGAGCCGCGGCCGCTCGTCACCTACATCAAGGCGCAGGAGGGCGAGTTCGCGCTCGAGGGCGCCGGCCTGAGCGGCTCGGCGGGCGCCGAGGCGCCCGTGGTGCACCTCGACCAGGCCGGCCCGCTCCGCTCGGACCGCGACGGGAGCGTGCTCGTGGACGGCCCCTGGGGCATCTACTTCCGCATGGGCCGGACCGGCACCGGCATCACCGGCGGCGGCCTGCCCGTCTATCTCGACAGCCCGCCGCTCGACCCGTACGGGCCCGACAACCCCGAGCACGCGGCCGAGCCCGCGTTCACGGACTTCTTCATCTCCGGCCTGGCGACCGCGCTGCAGCCGCTTCCGCGGCCGCTCGGGCGACTGGCGCGTGACCGCCGCGGGCGGCCTCCTCACCCACACCCCCGACGACTACCCGGTCTGCGACTGGGTGCGGCCCGGCGTCTACGCGATCGTGGACTCGGGGCACGGCTTCAAGACGCTCGCCATCGGCAGGCTCGTGGCCGAGGACCTGGACGGCGGCGAGCCGCTGCTCGAGCCCTTCCGGATCGGGCGCTTCGCGTCCGGCGCCCTGCACACGGCCTCGCAGGGCCCCTACCCCTGGACCTAGACTCGTCCGATGGCACGCAACCGGCGCAAGCGCACGCCGCGCGACTGGGAGCAGCCCGGCGCGATCCTCAAGGGCCCGCCGATCACGCTCACCTGCGAGTGCGGCGAGAAGCGCGAGCTCGCCTACGGGGAGCGCTGGCGCTGCGAGTCGTGCGGGCGCAGCTGGGACACGAATCGCATCCCGGCCGAGCAGTACCAGGAGATCCGCCGCATCAGCCTGCGCTACCGGGCGGTGCCGGTGGCGTTCGGCGCGCTGATCGCCATCCTCGCCATCGTCTTCACGCTGACCGGCAACTGGCCCGGCGTCTTCTTCCTGATGCCGGTGGCGCTGGTGGGCTGGTTCGTCTTCATCCGGCCCGTTCCACCGCAAGCGCTACCGCGCCGCGATCGGCAATTTGCCGCGCTGGGAGCTGCGGGCGGAGTAGCGATCAAGTTCCCGCGGGGCCTACCTCACGTCGGGCAGGATGTCTTGGTCGTGTACGCCGGGAGTGTCGAGAGTGGAACGATCGTCGAGGTCCTCGACGACGCACGCCGGCTCACGGTGCGGGACAGCGAGGGGGACGTGGCCGACTTCACGCTCCTCCCGGCGACGGCCCGCTACACGGCGGTCGACGGGCGCCGGCTCAGCTTTCCCGCTTGATGCACGCCGAGCGAGCGCGCGAGAGCCCGCCCCGCCACCCGTCCGGAGAAGATGCAGCCGCCCACGAACGTCCCCTCCAGCGCGTTGTAGCCGTGCACCCCGCCGCCGCCGAATCCGGCGACCTCGCCGGCGGCGTACAGCCCCGGGAACGGCGAGCCGTCCGGGCGCATCACCTGGGAGTCGAGGTTCGTCTCGAGGCCGCCGAGCGTCTTTCGCGTGCACACGTTCAGTCGCACCGCGATCAGCGGCCCGTGCGCCGGGTCGAGCAGCTCGTGCGGCTTGGCGATCCGCGCCCGCTCGGGACGGAAGCGCCGCGCGTTGCGGATCGCCATGACCTGGGCGTCCTTGCCGTATCCGTTGCGCGACGTCCAGGTCGCGCACGCGTATCTCGAGCTCGACTGCGTCGGCGTCCAGCTAGCGGCCCGCGCGCAGCTCGTGCATCCCGGCGACGAGGTCGATCGACGTCGCGATCCCCGCGGCCGTCTACAGCACCTTCATGCTCTTCACCGGCGGCACCTTCGCCTGGGTCATGGCCCGCCGCAACGTGGCAAACGCCGCTCGAACGGCAGCCGCACGTCAACCGGCATCCTGCGGCGGCCCGTGATCGCCACCCTGCCGCTTCCCTTCGCCGTCAGCGTGTCGGCCGGAGCGTCTGAACGTCGCGACCGTGGACGGCGGCGCGGCGAAGCGGAACCGCAGGCCCCACATCTCGCCCGACGTGGCGACGGTCCGGTAGACCCAGCAGCGCGGGCGCTCGGGCACGGGCTTGAAGAAGCCCCAGGCACGCGCCTTGACGAAGGCCCGGTCCCAGACGCCGAAGGTGTGGACGCCGCAGGTCGTCACCGCGGTCACGTCCGCGCCCGCGGCGCGGACGGCGGCGGCGAACGGGCCCTGCTGGCTGTTGATGACAGCTCGGTGGCCCCGTCGAGCGCGAGGCCGGTCGGCCCGACCGGATCCTGGGGGCAGTTGGTGCCGTTGCCCGAGGTCAGGTACAGGCGGGTGTGGCGGTAGTTGGCTGCCAGCGCCTGCGGGCTGTTGCCCTCGGCGTAGGGCGCGGCGGCGGGGCCGAAGATCGCCTCGTAGCCCCGCCCGCGGCACCGTTGGCCGCCGCGAACAGCGTCAGGCCGTCCTGCGCTATCCGGGACTGCGTGTCGGGGAAGGCGGCGGAGAACCCGACGGCGGACCCGAAGTAGCCGGGCAGCATCGCCGCGTAGCGGAGTGTCCCCTGGCCTCCCATCGAGATGCCGCCGATCGCGTGCCAGCGCCGGCCGGGACGGATGCGGTAGCGATCCTCGATCGTCCGGCGCAGGAGCTTCAGGTGGTAGGTGGCCCAGGCCGGGTCGCCGCGCCGTCCGCCGTTCCACCAGTCGGCGTACATCCCGAACTTGCCGCCGTCGGGCATGACGATGACCGCGGGCAGGCCGGCCGCGAGCGTGGCGATGCCGGGAATCCACGTGTCGGTCCCGCCGCCGGCGCCGTGAAGCAGCCAGAGCACGGGGTAGCGGCGCCTCGGATGGCCGCGGTAGCCGTCCGGCAGCAGGACGTTGACCTTGGGGGCGGCGCGCCCGCCCTCGAGTGCGCCGCCCGGAACGGAGGGGTCGACCAGCCCGCTCGGCAGCTCGAAGCTGCGCAGCTCGGACGCGGCCGCGGGGGTGGCCGCGACCAGCATCAAAGCGGCGGCCGTGATGACCGCGGCCCGCTTCATCGGCCGAGCTGCTCCAGCAGCTCTTCACGCAGGCGCGGCCACGGATCCCGCCGGCGGTGCTCGCGCGGCTCGAACTGCTCGGTCAGGGCAAGGCCGCGGCAGGCGCTGAAGAGCAGCAGCAGCTTGCTCTCGGCCTCCTCGCCCGCGGCGAGCTCGCCGACGGCCTCGCTCACGAGGTCGGTGATCGCCCGCGCGATCCTCCGCTCGCCGGCGACGAGGCGGTCGTGGAGCTCGGGCTCGTCGGCGGCAGCCACCCAGAGCTTCACGAAGACCGCGAAGATGGGGCTCGCGAAGTCGGCCCACATCAGATCGAGGAGCGCGCGCAGGCGCTCCTCCGGCGGACCCGCGATCCGCGTGGCGCGCCGGTGGCTGGCCTCGATCCGCTGCTCCACGAGCTGCTCCGCGGCGGCCGCCACGAGGTCGACGCGGCGGGGGAAGTGGTACGCCTGCGCGCCGGCCGAGACACCCGCGCGCTCGGCGACGCTGCGGGTCGTGGTCTGCGCGTAGCCGACCTCGAGGATGCTCTCGATCGTCGCGTCGAGGAGCTTCGCGCGGGTCTCCGTGCGGCGCTCCTCCTGGGTGCGCTGGGGGCGGGTCGCCGTGGTCACGCGGGATCCCGCGAGCTCCGCCAGGCCGTCGCGCAGGACGGCCGTCCCGTCGACCGTCGTCTCGAACGCGTAGGTCCGGCGCCGTCCCTTCGCCCACGCGCGCGTGTGGATCTCCTGACCGGGCAGGACCGGCTTCGAGAAGCGCACCGCGAGCCGGCGCAGCCGGCGAACGTCGGATGCGCCCAGCTCCTCGAAGGATCGCCCATGAGGTGAACGCCAGGACGCAGAACCCGTGGGCGATGATCCCCGGCAGCCCGGCGTTGCGCGCGAACTCCTCGTCGGTGTGGATCGGCATCGGGTCGCCCGAGGCCTCGGCGTAGCGGTAGGTCTGGTCCTCGTCGATCCGCTGGGTCACGTCGAGGACCGGAGCCTGCTCGCGCAACGCCTCGTCGAACCGGTGCTCCGGCGACAGCTCGCCGACCTTCCGCCCGTCATCGAAGCCGCGGACGAAGAAGGTCACGTACTGCTCGTTCACGAGCTCGCCCGCGTCGTCGCGGGTCTCCAGGTAGACGGCCGCTCGGGTGCCGTTCGGCAACCCCTCGAAGCCGGTCATCTTCCCGCGCGCGACCAGCCTGTCGCCGGGGCTGAGCGCACGATGGAAGCGGAAGTCCTGCTCGCCATGCAGGATCTTCCCGAGCAGCGAGGGCGGAACGACCTCGAGGGCCGGCTCCACCAGCGACTGGAAAACGGGGACGATCGCGAACACCGGCGGCGCGACCTTTCCGCGCGCGGTGCGCCTCGATCGGGTCGTTCGTGGCCTTCGCGTACTGGGCGATGCGCTCGGCGGTGACCTCGAACTCCCGTTCCTCGGTCCATGCTCCGAGTGCGGACTCGTCGAGCTTCAGCGTCTCCGTCGACATCGTCAGGCCGCGCGCCGGTAGGCGGTCACGACGGCGCTGCCGCCGAGACCGATGTTGTGCTGGAGCGCGGCGTCGACGTCCTCGACCTGGCGGCCGTCGGCGTCGCCGCGAAGCTGCCATGTCAGCTCGGTGCACTGGGCGAGACCGGTGGCGCCCAGCGGGTGGCCCTTCGAGATCAGCCCGCCCGACGGGTTCGACGACCCACTTCCCGCCGTAGGTCGTGTCGCCGTCGTCGACGAGGCGCGGCCCCTCCCCCTCGTCGGCCAGCCCGAGCGCCTCGTAGAGCAGGAGCTCGTTGGCCGAGAAGCAGTCGTGCAGCTCGATGACCTGGAAGTCCTCGGGACCGAGCCCCGACTGCTCGTAGACCGCCCGCGCCGCCTGCACGTTCATGTCGTAGCCGATCACGTCGCGGGCCCGGCGCGTGGAGAGCGACGTCTCGTAGTCGCTGACGAGCGACTGGCCGACGATCTCGATCGCCCGCTCCGCGAGCCCGTGGCGATCGACGAAGTCCTCGCTCGCCAGGATCGCCGCGGCCGCGCCGTCGGAGGTGGGCGAGCACTGGAGCTTCGTGAGCGGCTCGTAGATCATCGGCGCCTCGAGGATCTCGTCGAGCGTGTACGAGACCTGGAACTGGGCGTTGGGGTTGTTCGTGGAGTGCTCGTGGTTCTTCTGGCCGATGCGCGCGAAGTGCTCGGGCTCCGAGCCGTGGTCGCGCATGTGCTCGCGCCCGGCGGCGCCGAACATCCACGGCGCCGGGGGCATTCCGACCTCGGAGATCTGGGCCAGGAGCTCGCCGTGACGTGCGATCGGCGGCTCGCGGTCGGTGAACGTCGCCGCCCAGCGAGCCCCGCTGCATCTTCTCGAAGCCGAGCGCCAGCGTGCAGTCGGCGAGGCCGCCGCGGATGGCCTGCGCGGCCAGGAACAGCGCGCTCGAGCCGGTCGAGCAGTTCGAGTTCACGTTGAACACCGGGATGCCGGTCATCCCGAGCTCGTACACCGCGCGGTGCCCGGAGCAGGACTCGCCGTACACGTAGCCGGCGTACGCCTGCTCGACCTCGTCGTAGGCGACCCCCGCATCGGCGACGGCCGCCGTCCCCGCCTCACGGGCCCAGTCGTGGTAGTCGCCCTCCTTGGTGCCCGGCTTGTCGAACTTCGTCATTCCGACGCCGATGACGTAGGCCTTCGCGTGCCGTTTCATGAGGCGCAGCCTAACAAACCGGGCGCCCGCATTGTTGCTGTCTACAGGTCGCGGCGGGCAAACCCGAAGCGCGCGAGCGCGGCCACCACCGCCATGTAGGCGATCGCCCACGGCCACAGCAGGTCGCCGCCCTCCTGGGCGCCGCCGAACGGCCCCAGCTCGACCACGAACCCGGTGATCCCGCTGGTCTCGCTCGTGAGCCCGTGGAGACCGGCCTGGTAGAGCGCCTCGAACGGCAGGGCCCACGAGGTGACCTCCGCCACCGTCTTCAGCGTGTCCACCTCGAGCGCCTCGCCGATCTGCCCCAGGAGGCCGGCGGCCAGGCCGGCGCCGAAGAGCATGAAGACGGCGATCCCGTTCGCCGTCGCCGACAGCCACACCGAGCCGAGCAGGGACAGGCCCGCGATGACGAGGACGCCCGCCGCCAGTCCGAGCCCCGGCCCGAGCGCCTCGTCAGGCCACCAGCCCCCCGTCGCCCCGGTGATCAGGACCGCGGCCGCGTACATGAGGAGCACGTAGACCACGCACACCGAGCCCGCGGCGGCGAAGCGCCCGGCGAGCACCGTCGTCCGCCCGACGGGACGGACCACCAGGGGCTGGAGCAGGCCCCGGTCGGCGTCGCCGCGCACGCCGTTGAGGGTCAGGAACGCGCCCAGCACGGCGCCGAGGAACAGCGTCGTGAACATCGACAGCCCGAGCAGCGTCGAGCCCACCAGCACCTTCTCGTCGAAGGCCGCCTGGCCTGTGAGCAGCCGCGCCTCGTCGAACGCGGAGTCCGTCCCCAGCCAGAAGAGGCCGAGGAACAGGACCGAGAGCACCAGCACCACCACGAACACGCGCCGCCGGACGCACTCGCGCAGCGTGTACCCGGCGATGATCAGCGTGCCGGTCACTCGCCGAGGACCTCCAGGTAGGCATCCTCGAGCGACGACTCGAGAAGGCGCACGCCGTACACCGACGCTCCGGAGCCCACCAGGCCGGCCACGATCCCCGGCACCTCGTCGCGGGTGGCGTCGGGATAGGCCTGCACGCCGTCCGCCGTCTCGACCTCCAGGCCGCGGGGGCGGGTGAGGTCGCTCGGCGCGCCTTCGGCCACGACCTTTCCCGCGCTCAGGATCGCCACCCGGTCGCAGACGAGCTCGACCTCGCTCAGCAGGTGGGAGTTCAAGAGCACCCCGACCCCGCGGCTGCGCAGCTCCCGGAGGAGGTCGCGCACCACCCGGCGCCCCATCGGGTCGAGCGCGCTGGTGGGCTCGTCGAGGAGCAGCAGGCTCGGCGCCCCCACGAGCGCCTGGGCGATCCCCAGGCGCTGCTGCATCCCCTTGGACATCTCACCCACACGAACGTCCGCCGCCTCGTCGAGACCGACCAGGCTCAGCAGCTCCGTCCGCTCCTTCGCCCCGCCCTCCGAGCCGGCCAGACGCTGGTGCAGGCCCACCAGCTCGTCGGCGCTCAGCCAGTCGGGAAAGCGAAAGAGCTCGGCGAGATAGCCGATCGCCGCCCGGGCCTCCGCGGACC
Organism: uncultured Thermoleophilaceae bacterium; assembly: GCA_963768465.1. Lineage (GTDB taxonomy): Bacteria > Actinomycetota > Thermoleophilia > Solirubrobacterales > Thermoleophilaceae > JACVRW01. The sequence continues at coordinate 73,533 of CAVYIA010000013.1, read as the reverse complement.
CGGCCGGCACTCCGATCACCTCGGCGCTCCCGCCCCCGGGCCGGACGAGCCCGCAGGCGATCTTGGTGAGGGTCGACTTGCCCGCTCCGTTCGGGCCGAGCAGCCCGATCAGCTCACCCGGCTCGACCCGGAGGTCCACCCCGCCCAGGGCGAGCTTGTCGCCGTAGCGCTTCTCCAGTCCGTGGCAGGCGAAGGCGGACGGCACGCGGCGCAGTGTAGGAAGCGGCGCCGGTCGGACCCGGCACCCTAAGCTCCCCGCGGTGACGCGGCTGGGAGCACGCTCGTTGGTCGGAATCGTCGGGAGCCCTCGTCCTCTGCCTCGTGGTGGCGCCCGCGGCCGTCGCGGCCTCGTGTCCGACCACGACGAACGCCAAGGCGTTCGCGAGCGCGGGCCAGCTGCGGAAGCTGGTCAGGCAGGAGAACCAGCTTCGGCGAGCGCTACCTCGCGAGCAGGGCGCACAACCGGACGATCGGCTGGATCGAGGACGAGCTGCGCGCCATCGACGGCTTCAAGGTCCGCTCGGATCCGTTCAAGGTCTGGACGCTGGCTGCCGCGCGACGAAGGCAAAGGGCCGGCCGGGGCTCGACGCTCGAGCGAGCCGGGCGCGCTGCGCGTCTCACGGGCGCGACCGTGCCGGTCGCCGGCGCGGTCCGCTGGTCCAAGCCGACCAAGAAGAACGGGCCAGACAGGGTCCGCTCGTCTACCTGGCCGCGGACCAGGACATCACTGCCGCGAACTCCGCGGGCAAGGTGGTCGTCCGCGACTTCCCCGGCACCGCGCTGCCGTATGCCGCGTTCGGCATCATCGGCGTGTACGTCACGCCGGACCTCGCGAACGCGAGCGGGGCCTACGAGCGCCCGTTCCTCAACGAGCTGCACCAGGAGCTGCTCGCCGCGAGCAAGGCGGGCGCCGCGGGAGTCGTCTTCACGTTCGACGTGCCGCGCAAGCAGGTGGCGCGGCTACGGCGATCCGCACACGGGCACGATCTTCAGGGTGCCGGCGGTCTACGTCGGCGGCGCGGAGGCGAAGCGGCTGAGGGCGCTTGCCGCGGCAGGGCGCCTCGGCGCGGGTGACCGTCCGCGCCAAGGTGGAGCCGCGCGAAGACCGCAGAACGTCATCGCGACGCTGCCCGGCAGGAGCCCGCAGCGGATCATCCTGGCCACCAACACCGACGGCCAGTCCTGGGTCCAGGAGAACGGCGTCTCGGGCCTGATCGCGTTCGCCCGCTACTACGCCGGCCTGCCGAAGCGCTGCCGGCCGCGGACGCTGCAGATCGCGTTCGCGAGCGCCCACGACTCGCTCGTCAACGACGGGACGAATCGCTACGTGGAGCCGCTGGACTCCCAGTACGACAAGGGCAGCATCGCGTTCGCCTTCGCCGTCGAGCACCTGGGCACGCGCGAGATCCTCCCCAACGCCGCGGGCACCCGGCTCAGGTTCACCGGCAGAGGCGAGCCGTTCCTGTTCGGCGTCGGGAACAGCACCGCGCTGCAGGAGGCGGCCGCGGCCGCCACGAAGCGGCGCAAGCTCGACATGACCGCGGTCCTCAAGGGCCTCGGCCTGCCCACGCCCGGGCAGGTGCCTCCGGTGTGCTCGATGGGCGGGCTCGGCGGACCTTTCCACTGGAAGCTGATCCCGACGCTCGCGATGATCTCCGGGCCGTGGTCGCTGTACGCGCCGTCCTTCAGGGAGAGCGCGATCGACTACGGGCGGATGCGCTCGCAGCTGCTCGCGGTGGGCGACAGCGTCCTGGCGCTCGACGGGCTCCCGCGCGAGCAGATCGCCGGCGACTACCTGGAGATGCGCGAACAGCGGGCGCAGGGTGCGCCGACCTGCCCGGCCGAGAGGTATCCACAGTTCGCGCCTGGGCCCTGACACTCGCCCTGGCGGCGGCGCTCGCGCCCGCCGCAGGCTCACGCCGCGATCACGCAGCCGCCCCAGCCGAAGTCGGGGCCCGGCGGCAGCGACTACACCCACCGCGGCTGGCGCGTGCACGCGGGCGGCAGCGGCTACGACGCGTGGTTCGTGTTCGAGCCGGTTCGGCCACGCCCGCGCACGGCTCCGCTCGCGGTCGTGATGCACGGCTACGGCGAGTACGCGGGCTACAACCAGATGTACGAGTTCATCCGGCACACGGTGCGCAAGGGCAGCGTCGTGATCTACCCGCGCTGGCAGACCAACATCGCCACCCCGTGCCCGGGGCCGATCGACATCGAGCCCTGCATGAAGTCCTCGCTGAGGGGAATCCGCGCCGGGCTGGCGTACCTGCATGCGCGGCCCAAGCGCCGCGTGCAACCGGACCTCCGGCGGACGAGCTACTTCGGCTTCTCGTTCGGCGGGATCATCACCGCGAACCTCACCAACCGCTGGCGGAAGCTCCACCTGCCGAAGCCGCGGGCGATCTGGCTCGAGGACCCGCACGACGGCGGCCTCGTGGGATTCGACGAGCCCGCGGTGGACGACTCCCTGCGCGGGATCCCGTCATCGGTGAAGCTCACCTGCCACTCGAGCGCGACAGGGCGTCATCTCGGAGCCGAACACGGCGGACGGCGGCTGCAACTCGATCTTCCCGAAGCTCGGCCACATCCCGAAGCGCAACAAGGACCTCGTGCTCACGCGTCCCGGACGCGCACGGGACCCCGCCGCTCCGAGCACCGCACGGCGTGTGCGCGGCCGGGAAGGACGGGGCCGACGCCTACGACTGGAACTTCTGCTGGAAGTCCTGGGACGCCCTGCGGAGCTGCGCCTACGACGGGACCTGGTGCAAGTACGGCCTCGGCAACACCCGGCAGCACCGCTCCAACGGCAGATGGAGCGACGGCGTCCCGATCACGCCCCTGAAGATCCAGGACACGGCGCCGATCAGGCCCTGAGCAGGTATCAGCTCGACGGGACCATGATCACGCGGTCCACGACCGCGCCCTCGAAGATCTCGTAGACCGGCTCGCCGGGCGTGTTCCTCCCGGTTATGCGGAAGATCGGGATCCGGCCGGGGTCGATGTCGCCGAACGGGTCGAGGCGGAAGCTGCCGAGGATGCCGTCCTCGACCTTGGTCGCCCGCAGGCGGGCGAGAACCGACCGCCGTGTGCCGTCCGAGCGGGCGATCGCCTCGAGCACCGACTCCGCCGCCTGGGCGGCGGGGAGCACGAAGGGAGTCGGGTTGTCGAGGTAGCCGAAGTCGCGGGCGAAGCGCTCGCCCGCGGGGCTGAGGTCGAGGGCGTGCGGAGGGGTGTCGGTGAAGCTCATGTAGATCCCGTGCGCCGCCGAACCGAGCTTCTCCAACACGTACGGCACCGGCCCGAACAGGTCGAGGACGTGGATCGTCACGTCGTCTCCAGCCTTGCTGCGCAGGGCCCTGACGAGCTTGTCGCCGCCCTCATCGATCGAGCCCAACACGAAGACGCCGTCCGGTCCCGCGTTCGCGACCCGCTCGGCCAGCGGGCCGAAGCTCGCCGCTTCGGCGTCGTAGGCGAAGAGCTCAGTCTGGACGCCGCGCTCGCGTGCCGCTCTCCTGAACGGGTCGGCCCACGTCTGCCGCCAGTCCGGATCCCGCTCGACCAGGACCGCGACCCGGTCGAGGCCGAGCTGATCGGCGAGGACCGCCTGGGCCGCTCCCTGCAGGTCCTCGCGCGGCGCGACCCGCATGAAGTTGCGGACGCCGGTCGGGTAGTAGATGCCCGGCTCACCCCTCTTGAGCGCGAGGGGCCCGCCCCGCGTGAGGCTGGATCCCGTGTTCGACGGGCTGATCATCGCGATCGGACCGCCCGGCGCCCGGTTGAGGATCGGTATCTGGACCTCCGCGCAGAATGACGAGTACGTGCCGATCACCGCCACCAGCCGGCGGGCGTGGGCGTAGGAGTTGGCGTTCGCGGCGCACTTGCGGAACTCGAAGCCGCCGGTCTCGGCCGTCGACACGTCGCAGGACTGGTAGCCGACCGTGTGCTCCCCGGCCCGGTACCCGTGGCGTTCCAGCACGAAGCGGATGGCGCTCGCCATCGCTCGTGGATCCCCGCTCCCCGGGCCCTGGAGGGGCAGATCCGACGCGATCAGGACGTCCGGGTCCGCGCCGCCCGGCTCGACCGGCCCGCAGGCCGGCGCCGTCAGCGGGCCGCCCGTGGAGCGCCCCGCCACGCTCACCCAGGCGCCGCCCGAGCCGGCCGCGAGCGCCTGCGGGGCGTCAACCGGGGTCTTCCCGGTCACGGCGTTGTCCTCCGGATCGACGCGCGCCACGGTGCCGTCGATGTAGTTGCCCGTCCACACGGCTCCCGCGCCGAACGCGACGGACGTGACCCCGGCGCCCACGTCGATCGAGCGGCTCTCCGGGTTGAGGCCGGGCTCGATCCGCCACAACAGGCCCTGCTCGCGCGTCGTCGCCCAGACGGAGCCGGCCCCCGTCGCCACTCCCCAGAGGAGCTCGGCGCTGACGTCGATCCGCTGCGCGGTCCTGTTCGTGCGCGGATCGATGCTCATCACCGACGAGCCGGCGTCCACGCTGAGGTACCAGACGCCCTCGTCGCCCGCCGCGATCGTCCAGGCCGGCGCTTCGGTTTCGATCCGCGCCACGAGCTCGCCGGTCTCGAGGTCGATTCGGGAGATGCTCCCGTCGGGGTTGACGGCCCAGACCGCGCCCGCGCCGACCGCCAGCCGCGGGAGGCCCGCCGTGGGGAACACCTCGCCCCCGCCCGGAAGCTCGGTCACCCGCGTCACCTTCCCGGTGCGCCCGTCCAACCGTGAGACGGAGACGAACGTGTTCGTGCCGCCCTCGCCGCCGACCGTTCCGACCCAGACCGCGCCGCCTCCGGCCGCCACCTCGACCGCGGGCCGCCCCGCATCGAACCGCGCTTCGATCTCGCCGGTGTCGGGGGCGATTCTCGAGACGGTTCCGGGCCCGCCCGTGTCGAGCACCCAGACGGCGCCGTCCCCGACGGCCACGTTGCCGGGCAGCGTCCGCGTGTGGGTGAACGAGTCGATCGCCGCGACCCGGCGCCGAGATCGCGGCGACGCCGTGGGCAAGCGGCGCGGAGGCGGACGTCTCGTCGGAGGTGAGCACGACGACGGCTGCTGCCACGGCGGCGGCGAGCAGGAGGGCGCCGCCCGCGGCGATCAGCACCCCCGCCCGCCGCCTCGTCACCGGCCGCGGCGAGCGGGCGGCCGCGCCGAGCTCCGGGTCCTGGCGGAGGATGGCCGCCTCGAGCTCACGGAGCGACGGACCGGGCTCGAGCCCACGCTCGAGGAGCTCCCGGCGCCCCGCCTGGTAGGCCTCGAGGGCCTCCGACTGCCGGCCGGATCGGTAGAGCGCCAGCATCAGCTGCCCGCGGAAGCCCTCCCGCAGCGGATGCTCGCGCACGAGCTGATTCAGCTCCGGCACGAGGTCGGCATGCCGGCCGCGCGCGAGGTCGGCGTCGATTCGCGCCTCGAGCGCCGCGAGCCGCAGCTCCTCGAGCCGGCCGATCGCCTCCTGCGCGAAGTCCTCGTAGAGGAAGTCCGCAAGCGCCGGGCCGCGCCACAGGCCGAGTGCCTCGCGCAGCTTCGCCGCCGCCTTGCCGGCGTCGCCCGACGAGAGCAGCTCCCGGCCCTCGCCGAGCCGCTCCTCGAAGCGCTCCGCGTCGACCGACGCGGGCCCGGCGTTGAGCGCGTACCCGTGTCCCCGCGTCTCGAGCGAGTCGTCGCCGAGCGCCTTGCGCAGTCCCGACACGTAGACCTGCACGCTCTTGGTCGCGGCACGCGGCGGTTGCTCACCCCAGAGCTCGTCGACGATCCGCTCCGTCGAGACCGCCTCGCCGCGGTGGAGCAGCAGCAGGGCGAGCACCGCCCGCTGCTTCGGCGCCCCGAGGTCGACCCGCTCGCCCTCCCGCCACGCCTCGAGCGGTCCGAGAAGGCGGAACTCCAGGGCCGATGGGGCCTTCACGCCGCGACTTTACCGTCCCTTGGGTGGTCTTTGCCGGGCGTGAACCGCGGCCGCGGACGCTGTCGCCGTTCCCGTCCCACCAGGCCAAGAGGAGGCCCGCATGAACAGCAAGAAGCTCACAACCGCACTGCTGGTCGCGAGCGCCGCGTTCCCCGCCTCGGCGTCCGCGCTGCCCCGCTACGACGACCTGCGCTCGCCCGACGCGCGCGACGCGGCGATCCAGGCGGAGCGCGCCGCGTACCAGGACCTGCGCAACCCGGACACGCGCGGCGACGCCATCGCCGCCGAGCGCGCGGGCTACCAGGACCTGCGCAACCCGGACACGCGCGGCGACGCCATCGCCGCCGAGCGGGGCATCAAGCCCGTGACCGTCGCGCGCGTGGACCGCGCCGGCGCGAGCGACGGGTTCGACTGGGGCGACGCGGGCATCGGCGCGAGCGCCATGCTCGGCCTGCTCGCCGTGGCCGGCGGGGCCTTCGTGGTCGCCGGCGGCCAGCGCCGCCGGCTCGCCTAGGCCCGCCGGGGTGGCGGCGGCCTCAGGTCGCCGCCACCCGCTCGGCCTTGGCGCGCCCTACGCCGACGGCGCCGCCGAGGGAGCCGCCTTCAGCTCCGCGTGCGCACGCTCCTCCTCCGGCGTCTGCGGGATCTGCTCGCGCAGCTTCAGCGGGATCTTGTCCTGCACGAGGTGGCGCCAGATGTACAGGAGCAGCGCCGCCAGCAGCACGAGCAGCCCGCTGCGCGTCTTGTCCCAGCCGTAGCCGTAGCCCTCGATCCCGAGGAAGCCGCCGGAGTACAGGAACCCGCCGACCACCAGGAACGTCAGGTTGATCAGGAACAGCACGCGCGGCCAGCGGGACCCAGAAGTTCGGCAGCCGGATCGGCCGCGGCCAGTTCGGCCGGTCGCGCCGCAGCAGGATGAACGCCGACAGCGCCGTGCAGGTGGCGAACACGTACCCCACGTTGCTCACCGCGAGGATCTCGAGCACGCCCGCGAAGGCCTGATCAGGAAGATGTTCAGGATCGCGTCGAGCGTCATCGCGCGGCCCGGCACGTTGAACCTGTTCAGGACGCCGAACTCCTTGATCGTCATCCCGTCCTTGGCGATGCCGTAGAGCGCTCGCGAGCCGTCCATCGTCGCGGTGTTCATCGACAGGATCAGCCCGCCGACGACGCAGAAGATCATGAAGCCGCCGAGCGTGTTGCCCACGAGCGCGTCGAACGCGTCCTTGTAGAACGCGATGAAGGTCCCGTCCTCGGCGATCGCGGCCGTGCCGAGCGTGCCGCCCACGCCGAGCGGAAGCAGCACGTAGACCACGGCGGAGAACAGCGCGGCCGCGCGGAGGGCGCGCGCCGTGTCGCGCTCGGTGTCCTGGTACTCGGGCGCGAAGCTCGCCACCACCTCGATCCCGTACGACGACCAGCACATGAAGTAGAGCCAGGTGAGCGCCAGAGCGAGGCCGCCGTTGGCCCCGATGTCCCACTGCATGTTGTCGCTCGACCACTCGCCGGTGACGTACGGCAGGAACATGAGGACGAACGCCGGAATGAGCAGGAACCCGCCCGTCACGTAGCCGAACCAGACCGCCGGGCGCACGCCGAACACGTTGAAGGCCCAGACCAGGACGATCAGGCCGATGCCGATCACGATCGGCAGCGACAGGTCGAACGTGCCCCAGTTCTCGGCCCAGGTCGAGTCCTCGAACCACTCGGCCTGGATGAGCGTGCCGGCCACGAGCCCGTTGATCGAGAGCACGACGGACCAGCCGATCCAGTAGCCGAAGGTGGCGAGCGGGCCGATGAAGACGAGGTACTTGCGCCACGCCTCGTGCGCGTAGAGCGCGATGCCGCCGGACTTGTTCGGGAACATGCCGGCCAGCTCGGCGTGGATGTTGTTCTGGAGCGCGCCGAGGGTGATCGAGATCGACCACAGGACGAAGGCGCCGGTGGTGCCGAGGGCGCCGATCGAGCCGCCGAGGGCGGCGATCAGGAACCCCGGGTTCGCGAGCGCGACCACGAACCCGTCCCACCACGTCATCGCCTTGAGGAGTTGTCTCTCCTCGACCTCGGCGTGCGCCATCCGGCCTCCCTCTCTCTCGGTGGTGGCTCGCCTCGTACCAATTGGTACACGGAGCCGCGCGGCTTTCTACCACCCCGCTCGGATGGGTGTCAACAGGGTGCGTACTCTCCTGCAGGGAGATGGCGATGCTGCGCGACCGGAGCATCGACGCGGCGCCCCCGGCGCCGCGAGCGCACGCGCGCCCGCCCGGTGATCCTGGCCACCATGGCCGCCGGCTTCCACCCGAGCGCCGAGCGCATGGCGATCGACAGCGCGATCGAGGCCGGCGTGCCGCTGCTGGTGGTGAACCTGATCCCGCTCCCGCTCTACGTCCGGACCATGACGCTCGTCGGCGTGGAGGGCACCGTCCTGCCGCACGAGGAGCACCTCGACGAGGTCCGCGCCACCGCCGCGCGGGCCGCGGCGCTCGGCGTCGAGACGGAGCTGCTGCGCGTGCGCACCCGGCATGCGCTGCGGGCGCTGCTCGAGGTGGCGACGCGAGCGCGACGCCGGGCTGCTCGTGTTCGGGCCCGAGCAGGCCGCGCGCCCTGCGCTTCCGGCTGACGGCGCGGCGCGCTGCGCCGCGCAGGCGGACTGCCTCGTCTGGATCGCGCCCGACGGCTGAGGCGGCCGGTCCCGGTGGACACGCACGGCGCGGCGCGATACAAGTCGTCTGTACAAACTTGTACTAGGAACGGGCTCCGACCAGGGAGAGGGAATGGCGGACAAGATGTGGGGCGGCGAGCCCTTCTGGGGACTCAGCTACGACTGGGATCCCGACTGGCTCCTGACCGAGCGGCAGAAGGAGCTGCGCGCGAAGCTGATCGACCTCTGCGAGGGCGAGATGCGCGCCAACGCGAAGCGCTCGGACGACGAGCTGCTCTACCCGCGCCGCAACTTCGAGATCCTCGCCGAGAACGGCTTCCTGTCGCTCACGGTGCCCGAGGAGTACGGCGGGCTCGGTGAGAACCACGTGGCGTTCACGATGGTCTGCGAGACGCTGGCGCGCTACGGCTGCGCGTCCACGGCCATGTGTTACGTCATGCACATCGGCGCCGTGTCCACGCTCATGCTGCGGCCCACGCCGGAGCTGATCGACAAGTACATCCGGCCGCTCAACGACTGCAAGATCGGCACGCTGTCCTACTCGGACCCCGAGACCGGATCGCACTTCTGGTACCCGTTCTCGTCGAGCGCCGAGCGCTCGAACGGCGGCTTCAAGGTCAACAAGAAGGCGTCCTGGACCACCTCGGGCGGCTTCGCCGACTTCTACGTCGTGCAGACCACGAGCCCCGACTTCAAGGGCTACGACGACCTGTCGGTCTTCGTGATCGACGGCGAGCACGTGCAGTCGCAGCCCTCGCTGTGGGACGCCCTCGGCCTGCGCGGCAACCAGTCCGGCCCGATCCAGGTGGACGGCATCGAGATCCCCGCCGCCCAGGTGGTGGGCCCGATCGGCGACGGCGCCGCCTCGAACGACGAGGCCGTGGACCCCTGGTTCCTGATCGGCTCCTCGTCGGTGTGGAACGGCATCGCGATGGGCGCGATCGACATCGCCAAGCGGCACACGACCCGCAAGCGCCACGTGGACGTGGGCATGCGGGTGGCCGACTACCCGACGATCCAGGACTACGTCGGCGAGGCCGTGATGGACACGAACGCCTGCCGCGTGTTCGTGATGTCCGTGGCCCAGGCGATGGACCGCGCGACCGACGACAACCGGCGTGTGCTCGAGGTCGGCGAGACGGCCCGGGCGGACTTCCTCCACTGGGCCTGGCAGATCAAGTTCGAGGCGGCCAAGAACACCGCCCACCACGTGGACAAGATGCTCCACGCCTGCGGCGGCTCGGGCTACAAGCGCGACATGGAGCTCGAGCGCTACGTGCGCGACGCCAAGGCCGGCTGGGTCATGGGCCCGACCAACGAGGTGCTGCGCCAGTTCGTGGGCAAGGCCGTGCTGCTCGGCTTCGACGCGCTCGACTACTGGAACCAGACCTACAACAAGCGCGTGGTCGAGAACGAGACCAAGAAGCTGGACGCGGCCGGCAAGCGCGAGCTCGCGAAGGAGCTGAGCGAGCAGGCCGACAAGGACGAGTCGCGCGAGCCCGCCGGGGCGAAGTAGGTGCTCACGGCCGGGCTGAAGCCCGTCGACCCGGCCTTCGAGTCGTGGTGGGTGCGGCCCGGCTCGGCCACGGTGGTGGAGCTGGGCGGCGACGACCGCGTCACGATCATCGACCCCGACGGAGGCCAGCCGGCCGAGCTCACCGTGCTCGCGCCGGACGGCCGCGAGGACCCGGGCGCGCTCGGCGTCAGCGCCGATGTGCCCGCCACGGTCCTGAGGACCGCCGATGACGGCTTCCTCGGGACGCTGCACGCGCGCGGCCTGAAGCCGCACGACGCGAAGGCCACGCGGCTGTTCGGCCCGGACAGCCGGCCCGGCGCCTCGCAGGCGTTCCGCGCCGAGCGCGACGCGATCGTCATCGTGGCCGCCCCCGGCGGGCGCGTGGTGGACGGCGACCTGCCGGCCTCGGCGCTCGTCGTGGAGATCCACCGCGCCGCCCCGCGCCCGCGCGACGAGGTGGAGCTGCCGGCGCCGCTGGCCGAGCCGCGGCTCGACTTCCGCGTGGACCTCGCCACCGCGCTCGCCTACGAGGTGAAGGCCGGCGAGTACATCCAGGTGATCGACGTGAAGGGCCGCCAGTGCTCGGACTTCCTCGCCTTCAACCGCGGGAAGCTCGACAGGGGCCTCGAGCGCGGGCTCGACGGGGTGACCACGCGGACGCTGATGGGCAACGCCTACCCGAGCCCCGGCCTCCAGGGCAAGTTCTACGACGTGGACATGGACCCGCTCGTGGAGGTGGTGCGCGACACGGTCGGGCGCCACGACACCTTCGCGCTCGCCTGCACGCGCAAGTACTACGAGGACATGGGCTACCCCGGGCACATCAGCTGCACCGAGAACTTCAACGCCGAGGTCACGCCCTACGGGATCGCCGAGCGCAAGGGCTGGGAGGCGCTCAACTTCTTCTACAACACGGGCTTCGACCGCGACAACGTGCTGTTCATGGACGAGCCCTGGTCGCGGCCCGGGGACTACGTGCTGCTGCGCGCGATGACCGACCTGGTCTGCGCCTCGTCGGCGTGCCCGGACGACATCGACCCCGCCAACGGCTGGGAGATCACCGACGTCCACGTGCGCGTGTACTCACCCGAGAACCGCTTCTCGACCGCGATCGCCCACCGCGTGACTCCGGAGGCTGAGGCAGTGCTGACCAAGGAGACGACGTTCCACCCGCGCACGAGCGACCTCACGGACAGCTTCGTGGAGTACCGCGGCTACTGGCTGCCGCACTGCTTCAACAACGAGGGCGGGATCTCCGAGTACTGGGCCTGCCGCGAGAAGGCCGTGGTGATGGACCTCTCGCCGCTGCGCAAGTGGGAGGTGCTCGGGCCCGGACGCGGAGACGCTGATCCAGTGGGCGATCACGCGCGACGCCCGCCGCCTGGCGGTCGGCCACGTGGTCTACACCGCGGTCTGCAACGAGACCGGCGGGATGGTCGACGACGCCACCGTGTTCCGGCTCGGCGACGACAACTTCCGCTTCATCGGCGGCGACCCCTACACCGGCGTCTGGCTGAAGGAGCTTGCCGAGCGGCTCGGGCTGCACGTGTTCGTGAAGCCGTCGACCGACCAGCTGCACAACCTGGCGGTGCAGGGCCCCGAGAGCCGCGAGCTGATGAAGAAGCTCGTCTGGACGCCGCCCACGCAGCCCTCGCTCGAGGAGCTGAAGTGGTTCCGCTTCCTCGTCGGGCGCTTCGGCGGCTACGACGGGATTCCCGTGGTGGTCTCGCGCACCGGCTACACCGGCGAGCTCGGCTACGAGGTGTTCTGCCACCCGGACGACGGCCCCGCGGTCTGGGACGCGATCTGGGAGGCCGGGCAGGAGCACGGGCTGAAGCCGCTCGGGCTCGAGGCGCTCGACATGATCCGGATCGAGGCCGGGCTGATCTTCGCCGGCTACGAGTTCGACGACCAGGTGGACCCGTTCGAGGCCGGCATCGGCTTCACGGTGAAGCTCGACAGCGAGGACGACTTCGTCGGCAAGGACGCGCTGATCGAGCGCAAGGCGCACCCCCAGCGGATGCTCGTGGGCCTCGAGCTCGAGGGCAACGAGACCGCCGGGCACGGCGACGAGGTGTACGTCGGGCGGCAGCGCGTGGGCGTGGTCACGAGCGGCACGCGCAGCCCCGTGCTGCGCAAGAACATCGCCCTCTGCCGGATGTCGGTGCAGTACGGCGAGCAGGGCACCGAGGTCGAGGTGGGCAAGCTCGACGGGCTCCAGAAGCGCATCCCCGCGAAGGTCGTGCGCGTGCCCTTCTACGACCCCGACAAGACGAAGCCGCGCTCCTGATGGAAGCGGGCTTCCGGCCACCCGCCGAGTTCGACTTCCCGCTGAGCTTCACGGGGCCGGACGGGATCGGCGCCACGCCGTTCGAGGAGGTCCTGGAGCAGGAGGCGCCGGACGTGTCCGACGTCGTGGGCGACGACCCGGCCGTGGCCCTGCGCAGGGTGCTCGGCCAGTTCGCCACCGGTGTCGACGGTCATCACCACGCTGAAGGGCGAGCAGGTGCACGGGATGACCGCGAACGCGTTCATGTCGGTGTCGCTGGAGCCGCCGCTCGTGCTCGTCTCGGTGGACCGCCGGACGAAGATGTGCAACCTGCTCCACGAGGGCTCCCACTACGGCGTCAGCGTCCTGTGCGAGACCCAGAGCGCGCTGTCGGACCGCTTCGCCGGCCGCCAGGGCGAGGACCTGCCCGACCCCCGCTTCGCGGTCGTGCGCGAGACGCCGCTGGTCGAGGGCGCGCTCGCCCACTTCGTGGCCTCGGTCCAGCGCTCCTACTGGGGCGGCGACCACTCGCTGTTCCTGGGCCGCGTGGAGTACGCCCGCCACCACTCGGGCTCCCCGCTGCTGTTCCACGGCGGGCGCTACGAGCGGCTAGGGCAGGCTCGGTAGCTCCGCCAGCCAGGCGCTGCGGGCGCCGGTCTCGTCCCAGAGCACCGGGAAGAACGACTCGTCCAGGGAGAGGTCGCCGCGGCGGCGGTAGCGCGAGTAGACGAGGTCCACGTTGTCCGGGTGGAAGCGGGTCTCCACGGGGATCAGATGGGAGACGAGCGCGCGGCGGTGGGTCGTCGCCTCGTTGGGGCCCGAGCCGTGGAACGTGAGCGAGTGGTGGAACGTCGCGCCGCCCGCCTTCACCACCACCGGCACGCGCTCCAGCTCGCCGTTCGGCGCCGCCTCCACCGCCGGCGCCAGCCAGTCCTCGGGCGCGTGGAACTCGCCGCGCGAGGGCGGCGCCTTCGGCCAGCGGTGCGAGCCGCGCACGTACTCGATCGTGCCGCCCTGGGCGCGCGTGTCGTCGAGCGCGACCCAGCACGTGATCATCTCCGCCGGCACGAGGTAGTCCGCGAACGAGCCGTCCTGGTGCATCCCGAGCGACTTCGCGCCGGGCGGCTTCCAGAGGCAGTTGTCCTGGAGCATGCGCGTGCCGCGGTAGCCCATCAGCTGCGCAGCGAGCCGGCCGGTCTGCTCGCTCAGGACCTGCGCCGCCACCGTGTCGTCCGCGCGCCAGCCGTTGCAGATCTGGCGCGTGCGGTCCTCGGGGTCGCGGCCCGCCTTCCAGTTCACCTCGTCCGGCGCGATGCCGGTCCCGTACTCGCCGGTGAAGAGCGCGTCGAAGCGCTCGCGGAGGGCCTCGACGGCGGCATCGGAGAGGAAGCCCTCCTCGATGATCAGGAACCCGTCCTCGTGGAAGTCGGCCACCTGTTGCTCCGACAGCATGCGCCCGTTCTACCATCGCGGCGGTGACGGGGCCAGGAGACCAGACGCTTGCGGCCTTCCTGGAGGACCTGGCGGCCCCCACCCCGGCCCCCGGCGGCGGGTCCTCCGCGGCGCTCGCGACGGCGCTGGCCGCGGCGCTGGTCGAGATGTCGGCGGGCATCGCCGAGGTCCGCCGGCGAGCGCGACCGTGCGAAGGACGATCCGCGAGCGGGCCCTCGCGCTGGCGGAGGAGGAGCTCACCTCCTACGAGCCCGTCCTCCAGGCGCATGCGCCTCCCCCTCCGGGACCCCGACCGCCCGGAGCGGCTGGCGGCGGCGCTCGACCGAGGCCAGCAACACCCCCGCCGAGATCGCCGAGCTTGCCGCGGAGACGGCGGAGCTCGGCGCGCGCGCGGCGGCCGCGGCCGCTCCCGCCGTGCGCGGCGACGCCGTGACCGGCACCCTGCTCGCGGAGGCGGCGGCCACGGCGGCCGCGGGGCTCGTGGACACCAACCTGAAGGACCGCAGCGACGACCCCGTCGTGAAGCGCGCGGCCGACGCGCGCAAGCGCGCACGGCGCGCCCGCGTAGAAGTGGCCTAAGCGGAAGCAGCCGGCTCGGCCGGCTGCGCACCGATGCTCAAAAGACGACCGTCGTGTTCTCGGTCACGAGCACCCGGTCCTCCAGGTGCCGCTCGACCGCGCGCGCCAGGACCGTCCGCTCGATGTCGGCGCCGAGCTGCTTCATCGTCTCGATCGAGTCGCGGTGCGTCACGCGGATCACGTCCTGCTCGATGATCGGCCCGGCGTCGAGCTCCTCGGTCACGTAGTGGGCCGTGGCGCCGATCAGCTTCACCCCGCGCTCCTTCGCGCGCTCGTAGGGACCGGCGCCGGCGAACGCCGGCAGGAACGAGTGGTGGATGTTGATCACCGGCACGCCGAGCCGCTCGAGGAAGTCCCCGGACACGATCTGCATGTAGCGCGCGAGCACCACCAGCTCGCAGTTGCCCACGAGCAGCTCGAGCAGCCGCTCCTCCGACTCGGGCTTCGTCTCCTTCGTGACCGGCACGTGGTGGAACGGGATGCCGAAGCCCTCGACGTCCGCGCGCGCGTCCTCGTGGTTCGAGGCCACGAGCGCGATGTCGCCCTCGAGCGAGCCGCGGCGCCAGCGCCACATGAGGTCGAGCAGGCAGTGCTCCTCGCGCGAGACGAGGATCCCCACGCGCTTGCGCTGGGCCGTGTCCCACATGCGCCAGCCCATCTCGAAGCGGTCGGCCACCTTGCTCGTGAAGTCCTGCTCGAGGGCCTCGCGGTCGGACGCGGAGAGCGGCAGGAAGAACTCCATGCGCATGAAGAAGTCCCCGCCCTCGGGGTTCGTCGTGTACTGGTCCGAGCGCACGATGTTCGCGCCCGCGTCGAACAGGAATCCCGACACCGCGCTGACGATCCCGGGCCGGTCGTCACACGAGATGAGGAGGCGCGTGAGCGCGGGCCGCTCGGTCACGCGGCGGGTTCTACATGCTGAAGGGGACGGCGCGGTACCGTCGAGGGCCGCCTCTACGAAGTGTCCGCCGCCCGGCGTCGCCGTGAGCTCGCGGAGCACGCCCAGCTCCTCCGCGGTCGGGGCCGCGGTCTCCTCCAGGTCGGCGGCCACGCGCAGCTTCCCAGCCCGTGGCCTCGCGCGCCTGCTCCACGGTCACACCGGGATGGATCTGCGCCAGCCGCAGCTCGCCGCCCTTCGGGTCGGGGCGCACACGCCCAGGTCGGTGATCACCACCGGCGGGCGCCCACCGACGAGCGGAAGTCGAGCCGCTCGACGAAGCTCCTCGGCGACTGCCGGATGATCACGATGATCTCCCTGGCGAGCGCCGCGATCTCGGGCGCGCCGCCGCCGCCGGGCAGCCGCACGCTCGGGCGCTCGTAGTCGCCGATGACCGTGCTGTTGAGATTGCCGCGCCGGTCGATCTGGGCCGCGCCGAGGAAGCCCACGTCGATGCGCCCGCCCTGCAGCCAGTAGTTGAAGATCTCCGGCACGGACACGACCGAGTCGGCGGTCTCGGCCAGCTCGCCGTCGCCGATCGAGAGCGGCAGCGTGGCGGGCTTCGACCCGATCGTGCCCGACTCGTAGACGAGCACGGTCCGGGCGCGTGCGTGAGCCGCGCCAGGTTCGCGGCCGTGGACGGCAGCCCGATGCCCACGAAGCAGACCGTGCGGTCCTGCAGCTCGCGCGCGGCGGCAACCGTCATCAGCTCGTCGGCTGTGAACCCGGCCCGCGGTCATCCCACGTTCTCCTCCATCCAGCTGGTGAAGCTGTCGCGGTCGCGGCTGATCGCGTCCCAGCGCTGATAGAAGCCGTTGTCGCGGTCGTAGTAGTCGTGCGCGTAGGACGGGTGGGCGCCGCGCGGGGCCACGGCCACCGCCGTCACGACCCAGTTCGGCAGCACGATCGCGCCGGGGTGCGGCTCGAGCTCGTCCACCACCTCCTCGACCGTCACGAGCGAGCGCGACGAGGCGAGCACGACCTCCTTCTGGACCCCGATGATCCCCCAGAGCTGGACGTTGCCCTCGCGGTCCGCGCGCTGGGCATGGATCACGCCGACGTCCGGGCGGAGCGCGCGCACCGCGGCGAGCGTCTCCCCCGTGAAGGGGCACTTGAGCCTGGTCACGTTCGCCGTGCGCCGCATCAGCTCGGTGCCGTCGTAGCCGCGCAGCACGCCGAAGGGCAGGTTCGCCGCGCCGGCCGCGTAGCGGTTGGCCATCCCGGCGTGGCTGTGCTCCTCGAGCTCGAGCGGGACCGGCCAGTCGTGCTCCACGGCGTCGCGGAAGCGCCGCAGCGAGCCCACGCCCGGGTTGCCGCCCCACGAGAACACCAGCTTGCGCGCACAGCCCATCCCGATCAGCTGGTCGTAGATCAGGTCCGGGGTCATCCGGATGAGCGTCAGGTCCCCGCGCCGCTGGCGCACGATCTCGTGGCCGCGGCGAACGGGATCAGGTGGGTGAAGCCCTCGAGCGCGACGCTGTCGCCGTCGTGGATGAGCTCGGCGACAGCACCGTCGAGCGACATGATCTGAGCGGGCACAGTCACAGCCTATGAGCGGGGGTCGGCGATCCTTCGCCCCTATCCTCCTCACATGAGCCGTGAGGCCACCCGCGCCACCCGCGGGGCCAGCGAGCAGGTGGCCGTGGAGATCCAGCACCACATCCAGTCGGAGGGTCTGGGCCCGGGCGATTTCCTTGGGCGGGAAGAGGATCTCGCCACGGAATTCGGCGTCAGTCGCCCGACCCTGCGCGAGGCGCTCAAGCTGCTGGCGAGCGGCAACCTGATTCGGGCAACGAAGGGCCCCGGCGGCGGCATCTTCGTGGCGCATACGGCTGACCGGGGCATCGGCCGCAGCCTCAGTGACTCGATCGAGATGATGCTCGAGACCGGCGCCGTGACCCTCGACGAGCTGATGGACGCGCGGCTCGTCATGGAGGTACCTCTGTCGGGACGGGCCGCCGGCCGCATGGACCGAGCCACGCTCACGCAACTGCGGCAGCGGCTTGACGCGGAGGCGGCCGACGGCCATCCGAAGGCGCTCGCGGCTGCCGATCGGGAGATCCACCGCGCGATCGCCGAGGCCGGCGGCAACCGGATGGTGCAGGCGCTGACGGACTGGATCTTGGAGGTGGCACAGCCCTGGATGATCGATGTGCTCGGGCCGGCAATCTCGCCCGCAGCGGTTCTGGAGCAGCACTGGGCACTCCTGGCTGCGATCGAGAAGGGCGACTCGGCCGCCGCCGAGCGAGCGATGACCGACCACCTCCTGTACGTGCGCGACCGGCTCCACGCGCGGTGATCGAGCCCGGCGGGCCCGCGCCCGACTTCACGCTCAGGAACCAGGACGGAGACGACGTGGAGCTAGCCTCGCTCCGCGGCAAGTGGGTCGTCGTCTACTTCTACCCGAAGGCCGACACGCCCGGCTGCACCGCACAGGCGTGCGGGATCCGCGACCACTCGGCCGACTACGAGGCCGCGAACGCGGTGGTGCTCGGCGTGTCACCGGACACGGTCGACGAGCTGCGCGCCTTCGCGGACAAGTACGGCCTCGCGTTCACTCTGCTGTCCGACGTGGGCGGCGAGGTGGCCTCGAGGTACGGCGTCTGGGTGGAGAAGTCCTACGGCAAAGCCACCTGGTGGGGCAATGAGCGCTCGAGCGTGCTCGTGGACCCCGGCGGGAACATCGCCCGCACGTTCCCGAAGGTCAAGCCGGCCGAGCACGACGAGCTCGTGCTTGCTGCGCTCCGCGATGCGTCGGGCGATTAGGTTTCACGGATGGCCGAACGCAAAGACATGGTGATCGGCGCGGCGGTGGCAGGTGGGGCACTCGCCGCGGCAAAGCTCGGGTGGGACAGGCTCACGGGCGAGGACGATCCGCGCAAGTTCGCGCTGCGCGAGGACGAGCCCCTGCGCGAGGGATTCCAGCGGATCGCGGTGGGCCAGCTCGACAACTCGATCGAAGGGCTTGCCGGGGAGGGTGACACGGACTCCGCGACCTCTATCCACGAGGCGCGCAAGAGCATCAAGCGCCTGCGCGCCATGCTCCGCCTCACCCGCCACCAGCTGGGTGAGCACGTCTACCGGCGCGACAACGCGGCTTTCCGCGACATCGGCCGGCGACTCTCCGGGCGCGCGCGACAGCCGCGTCATGCTTGACACGCTCTCGGGCCTGAGCGAGCGCCATCCGCGCAGGGCGCCCGCCAGGGGACTCGCCCCCTTCCGCCGGACGCTGCTCAGCCGCCACGCGAACGCGCAGCGGAAGCTTCGCGACTCGGACGCCGCAACCGAGGCGCTGCGTGAGCTTCGCCACGCGCGCGACCGCGTGGCTCACTGGCCGGTGGACGGCGAGAGCGTGGCGTCGCTCGCGCCCGGGCTCGAGCGGATCTACAGGCGCGGGCGCAAGACGTACAAGGTCGCGAGCAAGAACCCGAGCACGGCGAACCTCCACGAGCTTCGCAAGCGCGCCAAGGACCTCTGGTACACGGGGCAGATAGTGCAGGCCGCGTCGCCGAAGGCGATGAACAAGATGGTCAAGGGCGCCCACGAGCTATCCGAGCTGATCGGCGAAGACCACGACCTGGCGCTGCTTGCCGAGAGCGCCATCGCTCGGCCTGAGCGCTTCGGCGAGGAGGCGAGCCTCGAGGACCTGCTTGACCTGATCGACCGCCGCCGCAATGAATTGCAACGCAAGGCCCTCAAGATCGGCGGGCGGCTGTACGAGAAGAAGCCGGGCAAGGTGGCCCGGAAGCTTTCGTAAGCGCGCTCAGCTGCCGATCAGAAAAGCGTGAGCATCTTCGCCGAGCGCAGCGAGGCGACCAAGCGCCTGATGGTCATCACCGCGGCCGGGATCTACGGCGGCGCGGCGTTCGTCGGCGTGCTCGAGGACCTGCTGCCCGGAGGACCGCATTTCTCGATCCTGCCGGGGCTCGTGGCCTGCTTGTTCGTGATCTTCCTGCTGGCGCTTCGGCGTGCGCTTCCCGATGCCGCTGCTCGTGGCGCTCGGGCCGGTCGGCGTGGCGCTGATCGGCTACGCGCTGGCCACCACCGAGGGTCCCGGCGACGCGGCCGTGCTCTACATGTGGCCGGTGCTCTGGGTGGCCTACTTCTTCGGGCGCACCGGGAGCATCCTGGTGGTGGCCTGGATCGGCGTGGTGCACGGCGTGGCGCTGGCCTCGCTGCCGAACGGCGAGGGCAACCTCGACCGCTGGCTCGACGTGATGGTCTCGGTGGGCGTGGTGGCCGGCGTGGTCTACCTGCTCTCGCAGAGCAACCGCACGCTGGTCGCCCAGCTCGCCGAGGAGGCGCGCGTGGACCAGCTCACCGGGGTGCTGAACCGGCGCGGATTCGACGAGCGCATGGACGTGGAGCTCGACCGCGCCCGCCGCGACGGGACCTCGCTGGGCGTGGCCTCCTTCGACATCGACCACTTCAAGCAGGTCAACGACGAGTTCGGCCACGAGATCGGCGACCGCGTGCTCGCGCACCTCGGCTCGGTGCTCGCCGCCGAGACCCGCGCCACGGACGTGGTCGGGCGGATGGGCGGCGAGGAGTTCGTGGTGCTGCTGCCCGGCTGCCCCGGCCAGGACACGCAGGCGTTCGCGGAGCGCGTCAGGGGCCGCTTCGCGGAGTCGGGGCACCTGCCGCCCGTCACGCTCAGCGCCGGCGTGAGCGCGGCCGTGGCCCCGGCGGACGGCGCCCTGCTGCTGGCCGAGTCGGACGCCGCGCTGTACGCGGCGAAGCGCGCCGGGCGGGACCAGACCGTCATGGCGGACGAGCGCGAGGCGCTGGCCACACGCTGAGACGCGACCGCCCCGAGTAGGGTCGGGGCATGTCAAATGCAGCCGCCAACGGCGCCGCGGGGACCGTCCGGCGCCTGCCCCCGGAGGAATTCGAGCTCAAGGAGATCCTGCTCCACGGCCACCGCGTGGCCTACCGGAGCGCCGGAAGCGGGCCCGCGATCGTGCTCGTGCACGGGATCACGTCGAACTCGGCCACGTGGGAGCGGGTGATGCCCTACCTGGCCACCCGCTTCACGGTGATCGCCCCGGACCTGATCGGGCACGGCGAGTCGGCCAAGCCGCGCGGCGACTACTCGCTCGGCGCCTACGCGAGCGGCGTGCGCGACCTGATGGTCACGCTCGGCCACGAGAGCGCCACGTTCGTGGGCCACTCGCTCGGCGGCGGCATCGTGATGCAGCTCGCCTACCAGTTCCCCGAGCGCTGCGAGCGGCTCGTGCTGGTGGACAGCGGCGGCCTCGGGCGCGACGTGAGCTTCCTGCTGCGGGCCGCCACCCTGCCGTTCTCCGAGGTCGTCCTGCCGCTGCTCGCCCACACCCGGCTGCTCGACGCCGGGCGCGCCGTCGGCAACGCGCTCGGGCGCGTGGGGCTCCATGCCGGGACGGACATGGCGGAGCTCGCTCGCGGCCACGCATCGCTGTCCGACCCGGAGGCCCGGTCGGCGTTCATCCACACGCTGCGCACGATCGTGGACCCGCGCGGCCAGCGCGTGAACGCCACCGACCGCCTCTACCTCGCCGAGAACATCCCGTTCCTGCTCGTCTGGGGCGCGCGCGACCCGATCATCCCGGTGGAGCACGGCCTGGCGGCCCACGAGCTGGTGCCGTCGAGCCGCCTCGAGGTCTTCGAGGACGCCGGCCACTTCCCGCACGTGGACGATCCGCAGCGCTTCCTGGACGTGCTGCTCGACTTCATCGAGACCACCGAGCCGGCCGACATGGACTCGGAGGCCTGGCGGGACATGCTGAAGTCCGGGAGAACCGTCTAGCCGTCACGCCGATGCCCGGCGGCAGCACCTACGAGCTCGCACGCGTCGGCCTCGGCGACGGCGAGGACACCACCGTCTATCTCGTCAGGCACCCGCGCGCCGAGACCTCCGCGCGGGTCGTGCATTTCGGCGAGCCGCGCCGCCTCGATCACTGGTGTGCCGCGAACGGCCATCCCGAGGCGATCGTGGCCGGCTTCTTCATGCGCGACCCCTGGCGGCCGCTGGGCGAGGCGTGGGTGGACGGCGCGGCCGTCGCGCACGAGCCGATCATGGGCCGATGGGGCCCCGAGCGCGCCTGCGTGCACCTCGACGGCGACGTCCGGATCGCCGCGAGGAAGGACCTCCCGGCCGAGCCGCGCGGCGACCTCGTGCAGGCCGGCCCGCTGCTCGTGTCCGGCGGGCGCTCGCTCATCGACGGCGAGGACCGCGAGGGCTTCTCCGACGACGCGGAGCAGTTCGACTCCGACATCACGGTCGGCAGGCACCCGCGCTGCGCGCTCGGCATGAACGAGCACGAGCTTCTCGCGGTCTGCTGCGACGGGCGCCGCTCGGGCGTGGACGGAGGGCTCACGCTCGCCGAGCTCGCCAGGCTGATGATCTCGTTCGGCGCCGACGAGGCGATCAACTTCGACGGCGGCGGCTCGGCGACGCTGGTGCACCGCGGGCACCTGCTCAACCGCCCCTACTCGAACTGGGATCAGCCGGCGCCCGAGTCCCGCCCCGTCGTCACGGCGCTGCTCTTCGACCCGGCGCTCGCCCGCGTAGCTCACGAACGCATCAATCGCCCCCGGATCCGCCAGCGCGTCCCGGCTCGCCACCTTCTCCGGCGAATCACCCAGCAGGATCCGCTTCACCGGCAGCTCCAGCTTCTTGCCCGGTCAGCGTCCGCGGGATCGCCGGCACGGCCTCGATCGTGTCCGGCACGTGGCGCGGTGACAGCGCCGCGCGCAGCGCGCCCCCGATCTCCTTCCGCAGCGCGTCGTCCAGCTCCACCCCGTCGGCCAGCTGCACGAACAGGATCAGCTCGCCGGGGCCGCCCTCCGGGTCCTCGAGGTGCACCACCAGCGAGTCCATCACCGGCTCGAGGTTCTCGATCACCGCGTAGAACTCGCCCGTGCCCAGCCGCACGCCGCCGCGGTTGAGCGTGGCGTCGGAGCGGCCGGTGACCACGCAGCTGCCGCGCTCGCTGAACACGATCCAGTCGCCGAAGCGCCAGATGCCGGGGTAGTCGTCGAAGTAGGTCTCGCGGTAGCGGCGGTCGCCCGGGTCGTTCCAGAAGCGCACCGGCATCGAGGGCATCGGCTTGCGGATCACGAGCTCGCCCAGCTCGCCCACCACCTCGTTGCCCGCCGGGTCGAACGCCGCGGAGTCCACCGCCAGGCAGCGTCCGGAGATCTCCCCGCGGTAGACCGGCTGCAGCGGGCCCCCCTGCACCACGCCGCAGCACACGTCGGTCCCGCCGCTGCCCACGTTCAGGAGCACGTCGGGGCCGAGCTGCTCGTAGACCCAGTCGAAGCCCTCCGCCGGCAGCGGCGAGCCCGCGGCGCAGAGCTGGCGCAGCGAGGACAGGTCGAAGTCCGTTCCGACCTCGAGCCCCGCCTTGCGGCAGCCCATCAGGAGCGCCGGGCCCGCTCCCATCTGCGTGGGCCGCAGCTCCTCGGCGAGCCGCCACTGGGCCGAGAGGTCCGGGTAGAGCGGGTTGCCGTCCAGCATCACGATCGACGCCCGCAGCAGCAGCGTCGAGACGAGCGCGTTCCACATCATCCACGCGGTCGTGGTGAACCACATCAGCCGGTCGCCGCGCTGGACGTCCCAGCTCAGCCCGTGGTTCTTGAAGTGCTCCACGAGGATCCCGCCGTGGCGGTGCACGATCGCCTTCGGCAGCCCCGTCGTGCCCGACGAGAACAGCACGTAGAGCGGGTGGTCGAACGACACCGGGTCGAACTCGAGCGGCCCGTCCTCGGCCACGAGCGACTCCCAGCCCACGGCGTCCGGCAGCGAGTCGTCCGCGCCGCCGGCGTAGGGAACGTGCACCACGTGCTCGAGCGTCGGGAGCGCCGCGCGGATCTCGGCAAGCTCGGCGCGCCGGTCCACCGGCTTCTCGCCGTAGCGGTAGCCCGCGATCGCCAGCAGCACCTTCGGCTCCAGCATCGCGAAGCGGTCGATCACGGCGCGCGGGCCGAACTCGGGCGCGCAGGTGGCCCAGACCGCTCCGAGGCTCGCGGCGGCCAGGAACGCCACGAGCGTCTCGGGGATGTTCGGCAGGTAGGCCACCACGCGGTCGCCCTCCCCCACCCCCAGCCGCTGCAGGCCGGCCCGCGCGGCGGCCACCTGCGAGCGCAGGTCGCCGAAGCTGAGGTCGATGCGGTCGCGGGTCTGCGAGACGGCGGTGACCGCGAGCGCGTCCAGGTCGTCGTCCGCGCCGACCATGTGCTCGGCGTAGTTGAGCCGGGCGCCGCTGAACCACTCCGCGCCGGGCATCTCGCGCGAGCCGAGCACGCGCTCGTACGGCGTGGACGCGCGCACCCCGAAGAAGTCCCAGAGCGAGCCCCAGAAGCCCTCCTGGTCGGACACCGACCAGGCGAACAGCTCGTCGTAGCCGGGCAGGTCCACGCCCGCGCGCGTCGCGGACGTGGTCGAGGAAGCGGCCGAGCTGCGTGGTGGCGCGCACGTCCGCGGGCGGGCTCCAGAGCACCTCGCTCAAGCCCGCCCCCGGTTCAGCTGAGCGTGGTGCGCCCGTCCTCGTGCACGGTCCAGTACGGGTTGTGCGCGACCTCCCACGGATGCCCGTCCGGGTCGATGAAGACGCCGGAGTACCCGCCCCAGGAGGTCCCGGCGCCCTCGCGCCCGATGGTCGCGCCGGCCGAGCGCGCCTCCTCGATCACGGCATCCACCTCGGCGGGCGAGCTCACGTTGTAGGCGAGCGTCATGCCGCCCCAGCCGCCCGTGTCCTCCACGGTGCTGTCCGCGGCGAGCCGGTCGCGCCCCCAGAGCGCCACGACCATCCCGCCGGCCTGGAAGAAGGCCACGTGGTCGGTGTCGTCGTCCACGCCGCCGTCCATCTGCCAGCCGAGCGCCTCGTAGAACGCGCGTGCCCGGCCCACGTCGGCCACGCCCAGTGTGATCAGGCTCAGTCTCTGGTCCATGTGCGCCACCGTATTGCGGGCTGCGACGCGCCGGTCTTGAACTTTTCGGACACGGGGTAACCTCGGCTCGTGGCCTACCGCGAGCTCGCCGCGAGCGGCGCGCTGACGGACCTCGTCGCCTGCACCTGGGAGCGCGACGCCTCGGCAGGCGGCGCCGCGCGCGCGTCCTCCCCGACGGCTGCGTGGACCTCGTCTGGCGCGCCGGCGAGCTGTTCGTGGCCGGCCCCGACAGCCGCGCCGTTCTGAGCCCCGCGACGTCCGGCGCGACACGATCGTCGGGCCTGCGCTTCCGCACCGGCACCGCCGGCCCGGCTGCTCGGCCTCCCGGCGCGCGAGCTGCGCGATCAGCGCGTGCCGCTCGCGGAGATCTGGGGCGGAGAGCTCGCCGAGCGGCTCGGCGAGGCGCCCGGCGCCGGCGCCCGG
This sequence comes from uncultured Thermoleophilaceae bacterium, assembly GCA_963768465.1. Taxonomy (GTDB): domain Bacteria; phylum Actinomycetota; class Thermoleophilia; order Solirubrobacterales; family Thermoleophilaceae; genus JACVRW01. Next base: position 48,855 of record CAVYIA010000013.1, on the reverse strand, counting down.
CGCGCGTCTGCTCGAGCAGGCGGTCGCCGCGCGCCGCACGCGGCCGAGACCCGGACATGCTCGTGCTCGCGGCCGTCCGGCCGGCTCGGGCGGCCCGGGAGCCGCGTCGGCGAGCTGAGCGACGCCCTCGGGACGAGCGAGCGCCAGCTGCTGCGCCGCTTCCAGGCCGCGGTGGGCTACGGGCCGAAGACGCTCGACCGGGTCCTGCGCTTCCAGCGCTTCCTGCGGACGGGCCGGCGAGGGCGACCTCGCGCGCACCGCCGCCGAGCTCGGCTACGCCGACCAGGCGCACCTCACGCGCGAGTGCGTGCGGCTGTCCGGCGTCACGCCGGCCCGGCTCGCCGCGTAGCCGGCTCACAGCCACGGCAGGAGCTCCTCCACCCCGTCCACGACCTCGTCCGGGCGCTCGGCCTCCGGAACGCCGCCCATGTCCGTCTGGCCGCTCATCCCGCGAGCGCACGAGGATCGTCCGCGAGCCGCCGAGCCGGCCGAGGGCGATGTCCATGCCGATGTCGTCGCCCACGACCACCAGCTCGTCCGGCGGAGCCCCGAGCCGCGCGCTCACCTCGTCCACGGCGGCGGGCGACGGCTTGCCCGACCACCACGGGCTCGACGCCGGTGACCTTCGCGATCCCGGCGGCGACCATCGCGCCGCGGCTGAAGATCACCCCGTTCGAGCCCCAGTAGCCGCGCAGGTAGTTCGCCGTGAGCAGCGGCGCGCCGGCCACGACGGCGCGCGCGGCGCGCTCCATCGCGTCGAGGTCCACCTGGTCCACGTGCGCGACGAACACCACCTCGGCGTCGTCTCCCGTCGGTCAGCTCGACCCCCTCGCCCGCCATCCGCTCGCGGACCGCGTCCGAGCCGAACACCATCACCCGCCTGCCGGGCTCGTGGCGCTCCAGCCACGTCAGCGCGCTGCACACCGGCGTGAGCAGCTCGCGCCCGCTCACGGGCAGCCCGTCGCGCGTGAGCCCCTCGGCGAAGGCCTCCGGGCTCATGTGGCTGCCGTTCGTGAACAGCACGAGCGGGCGGCCCGACGCGCGGATCCGCTCCAGCACCTCCACCGCGCCCGGAAGCGGCTCCGCGCGGAAGTCGTCGCCGCGGTGCACCAGCGAGCCGTCCACGTCGAAGACGAAGCCGCGCACGTCGTCAAGCCGCACGGCGCCACACCACCAGGTCGTCGCCCTTCTCGAGCCGCAGGTAGCCCACGTCGCGCTTGGCGATCTCGGCCAGCAGGCGCACGAGCGGGTCGCGCCCGGGCCGCGCCAGCGGCGCCGCGGGCGGCGGCGCCGGCCACCATCGCGTCCACCTGCTCGGCCGGCATCGTGAGCCGCAGCAGCAGCTCCTCCTCGGAGATCCGCTCGCCGAAGCGCTCGCGCGCGCCCTCGAGCGAGATCGGCTCGAGGTGGCGCAGCTCGGCGGCGCGCGGCAGCGACAGGACCCGGTCGGCCACCTCGGGGTCGACCGGCGCCGCCGGCTCGTAGAAGTGCCCGAGGAAGTAGCGCACGGTCTCGTCCGAGACGGTCGACCAGCGCTCGCCCGAGAGCACGTTGGCCACGGCCTGCGTGACCACGAACTGCGACACCGGCGTGACCATGATCGGGTAGCCCATCTCGGCACGCACGCGCGTGACCTCCTCGACGGCGGCGTCGAAGAGGTCGAGCCGGCCCATCTCGTCGAGCTGGCGGCGCGTGGTGGTGACCATGCCGCCCGGCATCTGGTGGCGGTAGTAGGCGGCGTCGTACTCGGCGGGGGCGCCGAGCGGCAGCCCGCGGTCGCGCGCCAGCGCGCGGAAGTGATCGGAGACCTCGGCGAGAGCGTCGAGGTCGAGGCCGTGCGAGAGCCCCTCGGCCTCCAGGTTGCGCAGCGTGGTCTCGGCGGGCGGGTTCGACGTGCCGTTCGCGACCGGCGCGACGGCGGTGTGCAGCGTCCGGATCCCCGCCCTGAGGCCCTCCACGTAGGCGATCGGCCCCAGCCCGATCGTGCAGTGGCTGTGCAGCTCCACCGGGCGCGGCGCGAACGCGTCGATGAACTTCGGCGCCAGCTCGCGCACGGCGTCGGCGGTCAGCAGCCCGCCCGGGTCCTTCAGGTAGAGCCTGTCGATGTCCTCGGAGCGCGCCACGGCGGCGGCGCGCTGCGCGTAGTAGTCGTGCGTGTGCGCCGGGCTGATCGAGTAGGTGAGCCCGACCACCACCTCCCCGATGCCCTCCTCGCGCGCCATCCGCGCGAGCCGGACGAGCGAGTCCGGGTCGTTCGAGGGATCGGCGATCTGGATGCGCCGGATCCCGTTGCGCGCCACGAGCCGGAAGGACAGCCGGATCACGTCCTCGCCCGCGGGCACCCACGAGATGAAGCGCATCCCGGTGGTGATGAAGTTGAGCGGGGTCTCGGGCATCGCGGCGCTCACGAGCCGGATGCGCTCCCAGGGGTCCTCGCGGTGGAAGCGCACCGACACCGCCATGTGCGTGCTGGAGGTGAAGTCGAGCGCCCGGAAGCCCACGCGCTCCATCACCGGAGCGATCGCGGTCACGTCGGGCGTGGTCAGCCCGGTGGCGCCCCAGAGGCTCTGGTTGCCGTCGCGGGTCGTCGTGTCGACGATCTCGACGCGGTCGGCGCTCACGAGGCCGGCTCCACGCGGAAGAGCGCCTCGCCGTCGGCCACCAGCTGGGCATCCTCGGCGCAGACCTCGACGATCGTCCCGGCCACCCCCGCGGGCACCGAGTTCATCATCTTCATGATCTCGATGATCCCGACGACCGTGCCGGGCTCGACGCGTCGCGCCCGACGTCCACGAACGGCGGCTTGCCGGGCGACTCGGCTCGGTAGAAGGTCCCCGGCATCGGCGCCTCGATGGTCCGCGAAGGGCCGGTCCGGGCGCGGCTTCGCCGGGGCCTCCGGCGCGGGCGCGGCGCCTGCTGCCCGCGCACCACGTGCAGCTTGAAATCGGCGGTCTCGATCCTGAGCTCGTCGAGGTCGGACTCGTCGATCAGCCGCAGGATCTCGCGGACGTCGTCGTCTGTGAGCGCCATCAGCCGTCGCGCTTCGCGCCGAAGGTCTCCATCACGAGCGAGAGGGCCGAGCGCGGCGCCGCCGGCTCGCTGCGCGGCCGCGTCGTGACCGGCCGCGACTGGAGCACGAGCAGCTCCCCGTCGCCGCGGGCGAGCGCCCACTCGATGTCCTGGTGCGAGCCGAAGTGGCGCTCCACGCGCCGGGCCACCTCCACGCAGCGCGGCCGAGCGCGGCGTCGTCGAGGCAGGCTGCCTCGCGCCGCTCGGCGGGGACCTCCCTGCGCACGGTGCCCGCGCCGCTCGGGTCCGGCAGGTCCTCCACCTGCTTCGGCCCGATCGTCCGCGCGGTCACGTCTCCCGAGACCTTGTTGACCCGGTACTCGTCGGGCGTGACCTCGCCGGCCACCACCGCGCTGCCGAGCCCCCAGCTCGCGTTCACCGCGACCGTGCTCGGGTCCCCGTTCAGCGGATTGCAGGTGAACATGACGCCCGACACGTGCGCGTCGACCATCAGCTGGACCGTCACGCCCATCGCCGGCGCCCCCTCGGCGCCCACGCGCTCGCGGTACGCCACCGCCTCCGGGTTCTCGAGGCTGCGGTGGCAGTCGAGCACGGCCTGCCAGACGGCGCCGGCGCCGCGGACCCAGAGGAAGGTGTCGTGCTGCCCGGCGAAGCTGGCCTCCGCGCCGTCCTCGCCGAGCGCGCTCGAGCGCACCGCGACCGCCTGCTCGTGGCCGAGCGCCGCGTAGGCCTCGGACACCTCGGCGCGCAGCGCGTCGTCCAGCGCCGCGCCGCTCGCCACGGCGAAGCCGGGCGGAACCGGAACGCCGGCGGCCAGCAGCTCGCCGAGCGACGCGCTCTTGCCGCCGAAGCGCGGCGCGTCGGCCCGGCGCAGGTCGGCGAGCGGCCGGGTGGCGCTCACCCGGCGCCGTTGCCGTCGAGGATCGTCACCGTGCCGGTGGAGCCGTCCACCCGCAGGCGCTGGCCGGTCTCGATCCGGGCGGTGGCGGTGCCCGTGCCCACCACGGCCGGCAGTCCGTACTCGCGGGACACGATCGCGGCGTGGGACATGATCCCGCCGATGTCGGTGACGGTGGCCGCGATCTTGGAGAAGATCGGCGCCCACGCCGGCGAGGTGATCGTGCACACGAGGATCTCCCCGGCCCGCACGGTGTCGAGGTCGCCGAGCCCGCGCACCACCCGGGCCGGCCCCTCGATCTGGCCGGGCGAGGCCGCCGCGCCGCTCAGCTCGCTGCCGCCGTCCTCGGCCGAGGCCCACTGCTGGAGGCGCTCCGGCGTGATCCCCCAGAGCATCACCACGATCGGGTCGTTCACCGCCTCGGGCATGCGGCCGAGCGCCGGCGGCGGCGTCCAGTCGCCGAGCCGCTCGAGCAGCTCCTTGCGGCGCGCCACGATCGGCGGCCAGTGCGCCGGGCCGAGCGCCTGCCCGCCGGTGGACCAGGTGAGCGACAGCTCCTCGAGCGCCTCCATCGCCTCATGGCGCGAGAGCTGGAAGATGTCCTCCCCCTCCCCGATGAAGCCGTGCTTCGCGAGCAGCGCGCCGAACTCGCGCACCTTGTTGAAGAAGCGCGACTGGAACCAGTAGTCGCAGTAGAACTTGTGCTCCTCCACGTACGGGAAGACGGTGCGTGAGAGCCCGAGCAGCTCCTGGAAGCTCCCGCGCGCCTCCTCGTCGAGCAGCGCGCCGTACTCCTCGGCGAGCCGGTCGCGCTCCCGCTCGAGCTCCTCGGTGGGGCGCTCGATGTCCTTGCCCTCGTGCAGCGCTGCCACGTGGCCCACGAGCGACGCGTACGGGATCTGCGGGTCGTCGTGCCAGCTCCCGTAGTAGTGGTAGAGCCCGTCGCCGGTCCCCATGTTGAACCAGGGGTCCTTGATCTTCTCGAGCTCCTCGAGCCAGCTGCGGCCGGCGTCGCTCTCGCCGAGCGCCGCGTCGATCTCGTCCGGGGTGCGGCCCTCCTCGAAGGCGCCGTCCACGCCCGTGTCGATCGCGAGCCGGGCGAGCCGCCGCAGCTCGGTGTCGGCGCGGAAGAGCACCACGTCCACACCGGCCACCATCTGGGAGATGTGCTGGTCGGGGATGTCCGGCAGCGCCGCGCGCAGGAACTCGGCGAAGGTGAGGTAGGCGCCGTAGCCGAGCAGCAGGAACTCGAAGTGGTACTGCCACATCATCTCCGCGCAGCGGAGCGTCTTCGAGTAGGCGGCGAGCAGGTCGATGTTGCTGAGGTTCTGCTCGCCGAACACGACCTCGTCGGGCTCGTACTCCGGCAGGTCCGGCACGTGGATCGCCTCGACCTCGCGGTTGAGCGCCTCCATCTTCGAGCGCCAGACCGCGTACAGCTCGTCCCAGTTCTGGAAGTAGTGGCCGGCGCGCTTCTCGAAGTACGCGGCGCGCTCGCCGATCTTCTCCGGGTCGGTGACCGGGTTCGGCGAGATGTAGACGTAGCCGTTGACCACGCGGTAGTCCACGCCCATCGCCGGGGGCACGGCGAACGCGCGGTTCTGCCAGCCGCCGAGCGTGTAGTAGGGGTGGTCCACCTCGACCATGTCGAAGGCCGGCATCGGGAACGGGAAGTGCTGCGAGTTCCAGAACCAGAGCCGGTTCTCGTCCGACTCGCGGCGGTGCTCGTCGAAGAGCGCCCAGTACGGGTACATCTCCTCCCAGCCCTCGCAGCCGGCCGGGGTCTCGACGTCGAACGGATTCGGGAACTCGGGCATCAGGCGAGCCTCCCTGCCATGCCGCGGGCGATCTTGTGAGCCGCGGCCTCGATAGTGACCATCGGATTGACCCCCAGTCCGGTGGGCAGCACCGCGCCGTCCACCACGTAGAGGCCCTTCGTGTCCCAGGCCTCGCCGTCGGAGTCGCAGACCGAGTCCTCCCGCGAGCTGCCCATGCGGGCGGAGCCCATGATGTGGAAGGCGCCGAGCGTGACCTGTGCCGCGTCCCAGCCGCAGGCGTCGGCGGCCGCGAGCATCGACTCCCGCCCGCCGCCCTTGCCGGGCTCGTACGAGACCCAGCCCGCGTGCGACGAGTAGACCCGGCGCGCCCCGCCCGCCTCGAACATCTGCGCCGCCCCGTCGAGCCCCGTCCGCATCACGTCGCGGTCGAAGTCCGACAGCGCCCAGCGCGCCACGGGCAGGCCCTCGTCGCTGAGCACGATCTCGCCGCCGTCACGCGCCCGCTGCACCGCGCCGTAGCCGGCGGTGTAGCGCAGCGACTGCATCAGCTCGGCGTTCTCGCGCGCGCCCCGCCAGGGCGCGAACACGGCGAGCAGGCTGGGCGGGTTGGCGGCCTGCTCGTACTTGATGCCGAAGCCGCCGTTCATGTGGAGCAGCTCGTCCGAGAACGTCGCCCCGAGCGTGCCCTCCCAGGGCCGCACCTCCTCGTCGAAGATCCCCCAGGTGATGTGCACCGGGTGGAGCAGCAGGTTCTTGCCCACGGCCGGGCCGTCGAGCCCCGAGCGCAGCATGATCGCCGGGGTGTGGATGCCGCCCGCGGCGAGCGCCACGGCGCGGGCCCGCACGCTCACCTCGTGGCCGTCGAGGGTGCGCGCCCTCACGCCGGCCGCCCTGCCGTCCTCGACCAGGAGCGTGTCGACGGGGGTGTTCACCAGGATGCGCGCGCCGTTGTCGTAGGCGTCCTGGAGCCAGGTCTTCATCGTCGACTGCTTGGCGCCGATCTGGCAGCCGTAGTGGCAGAGGCGGCAGACCTCCTCCTGGCAGCCCTTGCAGTTGCGCTGCATCACCTCGGAGTGCCAGCCGAGCTCCTCGAGGCCCCTGCGCATCACGTGGTCGCGCTCCGAGGGGATGCTGCTCTCGGAGCTGATCCCGATCCGCTCCCAGACCGCGTCGAGGCTGTCGTCGAAGTCCCGGCCGGCCCAGTCGGAGAGCCCGAAGTCCCGCTTCCAGTCCTCGCGCACGTGGTCGGGCGGGCGGAAGCACCAGGTGTAGTTCACGACGGTGCCGCCGCCGAGGCACGAGCCCGCGAGCAGCCCGATGCTCTGGTTCTCCGTGGCGATCCCGCCGCCGTTCAGGTACAGCCGCGCGTACCCGGACAGCTCGGCGCCGTCGAAGTCCTCCTCGCTGTAGTACCCGCCCGCCTCGAGCACGACCACGTCGAGGCCGGCCGCGGCCAGCACGCCGGCGGCGGTGCCGCCGCCCGCGCCCGAGCCGACCACCACCACGTCGCATTCGAGCTCGGTGTCGGCGCTCACCTGGACCGGGACGATCGTCTTGGGCGGCGGGTTCTCGGGCGGGCCGAGCGGGCCCGGGTAGCCGAGCGCCTCGTCCACGGGGTTCGGGCCCCTCGCCCAGGTGCGGAAGGCTGTAGTAGCTCAGCAGGATGCCCTTGCGGAGCGCCTGGAAGCCCGCGCGGGCGCCCACCTCCGGCGAGTCCGCCCAGGCGAGCAGCGTGCGCTCGCGCTCGGCCTGGGAGCCGCGACGAGAAGGGGCTCTGCTCGCGTGCCGGCGAGCTCGGTGTCCCAGGCGTCGAGCAGGCCGGCGAACCCGTCGCGCTCGGCCTTGCTGGGGCTGCTGCCCACCGCCATGAGCATCGCCTCGGGCACGCCGCGGTCGGTGGCGGACGGCAGGCCCTCCTCGCCCGGCACGAACGTGTCGCAGATGGAGTCGAGCGCCTTGCGCGCCCTTGCGCTGATCTCGAGGGGCTGCGGTTCCTGCACGGCTACCTCCTCCTGGTCGCCTACTCCGGCGCGCCGATCACGACCTTCATCGTCTCGCCCGGGTTGTCCATCGCCCACTGGAGCGCCTCGGGCGCCTTCTCGAACGGGAACTCATGGCTGATCAGGTTCTCGAGCTTCGCGCTGTGCGCCTCCACGAACGCGACGGCGCGCTCGAAGTCGGAGTCCTGGGCGCAGCTCACTCCGAGCACGTCGAGCTCCTTCTGGATGAACGCGAACACGTGGAGCGGCACGTCGTGGTCGGACATCCCGACGATCACCACGCGGCCCGCCGACGCCACCGCGTCCACGCCGGCGCGGATCGCCGCGGGCGCGCCGGTCGCGTCCATCACCACGGGGGCGCCCTCGCCGCCGGACCACTCGCGCGCCACGTCCGCCAGGTCGTCGCTCCAGAGCACCGTCTCGGCGCCCATCCCCGCGCCCACGTCGATCCGGCTCTGCATCGTGTCCACGAGCAGCACCTCGGCGCCGAGGTCCTGGGCGAGCAGGGTGATCGCCTGGCCGATCGGGCCGGCGCCGAGCACGACCACGCGCTCGCCCGCCGCGATCTGCGCGCGCTCCACCGCGCGCACCCCGATCGAGAGCGGCTCCGCGAGCGCCGCGATCGACGGCCGGGTCACGTTCGTGGCGAACGCCTGCGCCTCCGGCATCAGCAGCAGCTCCTGGAGGCCGCCGTCGGAGTGGATCCCGATGAGGCTGAAGTTGTCGCAGGCGTTGCCGCGCCCGATCCGGCACGGGTAGCAGTGCCCGCAGGAGCTGATCGGGTGGATCGCCACCGAGTCGCCCACCTTCAGGCGCTCGCAGCCCGGGCCCACCGCCACCACCTCCGAGCCCACCTCGTGGCCCTGGATGCGCGGGTAGTTCGCGTCGAGCTCGCCGTGGAAGAAGTGGAAGTCCGAGCCGCAGATGCCCACCGCCCGGTTGCGGACCACGACCTCGCCCGGGCCGGGCTCGCCCGGGTCCGGCAGGTCCACGATCTCCATGACGCCCGCCCCGCTTGTGACCGCGCCCCTCATGCCCCGTGGCTCATCAGGAGCTGGCCGCCGTCGATCGGCACGATCGCGCCGGTCATGAAGCTCGACGCGGGCGAGGCGAGCAGCAGCGCCAGCGCCCTTGAGCTCCTCGGGCTCGGCGAGCCGGCCGAGCGCCACGATCTCCGCCCAGGCCTCGTCCGGGATCGGGGGCGCGCCTTCGCCGATCCGGGTGCGGAACGGGCCGGGCGCGATGGCGTTCACGTGGACTCCGTGCCTGGCCAGCTCGAACGCGGCCTGGCGGACCATGACCATCACCGCCGCCTTCGTGGCCGAGTACGAGTAGCCCACGAACGGGTCCGTGCCGAAGCCCGCCGTGGACGCCGTGACCACGATCCGGCCGCTCCCCTGGCGCTTCATGTGCCGCGCGGCCTCCTGCATCGTGAACAGCACGCCGTTGAGGTTCACGCCCAGGACCGCGTCCCACTTCTCGCGGTCCAGGGCCTCGAGCCCGCCGGCCTCGTCGAGCACGCCCGCCTCCAGCGAGATCCCGGCGTTGGCGAACGCCACGTCCACCCCGCCCTGCTCCGCCGCGACCTCGTCGAACACGGCCCGGACGGCGTCCGCGTCGCTCACGTCGAGCGCGACTCCGCGCACGTCGCCGCCCCGGCTCGAGAGCTCACCGACGACCTCCTCGAGCCGCCCGCTGTCGAGGTCGGTCAGCGTCACGCGCGCGCCGCCGTCGGCCATCGCCTCCGCCATCGCCTGGCCCAGCCCGCTGGCCGCGCCGGTCACGACGGTCCGCAGGCCGTCGACGGCGAACAGGTCGGCGGCCTTGCTCAATCCCAGACCTCCCTGGCCACCTCGACGATGCGCTCGAGCTTCGCCACCTGCTGGTCGAAGGTCACGTTGTTGCCCTCGGCCGTGGACGAGAACCCGCATTGCGGCGAGAGGCAGAGCTGGTCGAGGTCCACGTACTGGCTCGCCTCCTCGATGCGCCGCTTGAGGTCGTCCTTCTCCTCGAGCTCGCCGCGCTTCGTGGTCACGAGGCCGAGCACCACGTACTTGCCCTTCGGCACGAAGCGGAGCGGCTCGAAGCCGCCCGAGCGCGCGTCGTCGTACTCGAGGAAGAAGCCGTCCACGCCGAGCTCCCCGAAGAGCGCCTCGGCCACGAAGTCGTAGCCGCCCTCGGCCACCCACGAGGAGCGGAAGTTCCCGCGGCACATGTGAGTGGTGATCGTGATGCCGTCGGGCTTGCCGGCGAGCGCCTCGTTGATGTGCCGGATGTAGGCCTCGTGCAGGTGCTCCGAGTCCTCGCCGCGCTCGCTCATCATCTTGCGCTGGTTCGGGTCGTTCAGGTAGGCGAGGCTCGTGTCGTCGAACTGGAGGTAGGTGCAGCCGAGGTCGTGGACCATCCGCACCTGGTTCGCGTAGGCGGCGGTGAGGTCGGTCCAGAACTCGTCCTTGTCCGGGTAGATCGCGGGGTCGATGGCCGCCGCGCCGCCGCGGTAGTGGACCATGCTCGGCGACGGGATCGTGAGCTTCGGCGTCGCGCTCGTCACGCACTCCTTCAGGAACTCGAAGTGGTCGCCGAAGGTCGGCTTCTGGAGCCCGATCCTGCCCGTCGACCTTGAGCGCGGCCGGCGTGTAGTCGATGTCGCCCTCGGGGTTGTGGAAGTGCACGACGAGGTCGTCCTCGGCCTTCGAGATCCCGTCGAGCTCGTAGATGAAGTCCATGTGCCAGGACGCCCGGCGGAACTCCCCGTCGGTCGCGGACTGGAGGCCCACGTCCTCCTGCATCCGGACGACGTCGCGGATCGAGTCGTCCTCGATCGACTTCAGCTCATCGGCGTCGATGGCGCCCGCGGCGAAGTCCTCGCGGGCCTTCAGCAGGCGCTGTGGGCGCAGCAGGCTGCCCACATGATCGGCACGGAACGGCGGGCTCGTACGCGGCATGATCCTCCCTCGAACTCTCCTCGGTCTCCGCGCAGTATGCCGCTTCGCGCTTAATCATCAAACAATTTGACCCGTATGGGCGCAGTGGGTTAAGCTCGCCGCGCCCGGGGTGAGATCTCGGGCATCGGCCGTATGCGAAAAGCAGGTCGGCACACCCCCGGAGGAGGGAGAATCGTGAGGAACATGCTCGGTCTGGCCCGGAGCCGCACGTTGTTCGTGCTCGCGCTCGCGGCCTGTCTCTCGCTGTTCGTTGCCGCCTGTGGCGACGACGACGACGACGGCGGCAGTGGCGGCAGCACGACGGTCAAGGAGACGGTGGCCGCGTCGGACTGCGGGCCCGAAGCCGGCAAGAAGGCCACCGGCTCGCCGATCAAGCTCGGCGCGCTGGCGACCAAGCAGCCCGGAACGGACTTCTCCGAGATCCCGCGCATGGCCGAGGCCTACTTCAAGTGCGTGAACGACAACGGCGGCATCAACGGCCACCCCGTCGACTACGTCATCGAGACCGAGCAGACCGACCCCGGCCAGGCGGCCTCGCAGGCCAAGAAGCTCATCGAGAGCGAGAAGGTGCTCGGGATCGCAGGGTCGTCGAGCATCATCGAGTGCGACGTCAACCACAAGTACTACGAGGCGCAGAACTACTACGTGATCGCGGCCGGCATCGCGCCCGAGCTGCTACGCGACGCCGAACATCGCGTCGGTGAACATGGGCCCGCGCTACAGCTCCGACGGAGCCACGCAGTACGCTGATCCGCAAGGGCGTGAAGAAGATCGTCCTCGTGCAGTCGAACGTGCCGGGCACCGAGTACATCGAGGAGGGCCCGAAGCTCATCACCGAGGACGCGGGCCTGCCGTTCACGGGCCTCAAGGAGAACGTGCCGATCCAGGACGCCAACTCCGCCGCGCTGAAGGCCGTGCAGGCCGCCGGCGACGGGGGCGGCGTGGTCCTGAACTTCACGCCTCCCGAGGCGCTCAAGATCCTCCAGGCCGCTCAGCAGCAGGGCCTTCAGGACCGCGTGAAGTGGGGCTGCTCGACGCCGTGCAACACGGACTTCCTGGCCGACGCGCTGGGTAGCGCGTGGGACAACAAGCTGTTCGTGAACGCCGAGCTCAACCTGATCACGGCGGACGCGCCCGACAGCAACCTCTACCGGAAGGTCCGCGAGAAGTACGCGCCGGACATCCCGCTCGGGAGCTTCAGCCAGATGGGCTTCATCATGGGCCGCATCGCCACTGAGACGCTCCAGGAGCTGAAGGGCGACTACACGAAGGAGTCCGTGAACGAGGCGTTCCACGGGATCAAGGACTTCAAGACCGACATCCTGTGCAACCCCTGGTACTTCGGCGACGCGCCGATCCACCTGCCGAACAACGTGGATCGCACGGTCACGCCGAAGGCCGGCGTGATGGTCGGGGCCGAGGAGTGCTTCCCGATCTCGGACGTGGACCCGGCCGTGAAGCAGGTGCGCGGCTACGAGCAGAAGGACCCGAGCCTGATCGGCGAGTAGCCGCGGGAGTTCATGCCGAGCTGGGACGAGTTTCAACCGTTCATAGTCACCGGCCTGGCTCTCGGGGGCGTGTACGCGCTCTCGGGAGTCGGGCTGGTGGTGCTCTACCGGGCCACCGGGGTGCTGAACCTCGCGTTCGGGGCGGTCGGCGCGATGGGCGCCCTGATCGCGTGGGAGCTGATCAACAACGCCGGCTGGGACGAGTACCCGGCGTACCTCGTCTGCATCCTGTTCGGGGCGGTCGTGACGCTGCTCTACGGGCTGCTGTTCGGGCCGCCGCTGGCCAACCGTGATCCGCTGGTCAAGGCCACGGCCACGCTCGGCCTGGCGCTGATCCTGCTCGGCACGATGTCCTGGATCTGGAGCGACAAGGCGCGCTCCATGGTCCTTCCGACCTCGAACGAGAACTTCATGGTCAGCGACGTCCTCGTGAACTACACGCAGGTGATCGGGTTCGCGTTCGGGGTGGTCGTCACGATCGTGACCGCCGCGTTCCTGCGCTACACGGGCCTCGGCACGGCGATGCGCGCGCTCGCCAACGACCGTGAGATCACCGCCACGCTCGGCGTGCCGGTGCGGCGGGTCGAGGCCGCGGCCTGGCTCGGCTCGGGCCTGCTCGCCGGAATCGCCGGCCTGCTGCTGTCGAACCTGGTCGGGCTCGACGCCAACACGCTGACCTTCCTGGTGATCTCCTCGCTCGCCGCGGCGCTGATCGCGCGCCTCCAGTCGCTCGTGGTCACGCTCCTCGCGGGCATCGTCGTGGGCCTGGTCAACGCCCTGATCACGCCGATCCTCTCCATCTCCGATTACCGGGACATGACGCCCTTCGTGCTCGCGATCGTCGCGCTCCTGTGGCTGTCGCGGCACCGTCGAGGTGTCGTTCTCGAGCTCGGCCGGATAGGCATGGCTCCCCCCGCCACCGTGGACGCGGCGGAGGCCTCCGCCCGCAGCCGGTTCCTCAAGGCGCCGGGCCGTGTGGCGCCCGGTGACGCGCTGCGCGCCGTGATCATCGTCGCGCTCCTCCTGTTCGTTCTGCTGGCCGTGCCCTCGCTGCTGAGCGTGTACTGGCTGAAGGTCCTCACGGGCGCCGCCATCTACTCGGTCGTCGCGCTCGGGCTGAACGTCCTCATGGGCCGGGTCGGCCTGGTCTCGCTCGGGCAGATCGCGGTGCTCGCGCTCGGGGCCTGGGTCGCGGCCAAGCTGATGTTCTCGACCTCGATGCCGTTCCCGCTCGTGCTGCTGTTCTCGGGCCTCATCACCATGGTGCTCGGCACCTTGGTCGGCCTGCCGGCGCTCCGTCTCAGCGGGCTCTACCTCGCGCTGATCACGCTGATGATGGCCGGGGCGATCACGGTCGTCCTCGCGACCACGGACTTCCCGAACGGCGGCCCGGGCTTCCTGGGGCACACCGAGTCGTCGCTCGGCGGCGGCGACACGCTGCGCCGGCCCGCGATCGCCGAGACCGACCCCGCGTTCTTCCGCTACACGGTGGTGGTGGCCGCCCTGATGTTCCTGATCCCGCTCTGGCACGTCCGCAACAAGCCGGGGCGCGCCTGGGAGGCGATCCGCCAGAGCGAGCCGGCGGCGCTCGCCGCGGGCGTGAACATCACGCTCTACAAGCTCTGGGCGTTCGCCCTCGCGTCGTTCCTGACCGGCGTGGCGGGCGCGCTGCTGGCGGCGAACGTGGGCGACCTCTTCAACTACCAGTTCCCCACGAAGGACAACATCACCCTGCTCGCGGTCGTGCTGATGGGCGGGATCTACAGCCTCTGGGGGGCGATCGTGGCGGGCCTCCTGTTCAGGTACCTGCCCGCGCTCCTCGACACCTGGGGGCTGCCCGCGGACCTGCTCACGATCCTCTTCGGAGTCGGGGTGCTCCAGGTGCTGCTGACCGCGCCGGCCGGGCTCGTGGACCAGTTCCCGAAGGACATGGCGCGGCTCGGGCGCTTCCTCGGCCGCCTGGTCGGGATCGGGCGGAAGAGAATGATCGAGGTCGACGGCCTGCGCGTGCAGTTCGGCGGCGTCACGCCGATCGACGGCATGACCGTGAACTTCCCGGAGGGCACCTGCGGCCTGATCGGGCCGAACGGCGCCGGCAAGACCACCTTCTTCAACGTGATGAGCGGCTTCGTCAAGCCGGCCGCCGGCTCCATCACGGCCTTCGGCGAGAACCTCCTCTCGATGCCGGACTTCCGGCGCGCGCGCTGGGGCGTGCGGCGCACCTTCCAGACCGAGCAGGCGATCGAGAAGCTGTCGCTCTACGACAACGTCGCGCTGGTGCACGAGCACTCGGGGCAGGGGCGCGAGAGCCTCGAGGAGGACGTGCTCGGCGCGCTCGGCTTCGTGGGCCTCGAGGTGGACCCGGCCACGAAGGTCGGCACGCTCGGCGCACGCGACCGGCGCCTGGTCGAGGTCGCGCGCGCCGTGGTCGGCAAGCCGCGGATCGTGCTGCTCGACGAGCCCGCGGCCGGGCTGCCCGACGCCGAGACGCAGCAGATGGGCGAGGTCATCCGGAGCATCCCCGATCACATGGGCTCGCTCGTGATCCTGGTGGACCACGACATGAGCCTCGTGTCCGCCTGCTGCCAGGTGACCTCCGTGCTCGACTTCGGGAAGCTGATCGCCTCGGGCCCCACCGACCAGGTGCTTCGCGACGAGAACGTCATGCGCGCCTACCTCGGCACGGCGGACGAGGCGTGAGCGACTCCCTTCGCCTCTCCGAGGTGACGGTCGAGCGCGGCGGCCGGCCCGTGGCGCGCGACGTGTCCTTCGAGATCCCGCCCGGCGAGGTCACCGCCCTGCTCGGGCCCAACGGCGCCGGCAAGTCCAGCCTCGTGCTGGCGGTGGCCGGCGTCCTCCCCAAGACGGGGTCGATCAAGATCGGCGACGACGAGCTGTCGGGCCGCCGGCCCGAGCGGATCAGGAAGGCCGGCGTGGCCGTGGTGCCCGAGGGCCGCCGGCTGCTGCCGGAGCTGACCGTGGACGACAACCTCCAGGTGGCCACCTATGCGCTGCGCGGCTCGGCGGGCAAGGAGCGCCGCGAGTACGCGCTCGAGCTCTTCCCCGAGCTCAAGGCCCGGCTCGACGCGCGCGCCCGCTCGCTGTCCGGCGGCGAGCAGCAGATGGTCGTGCTCGCCCAGGCGCTCGTCTCGCAGCCCAAGTTCATCCTCATCGACGAGCTCTCGCTCGGCCTCGCGCCGGTCGTGGTCAAGCGCCTGATCCCGACCATCCGCACGGTCGCCGAGTCGGGCGTGGGCGTGCTGCTGATCGAGCAGTTCGCCACGGTCGCGCTCGGCCTGGCCAACGGGGCACACGTGATGGAGGGCGGGGAGCTGCGCTTCTCGGGCAGCGCGAACGAGCTCAAGGAGCGCCCGGAGCTCCTCGAGTCGGCGTACCTGCTGCGCGGAAGCCTCGGATCAAACGGAACGAAGGAGAGAGCCGATGGCTGATTGGGACGCCGAACGCAAGAAGGCCACGCTCGAGCGGATGCTCACCATCCGCCGCTTCGAGGAGACGGTGGTGGGTCTCTTCGAGGCGCACGAGTTCATGACCCACTTCCACCTCTACATCGGGCAGGAGGCCACCGGCGTTCCGCTGATGGACGCGCTCGGGCCGGACGACAAGATCGCGACCCACCACCGCAACCACGGCCACGTGCTCGCGCGCGGGACCGACCCGAAGATCGCGCTCGCCGAGATCCTCGGCCGCGAGAACGGCATGAACCGCGGCGCCGGCGGCACGATGCACCTGAGCGACACCGAGCGCGGCTTCCTGTCGACCTCGGCGATCGTCGGGGGCAGCATCAGCCTCTCGATCGGAGCGGCGTTCGCGCTCAAGAGCCAGGGTGGCGACGCCGTGGCGGTCGGCCTCTTCGGCGACGGCGCGCTCGAGGAGGGCGTGGCGTACGAGTCGCTCAACTTCGCCGCGCTCTGGTCGCTCCCCGTCGTGTTCGTCTGCGAGAACAACAGCGAGGGCGCGCTCGGCTCCGCGGGCGGCGGCTTCCCCACCTCGGTGTCCGCCGTCGACGACCTCACGAAGATCCCCGAGACCTTCGGGATCCCGGTCGAGACCGTCGACGGGCGCGACGTGGAGGCCGTGTACGACGTGGTCGGCCGGGCGGTCGCGCACGCCCGCGCCCGCAAGGGCCCCTACTTCGTGCACGTGGCCACCGCGCGCTTCGCCGGCACCCAGCCGCTCTGGCCGAACCTGCCGACGGGCCCCACGGACATCTCGATGGCGTGGGACGACTCGAACACGGCCGGCGAGCACGAGGCCTGGTACCGCGAGCACGACCCGGTGCTCCGCTACGCGCGCGAGCTGCTCGCGTCCGGCGACATCGACCAGGACGAGCTCACGGCGCTCGACGAGCAGGTGCGCAAGCGGCTCGAGGAGGCCCGGCAGTTCGCGCTGGACAGCCCGCGGCCCACGCCGGAGAGCGCCCTCGACAACGTATTCGCCTGAGGAGGGAGCCGAGCATGGCAACCAAGAACTACGCAGACGCGATGCTGGACGTCCTCGAGCTGGTGATGGAGGAGGACCCCACCTTCGCGGTCATGGGCAACGAGGTGCTCGGGATCGGCCCCGAGGCCGGGCGCTTCGAGCCCTTCCAGAAGAAGTACTCCGACCGCATCTACTTCCCGCCCTGCTCCGAGGCCGCGTTCGCGGCGCTGGCGGCCGGCGCCGCGATGTGCGGGCAGCGGATCTTCGCCCACCTCGGGCTGGCGCCCTTCACCTACCCGGCGTTCTCGTCGATCGCGTCGGAGATCGCTCCGGCGCGGCAGTCGAGCGGCGGCAAGGTGGACGTGCCGGTCACGATCCACATGAGCCACGGCCTCCTGCACGGCGGCGCCGCGCAGCACTCCGAGAGCCCGCTCGGCATGTACTGGAACCTGCCGGGGATCGAGATCACCACGCCGTTCACGCCGGCGGACCTGAAGGGCCTCCTGCGCACCGCGATCAGGAGCGACAACCCGACGATCGTGGTCACCCACGCCTTCGGCTACGGCGCCGAGGGCGAGGTGCCCGACGAGGACTACTCGATCCCGTTCGGCCAGGCCGACGTGAAGCGCGAGGGCTCGGACGTGACGCTCGTGAGCTACTCGCTGATGGTCGGCGCCACCCTCGAGGCGGCCGAAGCGCTGGCCGGCGAGGGCATCGACGCCGAGGTGATCGACCTGCGCACGCTGGTGCCGCTCGACGAGAAGACGATCCTCGACTCGGTCGCGAAGACCGGCCGGCTCGTGGTGGCCGACGAGGGCCGGCTGCGCTGCGGCGTGGCGTCGGAGATCGCCGCGACCGTGAGCGAGCACGGCTTCGACACGCTCAAGGCGCCGCCCGCGCGCGTGGCGAGGATGGACGCGCCGGTGCCCGGCAACCAGGTCCAGGAGGCCTTCCTGGCGCCGTCCGCCGAGAAGATCGCGGACGCGGCCAGGCAGGCGGTCGGCGAGGTCGCGTCGCCGGCGGGCACGGGATAGCGGCATGCCGGTGACCGGGATGGAGCACCTTCTGGTCCTGACCGACGACATCGACGCCACGCGCGACTTCTGGTGCTCGACCCTCGGCCTGGAGGCCGGGGCGCGCCCGCCGCTCGAGTTCTCGGGCCACTGGCTCTACGCGGGCGAGCGTGCCCTGCATCCACGTGGCGGACCGCGGCGAGTACAGCGCCCACTCCGAGCGCCTCGGCAGACGGGCGGCCTCCGCCCCGGTGGACCACGTGGCGTTCAACGGCGACGACTACGCGGAGCTGGCCGGGCGGCTCGAGCGCGGCGGCGTCGAGGCCATGAAGAACGAGATCCCCGGGGTCATGCGGCAGCTGTTCGTGACCGACCCCAACGGGCTCACGATCGAGATCAACGTACCCCTCGAGGGAGAGGAGCCGCCGTGAGCGTCGAGCTTGCCAACGCCTACTGGACGTCAGCCGGTCCCGTCGAGGTGCACGTGGGCCGGGAATGGAGCCTGTTCAGCTTCGCCGACCGCTGCGCGCAGGCGCGCGAGGCCGGCTTCATGGGCATCGGGCTCTGGCACGTGGACATCGAGCACCAGCTCGAGTCCACCACGCTCGCCGAGATGCGCGGGCACCTGGACGACAACGGCCTGCGGCTCATGGAGCTCGAGTTCCTCTGGGACTGGATGGTCGACGAGGGCGAGGAGGCGCGCACGGCCGCCGACAGGCAGCGCAAGATGCTCTTCGAGGCCGCCACGGCGCTCGACGCCCACCACATCAAGGCGGGGAACATCCCCGGCGTCGAGTGCGAGATGCCGAAGCTGAACGAGCGCTACGCCGAGCTCTGCGCCGACGCCGCGGAGCACACCCCGGCCAAGGTGCTCTACGAGTTCATGCCCTTCGACGTGAACGTGAAGAGCATCGACTCGGCGCTCGCCGTGATCGACGGCATCGACGACACGGGCGTGGTCATCGACACCTGGCACATGGGCAAGCTCGGGGTCAAGCCCGACGACCTGCGCCGCTTCTCGCTGGACCAGCTCGGCTGGATCGAGCTGAGCGACGGCCAGTACGAGGACATGGAGGACACGCTCGACGAGGTGGTGAACCGCCGCAGGCTTCCGGGCGAGGGCGAGTTCGACATCAAGGGCTACGTGCGCGTGGCGCTCGACATGGGCTACTCCGAGCCCTGGGGCGTCGAGGTGCTCTCCGAGGACCTGCGCGCGCTCCCGATCGACGAGATGTACCGGCGCACCTACGAGAGCGCGATCGCCCAGTTCGAGCACGTGCCGGCATGAGCGCCACGCTGTCCGGGGCGCTGGAGGCCTTCGCCGACGCCGTCGGCCCCGACGCCGTCCTCACGTCCGACGAGGAGCTGCGCGAGTTCCGCGACCCGTTCGCATACGAGAGCTGGGACGACTACACGGCCTCCGCCGTCGTGATGCCCACGACGGTCGAGCAGGTGCAGGAGGTCGTGCGCGCGGCCAACCGCTTCAAGGTCCCGCTCTGGACGCACTCCACCGGCCGCAACAACGGCTACGGCGGGCCGGCGCCGCGCGTCAAGGGCTCGGTGATCGTCTCGCTCCGCAACATGAACCGCGTGCTCGAGATCGACGAGGAGTGCGCGTACGCCGTCGTGGAGCCGGGCGTGCGCTGGTTCGACCTCTACGAGGCGATCAAGGCGGGCGGGCACCGGCTGATGGTGTCGATCGCCGACCTCGGCTGGGGCAGCGTCATCGGCAACACGCTCGACCACGGCGTGACCTACCTGCCCACCGGCGTGGACATGGCGGCGCCGTGCGGCATGGAGGTGGTGCTGCCGGACGGCGAGCTGATGCGCACCGGCATGGGCGCGATGGCGGGCAACCGCGCCTGGCACGTGTACAAGCGCGGCCTCGGCCCGAGCCCGGACCAGCTGTTCATGCAGTCGAACTACGGGATCGTCACGAAGATGGGGGTCTGGCTGAACCCCTACCCGGAGTGCTACATGCCGCTCTGGCTGCGGGTCTGGAACGAGGACGACCTGCCGGCCGTGGTCGACACGCTGCGCGTTCTGATGCTCGACGGGACGATCCGCATGGTCCCCCAGATCATGAACGCGATGCTGCTCGGCTCGGTGTTCTCGAGCCGCGACCAGTGGTGGCAGGAGGAGACGCCGATCCCCGACGACGTGATCGACCGGATGGCCCGCGAGCTCGAGGTGGGCCGCTGGCTGATGCGCTTCGCGCTGTACGAGGACGAGGACGTGGCGGACCTCAAGCTCGCGAAGATCAAGAAGGCGTTCGAGCGCATCCCCGGCGCCGACGTGTGGGGCTCGAAGGTCGCGCCGGAGGACATCCCGAAGCTCGAGCACCCGGCCGAGCTCGTCCAGGGCGGCGTGCCGAACCTCGGCTGGAACCAGATGACCGCCTGGTACGGCGGCGAGGAGGGCGGCCACATCGGCTTCTCCCCCGTGGCGCCGCTGACGGGCCGCGACGCCGTGGCGCTGCGGGACCTGCTCCGCGGGCTCGTGGAGAAGGAGGCCGGGCTCGACTACATCGCCTCCCTCCTCCCCGTGAACGCGCGCAGCTTCATCCACATCACGCTGGTCATCTTCGACACGAAGGACGAGGCCCAGTCGCGGCGCGCGTACGACACCTCGAAGCTGCTCGTGCGCGAGGCGGCCAAGCGGGGCTACGGCGAGTACCGCGCCCACCTCGACTTCATGGACCTGGCCGCGGAGCAGTACAGCTTCAACGACCACGCCTACCGGCGCTTCACCGAGACGATCAAGGACGCGCTCGACCCGAACGGGATCCTCTCGCCGGGCAAGCAGGGCATCTGGCCGCGATCGATGCGCGGGGCGTAGCTTGGCGAAGCTGGGCCGCCAGAAGGCGCTCGGCCTGCTGCGGACGATGTGGCTGATCCGCCTGTTCGAGGAGCGGGTCGGCCAGCTCAAGCGGGCCGACGAGGTGTTCGGGCTGATCCACCTGAGCGTCGGACAGGAGGCCGTGGCGGCGGGCGTCTGCCGCCAGCTTCGCGACGACGACGCCGTCTACAGCGGCCACCGCGCCCACGGCCACGCGCTCGCGAAGGGCGCGCCCGCGGAGCGCGTGATGGCGGAGCTGATGGGCCGGGCCGACGGCCTCTGCGGCGGGCTCGGCGGCTCCATGCACCTCGTGGACGCCGAGCACGGGCTGCTCGGCGCCACGGGCGTGGTGGGCGGCAACATCCCGCTCGCGCTCGGCAGCGCGCTCGCCGCGCGGCTGGAGGGAGGCGACCAGGTGGCCGTGGTGTTCTTCGGCGACGGCGCCGTGCAGGCCGGCCACTTCAACGAGACCGTGAACCTCGCCGCGCTCTGGGGGCTGCCGCTGATCATGGTGTGCGAGAACAACGGCTTCGCCGAGTTCACGCCGCGCTCGGCCCACACCGTGGTCGAGCGGGTGAGCGACGTGGTGGCGCCCTACGGGCTCGATCGCGAGACGGTCGACGGCAACGACGCCGTGGCCGTGCACGAGACCTTCGCCCGCTTCCTCGCGGCCGCCCGCAAGGGCAGGGGGCCGCTGCTGCTCGAGTGCCTCACGCACAGGCTGCGCGGCCACTACGAGGGCGACCCGGCGCACTACCGGGAGGCGCTGGCCGCCGAGGACTGGCAGGAGAAGGACCCGATCCTCCGCTTCCAGCGCCACGGCCTGGAGGCCGGCTGGTGGGACGAGAAGGCGCTCGAGAAGGTCGCCTCCGAGGCCCGCGACGCGGTCGAGGCCGCCGTCGAGTTCGGCCGCGCGAGCGCGCGCGCCGCCGGCCGAGCGCGACCGCCGACCTCGTCTACGCGCCGGCCCCCTCCCCCGCCCCGGAGTCCCCGGCGCCCGCG
Organism: uncultured Thermoleophilaceae bacterium; assembly: GCA_963768465.1. Lineage (GTDB taxonomy): Bacteria > Actinomycetota > Thermoleophilia > Solirubrobacterales > Thermoleophilaceae > JACVRW01. The sequence continues at coordinate 27,403 of CAVYIA010000013.1, read as the reverse complement.
GGCGGCGGGACGCGCCGCAGCACCTACCTGAAGGAGATCACCGCCACGCTCGGCGAGGCCATGCGCGCCGACGGGCGGGTGGTGGTCATCGGCGAGGACGTGGCCGAGGGCGGCCCCTACACCGCCACCGCCGGGCTGGCGGACGAGTTCGGCACCGAGCGCGTGATCAACACGCCGATCTCGGAGGCGGCCATCTGCGGCGTGGCGATCGGCGCCGCCCAGTCGGGGCTGCGGCCGGTGCTCGAGATCATGTTCATCGACTTCATCACGCTCGCCCTCGACCAGCTCGCGAACGGCGCCGCCAAGGCGCACGCGATGTCCGGCGGGCAGCTGAGCGTGCCGCTCGTGGTGCGCACCCAGGGCGGCGCGCGGCCAGCGCGGCGCGGCGCAGCACTCGCAGAGCCTCGAGAGCTGGCTGGCGCACGTGCCGGGGCTCAAGGTCGTGATGCCGAGCCGGGCGGCCGACGTGCCCGGGCTGCTCGCGAGCGCGATCGCCGATCCCAACCCCGTGGTCTTCATCGAGAACAAGTCCCTCTACTTCAAGCGCGAGGAGGTGCCCGATGCGGCGCTGCCGGTCCCGATCGGAAGGGCCCGCGTGGCCCGCGAGGGAGGCGACGTGACCATCGTGGCGCTGTCGCGCATGGTGGGCGAGTCGCTGGCCGCGGCCGAGCGGCTGGCCGCGGACGGCGTGGAGGCCGAGGTGATCGACCCGCGCACGCTCGTGCCGCTCGACCTCGAGACGATCGTGGACTCCGTCCGGCGCACGAACCGGCTGGTGGTCGCGCACGAGGCCGTGGAGCAGGGCGGGTTCGGCGCCGAGGTCGCGGCGGCGGTGCAGGCCGCGGCCTTCGACTTCCTCGACGCGCCGATCGAGCGCGTGGGCGCGCCGTTCGCGCCCGTGCCGTTCAGCCCCTCGCTCGAGGACGCCTACCTGCCCGGCGCCGACGACGTGCGCTCGGCCGTCGAGAGGGCGGCGGCATGAGGGCGGCGCTGATGAGCGAGTACCACCGGCCGCTCGAGCTGGTGGACCTCCCGGAGCCCGAGATCGCGCGCCCGGACGAGCTGCTGCTGCGGATCGCGGGCGCCGGGGTCTGCGCCACCGACCTCCACGCCATCGAGGGCGAGATGGAGCCGGCCGGTGTGCGGCTCCCGCTGGTGCTCGGGCACGAGAACACCGGCATCGTCGAGGCGGTCGGGGACCTCGTGTCGACGGTGGCCCCCGGCGACGCCGTGATCGTCTACCCGCCGCACAGCTGCGGGCTCTGCGTCCCCTGCCGGCGCGGGCGCGACATGCACTGCGACCGCCACCAGTTCACGGGGCTGTCGGTGAACGGCGGCTTCGCCGAGTGGCTGGTGGTGCCGGAGCGCTCGGTGGTCAAGCTGCCGGCGGGCGTGGACCCCGTGGCCGTGGCGCCGCACGCGGATGCCGGCCTGACCGCCTACCACGCGGTGAAGAAGGTCAAGCACCTGGCGCTGCCGGGGAGCACGGTCGTGCTGCTCGGCGTGGGCGGCGTGGGCCACATCGCGCTTCAGCTGCTGCGCGAGCTCGGCTCGAGCGCCGTCATCGGCGTGGACCCGAACGCGGAGCGCCGCGCCCTCGCAGACGAGCTCGGCGCGGACGAGGTGCTGCCCGCCGACGGCGTGGTGGACGCGGTCCGCGACCTCACCGACGGCCGCGGCGCCGACCTGGTGGTCGACTTCGTGGGCAGCGACGCCACCCACGCCGACGGCATGGGGATGCTGGCCCGGCTCGGCACCTACTCGATCGTGGGCTTCGGCGGCACGCTCAGCGTCCCGTCGGCGGCGATGGTCGGCACCGAGCAGGCGGCGATCGCGAACCTGGTCGGCAGCTGGACGGACCTCTGGGAGGTCATGCAGCTGCACGGCTCGGGAAGGCTCACCCTGAAGACCGAGACACACCCGCTCGAAGCGGTGAACGACGTGCTCGACCGGCTGCGCGCCGGCGACGTCACCGGCAGGGCGGTCCTGACACCCGACAGCAGCGGAGGAGGCTGACATGCCCGACGCACCCACCACCGAGTTCTGGCGCGACCTGGAGCCGATCACGAAGGTCTTCCAGCCCGACGCGCTGCCCGGAGGCGTACATCAACAACGCCCCCACCGACGACGAGCGCTACTACGCGCCGATCACCGAGACGGTCTCCACGCGGCCGCTCTGGATCTCACCCACGCAGAACAAGTGGGCCGACATCCTGATGGCGAAGGAGGCCGGGCTCGTCAACCGCCACTACCACCCGCACGAGGTCTTCGCCTTCACGGTCTCGGGCAAGTGGGGCTACCTGGAGCACGACTGGACCGCCACCGCCGGGCGACTTCGTCTACGAGACGCCGGGCGAGGGCCACACGCTCGTGGCGTACGACCATCCGGACCCGATGAAGGTCTTCTTCGTCGTGAAGGGCCCGCTCGTCTGGCTCGACGAGACCGGCGAGCCGGTCGGCTACTTCGACGTGCACGACTACATCGCCATGTGCAAGGAGCACTACGAGAAGGTCGGCCTCGGCGCCGACGCCGTGGAGGCGCTGTTCCGCTAGACGAGGAGGTTTGGCAGGCTTCCCCGATGATCAGGCACGCCACGCCCGCCGACGGCGCCTCCTGTGCCGAGATCTACCTGCCCTCGGTCCGGGAGGGCGTGGCCTCGCTGGAGGACGTGCCGCCGGACGCAGAGGAGATGACGAGCCGCATCCAGAGCGATCTCGCAGACGCACCCGTGGCTCGTGGACGAGCGCGACGGCGAGCTGGCCGGGTACGCCTACGCGAGCCGCCACCACGAGCGCTCCGCCTACCGCTGGGCCACCGACGTGACCGTCTACGTCGCCGAGCGCCACCATCGCGCAGGGGCGTGGCGCGCGGGCTCTACGAGCACGCTCTTCGAGCTGCTGCGCGAGCAGGGCTTCACGGTGGCCTGCGCCGGGATCACGCTCCCGAACGAGGCGAGCGTGGGGCTGCACGAGGCGTTCGGCTTCGAGCCGGTCGGCGTCTACCGCAAGGTCGGCGTGGAAGCTCGGCGAGTGGCGCGACGTGGGCTGGTGGCAGCTCGAGCTGCTGCCCATGGGCGCCGAGCGGCCGGCCGAGCCGAGAGGGCCGCGCGGGTGAGCTGGGTCGCCGTCGTCACGGGAGCGTCGAGCGGGATCGGCGAGGCCACCGCGCGGCGGCTGGCGCGCGAGCCCGATGCCCGGATCGTGCTCGTGGCGCGCCGCGAGGACCGCCTGCGCGCGCTGGCGGAGTCGCTCGGCGTCCCGGCGACGTTCGTGGCGGTGGACCTGACCGACGCGGGCGCCCCGGCGGCGGTCGCGGCGCACGTCCGCGAGCAGCACGGCCGGCTCGACCTGCTCGTGAACAACGCCGGCGCCGGCTGGCGGGCGCGCTTCGCGGACGGCGGCCACGCGAACGTCGAGCAGACCATGCGGCTCAACTTCCACGCGCAGGTGCGGCTCACGGAGGCGCTCCTGCCCCTGCTGCGCGACTCGGCGCCGAGCGCGATCGTGAACGTGACGAGCGTCTCGGGACGCGTGGCGCGGGCCGGGTCCGGGGCCTACTCGGCGAGCAAGTTCGCGCTCTCCGGCTGGTCCGACGCGCTCAACCTCGAGGAGGGCCCGAACGGGGTCCACGTCGGGCAGGTGCTGCCGGGGTTCATCCAGACCGAGGGCTTCCCGGCGGCCGAGCTGCGGGCGCGCCTGCTGACCCGCTGGATGGTGTCCACCCCCGACAAGGTCGCCGAGGCGATCCGGGACGCGGGGCCGGGCGGGCGGGCGGAGCGCTACGTGCCCCGCCCCTACGCCCTTGCCGCGTTCTCCCGCTGGCTGGCGCCCCCGCTCTACCGCCGCCTCATGGGCGGCGGCGCCGGCTCCGCGTTCACCACGCGGACCGGCGCCGACGCGCCCGACTAGCGCTGGACCGACTCGGGGCGGTTCGTGAGCTTCGCGTGCAGCGTCTGCTGCTCGCCGCCGCGCGTGACCACGATGCTCACCTCGTCGCCGGGCTGCTGGTCGTCGATGGCGCTCGAGAGGTCACCCGAGTCGGCCACGTCGTGGCCGTCCACCGACGTGACCACGTCGCCGGCCCGGAGGCCCGCGGCGTCGGCGGGGCCGCCGCTCACCACGTCCGCCACCCGGGCGCCGCCGGACTCGGCGTCGGAGGTCTGCACGCCCAGGTAGGCGTGCTCGGCGGTGCCGTCCTGCGAGCAGCTGCTTGACCACGTTCCGCACGGTGTTCGAGGGCACCGCGAAGCCGATGCCGCTGTTGCTCGCCTGCCCGCCCGCCGAGTTGCCGGTGGACTCGATCTGCGAGTTCACGCCGATCACGCGGCCGGCGGAGTCGAGCAGCGGGCCGCCCGAGTTGCCGGGGTTGAGCGCGGCGTCGGTCTGGATCACGCCGTCGATCGAGAAGCCGTTCGGAGCGCTGATCTCGCGGTCGAGGGCGCTGACCACGCCCGTGGTGAGCGTGCGCTCGAGGCCGTAGGGGTTGCCGATCGCGAAGGTGGCGTCGCCCACGTGCAGGTCGTCCGAGTCGGCGAGCGAGAGCGGGACGAGATGCTGGCCGCCCGCGTCGACCTTGAGCAGCGCGATGTCGGAGGAGGTGTCGGTGCCCACGACCTTCGCGGTCCTGGTCTCGCCGTCGCCGATCTTGACCTGCACGGCGCTCGCGCCCTCGACCACGTGCGCGTTCGTGACGAGGTAGCCGTCGTCGGACACCACGAAGCCGGTGCCGGTCGCCGTCCCGGACTGGCTCTGGCCGAAGGGGTCTTGGGACTGCTCGGTCACGCGGGCGGTGATGAAGGCCACGGAGCCCTTCGCCGCGTCGTAGACCTGGCGCGAGTTCAGCGCGGTGCCGGTGTCGGCCACGGGCGCTACGGCGGCGGGCGCGGCGCTCGTGACGGTGGTGGTGCCGCCGTCGTCCCCGGCGGCGGCCACGACGATCGCGCCGGTGCCGCCGCCGACGACCGCGGCGGCGAGGAGGGGAGCTGCCTTCTGCTTGATGTTCATGCGGCGAGGTTGGCCGCGCGCGGTAATCGCTCCCTGAAGCGGGCCGAAGAGCTACCTAAGAGGCACGGGCGCGACCGACTCGGACGGCCCGAACGAGAGCCGGAGCAGCGCCCCGCCCCCCGGCGCGTTCTCCGCCGCCACGCTGCCGCCGTGAGCCTCCGCCGCCTGCTTCACGATCGCCAGGCCGAGCCCCGAGCCGGGCTTCCCGCGCGCCCTGTCCGCGCGGTAGAAGCGCTCGAACACCCGCCCGAGGTCCTCCGGCTCGAAGCCTGCCCCGTGGTCGCGAACGGTGAGCACGCCGTCCGCGAGCGCCACCTCCACGAGGCCGCCCGGCGGGCTCCACTTGATCGCGTTGTCGAGCAGGTTGGACACGGCACGCTGGATGCGCTCGGGATCGCCCATCACCACGGCGGGCTCGAGCTCGGCGCGGATCTCGGCGCGCTCGCCGGCCCGCGCGCGTGCGCGCTCGACCGCCGCGCCCACGACCTCGTCGAGCCTGACGTCGTCGAGCGACTCGCTGGGCTTGGCGCCGCGCGCCAGCTCCACCACGTCCGCCACGAGCGCGGTCAGCTCGTCGAGCTCCTCCACGATGTCCGCGCGGAGCGCGGCCAGCTCGCCGGGCGGCAGCCTGTCGCGCCTCCTCCAGCGTCTGGATGTTCGCGCGCAGGCTGGCGATCGGCGTGCGCAGCTCGTGGCTCGCGTCGGCCACGAGCTGGCGCTGGGACTCGACCGAGCGCTCGAGCTCGTCGAGCGTGGCGTTGAAGCTGCGTGCCAGCCGCGAGAGCTCGTCGTCGCCGCTGCCCACCTCCATGCGCTGCGACACGTCGGGATCCGCCGCCACGGCCTCGGTGCGGCTGGTGAAGCGGCCGATCGGGGCGAGCGCGGTGCGCGCGAGCAGCACGCCGAGCCCGGCCGCGAGCGCCACGCCGCCCGCGCTCACGAGCGCCAGCACGAGCAGGATGCCGCCGAGCTGGTCGTCCACCTCGGAGAGCGGACGCGCCACCTGGATCGCGCCGCCGCCCGCCACGCCGCGCGTGAGCACGCGCAGGTGGGTGCCGCCCACGGTCATGTCGGCGAGGTCCTCGCCCGCGCCGCGGCCCGCGATCGCGCGCGCATCCGAGTCCAGCGGGACACGCGCGCGCAGCACGCCGGGCGGCGGGAGCGCCTCGCCGGTGTTCGTCACGAGCTGGACGTAGCCGGTCGCGCCGCCGTAGGGCTCCTGGCGGCGCCGGAGCAGGTCGCGGTCGAGCGGGGGGCGGCCGGGCTCGCGGCGCCGGCGCCTCGAAGCGCACCTCCACCGCGTCGGCCACGTTCCCGAGCGCGGTGTCCACCTCGCCGCGCAGCTCGGCGCGCACGCCGAGATAGATGATCACCGCGGCGAGCAGCACGGTCACTGCCACCGCGACGGCGCCCGCCGCGGCGATGCGGGAGCGGAGGCTCACGGCTCGCGCAGCGCGTAGCCGACGCCGCGAACGGTGTGGATCAGCGGGCGGGCGCCGGCCTCCTCGAGCTTGCGGCGCAGGTATCCGATGTACACGCGCAGGGCGTTCGACCCGGGCCCGAAGTCGTAGCCCCAGACGCGCTCGTAGATGAGGCTCGGCGGCAGCACCCTGCGCGGATTGAGCATCAGCAGCTCGAGCAGCTGGTACTCCGTGCGCGTGAGCTCGGCGAAGCGGTCGCCCACCACCACCCCGTGCCGGGCGCTGTCCAGCCGGAGCTCCTCGAAGGTCACCGCGTCCGGGTCGCCCTCGCCCGCGCTGCGCCTCATCAGGGCGCGCAGGCGGGCCTTCAGCTCGCCCACGTCGAAGGGCTTCACGAGGTAGTCGTCCGCGCCGGCGTCGAGGCCGTCGATGCGGTCCGACACGGCGTCGCGCGCCGTGAGCATGAGCACGGGCACGCGGTTCCCGGCGCCGCGCAGGCGCCTGCAGACCTCGAGCCCGTCCACGCCCGGCATCCCCACGTCGAGGACCACGGCGTCCGGGACCTCGGTCGCGATCTGCGTGAGCCCCTGCTGCCCGCCCTCGGCGGCCAGCACCTCGTAGCCGCCCAGCGTCAGCGCGCGCCGGAGCGCGTCGCGCACCGCGCGGTCGTCGTCCACCACGAGGATCCTCACCGGGTCCATTGTGAACAGCGTGCCCGGTCGCCCGGGATCGCTCTTATGCCCATCTTCGACTCCACTTAGCTCCGCCTGCCGCGCGGCGGTTCGAATGCCCGCACTGACCGCGACGGAGGAGGAACTCTTGCGTGCCAAGCGCAGCATCGCAATCGGAGGACTGGCCGCGACCCTGCTGGGCGGCGGCGCCGCACTGGCGGCGAAGGACGACGGCGACAAGACGGAGCAGGCCATCCTCGGGGACGCCGCCAAGCGCCTCGGGGTGAGCGCCGCCGACGCTCGAGGACGCGCTCGCAAAGGCCGAGGACGCCCAGCTCGACAAGGCCGTCAAGGACGGCAAGCTGACGAAGGAGCAGGCCGACGAGCTGAAGAAGCACCGCGAGGAGTCCGGCAGGGTGCTCGGCTTCCCGGGCGGAGGCCCGCGCTTCGAGCACCACGAGTTCGGCGGGCCCGGCCCGCGCTTCGGCGGTCCCGGCCCGCTGGCCGACGTGGCGAAGGCGCTCGGCATCGGCGAGCGCAAGCTCTTCTCCGAGCTGCGCGACGGCAAGACGCTCGCCCAGGTCGCGAAGGCTCAGGGGAAGTCGCTTGACGACGTCCGTGCGGCTCTGAAGGCGTCGACGAAGGAGCACATCGACGAGGCCGTGAAGGACGGCAAGCTCACGCAGAAGCAGGCGGACGAGATCCTCGAGCACCTCGACGACCGGCTCGAGCACCTCGGCGAGGGCGGCCCGTTCGGCGGAGAGCGGCATTTCGGCCGGCCGCCCGGCGGGCCTGGCGCTCCCGGCGGCTACGGCGCGCCCGGCCCTCCCCCGCGCTGGCAGTAGCCCGGCCTTGTTCTACCTCTCCTACATCGCGTCGGAGCTCCGCCGGCGCCGGGGCCGCACGTTCCTGACCGCGCTCGGCCTCGGCCTCGGCGTGGGCCTGGTGGTCACGGTCGCCGCGCTGAGCGACGGGCTCGACAAGGCCCAGGACGAGGTGCTCGAGCCGCTGACGGGCGTGGGCACGGACCTGTCCGTGACCCGCCCGCTCGAGCTCGGGCAGGACGGCCCCGCCGGGCCTCTCCGACTCCGAGCGCTCGCCGGCTCCAGCGCGAGAACGGGCCGGTCAGGCAGGGCCTGGGCTCGCTCGGCAAGCCCGGGGAGAAGTTCACGGACACGAACTTCACCTCGGGCCCGCAGCTCTCGTTCCCGGCGGCGCGCGCGAGCAGGGTGTCCGGCCTCGACGGCGTGAGCGACGCGGCCGGCGGCCTCACGCTCAGCCTGGTGACCGTGTCCGGCACGGTGCCGGAGCAGGCGCAGGACCAGGTCCAGCAGTTCGGCCCGGGCTCCGGCGCAGCGCCCGGCCCGCCCGAGAACATCGACTTCGACGCGAGCAGCGTGAGCGGCGTGGACCCGGCCCACCGCGACCTCGGCGCGGTCACCGCCGGCCAGCTCACGAAGGGCGACTGGTTCTCCGCCGGCGACGCCCGCGAGGTGATCCTCAGCTCGAGCTACGCGGCGCGCAAGGACCTCGCGATCGGCGACCACGTGAAGCTCGACGGCAAGCGCTTCGAGGTGATCGGCGTGGCCTCGCCGCCGCTCGGCGGGCAGGCCTCGGACATGTACCTGAAGCTCGGCCAGCTGCAGGCGCTCGCGGACCGCGAGGGACGCGTGAACAACATCTACGTGCGTGCCGACAGCGCGGACGACGTGGCCGCCGTGGCCAAGCGGATCGAGGCCGGGTTCCCGGGCGCGCAGACCACCACCAGCCAGGACCTCGCGGAGCGCGTGACCGGCTCGCTCTCCGACGCGAAGGACCTCGCCGGCAAGCTCGGCGGCGCCCTGACCGCGGTCGGGCTGCTGGCGGCGTTCCTGATCGCGGGGCTGCTCACGCTCTCGTCGGTCACGAAGCGCACGCGCGAGCTCGGCACGCTGAAGGCGATCGGCTGGCCGCAGCGCCTCGTGGTGCGCCAGGTGACCGGCGAGGCGCTGGCTCAGGGCGCGCTCGGCGGTGTGCTCGGCGCGCTGATCGGGGTGGGCGGCGCGGCGCTCGTCAGCGCGGTCGGCCCCGAGCTCAAGGCCACGGTCGCGGAAGCGGCGCAGAACGGCCCGCGCTTCGTGGGCCCCGGCGGGGGCCCCGGTCCCGCCCCGGGCGGGTTCGGCCAGGGAGCGGTCCAGGCCGGCTCGGAGGTGGTGAAGCTCGACGCGTCCGTGGACCTGCGCCTCGTGCTCGTGGCCATCGCCCTCGCGCTCGCCGGAGGCCTGTTCGCCGGCGCGCTCGGAAGCCTCCGCGCGGCGCGGCTGCGGCCCGCCGACGCACTCCGTCACATCGACTGAGAGGAACCAGATGCTCTACACGCTGAAGGCGGCCGAGAAGCGCTACGGGGACGGCGCCGGCGAGGTGATCGCGGTGGCGCCCACGAACCTCGAGATCGAGGCCGGCGAGTACGTGGCGATCGTCGGGCCGAGCGGGTCGGGCAAGACGACGATGCTGCAGCTGCTCGGGGCGCTCGACCGCCCGAGCGCGGGCGAGATCCTGTTCGAGGGCGACCCGCTCGGACGCATGGGCGACGCCGAGCTCGCCCGGCTGAGGCGCACGACGCTCGGATTCATCTTCCAGCAGTTCAACCTGATCCCGACGCTCAACGCGCGCCAGAACGTGGAGGTGGCGCTGGCCCCCACGGGGCCGCCGAGCGCCGAGCGCCGCCGCCGGGCCGACGAGCTCCTCGACCGGGTCGGGCTCGCGCCGCGCGCCCACCACCTCCCCTCCGAGCTGTCGGGCGGAGAGCAGCAGCGCGTGGCCATCGCGCGAGCGCTGGCGAACGAGCCGCGCGTCCTGCTCGCCGACGAGCCCACCGGCAACCTCGACTCGACCACGGGCGAGGAGGTCATGGAGTCGGTCGAGCGGCTCTGGCGCGAGCGCGGCCTGACCGTGGTCCTCGTGACGCACGACACCTCGATCGCCGAGCGGGCGCCGCGCGCGATCCAGATGCGCGACGGCTCGATCGTCCGAAACGCGTCGCGCGCGCCGGCGGCCTAGGCGGCCTTCAGCACGACCGCGGTGCCCGACGGGTCGCGCACCAGCAGGCCCTCGGGATGCTCCTCCACCGCGATGCCGGCGTCGTCGATGCGGGAGCGCACGGCCGCCAGCTCGTCCTCGCCGTCGAGCAGCAGCGTCCAGTAGCGCAGCCCGACCGAGTCGCCGGCGGCCGGCGGCACGCCCTCGCCGCGCCAGGTGTTGAAGCCCAGGTGGTGGTGGTACCCGCCCGCCGACACGAAGGCGGCGCCGGGCAGCTCGGCCATCGAGTCGAAGCCGATCACGTCGCGGTAGAAGCGCATCGAGTCGGCCATGTCGCCCACGTGCAGGTGCACGTGGCCGAGCGTGAGCCCGGCGTCGGCGTGGCGCGGCGGCTCCTGTCCCGGCGCGGCTGCGAGCAGGTTCTCGAGGTCGAGCGGCTCCGTGAACATCCCCACGCTGAAGCCGGGCGACGGCGGCGGCCACACCTCACGCGGCCGGTCGAAGTACAGCTCGATCCCGTTGTCGTCGGGGTCGGGCAGGTAGAGGGCCTCCGACACGCCGTGGTCCGAGGCGCCCTGCATGGGCGTCCGCCTGATCGCCAGGCGCTGGAGCGCCGAGGCCAGCTCCTCTCGCGACGGGTGCAGGAGGGCGAAGTGGTAGAGCCCGGCGGTCCGCCCGTGCGGACGTGCCTGCGCGTTCTCCTCGAGCACCACGAGGTCGTCTCCCCCGGCCCCCATCGCGGCGCTGCCGTTCTCGCGGTTGTGCAGCCGGAGCCCGATGGCGTCCTGGTAGAAGCCGACCGAGCGGTCGAGGTCGGTCACGGTCAGGTGGACCGTCCCGGGGTGTGTGTTCGGCGCCAGCATCGCGTCTGATCTTAGGCAGCCTTAGAGTCAGCGCCCGTGAGCGCAGGCGCGGACTCTCTGGCCGGGCGCGTGGTGGCCGTGACCGGCGGCGCGCGCGGCATCGGCGCCGCGATCGCGGCGGAGGTGGTCCGCCGCGGCGGGCGCGTGGCGATCGGCGACCTCGACGAGGCGGGGGCCGCCGCAACCGCCGCCGGGCTCGGCGAGCGCGCCGCGGGCCTCGCGCTCGACGTGACCGACGCCGCCTCGTTCGCCGCCTTCCTCGACGCCGCCGAGGAGCGCCTTGGTCCGCTCGACGTGCTCGTGAACAACGCCGGGATCATGTGGGTGGGCCGCTTCGACGAGGAGCCCGAGGCGGTCGCGCTCAAGCAGTTCGACGTGAACCTCCACGGCGTGCTGCGCGGGATGAAGCTGGCGGCCGCGCGCATGCGCGCCCGCGGGCGCGGCCACATCGTGAACGTGGCCTCGTCGGCGAGCAAGATCGCGCCGCCGGGCGAGGCCACCTACTGCGCCTCGAAGCACGCCGTGTACGGCTACAGCGTGGCGGTGCGCGAGGAGCTGCGCGGGAGCGGCGTGGAGGTCAGCGTCGTGATGCCCGTCGTGGTCGAGACCGAGCTGGCGGCGGGCACGAGCGCCGGCCGCGGCAAGGCGCTCGAGCCCGCGGACGTGGCGAACGCCGTGGCCGACGCGATCGAGCGGCCGCGCTTCGACGTCTTCGTCCCCCGCCCGGTGGGTGCGTTCGTACGGACCCTGGCGCTGCTGCCGGACCGCGCACGCGTGCGCCTGGCGCGCTTCGCGGTCCCGAACCAGGTGAAGGACACGGACTTCTCCGAGCGCCGCGGCTACGAGGCCGGCTCAGGCCTCGACCGCTAGCCGGGCGGAGCGGCAGCGGAAGGCCACGCGCAGGACGCCGCGCCGGCGGTCGTAGCTCCAGGCGCTGCGCGCCAGCGGGCGGCCCGCGAGCAGCACGCGCCGCGGCGCGAACGGGCGCCGGAGCGTCCGGAGCGACGCCTGGAGCCGGTAGCTGCGCGCGCGCTTCCCGCGCACGGCGAGCGTCCAGCGCCCGTCGCCCTCGACCGACACGAGCCGCTCGCCGCGGGCGCCCATGCGCGACTCGGAGCGCCCGCGCGGGAAGGCGAGCAGCTGCATGCGGTCGCGGCGGTCGGCGAGTCGCACCACCCCCGCGCCGGCGTACGGCGCGAGCGTGTCCACGTCGGCGGGCAGGAGCGGCAGCACGGCGCCGGCGCGCACGAGCAGCGGCAGCTCGTCGCGCGGGGCCGGGCAGCGTGGCGCGCCGGCGGCCGCGCAGCACCCGCGCGGCGCCGAGGCGCAGGCTGCCGTCGCGCGCGCACGTAGCGCGCGGAGCGCCAGAGGTCCACCCAGCGCCCGCGCGGCAGGTAGAGCGAGCGCCGGCGCGCGCCCGGCCGCAGCACCGGCGCGGCGAGCAGGTCCGGGCCGAACTCGAACTGGTCGTCGGCGCGGATCGCGCGCGGGTCGCCGGGGTCGGTGAGCAGCCCGTGCCGCATGAGCGGCATTCCGGTTGCCCGGTACTCGGCGTCCGCCGCCTCGATGTACGGCAGCAGCTGCGTGTGGAGCTTCGCGTAGCGCCGCCAGATCGGCATCGATCCCGGGTCGAACACCTGCGGCCGCTCGTACGCGGGCAGGGCGATCCCCGACCGCTTCGTGCGCATCAGGCCGGACACCGCCCCGAGCTGGATCCAGCGGTCGAGCAGCTCGCGCGAGAGCCGCTCGCCGGCGCCGAAGGAGTTGTAGCCGCCGATGTCCGAGCCCCAGCGCGCCACGCCGCTCATCCCGATCGTGAGCGCCTGCGTGACGGCCGAGCGCAGGCCGTCGAAGCCCCAGACCGTGGTCGGGTCGCCGCCCCACACGTTCACCGAGCAGCGCGCCGTGCCCGTCCAGCCCGAGCGCTGGAAGCGCACGACCGGGCGTCCGTAGCCGCGCGTCATCCGCTGAAGCGCGCAGTGGTAGTCGCGCGGGTAGCGGTTGTGGATGCGCGCCGGCGGCGTGCCGTCGGCCGAGCGCGCGACGGGCGAGGTGTACTCGCCGAAGTCCTCCATGAAGCCGTCCTTGCCCTGGTCGAGCGCCTCGCGCACGAGCCGCGCGTAGAGCGCGGCCGTGGCGCGGGCCGTGAAGTCGAACTGGGCGAGCGGCTCGATCGTGAACCCGCCCGCGCCCCCGCCGCCGACGAAGGCCGGGAACGTGATGGGACGGCCATCGGGCCCCAGCTGGAGCGCGCCGGCGGCCACCGCCTCGTCGTACACGGGCTGGTAGGCGGTGCACAGGTGCGGGTTGAAGTAGGAGAGGTGCGCGAGGCCGGCCGCGTGGAACTGCCGCGTGCGCGCCAGCTCGTAGGCCTCCCGCCCGCGCTGGGCGCCGCAGGGCAGGAAGTGCATCTGGGTCTCCGCCGCCGACACGGGGGCGTCGGCGTCGCGGAACTTCCTCACGATCTCCGCCTCCTCGGCGAGCGGCGTCACGTTCGGCTGGCCGGTCTGGAACCAGGGGCCGTAGGCCCACGGCGCGGGCGGCGGCGGCTGGCGGCCGGTGGCGGCGGTGAAGCGGCGCAGGGCATCGGCCGGCCGCGGGCCGGCGAACACGCGCAGCGAGAGCTCCGGTCGCGTCGGCGCGAGCCTCCCAGCGGCCGCGGCGCCGGAGGTCGAAGCGGCTCGCCTCGTCGTTGTCGAGCAGCACGCCGTAGCCGCGGCTCGAGAGCAGCCATGGCACCGGGTAGTAGGTGTCGTCGTCGCGGTCCCTGCGGCCGAAGGCCGGCACGATCGCGCCGGCGATCGCGCGGTCGCGCTCGACGTAGGGGCCGTCCGAGACGTAGTTCTCGACCCGCCGCCCCGCCTGGTCCACCGCGTTCGAGCGCTCGCCGAAGCCGCTGAGCAGCTCGCGGCGGCCGCGGCCGAAGCTGATCGAGGGCCGCCCGGAGCCGGCGCGCAGCCGCAGCGCGAGCACTCCCGGGCCGGATCTGCGCACCCGCAGCGCCGTCCGCCGCCCGCCGAACCTCGCCCGCAGCAGCGTCCGGCCGCCGGCGTCCGTGACGACCAGCGCCGGGCGGCTGCGCGCGGAAGCGCGCCTTGATCGGCCCGGCATCCACCACGGCGGCGTCCGCGGCGGCCGGCGCGGCCAGGATCGCCGCCGCCAGCGCGAGCGCCGCGGCGCGCGGCCTCACTGGTGCGCGGCCAGCAGGTCGAGCGCCCGGGCCGCCGCGCGGTCGGGCGGGAAGACCGGGTAGTCCACGGCGGCGATCTCGCCGTCGCGCAGCAGGAGGGTGATGCGCCGAAGGAGCGTGAGCCCCTCGACCTCGAACGTCGGGAGGCCGCAGCTCGCGCGTCAGCCGCAGCTCGGCATCGGACAGCAGCGGGTAGGTCAGGCCGAGCCGTTCCGCCACCTCGCGCTGGTAGCCGGTGCTCTGGGTCGAGAGCCCGAACACCGCCGCCCCGCGCGCCTCGAGCGCGGCCGTGGTCGTCACGCACGCCGCAGAGCTCCGGGGTGCAGCCGCGCGCCCCCGGGATCGCGTTCCAGCCCTCCTCCCCGCTGGGCAGCTCCGACGCCCGGCTGCCCCGTGCGCGGGTAGGCGAACACGACCGACCAGCCGTCGAGCCCGGCGAGCGTGACCTCTCCGCCGGTGGTGGCCGCGAGCGCCACGCCGGGGACCGCGGTCCCGGGAAGGTGGCGGGCGGCGCCGTCGTCCTCGGGAACCGGCAGGTCCGGCGGCAGGAACATCGGGTCCATCGCGGCCATCAGCCGCTCAACTGTGCCAGGAGGCCCGGCACGTCCCAGAAGTTCACGTCCTCCACGACCAGCCCGCGTTCGTCGAAGCGGCTGAACGTGGCGCCCTCCACCTGGATCCGGCGGCCGGTGCCGGCCATGCCGAGGAACTCGCCGCTGTGCGTGCCGGAGAACTCCCAGCGGTCCGCGTTCGCGTCCTCGCCGACCACCAGGTCGAGCTGGCGCAGGCCGAGGTCGGGGAACGCCTCGATCAGGTCCGCCACGCGCGCGCGGATCGCGGCGCGGCCATGTACCGGCGGCTCGGGTGAGCCCACGTCGCGGATGACCGCGTCCTCCGCGAACACGGCCGCCACCGCGTCGGGGTCGTGGGCGTTCCAGGCCTCGAAGGTGGCCCGGTTGGCCGTCACGATCTGCTCGCGGGTCGCCATCGCGACAGGAAGGTAGCCTGCTGCGGTCGTGCGGGAGCTGCTGCTCGATCTCGTCGACGCGGCCGCGCGCCACGCGGATTACGCCGACGCTCGTCACGTGGTCATGCGGCGCGAGCGGCTCGCCACCCGCAACGGCGCGCTCGACGAGCTCCATGCCGAGGACAGCGAGGGCGTGGGCATCCGCGTGCGGCTCGGCGGCGCCTGGGGCTTCGCGGCCGTGCGCGGCTCGGCGCGCGAGGACTGCGAGGCCGCGCTGGCGCGCGCCCTCGCGTGGCGCGCGCGCAGCCCGGCGGCCGCAGGCCTGCCGCTCGCGCCGGAGCCGCCCGCGCGCGGCGAGTGGTCGAGCCCGGTGGACGCTCGACCCGTTCGCGGTGCCGCTCGAGGACAAGCTCACCGCGCTGTTCGAGGCGGACGCCGCGCTGCGCGCGGCCGCCCGGCTCGCGGTCGCGGTCGCGCACTTCGAGGCGCGCTCGATCGTCGCCACGTTCGCCTCGAGCGACGGAGCGCTGTGCGAGCAGCACGTGACCGAGTGCGGCGGCGGCATCACCGCCGTCGCGGTGGACGGCGACGACAGCCAGATCCGCTCCTACCCCGCGTCGCACGGCGGGCAGGTGAGCCAGGCCGGGTTCGAGCGGCTTCACGGCCTCGACCTGGCCGGCCGCGCGCCGCGGCCTCGCGGAGGAGGCCGCCGCCCTCCTCCGGGCGCCGGCCTGCCCGAGCGGGCCCGCCACGCTGATCCTCGCCGGCGAGCAGCTCGGGGTGCAGATCCACGAGTCGATCGGCCATGCGGTGGAGCTCGACCGCGTGCTCGGCCGCGAGATCTCCTACGCGGGCGGCAGCTACGCGGCGGCCGATGCGGTCGGCTCGCTGCGGATCGGCTCCGGCCTCGTGAACGTGACCGCCGACGCCTCCACCCCGGGAGCGCTCGGCAGCTTCCGCTGGGACGACGAGGGCGTGGAGGCCCAGGCCCTGCCGATCGTGCGCGAGGGCGTGCTCGCGGGCTTCCTCTCCTCGCGCGAGTCGGCGGCGGAGATCGGCCTGCCGCGCTCCGGCGGCTGCGCCCGCGCGGACGGGTTCGCCCGCCAGCCGCTCGTGCGCATGACGAACGTGAACCTCGAGCCCGGGGAGGCCGGCACGCTCGAGGACCTGATCGCCGACACCGGCGACGGGCTGCTGATCGAGAACAACCGCTCGTGGTCGATCGACGACCGCCGCCTCCACTTCCAGTTCGAGGGCGAGGCGGCCTGGGAGATCCGCGGCGGCGAGCGCCGGCGCCTGCTGCGCAACCCGAGCTACTCGGGCGTGACGCCGCGGTTCTGGGGAGGCTGCGACGCGATCTGCTCCGCGCCGCGACTGGCGCGCCACGTCGCTGATCGACTGCGGCAAGGGCGAGCCCGGCCAGTTCGTGCGCGTGTCGCACGGGTCGGCGCCGGCGCGCTTCCGGGACGTCGAGGTGGGCGTTGCCTGACCTGCTCGGGCTGGCGGAGCGATCGCTCGGGCACACGGGCGGCCGGGACGCCCTCGTCTCGGTCGTGCGCGAGCGCTCGCTCCTGCTGCGCTTCGCCGCCAACCGGCCCACCCAGGCCACCTCGGTCGACGACCCGACGCTGGTGGTCGCCGTGACCCGCGACGGCCGCGTCGGCCGCGCCGCCACCAACGACATCAGCGACGACGGGCTCCGCGCACTGTGCGCGCAGGGCCGCCGCGATCGCCGACGCCGGCACCGGGCGCGGGCGCCTTCCCGGGATTCGGCCGGCCCGCGCCGGGCCGCGCCCATCAGGGCCACGACCCGGCCACCGCCGCGCTCGAGCCGGAGCACGGCGGGCGCGCGCTGGCGGACGCTTCGCCGTCGCGGCGGCCGGCGGCCTCGAGGCGCACGGGGTCTGGACCGCCGGCGAGGAGGAGCGTGCCGTGGTCTCGAGCGGCGGCGGCGCGGTGACCGACCGGACCACGGACGCGTTCATGAAGGTGATCTGCATCGCCCCGGCGGGCGCAGCGGCTACGCCGGGGCGGCGAGCGTGGCCGCGGGAGGCCTCGACCCGGCGGGGCTCACGCGCCGGGCGGCGGCCAAGGCCGCGTTCGCGGGCGACCCGGCCGCGCTCGGCCCCGGCACCCACACGGTCGTGTTCGAGGCGAGCGCGGTCGGGACGCTGCTCGAGCTGCTCGGAGGCGCCGCCTTCGACGGGCTGGCGCACGCCGAGGGACGCGGGGCGCTCGCCGGGCGGCTCGGGGAGCGCGTGGCCGCCCCCGCGGTGAACCTCTCGGACTCGCCGCGCTTCGCCGCCACGCTCCAGCGCGGCATCGACGCCGAGGGCACGCCGAAGGTGCCGGTGCCGCTGATCCAGGACGGCGTGGCGCACGGCGTCGTGCACGACCTCCGGAGCGCGGCGCTGGCCGGCGCGCGGTCCACCGGCAACGCCCTCGCGCCGGGCGGCGACCCGGAGGGCCCGCGCCCGACCAACCTGGTGCTGATCGGCGGCGGGGCGGCGGACGAGGAGGAGCTGTGCGCGCCGCGTGGAGCGCGGCGTCTACGTGACGCGGCTCTGGTACGGGAACCTCGTGCGCCAGGCGAGTCGCTCGTCACCGCCGTCACGCGCGACGGGACCTTCCTGATCGAGGACGGGCGGATCACCGCGGCCCGCGCACGACCTGCGGCTGACCGACAGGTGCTCGGGATCCTGGCGCGGACCGCGGCGCTGGGCGCGCGCCAGGAGCTGGTCAGCGAGGGCGAGTTCTACGGCCGCCGCTTCGCGACGCGCGATCGCCTGCCCGCCGCTGCGGGCCGGCGACGTGCGCTTCACGGGCTCGGCCGCCGAGTAGCTCAGACCTTGAGCAGCGCGATCACGTTCGCCACGAACAGCAGCGCGAACCCGATCGTCCAGCGGTTCAGGTTGCGCTCCACGAGCGAGCCGCCGCCGAAGGGCCCGGCGCCGGTGCCGACGCCGAAGGCGCCCGAGAGCCCGGAGTCCTTGCCCGAGTGCATGAGGATGAGCACGATCAGGACGACCGCGAGGATTACCTGAACGCCGCTGAGGATCGCCTCCACGGCCGAGAAGAGTAGCGGCGAGCCGGGCCTACGCCTCGCCCGGCTTCGCGCCCCTCGAGCCGGTCCAGCGCCTGCAGGATCTCGATCGCCTCCGCGCGCAGCTCGCGGTCGAGGCCGCGCCAGTCGGGCTCCGAGAGCTTGCCCATGCGGTGATCGAGCTCGGCGTCGCGGATCTCGCGGTACTTCGCCTCCTTCGCCGCCTCGAGCTCCTGGATCCGCGCCTCGTCGCGGGGCACCTCCGACTCGGGCCGGCGCAGCGGCCCGGCGACGACGAGCGCCACGAGCGCCGCCAGCACCAGCAGCGCGAGCGCGTACTCCACTACGGCGCGCGAGAGCTCGCGCCCGAGCCGCGCCGCGTAGAGGCTCCGCACCCGGCGCAGGCGCGCCTCCGGCGAGGGCCAGAGCGCGATCAGGGCGCCGAGCACGGCGATGCCCCCGCCGATCCAGATCCAGACCACGAGCGGTGAGACGATCGCGCGGAACGCGGCCGGCGGCGGGTCGTTGCGGTAGCGCTGGGCCAGCGCGGCGATCACGATCGCCTGGACGTCGGTGGGCGACTTCGAGAACTCGCGGTCACCCTTGCGGATCGCCGCGGTCAGCTCGTTCAGGTCGGGCCGAACGGCCAGCCAGAAGTCCTTGCGCAGCCCCCAGCGCACGTCCACCTCGCTGGTGGCCTCGCCCTCGAAGAAGCGCGAGATCACGCCGCGGGTCGGGTCCTGGGTCGAGTAGTAGTTGCGCGACGGGTGCAGCGTGAAGTGCTCGTTGCCCCGGCGGACGTCGAGCACGGCCCCGAGCGAGATCGGCGCGCCGGTGCCCGCCGAGTCGCCGCCGAGCGAGGCGGTCGCGCGGCGGTAGGTCACGTCGTAGCCGTTCACCTCGAACGTGTCGCCCGGGCTGAGCCGCACGTCGCGCTGCTCGATGAACGCCGAGGACGCGGCCACGCCCAGGAACAGGACGGCGATGCCCGCGTGCACCAGGTAGCCGCCGTAGCGGCGCCGGTTGCGGCCGGCGAGCCGCACGAGCGCGCGCGGCAGCCGCTCGCCGGTCATCGTCCGGCGCGCCGAGGCGCCGCGCCAGTACTCCTGCGCCACCACGGTCAGCACGAACGCCACGAAGGTGAACATCAGGAGCGACGGGATGCTGTCGGCCGCGTCGGTGAGCAGCGCCGCGCCGGCGAACGGTCGCCCCGGCGGCCGCCAGCGGCAGCCGGAGGATCCGGCGCAGCGAGCTCCAGGTCACCTTCCTCCACGCGAGCACGGGGCCGATCCCGCTGAGCAGGACCAGCACGAGCGCCAGCGGCGTGGTCAGGCGGTCGAACCACGGCGGCCCGACGCTCGCCTCCGTGCCGGTCACGCGCCTCCGAGATCAGCGGGAAGAAGGTGCCCCACATGATCACCAGGCAGAGCGCCACCAGCACGAGGTTGTTCAGCAGGAAGAACGCCTCGCGCGACAGGAGCGAGTCGAGCCGCGCCTCGCTGCGCAGGTCGGGCAGGCGGCTGACGATGAGCCCCGCCGAGAACGCCACCACGAGACCGATGAAGACGAGGAACTGCACCCCGATCGTGGACGCGCCGAAGGCGTGGATCGAGTCGAGGATGCCCGAGCGCACCAGGAACGTGCCCATGAGGGCGAGCGCGAAGGTGGCGCAGATCAGCGACACGTTCCAGACCTTCAGGAGCCCGCGCTTCTCCTGCACCATGATCGAGTGGATGAACGCGGTGCCGATCAGCCACGGCATCAGGGACGCGTTCTCCACCGGGTCCCAGGCCCAGTAGCCGCCCCACCCGAGCTCGGTGTAGGACCAGAGCGCGCCGAGCATGATGCCGGTGCCGAGGAACGTCCAGGCGATCAGCGCGAAGCGGCGCGTGGCGCGGATCCAGTCGGCCCCGGTGTTGCGGGTGATGAGCGCGCCGATGGCGAACGCGAACGGCACCGAGAACGCCACGTAGCCCGTGTAGAGCATCGGCGGGTGGATCATCATCGCCGGGTGGCGGAGCAGCGGGTTGAGGCCCACGCCCTCGGCCGGCGGGCTCGCCAGCGTGTCGAACGGGTTCTCCCAGCCCACCATGAGCAGCAGGAAGAAGCCGGCCACCACCGCGAGCACGGCGGTCGCCCACGGGCGCGATCTCGCGCAGCGAGCGGCGCGTGAGGAACAGCACCGCGCTCGCGAACAGCGCCAGCAGCGTCGACCACAGGAGCAGCGACCCGTCCTGCGTGGCCCAGACGGCCGTGACCTTGTAGAAGGTCGGCGTGTCCGTGGAGGAGCCCTCGGCCACGAGCTTGTACGAGAAGTCCGAGCGCAGGAAGGCGGACTCGAGGATCGCGAACGCCGCGACGGTGAGCGCGGCGAGGCAGTAGATGGCGCGCCGGCCGGAGGTGACCCAGCGGCGGCTGCCGGAGCGCGCGCCGCGGATCGAGGCGAGCGCCGCGTAGACGGCCGTGAGCAGGCCGACCGCGAGACAGGCGGACCCTACGTCCGCCATGGGTGGCTCACGCCGAGGTCTTGTCCTTCGTGAACTTCGAGGGGCACTTGGTCACCAGCGAGTCGCGCTCGGCGACGAAGGTGCCCTGGCGCAGCTCGCCGGACACGATCACCTCGCGGCCCTCGCGGAACGGGTCGGGCACGACCCCGCTGTAGACCACCGGCACGGACTGCGTCCCGTCGCGGTCGCGGATGCGGAAGCGAAGCCGGTCGCCGTCGCGCTTCACCGAGGCATTCACCACCTTGCCGGTGACCTCGTAGGACCGGCCCGGCTTGAGCTCGCTCGGCTTGCTCGCCTCGGTCGAGGCGCTGAAGCTCGTGTAGAGCAGGGTCGCCGCCAGGCAGACGGCGATGCCCAGGGTCACGACCAGGCGGATCTTGCGCTTGCGGGCGGGGTCCATCCGATCCGGGATTCTGGCAGGCCCGGCTCAGCTGTTCCGCAGGCTGGGGTGTCCCTCGCCCGGCCAGGGCGACAGGAGCAGGATCAGCCGCGTGTCGGCGGTGGCGCGAACCTCGTGCCGCTCGCCCGGCTCGAAGTGCGCCAGCAGGCCGGCGCCGCCCGAGACGGTGCTCCCGTCCTGCTCGATCTCGACCTCCCCGGCGGCCACGACGACCCAGGCGCGCTCGTGCACCTGGTGCTCCTGGAGCTGCTCGCCGGCGGGCAGGTTGATCGCGATCACGCGGGTCTCGTCGTCCGAGCGCAGCACTGCGGGCTTGTGCGGCTCCACGTCGAGCGAAGCCACGTCCCAGGTGTCCACGGCTCTCCTCTCCCTCGGGTGGCGGCCATCATGCCGTCGCGACCGACTCGCTCGCTGGCGCGCCATCCACTCCGCCCCGGGATGGTCCGTCAGCCCGTGGGCGATGACCGACAGCGAAGACCGTCAGCGCGGCCAGGTTGAGGATCCGCTCGGCGTCCGGCACGGCCGAGCCCAGCACGAACAGGGCGAAGGTCATCGTGGCCACGCCCTTCGGCCCGAACCACGCCATGAAGGCCTTCGCCGGCCGTGTCCACGCCTGCTGGTTCCCGCCAGCGCGGCGAAGACCGCGATCGGGCGCGCCACGAGCAGGGTGAAGAGCGCGATGCCCACCGCGGCCCAGCCGTCCTGCGAACAGCCCGTCGAGGGTCAGGATCGAGCCGAACACCAGGAACACGCCCAGCTTCACGACCTCGATCAGGTCCTCGGAGCGCGCCTCGAAGCAGTCGCGGATGTCCGGGCGCATGATCCCGAACGCGATCGCGCACACGAACACCGCGATGAAGCCGTTGCCCTCCGGCGGCAGCGTGGCGGCGCCGTAGGCGGCGAACGCCACCCCGAGCGCGTAGAGCGCCTTCTGATGCGGGCCCACGTCGCTCTCGAGCTCACGCTGCGCGGCATCAGCCGCGACGGCGACGAACGCGACCACCAGCCCGGTGAGCACGCCGACGGTCACGTCCTGGAGCACGAACCGCCACCAGACGAAGTCGCCGTCGCTCTCGGCCGCCGCGGTGAACGCGAGCACGGCCGGCAGCGCCAGCCCGTCGTTGAGCCCGGACTCGAGGTTCAGCGAGTGCCGAATCAGCCGCGGCACGCGCGGGTTGGTGACCACCGTGGAGGAGAGCACCGGATCCGTGGGCGAGAGCAGCGCGCCGAGCAGGAACGACTCGGTCCAGCCGAGGTCGGTGAGCGTGTGCGTGGCCAGCGGCCACGAGCCCGGCGGTGATCGGCATCGCCAGCACGAGCTTCCGGAACGGCAGGTGCCAGGCGCTCTGGAGCATCTCCTCCTCCACCTCGAGCCCGTCGCGGAACAGGATCAGGATCAGCGCCACCACCGCGAGCGTCTCCACGAAGCCCGAGTGGGCGTGGAAGTCGAGCACCTCGAGGCCGCCCTGCCCGAGCACGAAGCCGGCCACCACGAACGCGGCGGTGAGCGACAGGAAGCTCCGCCGCGCCAGGCCGGCCACCAGCGCGCCGAGCATCAGCAGGACGCCGAAGACCGCCATCGGCGCCTCGAGTCGCGTCGGCCACGGCCATCGGCGGGAGCATCGGCGGCACTCTGTCAGACCCGGCCCCCGTTTCTCCTACCCTGACCGGCTGATGCGCCGCCTTTACATCGGTTTGACCATCGCCGCCGCCGCGCGTGGCCGCCCGCGGCCGCGTCCGCGGCGCCGCCGCCGAGCGTGCCGCTCGCGTCGGGATGGGAGGTGCGCACCGACGCCGCCGCGCCCGCCCCGCCGCAGACGGCCCCGCCGGAGGAGACCGCGCCGGAGGGCGAGGCGGCCGCGGCCCCCGACACGCCGCCCGGCCGCGCCGCGGGCACGGACTCGCCCTGGCGGCCCGCGCAGGTGCCGAGCGTGTTCGACGCGCGCGCGCTCGCCCCGCTCTACCCCGGCAGCGTGCGCAGCTACCGGGTCGAGTTCACCGGGCCCGAGACGCCGCGGGGGTTCCGCTGGCGGATCGGCTTCGAGAGCGTCCGCCGCAAGGCCACCGTGTTCCTGAACGGCCGCCGCATCGGCCGCAACACCGACCCGTACACCCCGTTCGACGTGGACGCTCGCGGGCTGCGCCCCGGGCGCGTCAATCAGCTGACCGTGGTCGTGGACAGCCGCAAGGACCCGGACCTGCCCGAGGGCTGGTGGAACTGGGGCGGCATCGTCCGGCCCGTCCACCTGGAGCCTGTGGGGCGCGCGCACCTGCGCGACCTCGGCACGATGTCCAAGGTCAGGTGCCGCGGGCCGCGCACGCCGCTGCCGCGCCGCGCTGCTGCTCGACGGCGTGCTGGAGCGGCTCGGGCGGCGGGCGATCGACCCGCGCCTCGAGGTGCGCCTGCGCTCACCGAGCGGGCGCACGATCACCCGCAACCTGCGGCTCGGCCGGCTGACCGGCAAGCGGCGCCGGGTCCAGCTCACGGTGCCGGTCCCGCGGCCGGCGCTGTGGTCGCCCGAGCGCCCGCAGCTCTACTCCGCGCGGATCACGCTGCGCGACCGCGGCTCCGTCCAGCAGGTGGTTCGCCGCGCCGTGGGCCTGCGCTCCGTCACGGTCAAGCACGCGCACCTGTACCTGAACAACCGCCGCGTCCAGCTGCGCGGCGCGTCGATCCACGAGGACATGCCGGGCCACGGCGCCGCCCTCACCGAGGCCGACATGGACACGCTACGTGCGCGAGCTGAAGGACCTGGGCGCGAACGTGACGCGCTCGCACTACCTGCTGAACGACCGGCTGCTCGACCGCCTCGACCGCGCCGGCATCCTCGTCTGGAACGAGGCCCCGATCTGGCAGCGCGACCACGGGGCGAACCTGCTCTGGCGCCCGGCGGAGCGCAAACGGGCGCTCGTCACCGTCGCGCGGACGGTCAAGGCCGGGCGCAGCCACCCGTCGGTGCTCACGCACTCGGTGGCGAACGAGCTGTCGTTCAGCCCGGACGCGAAGCCCGGCACGCGGATCTTCCTCGACAAGGCCCGCGTGCTGGCGGGGGACCTCGACCCGACCGATCCCGATCTCCGTGGACACGAAGGGCCGCCCCGGCTACGGCGAGCAGTTCACCTACGAGCGCTTCGAGCTGCTCGGCGTGAACCAGTACTTCGGCTGGTACCGCTGGGTCTCGAACTTCGACGACCTCGAGCCGTTCATCTACGAGCAGCGCGACCACTACCCGAAGACCGCCATCGTGATGACCGAGTTCGGCGCGGAGGCCCTCCCGGAGCATGCCGCCGACCCGGTCACGCGCCGGGGCAGCTACGCGTTCCAGACCTTCCACGCGCTCCGCACGCTCGACGTGGTCGACCGCTCACCGGTGCTGTCCGGCGCCATCTACTGGACGCTGCGCGAGTTCGAGATCTATCCCGGCTGGACCGGCGGCGTGGGGCGCGACCCGACGCTCGGCCGCAACACGCGCCACAACAAGGGCCTGATCACCTACGACGGCGCGCCGAAGCCCGCCTACTGGGCGGTGCGCGACCGCTTCCTGCGGACGCCGCTGTATCCCGGCCGCTAGCGCGGCCGGTGGCCGTTCACCTGCACCACCTGCTGGTAGGTGGGCCGGTTGATCCAGGGGAGCTCCGGCACCGTGATCGCGCCGATCGGGCGGAAGCGGACCGCGTCGAAGCAGGTCTCGTCGCCGTCCGTGCAGCCGCTGTCCTGCTAGAGCTGCTCCTTCGGGACCTGCAGCGCCGCCTGGAGCGAGGACAGGAGCGCCGCGCGGCACTGGGCGAGGCTGCCGTTGCCGCAGTAGATCCGTGAGAACTGGCCCTGCTCGGCTCCGCCCGAGGATCCGGCGCAGGTCCTTGTTCACGTAGCCGTACCAGCCGTCCTGGTAGGCGCTGCCGAGGTGTGCGCCGTGGTTGTTCGGCTCGTTGTCGATCCCGGTCACGAGCCGTGATCTTGTTGAAGAGGTCCGTGCCGAGCGCGGGCTGGAAGATCGCCTCGACCGCGCGCGGCCACCAGGCGTCCATGATCTGGACGGCGCGCTCCTCGTCGTAGTTGCCGTCCTTGTTCTTGTCGATCCGGTGCGCGCCCTTGTAGACCCAGATCGCCAGGCGTGCGCATCGCGTCGGCCACGGCGGGGTCGCTCTGGTCGCCGAGCACCTTGAGCATCCAGAAGACGACCTCCTGCGCCGCGCAGGTCCGAGCTGCCGGCGTCCTCCATCGCGTCGATCAGCTCCGGCGAGCGTCGAGCTTGCCGCCGCCCTCGAGCGGCCCTCGATGCGCACGTCGAGCAGCTGCGAGCGGTAGACCGGGCCGTAGCTCCAGTTGGCGTCGGACGCGGCGAAGCCGGGCGCCTGCTTGTTGTTCCAGGACGTGAGGTAGCGCTGGTTGACCGTCTGCGGATGCTGCGCGAAGGGCGTGTAGTCGGCGCGTCTGGCTGGCCGCGTTGAAGCCCTTCCAGTCCCACTGGCCGGTGCCCCAGTTCGGAGCCGCGAAGCTCACGCCGTCGGCGCGGACCGGGTTGTTGCCGGAGTTGAAGTACCCGATGTCCCGGTTGTCCGTGTACAGCCAGTTGAAGGTGAAGCCGATCTTGGAGGCGGCCTGCTGGAAGTCCTGGACGTTCCTCATCTTCGAGGGCCGGTTGAAGTCGCTGAACCCGCGCGCCGAGTCCGCCTCGTGGAAGTAGGTCGAGCGCTGCCGGGCGAACGCCACCGGCTTGCCGCCGACCGTGCCGCGCTTGTAGACGATCCCGTGCACCGTGCGCTGCGCCGTGAGCGTGTACGTCTCGGGCGGTGACGGGTCGGCCGCGTTCGGGGTGATGTCGTTGATCCGGGTGAGGGTCTCCATCGCCAGGCACTGGCCCTTGTAGAGGTAGTGCGTGGACTGCACCGTGGGCGTCCGCCGTCCGGGCTCGCAGAGCTGCTCGGCGAAGGTGTCGATGATGTCCTGCCCGGCCGAGGTGGCGGACCAGGCGTAGTCCTGGCCGTGGCCCAGCAGCACGTAGGGGCTCACGCCCGCGAATGCGGCGCCGCGCCGCGTCGATGTCCGGCCCGTGCAGGTCCTGCTCGATCAGGATCTGCGGCATGAAGTAGCCCACCTGCGGGCCGATCACGGCCAGCGGGTGCCCCGTGGACGACGCCGCGGCCGACACGAGCAGCGCGTTCGAGTTGCCGTTGAGCAGCCCGAACGGGGCGATGATGCTTCGCGCCAGCGCCGCGTCGCTGGGCGCGCGCGCCGCCCACGTCCACCAGCGAGCCCGGATCGGGCTTCGCGACCGCCGCCGGGTTCGGGCCGTGTCGCCCTGGTACGGGAACGACGTGCCGCGCACGGTGGTCGGCGCCTCCGGGTCCTCGTTGCGGCGGAAGTCGTGCCAGACCTGCGTCCCGTCGACGCCGCCGAAGCGTTGGCGCGCGGCGCTCAGGATGTCCGCGCTGTCCACCTCGGCCCGCCGCCCTTGCCGAAGATCCCGCCCACGAGCGCCGCGGTGGCGATCACGTCCGTGGCCTTCCAGTCCTCGAGCGTCTCACCCACCGCCGCGTACTCGGCCGGCAGCTTCGTGGGGTCGAGGCGGGCCTCGCGCGATGTACTTGTTGATGCCGGCCACGTAGTTCGGCCACGTCCTGCTGGAGCTGCGGCGCCCTCGGCGCCGTAGAGGTCGTCCATCTGGTCGACCTGCTTCTGGAGGTCCGCCTCCGTGTAGGGCGAGCTCTCCCACACCTCCTTGTCCATGGCCTTGTTGGCGCCGCCCGCGAAGCCCGACAGCGCTCCGCGCCCCGCGTGGCGGAGCACGTCCATGAAGAAGAGCCGGTCCTCGGCGCCCGACGTAGCCCGCGCCGTAGATCGTGTCGGCGCGGGTGGTCCCGTAGACGTGCGGGACGCCGAAGGCCTGGTCGCGCACGATGATCACTCCCGCGCGCGGGCTGTACGTGCGCTCCTCCTGGCCGGCCGGCACGCCGAAGGTCGCGTTCTTGAAGTACTTGCCGATCGCGGCCGAGTCAGCCCGGGAGTGGCGTACATCAGGTCGCGGTAGAGCGGGAGCTGGTCGCTGCGTGCGGCGGGCGGTTGCCCGTGCCGAGGAACGTGGCGTAGTCGGTGACGTTGAACACGCCGTCCGTGCCGGGCGGCAGGACGCTGCGGAAGCCGCCGAAGTCGTTGGTCCCGTAGGGCTGCCGCTGCGCCTGCGCGGGCGCGCGGCGACGCAGCGCCAGGAGCGCGGCCAGCAGCAGGGTAAAGGTTGCTCTCCTCATCGCACTTCCGGCTGCCCCCGCCACCGGCGTGGAGACGCTATCCGACCGGGGCGCCGCTGGGTAGGGTCAA
>CAVYIA010000012.1:0-199311 GCA_963768465.1 uncultured Thermoleophilaceae bacterium | reverse complement strand
TCGGCGGCTTCGTGCCCGGCGACGAGCTGACCTCCGAGCCAATCCGATCGCGCTCTTTGCGCTGCGCGACGGCGCGTGGCAGCCCCTGCCCCGACTGAACCATGCCCCGTGCCGCCGCGGCCGCGGCGGTTGTGGGCGACAAGATCGTCGTAGACCGGGGGCCAGGCCGACGGCAAGCTCGTCCCGCAGACCGAGGTGTTCGACGGCGACCAGCTGGAAGGACGTGGCCGACATACCCACGCGCCGAGAGCATGTCGGCGGGGCCTCCGACGGGCGCTACTTCTACGCCGTCGGCGGACGCGAGCTCTCGGCCGACAACAACCTGGGAACGCTCGAGCGCTACGACCCCGATAGCGACAGCTGGACGAAGCTCAAGGACATGCCCACCGCCACCGGCAGCGTAGGCTCGCCGCCTATGCCGGCGGACGAGTATCACCATCGGGGGGGAGAGCTCGACGAGCGTCTCCGACGAGGTACAGGGATTTCGACATCCAGCCGGAGGCTCGTGGTCGCAGCCTGCCGAGCCTGACCGCTCGTCACGGCGTGGCCTTGACCGCTATCGACGACTCGCTCTATGCCATCGGGGGCGCCACCGAGCCCGGGCATCTCGGCTCCTCCAAGGAGGCGGAGGTGCTCGACCTCTCGGGGTCGAGCGACGCCCGACACAGACGGCGTCGAATCTCAAGTGGCGAGACATCCGCCAAGCGCCGTTCAAGACCAGTACGCGGCCCTCGACGGAGGTGGGCGGGCCGGGTCTGGCTGCTCGGCGGGATCGGAGCGGGCAACAAGGTCAGCTCCGAGACGGCCGCGTACGACCGCGCGATCAACATCTGGACGAGGGGACCGCAGCTGCCGCGTCCGTTGCACCACGCCGACGGCCGTGACGTACAAGGGCGAGGCCGTGATTATCGGCGGCTTCGTGCCCGGTGACGAGCTGACCTCGGGCCAGTCGGATCGGGTCTATGCGCTGCGCGGCGGCGGCCTGGGAGGATCTGCCGCGCCTCAACCATCCTCGTGCCGCGGCAGCCGCTGCTGTGGTGGACGGCAAGATCGTGGTGGTAGGCGGCAGGCCGACGGCAAGCTGGTCCGGCAGACCGAGGTGTTCGACGGCGAGAGCTGGACGGACGTGGCCGACATACCCACGCCGCGCGAGCACCTCGGCGCGGCCTCCGACGGCCGCTACCTGTACGCCGTCGGCGGACGCGAGCTCTCGGCCGACAAGAACCTTGGGAACGCTCGAGCGCTATGACCCCGGCCAGCGACAGCTGGACGAAGCTCAAGGACATGCCCACCGCCACCGGCAGTGTGGGAGCGGCATTTGCCGGCGGGCCTCGTGATCACGATCGGCGGTGAGAGCTCCACGGAGGGCCTCCGACGCCGTTCAGGGATACGACGTCGCCAAGAGAGGCGTGGTCGAAGCTGCCGAACCTGCCGAGCGCCCGGCACGGCGTGGCGGTGACCGCCCTCAAGGACTCGGTCTACGCGATCGGCGGCGCCGCGGCCGCCGGTCACACTCAATCGACCCAAGAGGCAGAGCTGCTCGACCTCGGTTGAGTGCCGAGCGCCGCGAGTACCGTGAGCCCCGAAGCCGGCGGCCACGATCTTATGGCCGGGTAACCGAGCCCTCGGCCACGACCCCGCCTGCCAGCGGGCCGGCGAGGTAGCCGGCGATCCCCACCTGCGACCACACCACCATCGCGGTGACGATCCGCCTGACGTCCACCGACTCCACGAGCAGACCCAGGGACCCGGTGCTGCCGATGCCCGATCCCGAGCGCGGCCAAGGCCAGCGCGATCACCCACAGCGGCGCCTGCGTCACCGCGCCGGCGATGGTGACTCCAGCCACCGCGAAGACAACGGCGCCGAACACCACGAACGCGGCCGTCGCGAGCCGGCCGCGGCGGCGCTCGCCGCCACGACGAGCGACATCCCGACGTACAGCGCGCCGATCTCCGCCTGAGTCAGCCGCTCCGCGAAATGCAGCGGCAGCACGCCCTCCATGAGCCCGAGCATCAGATAGGCGAACAGGACCGCGGCGGCGGCGACCCAGAAGCCCCGCGATCGCAGGGCGGATCGGTCGGACGAGAACGGATGTGCGTCGCCGGCTGACCGATCAGGAGTACCAGCGGAATCGCCACCAGGACCAGCGCCAGATAGAGGAGCGAACGGGCCGGCGGTGCCCCCGACGGCGCCGAGCGCCGGGCCGACCAGACCACCGATCGAGTAGGCCGCGAAGATGCGGCTCATGCAGACGTACTCCTGGCCCGGCCAGCGCTCCAGCGTGTCGAAGGTCACGCCGATCCAGAGTCCGGCCGACCCGAGCCCATGACGAGCCGGGCCAGGAAGTAGACCGCGAGCGCGTCCGTCGAAGACGAAGCCGAGCGAGCCGAGCGCGATCAACACCAGCGCCCACGATGAGCAACGGCCGGACCCCCTGCCGCTCGACGGCTCGCCCCGCCAGCCAGAACCCCGCCATCATCCCGAGCCGGAAACGCGGCGACCAGCAGCCCGATCGTGGCGGGCCCCGCTCCGGTGGAGTCAGCGATCCCGGGTATGACCGGGACGATCACGCTGTACCCAGCCGCGTCGAGCGCCCCGAGAGCGAGCAGCAGCGATACGCCCCGCCGTCGCCGGTCATGCCGCGCTCAGGCTCAGGCGGGCGTGGGCTTCCGGGCGCGGACGATCGCCGAGGAGGCGTGCTCGTGGACGCGGTGCGTCTCGCGTATCTCGACGTCCGTCGAGTCCGGCGTCGGCCAGCGCCGCCTCGAACTCGCTCGCGGGTGAGCGCTCCGGCCACGCAACCGGTCCACGCCTGCATGTCGGCGCGCGTGGCGTCGTCCATGTCGGGGTCGGCGATCACGTCGGAGACCGCGAAGCGGTCCGCCCGGCCGCAGCACGCGGGCGGCCTCGGCCACGACCTTGCGCTTGTCGGCGGAGAGGTTGATCACGCAGTTGGAGATGACCACGTCCACGGAGTCGTCGGGCAGCGGGATCTCCTCGATGTAGCCCTTGACGAACCCGACGTTCGTCACGGCGGCCTCGACGGCGTTGCGCGCGGCGAGCTCGAGCATCTCGTCGGTCATGTCGAGTCCGATGGCGGTGCCGGTTGGTCCCACTCGGCGCGCGGAGATCAGCACGTCGGCCCCGGCCCCCGACCCGAGGTCCAGCACCGTCTCTCCCTCGTGGAGATCCGCGACCGCTGTGGGAACGCCGCAGCCCAGCGACGCTTCGACGGCGGCCCTCGGCGCGTCGGCCGCTCGCTCGTACAGGACTGCACCGAACACCTCGTTGCCGTGCTTGTCGGTCGAAGCAATGTCCGGGCCGCAGCCTGCGATCGCGGTCCGGGCGCCACAACAGCCGGACCCGGTGTTCGTGGCTACAGCGGTCGCTGCGGCCGCGTAGCGCTCGCGCACCTGCTCGCGGATGTCGGTGTCGGTCATGCCAGCCATTCGGAGAGTTCCTCCAGTGCGTCGGGGACGACGTAGTAGTAGGCCCAGAGTCCCTGGCGCTCGGAGCCGACGATGCCGGCGTCGCGCAGAACCTTGAGGTGGTGGGAGACCGTGGGCTGCGCGACGTCGAAGAGAGGGACCAGCTCGCAGACGCACACCTTCCCGGCGTGCTTCCGCAGCACGTCGACGAGCTGCAGCCGGATCGGATCGCCGAGCGCTTTCGCCAGCCGCGCCATTCGCTCGGCCTGTATGCGCTCCACGTCGGGATAGACGACCGGCTCGCAGCACGGCTCTCCCGCAAGGCGCTTCTGCTTCGGCGAGAGCTCCAGATCGACAGGCATCTATTTATGTATATCGATTGAAGTGATGGTTGTCAATCGATACGCTGCTCCCGGTGGCCCACGCCGAGGTGGCTCTCCACGACCCGCAGACGCTCTACCGCCATTGGGAGGACGAGCAATGGAGCCCGTTCGCCATCGACCTGTCGGGCGACGGCGATCAGTGGGCCGAGCATGGCCGGTGAGGATCGCTCGCTCGTCCTCTGGGCGCTCTCCTCGCTCATGGTCGCCGAGGAGCGCATCACCACGAAGTTCTCGGGGCTGGTGGGCGCCTACGGCACCGAGGAGGAGGCCACCTTCCTGGCCACGCAGCAGGTGGACGAGGCGCGCCACATGCAGTTCTACGCACGCTTCCAGGACGAGGTGGTCGCGGACCCGCAGGCGATCGGCGCGCACGTCGAGCGAGCACGGGAGCAGCTCTCTCCCGCGTTCGCGGCGATCTTCGACGAGGCGCTGGTCCAGGCCCACGAGCGACTCGTGGCCCGCCCGCGGACGCCGGCGCGAAGGTGGACTTCGTCACGACGTACCACGTGATCATCGAGGGCACGCTCGGACTGACCGCGTTCAACTTCATCACGGGCTACCTCGAGCGAGAGTCGCTGCTCCCCGGGTTCGTCGAGGGCTACTCGAAGATCCACCACGACGAGCAACGGCACATCGCGCTACGGCACCTGGTTCCTGCGCGAGGCCGTACGGAAAGACCCGGCGCTGGCCGAGAACGTCCGGCAGACGCTGCGCTCGCTGCTGCCGTCCGTCGCGGAGGCGCTGGCGCCGCCGGACCGCGAGGGCACCGACTGGGAGGCCCTCGGAGCGAGCGCGGACGAGATCCGCGACTTCGCCGTCTCCGGCCTGTCCCGGCGGCTCAACATCGTCGGCGTGCCGCTCGACTCGCTGTGACGGCCGGCGCCCGGCCTCGCCAGGCGGGCCGCGGCGGAGGGGCTCGCGGCGTTCGCGCTGGTCTTCGCGGGCTGCGGCGCCATCGTATCGGACGCCCGCACGCACGGGGGCCTCGGCGCAGTCGGAGTGGCCCTCGTATTCGGCCTCGTGATCATGGTGATGGTCTACGCCACGGGCCACCTTTCGGGCGCGCACATCAACCCCGCCGTGACCGTGGCGTTCACCCTGACCCGACACTTCCCCGCCCGCGATGCCGCCGCCTACATCGCCGCCCAGCTCGCCGGCGCGGCCATCGCGGCTCTACTGCTGCTCGCGCTGTGGAGCGAGAAGCCGGGCCGCCTCGGAGCCACCGTGCCCACCGTCGGCGCCGGCAACGCCCTCGTCTACGAGATCGTCCTGACCGCCTTCCTGATGTTCGTGATCATGGCCGTGGCCACCGACACGCGAGCCGTGGGCGCCGCCGCCGCCATCGCCATCGGCGGCACGGTGGGACTCGACGCGCTCTTCGGCGGGCCGGTGACCGGAGCGAGCATGAACCCCGCGCGCTCCTTCGGGCCGGCGCTCGCGGCCGGTGAGTGGGACCACTTCTGGATCTACGTCGCCGGACCGCTGCTCGGCGCGGCCGCGGGGCCCTGGCCTACCAGCTCGTCCGCGGTGAGACGCCCGAAGCGAGGCGCCTAGATGGCGCGCGTCCTCTTCGTCTGCCTCCACAACGCCGGCCGCTCGCAGATGAGCCGGGCGCTGTTCGAGCGCGCGGCGGCGGGTCGTCACGAGGCGGAGTCGGCGGGCACGGCCCCCGCGAGCGGGTGCACCCGGAGGTCGTGGAGGTCATGCGCGAGCTGGGCATCGACCTCAGCGGGCAGCCGCCCACGGAGCTGACGCACGAGATGGCCGAGCGCGCGGATCTCGTCGTGACGATGGGCTGCGGAGACGAGTGCCCGTACATCCCCGGCAAGCGCTACATCGACTGGGACCTTCAGGACCCGAAGGGGCTCCCCGTCGAGCGGGTGCGTGCGATACGGGACGACATCGCCACGCGTGTGCGCGGCCTCGTCGACGAACTACCGAGCTGACGCGCCCTAGCGCCCGCGCCCGCGCCGCTCGCGGATCTGCACCACGGCGAGCCAGACGAGGAAGCCCACAACCGGCACGAAGTACGCGACCGACGTGAGCCAGTGGCCGGCGTGCGCGATCAGGGTCATCGTCGTGATGTTCGCAGGGCGGTTCCCACGGGCTCACGCATTGGATTGCGACAGGAGCCAGAGCGCAAGGCTCGTGAAGCCGACCATCGCCGCGAGCATCCAGTACTGGGAACGCACGGCGAGCTTCGCGTCGTCGTAGAGCGCGAGCGCGCGGTCGTGTGCCAGCACGAGCGCGGTCACGTGCCCGGCGACCACGAATGCCACCTGGGAGTACCAGGTGGCATTGGCCCCGATCACGCTGTAGTCGACCGACTGGCCCGCGGTTCCGAACAGGTCGGAGCCGTCGCCCAGCGGGTCGGAGCTCAGGAACACGATCGCCTGGCCCTGGAAGAGGAGGAGGGTGAGGTAGTGAGCAGCCACGTAGGCGAGCGCGATCGGAACCAGCGTGTGCACGAACGCGCGCGACAGCCTCTGCATCGTGAACCCGCCGCCGACGCTGCGCGCCCCCGCGACGGCGAGCATGTAGATGCCGTATATGAGCGTCACCGTCGCCACGAGGCCGATGAGAAACGTGAGCTCGAGCGCGTGGCGGGGCGAGAGCCCGAGGTCGCCGAAGAAGCTCGCCATGTCCGGGGCGATGGTGGTCCACGGCGCCCCCTCGGAGCCGCCGTCGAAGGTCACCGTGCCGATCATCACCGCGAGCAGGGGCACCGTGCCGGCCATGGTCTCGATCGACGGCAATCCGGAGAGGAACCGGCGCACGCCCACCTCTCCGTCGCGCGTCGTCGAAGGGCGACAGCCGCGAGAACAGGTTGTAGTAGACCGAGAACGCCTCGGCCCGCCGTGTCCACGGCTCGACGCCGTAGAGAGCCATCCCCACGAACGTCGCGGCCGAGTAGACGAGCGTGGCGATGGCCACGTTCTCGGGCTTGTCGCCGTCGGAGGCCACGAGCTCGAGCGCGGCGAAGGCCAGGATGCCCGCGGCGGCCGGCCAGTTGCCGAGCCGCTCCGGATAGGCCAGCGGCGCGGGGAGATCGGTCCGCGCGGCCTGGCGCGCCACCCACGCCACGGCACGGCCGATCGCACGCCAAGGGTTGAACGCGCTGAAGACGTCGCCGAGCAGGACGCTGGCCGGCACGAAGCCGAGCCAGAACACGACGTACACGAAGGTCGGCGCGAAGTTCGCGGTGGAGCTCTGCGTGCCGCGAAGCCCGCTGTAGACGACGACACCGAGCAGGAAGACGCCGATCGCCCCGCACAGGATCTGCACGGGACGACCGGCGATCAGGCGACCGACGCCGCGCGGCAACGGCCGCCAGCGTCTCCTCCTGCAGGCGCGGCTCCGGCCACAGCACGGCCAGCGCCACGAACGACACCACGAGCACCATCGCCGCGGCCCAGCCGAACAGCCATTCCGGGATCGGAAGGTCCGACCGGGAGACCAGCCCGTGGGCGATCAGCGTCACGACGGCTCGACCACCAGGTTCGCCACCTGCGGCTCACGCCCGGCGTCCTCGGCCACATGGCTCTCCATCTCGAACTGGCCCTCGATCGACGCCTTGAAGTCGAAGCGCGCCGGCTGGCCCGGGCCCGCCTCCTTCTCGATGTCGTAGCCGTGCAGGTGGATGTCGTCGTGGCGCGTCGGCGCTCACGACGATGCGCACCCGGTCGCCCTTCTCGACGGTGATCGTCTTCGGCCCTCCCACCACCTGCCCACCCGCGATCCGGATCCGCTACCGGCGCGGGCTCGGGCGGCTCGGCGGGGATCACCTGTCCTCCTCGGTGGCGTTGTCTCCGTTTCGGCCGCGCTGCTCGTGGTGGTCTGTGCCGCCTGCTCCGAATCGTCGTCGTCGTCCCCTCCGGGACTCGCGACGACGAAGGCCACCACCGCCACGAGCACGGCCGCGAGCACGAGCGCGATCCGCTGGTTCCTCGACATCTGTGAATGCTCCTTCCGCAAGGGCGCGCCGCGCGGGCGCGCCATGGACTACGTCGACGGACGCAGGGCGGGAGGGGCGCGGCTCGCGAGATGACGCGCGAGCACGGCTGCCGGCACGCGGAGCCGGCAGCCACGGGCGGCGAGGGCCGCTGCGCAGGGCGCGTGGTCGCGCCCGCGCGAAGCGCGCGGCCGCGCACGCCACGGCGCGGCTGGCCCCGCGGAGCGCGAGCGCGGCCACGGCTCCGAGAGCGAGCGCCAGCGGAAACGCGGACCATCCGCCCTCCGCGAACGGCACCGCCGGTCCGAGATGCCGGCCGGGCGACAGCGCCGCCTCGAGCAGCTCCTGTCCGCTGTAGACGACCAGCAGCACGGCGGCGATCAGCGAGCCAGAGGCGCACGAAGCTCGGCGCCCGCTCCCCGCGCGCGGTCCGGCGCGCCCGGTCCAGCGCGATCAGCAGCTGGGCGGCCGCGAGCGCGATCAGCAGGCCGGCGAGCCCCCCGGCCAGCGGCAGGTACGCGTGGCCGCTCGCCGCGATCGCCTCGCCCGGCGTGGTCGCCGAAGCCGATCAGGTAGCGCAGCTCGTGGAGCGCGAGCGCCGCGACGGCGATCACCGCAGCGAGCCGGACTGTCGGCATGCCTGGCCGCATTCTGGCGCCGGAGTATGGCAACGAGCGCCCGCGCTCTCCTTCACCGAGGGCAACGCGGCGATCACTGAACGGTCACGACTCCGCGGCGCCCGGGCCGACACTCGACTGAGATGAACTACGCCGACCTGCACTTCCATCTCCTGCCGGGGGTCGACGACGGCCCCGAGGACATGGCCGAGAGCGTGGCAGCTGGCACGCGCCGCCGTGGCCGACGGAACCGTCGACGGTGGTGGCCACTCCACACGTCCGGACCGGACTTCGTGACCGAGCCGTTGGAGCTGCCGGAGCCGGGTGCGCGAGGTGCGCGAGGCGCTGGCCGCTGCGCGCATCCCGCTCGCGCGTTCGCTGCGGAGGCGAGCTCGGCCACGACCTGGTGGGAACTCTGGCCAGGCTCAGCTGGAGGCGATCGCGCAAGGCCCCGCGGGAAACCGATGGCTGCTGGTCGAGACCCCGTTCGACGGCCTGACGAGCCGACTTCCACGCCGCCACCGACGAGCTGCGCGCGGCGCGGCTTCGCCGTCGTGATCGCCCACCCGGAGCGCGCGGCGTTCGCCGCCACCGACGGCGTTCGCGCGCTGCGGCACGAGCTGGCCGCGGGCTCGGCGGCGCAGGTGAACGCGATGTCGCTCACCGGGCGCCCACGGCGCCGAGGCGCGCGCCGCCGGGCACGAGTACGTGGAGCAGGGACTCGTCCAGCATCGTGGCCTCGGACGCGCACGGGGAGGCGCCGCCCGCCGTCGCTCGGAGCGGCGTGGGCCGGCCCTGATCGACGCGGGAGTGCCGCCCCGGACGGCCTGGAGCGTCACGCGCGAGGAGCCCGCGCAGCTGCTCCGGAACGGCGTCCGGACGCGTGTCCGGCTGGCCGCCTAGGGGTGCGGCGCAAGACCAGCGCGGCGTCTTCGCGCGGACGCGGAGGATCCGCGGACAGACCGTCGTCGAGCAGCCCCAGATCCGCGTCCACCGTGCCGTCCGCGGGCAGGTCGCGAGTGGTGGGCCTGGCCTCCTCCGGCGGCTCCAGAGCGAAGTCGCCGTCGTCGCCGCCGGCGCGCTCGGGCTGGAAGCGATATCCGACGCCGAAGTGGGTGTGGATGTAGCTCCAGTCGGGCGAAGCCTTCTCGAGCTTCTGGCGAACCTTGCGGACGAACACGTCCACCGAGCGGTCGCCGTGGGCCATCGCGTAGCCCCACACCGACTGGTAGATCTCCTCGCGCTGGAGCACCTTGCCCTCGGTCTTGGCCAGCAGCTGGAGGACCTCGAACTCGCGCCGCGTCAGGTCCACGCTGGTGCCGCGCGCGAAGGCCTGGAACTGGTCCGCGCGGATCTCGAGCTCGCCCGCCACGAGCGGTCCCGTCTCGACGCGGGCCGAGGCCTGCTTGCGCCGGCGGACCACGGCCTCCACGCGCGCGAGAACCTCCTCCGGGTGCGCGGGCTTGGTGACCCAGTCGTCGGCCCCGGCCCTGAGCCCGCGCACGCGCTGCGCGACGCTCGAGCGCCCGGTGGCCACGACCACGCCGAGGCCGGGCAGCGCGGCGCTGAGGCGATCGAGGAAGTCCCAGGCTCCCTCTCCCAGAAGCGCCAGGTCCACCACGAGCGCGTTCACGCGCATCGCGACGAACTCCTCCATGCGCGGAGGCGCCTCGAGACGGCGGTACTGCCAGCCCATGTCGTCCGCGCGCTTGACCAGAACGCGTACGAATCCGGAGTCCGAATCGAGGATCGCCAGCCTCACGGGGCCTACATCCGTGGCGGTCATCGAAGGCGAGTGTACGAGAGACATCCCCGGACCGTTGGGCGGATTTACAGCTTTTTCACAGGTCGGCAACGGCCGGGTAACGGACTTTCCGCACTTGCCTGGCATTTTCGACTCGGAATGGAAGCCACCGCTACCCAGAACGGGATCCTGCACGCGGACGGAATCGAGATCCGCCCGCACGAGTTCGTGGCGCTGGCCGGCGGCAAGCCACTCGAGCTGACCGTGCGCGAGCTCGAGCTGCTCATCGCGCTCGTGGAGCGCAGCGGGCGCATCGTCAGCCGCGAGGAGCTCTACCGGGTCGTCTGGGGCGAGAGCTACCGGAAGGCGGACCGCTCGGTGGACGTGTACATCGGGAAGCTGCGCCACAAGCTCGGCGTGGCGCTGCCCCAGCGGCGCTTCATCCACACCCACTTCGGCTTCGGCTATCGCTTCGCGCCCGACCGCGGCAAGTCCTGAGCGCCGATCCGGGCCTTTCACATCTTTTTCACAGGGGCGCGACACCCCGGTAACAGACTGACCCCACGCCCCGTGACAGCGTCCGCTCCGTCAATGAACGAATTCAAGGAGAAGACCTGCATGAGGAAGCTCCTCGCGCTCGCCGCTTGCGGCGTGCTGGCCCTCGGGGCTGCTGCCTGTGGCGATGACGACGACAGCAGCGGCAGCGTCAGGCGACGGCGGCAGAGCCTCTCCGGCTCCATCGCCATCGACGGCTCGAGCACCGTGGCGCCCTTCGCCCAGGCCGCCCAGGAGGCGTTCCAGGCCGAGAACCCCGACGTGAAGATCACGGTCGGAACCGCCGGCACCGGCGGCGGCTTCGAGAAGTTCTGCGCGGGCGAGACCGACATCTCCAACGCCTCGCGGCCGATCAAGGACGACGAGGAGGTCCCCGTCTGCAAGAAGAACGGCGTCGTCTACGACGAGGTGCAGGTGGCCAACGACGGGATCGCCGTCGTGACCAACACCGCGCTGAAGGTCGACTGCCTGACGACGGCCGAGCTCAAGCAAGCTGTGGAACAAGGGCTCGAAGGTCAAGAACCTCAGCGAGGTCGACCCGAAGCTTCCCGGACACCGAGCTGAGCTGTTCGGCCCCGGCACCGACTCGGGCACGTTCGACTTCTTCACCGACCAGATCAACGGTGAGGAGGGCGTCTCGCGCGACGACTACCAGCCCTCCGAGGACGACAACATCCTCGTCCAGGGTGTCGAGGGCTCCGATGGCGGACTCGGCTACTTCGGGTTCTCCTACTACGAGCAGAACCAGGACAAGCTCAACCTGGTGGGCGTGGACGGCGGTGACGGCTGCGTCAAGCCGAGCACCGAGGCCATCCAGGACGGCAGCTACACGCCGCTCTCCCGGCCGCTGTTCATGTATCCGAGCGAGAAGGCGCTCAAGCGGCCCGAGGTCAAGGCGTTCATGGACTACGTGATCGCCAACTACAGCGACATCGCCACGAACGCGCAGATCGTGCCGATGACCGACGCTCAGGCAGCCGAGGGCAAGAAGGCGCTCGAGTCGGCGGAGTCGAACGCCGGCGCCTGATGGAAGCCGCAAGCACCGCAGCAGGCGCGCGCGCCGTCCCCAGTCTGGGGGCGGCGCGCCGTCGCTATGGCGAGGACGTGATCAAGGCGCATCCTGATCCTCGCCACGTTCCTGTCGATCCTCACCACCACAGGGATCGTGATCGCGCTGCTGGTGCCGACGATCGAGTTCTTCGGCGACGTCGGCGTCTGGGAGTTCCTCTCCGGCAGCAAGTGGACGCCGCTGTTCGAGCCGCCCAGCTTCGGGGTGCTCCCGCTGCTCGTGGGCACGCTCCTCACCACGGGGATCGCGATGGTGGTGGCCACCCCGCTCGGGCTGGGCGCCGCGATCTACCTCAGTGAGTACGCGCGCCCGCGCGTGCGAAAGACCATCAAGCCCGCGCTCGAGGTCCTCGCGGGCGTGCCGACCATCGTCTTCGGCTACTTCGCCCTCACGTTCTTCACCCCGGAGATCCTGCGCGGCCTCTTCAGCGCCGACGTGAACATCTTCAACGTGCTCGCGGCCGGCATCGTCATGGGCTTCATGATCGTGCCGACGGTGGCCTCGGTCGCCGAGGACGCGATGTCCGCCGTCCCCAGTCGCTGCGCGAGGGCGCCTTCGGGCTCGGCGCCTCGAAGCTCCACGTCTCCCTGAGGGTCGTGTTCCCGGCCGCACTCTCGGGGATCGTGGCGGCCGTCGTGCTCGGCGTGTCGCGGGCGATCGGCGAGACGATGATCGTGCTCATCGCCGCCGGCCAGATCGCGAGCACCTCGCTCGACCCGCGCGACCCGCACTACTCGCTCGCGTCGTTCATCGGCGCGACGGCGAAGGGCGACGTCGCCGACGGGCAGCACCGAGTACAAGACGATCTTCGCCGTGGGGATGCTGCTGTTCATCCTCACGCTGATCATGAACCTGATCTCGATCCGCTTCGTGCGGAAGTACCGGCAGGTGTACGAGTGAGCGCCCACGGAAGCGCCATCGGCAAGGCCTCCGCCTCGCAGCGCGCGAAGGACACCGGGTTCCGACTCGACGATGCTGGCCTGCCTGGGCGCTGTCGGTCGGGCTCCTGGCCCTGCTGCTCTACGACGTGGTCAAGGACGGGGCCTCGCACCTGACCATCGACTTCCTGACGAGCTTCGGCTCGATCAGCGCCGACAAGTCCGGCGCCGAGGCGGCGATCTGGGGCACGATCTGCGATCATGGTCGTCTGCGCGGCGTTCATCGTGCCGGTCGGCGTGGCCACCGCGATCTACCTCGAGGAGTACGCGGACAACTCGCGCTGGTGGAACCGCGCTGATCGAGGTGAACATCCAGAACCTCGCCTCGGTCCCGTCGATCGTCTACGGGATCCTCGGCCTGGCGTTCCTGGTCCGCGGCCCGCTGTCGCTCGGGCCGGTGGTGCTCGCCGGCGGGCTCTGCCTCGGGCTGCTCGTGCTCCCCGTGGTGATCATCGCCTGCGCGCGAGGCGATCCGCGCGGTGCCGCCCTCGATCCGCGAGGGCTCGCTGGCGCTCGGCGCCACGCAGTGGCAGACGATCCGGCGGCAGGTGCTGCCGGCCTCGATCCCCGGGATCGCCACCGGCGTGATCCTCGCGCTCTCGCGCGCGATCGGCGAGACGGCGCCCCTGATCGTGATCGGCGCGGCCACGGTCGATCGCCTTCAACCCGGAGGGCCTCGACTCGCGCTTCACGGCGCTGCCGATCCAGATCTTCGACTGGATCTCGCGCGCCTCCAACGACGTGAACAACTACAAGCCTCTCGCAGCGGCTGCGATCCTCTTCCTGATGATCCTGCTGCTGCTCATGAACAGCGTGGCGATCTGGCTACGAAATCGCTACGAGCAAAAGTGGTAGGAGACGACAATGGCGGAGCGCGTGACTGAACCCGAGGACAAGCAGCAGGAGGCCCCGCCCGGGGGCGGGGGAGTCCAGATTCCCGATCAGGGCGCCCGCTTCGGCCGGTCCGCAGAGGAGGATGCGGCGGTGGAGCCGCGACTCGCCACGCGAGGCGATCTTCCAGCTCGACAACGTCGCCGTGAGCTACGGGCGCCAAGCCCGCCGTGCGCGACGTGACCTTCGACGTCGGCAAGAACGAGATCACGGCCCTGATCGGCCCCTCCGGCTGCGGCAAGTCCACGCTCATCCGCTGCCTCAACCGGATGAACGACCTGATCCTCGGTGCGCGCGTGGAGGGCAAGGTGCTCTACCACGGCGAGGACCTCTACGCCCCGAGCGTCGACGCCGTGGAGGTGCGCAAGCGCATCGGCATGGTCTTCCAGAAGCCGAACCCGTTCCCCAAGTCGATCTTCGACAACATCGCGTTCGGCCCGCGAGTGCTCGGGCGCAAGGAGAACCTCGAGGAGACCGTGGAGCGCGCGCTCACCCAGGCGGCGCTCTGGGACGAGGTCAAGGACCGGCTGAAGACGAACGCCTTCGGGATGTCCGGCGGCCAGCAGCAGCGGCTCTGCATCGCGCGCTGCCTGGCGGTCAACCCGGACGTGATCCTGATGGACGAGCCCTGCTCGGCGCTCGACCCGATCTCCACGGGCAAGATCGAGGACCTGATGATGGAGCTGAAGAAGGACTACTCGATCGTGATCGTCACCCACAACATGCAGCAGGCCGCGCGCGTGTCCGACAAGACCGCCTTCTTCACGGTGGAGCTCGACGAGGACGAGGACCACCGCACCGGCCGCGTGGTCGAGTTCGACGAGACCGAGAAGATCTTCACCAACCCGTCCGACTCCCGCACCGAGGCGTACGTGACCGGGAAGGTGGGCTAGAGCCATGGCCGACACGACCCGCTCCCACTTCCAGGATGAGCTGGCCGAGCTCGAGCGCCAGGGCCTCGGCGGCCTCGACATGGTGATCACGGCGCTCGACCGCGCGCTCGAGACCGTCCAGCACCAGGACGTCGAGCTGGCGAGCATGGTGATCGCCGACGACGACCGCATCGACGGCCGCTACCTCGAGGTGCACCAGGGCATCCTCTCGCTGCTCGCGCTCCAGGCGCCGGTGGCGGGCGACCTGCGGCTCGTGGCCGCGCTCCTGCACGTGATCAAGCACGTCGAGCGAATGGGCGACCAATGCGTGAACATCGCGAAGCTCGTGCCGCTGGCGGGCCACCAGCCGCCGGCGGACGAGGAGATGCTCGGCCATCATCAAGCGGATGGGCACGCAGGCGCGCCAGCTGGTCGTGCAGTGCGGACAGGCCTTCGCGGCGCCGCGACGTCGGCCTGGCGCAGGACCTGGTCCGCCAGGACGACGTGATCGACGCGCTGAACCGCGCAGGTGTTCACACTGGCGCTGGAGCTCGGCGACGACGCGGATAGGCGAGAATGGGCGATGCACATGATGCTCGTGGCCCGCTGCATCGAGCGCATCGGCGACAACGCCGTCGACATCGGCGAGCAGACGGCGTTCGTGGTCACGGGCCTTTTCCGCGAGTTCGAGGATGCGTCGCATCCCGAGCTCGCACCCCACCAGCCCGCTTGATCTGCGCCTGCATCGACATCGGCAGCAACACCACGAGGCTGCTGGTGGCGGATGCGGGGAACGGACAGCTGCGCGAGCTCGTGAACCAGCGGGCGTTCACTCGCATCGGGAAGAGCCTCCGGAACGGCGACAACACGATCCCGAGCGCCAAGATCGAGGAGACCGCCGAGGTGGTGCGCACCCAGGCCAACGTGGCGCGCGAGGTCGGCGCCGAGCGGCTGGTGGCGGTGGCCACGGCCGCCATCCGGCAGGCCTCCAACCGCGAGGAGCTGCGCGACGCGGTCTGCGAGGCCGGCGGCATGCAGCTGAGCGTCCTCTCGGGCGAGGAGGAGGCGCGGCTCGCCTTCGTGGGCGCCACGCGCACCCTGCTCCAGGCGTCCGGAGGGCACCATCGCGGTGCTGGACGTGGGCGGCGGATCGAGCGAGATCGCCGTCGGCGAGCCGGACGGGCAGCATGGGCTGGTCCGCCTCGTTCCGCATCGGCTCCGGCTTCCTGGCGGACTCCTATCTGCGCTCCGACCCGCCCTCGGTCGAGGAGCTGGAGAAGGTGCGCAGGCACGTGGCGGGCGCCTTCGAGGGGCTCGAGCCGCCGCCGGCCGACAGCGCCGTGGCGGTGGGCGGCACGGCCACCTCGCTGCGACGGCTCGTGGGCGCCGAGCTCGCCCACGAGACGCTCGAGCGCGGCATCCGCGTGCTGTCGACCACGCCGATCGCAGGAGGTCGCCGCGCGCTTCGAGCTCGATCCCGAGCGGGTGCGGCTGCTGCCGGCCGGCATCCTCGTGCTCGAGGCGATGTCCGACCTGCTCGAGCTGCCGCTGCGCATCGCGCGCGGCGGCCTGCGCGAGGGCGTGCTGCTCGAGCTGGTGGAGGGCAGGAGGCTTGCCTAGGAGACCGGCGAGCCGCGCGGCGATCGCGCGCGAGCTCCGACGGGCGGAGGAGCACCTTGAGCTCGCCCCTGTCCACGCCCGCCAGCCCGCCCTTCTTCATGCCGCACCTGCGCGCCGGTGAGCGCGTGCACGGCCGACGAGAAGTCGGGATCGTGGCCCACGAGGAGCACGTCGTCGCCGAGCCCGGCGGCCAGCTCGTCCGCGTCGAACGGCCCGCCCGCCAGCTTCGGCTCGAGCTGCAGCTCGACGTCCGAGCTGCTCGCACGCGAGCCGGGCGGTGTCGGCCGCGCGCACCTTCGGACTGGTCAGGCAGGCGTCCAGCTTCACGCCCAGCGCCTGAGCGCGGCCCCGGCCGCGCGCGACTGCTCGCGGCCCTTCTCGGTCAGCGGCCGCTCGGCGTCCGGCGATCCGTCTGCCGCCTCTCCGTGCCTGCAGTAGCCAGATCACCAGATCAGGACGATAATCACTGAGATGGAACTGGGCCGTGGAGACCGCACCGACGCGAGGCATCGAGCCGCCCGAGCTCGACTCGACGCGAGCTCTACTCGAACCGCGAGCTGTCCTGGCTCGACTTCAACGAGCGCGTGCTCGAGCTGGCCGAGGACGAGCGCATCCCGCTGCTCGAGCGGGTCAAGTTCCTCGCGATCTACGCGTCGAACCTCGACGAGTTCTTCATGGTGCGCGTCGCCGGCCTGCACGACCAGGTCGACGCCGGCATCGACGCCCGCGGGCCGACGGGCTCTCGCCGTCGCGAGACGCATCGAGCGGATCGCCGAGCGCGCCCGCGAGCTCGGCGCAGCGCCACTCGCGCCAGTGGGAGGAGCGACGTGCGCCCGGCGCTCGCCGAGCACGGCATCCGCATGATCGACCTGCGAGCGACTGCGACGCGGCGCGAGCTCGAGCTCGTCGACCGGCTCTTCGACGAGCAGATCTTCCCGGTGCTCACGCCGCTCGCCGTCGGCCCGGGCCGGCCGTTCCCGTACATCTCGAACCTGTCGCTGTCGCTCGCGGTCTGGCTGCGCGACCCGGTGTCCGGAGACGAGACTGTTCGCGCGCGTGAAGGTGCCGAAGGAGGTGCTGCCGCGCTTCTCCCGATCGGCGACGGCGAGTTCGTGCCGCTCGAGGCGGTGATCGCGCGCCACCTCGACGAGCTGTTCCCGGGCATGGAGATCCTGCGCCACGCCTTCTTCCGGGTCACGCGCGACGCCGACTTCACCGTCTCCGACGAGGCCGACGACCTGCTCCGGGCCGTCGAGGACGAGCTGCGCCGCCGGCGCTTCGGCGAGGTCGTGCGGCTCGAGGTGGCGCCGACATGGACCCGCGACCTGCGCGAGCTGCCTGATCGAGTCGCTCGCGATCGAGGAGGCGCCAGGTCTACGACGTCGAGGGCCTGCTCGACCTGGCCGACCTCTGGGAGCTCTACGAGCTCGACGGCCACCGCGAGCTGCGCGACGAGCCGTGGACCCGGTGCCGCA
The DNA here is from genome assembly GCA_963768465.1 of uncultured Thermoleophilaceae bacterium. GTDB lineage: Bacteria > Actinomycetota > Thermoleophilia > Solirubrobacterales > Thermoleophilaceae > JACVRW01. The sequence goes on along the minus strand of CAVYIA010000012.1, from coordinate 181,766 downwards.
GCCGCGTTCGCCGAGCCGAGGACGGCCGGCCCGACGTCTTCGCGGCGATGCGCGCGGGCGACCTGCTCGTGCACCACCCGTACGACTCGTTCGCGAGCAGCGTCGAGCGCTTCGTCCAGCAGGCGGTCGAGGACCCCGACGTGCTCGCGATCAAGATGACCGTGTACCGCACCTCGGACGACTCGGCGCTGGTGCCGTCGCTGATCGAGGCCGCCGAGCGCGGCAAGCAGGCCGTCTGCCTCGTGGAGCTGAAGGCGCGCTTCGACGAGCGCCGCAACATCGGCTGGGCGCGCGCGCTGGAGGAGGCGGGCGCGCACGTGGTGCACGGCCTGCCGGGGCTGAAGACGCACGCCAAGGCGCTGCTCGTGGTGCGCCGCGAGGGCGACGGGCGTGCGCCACTACGTGCACGTCGGCACCGGCAACTACCACGCCAAGACCGCGCGGCTGTACGAGGACTTCGGCCTCTTCACCTGCGACCGCCGAGATCACCGCCGACGTCGCGGACCTGTTCAACTCGCTCACCGGCGCCGCGCGCTCGCCCGAGTACCGCAAGGCGGTGGTCGCGCCGGACCACATGCGCGACTGGTTCCTCGAGCGAGATCGAGCAGCACGATCGAGGCGCACGCGGCGGGCGAGGACGCGCGGATCGTGATGAAGATGAACTCGCTCGTGGACGCGCGCTGCATCCAGGCCCTCTACGAGGCGTCGCAGGCCGGCGTGCGGGTCGACCTCAACATCCGCGGCATCTGCTGCCTGCGGCCCGGGCGTCCCGGGCGTGAGCGAGAACATCCGCGTCGTCTCGGTCGTCGGGCCGCTTCCTCGAGCACTCGCGGATCTACGGCTTCCACCGCGGCGACGAGCGCGCGCTACTACATCGGCTCGGCCGACCTGATGCCGCGCAACCTCGACACGCGCGTGGAGCTGCTCGCGCCGGTGGAGGACGAGGCTCCGCGCCGAGCTCGAGGACACGCTCGAGCGCTGCCTCGCCGACGACACCTTCGCCTGGGAGCTCGGCGCGGACGGCACTGGACGCGCCGCACGGGCGGAACGCGCTCCGTGCACGAGGAGCTGATGGAGCGCGCGCTGGAGCGCGCTCCGAGCCGTCTAGCCTGGAGCCGCAGCCAGCCGGCGCTTGAGCGCGAGCACGCGCGCGGCCGACTCCGCACCCGCGTGCGGAAGGCGCGGCGAGCGGCGGGCCCGGCGAGCAGCCGCGGGAAGACCAGCTTCCAGCTGGCCGAGCCGGTCATCAGCACGAGGTCGGCCCCGGCCGCGATCGAGCGCTCGGCGGCCAGCGCCACCCACGAGCGGCGCAGCACCGCCTCGGCCTCGATGCTGTCGGTGATGACCACGCCGTCGTAGCCCAGCCGCCGGCGGAGCAGGCCGTCGATGAGCGGCGCGCGACTGCGAGGCGATCCGGCGCCGGTCGAGCGCCGGGTAGAGCGCGTGCGAGAGCCATCACGAGCGGCACGCCCGCCGCGATCGCCGCGCGGAACGGCCGCAGCTCGCGCGCTCGAGCCGGCGCGCGACGCCGGGATCGTGACCGGCCGTCGTCGGTGTTCACGTCGGCGCGCGCCGAGGCCCGGGAAGTGCTTGGCCGTCGCCGCCACGCCCCCGCGCGGAGGCCGCGCACCGACGCACGCGGCCGCGCGGCCACCTCCGCTGCGCCGCCCGCGAAGGTCCGTCCGCCGATCGACGCGAGCCCGGCGCGGCACGTCTGCCACCGGCGCGAGGTTCACGTTCACGCCGACGTCGCGAGCCGGCGGCCCGCGTCCGCGCGAGCCCCGCACGCGGGCCGGCGCGCCCTGGCCGGCTGCCCCGGCACCGGCCCGGCGAACGGCAGGGTGCGGACCTGGCCGCCCTCCTGGTCCACCATCACCAGGGCGCGTGCCGCCGCGCCGCGCGCTGGAGCGCGCGGGTGAGGCGCGCCAGCGCGCGGCGGTCGCCGGCGTTCGCGCGCCGAACAGGATCACGCCCGCCGTCTCGCGCCGGCGCAGCCGGCGCCGCATGTACGCGGCACCGTCGTGCCGTCGAAGCTCGAGACGAGCAGCTGGCCGACCTGCTGCGCGAGGGTCAGGGCGTCGGCCGCGCCGTCTCGGGAGCGGGCTCGCGCGCGGCACCCGCGTCCCGCGCGGACTCGCCCGAGTCGGAGCCCACCGCAAACCCCGCCGCGAGTGCCGAGCGCCGCCGCGGCGGCGAGCGCGAGCAGGCGGCGCCGCGCGGCGGAATCGCGGGACAGGCGCACGCGGCCGATCAGCCGGCGGCGGCGTGCTCCGCGGCGCGCCCGTCCGGCGCTCCGGCGCCGTGCTCGGCTATGCCGGCCTGGCGGCAGCCCTCCACGAGCGCGTCGAGGCCGAATCCGTCCGCCGGGCCGAGCGCCCCGACGCCCTGAAGTCCGCCCGCGGCCGCCTGCTCGGCGCCCCAGGCCAGGATCCTGCCGGTGAACGTGTACCCGTCCACGCCGGACACGTGCACCTGCGAGAGCTCGCGTCCCGACGCGTCGTACGCGATCCCGACCACGTGCGAGCCGGACTTGGCCCGGGCGGCCGCGTCCGGGCCCTCCGGTCGAGCCCTTCACGAAGCGCTGCCGCCGCGTCCCACAGCCGCGCGGCCCCGGGCACCTTCATCCCAGCGGCTGCCCGCCGAGAACACCTGCATCGCGCGCGACGCGGGGCCGAACCAGCCCAGGTAGGCGTTCACCTCCCGCAGCCGTGGCGCCACCCGCGGAAGCGCGAAGTGCTCCGAGCTGCCGACCGAGACGCCGTGCAGGTCCTTCAAGCCCACGCGGAAGGAGCGCACGCGGCGCGCGCCCCGCTCGCTCTGCACCCGGCCGTCGCGGAAGGCGAACGCCGGGGCCGACATCACGCCCGCCAGCGACGCGCGGGTGCCGCCGCTCATGGAGCCGCTGCCACCGGTGATGAAGTAGCCGGTGTCCACGCGGACGGCCATCTCGCCCGCGCGGCTCAGGGCGAGGGCGCCGGCCAGGTTCCCGGGCACCCAGTCGTATCCGAACGCGGTGATCATTGCCGAGCCGCTCTGCTCGGCGGCCGTCCCGTAGCGCTCGAACACCTCACGGATGAACGGCGGCTCGCCGGTCGAGTCCAGGTAGTGCGCGCCCGCGGTCGACGCCGCCGCCGCCGCCGGCCCGCCCCAGCGCACGAACGGCCCGACCGTGCTCACCAGCACGTCGCCCGCGCTCGACCAGCGCCCCACGCTCGCCGGGTCCGACACGTCGGCCGGGGCCGTGTCGAGCCCTCCTCCGAGGTCGCCGGCCAGCTCGCCGAGCCGCTCGGCGCTGCGAGCCGCCAGCACGGGCCGCAGGCCACGCTCGACCATGGCCTCCGCGACCAGCCGCCCGGTGTACCCGGTCGCGCCGAACAGCACGATGCGGCCGGCCATGCCTACTCCTCCGGCCGGCGCTCCTCGAGCACCTCGCGCACGCGTGCCACCGCCTCCGGCTTGGCCGCTCCATGCGCTTGAAGTCCCACCCCGTGAGCGTGATCAGCCGCATCGGCGTCTTGGCCACCACGGTTGCGTTGCGCTTGTCGCGCTCGAGCAGCCCGTGCTCACCGAAGAAGTCGCCCGGCCCCAGATCCGCCACATGCTCGCCGCCGCGGAGCACCTCGGCCTGACCCTCCTCGATGGCCATCAGCTCGTACGAGAAGTCGCCTTCCCGGACCAGATGACGTGCCCTCCTCCACGCTCACCTCCTGCGCGAAGGGGGCGATTTCCCGGAGGTCTTCCTCCGGGACCTTCTGGAACAATGAGATCGACTTCAGTCGGTTGCGATCCACCCGTTCTCCTGGCTCGCGAACGCTCGCGGCGACTCTATCCGACTGATCGCGAGTGGCGCGTGTTGCGTAACACTCTCTCTGGTGGACCTCGACGGCAGGCTCGCCGTGGCGTTCGCCGGCGGCAGCGGCCTCTACGGGGTCGCGCTCGTCGGCGACCCCGGGACGGATCGGCACGAGCTGGCTCGGGCCGGACGGCGAGCCGCCCGGCGGTGCACGTGGCGCTTCGCGGGCTCGGGGCTCGCGACGTGGCCCTCGCGGCGGGCCGCATCGACGCGGCCGTGCGCGGCCGCGCGCTCCGGCCCTGGCTCCTCGGCAGCCTCGTCTGCGACCTCACCGACCTGGCGTCCACACTCGCTCGCGCGCGACGCCGTGCCGCGAGCGCGCGCGCCGACGGGACGCGTCGCTGCTGGCGGGCGGGTCGGCCGCCGCGCGCGGCCCTGCCTTGGCGATCGGAGACTCATGAGGATCGCGATCGTGGGGCGCGGGATCTCGGGACTCGTGTGCGCGCACCTGCTGCACGAGGCCACGAGCTGACCGTGTTCGAGGCGAACGACTACGCGGGCGGCCACACGCACACGGTGCGGGTGGACACGGCCGACGAGACCCACCACGTCGACACCGGCTTCATCGTCCACAACGACCGCAACTACCCGCGCTTCGAGCGGCTGCTCGAAGAGCTGGGGGTGGCCACGCAGCCGGCGCCCATGAGCTTCTCGGTGAGCGACGGCCGCGGCGGCTTCGAGTACAACGGCGCCTCGCCGAACGGCCTGTTCGCGAACCGCGCCGACCTCGTGAGCACCCTCGTTCCTCCGGATGGTGCGCGACCTCCTGCGCTTCAACCGCGAGGCGCCGGCGCTGCTCGGCCTGAACGGGGCGGGACCGAGCCGCGGCGAGTTTCTCGACGAAGGCGGCTACTCGCGCGTCTTCGTGGACCGGCTGCTGGTGCCCCAGGCGTCGGCGGTGTGGTCGGCGGACCCGCCGCCGATGTGGGAGTTCCCGGCCAGCCTGCTCGCCGAGTTCTTCGCCAACCACGGGATGTTCGGCTTCAGCGACCGGCCGCGACTGGCGCGCCATCACGGGCGGCTCGGCCGCTACGTGGAGCGCTGATCCCGCGACCTCGCCGACCGCCTCCGCGCTCGCGACGCCGGTCCGCCGCGTCGAGCGCCTCGAGGACCGGCGTGGAGGTCACGCCCGCCGGCGGCGAGCCGCGAGCACTTCGACGAGGTGATCCTCGCCACCCACTCCGACCAGGCGCTCGCCATGCTCGCCGATCCGACGCCGACGCCGAGCGCGAGGTGCTCCACGCGATCCGCTACCAGCCGAACGACGCGGTGCTGCACACCGACCGCTCGCTGCTGCCGCGCAGGCGGCGCGCCTGGGCGAGCTGGAACTACCACCTGCACGACGAGCCGGTCGGCACGGACGACCGTGACCTACCACATGAACAGCCTCCAGACGCTCGACGCCGACCGCGAGTTCTGCGTGACGCTCAACCGCTGCGACGCGGTCGACCCGGACGCGGTGATCCGCAGCCTTGAGCTACCACCACCCCGTCTTCACGCCGCGGCGCTCGCCGCCCAGGGACGCTGGGACGAGGTCAGCGGGGGCGCGCGACCCACTACTGCGGCGCCTACTGGGGCTACGGCTTCCACGAGGACGGCGTGGTCGTCGGCGCTGCGCGTGTGCGCCAGCGCTTCGGGATGATGCTGGTGTGAGCGCGAGCGCGCTGTACGAGGGCTGGGTGCGCCACCGCCGCCATGAGCCGGTGGCCCACGAGTTCCGCTACCGGATCTTCCTAGCTACCTCGACCTGGACGAGTTGCCCCAGGTGCTCGACCGCGTCCGCTCTGGTCGGCGCGGCGGCCGGCGCCGGCGTGGTTCCGCAGGGCGACTTCCTGGGCGCGGCCGGGATGCCGCTGCGGCAGGCCGTGCACGACGCGGTGGAGGAGCGCACCGGCGTCGGCCCGACGGGCCGGTCAGGCTGCTCACGAGCGTGCGCACCTTCGGCCACCTGTTCAACCCGATCAGCGTCTACTACTGCTTCGACCGCGACGGGCGAGCGCGTGGAGGCGCTGGCCGCCGAGGTCACCAACACGCCGTGGGGCGAGCGCCACGTGTACGCCTGCCGCGGGCTCGACGGCCATTTCGCCAAGCGCTTCCACGTGTCGCCCTTCCTCGGCATGGACGCCGACTACCGGCTGCGCGCTAGCCTGCCCGGCGAGCGTCTCCAGCGTCCACGTGGAGAGCCAGCGCGCGACGAGCGCGCGCAGTTCGACGCCACCCTGTCGCTCGAGCGCCGCGAGCGTCGGACCGGCGCCGCTCTTCCGGTACCCGCTCCAGTCGACTGCGCGTGGTGGCCGGCATCTACGGGCAGGCCCTCCGCTCTGAAGCTAAGGGCGCGCCCTACCACGCCCATCCGGCGCGATGATCGCGCGGGCCGCAGCCTCGCGCCGTGCTCCGCCGGCATGCGCGCGGGGCGGCTGAGGTGGTGGACGGCGAGCGCACGCTCGCGTTCGGCCCGGCCGGCGCGTCACTGAGGCGACGATCCACGTGCACTCGCCGCGCTTCTGGCGGGCGCTGCTGCGCGGCAGCTCGGGCTCGGCCGAGTCCTACGCGGCCGGTGGTGGGACTGCGCCGATCTCGTGACGCCTGTCCGGATCGGAGCGCGCGAGATGCCGCGCGCTCGATCGGCTGCGCCGGCCGTTCGTGCCGGTCCGCAACGCGCTCAGCCGCGTCGCCGCTGACACCCGCGCCCGGGGCGCGCAAGCACGTCGCCGCCCACTACGACCTCGGCAACGACCTCTTCGAGCTCTTCCTCGACAGACGATGACCTACTCGTGCGCCGTGTTCGACGCACGCCGGCGACGGCCTCCTGGAGGCGCCAGGAGCGCAAGCTCGACCGGGTCTGCCGCAAGCTCGACCTCGGGCCGGACGACCACGTGCTCGAGATCGGCACCGGCTGGGGCTCGTTCGCCGCTCCACGCCGCGGGCCGCTACGGCTGCCGCGTGACCACCACCACGATCTCGGCCGAGCAGCACGCAGGGCGCGTGGAGCGCGTGCGCGAGGCGGCCTCGAGGACCGGGTCGAGGTGCTCGGCCACGACTACCGCGACCTGAGCGGCCGCTACGACAAGCTCGTTCGATCGAGATGATCGAGGCCGTGGGCTGGCAGTACTTCGACGAGTTCTTCCGCCGCTGCAGCGACCTCCTCCGCCCCGACGGCTCGATGCTGCTGCAGGCGATCGTGGTCGACGACGGCGCCTACGAGGCCGAGAAGGCGAGCCGCACGCTTCATCCGGGAGCTCGTGTTCCCCTCGGGTTGCCTGCCCTCGCTCGCCGTGATCGACGACTGCGTGCGGCGCGCGACCGACATGCGTCCGGCCGGCGCTCGAGGACATCACGGCGCACTACCCCGAGACGCTCAGCCGCTGGCGCGAGAGCTTCGTCGCGGCCGCGGCCCGAGCGGCGGCGCTTGGCTACGACCGCGCCTTCCGGAGGCTCTGGGAGCTGTACTTCGCGTACTGCGAGGGCGGCTTCCGCGAGCGCCGGATCCGCGTCGTGCAGCTGGAGCTGGCGAAGCCGGCGCGCCCGCGACGCGGAGCCCTCGCGCGGCAGCACGCTGGAAGCCCTCGGCGCGCCGGAGTAGGCTCGCGCGGCAGTGGCGGAGCTGCGGTTTCGCGTGGGGGCCATCTTCCCGGCGGACAACCCGACGGCGCGCTACGTGATGGCCATTTCGATCGTGCTGGGCGACCTGCGCACGGCGGCCGCGCAGGCGGCGCGCGAGGACCTCGCCGACCACGAGCGGCTGTACTTCCGCCGCCTGCTCGACCTCCACGTTCGCGAGGGGCTCGGCCTCGCCGTGACCGAGCACCGCGAGCGCGACGACGTGCGCCGGTTCGTGTCGATCCTGCCGGACGAGGCGCAGGAGGCGCGCGACGAGCTCGAGCGAGCGGTCGACCTCGGCGCGGCCGACACCTTCGGCTGCTCGCGCCTGATCGGCGATTCCGGGCGACTCCAGGCCGCGATGGAGCGCCTGGCGGATGTGGAGAGCGGCTTCTCGCTCGTGGCCGACGAGAAGCGCGCCGACTACGCCGATCTCGTGGTCGACGGGCTCACGGGGACCGACGGCGGAGCCCCCGAGAGCCTCCTGATCTTCCTCGAGCATGCCGAGGCCGCCTGGTTGCGGCCCTGGCGCGGCTAGCTACCCGCCGAGCCCTCGTCGTCCTGCGACTTGCCGGAGACGCACTTCCCGAAGGCGTTGCGCTTGTTGGGGTTGGTGCCGTACTGCTCGGCGAACGCGTTTTCGCCCATAGCCGTCCGCTCGTCCGCGCATTCCTTCGCCGCGTTCTTCGCCTCGGCGATCTGCTCGCGGTCCTCGGCGTCTGCCTCGCGCAGCTCCTTCTTGGCATGGGACGACACGCACTTGCCGAAGTTGCGGTACTTCTCGGCAAAGGCCGCGGGGTCGGCGCTGCGCTCCTCGCGACAGTCGCTCGCCGCCTTGCGCTTGGCCGCCCGCCGCTGGGCAGCCTGCTCACGCGCCTTCTCCGACACACATGCGCCGAAGTTGCGGTAGCTTGGCCTTGAAGGCCTCGCGCGACTCGTCCGTCGTGCCGCGGAGCGCCTTGCACTCCTTCGCTGCGTTGGTCCTGTCCTGCTTCGTGGGCTTGGCCACGGCGCCGGCGGGAACCGCCAGCAGGGCGGCCACGATGACCGTCATCACTGCTCTTGCGTACATGGGATGGTTTCTCCTATCGCTCACGTCGGGGTCCTTCCTCTCGCTTGCGTCAGGGGCTGAAACGTTCGTGGACGGGAAAGGTTCGGGAGTTTCACCCGAACCTTTCGCCAGAGATCGCGTTTAAGGAGCATGAGCACTCCCCCGCCGGCCGATAGAGAGACCAGGCCGTCCACGACGTGCGCTCGATACCGCTCCAAGCCGTGCCCGTCACCGGGCCTTTCCGTTCGCGCCGCCTGCTCGCGCTCGCTGGCGACGACCGACTCGTGGAGCAGTTGCGCCTGGGCAACGAGGTCGCGTTCGAGGTCGCCTACGAGCGCCACGGACCGGGGATCCTCGCGTTCTGTCGCCACATGCTCGGCTCCCGCGAGGAGGGCGAGGACGTGGTGCAGCACACCTTCGCCGCGGCACACCGGGCCCTCCTCGGGGAGGAGCGCCCGATCGCGCTCAAGCCGTGGCTCTACACGATCGCCCGCAATCGCTGCATGTCCGTCCTGCGCGCGCGACGAGAAGTGCCTTCGGAGTCTTGCGAGCCGGCCACGGCCGGCCTGGCCGAGGAGGTCGAGCGACGAGCCGAGCTGCGCGAGCTGCTCGCGGACGTCGCCGCGCTCCCGGCTGAGCAGCGGACCGCGTTGCTGCTGGCAGAAGTGGCGGACCTGTCGCACGCCGAGGCCGCCAGGGTGCTCGGCTGCGAGGTGGCGCGCGTGAAGGCGCTCGTCTACAGGGCCCGGCAGGGTCTGCTCGAACGCCGCGACGCCCGCGCCACTCCGTGCGACGAGATCCGCGAGCAGCTCGCCAGCCTGCGCGGTGGAGCGCTGCGGCGCAGCGAGCTGCGGCACCACCTGCGCGGCTGCTCCGGTTGCCGTGCGTTCCGCGAGGAAATCAAGCATCAGCGCAGCCAGCTGGCGGTGGCGCTCCCCGTGATCCCGTCCCTTGGTCTCAAGACGAGCGTCCTCGGCGCCGTTGGTCTGGGAGGCGGGGCGGGCGGAGCCACGGCTCTGGCCGCGCTGGGCGCGGGCTCCGCGGGGCCGGTCAGCGGAGGCGCTCTCGCCAAGATCGCGGTCGTGGGCGCTCTGGCCGGCGGCGGGCTGGCGGCTGGGGACGCGGCCCTGGACCCCGGCTCGCCGGACAGACCATCCCCGGCCCCAGTGCGCGTGGACGCACCTGAGCCCGTACCGGTGCACCCGGTGCTGGAGCAGCGGTCCGGCTGGCCCATGGCTCCCGGAGGCGGCGCTCGAGCGCGGACGGGGACCCCGGTCCGTAGGACGACGACCCGCGGTCGCGGCCCCGCCGGCTCCAGGCAGCCCGCCGCCGGCAACCCAGCCAATCGGCCCGCTCCACCGGACCATGCGCGTGGCACGCCCGCTCTCAAGCCCGGCGCAGCAGAGAAGGCCCACAAGCCCGCGCCGCGCGGGCGAGGCCGGGTGACAATGCCGCCCGCCGGAGCCCCGATCCGGCGTGGCCCACCCGACAAGGACCGCGCTCCGGGCGACCCGAAGTCCAAGCGCGCCGCGGCACCGCCCGAGCCCGGCTGAGTACTTCAGCGAAGCTCGTCCAGCGCCGATAAGCGAAGTGATGGGAGAACAGGAGCATTCGTCTCCTGAAGGAGGAGACCGCCACTTCGCGTGCACGCTCTCCAGCGTGCTCGTCCGGCGCGTGCGCCGCACCCTCGGCGAGGACGGGCTGCACGCTGCTGCTCGAGCGGGCCGGCTCGGAGCGCACCGTCGCGTACCTCGACGACCTGACCAACTGGATCTCGTACGACGAGGCGATGGCCCTGTTCGCCGCCGCCGCCGAGCTCACCGGCGATCAGCAGATCGCTCGCCGGGTCGGCGAGGAGACGGTCGCGCAGCACGCCGGCACCCCGGTCGCCACGCTGATGCGCTCGCTCGGCTCGCCGGAGGCGATCTACGGCGCGATGACCCAGGCCGGCAGCAAGTTCACCACCGTGTCGGTGCTCGAGGCGCTGGAGGTGGCCCCCGGCCGCGCCGTGATCCGCGAGTACGCGGCGCCGGGCTTCGTGCGCACCGTCCACCACTGCGACTGGGCGAAGGGCCTGCTCAGCCAGCCGACCTGCCTGTTCGGGCTGCCGCCGGCGATCGTCGAGGAGTCCACCTGCCAGGCGCGCGGCGACGAGGGCTGCGTCTACGAGATCACCTGGGACGCGAGCATGGCTGACAAGACCTCCGACCCGGCCGAGCACGTGACCGTCCTCGAGGCCCAGCTCGGCGCGATGACCGAGCGCCTCGACAGCCTCTACGCGACCGCCACCGACCTGATCGCCGACACCGAGCTCGACTCCGTCCTGGCGCGGATCACCGAGCGCGCCGCCACGGCCGTGCGCGCGCCGCGCTACCTGCTCGCCCTGCGCAGCGAGGAGGACTCGGGCATCCACTGCCACTACAGCGGCTTCGAGGAGGAGGAGGCGATCGAGCTCGCCGACCGGCTGCTGGACTCCCCCGACGAGGCTGCCCAGCACCTGGCTCGTCGCGGAGGTCAGCTCCCACCGGCGCTCGTACGGACGCCTCGTGGCGATGGGCGGACGCCAGCTTCCTCTCGCAGGAGCGCTACCTGCTCGAGCTGTACGCCCGCTACGCGGCCACCGCGCTCGACGGCGCCACCGCACTGGACGAGGCGAATCGCGGTCACGAGGAGGCCCGCGCCCTGCTGGAGCTCGCCCGCTCGCTCGCCGCGGCCACCACCAGCGACGAGGTAGCCCAGCGGCTGACCGACGCGGCCCCGGGGTCGTCGACTGCGACCGCGTGAGCGTGTGGATCTGGGACGAGGCGACCGCGAGCTCACCTGCCGCGCAATCTCGAAGGCGTCGTCGCGACCGGGCATGGCCTCCGACCTGCGCATCAGCCCCGAGCGACACCACCAATCTGGCCGAGCTGCTCGCAAGCCCAGCCCCGTGCCGCTCTTCTTCGACCGCACGACCGACGACGACGTGGTCATCGGCCTGCTCGACCGCTTCGGGAGCGCCGCCATCGATCGTCGGCCCCGATCGTGGCGCGCGGGGAGTTCCTGGAACCTCACGGTCTCGTGACCTCCGAGCCGCGCGCCTGGAGCCCCGCCGCGACCTGCTGGACGGGCTGTCCGGCGTGGTCGCGCAGGCGGCCACCGCGCTCCAGACGGCCCGGCTCGTCGACCAGGTGACGCATCAGGCCCGCCATGACGGCCTCACCGGACTCGCCAATCGCGCCGCCTTCACGGAGCGGATGGAGCACGCACTCGCGGTGGCCGCGGGAGAGCGGCGAGCCGGTCGGGCTCTTCTTCATCGACCTGGACGACTTCAAGTCGATCAACGACGAGCGCGGCCATCACACCGGCGACGAGCTGCTCCGCAGGTGGCCGACGGCTGCTCGGCAGGATCCGGTCCGCGAGACACCGTGGCACGGCTCGGCGGCGACGAGTTCGCGATCGTGCTGTCCGGCGTGAACGGACGCGCGGAGGTGGAGGCCGCGGCCGTGCGGGTGCTCGCCGCCTTCGACGAGCCGTTCGAGGTCGGCGGCAGACGGATCGCGCTCGGCGCGAGCTGGGCCGCGCCGTCTGGCCGGAGGACGCTCCCGAGGTCGAGGCGCTGATGCGCCACGCCGACGCCGCGATGTACCGCGCCAAGCGCACCGCGCGCGCGGGCTGACGCTCGTCGGCGACGATGCGCTCGACCACGGCGCGAGGAGAGCTCGATGGGCAAGCTCGACGGAAGCTGTTTGTGCGGGGCGGTGACCTACGGCTGCGACGCCGAGCCGGTCGCCACGGCGGTGTGCCACTGCACGGAGTGCCAGAAGCAGACCGGCTCCTCCTTCTCGGTTCTGGTGGCGGTGCCGCGCGACGCGCTCGAGGTGAAGGGCGACACGCTCGCCTCCTTCACCACGGTCGGCACTGACACCGCACCAGGACGTGTCCCGTCAGTTCTGCCGCGACTGCGGCTCGCCGATCGTGAGCCTCGCGGACGCGCTGCCCCAGGTGGCCTTCATCAAGGCGGGCACGCTCAACGACACCTCCTGGCTCGAGCCGACGGTGCACGTGTGGTGCGACTCCGCACAGCCCTGGGTTCCGCTCGAGGACCAGGCGGAGACGATGCTCCCGCGCGGCGTGCCCGCCTGACGAACCCCTCAGACGCCGGTGAGAACGGGCTCCGCGCCCGAGTCGCAGCAGATGATCGCCGCGCGCTCCAGACCGGCCACCCGTTGGTGCCGCGCCGCCAGCGATCCCCGGGTCCGCGGCCAGCGCGGCGAAGGCCTCGAGGCTCGGGTACCAGACCGCGATCATCTCGTCGTAGCGATCGGTCTCGTCGCCGATCACCGTGCGCTTCGACTCCGTGTGCCAGAGGATCCTCCCACCCACGCGCTCGAGCACCGCGCGCGGCCACCGCGCCGTAGCGCATGTACGCCTCGTGGCCCGACACGTCGCCGGAGAGCTCGCCCGCCGCCGGGCTGCCGGCGTACTCGGCGCGCTCCCGGTAGCGGTTCAGGTTCAGCATCACCACGGGCCCGTCGCTCTCGCCGCCCGCCACCGGCGCCACCTCCGCGAGCTGCTCCTGGTCCGGGCTCGACGGCCATCAGACCGCCGCCCCGCCGAAGGCCTCGAGCATCGCGTCGGCGATCTGGGCGCCGCGGTCCTCCTGGAGGAAGTGCGCGGCGCCCTCGATCCGCACCTGCTCGCCGGCGGTCGGGATCAGCTCCGTGAACCGCTCGCCCGCCCGCGGGAAGGGAAACACCGGGTCGGTGTCGGAGAACGCGACGAGCGCCGGCTTGTCCCAGCGCGCCGAGCGCCTCGCGGGTGGCCTCGCATCTCCGCCACGCGCCGGGTCGTCCGTCGGTCAGCGGCACGAGCAGCGGGAAGCGCTGCGCGCCCGCCTTGCTCTCCGGCGTGGGGAACGGCGCCTCGTAGGCGGCCACGACCTCCGGCGGAAGGTCGGTCGTGGTCGCGCCCTGGATGATCGTCCCGATCGGCAGGTCCGGCGTGCGCTCGGCGAAGTCGCGCCAGGCCATGAAGCCCTTGCTCACGCGGCCGGTGAAGAGCCCGGTGTTCAGCACCACGAGCCGCGCCACCTGGTCGGCGTGCTCCACCGCCCAGCGCAGGCCGATCGGGCCGCCCCAGTCCTGGACCACGACGGTCACGTCCTCGAGGTCGACCTGGTCGAGGTGGCGGGTGACCACGTCCACGTGGCGGTCGTACGTGTACCAGTCCTGATCGGTGGGCTTGTCCGAGCGCCCGAAGCCGACGAGGTCCGGGCACACCACGCGGTGTCCGGCCGCCACGAACCGGTCGAGCATGTGCCGGTAGAGGTAGCTCCAGCTCGGCTCGCCGTGGAAGCAGAGCACCGTGGAGCCGCTGCCCTCGTCGAGGTGGTGGAGACGCAGGCCGTCGACCTCCGCGTAGTGCGGCTCGTAGGGGTAGCCGGGCAGGTCGCGAAGCGCTCGTCGGGGGTGCGGAAGACGTCCATCGGTCAGGTCCTTTCGTCAGCGGCGGATGACCGCGTCCCAGATCTCGGTCAGGGTCTGCACCGCGGTCTCGGGCGACACGCGCGGCTCGCGGCCGAACGCGTCCAGCAGGTAGGTCTCGTTCATCAGGTTGAGCGCCCGCGCGGTCTCGGCGACGTCGGCGAGCGGCGTCGGGCCGAGGTCGGCCAGCGCCGCGCAGGGACTCCTCGGCGAGGTCGTCGAAGCGGCTCGCGCATCGCGGCGTAGTCGCGCGCGATCTGCTCGTCGCCGGCCGCGGCCTCGGCCACGCGCGCAGCAGCGGCCCGTGGCGCTGGTAGACCTCCACCGCCGCCTCGATCGCGCGGCGCACCGCGTCCGGATCCCGTCGGCCGCGCCGAGCCAGGCTGCGCTGGGCCTCGTAGAGCTCCTCGATCGCCTCGCGGCTCGGCGCGCAGGAGCAGGTCGGCGAGGTCGTCGAAGTGGCGGTAGAAGATCGTGCGCCCGAGCCCGGCCTCGCGCATGACCTCGTCCACGCTCAGCTCGGCGTACGCGCGCCGGCGGACGAGCTCGGTGGCCGCGGCCACGATCCGCTCGCGGCTCTCCGGCGGCTCTGGCGCGCGGCGGAGCCGGTGCGCGTGCGGCGCTGGATGCTGGCGGCATGCGGCCCCGAGCATACAGAAGTTGACACTGTGTGACACGCGGTGTACGCTCGCGCCCGCCCGGCGTCGAGGAGAGGAGCGGTATGCGAGCGAGGCGCGTGTCAGGTCCTCGGGTGCCCTGGTCGCTGCATCGCGCCTGGCCTGCCGCGGCGGCGCAGGCGCGCCCGGCCACGGCGGCGCAAGGACGGCCGCCCGAACATCCTCGTCGTGATGACCGACGACCAGGCCGACGCCGACGTCGCGCACATGCCGAACGTCCGGCGGCTGCTCGCCGCGCAGGGCACGACCTTCGCCGACGCCGATCGACTCGTTCCCGCTCTGCTGCCCGGCGCGGGCGACCTTCATCACCGGCCAGTACGCCCACAACCACGGCGTGGCCGGCAACTTCTGGCCCTACGGCTGGTACGGCATGAAGCACCGCGCGCAACACCCTGCCGGCCTGGCTGCAGCAGCGCCGGCTACCGCACGGCGCTGATCGGCAAGTGGCTGAACGGCTACGGCGCGCGGGACGCCCACGGCGAGGTGCCGGCCGGCTTCGACATCTGGCGCGGCCTGCTCGATGTCTCCGCCTACGACTACTACAACTTCGTGATGAACGCGACGGCGACCTCAAGACCTGGGGCGACGCCGACTTCGCGCGCAAGCTCGTCGAGTTCGCCAAGATCGAGGTGATCCGCAACGCACGCCGGGCTCGCAGGCGTGCTCGGCCCAGCTGACCGACGCTCTTCGGCCCCGGCCCCTACAGCTACTGGGGCGCGCAGAAGCCGCAGGACTACTCGCCCGACGTGACCGGCGAGGATCACCGAGGACCTCGTCCGCGCCGAGAGGAAGTCCAAGAAGCCGTTCTTCATCTGGTGGGCGCCCGCCGCGCCGCACCGCGAGGACGTGGCCACCACGCTGATGGGCCGCCCGGGCGCCGACCCGCGCCCGGCGCCGCGCTACGAGGCGAAGAGCAAGCGCTACAAGCTGCCCCGGCCGCCGAGCTTCAACGAGGCCGACCTCTCCGACAAGCCGTCCAACATGCACGACGCAGGCGCCGCCCGCTGACCGCAGGAGCAGATCCAGCAGCTGCAGCTCGACTACGAGGGCCGGATCGGCTCGCTGCTCGCCGTGGACGACCACGTGAAGCGGCTCGTGGCGACCCTGCGCAAGACCGACCAGCTGAAGAACACGCTGATCGTCTTCCTCTCCGACAACGGCTGGCTTCAGGGCCAGCACCGGATCCCGGGCGACAAGTACCTCCCCTACGAGGAGTCGCTGCGCGTCCCGCTGATCCTGCGCGGACCCGGCGTCCCGGCCGGCGAGACGGTGCGCGGCCAGGTCTCCAACATCGACTTCGCGCCCGACGCTGCTCGACGCGGCCCGGGCGCAGGCCGGGCCGCACCATGGACGGCGTCTCGCTGCTGCCCACGGTCCGCAACCCGCGCAAGCGGCCGAGAGCGGACGCTCCAGATCGAGGCGCCGGCGCCGCTCTTCGGGGCAACCTCCCGGCCAACCAGTGGGACCGGCCCTACAAGGGCGTGCGCACCGACCGCTACACCTACGTCGTCTACAGGGAGACCGGCGAGCAGGAGCTCTACGACCGGCGCAAGGACCCGTACCAGCTGCGCAACGTCGCGGCCGTCCCGGCCTACGCGCGTCAAGGCGAAGCTCGCGCGCGAAGCTGGCGCAAGCTCGACAACTGCAGGGGCCGCTCGTGCAACGTCAAGCCGTGAGGGCCTCGCCGCTCATCGGCGCGGCGGCCGTCGCTGCTCGCCGCCGCCGCCGGCGCCGGCGCCGCCACGCTCCGCCGGCCTCCACGACGCGCGCTACTGCGAGATCATCGAGCTGAAGGGCGCGCCGCCCGACGCCACCGCCACGGTCTGGAACACGATCGGGCTGAACCGCTGCCCGGCCGCGCTGGTGGAACGCCTTCGACGCCGGCCGCCTGGCCACGGAGCTCGGCGCCACGGCCGTCGTGCTCAACGGCCCGCGCCACTTCCTGATGGACTCGGTCACCGCCCAGCCGGGCGGCGTGCGCTCCTTCCACGGGCAGCGGATGCGGAGGGTCGCCACGATCCCGATCCGCAGCGCCGCCGACCTCGCCCAGACCCCGTACACCGACCGCACGTCAAGCGCCGCAACACCTGGCGCTGGAAGCCGCGGCCGGCGTCGTCTACGAGCTCGTCGCGCCCGGCGGCGACGTCTACGTGATGCAGGCCTACGCGCAGATCGTCGACCCGAAGCTGACGATCGGCCAGCTGCGCGCGCTCGGCCGCCGGCTCGACCTGCCCGCCGGGCTGGCGCTACCGCGTGCGCCGGCTGCGCGACGAGCTCGCGCGTCGGCGTCAAGCGGCAACGGCCACGATCGTCCAGGACGAGCTGCAGAACACCTACCAGCTCGCCAAGACCACGCGCCGGCCGGGGCCGCGCAAGCGCCACGCGGTGAGCCTCGCGGGCAAGACACGCATGGTCGACGCCGACCACGCCCGGCACGATCCAGGACGCGGGCACCGTCACGGGCACGCCGTTCGGCCGCGGCTCGGTCAACGATCGTGGGCACGCTCGCGGACGCTCGCTTCACCGGCACCTTCCGGCTGCTCTTCACGAAGCGGCTCGGTCTTCGGCACGGTCACATGCCGTTCACGATCGAGGGCAACGAGATCGACTTCCGCGGCACGGCGCGCTTCACCGGCGGCACCGGCGCCTACCGCGGCATCACGAGCGGCGAGCTCGCAGGCCCGCGACACAACACGCTCGACGGCCAGAACGGCGTGGTCTCGGTCGAGGGCTCCGCGACCTACTAGGCCGCAGCGTCACAGCGCGGCAGCGCCGGCTCCACGGTGCCGCGTGTCCGCGCAGGCGTGGTCGAGGCGCTGCGTGCAGCCGCTCGAGCTCCTGCTCGGCGGCCCTGGTCCGGCCGCGGCCGGTGTGCTTGTCCACGAGGTTGAGCGCCTCGTCGGGATCGCTCTCGAGGTCGTAGAGCTCGTACTCGGGCGGCGTCTCGCCCGGACGGGTCGAGGTAGACCGCGTACTTCCAGCGCGAGTCGCGCACGCAGCGGATCCGGTTCGGCTGGCCCGACACGTTCTGGAACGCCGTGCCGGCCTGGTGGTCGTCGTAGGTGAAGAGCACGGCGTCGCGCACGGCCTCCCGCTCGCCGCTCAGGAGCGGCCCGAGGTCGAGCCCGTCGAAGCGCGCCGGGTCGCCGGGCTCCCCGGCCAGGCCGAGCAGCGTGGGCACGAGGTCGACGAGCGACACCAGCGCGTCGCTCTCACGCGGCTCGGGGAAGAGCACGGGGTTCGAGATCACGAGCGGCACCCGGATCGACTCCTCGTACGCGTTGAACATCTTCTGGCGCAGCCCGCCGTGCGACATCCCCAGCTCGCCGTGGTCGGAGATCCGCGCGATCACGGTGCGCGAGCGCAGCGAGCCCGGGTCGCCGGGGTCGCCGAGCGCGGCCAGCAGCCGGCCGATCTTCTCGTCCACCACCCGGTGCAGGTAGGCGTAGAAGTTCACGTAGTCCTGCTGCGCCTCCCTGTCGGCGAGCGCGCCGATGTACGCGGTCTGCCCGAGCTTCATCAGCGAGTGCACCGTGGGCTTGTCGCGCAGGTCCTCGTCGACCGTCGCCGGCAGCGGCACGCCGAGCCCGCGGAAGTCCGCCGCCGCGTAGCCGCCCTGCTCGTACGAGGACGGGTAGCCGAGCACGTCGTGCGGATTGACGAGCGAGAAGACGAGGCAGAACGGCTCGGGCAGGTGGTCGCGCCCGAGCCACCGCTCCACCTGGCGCGTGTAGTCCTCGTCCCAGCCCTCGTGGGTCGTGCCCGCGTTGCCGCCGCCGAACGTCTCGGCCTTGGCGTCCCCGCCCGCGTCCGGCGGCTCCCAGTCGGCGAAGCCGTAGTCGCGCTCGATCCGCTCCGGGTCGGCGGCGCTCCAGCTCGCGCCCGTTGACGGGCTTCGAGAGGTGCCACTTGCCCTTGAAGGCCACGTGGTAGCCGCGCTCGCGCAGCAGCGTCGCGAGCGTGTCGATGCCCGGCGCGCAGCTCGGGCTCGTTGCCGCTCTTGGGCCCGAGCCGCAGCAGCCCGCGCAAGAACCGGTCGGCCAGCCGGCCGCGCGGCACCTCGCCGGTCGCGGCGAGCCGCGCGACGGTGCGCAGCACGTCGGGCACGTTGCGCGGTCCGGGAAGAGGTCGCCCTCGGTGAGCGTGAGCGTGACCCCGTGGCGGGAGGGGTACTTGCCGGTGAGGAAGCTCGCCCGGCTCGGGCGAGCACATGGCCGTCGCCGTGAACGCGCGCGTGAAGCTCATGCCCGTCCGGCGCAGCTCGGCGTCGTTCGGCATCAGCTCGTCGAGCCACGCCGGATCCTCGGGCCAGTGCTGCGGGGCGCGCTGCTGGTCGGTGACCAGGAGGACGATGTTCGGCGGCCGCTCGGGCATGCGGCTAGAGGCTGGCGTCGACCTTGGCCAGGCCCTGATTGAGGGCGCGCGTGGTGGCGGCCTTCACGATCGGCGCGACTCCGGGCACTCGCGACGCGATCCGGATCCGGTAGTCGAGGCGGCTCCCCCCGCCCGGCAGCGAGCGTGAAGCGCATCACGCCGACGTGGTCGCGGAGCGGCGTGCCCTTCGTGATCCGGTACTCGATGAGCTCGCTCGGCTGGAAGCGGTGATGGTCTCCTCGAACGGCGCCGTGGGCCCGATCCGCATGCGCCGGCGCGAGCCGACGCCGTTGCGCTCGGGGCGCCCGTCCTCGAGGCGCTCGACCTTGGCGCCGAAGATCTCGCCAAGGTTCTCGTGCTCGCTGAGGTGCGCGAAAACCCTGTCCACCGGGGCGGTGAAGTCCTGTTCGACGGTGACCCAGAGTGCGCGCATGAGGCCGGGAGCATGCCTCATGCGGAGGGTCTGCCGCGTTCAGGCAGGAGCATCACTCAAGTTCCGTGTCCGAGGCCGACGCTAGGACCGATGACGCGGACGCGTCGAGCCTCGATGGTCTCTGGCGGCCGTGGCCCTCGCTCTGGTTCGGTCTGGGCGGATGCGGCGGCGATTCGAAGACGACGGCACGTCCGACATGAAGGCCGTCGCCAAGGTCATGTCCGCCCTCGACACGGCCAGCCGCGCCGGCGACGGCGAGCGCATCTGCAGCGAGCTCTTCACACCCAAGCTCGCCAACTCCGTGAGCACCTCCTCCTCGAGCGGCGAGTGCGCCGTCGAGGTGAAGTCCAAGCTGTTCTCCCCGGAGGCGAAGATCAGCGTCAAGAACATCGACGTGCCCGATGAGGCAAACGCCTCCGCCACGGTCAAGGAGGCCAACGGCAACACCTCCAGGATCTTCCTGGTGAAGCAGAGCGGGCAGTGGCGAATTCGCGGCGTGGCGCCGGCCTGAGCCGGCCACCGCTACCCCTGAACGCAAAACGGGGCGGCCGCGAAACTCGCCGACCCCCCGCTCCTGACGGACTGCTTGTCAGAGCTCAGCCGGTGGCGCAGATCGCGTAGGCGGTCACGGTCCAGTTGCCGGCCTGTTGCTTCGTCTCACGCCGACGGCGTCCACCCAGGTCGAGTGGCCTTCCCCGGGTCACCGTTCCAGGCCCGCTCTGGATGATCGCGACATTGGCGCTCGCGATCGACACGTCGCTCCGCCGCCGACGATGGTCTTGCCCGCCGGTACAGGTCGCCGTGACTGCGGTCTTGGCGGTGCTGTTGGTCGGGCTCGCCGCGGTCACGATCTCCACGCCGCTGACTCCGGCGGGACCGGCCGGACCGTGACCCTGGATTCCCTGGATGCCCGGGTCGCCCTTCGGTCCCTGGATGCCCGTCGCGCCGGTCGCCCTTGTCGCCCTTAGGCCCTGTGGCGCCGTGGGCTCCGTCGGCTCCGTTGGCTCCATTGGCTCCGTTGGCTCCGTGCCGTCGCCGGCCTCGCCGGTGTCGCCCTTGTCGCCCTTGTCGCCCTTGACACCCTGGATTCCCTGGATTCCCTGGAGACCCTGGGCTCCGTCGGCTCCATTGGCTCCGTCGGCTCCGTTGTCGCCCTTGGCTCCGTCGGCTCCGTTGGTTCCGTTGGTGCCGGCCGCGCCGTGTCGCCGGTGTCGCCCTTGTCGCCCTTGTCGCCCTTGGCGCCGTCGGCTCCGTTGGCGCCGTCGGCTCCGTTGGCTCCGTCGGCTCCGTTGGCTCCGTTGGTGCCGGTCGCGCCGGTCTCGCCGGTGTCGCCCTTGTCGCCCTTGAGTCCGTTGGCGCCGTCGGCTCCGTTGGTGCCGTCGGCTCCGTTGGTGCCGTTGGCTCCGTTGGTGCCGGCCGCGCCGGTCTCACCGGTGTCGCCCTTGTCGCCCTTGGTCCTGACCCGTTGGTCGCCGTTGGTGCCGTCGGCTCCGTTGGCTCCGTCGGCTCCGTTGGCTCCGTTGGTGCCGTCGGTGCCGTTGGTGCCGTGCGGCGCCGGTCTCACCGGTGTCGCCCTTGTCGCCCTTGTCGCCCTTGGCGCCCTGGATGCCCTGGATCCGTCGGCTCCGTCGGCTCCGTTGGCGCCCTTGGCTCCGTCGGCTCCGTTGGCTGCCGTTGGTGCCGTTGGTGCCGCCCGGTCTCGCCGGTGTCGCCCTTGTCGCCCTTGGCTCCGTCGAGTGCCGTTGGCGCCGTCGATCCGTTGGTGCCGTTGGTGCCGTCGGCTCCGGTCGCGCCGGTGTCGCCCTTGTCGCCCTTGGCGCCTTGTCGCCCTTGGTCGCCGTCGGTCGCCGTTGGCGCCGTCGGCTCCGTTGGCGCCGTCGGCTCCGTTGGTGCCGTCGGTTCCGTTGGTGCCGGCGGCTCCGGTCTCGCCGGTGTCGCCCTTGTCGCCCTTGGCGTCCCTGTGGCGCCGTCGGTGCCGTTGGCGCCGTCGACGCCGTTGGTGCCGTCGGCTCCGTTGGTGCCGTCGGCGCCGGTCGTCACCGGTGTCGCCCTTGTCGCCCTTGTCGCCCTTACGCCCTGGATCCCTGGATGCCCTGCAGGCCCTGGGCTCCGTCGGCTGCCGTTGGCGCCGTCGGCTCCGTTGTCGCCCTTGGCTCCGTCGGCGCCGTTGGTGCCGTCGGCTCCGTTGGTGCCGTTGGTGCCGTCGGCGCCGGTCGTCGCCGGTGTCGCCCTTGTCGCCCTTGTCGCCCTTGCCCTGGTCCGTCGGTCCGTTGGTGCCGTCGACGCCGTTGGTGCCGTTGGCTCCGTTGGCTCCGTTGGCTCCGTTGGTTCCGTTGGTGCCGGCGGCGCCGTTCTCACCGGTGTCGCCCTTGTCGCCCTTGAGTCCCTTGGCGCCGTCGGCTCCGTTGGCGCCGTTGGTGCCGTTGGCTCCGGCCGCCCGGTGTCGCCCTTGTCGCCCTTCGGCCCTGGGCACCGTCGAGCGCCGTTGGCGCCGTCGCGCCGTTGGCTCCATTGGCTCCATTGGCGCCGGTCGCTCCAGCCGTCCCGGTGTCGCCCTTGGTCGCCCTCGAGCCCGTGCCCTGCCGCCTGGCGCCCGTGGCGCCCTGGGACCGGCCGGTCCGCGAGCCGGCTCGGCCGCGCGCCGGCGGCGCCGGTGGCGCCCTTCGCACCTTCCTTGTTCCAGGAGAGGCGGGTCTCCTTCTTGCCGCACCGCTCGTTCTTCTCCACGACGCGGAGGTCCCCGTTCTTGGTGCTGTAGCACGCCGAAGATCGTGCTGTTGGAGCTGGGGATGGCTCCGACCGCCATTGCACCGCCTGCCAATAGCGCAGCCGCAGTCGACGCCGTCAGCGTCTTCACATACGGAATGCGCGAAATGCGTCGTGTGAGCCCACGAGAAGCCATGGAGATACCTGCTCCCTCTCTAAGAGGAAATGTCCTGTTCAGAGCCGCCTTCCTGGCGGCCGCCCGCGATGCGGGCTGGTCCCTGGCGCTTCCTTGCCGGGACATGTCCTGCCCTGCCGAGGCCACCGTAGGACAGAAACCTGAATTCCGCTCGAGATTTCTCGAACAGATGTCTAGGTGAACAAGTTTTCCGCGACACACCTGTGCGAGGACGCATCGATCGGCCGGATACGGGCCCAGCTGCCGCTCGGGATCGAACAGGCGTAGATCGATCTCATCTCATTGAGGTGATGCGGGCGGAGCGGCGGCACGGAACGATCGACCGATGGTCCGGCGCGAAGTCGACGTTGCTCGTGGGGGTGGTCTGCGTTGCTCTCGCTGCGGCGCCGTCTCAGGCAGCCGCCAAGGTGAACTACGGCCCGATCTCCCACAAGGGCCTGCACAAGGTGGGAGCGACGTCCACCAGTCTCAAGCTGGGGCTCCAGATCGGCCTCGTCGCGAACAACTCGGGCGTGCAGAAGGCGGCGAAGTCCGCCAGCAACCCGTCGTCTTCGTCGTACGGCAAGTACCTCTCGTTGTCGAAGCTCCAGAGCAAGTACGGGGCGACTTCGTCGAAGCGCAAGGCCGTCGTGAACGCCTTCAAGTCGAAGAGCGTCAAGGCCAAGGTCGACGTGACCCATCTGCGGGTGAGCGCGACGTTGTCGGTGGGCAAGGCGCAGAAGATGTTCGGGACGAAGTGGGCCAACTACAAGACGTCCTCGGGCGCCGTCGTCGCTCTGCCGGTCAACACGCCAAAGCCCCCGAAGGGGCTGAAGGGGAACGTGGACACGATCGCGGGCATGCGGCTGACCGTGAAGAGCGGTTCATCGTCGTCCGCCGGCCCGGCCGGGGCCCGGTCGCCAGGTCCGCCGGCGGACCGGTCTACGACGGCGGCACCCCCACGCGGACCGGCACGGTGGGCGCGTCGTGTGTCGGGCACGACCTATCCCAGCGCGCTCGCCTCGTCCTCCGGCCTGTACCCGAACCAGATCCTGGCCGCCTACGGGATCGCGCCGCTGCACTCCGCCGGCCTGCTGGGGCAGGGCGCGCGGCTGGCGATCGTCGGCGAGGCGCCCACGCCGACCTCGGACGTGAATCAGTACCGCGACTGCTTCGGCGCGCAGGGGACGGCGCTCAAGATCCACAACGGCTCCGGCATCAAGCCGATCCTCGAGAGCTCGCTCGACGCGATGGTGGTCTCGATGGTGGCTCCGCAGCTCGATCGGTTCGACCTCTGGGTCCACCCGATCAACGAAGACGAGGACGACGGGACGTGCTCGGCTTCCTGAAGCTGCTTGCCTCGCCGCTTCAGGCGACCACCAACGGCGCACCGCTTCCCAATGTCGTGTCGGTGTCCTACGGCGTCTGCGAGTCCACGGTCTCCAAGTACTCGGCGTCGCGGACGCTGGTCACCCGCCTGCTCGCGGCGGAGGCGGCGCTGGGGATCACGGTGGTGGTCGCCGCCGGCGACACCGGCTCCTCCGCGTGCGCTCGCGGCGTGCCGGCCGGCCAGCTCACCTCGAGCGAGAAGAAGCCACAGGTGTCCTGGCCCGCGAGCTCGGGCTGGGTGCTGGCCGTGGGCGGCACGAACCTGACGCTGAACTCGAACAACACGATCGCCTCCACGGGCCCGTGGAACGACACGGCCTACCCGGCGCCGTTCAACGCGGCCAAGGGCGGCGGCGGCGGGCAGAGCACCTTCCAGAACCGGCCCTCGTGGCAGCCCGCCCAGTCGTTCGCGAGCTCGAAGTACCGGATGGTCCCCGACATCGCGGCCTTCGCGGACGAGAGCCCCGGCTACCCGATCGTCTGCTCGAGCGGCGTCAAGAGCTGCCCCAAGTCGCCGCCCAGAGCATCGCGTTCGTGGGCGGCACGAGCGCGGCCACGCCGCTCGTGGCGGGGATGATCGCGCTCTGGAACCAGCAGGCCAAGCAGCAGGGCCTGCCGCGCCCCGGCTTCGTGCCGCCGCTGCTCTACGCCACTCGCCAAGCGCAACCCGAGCGCGTTCATCGACATCACCGAGGGCGGCAACGCGCTGTTCGGCGGGTCGTGCTGCCCCTCCCGGCCGGGCTACGACCTCGCCACCGGGCTCGGTTCCCCGTGGCGAACCAAATCGCCGCGCTGCTGGGCGCCCGGCGGCTGACGGTCAGCGCAGCACGCAGTAGGTCGACCCGAGGCTCGTCGCATCGCCGGGGTCGTGATGAACGTGGGGCGCGTGCAGGCCGCAGGCGCGTGCGTCGGCGGCGAGGTCCTCGGGGCTCACGCGGTGGTAGGTCAGCACGGCGGGTGCGACGGGGCGACCGGTCAGACGTCCTGCGGTACGCCGATAGACGCCGCGCTTCCAGATGACCTGCGCGCCGCCCTCGGTCTCGGTCGCGGCGAGCTGCTGGCAGATGAAGGTTCGTCCGCGAGCGCGTAGGCGCTGGCGGGGCGCGGGCGTCGCGCACTCGCGCAGCACTTCGTCGACGTCCACGATCGCGACCACGGCCAGGCCGGTCGCGGCCAGGTGGCGTGCGATCACGCGCAGGAGCGCTTGCCGCTTGCACTGGCCGCCGACGATCTGCGCGAAGCCGATGGGCGCGATGATCAGGTCGAAGCGTCGGCCGAGGTCGAGCTCGGTCGCATCGCCCGAGACGGGCGTGACCGATAGCCCGCGCGCTTCGGCACGGCGGACCAGCTCTTCGAGCAATCGATCGTCGAGGTCGTTGGCCCAGAGGTCCGTCAGGCCGGCCAGCTCGAGCGCGACCCTGCCGGTACCCGCTCCCAGCTCCAGGGTTGCGTCGGCCCTCCGGGCCAGCTCGCGGTAGTACGGGAGGTCTTCGCGTGCGGCCACCCTGCTGGAGATCGTGAAAGACGATGCTCTCGGTCCTCCGGGGCACATCACCCGCATAGGGCGATGCGCGCGCCGAGCGCCGAACCTACTGTTGTTCGGTGTTGCGAGTGCGGCCTTGATCGGTCATTCACTGGCTGTCGCGCACCGGGCGTTCGCGAGGGCCGCCTGGGATCGCTGGATCGCAGTCGGCTTTGCGGTCGGTTCGATGTGCTTCTTCATCGGTCCCTTCCCGGGGTTCGTGCAGCTCGTCGGTCCAGGGGCCGACGGAGTCGTCTTCTTCGCCGGCTCGATCTTCTTCACCCTCGCGGCCGCCCTCGAGGTGCGGGAGGCAACACTGAGGCGGGGGCGTCGCTGGGGGGCGGACCCGTCGTGGTGGAGCGCAGCGATCCAGTTCGTGGGCACGTTGCTGTTCAACCTCAGCACCTTCGAGGCCATGCAGGACGGGCTGTCCACGCACCAGGAGAATCACTTGGTCTGGGCTCCGGACGTGTTCGGATCGATTGCATTCCTCATCTCCGGCGCGCTCGCCTACCGCGTAGCCACCGGACCGCACCTGCTCCCAGGCCGCGCCGCGACCGCGACTGGAGGATGGCCGCCGTCAACCTGGCCGGTTGCGTTCTCTTCGGGATCTCCGCGCTGGCGTCCTTTGTGGTCCCATCGAGCGGCTCGATCCTCGACCTGGCTGCCGCCAACTGGACCACCGCGCTCGGCGCCGCGTGCTTCTTCGTCGGCTCACTCATGCTTCTTCCACGACGGCACGCCGAGCCGCTGCGTCCGTAGCTGCTCGCGTGCTTCCTATGCTTGCGCGGTGAGCGAAGCGGATCCGAGCGCAGCGCGCGGAGACGAGCTACCGGCGTTCCGCAGCGCCGCACACGCGCTGGTCGACGGCGTCGCCGATCACCTCGCCGCGCTGCCCTCACGGCCGGTCTGGCAGCCGCTCCCCGACGCCCTGCGCAAACAGCTGCTCGACCTGCCCCTGCCGGAGCACCCGGCAGCGCTGGACGACCTGGTCGCGACCGCGTTGCGCGATGTCTTGCCGCACGCCATGGGCAACGGCCACCCGGCCTTCTTCGGCTGGGTCAACCCGCCGCCTTCCCCCGCCGGCGTCATGGCTTCGCTGGCGGCAGCCGCGATGAACCCGAGCGTCGTCTCTGGCGATCACGCCGACGTCCACCTCGAGCGCTCGGTGGTGCGCTGGCTGGCCGAGCTCGTGGGCTTCCCGCACTCGCCGGGCGCCGGCCTGCTCACCAGCGGCGGATCCGCCGCGACGATCGTCTGCCTCGCGGGCGCTCGCAGTCGCGCGCTGGCGGCGGGCGGCCATGACGTCCGTCGCGACGGCCTCGCCGGCACCCCGCAGCTCATCGCCTACGTGCCGGCCGAGGCCCATAGCTGCGTGCGGCGCGCCCTGGAGCTCCTTGGCCTCGGCAGTAGGGCGATGCGCGAGGTACCGCTCGAGGGGGGCCGGCTCGACGCGACCGCGCTGCGCGCATCGATCGCCGCCGATCGCGCGAGCGGCGCCCTGCCGGCGCTGCTCGTCGGCTCGGCCGGCACCGTCAACACCGGCGCGATCGACCCGCTCGAGGCGCTCGCCGATGTCGCGACCGCCGAGGACCTCTGGTTCCACGTCGACGGCGCCTACGGCGCGTTCGGCGTGCTCGACCCGGCGATCGCGGCCCGCTACCGCGGCATGGAACAGGCCGACTCGCTGGTTCTCGACCCCCACAAGTGGCTCGGCGTTCCCGTCGACGCCGGCTGCGCGCTCGTGCAGCGCGGCGACGACCTGCGCGACGCGTTCAGCCTGATCCCGCCATACCTACGCCAGGACGCCGACGCGCCGGTCGGTACGTTCGCCGAATACGGGCTCGAGCAGACGAGACCCTTCCGCGCGCTCAAGACGTGGGCGACCATCGCCGCGCGCGGACGCGCCGGCATCGCCGCCCAGGTGGCCCGCGCGAACGCGCTCGCCCGCGAGCTGGCGACGCTCGTCGAGCGCGAACCCGAGCTGGAGCTGGCCGCCGCGCCCGAGACCTCCATCGTCGCCTTCCGCGCGCGCCCGGCGGGCTGCCCGCCCTCCAGGCTGGACGAGCTCAACCGGGCACTGCCGGAGGCTGTTCAGGCGCGAGGCCGCGCCTTCGTCACCGGCACCGTCTTCGGGGGCCGCGAGACGCTGCGCGCCTGCATCCTGCACCCCGACACAAGCTCGGAGCACCTCGCGATCCTCGTCGCCGATGTCGTCGCGACGGCCCGCACACTGGTCGCCGCCGAATAGCGGGAGAACTTGGGCAGTGCCAGCGCGTGCGTTGATTCGCTGCGTGGGGCGTGCTAACCCATCGCGGAGCGTGCCCGAGTGTCGACTCGACAGGGACCCGCCGCCGGCCTGTCTGGCGGCGACTGCCGCTGCTGATCGCGGGTGTGCTCGTCCTCGCTTCGTCCGGCTGCACGCCGGTGATTGCCGGCTGCCCGGTCTTCCCGGCGGACAATGCCTGGAACCAGGACGTCTCGCGGGCTCCGGTGGACACCTCGCACGACTACATCGGCTCGCTCGGCTCGATGACGCTGTGGCCCGACTTCGGCGGGAATGGCCAGTACGGCATTCCGTACGTCAGCGTGCCCTCCTCGCAGCCTCTCGTTCCGGTCTCGTTCGACGTGCCCGAAGAGTCGGATCCCGGCCCCTACCCGATCCCGCCCAATGCTCCGGTCGAGGGGGGCGGCGACCGGCATGTGATCGCCCTGCGGCAGGGTGACTGCAAGCTCTTCGAGCTCTACGCGGCCGCGCGCCAGGGCGCGGGCTGGCATGCCTACAGCGGCGCGGTGTGGAACCTGCGCTCGAACGCGCTGCGGCCCGAAGGCTGGACCTCGGCGGACGCGGCCGGTCTGCCGATCCTCCCCGGACTGGCGCGCCGCGACGAGGCCGACAGCGGACTCATCAGCCACGCGCTGCGGATCACGGTGCCGACCACCCAGAGGGCCTACATCCACCCGGCCACGCACTGGGCGTCGTCGAACACCGATCCCGACCAGCCCCCGATGGGCCTGCGGGTGCGCCTCAAGGCGAGCTACGACATCAGCCGCCTGCGCGGCCAGGCGCGAGTGGTCGCCCAGGCGCTCAAGACCTATGGCGCGTTGGTGGCCGACAACGCCGGCTCGCCGCGCGTCTACATCTCCGGGAGCCGTGGACACCGGCTGGGTCGACAACGACCTCAACGGCCTCAAGACCATCCCGGCGAGCGCGCTCGAAGCCGTGCGCACGAACCCGGTCGTGCGCGGGTACTGAGTCACTGATGGGCGGTGCCCGAGAGAACGCCGCACTCCTGGCGGACCGTGCCAGGGACGTTTGGGCCAGGATCGGGCCACGGGTACGCGAGGAACCCGCCCTGCAAACACGACCCGTCAGGCTGCGCTGGGCAGAGGCCGATTAGGGGACCGCCGTAGCCTGTCCGTAGTGACAGATCAGTCTGAGCGGCCGGCCGGCGGCGACAAGCCTTAAAGAAAGAGTGTGCTCCGGCTCCGGCCCGCGGTACGTGATCGCGCCTCGTTTTTGCGCGAGCTGCAGCGTGCGGCTCGAGGGCGTTTGGACAAGCGCAGTCCTCGAAGTTAATCCCTGGTCTAGATGGCCCTTGCGGGGGTCCGGCGAAACGATTAAGCGGACTCCCCGTTTCGCTCCGAGAGGAGTAGGCTGGTGGAACTGGCCCCGCGGCCAACAATCCCGGCCCCCAGAGAGCAAACGCAGCCGTAGCGCGAGCAACGCGCGAGGCAACAGACTCAGAGGCGCACGGGATTCCTGCGGGGCCAGCCGTTCGTTTGAGGAAGTGGCCTTTTCGCGAGAGGTGCTCGCGCTCTATGGCGATCTGGCCACGTTAGCCGGCGCTCAGCTCGCACTACTGACGCCCGGCTACTCCGACAGCCCCACGGCTTCGAGGGCCTTGCTTGCCGACATCGCCCGCCGACTCAACCTGTTCGCCGCCGAGCAGAAACCTGCCAGCGCACAGCAGTAAGGGTCTTTCCTCGTCGCGGGCCCTGCGAAGCCCACGGCCGTACGGTGTCAGGCAGGCACTGCGACGCCGTTGATCGAGCATCTGGCGGTGTCTGCGTTGACGGTAAGAAACATTTGGAGGTCGACTGTCTTGGTCGGAGCCGAGTAGACACCCTGCACGGCCACTCGCGTGTAGCCGACTGTTGCGGATGGCCCACCGGTCTGCAGCGTCGTCCCCGCGGGCAAATCGATCTGCAGGTTGCCGGTGAAGTCGACCGCACCTGAATTGCTCGGGTCGAGGCCGCTGTCGACGGTCACGGTCTCGTGCAGCGTCGCCGCTTCGGCTGAGCGCGCGGCAAAGTTCGCAGTGATCGTGCCGGCGCTCTCATCGCAACTCGCGCTGAACGACAGGCCGTCAATCTCGAGGACGGTCTGGGGATTCGGCGTTCCGCTCGCGGCCGCCGAGTAGCGAACGGGCACGGCGCCCGGTCCCCGAGGACCGGTCTCACCCCGAGGACCGGTCTCACCAGTGCGCCCGGGCGGTCCCTCCGCTGCCCTGCGCGCGAGCTGATCACGAATCCAGGGCGAGAGGGAATGCTTTCTGACGCCGCCGAGGACCAGCTTCGAGGCATCTACGGAGCGATCTCGCAGCTGCCGCGCGTCGACGCTTCCGGGGGCGAGCTTGCTGTGTGTCACGGCGTCCCCGCGCAGCTGCTGCGTACCGACGCTATTTCGGGGCAGGGAGACCGCGGCGTACGAGGCTCCGCCGAGTGCCACGAACAGCGCAACCACGGAGATCGTGTTCGCGAAGGTGAGCCGACCGCGGACGGTCGCCGCGATTCGCTTCGGACGGGTGCTGCTGGTGGGTGAGCGCATCTGGTCCTTTGTGACTAGGAGGGCGAGCCTGTTCCCTGCTCGGCGCCTCAGCCGTGTCACTCAAGGGTCTGCATGCTTTGGTGCGCCAACCCCCCGAACGGGCCATGTGTGGCGGGTGGAGGACGCCTCGGGCGCCCTTTGACGTTGAAGGACACTCACGGGCAGCTGCCCAGGTCCTGCAAAACGGCACGTTCAGCGAGTGTGCCGGCTTAGTGGGCGGTGCCCGGATCGAACAGGCGACCTCCTGGCTTGTGGCAAGGCAGGCGCTCTACCAGGCTGAGCTACCGCCCGCTCGGCCGAGTCTAGGCCGTCGGTCGCGTTCAGTCGTGCCGTCGGCCGGCCCAGCGGCGACCGAGGGCTGCCCGCCGGCCGCCCGGACTTGGTCCGGCGACGCCCGGCCTCGGGTCCGGCTGTGGCGAGCAGTGCGTCGGCCGCGGCCTGCGCGGCCGGGCCCGGCGGAACGCGGCGCCGGGGCCCTTGAGCCGGAACTCGCAGTCGGGGCCTACGACGTCGGCGGGGTCGGCCGAAACCAGGGTCCGCAGCCGCTGCCGCAGCTCACCGTGGCCGGTGGAAGGGCCCTCCCCGCGCCGCGACGTCGACCAGGTCGAAGCCGGGCGCGCCACCGCGGTCACCCCGCCGCCGCGGCCCACGACCAGGTCCTGACCGGAGACCGGCGTCGAGCCTCGCGACGCTGGAGCGAGCAGGAGTCGTTCCCGCTCTTCGCCCAAAAGAGGGTTTCCTGGCCACCGGCGGTCACCGACCGTTGTCGTCACCGGATCCGCCATGGGCGTCGTCGCCGACAGCCCGTGGGGACGAGCAGGTCCCTGCCGGCAGCCGCCTCGACGATCGCCCCGGCCTGGCGCCGCGCCCGGCGTGCTCTGACGCGGTCGTCGCCGCTGCCGCCGGTATCCGTAGCCCGGCGTCGTTGACGGCCAGGGCGATCGTCGTCGTCGCTGCAGCTTCCCCTAGGCGGTCGCGCGCAGGATGCTGCTGCCGAGCACGTCGTCGTTGCCGCCGCCGGCGTGAATCATCGATCGCCGAAGAAGCTGTTCATGATCGGCGACGTCGTTGCGGTTCCCGAGATCGACGTCGATGGAGGTCCGGGCCGGCCCTCACCACACAGGATCGGACGCCGGGGGAGCAGCCGGGCCCGACGATCACCGAAGCCGAGTACTCCACGAACGGCAGTGGCCACGAGTGGCTCTCCATCTCGAGCGCGTTCACCTCTCCCGGAGCGGCGCGATAGGCGAGCCCCGCCTCGGGCGTCCACTGGATGGTGGCGGCGGAGGCCGTGGCCGGTATTCCGGCCACCAGGACGCAGCAGGCGAGCACGGCACGCCTCATAGGGTGGACGTTAACGGCCGCCGGCCGCGCGGAGAACTGGTCGTTCGATCAGACCTAGGCCGGGCCTATTTCGTAGACCCTGACGCAGCCGAAGCGATGGATGCCGCGGGTGACGGGCCTGAGATCGGCGGCGAGGTCCTTGTGTGTCTTGCAGTCCGCGAAGACGTACCGGACCCCCGTGCCCGCGAGGAACGTGAGCGCCTCCGCCTCGCGCACCCCGCCGTCGAAGAAGGCGTTCGACTCCGCTTCGCGCCCCGCGCTGTTCGGCGTCCACTTGCCGTGGCCCGTCCACACCGGATGCCCGGTGAACGCGGGCACGGACATCGAGAGCTCCGGGCGGGCGAGCACCCCGCCGTCAGGGGCGTCCTCGAGGAACCTCATCGCGTCGTGCTGCTGGTCCGTCAGCCGGTAGAGCGGCTGGCCGAGCTGAGCGACGAGCTTGAGCGGCTTGATCGGGTTCGGTTGCACGACCGCGATCGCCAACAGCACGACTCCGACCACGCCCGCGACAGCGGGCAGCCGCAGTGGCCGCGTGATCCGCGACCAGCCGAGCACGGCCAGGATCGCCAGCGGGATGGACAAGCCCCCCAACGCGTGCGGCGGAAACTGCTTGTTCACGAAGTACACGGCTGCCGCGGCGAGCGGCCAGAGCAGAAGCATCCGCTCGCCGTCCGAGCGCGGCAGGCGCAGCCCGAGCAGCGAGAACACTCCCAGCGGGGCGAGCGTGAGCAGCAGCGGCAGCGCTGGGAGCAGCGGGTACTCCGCGCTCTTCGCGGCGAGCTCCCAGGACGGATCCGTCCACGTGAGGATCTTCAGGTAGAGCAGTGGTGCAACGGTGGCCAGCGCGGGCACGAGGAGCGCGACATGCCGGCGCCACGGGCGACTCACGATCACCAGGCCGATGAGGATCAGCAACAGCGTCGCGCCCTGGGCCGGGTGCAGCCACGAAGCCAACATGCCCGCGCCGGCCGTGAGCCAGGCCGTTCGGGAGAAGATCGCCCGGCGGGGGTCCTCCCCAGCTCGCGCGAGCAGGCGCTCCAGGCCGAGCAGGAAGACCGGCATCAATGCGATGGCGATGGCCGTGTGATCCGTCCCCCACGTCGCGCGGGTGATGCTCATGTCGCGAGCGGCGATCAGGAGGTCCACCCCGCCCCACGCGTCGTACTTGTCCCAGTCGCCGGCGAGCCGGAGCGCCGGCGTGAAGTAGAAGACCGCGAGCACCAGCGCCGCGATCCGCTGCGGCGCCGAGTCGGGGAACCACCGGCGAGCGTACGCCGCGATGGCGAACACGACCGCGGCGATCGCCACCGGCCGCCAGAGCAGGTAGACCCACTGGATGTCCAGCCCGGTGTGGAGGAGCAGGCCCGACAGGAGGTACATCGGGTGCAGGAAGTCGTGGTGGGCCGGCTCCATGCCGAACAGGTTCGAGCTCAGCACGTGGTTGCCGGCGTCGCGGATCCAGGCCTCGTACTGGAACTGGTTGTAGGCGTCGGACCCGACCGCGCCGGTGAAGACCCCTCCGGCGGACCCACGCACCTGGAACAGGGCGATGAACGGGATGGCCGACCAGACGGCGAGGGCGACCAGCACCAGCACCTCTGGAACACGTCCGGCCAGGAGCCCCTGCACATCCAGCCGCCGCTCCGAGCGGTCGGCGAGCGCCTCCGTCATGGGCGGACTGTAGCCCGAGCCGCCGGGCGTGGCGTCACCCCGCCTAGTATCCGGCCGGTGAACAGCCGCCTCTTCTGGAAGGCCCTTGCCGTGCAGGCGGCCGCGGTGGCTGTGCTGTTCGGCGTCCTGGTGGCGCTGCCGCTCCCGGACGACTTCTTCGAGGACGTGGGCTTCGTGGTCGGGCCGCTCGCCTGGATCGCCTGCTCGCTCGTGAGCGCGCGGGTCCTCCATCTGCCCACGGCGTTCGTGCTCTTCGCGGCGCTGGCCGGCGGGGTGGCGGGCACGATCGTCCTGCTGGTGGCGGGCCACTGGGCCGGCATGGTCGCCGGCCTGCTCGTGTTCGGCGCCTCCTGCGCCGGCTACGACCCCGCCGCAGAGGAAGCCGCCGCCGGATAGGGTCGGCCCGGAGGTCGATCAGGAGGAGAGAAACATGGCGGTGGCTCAATCCGTGCTGTCCGAGACCCAGCGCGAGACGCTCGAGGCGCTCGTGCGACACGTTCGTCCCGTCGGTGGAGTCCGACACCGGCGACCCGGTCGAGCGCGAGTTCCTCGGCCGCGCCGGCGCTCGGACATGCAGGTGCCGCGCAGATCGAGGGGATGCTGGCCGAGACGCTGCTGCCCGAGGAGATCGCCGCGGTCGGCGGCCTGCTGGACGCGCTCGCCGAGGAGGGCTTCGCCGAGGCTGCCGGTCGAGGCGCGCACGCAGATCGTCCACGCTTCCGCGACCGGACCCGGACGCCAAGCTCGGCCTGCCCAGCTGAAGGCGCTGACGCTGCTGCTGCTTCTACGCGCTGCCCGACGAGCACGGCCAGAACCCCAACTGGGAGGCGATCGGCTATCCCGGGCCCGAGCTCCGCGCCGCCCTCGCCGGCGCGAGGCGCCCAAGACGATCGACCGTGGAGGAGGTCTCGGGGCCGTCCGCCACGCTCAGCTGCGACGTCTGCGTGGTCGGCTCGGGCGCCGGCGGCGGGGTGATCGCCGCCGAGTGCGCCGCAGGCCGGCAAGTCGGTGCTCGTGCTCGAGATGGGCGCGTACAGCAACGAGCCGGACTTCAACCAGCTCGAGGTGCCGGGCTACCAGGAGCTGTACTACGGCGGCGGGCCTGGCCACGTCCGAGGACGGGTCGATCTCGATCCTCGCCGGCCAGACGCTGGGCGGCGGCACCGTCGTCAACTACATGAACTGCATCCGCGACGCCGGAGCGGATCGCTGAGCGAGTGGGCCGGCGCACGGGCTCGAGGGCCTCGACGACCCGGGCGTTACAAGCGCGACCACATCGACGTGGTGATGGAGCGGCATCAACGCGAACACCGAGGCGACGAAGCAGAACGGCACCCACCAGCGGCTGATGGCCGGGCTGCGACGCGCTGGGCCACGAGCACCGGCCGATCGTGCGCAACGCGTCGCTGGACGACGACCCCGAGATCTGCGGCTACTGCCCGATGGGCTGCCAGCACGGCTGCAAGCGCTCGGCGATGAAGACGTGGCTGCAGGACGCGCTCCGACGCCGGCGCGCGCGGCGGTGGTGGGCTGCCACGCGGACCGGATCCTGGTCGAGGACGGCGCGCGCCGTCGGGCGTCGAGGCCACGGTGACGCACGCGGACGGCTCGACCACCGCGCTCACGGTCGAGGCGCCGACGGTGGTCGTGGCCTGCGGCTCGATCGAGTCGCCGGCGCTGCTGCTGCGCAGCGGCATCGGCGGCCCGGCGGTCGGCAAGAACCTGCGCCTGCACCCCGCCTACGTGGTGATGGGCATCTACGACGAGCCGGTCGAGGGCTGGCGCGGCCAGATCCAGTCGCTGGTCTCCGACGCCTTCGCCGACCTCGAGGACGGCTTCGGCTTCCTGATCGAGGCCACCGGCATGTTCCCCGGCGCTCCTCAGCGCCAGCTTCCCCTGGGAGTCGGGCGAGCACGCACAAGCAGCTGATGCAGACGCTCCGCTGGCAGGCGCCGTTCATCACGGTGGCGCGCGACCACGGCTCGGGCGAGGTGGTGCTGGACGAGCTCGGCCGGCCCGTCGTGCGCTGGGGCCTCGACGACGAGGTCGACGCCCGCCTGGCGGTGCGCGCGCACGTGGAGCTGTGCCGCCTGCACCAGGCGGCCGGCGCGATCGAGATGTTCACCGCGCACGCGCGCGAGCAGCGCTGGCGCCAGGGCGAGGACTTCGACGCAGTTCCTGGCGCGAGTCGAGGCGGCGTCCTACGAGCCGCACGACGTGGCCTGCTTCACCGCGCACCAGATGGGCTCGTGCCGGATGGGCTCGGACCCGGAGACCTCGGTGGCCGACGGCCGCGGCGAGCTGCACGACACGAAGGGCGTGTGGATCGGCGACGGGTCGGCGTTCCCGACGGCGCCCGGGCGTGAACCCGATGGTCACGATCATGGCCTGGCCCACCGCACGGCCGGCAACCTGCTGGCCGGCTGAGACAGAGAGACCGTCGGTTATAGGGGCGACGGGATTCGAACCCGCGATCCCCGGCGTGAAAGGCCGGTGTCCTAGACCGCTAGACCACGCCCCCGCGGTGGGTCGATTGTATGGGCCGACATAATGCCCGCAGGGTCGTTAGCTCAATTGGCAGAGCACCGGACTTCAACGAATGCCGCCCGCAAGCCAAGCTTGCGCTGCGGCGAAAGGAGCGCCAGTCGGGAAACCGCTGGTTGGTCGGCGGCTGTTTGCTGGAACCCCCTTAGAGCCTGAGGTACCGCTCGCGGTGACAATCCTCAGGATTGGGCAATCAGCAGGCAACCCGGGGATCCGTAGGGGTCCAAGCCGGAGAGCCCTCAGAGGCCATACGCCGCCCGCCCTAACGTCGAGCCGAGGGCGAAGAGATGGTCCAGACCGCAACACCCGCGACGCATCGCGGGGGGCCGGTGAGAGCCGGTGCGGCAGGTTAATCCGTGAGATCTGGGTTCGAGCCCCAGGCGACCCACTAAGAGCTCGGCACGGCCGTGCGGCGCGGCGAGCTCCGCGCGCACCGCCGGAGCCACCTCGGTGCCGAGCAGCTCGATCGCCCGCATCACCTGCGCGTGCGGGAGGTCGCCGACGCTGATCTGGGCGAGGTAGCGGTCGTGGCCGAACAGCTCGTGCTGGAAGAGGATCTTCTCGACCACCTCCTGCGGGCTTCCGACCACCAGCGCGCCGCGCGGCGAGCGCAGGAACTGGAACTGCTCGCGCGTCATCGCCGACCAGCCGCGCTCGCGCCCGATCCTGGTCATCATCCCGGCGTAGGCGGGAAAGAACTCGCGGGTCGCCTGGTCCGGCGTGTCCGCGACATAGGTGTGCGAGTTGATGCTCACCGGCAGCCGCGCGGGGTCGTTCCCGGCCTGGCGGGCGGAGTCGCGGTAGAGCTGGATGAGCGGCGCGAAGCGCTCCGGCTCCCCGCCGATGATCGCCAGCGCGAGCGGGAGGCCCAGCCCTGCGGCGCGGACGATGGACTGCGGCGATCCGCCCACCGCAACCCAGATCGGCAACGGATCCTGAACCGGGCGCGGGTACACCCCGGCGTCCACCAGCCCCGGCCGGTGGCGGCCGGACCAGGTGACCCGCTCGGATACGCGCAGCTCCAGCAGCAGCTCGAGCTTCTCGGCGAACAGCTCGTCGTAGTCGTCGAGGTCGTACCCGAACAGCGGGAACGACTCGATGAACGAGCCGCGGCCGACCATGATCTCGGCGCGCCCGCCCGAGAGCAGGTCGAGCGTGGCGAAGTCCTGGAACACGCGGACCGGGTCGTCCGAGCTGAGCACGGTCACCGCGCTCGTCAGGCGTATCCGCTCGGTGCGTGCCGCGATCGCGCCGAGCGCGACGGCGGGCGAGGAGACCGCGAAGTCGGGTCGGTGGTGCTCACCCACACCGAACACGTCGAGGCCCACCTGCTCCGCCAGCTCAGCCTCCTCCAGGAGGTTGCGCATCCTGCGCTCCGGCGTCACGCCGGCGGCGCCCGCGGACACGGGCAGCTCGGCGAAGGTGTAGAGGCCGATCTCCATCACGCCGTCCCTGCCGGCGGTGGGCCCTAAGGGGCGGGGCGCAACTGGGGAGACGCGACCGACGCGGCCTGGGCCGCCACGCCCGCGCTGGCCGCGGCAAGCACCCGCGGAAGCGGCTGCGGGCGCTCGCCCGCCAGGACCGCCGCGAGCAAGCCGGGGAAGCGAGCGTTCAGGTCTTCTTCGCGCAGTGACAGCAGGCGCTTGCGGCCGTCGGGGCGTGTGCGCACCACGCCGGCCTCGCGCAGTACGCGGAAGTGATGTGAAAGCGTGGCCTTGGAGAGGCCGAGCTCGAATCTGCCGCACGACCACTCCTCGGATCCCGCGGCGAGGCGATGAACGATCTCGAGCCTTGCCGGATCGCTGAGGGCGTGGAGCACGGAGGGAAGTTCGAGCTCCTCGCGGGGTGGGTGGTGAGGCTCTCTCATGGGCGAGAAGAAGCAGCCGCTTGACCTCTACTGTAGCGACCGTTCGATGAATGTCGAACGCCTAGATGACATCGGTGCGCAGCCGGCCGGGCCGGCTGCTTCCGCAAGGGCCATCGGTGCGCCCAGTGCCGGAAATGCCGGCGGGTGGTGAAGACCATGGCCACGCCGGCCTCGTCGCACGCGTCCACGACCTCGGAGTCGCGGCGCGAGCCGCCGGGCTGGATGATCGCGCGCACCCCCGCCTCGATGGCCGCCTTGGGACCGTCGGCGAACGGGAAGAAGGCGTCCGAGGCCATCACCGCGCCGGTGAGCTCGATCTCAGCGGCCGCGGCCTTCTCGATCGCGATCCGGACGGAGTCCACGCGGCTCATCTGACCGGCTCCGATGCCGGCTGTGGCGAGCCCCTTCGAGAGGACGATCGCGTTCGAGCGCACGTGCTTGCAGACCCCCATGGCGAAGACGACCTCGCCCCACTCCTCCTCGGTGGGAGTGCGCTGGGTGACGGCGCGCATCTCCTCGCGCGACTCGAGGCCGCTGTCGCGATCCTGCACGAGCAGCCCGCCGCGCACGCGCTTCATGTCGTGCTCGGTGATCGGCGAGCGCCGCCGCTCCTGGTTCTCCATCAACCGCACGTCGGGCTTGGCCTGAAGGATCTCGAGCGCCTCGTCGGAGTATCCGGGCGCCAGCACCACCTCGACGAAGATCGAGTTCAGGCGCTCCGCGAGGGCGCGCTCGACCGGCCGGTTGAAGCAGTACACGCCCGCCGTAAGCGCTCTGGCGGTCGGTGGCGAGCGCCAGCTCGAAGGCGTCGTCCTGGTGCGCGCCGACGGCCACGCCGCACGGGTTGTTGTGCTTGATGATGGCCACGGCCGGCAGCTCGAACTCGTCCACCACGCGGCGACCGGAGTCGAGGTCGAGGAGGTTGTTGAACGACAGCTCCTTGCCGTGGAGCTTGGAGACCATCGAGAGCATGTGCGTGCGCGCGCCGACCTCGGCGTAGTAGGCCGCCCGCTGGTGCGGGTTCTCCCCGTAGGGAAGGTCGAGGACCTTCTCCAGCGACATCGTGTACTGGCTCGGGAAGTCGTCCTCGCGCTCGGCGAACCAGCGCGCGATCGCGGTGTCGTAGCGGGCCGTGTAGGCGAACGCCTCGAGCGCGAGGCTCTCGCGCGTGCGATCCGACAGCTTGCCCTCGCTCTCGCGCAGCTCGTCGAGCACCGCGTCGTAGCTCTCGGGCGAGACCACCACCGCGGCGTAGTCGTGATTCTTCGCCGCCGCCCGGATGAGCGTGGGTCCCCCCACGTCGATGTTCTCGATCACGTCCTTCACGTCCACTCCACGCCGCGACGACACGCGCTCGAACGGATAGAGGTTCACGCAGACCAGGTCGATCGGCTCGATGTCGTGCTCGTCGAGCGTCCGGACGTGCTCCTCGTTCGAGCGGACGGCGAGGAGGCCGGCGTGGATGCGCGGGTGGAGCGTCTTCACGCGGCCGTCGAGGATCTCGGGAAAGCCCGTGTAGTCCTCGACCGGGCGGATCGGGATGCCCTCCTCGCGCAGCTCGCTTGGCCGTGCCGCCCGTGGACACGATCTCCACGCCGAGCTCGGAGAGCCCGCGCGCGAACTCCACGAGGCCGCGCTTGTCGGAGACCGACAGCAGCGCCCTGCGGACGGTCACGTCTCCGGGAGCGACGGTTTCCGCGCCGCCCTTAGTCTCGCTCGCCATCCTCGATCTGCAGCATGCGGGGATTGCTCGGGTCGGGGCGCACGCGCCCCTCGGCGATCAGGCGAACGGCACGCGGCAACAGCCGGTGCTCCACCTCGTGAACGCGCTCCTCGACCTCGGCGATCCCGCGAGGATAGGGAAGAAGCGGGAATGACTCCTGCAAGACGATCGGTCCGCTGTCCACGCCGTCGTCCACGAGGTGGACCGTGACCCCCAGCACCTTCACCCCGTAGCCGAGCGCCTGCTCGATCGCGCGCACCCCGGGAAAGGCCGGCAGGAGCGACGGATGGACGTTCAGGATCCGGCCCGCGAAGCGCCCGATGAGCTCCGGGCCGAGCAGCTCCATGAAGCCGGCGAGCACCACGAGGTCCACGGCCGCGCCCGTCGAGCCAGTCCCCCAGCGCGCGCGTCGCGCGCCCCGCGGTCGGGGTAGTCGGCGATCGCGAAGACGGCGGTGTCGACTCCGGCGCTGCGAGCGCGTTCGAGGCCGCGCGCCTCTGCGCGGCTCGAGGCCACGCCCACCACCTCCACCGCCGCCGGCGCCCGTGCACGTCGTCGAGCAGCGCCTGCAGGTTCGTGCCCTCGCCGGAGATCGAGGACGGCGATGCGGAACGCCACGGTCAGGCGGCTGCGTGCGCGGGGAGCCGGAGCACCGGGTACGGGCCGCCGGTGGTCTCGATCGTGCCCGACCTCGATCAGCTCGTCCACGCGCGCGAGGATGTCGGCCCGGCGCATGTGCGAGGACACGCCGTAGGCCGGCAGGCCGTCGTAGGAGTTGCGCTCGATCTTCTTGGTCCGCGCCCCGTGGAGGATCTCGGCGCAGCGTGGTGCGGCCCGACCGCCGGCGGGCGCTCGACGCCACCGACACGATCGCGTCGTCGAGGTCGTGCGAGCTCGCTGCGGGTCGGGCGGCGGGGGCGCGGGCACGAGCGCCGGGTCGCACGCGTCGCAGCATGGGCGGCCGCGGCGCGCGGCGGTCGGCGGAGTCGCCGAAGTGGCGCAGGATCGCCTCGCGCCGGCAGCTGTCCCGCTCGACGTAGGCCCAGATCTCGCGGTACTGGCGCCAGCGCGTGCGCCGCGCCCTCCTCGACCGAGGCGCGGCAGAGCGCCGCGGCGCGGCCGTCGAACGCGCCGAGCATCCGCCCCGCCAGCCGGTCGGGCGACGACGGCGTGGGCGAGATCACGCCCGCGCGCGCGAGGTGGCCGACCAGCGCGCGCAGCCGGTCGCCGTCGCCGCCGAGGTCGCGCGCGAGCCCGCGCGGCCTCGAGCGTCGTAGCGGCCGTCGACGTCCGCGCCGGCCTGCGAGGCGGTCGGCCAGCCAGCCGGGCAGCTCCGCGTCGATCTCGTCGCGCTTGATGAAGTGGACGTGGAGCGCCTTGTCGCGGTTCTCGGCCAGCAGCAGCGCGCGCGCCGGAGCGCCGTCGCGCCCCGCGCGGCCGGCCTCCTGGTAGTAGGCCTCGAGCGACGCGGGCACGCTCGCGTGGACCACCGTGCGGACGTTCGGCTTGTCCACGCCCATGCCGAACGCGTTGGTGGCGCACGATCACCTGGACGTCGTCGGCGAGGAAGCGGCGCTGGACGTCGGCGCGGCGCTCGCGCTCGAGCCCGGCGTGGTAGGCCACGGCCGCCACGCCCAGCGCCTCGGCTGAGCTCGGCCGCCGATCTCCTCCGCCCCCGCGCGCGTGCCCGCGTAGACGATCGCCGGCAGCGCGTCCTCGCGCGCGCAGCGCGCTCGAGCGAGCAGCGCGCGCTTCTCGTGCGGCGCCGGGCGCGCCACCGCGAACGCGATGTTCGGCCGGTCGAAGCCGGTGGCCACCCGCAGCGGGTCGCGCAGGCCGAGCCGGCGCACGATGTCGGCCGCCACCCGCGGCGTGGCCGTGGCGGTGGAGGCCACGATCGCGCCCGCGCCGAGCTGCGCGCGCGGCGTCGGCCAGGCGGAAGTAGTCGGGCCGGAAGTCGTGCCCCCACTGGGAGACGCAGTGCGCCTCGTCGACCACGAACAGCCCGACGCGGCGTCGCGCCATCCGCTCCATGAAGCCCGGCGCCGCGAAGCGCTCGGGCGCCACGTAGAGGAGCCGCAGATCGCCCGGCAGCCGCGCGCTCGAGCGCTCCGGCGTTCGCGCCGCCGTCCTGCTGGGCGTTGACGAGCGCCACCTGGTCGCCGAGGCCGCGCGCCTGCAGCGCCTCCACCTGGTCCTGCATGAGCGCCACGAGCGGCGACACCACCACCGTGAGGTCGTCGCGCAGGAGCGCCGGCAGCTGGTAGCAGAGCGACTTGCCCGAGCCCGGTGGGCATGACGACGAGCACGTCGCGCCCCTCCAGCGCCGCCTCGCACGCCTCGCGCTGGCCGGGACGGAAGTCGCGGAAACCGAAGAGCTCGTGCAGCGATGCGGTCAGATCCATGGCGGAGAGCCACCCTAGCGCCGTATGCGGAGGGAGTCCGGGGCCCGTGCGCGAGCTGTTGCAGAAGTACGTGAACGTTGACGCTGCGCCGACTCAGGGGCCCGCCGGCGCGGGGGTCCACGATGCGTACGGCTCGCCCGCGGCCATCGCCGCGGCGCTGCGCACCTGCACGCGCCAGGGTCGAGGCGCAGGGCCACGAAGCCGTCCGAGTCGGGACCTTCGGGCCAGATCGCGGCGGGTCGAACCCCATGGGAGCCGGTGGCCGGGACAACCGCTCCCAGGCGTCGCGCCTCTCCTCCGGCGGCACCCACGTGGTGGCGCACTCGGCCACGGCAACGTCGTGGACCGGATCCCAGT
Organism: uncultured Thermoleophilaceae bacterium; assembly: GCA_963768465.1. Classification (GTDB taxonomy): domain Bacteria; phylum Actinomycetota; class Thermoleophilia; order Solirubrobacterales; family Thermoleophilaceae; genus JACVRW01. The sequence goes on along the minus strand of CAVYIA010000012.1, from coordinate 139,779 downwards.
ACACGATCCGGGCGGCCGTGGCCATGAACGTCTCGAGCACCTCGCTCACGAGCGCGATGCTAACCCCGGGACCCGCGTCATACTCGCCCCGATGGGCGACCTGACCGATGTCCTGCGACCCCTCTACGACGCCCGGGATCGCGAGGCCGGCGTCCAGGCCATGCTCGCGATCTGCGCCCCGGAGGTCGAGCTGAAGCCGGGTGGGCTGTGGCTCGACGACGCCTCCGTGTGTCACGGCCGCGAGGAGGTCGCGGAGTTCTTCGGGCGCCTGGGCGACGCGTTCGAGGAGATGCACTTCGAGCCTGAGCGCTTCGAGGAGCGCGGCGAGTCCGTGGCGGTGCTGGTCCGCCTCGAGGTGCGCGGGCGCCACAGCGGCATCTCCGACAGCCGCACGCTCGGGCACCTGTGGCGCTTCCGCGACGGTCAGGCGATCGAGATCCGGGCCTTCAACGAGCCCGACGACGCCTTCGCGGCGCTCTAGCCGCGCCCCGCCTCATTTCACGCTCCTGTACTTGAGGTGGGTGACGCCGGGCGCCTCGACGGCCCGGACCTGCTCGAGGCGCACCTCCGCGTCCCCGAGGTTGTCGAAGACGCGAGCACCGTCGCCGAGCACCACCGGAACGACGTGGAGCTCGAGTTCGTCCAGGAGCCCCGCCGCCAGGAACTGCTGCACGGCCTGGCCGCCGCCCCAGAGCCCGACGTCCTTGCCGCCGGCGGCCTTCCTTGCCTGCTCGAGCGCGGACTCGATTCCGTCGGTGACGAAGTGGAACGTGGTCCCGCCCTCCATCACCAGGGGATCACGCGGGTGATGGGTGAGGACGAACACGGGGTAGTGGTAGGGCGGGTCGTCGCCCCACCAGCCCGTCCACTGCTCGTCGCCCCAGGCGCCACCGCCGACCGGGCCGAACATGTTTCGACCCATCACGCCGGCCCCGATGTTCTCGATCGATTCCTCCATTACCCGTGAGCTCTCGTTCACCTCGCCGCCTGGCTTGCCGTGGGCTTGGCGCCAGGCTGCCAGCGGAACCACCCAGTCGTGGAGCCGCTCCCCGCCCACGCCGAGCGGCTCCTCCTCGCTCTGGTTCGGGCCGGCGACGAAACCGTCCAGCGAGATCGAGATATGACACCTCAGCTTGCTCATCGTGCCTCCTCAGTAGGCGGCCGCCGTGGCCGCAGGCGCTTTCTCAATGCCTACTGACCCGTCCGTGCCGGAAGACTCATCGCGGCTGCCCCGAGGATCGGGTGAAATACCGGCAGGCCTATCGCACCGCGCGGCTCCGTCCAAAGCCCAACTGCCGCTGGGCGTCAGGCCGGCGCGTTCTCTTGGTACTGCGGCGCGTCGCCGCCGATCTCGTGCCAGTTGGCCTTGTACGCGACCTGGAGGTGAAAGCTCGGATTGAGTTCGAGGTCGCGCATAAGTCCTGCGGCCACGAAGTAATTCTCGCCGAGGTCGTCGTACAGGCTGGATCCGCAGTTGCTGCAGAAGTTGCGGGGCGCGAACTCGCTCTCGTAGGTCGTGACCAAGTCCTCTCCCTTGGTGAACCTGAAGTTCTCCTTGGCCACGACTACCCCTGCGAGGCTTGAGCCCGTCCACCGCTGGCAGCGAGTGCAGTGACAGTAACCCAGTGCGGCGGGATCTTGAACCTCGTACTCCACGCCACCGCACAGGCAAGTTCCCTTTAGCGCTTCAGTCATCGGACCTCTCTCCGAAGTCGCCGTTGAACGATCCGCCGGCAACGCTACCACCGTCGGTATCCGGGATCTACGTGCGAACGACGGCGAGCTCTTCCAGCGCGAACTTGCCGTTCGCGGTGTCGGAGCGCTCGAGCGGATAGTCCCCCGAGAAGCAGGCGTCGCAGTGGGTCTCGCGCGTGGAGCGGATCGCCTCGTACACGCCGTCGAGCGAGAGGTAGGCGAGCGAGTCGCAGTCGAGCTCCCGGGCGATCTCATCCTCCGTGCGGCCGTGGGCCACCATCTCCTGCGTGGTCGACATGTCGACCCCGTAGTGGCAGGGGTGCCGGATCGGCGGGGCCGAGATGCGCATGTGGATCTCGGCGGCGCCCGCGTCGCGCAGCATCTTCACGATCTGGCGCGTGGTGTTGCCGCGCACGATCGAGTCGTCCACCACCACGAGCCGCTTGCCCTCCACCACCTCGCGGAGCGGGTTGAACTTCATCCGCAGGCCGTGCTTGCGCAGCTCCTGGCCGGGCTGGATGAAGGTGCGCGCCACGTAGCGGTTCTTGATCAGGCCGTCGTCGCGCGGGATCCCGGACGCCTTGGAGTAGCCGGCGGCCGCGGGGTTGCCCGAGTCGGGCACGGCGATGACCACGTCGGCCTCCACGGGCGCCTCGCGCCAGAGGATCTCGCCCATCTTGCGGCGCGAGACCTGGGTGCGGTTGCCCTCGAGGATCGAGTCCGGCCGCGCGAAGTAGATGTGCTCGAAGACGCAGAACGCCTTGCGCTCCGACTCCACGAGCTGGCGCGTCTCGATCCCGCGCTTGCCGAGCGAGACCATCTCGCCCGGCTGCACCTCGCGCAGCAGCTCGGCGCCGATGATGTCGAACGCGCAGCTCTCGGAGGCCACGCAGTAGCGGTCGCCCAGCATGCCCGAGCGACAGCGGCCGCAGCCCGGCGCCGTCGCGGAAGGCGACCACCGAGTCCTTCGTCATGACGACGGTGGAGAAGGCCCCTTGCAGCCTCGGCACGACCTCGGCGAGGGCGTCCTCGATGCGCTCCGCCGCGTGGGTGGAGAGCAGCGCGGCGATGATCTCCGAGTCGGAGGTGCCGCGGAACTGGACGCCGGCGTCGGTGAGCTCCGCGTGGAGCTCCACCGCGTTGATCAGGTTGCCGTTGTGCGCGAGCGCCACCTGGCGGCGGTCCGAGCGCCACACCGGCTGGGCGTTCTCCCATGCCGACGAGCCGGTGGTGGAGTAGCGCACGTGGCCCACCGCCATCTGCCCGCGCAGCGCGCGGAGCTTCTCCTCGTCGAAGACCTGCGACACGAGCCCGAGGTCGCGCACGGTCATGATGTGGCCCTCGTCGGAGGCGGCGATGCCGGCCGACTCCTGGCCGCGGTGCTGGAGCGCGTACAGGGCGAAGTAGGCGAGTCGGGCGACGTCGGACTCCGGCGCGTACACGCCGAAGACGCCGCACTCGTCGCGAGGACCGTCGCGATCTTCGAGGAGGTCTCGGTTCATCCTGGAGGGCGGGGTCTCGAAGGGTGACCCGCCCCGAGGTTCCCTGCTCCGAGAGAGGCTACCAGCGCGGGCCGTCGTTGACCCCAGGCAGGGTCACGCGAAGGCAGCCGGGATGGCTCCCTCGAAGCGCTCCTTCAGCGAGGGCACATCGAGGTCCAGCAACCCGTCGATTTGCAGGCGATCTCCACCGGTCACGCCGAGCTCCACCGCCCCCGGGAGCCGCTCGATCAGCTCGCGCGGGCCCGCCACGAGAACGCCGCCGGGGCCCTCGCCGAAGAGGCGGGCCTGGTCGTGCTCTCCGGCCACCGCGGCAAGGTCCACTCGCGCGCCGATTCCGCCTGCGATGCAGCACTCCGCCAGCGCGCAGGCGAGCCCGCCCTCCGAGATGTCGTGCACGCTGGGCAGCCCGCCCGCTCGCACCGCGGCGCGCAGCGCGGCGAGAGCGGCCGCCTGGGTCTCCAGGTCCACGGCCGGCAGGTCGTCGGCGAGGCGGCCGCGCAGCTTCTCGAGCTCGGAGCCCCGCAGGTCGCGGCGTGAACGGGCCCACGAGCGCGATCGCGTGGCCCGGGCTCGACGAAGCCGGCCACCGGCACGCGCTCGGGATCGGGCAGCCGCCCGACCATGCCGACGATCGGCGTGGGGTAGATCGGGCCCTCCGGCGCCCTCGTTGTAGAGCGACACGTTGCCGCCCGACCACCGGCACGCCGAGGCGCGAGGCAGGCGTCGCGCAGGCCCTCCACCGCACGGGTCAGCTGCCACGCGATGTGCGGCTTCTCGGGGTTGCCGAAGTTGAGGCAGTTGGTGAGCCCGAGCGGCTCGGCGCCCACGCAGGCGAGGTTGCGGGCGCACTCGAGCACCGCCTCGACCGCTGCCGGTGTACGGATCGCAGGCCACGCGCCGGCCGTTGCCGTCGATCGACACGGCGATCGCGCCGCTCCCGCCGTCCGCCGGTCGAGCTGGAGCACGGCGGCGTCGGCCGCCTCCGGGCGGCGCACGGTGCGCGACCCGACGATCGAGTCGTACTGCTCGAACGCGAAGCGCTTGGAGGCGACGTTCGGCGAGCCGAGCAGGGCGAGCAGGGCGCTCGGCCGGATCGGCGTCCTCGTCGAGGCGCGCCGGCGGATCGGGGTAGAGCGGCTCGGCCGGCGCCTCGGGCTCGAGGTCGTAGAGCGGGCAGTCGTCCACCAGCGCCGCCACGGGCATGTCGCCGACCAGCTCGTCGCCGTCGAGCACGCGCAGCCGGTCGCGTGTCGGTGACCTCGCCGATGGCGTTGGCGCGCACCTCCCAGCGCTCGCAGATCTCGAGCAGCTCGGGCAGCCGGCTCGGGCTCGACCACGCAGAGCATCCGCTCCTGCGACTCGGAGATCATGATCTCGAAGGGCTCCATGTCGGCCTCGCGCAGCGGCACCTGCGACACGTCGATGTCGAGGCCCACGCTCGCCCTTCGACGCCATCTCCGACGAGCTCGAGGAGAGCCCGGCCGCGCCGAGGTCCTGGAGCGACGCGCAGCACGCCGCGCGTCGAGCAGCTCGAGGCAGCACTCGAGCAGCTTCTTCTCCTCGAAGGGATCGCCGATCTGCACGCGTCGGCCGCTTGGAGGCGTCCTCCTCGGATCGAGCTCCGCGCTCGCGAGCACCGACGCGCCGCCGATCCCGTCGCGGCCCGTGCGCGCGCCCATCAGCACCAGCAGGTTGCCCGACGCCCGCCGCGGCGCTGCGGATCAGCGCGCCCTCGCGGCGCGATGCCCACGCACATCGCGTTGACGAGGCAGTTCTGCTCGTAGGCGGGCTCGAACAGCACCTCGCCGCCCACGGTGGGCACGCCGATCGAGTTGCCGTAGTGGCCGATGCCCTTGACCGACCAGTCGAACAGGAAGCGCGAGCGCTCCGAGTCGAGCTCGCCGAAGCGCAGCGAGTCGAGCACCGCGATCGGCCGGGCGCCGATCGCGAACACGTCGCGCAGGATGCCGCCGACGCCGGTGGCCGCGCCCTGGAACGGCTCGACCGCGCTCGGGTGGTTGTGCGACTCGACCTTGAACGCCATCGACCAGCCCGTCGCCCACGTCCACGGCGCCGGCGTTCTCGCCCGGCCCCATCACCACGTGCGGGCCCTCGGTCGGGAGCGTCGCGAGCAGCTTCTTCGAGTGCTTGTAGGCGCAGTGCTCCGACCACATGAGCGAGAACACCGCCAGCTCGAGCCCGTTCGGCTCGCGGCCGAGCCGCTCGCACGATCCCCTCGTACTCGGCGTCGGTCAGGCCGAGCTCGCGGTGCGGCGCGAGCGTGCTCACGCGCGCGGCGACCAGCTCGTCCACGTGCGCCACGAGCGACGCGAACAGCACGCCGCCGTCGGCCGAGCCGGTGAGCGGGTCGACGGCGTGCTCGGGATGCGGCATCAGGCCCATGCACGTTGCCGGTCCCGGTTGCACACGCCGGCGATGTCGCGGAGCGAGCCGTTCGGGTTCTGGCCCGGCGCGTAGCGGAGCAGCACCTGGCCGTTCGCCTCGAGCTCGTCGAGCGTCTCCTCGGGCGCGTAGTAGCGGCCGGTCGTGTGCTTGACCGGGATCGACAGCCGCTCGCCCGCCGCGCACGCGCGCGTGAAGGGCGTGTCGGCGTTCACCACCTCCACGTCCACCTGCCGGCAGATGAAGCGCAGCGAGTCGTTGGGCAGCAGCGCGCCCGGGCAGCAGCCCCGCCTCGCAGAGCACCTGGAAGCCGTTGCAGATGCCGAGCACGGGCCCGCCCGAGCGCGGCGAACTCGGCCACCGCCTCCATCGCGGGCGAGAAGCGCGCGATCGCCCCGGCGCGCAGGTAGTCGCCGTAGGAGAAGCCGCCCGGGCACCACCACCGCGTCCACGCCGTCGCAGGTCGCGGTCGCCGTGCCAGATCAGCTCGGCGTCGGCGAAGCGCCGGCAGGCGAGCAGGGCGTCGACCTCGTCGCAGCTCCCGGGGAAGCGCAGGACGCCGAACCTCACCCGGCCACGTCCTCCAGCACGACCACCTCGTAATCCTCGATCAGCGGGTTGGCGAGCAGCCGCTCGCACATCTCGGGCACGCGCGCCGGGTCCTCGCACCTCGAGCTCCACGAGCCGGCCGACCTGCACGTCGGACACGCCCTCGAAGCCGAGCGCGGCAGCGCGCGCTCCACGGCCTGGCCCTGACGGGTCGAGGATGCCCTCCTTCGGCCGGATCAGCACCCGCGCCGTCACGCCGCCCGCACCGCTCGAGCCAGGCGCTGAACGGCTCGCCGGTGATCCGCTCGTACGCCTCCTGGTAGCGCGCCCGCGTGCCCTCCACGACCTCGTCGGGCAGCGGCGGCGCGGGCGGCGACTTGTCCCAGCCCGACCCGGCCGCCCAGTCGCGCACGAACTGCTTGTCGAAGCTCGGCTGGCCGCGGCCCGGCTCGTAGCCGTCGGCCGGCCAGAAGCGCGACGAGTCGGGGGTGAGCACCTCGTCGCCGAGCACGATCGTGCCGTCCGGGCGGCGCCCGAACTCGAACTTCGTGTCGGCCAGGATGATCCCGCGCTCGCGCGCGTGGCGCGGCGCCGTGCTCGTAGATGCTCGAGCGACAGCCGGCGCAGCTCCTCGAGCAGCGCCCGGTCGCCCACGATCTCGGCCGCCCGGTCGAAGTCCACGTTCTCGTCGTGGTCGCCCACCTCGGCCTTCGTCGCCGGGCGTGAAGATCGGCTCCGGGAGCTGCTCGGACTCGCGCAGGCCCGCCGGCAGCTCGATCCCGCAGACGGCGCCGGTGGCCTGGTAGTCCTTCCAGCCCGAGCCCGGTGATGTACCCGCGCACGACGCACTCGACGGGCACCATCTCGAGCCGCTCGACCAGCATCGCCGCGCCCGCGCACCTCCTCGGGCACGTCCGTGTAGGAGACGAGGTGGTTCGGGCACGATGCTGCTCGGTTCGCTCGAACCAGAAGGCGGTGAGCCCGGTGAGCATCTTGCCCTTGTCCGGGATCGGCGTGGGTGGACCACGTCGTACGTCGAGATGCGGTCGGAGACGACCATCAGCAGGCGGTCGTCGCCCACGGTGTAGATGTCCCTGACCTTGCCCTGGGAGAGCAGGTTCGAGGCCCTGAAGAGCGGCGGCTTCGCTCACGGCTCCGAGGCTAACAGTCGAGCATCCCGACCGTCGCGCCGTCGCGGAGCGCGGCGCGCGTCGAGCGCGGGCCTCCACCCGGCTGCGCTGCGTGGCGACCACGCAGGCCAGCACGGCCACCGCCGCGAGCAGCGTGAGCGGCGCCCACGTGCTCGCCGAGGAGGAGCGCCGACCAGCCGAGCGTGAGCAGCGCCTGCGCGAGCTGGACCTGGCCGATCTTCGCGACCCCGCCGCGCGCCAGCCCGGCGTACCAGGCGAAGAACGCGAGGAACATGCTCACCAGCGCCACATAGGCGAAGCCGAGCCACGCGCCGGCCGCCGCTCGAGACCGCCGTCGGCCGCGGCCGCCGCGAGCGCGGTCCCGGCACGGTGACCGGCAGCGAGAGCACCAGCGCCCAGGAGATCGTCCGCCGGCCCCCCGAGGTCGCGGCGCGAGCACGGCGCCCTCGGCGTAGCCGAGCGCGCACGAGCGCGACGGCCGCGAGCAGCAGCAGGTCGGCGGCGCTGAGGCGCGCCGGCGCCCTGCGCGGCGGCGAACCCGAGCGCCGCGGCCAGTCCGGCGAGCCGGCCGCCCAGAACCCGCGCGAGGGCCGCTCCCCGGCCCTGACCACGGCCGCCACGGCGGTGGCCGCGGGCAGGACCCGACGATCACCGCCGCGTGGGCGGCGGGGAGGTCGCGCAGCGCGATCGAGGTGAGCAGCGGGAAGCCGACGACCACGCCGAGCGACACGAGCGCCAGCCGGCGACGCTGGTCGGTCGACGGCAACGGCTCCCGCAGCAGCGCGAGCGCACGTCGCGGCCAGCAGGCCCGCCACCACGGCCCTGCCGAGGCCCACGACCGCGGGGTCGAGGTCCTCCACCGCGAGCCGCGTGGCGGGAAGCGAGAAGCGAGAACCCGAGCACCCCGATGAAGCCGAGCAGGAGCGCCATCGCCCCGACGCTAGGCGCGCGAATGCGGCGCGGCCATGTCCCCAAGCGGCGCTTGTGCCACGGCAGCTGCGCGCAGCTAGCCGGACAGCCGGTCCAGGCGCGCGACGATCTCGTGCGCGTTACGGACGAAAGCGCCCGCGTCGAAGACGCGTCGAGGTCGAGCTCCGGCGCCGACTCGGCCAGCAGCTCGCGGAGGTGGATGCCCTCGCGGTACGCGCGCTGCGCCGCCTCCTGCACCACCCGGTAGGCGTCGTCGCGCGAGCGGCCCGCCTCCACGAGCGCGAGCAGCGCCCGCTGCGAGTAGAGCGCCCCGTGCGTCAGCTCGAGGTTGGCGCGCATCCGGTCGGCGTCCACCACCATGCCCGTCCACGACGCGGATGGCCAGGTGCTGCGCGTAGTCGAGCAGGTCGTCGCGTCGGGCAGCGCCACGCGCTCGACCGAGGAGTGCGAGATGTCGCGCTCGTGCCAGAGCGCCACGTTCTCGAGCCCGGCCTGCGCGTAGCCGCGCAGCAGCCGCGCGATGCCGGTGATGCGCTCGCTCACGATCGGGTTGCGCTTGTGCGGCATCGCGGACGAGCCCTTCTGGGCGCCGGCGCGGAACGGCTCCTCGACCTCGCGCACCTCGGTGCGCTGGAGGTGGCGGATCTCGGTGGCGAAGCGCTCGAGGCCCGCGCCGGCCAGCGCGATCGCGCCGAGCAGCTCGGCGTGGCGGTCGCGCGGCACCACCTGGGTCGACACGTCCTCGCGCGCGAGGCCGAGCCGCTCGAGCACCGCGCGCCTCCACCTCGGGCCCGTTGGCCGAGTAGGTGCCCACGGCGCCCGACAGCGCCCCGACCGAGACGCCCGTCGACCGCGCGCTCGAGCCGCTGCAGGTTGCGGTCGGCCTCGAAGGCGAAGCCGGCCAGCTTCACGCCGAAGGTCGTGGGCTCGGCGTGCACGCCGTGGGTGCGCCCGACGCAGAGCGTGTCCACGTGCTCGCGCGCGCGGCGCACCAGCGCGTCGCGGTAGGTCGCGCGCCCCGCGACACGAGCACCAGGCCCGCCTGCGAGAGCTGGAGCCCGAGCGCGGTGTCGAGCACGTCCGAGGAGGTCAGGCCGTGGTGCACCCAGCGCCCGGCCTCGCCCGACCGACTCGGCCACCACGTCCACGAACGCGGCCACGTCGTGGTCGGTGACCTTCTCGCGCTCCTTGACCGCCTCGACGCGTGAACGACGCGCGCTCGCGCATCGCGGCGGCGTCCTCCGCGGCACCACGCCCGCGCTCGGCCAGCGCCTCCACCACCGCCAGCTCCACCGCGAGCCAGGTCTCGAGCTTGCGCTGCTCGGACCACACCGACGCGCATCTCCGGACGCGTGTAGCGCTCGATCACGGCGTGCTCAGGCGTCGAGGATCTTCGCCGCCAGCACGGCGGCGTTGCGGGCGTTGTCCACGCCCACGCACGCGACCGGCACGCCGGGCGGCATCTGCGCGATCGCGAGCAGGGCGTCGAGGCCGCCGGCGACCGAGGTCTTCGAGGTGAGCGGCACGCCGATCACCGGGAGGTCGGTGTGCGCCGCCACCACGCCCGGGCAGCGCCGCCGCCAGGCCGGCGCCGGCGATGATCACCCGGAGCCCGCGCAACTTCGCGTTCTTCGCGTAGTCGGCCACGGTGTCCGGGTCGCGGTGCGCGCTCATCACGCGGATCTCGAAGCGGATGCCGCGCTCCTCGAGCTCGGCCGCCGGCCTTCTCCATCACCGGCATGTCGCTCTTCGAGCCCATCACGATCCCGACGCGCGGGCGCGTCCACGTCGAGGTCGTCGAACTGGTGCTCCACCTCGGTCTCCGTCACCGGGTGCCGGGCGCTCTCCTCGCTGCGACATCAGACGCTCCGCCCCCTCGACCGCCCGCGCGGCGATGTCGCGTGCGCATCTGCTTGCCCTCGAACCGGATCCGCTCGGCCGCCGCGTACGCCCGCTCGCGCGCCGCCGCGGCGCTCGGGCCCGAGCCCGGTCACGTTCAGCACCCGCCCGCCGGCGGTCACGATCGCTGCCGTCCGACTCGGCCGTGCCCGCGTGGAAGACCTCGGCGTCGAGCCCGTCGAGGCCCGGTGATCTCGTCTCCCGCTCGACGATGACTCGCCGGGTAGCCGCCCGCGGCGAGCACCACGGTCACGGCCCAGTCGCGGCGACCACTCGGGCTCCACCCCCGCGAGGCCGCCCGGGCGTGGCGGCGGCCTCGAGCAGCTCGACGCAGGTCGCTGCGCAGCCGCGGCAGCACGGCCTGGGTCTCGGGGTCGCCGAAGCGGCAGTTGAACTCGAGCACCCGCGGGCCGTCGGCGGTCATCATCAGGCCCGCGTAGAGGATGCCGTGGTAGGGCGTGCCGCGCCGGCGCAGCTCGTCGACGATCGGCTGGTGCGCGAGTCGCGCGAGCTCCTCGGCGGCCTCGCGGTCGAAGCCGGGCACGGGCGAGTAGCTGCCCATGCCGCCGGTGTTCGGGCCCTCGTCGCCGTCGAGGGCGCGCTTGTAGTCCTGCGCCGGGGCCAGCGGCACGGCGCGCTCGCCGTCGCAGAGCGCGAGCAGCGAGAGCTCCTCGCCGTCGAGGAACTCCTCGAGCACCACCTCGGTCTCGCCGAAGCGCTTCTCGGCGAAGAAGACGTCGACCGCCGCGCGCGCCTCGGCTCGTCCGGCGGCGATGATCACGCCCTTGCCCGCCGCCAGCACGTCGGCCTTCAGCACCGCCGGGTAGGAGGCGCAGGCGAGGTGGGCGAGCGCCTCCTCGCGGTCGCGGAGCACCACGTGCCCGGCGGTCGGCACGCCGCAGTCGCGCATCAGCTCCTTCGCGTAGGTCTTCGACCCCTCGATCCGCGCGGCGGCCGCGGACGGGCCCGAACGCGCGGATGCCGGCCTCGCCGAGCCGGTCCACGAGGCCGGCCACGAGCGGCGCCTCGGGCCCGACCACCACGAGGTCGGCGCCGCCAGTCCGCGCGGCCGCGCGCACGAGCGCGGGCACGTCGCTCCGCGCCGGCCGGCAGGCACTCCACCCCGTCGCGGGCGATGCCCGCGTTGCCCGGGCGCGGCAGGCCACGCGCGGGCGCTGCGGGCTGCGCAGCAGGGTGCGCACGAGCGCGTGCTCGCGACCGCCTCCGCCGACCACTAGGACGCGCGACGGCCACTACAGCGCCGCGATGAAGTCGTCGATCGGGATCGCGGTCAGCGTCTCGTAGTGGCTCGTGCCGCGCGAGCCGAGCTCCATCGACACGCGGGCCACCGTCTGCTCGTCGGGCGCCTCGACCACGTTCACGAAGTCGTAGCGGCCGAGCACCGCCCACTGGGCCGTGACCGTCACGCCGAGCTGCTCGATCTCCTTGTTGACCTCGCGGATGCGCTGCGGATTGCTCTTCAGCGTCTGCACGCCTTCGGGTGTCAGGGTGCTCAGCATCACGTAGGTCGGCACTGTGTTCCCTTTCGTCTAGATGTCCGACGCGCGGAATGTAGCCTGGTACGCGAATGCGCCGCAGCTACGCTCGCTAGCCTCGCCGGCCGATGAGAGTCAGGAGGACTCACATGAAGCTGTGCCTCGCCGCCATCCTGGCGGCGTGCCTGGCCGCCGGCCTCCACTGCCTCGGCGGCCACGATGACGTCGAGCCCAAGCGGAGCTGCCACAGCTCCGGCGAGACCGTGACCCTCGACGGGACCGGCTTCACGCCGAACGGCAAGGTCAGCGTCGCCCGCGACGGGCAGACGCTCGACGCCGCTCCTCAACCTCGACCCGACGGGCGCGTTCGTCGGCGAGCTGACGCTCTACCTGCGCCGGCAAGGCCAACCGGACCTACACGGCCACCGACGTGGCCGACCCGACGATCATGGCCAAGCGGCGGCTGCTCGTGATCGCGCCGATCGGTGAACATCCGGCCGGCCGACCTCGACGTGGGCCTGCGGGCGCGCATCGGCGCCAACGGCTTCGCCACCGGGCCGACGCTCTACGCCCACATCGTCCGGACCGCCGACAAGAACGGGAAGGCGCTCGAGAACCAGAAGCCGCGCAACCTGCGGCTCGGCCGCCTGAAGGGCCGCTGCGGGAAGCTCCTCGCCGCAAGCGGCTGTTCTCGAAGCGCGCCCCGCTGGGCGACTACACGGTGCAGTTCGACACCTACCGGCGCTACGAATGCGGACCGCGCCGTCCGGTTCCTGTACGCCGCGCCGGTGACGCTCGAGCAGCGCCGGCCGCGGCTAGAGCTCGACCTCGGGGTGGCGCTCGCGCAGGTGCTCCTCGAGCGCCCGCGTGACCGCGCGCCGCTCGTCGGCGCCGGCCAGCCGGAAGCGGCCCGAGCAGCTCCTTCTGGCCCTCGAGCGGCAGCCCGGCGATCTCCCAGCGCACGCACCAGCCGCTCGAACAGGAACTCCACGCGCCGCTGCCAGCGGTCCTCGGCGCTCGCCGCCGGGCGCGCGTCCAGGTCGGCGAGCTTGCGCAGCGTGCCCGCGCGAGAGCTCGTCGCGCAGGGTGATCGAGCCGTCCTCGCGAGCGGTAGTCGGTCGTGGAGCCGCCGGCTCGGCGGCGCTCGCCGGCGTCGCGGCGCGCCTGCGGAGCGCCGGCCCATCGAGCGCGGCTAGGCCGGCGGCCGCGACCGGCTCGCGCCGGCGGCCGTCTCGAACACCAGCTCGCCGTCGCCGGCGTCCACCCGCACGCGGTCGCCCGGGCGCGAACTCGCCCTCGAGCAGCTTCAGCGCGAGGCGGTCCACCAGCCGCTTCTGGATCACGCGCTTGAGCGGGCGGGCGCCGTAGGTCGGGTCGTAGCCGAGGTTGCCGAGCAGCGTCCGCGCGTCCTCGGTCAGCTCGATCTCCACGCCCGCTCGCGCACGCGCGCGGCGAGCGCTCGCCACCTGGAGCTCGACGATCCGGCCGATCTCCTCGCGCGTGAGCTGGTGGAACTCGACGATCTCGTCCAGCCGGTTCACGAACTCGGGCTTGAAGGTCGCCTGCACGCCCTCGAGCCCGCCGGCCACGTTCGAGGTCATGATCACCACGGTGTTCTTGAAGTCCACGGTGCGGCCCTGGCCGTCGGTCGAGGCGGCCGTCGTCCATCAGCTGGAGCAGGACGTTGAACACGTCCGGGTGGGCCTTCTCGATCTCGTCGAGCAGCACCACGCGAGTAGGGGCGCCGGCGCACCGCCTCGGTGAGCTGGCCGCCCTCGTCGTAGCCGACGTAGCCGGGCGGCGCGCCCACGAGGCGCGACACGGAGTGCTTCTCCATGTACTCGGACATGTCGATGCGGACCATCGCCTGCTCGGAGTCGAACATGAACTCGGCGAGCGCCCGGGCCAGCTCGGTCTTGCCGACGCCGGTGGGCCCGATGAAGAGGAAGGTGCCGATCGGCCGGTCCGGGTCCTGGAGGCCGGCGCGCGAGCGCCGCAGCGCGCTCGACACGGCCTCGACCGCCTCGTCCTGGCCGACCACGCGCTCGTGCAGGCGCTCCTCCATGTGGATCAGCTTCTCGACCTCGCCCTCCATCAGGCGGGAGACGGGGATGCCGGTCCAGCGGGCCACGACCTCGGCCACGTCCTCGTCGTCCACCTCCTCCTTCAGGAAGGTGGTGTCGGACTGGAGCTCGCGCAGGCGCGCCTCCTGGTCCTTGACGAGCTGCTCGAGCTCGGGGATCTCGCCGTAGCGCAGCTCGGCGGCGCGCTGGAGGTCGGCGTCGCGCTCGGCGCGCTCGGCCTCGCGGTGCGCCTGCTCGAGGCGCTCCTTCGCGTCGCGGATGGCCTCGATCGCCTCCTTCTCGCCCTGCCAGTGGGCCTTCATCTCGTTCGAGCGCTCGCGCAGGTCGGCCAGCTCGCGCTCGATCGCCTCGCGGCGCGCCACGGAGGCCTCGTCCTTCTCCTTCTTCAGCGCCTGGTGCTCGATCTCGAGCTGCTGGATGCGCCGCTCGACCTCGTCGATCTCGGTGCGGCATCGAGTCGATCTCGATGCGCAGCCGCGAGGCGGCCTCGTCGATCAGGTCGATCGCCTTGTCGGGCAGGAAGCGGTCGGCGATGTAGCGGTGCGAGAGCGTGGCCGCGGCGATGATCGCCGAGTCCTGGATGCGCACGCCGTGGTGCACCTCGTAGCGCTCCTTCAGCCCGCGCAGGATCGCGATCGTGTCCTCCACCGACGGCTCGCCGACCATCACCGGCTGGAAGCGGCGCTCGAGCGCGGCGTCCTTCTCGATGTGCTTGCGGTACTCGTCGAGCGTGGTGGCGCCGACCGCGCGCAGCTCGCCGCGCGCGAGCATCGGCTTCAGCAGGTTGGCGGCGTCCACCGCGCCCTCGGCCGCGCCGGCGCCGACGATCGTGTGCAGCTCGTCCATGAAGAGGATCACCTGGCCCTGGGCCTCGGCGATCTCCTTCAGCACGGCCTTGAGCCGGTCCTCGAACTCGCCGCGGTACTTCGAGCCGGCGATCAGCGCGCCGATGTCGAGCGCGATCACGCGCCGGTCGCGCAGCGACTCGGGCACGTCGCCGGAGACGATCCGCTGGGCGAGCCCCTCGACGATCGCGGTCTTGCCCACGCCGGGCTCGCCGATCAGGACGGGGTTGTTCTTCGTGCGCCGCGAGAGCACCTGGATCACGCGCCGGACCTCCTCGTCGCGGCCGATCACCGGGTCGAGCTTGCCCTGCTCGGCCGCCTCGGTGAGGTCGCGGCCGAAGCGCTCGAGCGCCTGGTAGCGCTCCTCGGGGTTCTGGTCGGTCACGCGGTGCGGGCCGCGCACCTCCTGCACGGCGCCTGCGCCAGCTGGTCGCGCGTGGCGCCCGCGTCCACCTCGGCGTGCGCCCGCCAGCGCCGCAGCAGTGCTCGGTCGACACGTACTCGTCGCCCAGTCCCGCGCGCCTCGTCGTCGGCGCCCCTCAGGAGATTTTTATTCATCTCTTTTTTTTTTTTTTTTTTTTTTTTTTTTTTTTTTTTTTTTTTTTTTTTGGGTGCCCGCGAGGGCCAGCAGCAGGTGCTCGGTCGAGACGTACTCGTCGCCGAGCCCGCGCGCCTCGTCGTCGGCCTGGCGGAGCAGGTCGATCAGCTCGCTGCCGAGCGCGGGCGCCGCGCCCGCGTCGCCGGTGACGGTGGGCAGCGCGTCGAGCGCCTGGTTCGCCAGGCTGCGAACCCGCTCGGGATCCGCGCCGGCGCGGCGCAGGACCGGCACCACGATGCCGCCCTCCTGCTCGAGCAGGGAGATCAGGAGGTGATGGGGCGCGACCTCGGGGTTGCGGCGCGCGGCGGCCAGCCGCTGAGCGGCGGCCAGGGCCTCCTGCGACTTGATGGTGAAGCGATCTGCTTGCATAAAACCTAAGTCAGTGTATAGAAGATTTGACCGTTTGACTAGGCTTTCCGTCCTCAATGTCGCAGACCTTCAACCTCACGCCCCACGAGACCGTGACCGTCCGCGAGCACTCCGCCGAGGCGCTCGAGGTCGAGGGCCGCTGGGGCGCCGGACGGCTCGGCCCCGCCGCCGCACTTCCACCCCGGCCAGGACGAGCGCTTCGAGGTCCTCGAGGGAGAGCTCACCGCCGTGTGGACGGCGCGGAGCGCAGGCTCGGGCCCGGGCGACACGCTCGAGGTCCCGCGCGGCGCGGTCCACAAGATGTGGAACTCGGGCGGCGGCGTGACGCGCGCGACCTGGCGCACCTCGCCGGCGGGCCGGACGCTCGAGTGGTTCGAGGCGCTCGACGGCCTCGGCCGGCGCCACCCGCCCGGACGCGCCGGGATCCCGAGCCCCACCCGCCTCGCCGCCCTGCTGACCGAGTACGACGACGTGATCCGGCTGGCGGCCGGGCCGCGCGCGCTCGTCGCGCGGTGCTGTCCGGGCTGGCGGCCGTCGGCCGCCGGCAGGGGCCCTAGCGCGCGACCGCGGCGGCCGCGGGCGCGCCCGCCGGCGGTGCCCGGAGGGATCCTGGGTCAGCCGGTTCGCCAAGTACACCGGGATGATCGAGATCACGATCAGCAGCAGGCCCACCACGTTCACGATCGGGCAGCTGGTTGGGCCGCGAGTAGTTGCTGAAGATCCAGATCGGCAGCGTCTGCTCCGACCCCGCGGTGAACGTGGTCACGATGATCTCGTCGAACGAGAGCGCGAACGCCAGCAGCGCGCCCGCCACGAGCGCCGAGCGCAGCGACGGCAGCGTGATGTTGCGGAAGGTCTGCCAGCCGTCGGCGCCGAGGTCCTGCGACGCCTCCTCGAGCGACGTGCCCGTTCGTCGCAGCCGGGCGACCGCGTTGTTGTAGACCACGACGATGCAGAAGGTGGCGTGACCCACGATCACCGTGAACAGGGTCAGGTCCACGTTCAGCACCTGCGTGAAGGTCGAGTTCAGCGCCATGCCGGTCACGATGCCGGGCAGCGCGAGCGGCAGGATCACGACGAACGAGATCGTCTCGCGCCCGAAGAAGCGGTAGCGCGACACGGCCAGCGCTGCCAGCGTGCCGAGCACGCAGCGCGATCGCCGTCGCGCCGAGGCCGGCCTTGAGCGAGGTCCAGAGCGCGTCGCGCACGCCCGGGTTGTCGAACGCCTTCGAGAACCACTCGGTCGTGAAGCCCTCGATCGGCCAGCTCTGCGAGCGCGACTCGTTGAACGCGTAGATCGCGATCACGATCAGCGGGATGTAGATGAACGCGAGCGTGATCCCGGTGCCGATCCGCAGCAGCCAGCGGGTGCCGTTCGAGAGGTGCATGTCAGAGCGACTCGAACGCGCCCAGCCGGCGCGCGATCAGGAGGTAGACGATCATGATCGCCACCGGCACCGTGGCGAACGCGGCGGCCAGCGGCAGGTTGTTGGCGATCCCCACGTTGCTGTAGACGACGTTGCCGATGAACTGCGTGCTCGACACGAGCGTGGGCGTGATGTAGTCGCCGAGCGTGAGCGAGAAGGTGAAGATCGAGCCCGCCACCACCGCCGGCAGCGCGAGCGGCAGGATCACGCGCCGGAAGGTCATCCAGGGCCGGCCGCCGAGGTCGCCCGAGGCGTCCAGCATCGAGTTCGGGATGCGCTCGAGCCCGGCGTAGATCGGCAGCACCATGAAGGGCAGCCAGAGGTAGGAGAACACGAGCCAGGTGGCCACGTTCCCGAAGCCCGGGCCGTGCAGCCCGAACGGCTCGAGCGCCCAGTTCACGATCCCGGACTCCTGGAGCATGATCCGCCAGGAGTAGACCTTCACCAGGTAGCTCGACCAGAGCGGCATGAGCACCGCCACCACGAGCAGCGCGCGCACGCGCGGCGTGGCCACCTTCGCCATGTAGAAGGCGATCGGGAACGCGAGCAGCGCGTCCGTGACCGTCACCGCCGCGGCGATCGCCACCGTCCGCGCCGACGATCGTCCGGTAGACCGGCGTCTCCGCCGAGCTCCTGGAAGTTCTGGAAGCCGGTCTTGTGGACGATCTCGCCGCTGAAGTCGTCGAGCTGCCACAGCGACGCCACGAAGAGCACGGCGAGCGAGCCCAGGTAGGCCACCAGCAGCCAGCCGATCGGGCCGGACAGGAGCAGGCCGAGCTGGGCGCGCGGGTGCCGCCAGAGGAAGCCGGAGAGCCTGCGGCCCACCGGCTTCCTCACTCTGGCGGTTGCTGCCTCCACCTTAGCTGGATCCGGACCGGGATCAGCCCTTGATCTCGGTCCAGGCCTTCACCCACTCGGAGTAGTCCTTGCAGGTCGACCCCGCGGTCGTCGCCGCAGTCCTTCGTCGGCGTGTTCCAGTAGGCGACCTGGTCGAAGTACGCCTCGTCGTCCGCGTGGAAGGTGTCGCAGTGATCCTCGTCCGCGGTCATCTGCACACGACTTCTCGTTCGCCGGGGCCTCGCCGAACCACTCGGCCACCGCGGCGTTCGCCTTGGGGCTGACGATGTGGTTCATCCACCGGTACATGCAGTTCGGGTTCTTGGCCTCGGACGAGATCATCCAGGTGTCCGACCAGCCGGTCGCCCCCTCCTTCGGCAGGATCGCCTCGATCGGCGGCGACTTCTTGTCCGCCTGCACGAGGTTCGCGATCACCTGCCAGGTGGTGCCCACGACCGAGTCGCCGGACGTGAAGGCCGCCTGCTCCTTCGTGTAGTCGGACCAGTACTCGCCGATCTTCGTCGCGCTGCTTCTTCAGCAGGTCCACCGCGGCGTCGAACTGCTTGTCGTCCAGCTCGTAGACGTTGTCGATCCCGAGGTCCGGCTGCGTGGCCTTCAGGTACAGGGCCGCGTCCGCGATGTAGATCGGGTTGTCGTACGCCGTGACCTTGCCCTTGTACTTCTCGGACTGGGCCGGGTCGAGCACGGCGCCCCAGGAGTCCGGCGCCGGCTTCACCGCGTCCTTGTTGAACATGAGCAGGTTGGCCCCGCGGCCGTGCGGGATGCCGTAGTTCACGCCGTCCACCGTGTTCCACGGCTGGTTCTTCAGCGCCGGGAAGATGTCCTTGTAGTTCGGGACGAGGTCCACGTTGACCGGGTCCACGTCGCCGCCCGCGACCAGCCGCAGGGTCGCGTCGCCGGAAGCCGACACGCCGTCGTACTTGCCGGTCCGCATCAGCGTGACCATCTCGTCCGAGGTGTTGCCGATCTTCACGTTGACCTTGCAGCCGGTCTGCTTCTCGAAGTCGCTGACCCAGTCGACGCTCGGGTCGGTCGAGCCGTCCTCGACGTAGCCCGCCCAGGCCACGAGGTTCACCTCGCCCTCGCCCTTGCCGAGCTTCGTCGGCGCAGCGGACTCGTCACCGCCTCCGCTGTCGCCGCCGTCGTCGTCGTCGCCACAGCCGGCGGCGGTGAGCGCGGCGAGCGCCAGAGTCAGCGCGGCCATCGTCGTCCACCACCTCCATCGACCTGTGTTCACGGTTCCTCCTCGGTTGTATCTGCTTCCGGGATGGCGTACGCATGCTCGCCGGACCAGCCGACGCGCACGCGGCGCCCTCTTTGCTCGAGCGCGTCCTGAGAGGACATCTCGAGGTTCTGCCGCACTACCTGGAGCTCCCCGCCCCGGTCCAGCTCGACCACGAAGCGCGTGATCATCCCCGCGTACGACACCTCCCTGATCCGGCCCTGCTCGACCTCGAAGTCGCCCGCGTGGTCGAGCGTGTCGAGGATCCTCACCTTCTCCGGCCTGATCGTCACGCGGCGACCGCCGCGCTCCACGATGTTCGAGACGCCGACGAAGCCGGCGACGAACTCGTTGGCCGGGTGCTCGTAGACCTCCGCGGGCACGCCCACCTGCTCGACGCGTCCGTCGTTGAAGACGGCGAGGCGGTCGCTCATGGTGAGCGCCTCCTCCTGGTCGTGGGTCACGTAGACGAACGTGATCCCCACCTCTCCCTGGATCGTGCGCAGCTCGTTCTGCATCTGCTGGCGGAGCTTGAGGTCGAGCGCGCCGAGCGGCTCGTCGAGCAGCAGCACCGCCGGCCGGTTGACGAGCGCGCGGGCGAGGGCCACGCGCTGGCGCTGGCCTCCCGACAGCTGCGTCGTGCGCCGCTTCTCGTAGCCGCCGAGGCGCACCAGCTCGAGCGCCTCGCCTGCGCGGCGGCGGCGCTCGTCCTTCGTGACCTTCTTGATCTTCAGGCCGTATTCCACGTTCTCGCCCACGCTCATGTGCGGGAACAGCGCGTAGTCCTGGAAGACCGTGTTCACGTCGCGGTCGAACGGGGGCACGCCCGTCACGTCGCGTCCCTCCAGCTCCACCACGCCCTCGTCGGGACGCTCGAAGCCGGCGATCATCCGCAGGCAGGTGGTCTTGCCCGAGCCGGACGGCCCGAGCATCGTGAAGAACTCGTCGCGCTCGATGGCGAGGTCCACTCGGTCGACCGCCACGACGTCCCCGTACAGCTTGCGAACGCCGGCCAGCCGCACCGCGGCCGCCGCGTTCTCCTGCCTGGCCATCGCGGGTTTGTACACCCTGGAGCCGCGGGTATGCCCTGAACGGGCCCAATTTGCGCCTCTGCGGCCAAAGGGCCGCCCCCGATTACGCCGTGCTAGCGGGCGGGTCGGCGCACCGGAACGCGCACGACCGGGTCCTTCGCCGCGAGCGAGCGCTCGGGCGGAGGCTGGTAGAGCACCAGCTCGCGCTTGTAGGAGCGCCGGACGCGCTCGATCTCGGCGCGCAGCTCGCCCTCCATCCGCTCCGCGTGGCGCTCGAGGTTCCGCACCCGGCGCTGCATGCGCTCGAGCTCGGCCTCCAGCTCGAAGACGCGCTCCACGCCGGCGAGGTTCATGCCCAGCTCGCCCGTGAGCTCCTGGATCCGCTTGAGCCGGCGCACGTCCTCCTGGGAGTAGAGGCGCGTGTTCTTCGGGGAGCGCTTCGGCGTGATCAGCCCGCGCGACTCGTAGATCCGGAGCGTCTGCGGGTGCATGCCGGCGAGCTCGGCCGCCACCGAGATCATGTAGACGCCGCGCACGTGGTCGTGCTCGGAGGCGGCCACCTACTCCCCCCTCCCGGACAGGAGCCGCGAGCGCGGGTTCCCGTCCATCACGGTCGCCAGCTCGTCGACGACCTCGGCCTGCTCGCGCGACAGCGAGCGCGGGACGTCGACCACCAGCCGGTAGCGGATGTCGCCGCGCCCGCGGCCGGCCAGCTTCGGCGGGCCCTCGCCGCGCAGCCGCTGCACGGTCCCGTGCTGGGTGCCCGGGGGAACGCGGATGCGCTTGCTCCCGGCGAGCGTGGGCACCTCGATCGTCGCGCCCTTGATGGCCTCCGGGATCGTGATCGGCACCTCGACCTCGAGGTTGTCGCCCTTGCGCTCGAAGATGTCCGACGCGCCCACGCGCGTGACCACGTACAGGTCTCCCTGCGGGCCGCCGCGCGGGCCGGCCTCGCCCTTGCCGGCGAGGCGCACGCGGCTGCCGTCGCGCACGCCGGCGGGGATGTTCACCCGGTAGCGCTTGACCTGGCGCGTGCGCCCGGAGCCGCTGCAGGTGGGGCACGGGTCCTTGATCTCCGTGCCGGTGCCGCCGCACTGGCGGCACGGCTGCGAGATCGAGAAGAGCCCCTGCGACTCGGCCTCGACGCCGCGGCCGTGACAGCGGCTGCAGACCTCGGGCGAGGTGCCCGGGCGCGCCCCGGTGCCGCGGCAGGTGGCGCACGGCGCCGACAGCGGCACGCTCACCGGCACCTGCGCGCCGTTCATCGCCTGGTCGAAGGAGATGTGCACGTCGGTCTCGAGGTCGCGCCCGCGCTCGGGCCCCGGCGGCCCGGCGCCGCCGCCGCGCGACCCGAAGAGGTCGGAGAGGATGTCGCCGACGCCGCCGAAGCCGCCCCGGAAGGCGCCCGGGTCGAAGCCCGAGCCGAACACGCCGCCGCCCGAGTCGTAGGCGCGCCGCTTCTCCGGGTCGGACAGGATCGAGTAGGCCTCCTGGATCTCCTTGAAGCGGTCCTCCGCGCCGGCGTCGCCCGGGTTGCGGTCCGGGTGGTACTGGCGCGCGAGCTTCCGGTACGCCTTCTTGATCTCGTCGTCGGTCGCCTTGCGCTCGACGCCGAGCGTCCTGTACGGGTCGGTCACCGCAGCCATCGCGTCTCTACCCCGATACCACCACGCGAGCGGGCCGGAGCACCTGGCCGTTCGAGCGGTAGCCCTTCTCGACCACGTCGAGGACCACGCCGGGCTTGGCGCCCTCCTCGCTGCGCGTGGACAGCGCCTCGTGGACCGCCGGGTCGAACGCCTCGCCGGCGGGGTCGAACTGCTCGATGCCGTTGCGCTCGAGCACCGCGATCAGCTCGGAGTGCACGAGCGCCACGCCCTCGGCGAGGTGGCGCTCCGCCTCCCCCGCCGAGCCGAGCGCGCGCTCGAGGTTGTCCACCACCGGCAGGAGCTCGCGCACCAGCCCGCCGCGCGCGCGCTCGCCGGCGGCGGCCGCCTCACGCGCCGCGCGCTTGCGGTAGTTCTCGAAGTCGGCCTGCGCCCGGCGGGCGAGGTCGAGGTACTCGTCGCGCTCGCGGCGCGACCGCCAGGGGATCGTCGCCGGCGGCCTCGTCCACGCTCTCGGCGGCCTCCTCGGCCGCCTTCACGCCCGCGGCCTCGTTCGCCGGATCCTCGTCGCCCGCGGGCTCGGCCGCGTCGTCACGTGACGTGACGCGTCTCCTCGCGCTCCGGTCATGGGCTAGTCCCTGCCCTCGCCGTCCACGACCTCCGCGTCCACGACCTCCTCCTCGTCGTCGGCGGACGCCTCGGGCCCGTCGGCGCCGGCGCCGTTGCCGCCCGGCTGCGCCTGCTGCGCGGCCGCGGCGTACATCTGCTCCGACACCTTGTGGAAGGAGGCCTGCAGCGCGTCCGTCTTCTGGCGCAGCAGCTCCGTGTCCTCGGACTCGAGGTTCTCGCGGACGTCCTTGATCGCGGCCTCGATCTCCTCCTTGGAGGCCGAGTCGATCGAGTCGCCCATCTCGGCGAGCTGCTTGTCCGCCTGGTAGGCGGCGTTCTCGGCGAGGTTGCGGGCCTCGACCAGCTCGCGCAGGCGGCGGTCGTCCTCGGCGTGGGCCTCGGCGTCCTTCACCATGCGCTCGACCTCTTCGTCGGCGAGGCCCGAGCCGGCCTTGATCTCGATCTTCTGCTCCTTGCCCGTGCCGAGGTCCTTGGCGCCCACCGCGACGATGCCGTTGGCGTCGATGTCGAACGACACCTCGATCTGCGGCACGCCGCGCGGGGCGGGCGGGATCCCGGTGAGCTGGAACTTCCCGAGCGACTTGTTGTAGGCGGCCATCTCGCGCTCGCCCTGGAGGATGTGAACCTCCACGCTCGGCTGGTTGTCCTCGGCCGTCGAGAAGATCTCCGACTTGCGGGTCGGGATCGTCGTGTTGCGCTCGATCAGCTTCGTCATCACGCCGCCCTTGGTCTCGATGCCGAGGGTCAGCGGGGTCACGTCGAGCAGCAGCACGTCCTTGACGTCACCGGCCAGCACGCCGGCCTGGATGGCGGCGCCCACGGCCACGACCTCGTCCGGGTTCACGCCCCGGTGCGGGTCCTTGCCGGTGAGCTCCTTGACCTTCTCCTGCACCGCGGGCATGCGCGTCATGCCGCCCACGAGCACCACGTGGTCGATGCCGCTGCCGCCCTCGGTGCCGGCGTCCTTCAGGGCCTGCTTCGTCGGGCCGACGACGCGGTCGATCAGCTCGCTCGTCAGCTCGTTCAGCTTCGAGCGGGTGAGCCGCTGGTTCAGGTGCTTCGGAACCGAGTCCACCGCCGTGATGAACGGCAGGTTGATCTGCGACTCCTGTGCCGACGAGAGCTCGGTCTTGGCCTTCTCCGCCTCCTGGTAGAGGCGCTGCAGGGCCATCTTGTCCTGCGAGAGGTCCACGCCCTCGGCCTTCTTGAACTCGGCCACGAGCCAGTCCACGACCGCCTTGTCGAAGTTGTCGCCGCCCAGGTGGTTGTCACCCGCGGTGGCCTTCACCTCGAACACGCCGTCGCCGATCTCGAGCACCGACACGTCGAACGTGCCGCCGCCGAGGTCGAAGACGAGGATCGTCTGGTCCGACTCCTTGTCGAGCCCGTAGGCGAGCGACGCCGCCGTGGGCTCGTTGATGATCCGCTTGACGTCGAGGCCGGCGATCTTGCCGGCGTCCTTCGTGGCCTGGCGCTGGTCGTCGTTGAAGTACGCCGGGACGGTGATCACGGCGCTGTCGACGGTGTCGCCGAGGTATGCCTCGGCGTCGGCCTTCAGCTTCTGGAGGATCATCGCGCTGATCTCGGGCGGCGGGTACTGCTTGCCGCCGGCGCTCACGCGCGCGTCCCCGTTGGGGCCGGAGACGACCTCGAAGGGGACGATCTTCTCCTCCTCCTTGACCTCCGCCTCCTTGCGCCCCATGAAGCGCTTGATGGAGAACACGGTGTTCTCCGGGTTGGTCACGGCCTGGCGCTTGGCCGGCGCGCCTACGAGGCGCTCGCCACCCTCCGTGAACGCGACGACCGACGGCGTCGTGCGGGCGCCCTCGGCGTTCTCGACCACGGTGGGCTCGCCGCCTTCGAGGACGGCCATGCACGAGTTGGTCGTGCCAAGATCGATTCCGATCGTCTTGCCCATCCGATTTGCTCCTTTACCGCTTACAGTTCGAGTTCCAAGAAATCTAAGCGAGAGTATGGCAGATCGTCCCGGCTTTTCCCGAGCGGCTAGGCTCCGCGGTCCGTGCGTCGCCTGATCGCAGTCCTGGCCGCCCTGCTGGCGGCGCTCGCGCTCGTCGCCTGTGGCGGCGACGACGACGGCGACGGCGACTCGGCGGCCACGCAGGCCACCGAGCAGCCGGCTCCCGAGACGGAGACCGAGGCCGCCGACCTCACCGACACGAGCGCCAAGCCGGTGATCCCGAAGCCGAGCGGGTCGCCCCCGAACAAGCTTCAGGTCGAGGACATCGTCAAGGGCAAGGGCCCCGCCGCGAAGAACGGCGACACGGTGGCGATGGAGTACGTCGGGATGGCGTTCTCGACCGGCGAGGAGTTCGGCTCCTCGTGGGAGGGCGCGACGCTGCCGCCGTTCCAGCTCGGCACCGGCAGCGTCATCCCCGGCTGGGACAAGGGGATCGTCGGCATGCGCGTGGGCGGCCGGCGCAAGCTCGTGATCCCGCCCGAGCTCGCCTACGGCACCGCCGGGCAGGGGCCGATCGGCCCCAACGAGACGCTCATCTTCGTGGTGGACCTCACGAAGATCGACTGATCAGTCGCCGCTGAAGCTCAGCGCGTACGCCACGAACGCCACGCACAGGACGCGCCGCCCCGGCGTAGTCGCGCCGCGTCCGGAGGTCCGGCGGGCGGGCCAGCAGCGCGAGCGTGACGAGCGCCATCGGGTCGAAGTACTTCTGGTAGACGAGCCGGACCGGCAGCGCGGCCAGCAGGAACACGGCGAACGCGACCGCCGGGAGCGACTCGACGCCGGCGCGGCGCACGAGCAGCCAGAGGGCGAGCAGCCCGGCGGGGAGCAGCACGAAGAAGAGCAGCGACGAGCCCGCCAGCTCGGGGAAGCGGTCGGCCACCTTCCAGAGCCAGCCGCCGTCGCCCGGCCGGCCCGGCGCCTTCGGCTCGTAGCTGAGCGGCGAGACGAGCAGCAGCGCCACCCCGCCCAGCGCCGCGCCGGCGAGCACGGCGGGCGCCGGCAGCGCGCGGGCGCGCCGGAGCACGACCGGCGCGAACAGCACGGCCGCGTAGGCGCCCACGAGCGCGAGCGTGAACACGACCGGCCGCAGCGTGAGGCCCTCGCCGCCGGGCTGGTCGCCGCAGAGCCCGCACGACCCGGGGTCCGAGCCCTTCGGCACGAGCCCGTCCCAGGCGATCACCAGCCCGAGCAGCGGTGACAGGGCCAGCGCCACCAGCGCGAGGCCGGCGAGCTTGCGGGCCGCCGGCCAGGAGCCGCGGACCACGAACCAGGCCGCCACCGCCGCGAGCCAGACGAAGGACTGCCGCGTGAGGACCGCGGCGGAGAGCGCGAGGCACGCGAGCGCGAGCGGCGCGACGGCGCCCGTGCGCCGGAAGGCCTCGATCCGCTCGAGCGCGAGGAACGCGAACAGCAGCGCGAGGTTGTCGGTGAGGAGCGTGAACGAGGCGCCGAAGAAGTACGGCGACAGCGTGAACACGAGCGTCAGCGCGAGCGCCTGCAGCGGCTCGAGCGGCGTGGCGCGGCGGAGCAGCCTGAGCAGCGCGAGCGCGGCGGCGTAGGAGATCGCCGCGTTCAGCAGCCGCAGCTTCCAGAGCTCGAAGCCGGCGACCTTGCCGAAGCCGGCGAACAGCAGGTGGTAGAGCGGGGTCTGAGCGGCCGGGTACGAGCGCAGGTCCACGTGCTCGGCGAACTGCCTGATCGTGGGCAGGTGGTAGAGCCCCGCGTCCGTGCCGTGGAACGTGTCGATCTCGACGGTGAGGCCCTGCAGCACCGCGATGGCGACGAGGAACGGGACGGCGAGCACGCCCGCCGCGACGGCGCGCTCGCGAGCGACGCCCGTCATCCGCCGCCGAGGCGGCGCCGCCCCTCCGGGCACATCCGCCGGAGCGGGCACTCGGCGCAGCGCGGGGCGCGCGCCGCGCAGGTGCGGCGGCCGTGGCGGATGAGGAGGACGTGCACCTCGTAGGCGTCGCCCTCCGGGCAGAGCCGCAGCATCTCGTCGTGAGCCTCCTCGAGCGAGGCCCGCGGCCGGAACAGGCCGAGCCGGGTGCCCACCCTGAACACGTGCGTGTCCACGGGCACGTCGTGGCGGCCGAACGAGAACAGCAGCACGCACGCGGCCGTCTTGCGGCCGACCCCGGGCAGGCTCACGAGGTAGTCGCGCGCCTCGTCCACCGGGGCCTCCTCCATCCAGCCGAGGTCGTCGCCCGCGAGCGCATCGAGGATCTGGACGATCCGCACCGCCTTCGTCGGCGCCAGCCCGCCCGGCCGGATCGCCTCCTCGACCTCCGCCACCGGCGCGCGCCGCACGTCCTCCCAGGTCGGGTAGCGCTCGCGCAGCCGGTGGTAGGCCACGTCGCGGTTGCGGTCGTTCGTGTTCTGCGAGAGAACGGTGAGCACGAGCTCGTCCACGGGCGCGCGATGAGGGTGCAGCACCGGGCGGCCGTACTCCCGGCGCAGGCGGTCGCGGATGGCGAGCAGCCGCCGCCGGTCGGGACGCTTGGACACGGCGCCAAGGCTACGACGGCCTGGTATCAAGCCGTCCCGTGGAGATCCTCGAGCGCCGCGACAGCATCGGAGAGCTCGAGGTGAGCTGGCGCGAGGCGGGCGACGCGCCGGTGCTCTACCTGCACGGCGTTCCCACGGCCTCGTTCGACTGGATCCCGTTCCTCGAGCGCGGTGGCGGGATCGCGCCCGACCTGCCCGGGTTCGGCAACTCGGCGAAGCCGGCGGAGTTCGACTACTCGATCGAGGGCTACGCCGACTTCCTCGAGCAGCTTCGTGGACAAGCTCGGGCTCGAGCGGCTCGCGCTGGTCGTGCACGACTGGGGCGCGGTCGGGCTGGCGCTCGCACAGCGCCGCCCGGAGCTCGTCGGGCGGCTCGTGCTGATCGGTGGCACGGTGCCGTTCCTCCCGGGCTACCGCTGGCACCGCGTGGCGCGCGCCTGGCGGCGGCCGCTCGTGGGCGAGCTGTCGATGGGCCTGTCCACCCGCTGGGCCTTCCGCCGCGAGCTGCCCGCCGCGCTGGCGGACCGCGCGTGGAGCCACTTCGACCACGGCACCCAGCGGGCGATCCTGAAGCTCTACCGCTCGGCCGCCCCGGACGTGCTGGCCCGGGCCGGCGAGCGCCTGGGCGAGGTGCGCTGCCCGGCGCTCGTGCTCTGGCCGGACGCGCGACCCCTACATCGGCGCCGAGTTCGGCCAGGCGTACGCCGACGCCCTCGGCGGCCCGGCCGAGCTCGAGATGGTGGACGCCGGCCACTGGCCCTGGCTCGACCGGCCCGAGCTCGTGGAGCGCGTGACGTCCTTCGTGCGGCTCCCGCTCGGCTAGCCTTCTACAGCCGTGCTCCGGGCCGCGCTCTCCGCTGTCACGGCGCCGCCTCGGGGCTCATCCGCCGAGACGCCGCCGCGCACTGGCCGCTTCGCGCGCCGGGGCGCTCCCGATGGGCCAGCTCGCCTGGTACCGGCGCGTCGACTGGTGGCGGCTCGCGCCGGTCCTCGTGGCGCTCGCTGTTCGCGATCGCCTACCTGATCTGGCAGCCGCGCACCGTCGACCTCGCGGCCCACACGTTCCGCGCCGAGCTGTTCGGCGAGGAGGGCTTCACGATCTGGAACGGCCAGTGGTACGGCGGCCACCACACGCCCGCCTACAGCGTCATCTCGCCGCCGATCGCCTGGCTGCTCACCCCGCCCGTGGCGCTCGCGCTGGCGGCGGTCGCCTGCGCCGCGCTGTTCGAGCCGCTCGCCCGCGGCTACTTCGGCGCGGAGCGCTCGCGCTGGGGCGCGATCTGGTTCGGCGTGGCCACCGCCACGCTGCTCTTCACGAGCCGGCTGCCGTTCGCGATCGGCGTGGCCTTCGGGCTGGCCGCGCTGCTCGCGCTGCAGCGGCGCCGCTACGCGCTGGCGATCGTCTTCGCGTTCCTCTGCCCGCTCGGCAGCCCGGTGGCCGGCCTCTTCCTGGCGATGGCCGGCGTGGCCTACGCGCTCGCGGAGTGGGGCGATCGCAAGAAGCGGCGCGAGGGCATCGCGATCGCGGCGGCCGCGTTCATCCCGCCCGTGTTCCTCGCCTGGGCCTTCCCCGAGGGCGGCTGGGCGCCGTTCCCGTTCACGGCGTACCTGCCGATCCCGCTGTTCGCGATCGTCTGCCTGATCGTTCTCCCGCGCCGCGAGCGCGCGCTCCGCTGGGGCGCCGCGCTGTACGGGGCGGGCGCCACGCTCGCGCTCTTCCTCGACACGCAGATGGGCGGCAACGCGGTGCGGCTCGGCGCGCTCTTCGGCGGGCCCGTGCTGCTCTGCGCGATCTGGGGACAGCCGTGGACGAAGCGGGCCTGGGCGCTGCCGCTGCTCACCGCCGGCTTCACGTCGCTCGCGTTCTGGATGTGGTCGCCCGCCGTGCGCGACGTGATCAAGTACCTCGAGGACCCGGCCGCCAAGTCCGACTACTTCGAGCCGCTGCGCCAGTACCTCGCCACGCTGCCCGACCAGCGGCGCATCGAGATCCCGTTCACGCGCAGCCACTGGGAGGGCGCGGAGATCGCGCTCCAGACCCCGCTCGCGCGCGGCTGGCTGCGCCAGCTCGACACGGGCCGCAACCCGATCTTCTACGGCGGCCCGGTCACGCGGCTCACCTACGCGAGCTGGCTCGCCGAGAACGCGGTGCGCTACGTGGCGCTGCCGAGCGCGAAGCCGGACAAGAGCTCGTACGCCGAGCGCGCGCTGATCGAGCGCGGCCTGCCCTACCTGCGGCTGCGCTGGCGCTCCGAGGACTGGCGCGTGTACGAGGTGCTCCTGCCCACGCCGTTCGTGATCCCGCAGAAGGACTCGAACATCGTGCTCGAGCAGCTCGGCTCCGACGAGCTGCTGCTCGACGTGAAGCGCCCCGGCGAGGCGATCGTGCGCGTGCGCTGGACGCCCTACTGGTACGCCACCAACGCCTGCGTCGAGCCCTACGGGAACTGGACGCGCGTGATCGCCAACCGGCAGGGATTCGTCCACATGAGCACGCGCTTCTCGCCCGAGCGGCTGTTCTCGCGCGGCCGCCGCTGCGACGACGGCAGCTAGTAGGCTTGGCGCCGATGCCCCGGTCCCACCCGCTGCTCGTGCAGCTGGCCAGGGTCTGGCGTCTGAGCGGTCGCTGGCTTCCGAACGGCTGGCTCGACGCCCTCCGCCAGCTGGCCCTCTTCGCAGGCGCGTACTACGCGTACCGGCTCGTGCGCGGGTTCGTGGACGGCCAGGCCGGCCTTGCGTTCGAGAACGCCCGCAACCTCGTCCACTTCGAGCGCACGCTCGGCCTCTTCTTCGAGCCCGGCCTGCAGGCGTGGGCGCGCGGCCAGGACTGGATCCTCACCGGCGCGAACTGGATGTACGTGAACTCGCACTTCGTGGTCACCACCACGTTCCTGATCTGGCTCTACATCGCGCGCAACCACGCCTACTACTTCGTGCGCAACATGTTCATGGTCGCCATGGGGCTCGCGCTCGTGGGCTACCTCGTCTACCCCACGGCGCCGCCGCGCTTCCTGCCCGAGTGGGGCTTCACCGACTCGGTGGCCTCGTTCGTCGGCGAGTCGGCCGACAAGAGCGCGGACGTGCTCTACAACCCGTTCGCCGCGGTGCCGAGCATGCACGTGGCGTTCGCGCTCATGATCGCCGTGCCCGCGATCTTCCTGGTGCGCAACCGCGTGCTCAAGGTGCTCTGGGCGCTCTACCCGCTGGTCGTGACGTTCGTGGTCGTCGTCACCGCCAACCACTTCTGGATGGACGCCCTGCTGGGCGCGCTCGTGGCGGCGGTGTCCGCCATCGCCGCATCCGAGGCGTTCGCACGCGCGCGGCCCGAGGCCTGGGCCTGGCGCACGCGCCGCGTCAAGGTCCCGGCGTGACGCCCGAAGAGCTCGGGTCGGCCCCCACGCGGCCCCGGCCGCGGCGGGGCGGTCGCGACGGCGCCGGCGACCTTCGCGCGCTCGCGCGCAACCGCCTGATCGAGTCGCGCCTCACGCCGAACGCCATCTCGCTGACCGGGTTCGTGCTGAACGTGGTGGCCGCGGTGCTGATCCTCGAGGAGTACTTCGTCCTCGGCGCGTTCGCGTTCATCGTCGGCTCCCTCATGGACATGATCGACGGCCGCTACTCGCGCATGTCCGGCAAGGGCACGCCCTTCGGCGCCTTCCTCGACTCGACGCTCGACCGCGTCGAGGAGGGCGTGGTGCTCGCCGCCGTGGCGACCTACTACGCGAAGCAGGGCCAGCAGGAGGTGGTGGGCGCGACGGTGCTCGCCGTGGTGGGCTCCTACATGGTCAGCTACACCCGTGCGCGCGCCGAGGCGCTGGGCGTGGAATGCAAGGTCGGGCATCGCCTCACGGGCCGTGCGAGTGGTGATCCTCTCGGCCGGCCTGGTGTTTGCGGGCGGTGAGATCGTGGAAGACTTCGACCTCTTGGAGCCGGCCATCTACGTGGTGGCCGCGCTGACGATCTTCACGACGCTCCAGCGGGTGCTCCACGTGCGCCGGCAGCTCGTCAGGGCCGCCGGGGAGATGTAACCAGCCCGACCCGGGCGGGTTCATATGCCGGGGCCCCGGCACCGGGGCCGTTTTCTTGGCTGCAGCAGGAGGGCTTCAATGACCGAACCAATTTCAACGAACGGTGGTGCGCGCTACCAGACGGAGAAGGTGCGCGTGGCGATCGTCGGCGTGGGCAACTGCGCATCGTCCTTCGTCCAGGGCGTGGAGTACTACAAGGACGCCGATCCGGACCAGGCGGTACCCGGGCTGATGCACGTGGACCTCGGTGGCTACCACGTGCGTGACATCGAGTTCACCGCCGCGTTCGACATCGACGCGGACAAGGTCGGCAAGGACCTGTCCGAGGCGATCTGGGCGGGGCAGAACAACACGATGAAGTTCGCGGACGTGCCGCACCTCGACGTGCCGGTCTACCGCGGCATGACGCACGACGGCCTCGGCAAGTACCTCAAGCAGAAGATCACCAAGGCCCCGGGCGAGACCGACGACATCGTGCAGATCCTCAAGGAGACGAAGACCGACGTGGTCGTCTCCTACCTGCCGGTCGGCTCCGAGCAGGCGACCAAGTGGTACGTCGAGCAGGTGCTCGAGGCGGGCTGCGGGTTCGTGAACTGCATCCCCGTGTTCATCGCCTCGGAGAACTACTGGGCGAACCGCTTCCGCAAGGCCGGCCTGCCGATCGTCGGGGACGACATCAAGTCCCAGGTCGGCGCGACGATCCTGCACCGCACGCTCGCCAGCCTGTTCCAGGACCGTGGCGTGCGGCTCGCGCGGACGTCGCAGCTGAACGTCGGCGGCAACATGGACTTCTACAACATGCTCGAGCGCGAGCGTCTGGAGTCCAAGAAGATCTCGAAGACCCAGGCCGTGACCTCGCTGCTGGACGAGCAGCTGCCCGCGGACGACGTGTACATCGGCCCCTCGGACTACGTGCCGTGGCTGACCGACCGCAAGTGGGCGCACATCCGGCTCGAGGGCGAGGCCTTCGGAGACGTGCCGCTCACGTTCGAGGCGAAGCTCGAGGTGTGGGACTCGCCGAACTCGGCGGGCATCGTCACCGACGCCGTGCGCTGCTGCAAGCTGGCGCTGAACCACGGCATCGGGGGCCCGCTCGAGGAGCCGAGCTCCTACCTCATGAAGTCACCGCCGGTGCAGGTGCCGGACTCGGTGGCGCACGACAACACCGAGCGCTTCATCGCGCAGTACGCGGGAGCGCCGAAGCTCCCGGGCGGCGAGGCGCGCATCAAGGTCGAGCCGACCTCCTAGCGGCTCTCTCTCTCAGCTGCAGCCTTTGCGACGGGCGGCCCCACGGGCCGCCCGTTGCACGTCGTGCTCTCCTATCCTGCGGCGTGCCCTCCGACCGCCTGCGGATCGCCCAGGTCACGCCGTATCCGTGGGAGCTCCACCACGAGGTCAACCGCTTCGTGGAGCGGCTCTCCGACGAGCTCTGCGCGCGCGGCCACAGCGTGGTGGTGGTCGCGCCCTCGGACTCGCGCGAGCTGGTGCGCGAGGGGCGCGCCCGGATCGACCGGCTCGCCGATGACCCGGACGCGATCTTCGAGGAGCACGGCGGCGCCTCGCTCGTGGCCGTGGGCCAGAGCCTCCCGTTCAGGCGCGGCGGCTCGGTGGCGCTGCCGCTCGACGTGTCGCGCACCCTCGAGGACCTGCTCGACAACGCCGAGCTCGACTTCGTGCACGTGCACGAGCCGTTCGCGCCGAGCGCGGCGTCGGCCGCGCTGCGCCACTCGCGGGCGCTGAACGTCGGCAGCTTCCACGGCGCCACGGAGCGGCTGCTCTCCACCCAGGTGGCCCGGCGCGTGGTCGAGCTGCTGTTCGGGCGCCTCGACGGGCGCACCGCCAGCTTCAGCGTCACCCGCGACCTCGTGGAGCGCTACTTCCCCGGCGACTACCGGCTGATCCACCCCGGCGCCGACCTCCTGCACCGCACGGAGACCGACGGCGGCCCGCCCGAGATCGTGTTCTCGGACGAGGAGGAGCGCGGAGCGCTGCGGCTGTTCCTGCGCGCGCTGCGGCGGCTGCCGGTGGACGTGGACTGGCGCGCGACGATCTGGCTGCGCGATCCCGGGAGCGCGCCCGCCGTCTCCCTGCCGCGGCGGCTGCGCGACCGCGTCGATCTCGCCGGCCCCGGGGACGGCTCCGAGGCCCAGTACCTCGCACGCGCCCAGGTGGTCGTGGCGGCATCCGCGGGCACGGCGCCCGCGCCCCAGCTCGTCCTGCGCGCGCTGGCCGGCGGCGCGGTGCCGGTGGCGGCGCGGCTCCCGCAGTACGAGGAGGCGCTCCGCGACGGCGAGCTCGGCCTGCTCTTCGAGCCGCGCGACGCGCTCACGCTCGCCGGCCAGATCGAGCGCCTGCTCACCGAGCCGGAGCTGATGTCCCAGCTCGCCGGGCGCATCGAGCAGGCGCACCCCGAGCTCGAGTGGGCGCGCACCGCCGACCGCGTGGAGGAGCTCTACGCCGAGATCGCCGCGCGCCGGCACAGCACCAACGGGAACCCCGAGCTGCGCAAGCGGCTGGCGGAGCGGCCCTTCGTGGACGTGGACCTCCACATGCACACCGACCACTCGCCCGACTGCGCCACGCCGGTGGACACGCTGCTCGACACGGCCAAGCGCGTGGGCCTCGGGGCGATCGCGATCACCGACCACAACGAGGTGTCGGGCGCCCTCGAGGCGCGCGAGCGCGCCGACGGGATCAAGGTGATCGTGGCCGAGGAGGTCAAGACCGCCGACCAGGGCGAGGTGATCGGGCTCTTCATCGAGGAGAAGATCCCGCGCGGCATGACCCTGGCCGAGACGATCGCCGAGATCCGCCGCCAGGGAGGGCTGGTCTACGTGCCGCACCCCTTTGACCGGATGCATGCAGTGCCCGATTACGAGCACCTGCTGGCGGTGGTCGAGGACATCGACGCGATCGAGGTGTTCAACCCGCGCGTGGCGTTCTCGGCCTTCAACGAGGAGGCGGCCCGCTTCGCCGCCAAGTACCGGATCGTGGCCGGCGCCGGGTCCGACAGCCACGTTGCACAGGGGCTCGGCACGGTGAAGATCAGGATGCGCGACTTCGACGGCCCGGAGGAGTTCCTCGAGTCGCTCCGCGACGCTGACATCGTGCGCAAGCGCCAGTCGCTGCTGTACGTGCAGGCCCTCAAGTTCATCCAGACGAAGGGGCCGAAGGGGCGCAGGAGATGATGCACGCAAAAGGAGGGGCGGCCGGGCCGTCAAAAGCCATGCCCCAGGTGCCCGCTACCGACGACGAGATCAAGGAGAAGTACCTCGAGCGGGCGATCCGCGAGCTGAACCAGCTCACGCGGGCGATCCAGGGCTGCGACCACTGCCCGCGCGGCAACCTCATGCCGGTGCTCGGCTCGGGGCACCCGCAGGCGGACATCATGCTCCTCAAGTTCGCCCCGGTCCCCTCGGAGATCGAGGAGGGCGTGGCCTTCTACGGGCGCGCCGGCAGCGCGCTGATGAAGAGCTTCAAGCGGCTCGGCATCGATCCGCTCACGGTCTACGGCACGGTCTTCGTGAAGTGCCCCGTCGGCGACACCGACCTGTCGGCGCCGGAGTGCCGCGCACGCGTGCTCGACGAGCTCGCGATCGTGCAGCCGCGCATCGTCGTGGTGATGGGCGAGGAGGCGCTCGAGGAGCTGAACTCGCTGGGAGTCCCGCTGGGCGCGCAGCTGGCGCCGCAGGAGGGCGAGATCCAGCGCCTCACGCCGGCGTGCGACGTGCTCTACGTGCCGGACATCGACGCCTCGCTCGACGACGAGCGCGCGAAGCGCGAGTTCTGGGCCGCCTTCCGGGCGCTCGGCACCTGGTACGAGGACTTTCCGCCCTACTGAGGGCCAGTGCGCAGCGCTACCCTCCGCCGCAGGCGAGAGAGGGAGGCTGGAATGGCCGAGAAGGCCAGAATCCTCGTCGTCGCCAACCGCACCGCGGAGTCGCCGGAGCTGCTGGATGCGCTCCAGGCGCGGGCCGTGCACGGGCCCTGTGAGTTCACGCTGCTCGTGCCCGCCACCCCTCACGGCATCGCCTGGGCGGCCGACATGCACGCCGGGCGGCTCGGAGGCCGAGGAGCACCGCGCCGGCTTCGTGGAGGAGCTGCGCCGCGAGGGCCTCGACGTGAAGGACGCCAAGCTCGGCGACGCCGATCCGCTGGCGGCGGTCTGCGACGAGACGCACTTCGCCGAGTACGACGAGGTGATCGTCTCGACGCTGCCGCTCAAGGTGTCGAAGTGGCTCCATCTCGACCTGCCGTCGAAGGCGCGCGCGGCGACCGGCCTGCCGGTCCAGCACGTGGTCGCGAGCGAGGCGAAGGCGGTCGCGCGCTAGATGGAGCGGTCCGCGGTCGACCCGGTGATCGAGCGTACGTGCGAGGAGTGCGGGACGCAGCTCACCGACGAGGAGATCCGCGCCTCGCTCGAGACGGGCGGGCGCTACCTCTGCAGCGTCCACGCCGCGGAGGATCTGCCCGCCGAGGAGATGGAGGAGAGCGGCGAGGCCTAGGCGGCGCGCCGCAGCAGCGCCACGCACTCGATGTGCGGCGTCTGCGGGAACATGTCCACCGGCCGCACCGTCTCGAGCACGTAGCCCGCGTCCGCCATCTGGCGGGCGTTGGGGGCGAGCGTCGTGGGGTTGCACGAGACGTAGACCACCCGCTCGGCCTCGGCCTCGAGCAGCCGCCGGACGATCTTCTGCGAGAGCCCGGCGCGCGGCGGGTCCACCACGACCACGTCGGGCTTGCCCGAGCGCTCGAGCAGCGGGCGCATCGCGGTGCGAACGTCGCCGGCGAAGAACTGGGCGTTGTCCACGCTGTTGAGACGGGCGTTCTCGATCGCGTCGGCCACCGCCTCCTCGACAAGCTCCACGCCCCAGACCTCGCCGGCCTCGAGGGCGAGCGTGAGCGCGATCGTGCCGATGCCGCAGAACAGGTCGAGCACCCGCTCGCGGCCCGTCAGCCCGGCCAGCTCGCCGGCGATCCCGTAGAGGCGCTCCGCCATCTCGGTGTTCGTCTGGAAGAAGGCGTCGGGGGAGATCCGGAAGCGCAGCCCGCTCAGCTCCTCCTCGAGCTTCGCGGCGCCCTTCAGGACCTCGGTCTCGCCGTCGCGCGTGGTCTCGGCCACGCCGGCGGCGCGCGTCCAGAGCACCGAGTCCGCCGGGATCGCGGCGGCCAGCTCCGCGGCGCGGAACTCGCCCGGGCTCGTGACGATGCGCGCCTGCAGCTGGCCCGTGCGGCGGCCCTCGCGCACGACCAGGTTGCGGAGCATCCCGGTCTGGTCGCGGCGGTCCCAGGCGGACAGCCCCTCCTCGCGGCACCAGGCCTTCACGGACTCGCGCAGGGCGTCGACGCGCTCCGAGGCGAGCACGTCCTCGGTCACGTCGTCGATCAGGTCGAAGCGGCCGGGGCGGTGGAAGCCGAGCACCAGCTCGCCCTGCTCGTCCTCGCCGAACGAGTACTCGAGCTTGTTGCGGTAGCCCTCGCGCTGCTCGGCGGCCATGATCGGCTCGACCGGCGCGTCCTCGAAGCCGCCGAGGCGCTCGAGCGCGTCGCGCACCTGGGCCTCCTTCTCGGCGAGCTGGCGCTCGTAGGAGAGCACCTGCCAGGGCGCGCCGGGATGCGGCGCGCTCGGCTGGATCCGGTCCGGGCTCGGCGTCGAGCAGCTCGACGGAGTCGGCCTCCGCGAACGAGCGCTTCGACTTGGTCACGCGCGCGCGAACCCGGTCTCCCGGCAGGCCGCCGCGCACGAACACGACGTAGCCCTCGGCACGGGCCACGCCCGCGCCGCCGTAGGCGAGCCTGTCTATCTGGAGCTCGAGCTCGTCGCCGCGCTGCGGGCGCGTCACCCGAGCTTCGACTCGATCGCGTTCAGGACCGTCTTGCGGTTCGCGTTGCGCCGCTCGTAGTCGCGCACCTTGCGCAGCTCGGCCGGCGCGAGGTCGGTCAGCCGGCTCTGGACCTGCGCCGCGGTGAGGTCGTCGAAGGCGGTGATCGGAAAGCTGGGCCCCACCCCCGCCGCACGGCGCAGGCGGTCCGCCTGGGCGAGCGCGGGAGAGGCGGCGCGGGTGGCCTTGCTGCGAGCGCCGGACACCTGCTTGCGCGCGTCGCGGGCGGCGTCGGTGGCCGCCTTGCGAGCGTCGCCGGCGCGGTCGTCGATCTCGCCGCGGCTGCGGTCGAGCAGGCGCTCGAGGTCCTGGAGCACGTCGTTGGTCTGCTTGCGGCCGCGCTCGATGATGGTCGACGCGATGCCCTGCGCGCCGTCCACCGTCACCTGGCCGCGCTCCACCGCCTCGCTCAGCACCTGCTCGATGCGCTCGCGCGTGATGAGCATCATGTCGAGCGGGCGGATCAGGTTCTGGCGCAGCGCCTCGCGCAGCTCCGCGATCGTCTTCGCCGAGACGTCGGCGCTCTCCGCCGGCTTCGTGGCGGCCTTCGCCGCCTTGGCCGCGCCCTTCTGCGCGGTCTGCTGACGCCCGCGCGCCTTACCCCCCTTGCGGGCGGCGGCGGTGCGCTTCGCCTGGGAGGCCGGTCTTCCGTGTCCGGGTCCCTCCGGCGCTCTTCGTCTTCGTGCTCTGTCGCTCAGCCATGCACGGGACTATGGCAGCCCGAATCGGGCCGCGACGGGAGCGTGGTCAGAGAGCCTGATACGCCCCCCGCCCGGCTCCTCCAGCTCGCGCTCGGCCGCGTCGAGGCGCCGCGGGCGCTCCTCCACGCGGAGCCCGCGGGCGAGCAGGTGGTCGATCGCCGCGGGCCCGGTGGGCTCGCCGAGACCGAAGCGCTCGCTCGAGCGCGGCGAACGCCTCCGGGTCTCGCCGCGGGCGCAGGTTGAAGTCGCCGCCGAGCACGAGCGGGTCGCCCGCCGCCCACTCGAGCGCCTGCCCGGCGGCGCGCATCAGCTCATCGGCGGCGGCGCGGGGGAGGCCGGCGCTCGCGTGCAGGTTCGCCACGCAGACGCGCCCCTCCGGCAGCTCCACGCGCGTCCAGATCATCCGGCGCCGCTCGGGGCGCTCGGCGAGGCGCATGCGGCGGGTCTCCACGATCCGGCCCGGGTGGCGCACGAGGATCTGGTTCGAGCCGCCGTCGCTCGACGCGAGCAGGTCGGGGTTGAGGTCCGCGAGCCGCCACTGCAGCGCGGGCAGGAGGTTGCGCGAGGTGCGCACGAGCGCGCCGCTCGAGCGGGTGCGGCGGGCGAGCGCGTCGGAACCAGCGCGGCGGCGCCTCCTGGAGCAGCGCCACGTCCCACTCCCAGCGGTCCAGCAGCAGGGCGAACTCGGGCAGCAGCGGGCGATTCACCTGCGCGTGGGAGGCGTTCCGCTCGGTCACCCGGAGGAGCCGGGAGCGCGCCGTGAGCAGGGCCGGGTCGGGCGGGAAGTCGCGACCGTGGTAGAGGTTCCAGCTGAGGACTCGCATTGACACGGCACTTCCTGACAGGCGCGGAGCTTACGAGGGACGAGTTGATCCAACTCGTCGAGCGCGCCCTGGAGCTGAAGCGCGACCGCCTGGGCTCGCGCGCGCTCGAGGGCAAGAGCGTCGCGCTCGTGTTCGAGAAGCCGTCCACGCGCACGCGCATCTCGTTCGACGTGGGCGTCCACGAGCTGGGCGGCCACCCGCTCGTCCTGCGCGGGGACGAGCTCCAGATCTCGCGCGGCGAGTCGCTGCGCGACGTGGCGCTCGTGCTCTCGCGGATGGTCCACGCGATCGGCGTGCGCACCGGTCCGCACGAGGCGCTCGAGGAGCTCGCCCGCTACTCGTCGGTGCCCGTGGTGAACATGCTCACGCGTGAGCACCATCCGTGCCAGGCGCTGGCCGACCTGCTCACGCTGCGCGAGCGCTTCGGCCGGCTCGAGGGCCTGCGGCTCGCCTACGTCGGCGACGGCAACAACGTCGCGCGCTCGCTCCTGCTCCTCGGCGAGCTGGCGGGGATGGAGGTGGAGGTGTCCTCGCCGCCGGAGCTCGCGCTCGACGGGCGGCCCGCCGTGTCGCCCGAGGACGCCGCCCGCGGCGCCCACGCCCTCTACGCGGACGTGTGGGTGAGCATGGGCGACGAGGACGACGCCGAGCGCAAGCGCGCGCTGCTCGCGCCCGTACCGGCTCGACGAGGCGCTGATGGCGCACGCGCGCGACGACGCCGATCGCGCTCCACTGCCTGCCCGCCCACCCGGGCGAGGAGATCAGCGAGGGCGTTCTCTACGGCGAGCGCTCGGCGGTCTGGGACCAGGCGGAGAACCGCCTGCACGCCCAGAAGGCGCTGCTCGAGCTGCTCGCGGGCTGATTGCCACAATACGCCGCGGCCAGACCTCGACTTAGGAGAATCATGAAGACATTGCTCGCAGCGATCTGCGCCTGTCTCGCGCTCGGCCTGGTGGTGGCCGGCTGCGGTGGCGACGACGACGACAGCGGCGACTCAGGCGCCGCGGCGACCACCGAGCAGCCCGCCGACACCGGCGGCGGAGGCGGAGCCGAGACGGACAAGTCGGGCGGCGCCGAGGCGGAGGCCGGCGCCAAGGTCACGATGAAGGACATCGCGTTCAACCCGAGCAACGTCACGGTGGCGAAGGGCGGCTCCGTCACGTGGACCAACGACGACTCGGTCGGTCACGACGTGACCAAGGAGTCCGGTCCCGGCCCCGCCTTCAAGTCGGGCGATCCGGGCGGCCTCAACGGCGGCGACACCTTCACCCAGAAGTTCGACACCCCCGGCACCATCAAGTACGTCTGCACGGTGCACCCCGGGATGGAGGGCACCGTCACCGTCAAGTAGGGCCCGGGATCACCAGCGCGACTGACGTCCACGTCGTCGCGGCGAGAAGCGTCAGCAGAAAGCGCTTGAGCGGCGCACCGGGTCGCGACGGCGGGCTGGACGGGGACCTGCGTGGTCGCGTGAGACATGCTGATCAATCGGCACGGTCTGGCCGGTCCTTGAGGGCCTAGGGGTCGGTGCTGGACCGCCTGCGCAGCCCGAAGCCGCGCAGGAGCAGCAGCGCGGTCTCCCCCAGCCCGCCGCGCGCGGGCAGGATCCCGAGCTGCGTGGCGGCGTCGTAGAGGTCGAAGAACCCGCGCGCGCGGCGCACGGCCCCGTCGGAGAGCTCGATGTAGTGCACCCCGTGCAGGGTCACGAAGCGCTCGGTGGCGGGCAGCATCGCGCCGAGATCCGCGCGGTGCGTGCCGAGCGCGCGCCAGGCGATGCACACGTGGTCGTTGCGGGCGAGCGGCGGCGCCGTGGCCTCCACGTGGAGGTCGGGGAAGGCGCGGCGCAGGCCGAGCGCGTGGGCCTCGAGCGCGTCCACGCCGCGCAGCGGGTCGGGCGCCACCGGGTCCTCGTAGCTCACGTCCGGCGTGCAGCACGAGTCGAAGCCCTTGCCCGTCCAGCCGAGCCGCCAGCGCTCGGCCAGCTCGTCGATGGGGCCGCGCGCGAGCTCGCTCACGGCGTGAGCTCTGCCACGCCCTCCTCGGGCGAGGAGGCGCGCGCGTAGTGGCGCCGCGGGATCCGCCCGGCGCCGCGCGCCTCGAAGCCGGCCTCCACGGCCTTGCGCATGGCCGAGGCCATGGCCACCGGGTCGGCGGCCCGCGAGATCGCGCTGGCCAGCAGCACGGCGTCGCAGCCGGCCTCCATCGCCAGCGCGGCGTCGGAGGCGGTGCCCACGCCGGCGTCGAGGATCACGGGCACGCGCGCCTGCTCCACGATCAGCCGCAGGTTGTAGGGGTTGTTGATGCCCATGCCGCTGCCGATCGGCGAGCCGAGCGGCATCACGGCGGCGCAGCCCGCGTCCTCGAGACGGCGCGCGAGGATCGGGTCGTCGTTCGTGTAGGGGAGCACGGTGAAGCCCTCGCCCACCAGCGTCTCGGCCGCCTCGAGCAGCTCCGCCGGGTCGGGCAGGAGCGTCTTGTCGTCGCCGATCACCTCGAGCTTCACCCAGTCGGTCTCGAGCGCCTCGCGCGCCAGCCGCGCGGTCGTCACGGCCTCGCGCGCGGTGAAGCAGCCGGCGGTGTTCGGGAGCACCTCGCAGCCGGCCGCCTCGAGCGCCTCGAGGATCGAGCCCGGCGCAGAGGGGTCCACGCGCCGCATCGCCACCGTCGCGAGCTCCGCGCCCGACGCGCGGGCGGCGGCGGCCATCACCTCGAGGTTGCGGAAGCCGCCCGTGCCGAGCACGAGGCGCGAGCTGAGCTCGCGGCCCGCGATCGTGAACGCCGTGCCGTCGCCGCCCTGGACGGCGTGGAGGACCTCCAGCTCCTGCCCCTCGCCCACCGGGGTGCTGTCCCACTGCCCGCGCGGCACCACCTCGCCGTCGAGCGCCACGGCCACGCCGCGGCCGCCCGGCTCCACGCCCGACTCGCGCACGGCCTCGGCCACCGTCGCGCCGTCCGGCAGGCGGCGCGGCTCGCCGTTGATCCGCACCGAGGTCACGCGCCCACCTCCGCCGGTCGCGAAGCGCCCGGCGCCGAGCCCGGCGGCCACGTCCGGCAGCTTCCCGCCGGCCAGCAGGTCGGCCACCGCCTCGCCCGTGAGCGGGGCCAGCAGGACGCCGTTGCGCCAGTGCCCGGTGGCCCAGACGAGCCCGGCGAGCGAGCCCTCGCCGATGACCGGCCGGTTGTCGGGCGTGCCCGGGCGCAGGCCGGCCACGGCGCGGCGCAGCTCGAGCTCGTCGGTCTCCGGCATGACCTCCCAGGCGTGCTCGAGCAGCCGGTGCACGCCGCCGGCCGTGACGGTGGTGTCGAAGCCCTGCTCCTCCATCGTGCCGCCGAGCACCACGCGGCCGTCGCCGCGGCCGACGAGGTAGCAGCGCGGGCTGCGCACGATCCGGTCGAGCGGGTCGCCGCCGCGCTCGCGCGTGTGCAGCTCGAGGATCTGTCCCTTCACCGGGCGCACCGGAAGCTCGTTACCCGGGGCGAGCGCGCCCGACCACGCCCCGGCGGCCACCACGACCCGCTCGCACTCGATCGTGCCGGCGGGGCCGCTCACGCCCGTCACGCGCTCGCCGTCGTTCTCGATCGCGGTGACCTCGAAGCCGTAGCTGACCTCGTCGACCGCCTCGGCCAGCGCGAGCGTGGTGGCGCGCGGGTCGGCCTGGGCCTCGCCCGCGGCCAGCATGCCCCCGGCGATGCGCGGCGAGAGCCACGGCTCGAGCTTGCGGCAGCGCGACGGCGTGAGCCATTCGCTGTCGAGCCCGAGCGACACGTGCAGCTCGTGCAGGCGGCGGAGCTCCTCCACGTCGTCGCGGTCGGCCGCCACCACGAGCGCGCCGCTCTCGCGGAATCCGGTCGAGCGGCCCGTCTGCTCCTCGAGCCGCGCCGCGAACGCGGGCCAGCGCTCGCGGCCCTCGAGGCCGAGCGCGAGCCCGGCCTCCTCGCCGAAGTCCGCCTCGGTGACGGGAGCGAGCATGCCCGCGGCCACGCCGGAGGCGCCGGCGCCGGGGGCGTCCGCGCGCTCCACCACGAGCACGCTCAGGCCGCGCCTGGAGGCGCTCCATGCGCATGCGAGACCGATGAGGCCCGCGCCGATCACGACGGCGTCGTAGCGTGTGGTCCGCGGCGAGTTGATCACCTTCCCTTCGCCGGCATTACCCGGTTCAGGTTCCACGGTCGGCGGCGCCGCAGCCGCCCTCTCAGCCCGGTCGTCCGAGCTCCCGTACCGACGCGCTCAATCGTATCGCCGGGTGGGGTAGTCGTCCGGCGAGCGCCGGTCGTTCACCCCGAGGAACATCACCGCGAGCGAGATCACGAGCCCGATGATCCCGACGATCATCAGGATCAGCCCGACGGTCTGCAACTCCACGCCCTGCACCGTTGCGGTGACGGCGTAGCGCAGGATCGCGCCTACCGCGATCAGGAAAATTGACGTGCCGATTCCCATGGGCGTCCCCGAGGCACGCTAGCCGATCTGCTAGACGTTCTGGGCCGCCCAGGCGCAACTCGGGCGGAGGGCACGTGTTCCGGCAGGAACCTCAGCCGCGACGCCCTCGACACGGCGCCTGGCTCTTCAGCTCATGACCAAGGTCCTCAGGACAATCTTCCTATGCGCACTCGCGCTCGCCGTCACCGCGGCGGGGGCGGGGCCTGCCCATGCCAGCAGCAAGCAGGTCACGATCATGCAGGACGACGGCCTGCTGTTCCGCTCGGGCGGCGCCGTCCGCGACCAGACGCTCGACGAGATGGCCGCGCTCGGCGCCGACGTGATCAAGGCGCAGGTCTACTGGAACGAGATCTCGCCGCGGGTGCGCCGCAAGCCGGCCGGCTTCGACTCGGCCGACCCCGCCAGCTACGACTTCGGCGCCTACGACGCCCTGGTCAACGCGATCGTCGCGCGCGGCATGACGCCGTTCCTCGTGATCGGCAACCGCGCGCCGGACTGGGCCGTGAAGAAGGTGACGAAGTCGCCGCACGACGGCATCTACCGCCCGAGCAGCAAGGAGTTCCGGCTCTTCGCCCAGGCCGTCGGCCGCCGCTACTCGGGCAACTACAACGGCCTGCCGCGGGTGCGCCTCTGGTCGGTCTGGAACGAGGCCAACCTGTCGAGCTGGCTGGCGCCGCAGCGCTCGAAGAAGGGCGTGCCGATCGCGCCGTCGCTCTACCGCAACCTCTACCTCGCGGGCCGCGGCGGCCTGGCGGACACCGGCCACGGCGGCGACACGATCCTGCTCGGCGAGCTGATGCCGCTCGGCGCCGGCTCGAAGAGCAAGTTCACGCCGACCGACTTCCTCCGCGAGATGGTCTGCCTCGACCGCGCCTACCGCCCGTACCGCGGCAAGGCCGCGAAGGCGCGCGGGTGCCCGAAGAAGGTCAAGCGCATCCCGACCTCCGGCATCGCGCTCCATCCATACCTGCCGCGTGCCGGCCTCCGGGCGCGTCCGCGGGCCGGCGAGGTGCCGATCACCCGGCTCTCGACGATGACGCGCCAGCTCGACCTGCTCGGCCGCCGCGGGAAGCTCCCGCGGCGCCTTCCGATCTGGCTGACCGAGTTCGGCTTCCAGACCGATCCGCCCGACCCGTTCCAGACGCCGATCGGCAAGGTGCCCGGGATGATGGACCAGAGCGAGTGGATCGCCTTCCGCAACCGGCGCGTGCGCTCCTACTCGCAGTACACGCTGCGCGACGAGGGCCTCAAGCGCGGGCAGCCGCTTCCAGCGCTACTCGGGCTTCCAGATGGGGCTCCGCTTCGCGAGCGGCAAGGCGAAGAAGGGCGTGTACGACGCCTTCCGCATGCCGGTCTTCGTGCGCCTGCTTGCAACGAATCGCGTGGAGGTTTTCGGCGGGCTGCGGACCGGAGGCCGTGCTGTAGCGCGGATCGAGTCCCGCCGTCGGGGCGGTCAGCTACCGTGCGCTCGGCAAGGCGCGGCTCAGCTCCGCCGGGTACTTCCGGAAGGTGCTCCGCGTGAGCGGGGCGAATGACCGTACCTACAGGGTCACGATCAGTGGCCACAGGCGTGTCAAGAAGCCCGTCACGCCCTGACAGCACCCGAGAAAGCCGCAAGGAGAGAAGCCCGCAGATGAGATCGTTCCGGAGCCGCCTGCTCCTGATCACCACGATGGCCACCCTGCTCGTTCTGCCCGCCTGCCAGGGCGAGGGCGGCGAGGCCAAGGCGGCCCGCGGCATGGAGCTCGCGCTCCAGGACGACGCGGTCTTCGTCAACCCCACCTACTTCGACCGCGACCGCGCCTTCAAGCACCTGCGCGCGCTCGGCATCACGCGCCTTCGCGTGAGCCTCGGCTGGGCGAACGTGATGCCGCAGACGCAGGCCAAGCGCAGGAAGGAGCCGAAGGAGATCGGCTGGCTGTTCGGGCTCTACGACAACCTGATCGACGCCGCCGCGGCCAACGGCATCCGCGTGCACCTGAACATCAACGGCCCCGCGCCGGCCTGGGCCTCGGGCAACCACAAGAAGGGCCCGGTCCGCCCGAGCGTGAGCAAGTTCGCCAAGTTCGCGAAGATCGCCGCCACGCACTTCGCGGGCCGCGTGGACCGCTACAGCGTCTGGAACGAGCCCAACTGGAAGTCCTGGCTCAACCCGCCGAGCGGCCACCTCTACCGCTCGCTCTACCTGAAGGCCTACGCGCAGATCCGCAAGGCCGACCCGGACGCCAAGATCCTGATCGGCGAGACCAGCCCGTACGCCCGCAAGGGCCTGTCGGTCGCGCCGATCGCGTTCCTGCGCCAGATGGCGTGCGTGAACAAGAAGTACAA
This sequence comes from uncultured Thermoleophilaceae bacterium, assembly GCA_963768465.1. Classification (GTDB taxonomy): domain Bacteria; phylum Actinomycetota; class Thermoleophilia; order Solirubrobacterales; family Thermoleophilaceae; genus JACVRW01. The sequence goes on along the minus strand of CAVYIA010000012.1, from coordinate 94,793 downwards.
GCGCACCCGCAAGTGCCCGAAGATCCAGGCGGACGGCTACGCGCACCATCCGTACGACTTCGCCCACGCGCCCAGCTACAAGCGCCCGGGCGCCGACAACGCGACGCTCGGCACGCTGAGCAACCTCACCCGCGGGCTCGACAGGCTGAGCAAGTCGGGCGGCCTGCGCAAGCGCGGCGGCGGCAGGATGCCGCTCTACCTGACCGAGTACGGCTACTTCGCCACGGGCCACCGCGCGCTGCCGGCCAAGAAGCGCTCCAGGTACCTGGCGCAGGCCTACGGCATCGCGCTCAAGAACCCGCGCGTGAAGTCGTTCCTCCAGTACCTGCTGGTGGCGCCGCCCAAGCGCTTCGACTTCTCGTTCTTCAACACGGCGCTCGTCACGACGAAGAACAAGACCTATCCGCAGTACCGCTCGCTCAAGCGCTGGTACTCGCGGAACCGCGGGAAGATCAAGCGGCCGACCAGCGACCCGATCTCGCTGCCCGCCGCGCGAGTCGTCCCGTAGCGCGCTGAGCGGCTCGGGCGGAGCCGCGGGAGAGGCCCGGCGCGGGCGGCTCGCTCGCGCCCGGCTCTACTTCGTCACGGACATCCACCCGCGGCTCGCGGAGGTCACCGCCGCCGCGCTCGCGGGCGGGGTGGACATGGTGCAGCTGCGCGACAAGCACGCCGGCGACGAGGAGCTGCTGGAGTCCGCCGCGGCGCTGCGCGCGCTCTGCGACGAGCACGACGCGCTCCTGTGGCTCAACGACCGTCCGGACCTCGCGCTGGCGAGCGGCGCCGACGGCGTGCACGTGGGCCAGGACGACGAGCCCGTGGAGGCGGTGCGCGCGCAGGTCGGCCCCGAGCTGCTCGTGGGGCTCTCCACGCACTCGCCCGAGCAGCTCGACCGGGCGCTCGGCGGCGAGGCGGACCAGCTCAGCGTGGGGCCCGTCTGGGAGACGCCCACCAAGGAGGGGCGCCCGGCCGCGGGGCTCGACTACGTGCGCCACGCCGCCGTCCGCGCCGCCGGGCGCACCTGGTTCGCGATCGGCGGCATCGACATGGATAACGTCCGCCAGGTGACGGCCGCGGGCGCAGAGCGCATCGTCGTGGTGCGGGCCATCCGGGACGCCCCGGACCCGCGCGCCGCGGCCGCGGCGCTCCGCGCGGCGCTCGACGCCCCGGCGGGCGATGTCTAGGAAGTCGCGCAAGCGCCGCAGGCAGGGCCCGCCGCAGCCGGCGGCAGCCCCCGTGGCTCCCGAGCCCGCGCTCGAGCGCGGCTACGCCCGCTCACGCAGGCGCGACGACGAGGCGCGCGCGGCGCTCGTGCCGCTCGCCCCCGGCGAGCGCCCGCTGGCCGTGACGATCGCCGTGATCGTGGCCGTGGTGCTCGGCGTGGCGAACCTGGTGGCGCTGATCGCGAGCTACGACCCGGACGAGGGCGGCAAGACCGCCAGCACCGTGCTCGGCACGGTGATCCTCGCCGTGGTGGCGGTGGGGATGTGGAACGTGCGCTACTGGGCGGTGCTCGGGATGCAGGCGCTGCTCGCGATCACGATCGTGCTCAGCTGCCTGGCGCTGCTCACGGCCAACAACCTGGCCGCGGTGCTGCTCTCGCTCGCGCTGCTCGCGGGCGCCGGCACGCTCTTCTGGATCCTCGTCAAGGCGATGGCGCGGATCCAGATGCCCACGCGGCCCGGCGCCGAGGGCTAGCGGCAGCGGCCGGCGCCGGTCTTCCTGCAGCCCTGGTACTTCCGGGCCGAGGTGCGGTAGGCGCTCAGCGCGGGGGTCGCGGCGAAGCTGGTGCCGTCCCAGCGCAGCAGGCCGGCGTAGTCGAACAGGTCGTTCCCGTCGTACTTCGTGGCCCACGTGTACCAGTAGACGCGCCCGATCCGCTCGCGCTTGCGCACCTTCACCAGGAGGTCGTAGACCTGGCGCAGGCGCTCCGCCATCCCCTTCGGGTTCGTCTCCCACTTGCGCTGCCAGGAGGCGCGCTCCTTGCCGGGAGCCTTGCCCTTGGACGAGGGCCAGGTGGCCTCGGTGATCCAGATCGGCTTGCGGCCCTGCTTGGCCTTCCGCATGACCTTGCGCACGAGGCGCTCGCCGCGGATGACGCTCCCCGGGTAGACGGTGAACGGGTTGATGGCGACCACGTCCATGTACTTCGCGCCGCCGGACTTGTAGATCTGCTTGAGGTAGCGCCAGGGGAAGCTCGCGAGCGCGGTGTTCACGACGGTGGCGCCGGGGTCGGCCTGCTTGATCGCCCGGTAGGCGTCCTTCAGCAGCAGCGTGTAGTGGTCGGGCCAGCGCTCGCCGCCCTCGGTGTGCCAGTAGTCCTCGAAGTGGGGCTCGTTCCAGATCTGCCAGGTGCGGATCGGGACCTTCGGCAGCTCGGGGTGCTCGCCCCAGAACGTGCCCTTGGGGCCGTAGCGGCCGATCAGAGCGGTGAGGTAGGCGCTGTAGTCGGACTGCAGCTTGGGCCCGGAGCTGTAGGACTCGGGATGGTCGCGCGCCCAGACCGGCGTGTAGATCACGACCGGCAGGATGCTCACGCGGTGTGCCGCGGCGAGCGCGACCACCTGGTCGGTGCTCGTGAAGCTCGGCGGCTGGCCGGCCACCGGCTGCGCCGCCGCCCAGGAGAAGACCGTGCGGATCGACTCCACGCCCGACTTGGCCATGAGCGTGAACTGGGCGTCGCGCGTGACGGGGTCGGCGTCGGTGCCGGCGCGGTTCCACATGACGCCGTAGAAGCCGTTCGGCACCTTGCGCTTCGCGGCATGGGCCGGCAGCGCGCAGGTCAGCGCGATCGCGGCCGTGAGCAGCAGTAGAAGTCCCCGCCTCATCATCTCCCCTCCAACAGCGCAGGCTAGTGAGGGATGCGGCCGTGGCCTGAAGCGGGCGCGTTCGTGCGGGCGCCGGGCCCGCGCGTCTATAACCTCATCGCCCGTGCCTGAGGAACGCTACGACTGCATCGTGATCGGGTCCGGGCCGGGCGGCTACGTCGGCGCGATCCGGGCCGCCCAGCTGGGCCTGAAGACCGCCGTGGTCGAGAAGGGCAACACCGGCGGGCGCTGCCTGAACGAGGCCTGCATCCCGGCCAAGGCGATCCTGCGCGTGGCCGAGGTGTTCACCGAGGTCTCGGAGGCGCGGCTCGTTCGGGATCAACGTGGAGGGCGCGTCGGTGGACTACGACGGCGCCGTCAAGCACCGCGACAAGGTCATCAAGACCCTCACCAGCGGCGTGGCCGGGCTGTTCAAGAAGAACGGCATCGACCTGATCGAGGGCTTCGCCTCCGTCACCGACGACGCCAACGTGAAGATCGGCGGGCAGTTCGACGGCACGGAGATCCAGACCGACCGCGTGATCCTGGCCTGCGGGTCGATCGCCAAGCCCATCCTCGGGCTCCAGTTCGGCGGGCGCGTGCTCGACACCGCGGGGATGTGGCTGCTGAACGAGCTGCCGTCGCGGCTGTGCGTGATCGGCGCGGGTGCCTCGGGCACGGAGATCGCGTCCGCGTTGGGGCGGCTCGGCACCTCGGTGACGCTGGTCGAGGCTCTCGACCAGATCCTGCCGCTGGAGGAGCCCGAGATCGCGAAGGCCTGCGCGCGCGAGATCGCGAAGCAGAACGTGAAGATCGAGACCGGCGCGAAGGTGGAGGACGTGTCTGCTTCGGACTCGTCGGTGTCGGTGACGATCAACGGCTCGGCCGAGGAGTTCGACTACCTCGTGATCGCCGCCGGCCGCGGCCCCGACGTGGAGGGGCTCGGGCTCGAGGAGGCGGGCGTGGAGGTGGACGAGCGCGGGCTCATCAAGGTCGACGGGCGGCTGCGCACCTCACGCGAGGGCGTGTGGGCGATCGGCGACATGGTCCCCGGGCCGGCGCTGGCCCACAAGGCCTCCGACGAGGGGATCATCGCCGTGGAGGACGCGGCGGGGAACGAGACGCACCCGATCGACTACTCGTACGTGCCGGCGGTGACCTTCTGTTACCCGCAGGTGGCGTCGTTCGGGCTGACCGAGGCGGAGGCTCGCGAAGCGGGCCACGAGGTCGTGGTCGGCAAGGTGCCCATGGGCGCCGTCGGGGCCCCCACCGTCTACGGCGACCGCGGCGGCATGATCAAGATCGTCGGCGACGCGAAGTACGGCGAGCTCTTGGGTGCGTCGATCGTCTCGGTGAAGGCCGCCGACTTGATCCAGGAGCTGGTGAACGCCCGTGAGCTAGAGGGCGGCTATCCGGAAGTCGCGCGCATCATCCACGCACATCCGTCATTTGCCGAGGCCGTCATGGAGGCGGCCCGGGCGACGGATGGGTGGCTGATTCACGGCTGAAAAAACGCCAGTCCCGTTTGCGCGACGGACCCGGAGTAATAAGGTGACATAACTCCCGGGTAGCGGCCTCGTCGAGCAGCGACCTCTCGTCGGCGGGGGGTGAGTTTGGCGCCCGGTGCACTTGCACCGGACAGCCACATCAGTAACAGCCGCCGTACGGGAGGGTCATGTCGTCGCCAGTCAGTAGGAAGCGCCTCGTCGGGGCGTCGGTTGCTTGCGCTCTGTTGTGGATGGCGCTGTCGGCGGATCTCGCGTCGGCCCGGACGTACACCGTGGTGTCGTGCGACGCGGGGCTCGGGACGGCGCTGTCGGCGGAGGCGTGGATGCCCCAGACGACGATCCCCGGGAGCTCGTACGCCGTCTGCCCGAGCACGGGCGGCGACAACACCGGGATCAGCGACCGCATCACTCAGGCCACGGGCGCGGGCCTGAACTTCTCGGCACACAACTTCACCGCGCCGGCCGGTACGCGAATCACCGGCCTGCGCTGGGGCGGACGGTTCGCGCGCGGCAACTGCGCGTGGGGAGCGCTCGTGCAGGCGTTCCCGAGCGGAGCGGCGCTGCTGGGCGTGCGGCCGAACACGGGCTGCGCGGTGTCCGGGCTCGACGTGCGGACCACCCCGTTGGCCGTTCCCGTTCCGGCGGGCACGACGCGCCTGCAGCAGATCGTGGTCTGCGGCGCGACGGGCTGCCAGCCGGGGGCGACGATGCACACGACCTCGTCGGTGGTGACCATCGACGATCCGACGCTGCCGAGTGTGTCGGCGAGCGGGGCGCTGGTGAGTGGGCGGTGGGTGCGGGGGGCGCAGACCGTCACGGTCAGCGGGCAGGACAACACCGGGGTCGCGCGGACGTGGGTGACGGTCGGGCCCCAGACCGGCTCCAAGCCGTGGCCGTGCCGGTACACGAGCCCTCAGCCCTGCGCCAGCCACACCGGTGGACTCTCCGATCAACACACGACTGCATCCCGAGCGGCCAGTACCGCGTCAGCGTCGGGGCGCAGGACGCGGCCGGGAACGTGCGGACGGTTGCGCTACGACGCCCGCGTCGACAACGAGCCGCCCGGAAGGGTGCGGCCAGCCGTTGTCGGCGGGGAGAGCTGGCGGCGCTCCAACCGGTTCACCGTCAGCTGGCAGAACCCGGTCCAAGCTCACGCTCCGATCGCGCGGGCTTGGTACCGGCTCTGCGGCCCCGCAGGATGCGCCGTCGCGCCGGTCGGCGGGCAGCACCGAGTCGCTCGCCGACATCGCCGTCGGTGGTTCGGGCGAGCACACGCTCGAGGTCTGGCTCGAAGACGCCGCCGGCAACCAGTCCTACGCGCTGAGCGCGTCGGACCCGTGTCTTCCTGCGGCTCGACCAGGAGGCTCCCTCGCTGGCGTTCGAGCCACAGAGCGAAGCGGACCCGCTCCGAGTTGCCGTTCGCGTCGCGGACCGGCACTCGGGAGTCGACACCGGCGAGATCGAGATTCGGCAGCGGGGAGGCAACGTCTGGCACTCGCTCGCCGCCGCGCGAGAGGGCCAGGCCCTCGTGGCGTACGTGGACGACGAGCGCTTCCGGTCGGGCGCGTACGAGTTCCGCGCCCGGGTGCGCGACCGCGCGGGCAACGAGGCGTCGACCGATCGCCAGGACGACGGGAGCCCGCGCGACGATCGACCTTCCGGCGCGCTTCGCCACCGGGCTGACCGTCGGCCACCGGCGGTCACCCGCCGGAAGAAGCGGCGCATCGTTCGGCTGCGTGCGAGAGCGCGACCGCACGGCACAACTCCCGGCTCACGCTGCGCGGCCGGCTGACCAACTCCGACGGACAGCCGCTGGATGGCGCGACGGTGCAGGTGTCGTCCGACTCCCCGGGCGACGCCGTCGGGCTGGTCCCCGTCGGCTTCGCCCGGACCGACAGGCAGGGCCGGTTCACGTACGTCGTCCGGGCCACGCGCAACCGGATCCTTCGGTTCCGGTACGCCGGCTCGCGGCGCATCCGGTCCGCTACTGCCGACTTCGAGCTGCGCGTGCCCGCGGCCAGCTCCATCCGCGCGCGCCCGCGACAGCTCCGAAACGGTGAATCCGTCCGGCTGAGCGGACGGGTGCGGACAAGGCCGCTGCCTCCGTCCGGAAAGCTGATCGAGGTGCAGGCCTACTTCCGCGGCCGCTTCAGGACGTTCTCCACCACCCGCGCCGACGCGAGCGGACGCTGGCACTTCGACTACCGCTTCGGGGGAACGCGCGGCCGGGTCCCCTACCGGCTGAGGGCGTTCCTCCCGGCGGAGGGCGGCTATCCGTTTGTGAGCGGCCGGTCTCCGGTGACCCGTGTCGTCGTCGTCGGCTGATCGAACCGGTCAGTACCTTCTTCGCCAATGCTGCGGCGTCTGATCGAGTCACCTGTCGTACGCGAACGTCGTCGCCACGCTCGCGCTGATCGTGGCGCTCGGCGGGACGTCATACGCGGCGCTCCACATCGGGAGTCGCCAGATCGTCAACAACAGCGTTCGCAGCAAGGACGTCCGGAACGGGACGCTCGTCGGCAAGGACGTCAGGAACAGGTCATTGACCGGGCGCGACATCGAGCCGGGCAGCATCGCCGGGCTCCAGGTTGACGAAGCCCGGCTTGGCCCCGTTCCGAACTCGCTGCGGTTCCAGGGCCGAGTGCTCGACGAGCTGATCGTCGGATGCCCTGACCCTGCTCAGCGAGCGGGCGGCGTCTGCATTGAGAAGGCGCCGCGGCCGGCGGCCGGCTTCCTTGGCCGCTGACTCCCAGTGCGGGAACGTCGGCGGTCGGCTCCCGCTGCTTGTCGAGCTCTACAACTCCGCCTACGACCCGACCACCCCCGAGTGGACCTCGAACATCCTCTCCGCCGATGGCGGCAACCTGACCACCCTGATCTACGGCGGCAGCACGATCGCTCCCTCGGCCACGAACGTCAGCCGCCCCTACCGCTGCGTCTTCCCACTCTCGAACAAGTGACCTCCGAGCAGCCGACCTTCTACTACGACCTCGCCTCCCCCTACGCCTACCTGGCGGCGGAGCGCATCCATGACGTCCTGCCGGTCACGCCGGTCTGGCAGCCGATCCTCCTCGGCGGCATCTGGCAGCAGTCGGGCGGGCAGTCGTGGGCGGTCACGGACAAGCGCGCCGAGGGCATGGAGGACGTCGAGCAAAGAGCCAGCGAGCGGGGGCTCATGCCCATCCGCTGGCCGGACCCCTGGCCGGCCAACTCCCTCTACGCCATGCGGGCGGCCACCTTCGCCCAGCAGATCGGGCGCACGGTCGCCTTCTCGCTCGCCGCGTTCCGGCAGGCGTTCGCCGGCGGCAAGGATCTCTCGGAGGTCGACAACGTCCTCATCGCCGCGGCCGCCTGCGAGCTCCATCCGAACGCGGTCCTGAAGGCCATCGAGACCCAGTCCGTCAAGGACCGCCTCAAGGAGGCCACGGCCGAGGCCTACGACCGCGGAGTGCGGGGCGTTCCGAGCGTGGTGGTCGGCGACCAGGTGTTCTGGGGCGACGACCGGCTCGAGGAGGCCGCGGCCGCGCTGGATAGGGCGGGGGTGCCGTCGCTTCTGCATCGCATGGATGCATAAAGTGACGAAACCCCCCATGCGGGGGCATCGGGCCGGGCGCGACTGAAGGCCGGGGGGCACCGGGTACAGTCCGGTGCGATGGCCACCAAGAGCGCCAGTAGCCGCAAGAAGTCGGAAAACGGCGAGGTGGAGAGCCGGACGCATTCGCTTCCGGACGAGGAGACCTGCCGGCTCGTCCTCACCAAGATGCTGCTCATCCGCCGCTTCGAGGAGCGCGCCGGCGAGATGTACGCCAAGGCCAAGATCGGCGGCTTCCTGCACCTCTCGATCGGCGAGGAGGGCACCATCGTCGGCGCCACCCAGGCGCTGCGCGAGAGCGACTACCTGATGTCCACCTACCGCGAGCACGGGCAGGCGCTCGCGCGCGGGACGCACCCGAACGCGGTCATGGCCGAGCTGTTCGGCCGCCAGGACGGCACCTCGGGAGGCCGCGGCGGCTCCATGCACCTCTTCGACGGCGAGCGGCGCTTCCTCGGCGGCTACGGCATCGTCGGCGGCACGCTCCCGCTCTCCGCGGGCGTCGCGCTCGCCGCGGACTACCAGGGCACCGAGGACGTGATCCTCTCGATGATGGGCGACGGCGCCACCAACCAGGGCACCTTCGGCGAGACCATGAACCTCGCCGCGCTCTGGAAGCTGCCGGTGGTCTTCCTGATCATCAACAACCAGTTCGGCATGGGCACCGCGCTCCACCGCCACTCGGCGGTCACCGACCTCTCCCTGAAGTCAGAGGGCTTCGGCGTGCCCGGCACCAAGTGCGACGGCATGGACGTGCTCGACGTGCACTCCGTGGTCATGGACGCGCTCAAGTGCGCGCGCGAGGAGCGCAAGCCGCAGCTCGTGGAGGCGGTGACCTACCGCTACCGCGGCCACTCCATGGCCGACCCCGAGGAGTACCGCACCAAGGAGGAGGTGGAGGAGTGGCGCAAGCGCGACCCGATCGCCTCCTTCTCCAAGCGGCTCATCGACGAGGACGTGCTCAGCGAGAAGGACGTGGAGGCGATCGACAAGGAGGCGATCGAGCGGATCGACGAGGCCGTGAAGTTCGCGGACGACTCGCCCTTCCCCGACCTCGACTCCCTCTACGACCACGTCTACCTCTACTCGGGCGACGTGCCCGGCTGGTGGACCGTGGACGAGCGCTCCCCGGAGGTCCACCGCGGCGAGCACGAGCGCGAGGCCGGCGCTCTCCCCCACCAGCTCGCCGAGGAGGGCGCCGCGTACGCGTCCGTGGGCGACGCCCAGGAGCGCCGCCGGCGCTCGCGGCGCTCCGGAGACGCGGGCGAGGGCGAGCCCGGCGCGAATGAGCCCGAGGAGGAAGGCGGCGCCGACTAGATGGCGGTCATGCGCTACCGCGAGGCGCTCAACCAGGCGCTGCGCGAGGAGATGGAGGCCGACGAGTCGGTCTTCATCATGGGCGAGGACGTGGGCGTCTTCCAGGGCGCCTTCAAGGTGACCGCGGGGCTGCTCGAGGAGTTCGGCGAGAAGCGCGTGCGCGACACGCCGATCTCGGAGAACACGATCGTCGGCATGGGCGTGGGCGCCGCGATGGCGGGGCTGCGGCCGGTCGTGGAGATCATGACCGTGAACTTCGCCCTGCTCGCGATGGACCAGATCGTGAACCACGCCGCCGCGATCCACTACATGTTCGGCGGCCAGGCGCAGGTGCCGATGGTGATCCGCATGCCGCAGGGCGCCGGCCACCAGCTCGGCCCCACCCACTCACACAACTTCGAGGCCTTCTTCCTGCACGTGCCCGGCCTGCTCGTGGCCGCGCCGTCCACCCCGGCGGACGCCAAGGGCCTCCTCAAGGCCGCCATCCGCGACGACAACCCCGTGGTCTTCATCGAGCACGAGACCCTCTACGGCCAGCGCGGCGAGGTGCCCGACAACGGCGGCCCGATGCGCTTCGGCGAGGCTGCCGTCAGGCGTGAGGGAGAGGATGTGACGGTGGTCGGGATCTCGCGCATGGCCACCACGGCCGTCAAGGCAGCGGAGACGCTGGCCGAGGAGCACGAGATCGACGCCGAGGTGATCGACCCGCGCACGCTGCGCCCGCTCGACCTGGACACCATCCTGGACTCCGTGAAGAAGACCAACCGCGCCGTGATCGTCGAGGAGGGCTGGCCGCACGGAGGCGTGGGCGCGAACCTCGCCGCGCTGATCCAGGAGCAGGCCTTCGACTGGCTCGACGCCCCGGTCCAGCGCGTGACCGGCGCCGACGTTCCGATGCCCTACTCGAAGCCGCTCGAGCAGGCCGCGTTCCCGCACTCCGAGCACGTGGTTCACGCCGCGCTCGCCACCTTCAGGGACGCCTGATGGCCACCGACGTCACGATGCCGCGCCTGTCCGACTCCATGGAGGAGGGCACCGTCCTCAAGTGGATCGTGGAGGAGGGCGGCGAGGTCAAGCGCGGCGAGCCGCTCGTGGAGATCGAGACGGACAAGGCCAACATGACCTACGAGGCCGACACCGACGGCGTGCTGATCGAGGTGGTGGCCAAGGAGGGCGACACGCTCGCCATCGGCGAGGTGATCGCGCGCATCGGCGAGGCCGGTGAGGCGAAGGGCGGCGGCGAGGCGAAGGAAGAGGAGCCCGAGCCCGAGGAGGAGGCGCCCGCCGAGGAGCCGGAGGCCGAGGCCGAGGAGCCCGAGCCGGAGCCCGAGGAGAAGCAGACCGCCACCGCGACGGCCGAGCGTCCCAGCTCGAGCAACGGCGCGGGCGACGGCGAGCGCATCAAGGCCTCCCCGATCGCGCGCCGGATGGCCCAGGAGCTGGGCGTGGAGCTTGCGCGCCTGGAGGGCTCGGGGCCCGGCGGCAGGATCGTGAAGGCCGACGTCCAGGCGGCCGCCGACAGCGGCGACGCCAAGCCCGAGGCGAAGCCTCAGGAGGAGCCCGCGGAGGAGCAGGGGCAAGGCCGAGCCCGCGCGCGGCGAGGCCGGCGCCAAGGGCGAGGTGGAGGTGCACGACCTCACGCGCCTCCAGCAGGTGGTCACGCGGCGCATGGCCGAGTCGAAGGCCACCGCGCCCGACTTCGCGCTCACCGTGGACGTGGACATGTCCGGCGCCGTGGCGCTGCGCGAGCGGCTCAAGGAGGTGGCCGAGCACGCGCCGTCGTTCAACGACATGGTCGTCAAGGCCGCCGCCACCGCGCTCACCGAGCACCCGAAGGTGAACGGCGCCTACCGCGACGGCAAGTTCGAGCTCTACGGCAACGTGAACGTGGGCGTGGCGGTGGCCGCGCAGGACGCGCTCGTGGTGCCCACGATCTTCGACGCCGACCAGAAGTCGCTCGGCGCGATCTCGCGCGAGGCGCGCCGCCTGATCGAGCGCGTGCGCGAGAAGCAGGTGACCCCGCCCGAGCTCTCGGGCGGCACGTTCACCGTCTCGAACCTCGGGATGTTCGGGATCGACCGCTTCACCGCGATCATCAACCCGCCGCAGGCCGCGATCCTCACCGTCGGGGCGCTCGCCAAGAAGCCGGCGGTGGACGAGCGCGGCCGCGTGGTGGCCGTCGAGCAGATGACGCTCACGCTCGTCTGCGACCACCGCATCCTCTACGGCGCCGACGGCGCCCAGTTCCTGGCGCGCGTGAAGGAACTGCTCGAGCAGCCGCTGTCGCTCGCGCTCTAGCCGCCCGGATGGCCGACGCCGAGCCGCGCCAGCCCCGCACCCTCGACGAGGAGATCATCTCCGCCGAGCAGTCGGACGTGGCGACGATGCTCACGGATGCGGACCGCGAGGCCCGCATCCTCGAGGAGCTGCGGATGGGCTTCGACGCGCTCGGTCACGTGGGCGCCGCGGTATCGGTGTTCGGGTCGGCGCGCACTCCCCCGGACCACCCCGAGTACCTGCTCGCCGAGGAGACCGCGCGGCTGCTCGGCAACGACGGCTTCGCGATCATCACCGGCGGCGGGCCGGGGATCATGGAGGCCGCCAACAAGGGGGCGAAGGAGTCGCACGCCCAGTCGATCGGCCTCAACATCGAGCTGCCGTTCGAGCAGGGGCTGAACGAGTACGTGGAGCTCGGCCTCGAGTTCCATTACTTCTTCACCCGCAAGGTCATGTTCGTCCGCTACGCGAGCGGATTCGTGGTGTTCCCCGGCGGCTACGGAACGCTCGACGAGACCTTCGAGTCGCTGACCCTGATCCAGACCGGGAAGATCCGCCACTTCCCGCTCGTGCTGGTGGGAACGACCTACTGGGAGGGGCTGGCGGACTGGCTGCGCGAGCGGATGCTGGGCGAGGGCAAGATCTCGCCGGAGGACATGGACCTGTTCGTGGTCACCGACGACCCGCAGGAGGTGCTGCGGGTGGTCCAGGAGGCGCAGCACCGGCAGGCACGCCGGCCATCCGCGGGTAGCGGCCCCTGATCGCGTCGATGAACGCGGCGAGCCGCTCGGCCAGCTCGGGGTCGTGCAGCTCGAGCACGTTCTCGGCGTTCAGCTCGCCCGAGCGCGAGAGGTTGAAGGAGCCGGCGAACACCACGTCGTCGGCCACCGTGACCTTCGCGTGCATGTAGTCGTGGACGCTCTCCGGCGTGTAGGGCGTGGAGGGCTTCCCGCTGAACTCGGCGTGCTCGAGGATCGACCCCACGATCGGCACCTTCCAGCGCGAGCGCGGGTTCCCGCCCCACTGCTCGAAGACCTGCGCCATCTGGGTGGCGTCCACCACGCCGCGCACGTCCACGCGCCGCCTCGGCCGCCACCTCCGCGAGCGTGCCGATCACCGGGCCGGCCGTGATCACGGGCGAGGCGATCCGCACGCGCCTGCTCGCCCGCCCGATCGCCGCGGCGATCCGCTGCGAGAGGTCCTCGCCGTGGCCGGGCGTGAACCAGGCGCGCGCCGGGTGCCCGCCCACCTGTAGCCGCGCCGGCTCGGGGCGCCCGGTGCGGCTCACGTCGCGCGTCTTCCAGAGCTCCTCGAAGTTGGCGGTGAAGGCGGCGGCGAGCTCCGGCGAGTCGGCCACCGTCACGAGGTTCTCCTGGAGCGTCCACGAGTCGGTGGTCCAGTTGGTGGACCCGGTCCAGACCGACTTCCCGTCGCGCACCACGTACTTGTGGTGCATCAGGTCGGGGATCCCCGGGATGCCGGCGGTGGGGAACGGCAGCGCCTCGATCAGCTCCGGCGCGGTCTGGGGCGGCGGCGGGAACTGGCGCTCGTCGTGGTCGGCGTTGTAGGCGATCCGCACCGCCACGCCGCGCGCCGCCGCCGCGCGCAGCGTGTCCGCCACCAGGTCGCCGGGCGCGCCCGGCAGCCGCACGTCGTAGAGGGCGAGGTCGAGGGAGCTGCGCGCCTCCGACAGGAAGGCCGCCACCCGGGCGGCCATCTCGTCGGCGCTCTGCGCGCCGGGCGCGAGCTCGTGGAGCTCGAGCTCAGCCACCGGCGGGCGCCGGGGCGGAGGAGTCGGACCCCTCGTCGGCGCCGATGCCCTCGCGGGCGATGAACTCCTCGATGTCGAGCGGGCGCTCGCGGGCGCGCTCGGCCGTGGTGAGCAGCGTGGACATGAGGTCGATCTCCTCGACCTGCTCCTTGAGGAACCACTGGACGAACTGGTCGCTGACGAAGTCGCGCTCCTCGCGCGCGATGGCCGCGAGCTCGGAGATCTGCTCGGTGACCTTCTGCTCCTGCTCGAGCGCGATGGCGATCGGCTCCACGAAGTCGGCGAAGTTCGCCGCGCGGCTCGGACACGCCGGGGACCTTCGGGCGGACGCCGAGGTCGAGCAGGTACTTGGCCATCATCAGGGCGTGGCCGCGCTCCTCGACGGCCTGGTCGTAGAAGAGCTGGGCGAGGCGCGGCAGCGTCTCGTCCTCGTAGTACACGGCCGCCGCCAGGTACTGCTGCGACGCCGCGAACTCACGCGCTATCTGCTCGTTCAGGGCGGTGACGAATCTCTCGGCAGGCATTCTCAGTTCTCCTCGTCGCGTCGGAAACCGGTGGCCGCGATGCGCGGCTCGAGTGGGCTCTGCGGCAGGCCTTCCCGCAGCTCGGGCTCGTTGTAGGCGCCCGGCGCGGTGTCGTTCGGCGTGTCGGGATGGAAGATCGAGGCGAGGTACTGGATGTGGTGGCGGCCCGGCCCGAGCTCGGACTGGCCGCCGCCGTAGACCTGTATGCCCTCGCGCTCGGCCCAGTCGTAGAGCGCGAACAGCTCGCGCAGCGGCCCGACCCGCGAGGGCTTGATGTTGATCGTCTTCGGCCGCCAGGGGCGCTCCTCCACGTCGGCGATCGTGTGGATCGGGGCGTCCCAGGTCACGCGGTCGGCCACGGGGTCGAGGATCGGCTTGGTCTCCTCGGTCACGTCCGGGTCCTCGAGGTAGGCGTCCGGGAAGGTCTCGGCCACCATCCGGTAGAGGTCCGGGTCGGTCTCCACGTCGACCGGCGTGCCGCGGTAGAAGCCCTTGAGGTCGAGCGTGTCCACGGCGCCCGTGGCCGCCAGCTCGTCCACCAGCTCCTGCGTCCAGCTGTTGGTGGGGTCGAGCTTGAAGCGGGTGCCGGGGTACTGCTCGAGCACGCGCAGCAGCCGGTCGGCCGTCTCCGGCCCCTCGTGGTTCCACGGCGACAGCCGCATCGAGACGACGAAGTTGAGCGGCCGGGCCTCGCGGCCGAGCACGTCGGGGAGCGAGCGGCCCGCCTGGCGCAGGGCCAGGTCGAGCGCCGCTGACTCGAAGGCCCAGCGCCGGTAGAGGATCGACGGCTCGCGCACCGGCGGCGACGGCCACAGCTCCAGCTCGTCGAGGTGCGCGAAGAACGACTCGAGCGTGTACGAGCCGGCGAGCGGGAGCGAGCGGCCCTCCGACTGGAAGGCCACCTGGTCGAGCCCGTCGTAGGTCACGTCCTCGCCCACGCCCTCCTCGCCGCCGCCCTGAAGCCGGATCAGCGTGGTCAGGCGGGAGAACTCGGGCGAGTACTGGAACTCGAGCCCCTCGAGCTCGTAGCCCTCGATCTCGACCGGCAGCTCCCGGATCAGGTCATACGTCGCCACTCGGACTGAGCCTACTCAGGCGGCGGGCCGCACCTGTGCCGTGCAGAACGCGCAGCGCGTGGCGGACTCGGGGATGTCGCTGCGGCACTCCGGGCACTTGTGCGTGGGCTCCTCCACGTCCTCGCCGGTCTTCATCCGCGCCATCAGCGCGTTGACCGGCTTGACCACGAAGAAGAACACCACCGCGGCGATGATCACGAACGTGAGCAGCGCGTTGATGAAGTGGCCGTAGCGGAACTCGCTGCCGTTGATCGTGAAGCTGAGGTCGTCGAAGCTCGGCTCGCCCCCGATCGCCGCGATCAGCGGCGTGACCAGATCGGACACGAAGGCCGCGACCACGACCGCGAACGCGGTGCCGATCACGACCGCGACCGCGAGGTCCACGAGGTTGCCGCGCAGGATGAACTCGCGGAACTCCTTCAGCATCGCCGACTCCTAGGTACGGGGGCTATCCAGAAGCCGGGACAACTACCACGGGACGGTCCGCGAGGTGCAGCAGCTTGTACGGCGTGGAGCCGAGGAACGCTCCCCGCAGCGGGCCCTCCCCCCAGGTTCCCGACGACGATGAAGCGCGCGTCGCGGGCATCGGCCACCTCCACCAGCGCCGCGGCGGGCCGCTCGGGCACGAGCTCCACGGTCGTGCTCACGCCCGCCGCCTCCGCCTGCGCCAGCGCGTCCTTGGTGCGGGCCCGCGCCTGCTCCTCGAGCGCCGCGCGGTTGGCGCGCCACTCCTCGCCCACCCCGCCGGGCGGCGCCACCCCGTGCGCGATCACGAGCTCGTCGCCGTGCTCGCGCGCGAGGTCGATGGCGCAGTCGAGCGCTCCCTTCGCGCCCGGCGAGGCGTCGTAGCCCAGCACGATCGCGCCCATCAGACCGCCTCCTCCGGGACCGCGGCCACGCCCATCTTGCGCCCGGCCGCCACGTCGGGATCGACGATCTCGCGCCTTCGCCCGAAGTACTCGTCGTGCCCGCTCAGCCGCCAGAGGATCGACAGGACCACCCCGAGCAGGAGCAGCCCGAGCCCGAGCACCACCGGCACCGCCGTGCCGAAGATCTCGCTGCCCGAGTAGGAGGCCGCCGGGTCGCGGTACTCGTCGATGGCCTTGAAGAACAGGTAGCCGAGGATCAGCCCTCCGATCACCGGCCCCACACCGATGAAGAGGAAGTTCTTCACCGACTTGGTGAGCTCGCGGCGGTAGAAGATCGCGCACGCGAAGCCCGTC
Organism: uncultured Thermoleophilaceae bacterium; assembly: GCA_963768465.1. Taxonomy (GTDB): domain Bacteria; phylum Actinomycetota; class Thermoleophilia; order Solirubrobacterales; family Thermoleophilaceae; genus JACVRW01. The sequence continues at coordinate 78,701 of CAVYIA010000012.1, read as the reverse complement.
AGCGCGTAGTAGAACGCGATCATGAACGCCAGCGACGTGAGCGAGTCGTAGACGAAGTTCTCGGACAGCGGGAACAGCACCCCGAACCACAGCGGCGGCCACCAGGCCGATCACGATCGTGGACACGTGTGGCGTGAGGTAGCGCGGGTGCACGCGGCCGAAGGGCTCCGGGAACGCTCCCTGGCGCGCCATCGACAGCGTGGTGCGCGAGGCCGGCAGGATCGTGGTCTGCGTGGACGACAGCGCGGACAGGATCACCGCGATCACCACGAGCTTGTCGAGCGGCGAGCCGAGCACGTCGCCGGCAAGAGCGCCGAAGATGCCGGCGTCGTCCTCGAAGTCGGCGATCTGGTCGAGGCCCGCGAACGAGACCACGGCGATCGTGGTGATCACGTAGGTCACGAGCAGGATCACCGTCGAGAGCACCGCCGCCAGGCCGGGCGCCGTGGCGGAGCCCTCCGTCTCCTCGTTGAGGTTCACCGCGCTCTCCCAGCCCCAGTAGATGAACACCCCCGTGAGCAGGCCGATCACGAGGGCGGAGCTCGAGTCGACCTCGAACGGCGACAGCCAGGACAGCTCGAAGGACAGCGGGCCGCCCTTGATCAGCGCGACGATCGCGAACAGCAGCAGCGCGCCGACCTGGAACAGGATCATCACGCGCTGCACGTGCGCGGACAGCTCGGTGCCCAGCACGCAGATCGTGGTCATCACGCCGATGATCGCCAGCGTGAAGACCACGTTCGCGAGCGTGGAGTCGCGCAGCGAGTCGAGGCCGAAGAGGTCGAACGTGTAGTAGGCGGCCACCTGCGCGAGCGATCCGATCACGAGGATGCCCGTGGTGACCACGGCCCAGCCGCCCACCCAGCCGAGGCTGGGGCCCATCGCCCGCGTGATCCACGAGAACGTGGTGCCGCAGTCCGGGTCGGCGCGGTTCATGTAGTAGAACGCCGACGCGATCAGGAACATCGGGACGAACGACGCCAGCAGCACGGCCGGCGCCTGCACGCCCACCCCCACCACCACGATCGCGAGCACCGCCGCGAGCGAGTAGGCGGGCGCCGTGGAGGCGATCCCGATGATCAGCCCGTCCAGGAAGCCGATCGCGTCCTTCTTCAGGCCATGCTCGCTGCGTTCCGCAGCCGCTGCCTCCATGCTCAACTCTCCTCGTCGTCGAGTCGCACCGAGGCGAGTCGCTCGGCGCGTCGCTGCTGCCAGACCGTGAGCAACATCATCGCCACGGTGAACAGGAAGATCATCGCCGCCAGCACGTTCACCTGCGGCGGGATGGACACCCGCGCCGCGCCCCAGATGTAGAGCGGGTAGGTGACCGTGGAGCCCGCGTTGAAGTTCGTGATGACGAAGTCGTCGAGCGACAGCGCGAAGGTGAGCAGCGCGGCCGCGATCACGGCGGGGGCGATCAGCGGGAGCGTTATGCGGAAGAACGTCGTGAGGCCGTTGGCGCCGAGGTCGGCCGCCGCCTCCTCGATCGAGCGGTCGAAGCCGATCAGCCGCGAGCGGACGGTGACCACCACGAACGACACGCTGAACATCACGTGCGCGATCAGGATCGTGACGAACCCGCGCGCGAAGCCGACGGAGATGAACAGCGACAGCAGCGAGGCGCCGAGCACCACCTCGGGCGTGGCCAGCGGGATGAAGATGAACAGGTTCGTGGCCGAGCGCCCGCGGAACGCGTAGCGCACCAGCGCGAGCGCCATCAGCGTGCCGAGGAAGGTCGCGATCACCGTGGTGAGCGCCGCCACCTGGATGCTCGTGACGAGCGCGTCGGTGAGGTCCCGGTACTTGAACGGGTTCTCCCAGTGCTCGAGCGTGAACCCGTTCCAGATGAAGTTGAAGCGGCTCTTCGTGTCGTTGAACGAGAAGAGCAGGATGATCGCCACCGGCACCAGCAGGTAGACCAGCGCCAGCGCCGCGTAGACGTTCAGGGAGGCGTTCAGGACCTTCCGGCCCGCGCGCAGCGTGGCCGACTCCGCCGCCATCAGGCGCTCCTCCTCCGCGCCCGTGAGCGCCTCGGTGCCCACGAAGCGCGCGTATGCGAGCACCAGCACCAGGATGAGGATCATCAGGATGAAGGAGAGGGCCGCCGCGGTCGGGTAGTCCGTGATCTCGAGGTAGCGGCTCTGGATCACGTTCCCGATCATCGACGTCTGCGGCGTGCCGAGCAGCTCGGCGTTCACGTAGTCGCCCGCCGCCGGGATGAACGTGAGCAGCACGCCGGCCACGATGCCCGGCATCGGCCATGGGCACGATCAGGCGCATGATCACGTCGCGGCGCTTGCCGTAGAGGTCGTAGCCGGCCTCCAGCATGCGCGGGTCGATCCGCTCCAGCGCCGCGTAGAGCGGCAGGATCATGAACGGCAGGTAGTTGTAGGTGATGCCCGCCACCACCGCCGTGCGCGTGGCGAGCAGCCGGCCGTCGTCGCCGAGCACGCCGATCGTCTTCAGGAAGCTCACGATCCAGCCCGAGTCGTCGAGGATCGTCTGCCACGAGAGCGTCCTCACCAGATAGGTGATGAAGAACGGCAGGATCACGAGCAGCAGCAGCGCGTTCTTGTACCTGCCGCCGCGGAACGCGATCACGTACGCGAGCGGGAACGCGATCACGAGCGCGATCAGCGTGGAGAGCCCGGCGTACTCGAACGACCGCAGCAGCTGGTCCTGGTAGTTCGAGATCGCATCGGTGTACGTCTCGAAGTGCCAGGTGAGCCTGTAGCCGGTCTCGATCGAGCCCTCTTTCAGGCTGATCTCCGCCATGTAGTACAGCGGCACCGCGAAGAAGATCACGAGCCACAGCAGCCCCGGGGCCAGCAGGGCGTACGGCAGGAGGTGCCTACGCGTGCGTGTCACGCACCGATCGCACGCTGGAAGGCCTCGTCGATCTCACGCTCCTGCTCGGGCGGGAACGTCTTGAAGTTGTGGGCGTTCGTGAGGTCCGGGAAGATCAGGTCGTTCTCGGCGATCTCCGGGTCCTTCGCAACCAGGACCTCCTTCGTGCCCTTCACCGGCGGCACGTAGTTCAGGTAGGCCGTCAGATACCGCCTGGACCTCCGGGTCGTAGTAGAAGTCGATCAGCTTCTCGGCGGTGAACGCGTGCGGCGCTCCGACCGGGATCTGCATCGAGTCCGTGAAGATCATGAAGCCCGCGTCCGGCTTCTTGAACACCACGTTCTCGTTGTCGAGCTCGAGCTGGACCGCGTCGCCGGACCAGCCGAGCAGGGCGTGCGAGTCGCCCTTGAGGATGTCCTTCCCGTAGTCGTTGCCCGTGAAGCGCCGGATCTGGCCGTCCTTCGAGCCCTTCTCGAGCCTGCTCGATCGCCGCCATCACCTGGTCGAGCGTCGCGTCCTCGGGCTTCACCCCGTCGGCCAGCAGCACCGACCCGACGGAGTCGCGCATCTCCGAGAGGAACGTGACCTTGCCCTTGAACTTCGGGTCGAACAGGTCGTTGACGCTCGTCAGGTCGCCGCCGACGAGGTCGCGCCGGTAGATCAGGCCGACCTGGCCCGACGCCCACGGCATCGAGTACTCGCGGTTCGGGTCGAAGTCGGGGCTCGCGACGCCGTCCTCGATGTTCTTGACGGCGTTCGGCATCGCCGACTTGTCGAACTTCTGGACGAAGCCGAGCCGCTTCATGCGCGCGCACAGCCAGTCGGTGACGACGTGGAGGTCGCGGCCACCCGAGCTGCCCGACGCGTACTCGGGGCGGACCTTGCCGAAGAACTCGGTGTTGTCGTTGATCTCCTCGATGTACTTGACGGTCGTGCCGTACTTCTCCTTGAACATGTCGAGCGACGGGTGCCGACCGGTCTTGTCGTCGACGTCGATGTAGTACGGCCAGTTCGCGAAGGTGAGGCTGCTCGCGATCTGGCCCTTCGCGATCGCCTTGGTCTCCTCCTTGGCGCCGCCCGACAGCTCGTCGCCGCCGCACGCGGCGAGATAGCCGATGGCGCTCACGCTCAGCGCGCCGGCGGCGCCCTGCCGGAGCAGCCGGCGACGTGTGAGGTCGTTACTCATGATGAGGTCGAGCCTGCGCTCGAACTCGCTGGTGGGCTTCCTGGGCACGCTCTAGCTCCTTCGATCAGGCCTTGGCAGCGATTTCGGTTTCTGTGCGGCGGAGCGTCAGGGCCCTCCGCCTCGCGCACGATGTGGATGTGCTCGTTCGCCCAGGCCAGTCGAACGGCGTCGCCCGCCCCCGGCAGCCGGCGCCGGGCCGACTCGTCGGAGTTCGGGACGAGTACGGTCATCGCCGTGGAGTCCCCCAGGCGGACCACGAACTGCGTGGCCGTGCCCAGGTAGAGCGAGCTCTCCACGGTCCCTTCCACGGCCGGCTTCCCGCCGGCGGCGGGATCCTCCAGCCGGCTCAGCTCGAGCTTCTCGGGGCGCACGACCGCGTGGGCGCGCTCGCCGGTGGTCGGCGCCGCGCGCGTCGGTGGAGACGGTCACGCCCGAGTCGAGGCGCAGCTCCGCGCGCTCGCCGTTCGCCGAGACCACCTGGCCCGGCATCAGGTTCGACACGCCGATGAACCCGGCCACGAAGGTCGTGCGCGGGCGCTCGTAGACCTCCTCGGGGCCCTCCACCTGCTCGATCACGCCGCGGTTCATCACCGCGATGCGGTCGGACATCGTGAGGGCCTCCTCCTGGTCGTGGGTCACGTATACGAACGTGATACCCACATCGCGCTGGATCCTCTTCAGCTCGATCTGCAGCTGCTTGCGGAGCTTGAGGTCGAGCGCGCCGAGCGGCTCGTCGAGCAGGAGCACCGCGGGCCTGTTCACGAGCGCGCGCGCGAGCGCCACGCGCTGCTGCTGGCCGCCCGAGAGCTGGCGCGGCCTGCGGGCGGCCTCGCGCGTGAGGCCGACGCGCTCGAGCTCCTCGGCCACGCGGCGCTTGACCTCGTCCTTCCCGATCCCCTGGCGCTGGAGGCCGAACGCCACGTTGCGCTCGACGCTCAGGTGCGGGAACAGCGCGTAGCTCTGGAAGACGGTGTTGGTCGGCCGCTTGAAGGCGGGGAGGCCCGTCACGTCGTCGCCGTCGAGCAGGACCACGCCCTCCGTGGGGTCCTCGAAGCCGGCGACCATGCGAAGGGTCGTGGTCTTGCCGCAGCCCGAAGGGCCGAGCAGGGTGAAGAACTCGCCGCGCTCGATGTCGAGGTCCATCGCATCGACCGCGGTGAAGTCCCCGAAGCGCTTGGTGACCCCCTGAAGCCGGACGCTCGGGGCACTCTCACCGTTCATGGTGACGCGCACGGTATTGGGATCGCGGACGGCACTACAAGTGGCATAACGGTCGAAAACCCGGCCCTCCGGTTGGACAAATGGTCCAACTGCAGGCCCGAATCGTTTCACAGGGTTAGCCCTTGTGTCGCACCATTGGCGCCGATACCGTTGTCCGCATCGTCTAGCCCCGGTCGAAGGCGAGGAGAGCAGATGGCAACCACTCCCCAGACGGCGTACGAGCCCACGGAAGGCGCCCCGAGCGCCCTGCAGGAGAAGGCTCGTCGCCATCTCTGGATGCATTTCACGCGCATGGGCGCGTACGACCCCGATCACGAGGTCCCGATCATCGTGCGCGGCGAGGGTTGCTACGTCTACGACGAGCACGGCAAGCGCTACCTCGACGGTCTCTCCGCCCTCTTCTGCGTGAACGCCGGCCACGGCCGGACGGAGCTGGGGGATGCCGCCGCGGCCCAGATCAAGGACCTCGGCTTCTACACGAACTGGAGCTACGCGCACCCGCGCGCGATCGAGCTGGCCGAGCGCATCGCCTCGCTCGCCCCCGGTGACCTGAACCGGGTCTTCTTCACCTCAGGCGGCTCCGAGGCGGTCGAGTCCGCGTGGAAGCTCGCCCGGGCCTACCACAAGCTCCGCGGGGACTCCACGCGCACGAAGATCATCTCGCGCGAGACGGCCTACCACGGCACCACCTTCGGGGCGCTGTCGATCACCGGGATCACACCGCTCCGGACGCCGTTCGAGCCGCTCGTGCCGGGCGCGCTGCACGTGCCGAACACGAACTCCTATCGCTGGCCCGAGGAGCGCGACCCGCTCTGGGCCGCCGACCAGATCGAGGCCAAGATCGAGTTCGAGGACCCCTCGACCATCGCCGCCGTGATCCTCGAGCCGGTGCAGAACTCGGGCGGCGCCTACGTGCCGCAGGACGGCTACTTCCAGCGCGTGCGCGAGATCTGCGACAAGCACGGCGTGCTGCTGATCTCGGACGAGGTCATCTGCGCCTGGGGCCGGCTCGGCCACTACTTCGGCGCCGAGCGCTTCGGCTACCTGCCCGACATCATCACGACGGCGAAGGGCATCACCTCCGCCTACGCCCCGATGGGCGCCGTGATCACGACCGACCGCGTGGCCGAGCCCTTCATGGAGGGCAAGAACATGTTCACGCACGGCATCACGTTCGGCGGCCATCCGGTGTCGGCGGCCATCGCGCTCGCGAACCTCGACATCTTCGAGCGCGAGGACCTCTGCGGTCACGTGCGCGAGAAGGAGGGCGAGTTCAAGCAGATGCTGGACAGCCTCGCCGAGGACCTGCCGATCATCGGCGACGTGCGCGGCGTGGGCTACTTCCACGCGCTCGAGCTGGTGAAGGACAAGGAGACGAAGGAGACCTTCGACGACAACGAGTCGGAGGAGCTGCTGCGCGGGTTCATGTCGGGCGAGCTGTACAGGCGCGGGCTGATCTGCCGCGCGGACGACCGCGGCGACCCCGTGATCCAGCTCTCGCCCCCGCTGATCGCGGACACGGCCGAGTTCGAGCAGATCGACAGCACCCTCAGGGCCGTGCTGACCGAAGCCTGGGAGCGGATCGTCCGGCGCTGAGCGGCGCCGCACCGCATGCTGACCGTTCGCGGCCTCGTCGATGAGCTAGGGCTCGAGATCGCGGCGGGCGGCGAGGGCGCGGACGCACCGGTCCGCTGGGTGCACATATCGGAGCTGCCCGACCCGACGCCCTGGCTGTCGGGCGGCGAGCTCCTGCTGACGACCGGCTTCCAGCTCGACAGCGCCGAGCGCCGCCGCCAGTTCCTGCGCCGGCTGTCGGCGAGCCACCTGGCCGGGCTCGGCTTCGGCACCGGGTTCGATCACGCCGAGCTGCCGCCGGACCTGCTCGAGCTGGCCGACGAGCTCGGCTTCCCGGTGTTCGAGGTGCCCTACGAGCTGCCGTTCATCGCGCTCACCGAGCGCGCGTTCGCCAAGCTCGTGAACGAGCAGTACGACGTGCTCCAGCGCGGGATCGCGATCCACAAGCGGCTCGAGCGGCTGGTGCTGGAGGAGAAGGGCCTGGACGAGGTGGTCCGTGCGCTCGCGGCCGCCACCGGCGGCGCGGTCTGCGTGCTGTCGGGGCGCGGCGAGACGATGGCGGCCGCGGAGTTCCGCAGGCCCCTGCCCGCCGACGCCGTGGAGCAGGTGCGCACCGAGGTACGCCGCCGCGGCGAGGGCGAGAGCGCCGGGGAGTTCGCCCCCGACCACCCGGAGATCACCGGGCGCTCGCTGGTGCTGCCCGTGTCGATCCGCGGCCGCGGCGCCCCGCAGGCGTGGCTGCTCGCCGCGCTCGACTCGGGCGGGCTCGGGGACTTCGAGCGGCTGATCCTCCAGCAGGCGGTGACCGTGGTGGCGCTCGAGCTGATGCGCCAGCGCGCCATGCGCGACACCGAGCGGCGCCTGGCCGGCGACGTGCTCGCGGAGGCGCTCACCGGCAGGCTGTCCCAGGAGGAGCTGCAGATGCGCCTCCGCCCGTTCGGCGTGGGCTCCAACCGCCGCGGCGATCGTGTTCTCGAGCGACGACGACGAGCATCAGCCGGCGGCGGGCGACCTCGACCGCTTCCTCGTCGAGACGGGCGTGCCGGCGCTGGTGGCGCGCCGCGAGCGGCTGCTCTGCGCGGTGGTGGACGCGCGCGAGGGGCTCGACGCGGTGGCGCTCGCGGAGCAGGCCTGCGAGGCGCTCGACGGCGAGGGCGGCAGGCTGCGGGCCGGCGCCTCGCGCTCCGCGCCGGTGGGGGCGCTGCGCAACAGCTTCCACGAGGCGCGCTGCGCGCTCGAGGCGGCGGCGCTCGCCAACGGCAGCTCCGGGCGCGTGGCGTCGTACCGCGACCTCGGCGCGTTCCAGCTGATCCTGTCGCTCCAGGACGACGAGGCGCTACGGCTCTACTGCGACAGCGTGCTCGGCCCGCTGGAGGAGGCGAGCGGCGAGTACGGCGACGAGCTGATCCGCTCGCTCGAGACCTACATCGAGCAGAACGGCCAGTGGGAGCGGGCGGCGCGCGAGCTCTACTGCCACCGGCATACGCTGCGCTACCGGATCCGGCGGGTCGAGCAGCTCACCGGCCGCGATCTGTCGAAGGCCAGGGACCGGATCGAGTTCTGGCTCGCGCTGAGGGCGCGCGAGCTTGTGAATCCATGAGGAGGGATCGAGAGACGCGATGAAGGTTGGCGTGCCGACGGAGATCAAGACGGATGAGTACCGGGTGTCGCTCACGCCGGCGGGCGTGCGCGAGCTGACCGAGCACGGGCACGAGGTGCTCGTCCAGGCCGGCGCGGGCGAGGGGAGCACGATCGCCGACGAGGAGTACGTGGCCCAGGGGGCGACGATCCTGCCCGACGCCAAGGCGGTCTTCGACGCGGCCGAGCTCGTGCTCGGCGTGAAGGAGCCCCAGCCGCAGGAGGTGGAGCTGCTGAAGCCCGACCACACGCTGTTCACCTACCTGCACCTGGCGCCCAACCCCGAGCTCACGCGCGGCCTCGCCGAGACGGGCGCGACCTGCATCGCCTACGAGACGGTCGTGGACTCGAAGGGACGGCTGCCGCTGCTCGCGCCGATGTCGGAGGTGGCGGGCAAGATCGCCACGCAGGCGGGCGCGTTCTTCCTCGAGAAGCCGATGGGCGGGCGCGGCGTGCTGCTCGGCGGCGTGCCCGGCGTGGCGGCCGCGACCGTGCTCGTGATCGGCGGCGGCGTGGTCGGCCAGAACGCCGCCTTCATCGCGATCGGCATGGAGGCCGACGTGTTCGTGTTCGACCGCAACCTCGACCGGCTGCGCGAGCTGGACGTGGCGTTCGGTGGGCGCGCGTCGACGGTCTACTCGTCCACGCTCGCCGTCGAGGAGATGCTGCCGATGGCCGACCTCGTGATCGGGGCGGTGCTCGTGCACGGTGCGCGCGCCCCCTACGTGATCAAGCGCGACCAGCTCGCGCTGATGAAGAAGAACGCCGTGCTCGTGGACGTGTCGATCGACCAGGGCGGCTGCTTCGAGACCTCGCGGCCCACGACGCACACCGACCCGGTGTACGAGGTGGACGGCGTGACCCACTACTGCGTGACCAACATGCCCGGGGCGGTGCCCGTCACGAGCACCTTCGCCCTCACCAACGCGACCCTGCCGTACGTGCTCGCCCTCGCGGACGAGGGCGTGGCCGGGGCGATCGCCAAGGACCCGGGCCTGAGCCCGGGCGTGAACGTGGCCTCCGGCCACGTGACACACCCCGCTGTGGCGGAGGGCGTGGGCATGCCGTACACCCCGGCCGACGAGGCGCTGGGCGCGCCCGCGGCCGCCTGACGCGATGGCGAGCTTCTCGTAGCCCAGTACCGCTTCCTCACCACCTGGCTGCTCGACGCCCCGCGCGAGCGCGCGTGGGAGGTGATCGAGGACGCCGTGTCCTGGCCCGAGTGGTGGCGCGGCGTGGTGAAGGTCGACGAGCTGGACGCCGGCGGGCCCGGCCGGGTGGGGGCGCGCTTCGCCATCGAGTGGCGGAGCCGCCTGCCCTACCCGGTCGGGTTCGAGTTCACCGTGGAGCAGGTGGACCCGCCGTGCTGCATGGCGGGCAGCGCGGTGGGCGAGCTCGACGGGCCACGGCGTCTGGCGGCTGTACGAGGACCTGGGGCGTGACCGCGGTCGTCTACGACTGGAAGGTGTCGACCACCAAGCGCTGGATGAACCTGCTGTCACCCGTCGCGCGGCCGGTCTTCGAGTACAACCACGACGTGGTGATGCGCTGGGGCGGCGAGGGCCTGGCCCGGCGGCTGGGCGCGCGTCTGCTGGCGGCGGGCTAGTCGCCGGCGCCGGCGCGCTTCTTCACCGGCAGCGAGAACTGCGAGGGCTTCACCGGCACGACCGGGTTCTCGATCTCGCGCAGGCGGTCCAGCAGGCTCGTCCACTGGCCGGGCTTGAACACGCGCGTGGACTTCGCCCGGAAGCCGACGTGGATGTGGTCGGCGTGGTCGGCCATCGCCATCGTGGGCCCGCCCAGCTCCAGCAGGGAGATCACCTGGTGGGGCTGCATCGTGCCCTGGAGGCGCATCAGGTGGCGCACCGTCTCCTCGGCCACGCCGCCCGCCTCCTGGTGACCCAGGATCGGTATGCCGTTGATCTTGGCGATGTCCACGGCGTTGCCGGAGCTGTGCTCCGACACGTTGCCGGAGGCCGTGTAGAAGCCGTGGCCCGGACTTCAGGCTCGTGACCGTCGGGCTGAGCCCCGACTCGGCGAGGTACTCGAGCGTCGCGAGCACGCGCCGGTCGACCTGGCCGGCCTGGATGTCCTCGCGCCCGCCGGCGTAGATCTCGACGCGCTCGTCGGAGAGCACGCGGCGCTCGAGCAGGCGCTTCGGCCACAGCAGCACCTGGCCGACCGAGGCCGTGTCGCCCTTGCCGTAGAGGACGTTGCGGCCCGAGGCGCGGTAGATGGCCGTGGCCTCGAGCAGCTTCCAGCCGTCGAGCAGCGGCTTCGGGTCGATCTTCGGCGCGCCCTTCCCGGCCGGCCGGATCGAGAAGGTCAGTCGCGCGGCGCCGCCGACGGCCGGGCGGCCCACCCGGCCGATGACCGTTCCGCCGATCACGCGGGCGCCCTCGCGCAGGCGGCGCAGGCGCACCTTCGACGGGTCGAGGTGGACCGGTCGCGAGAAGTAGGCGTCGAAGGTCTCGTACTTGCCGCTCTTGCGCGCGCGGGCGTCGAGCGTCTGCTCGAGGCCGCCCGCCTCCTTCGCCCCGGGGGCGCCCGGATGCGCGAACAGGCGCTCCTTCACCGGCAGCGATGCCGACGGCGGATCGTCGGTGGCCGGAGCCTCCGAAGCCTCATCCTCGTCCTGAGCCTTAGGATCGGGCTGGCTGCCCGCCGAGGCCGGCGCCGTGGGCGCCGGATCGCCCTTGCGGGCCTTCACGCGGCGTGACCGCCTGCGGGCCGTCGCTCTTCGGCACGGGATAGAAGTCGGAGACGGAGCCGAGGTGCGAGTAGGTGAAGCGGTTGCCGTAGGCGTCCTCGAGCACCACGAAGTTCCCGAGCCGGTCGCTCTGGCCGATCTTGCGGATCACGCCGTCGTTCACGGCCACCACGGGGGAGCCCTCCTGGGCGAAGATGCCGATGCCGCTGCTCGGGTCCATGCCCTCGGCCTGGTCGTCTGCGTATCTGGCGTGGGCGTAGACGGGGAAGCGGCCTTCGGTGAGCCCGGTCAGCGAGCCGACGAGGTCGGCGGGCACACCGGCGATCAGCCTGGCGCGGAGCAGCACGGAGTCGACGTACCAGTCGGCGTGGTTGTAGGCAAAGATCGCCCGCCGCACGTCGTCCTCGTAGCCGGCCGCCGACAGATAGCGGGCCGCGGCGAAGATCGCGTCAACCGGGTTGTAGGGATCCTTGCGGCCGTCCTCGTTGGCGTCGGTGCCGTACATCCGCCAGGTCGACGGGATGAACTGCATCCAACCCACCGCACCCGCCGACGACACGTTCAGGTTGCGGCCGTAGTCGGTCTCGATCTCGTTGATCGCCGCCAACACCTCCCAACGAATCCCGTACTCGATCCCAGCCGCCTGATAGATCGGCAACAGAAACGGCGGCACCCGGAACTTCCTGATGATGAAATTCGGCACACCCGCCGAGGACGACGGGCCGGGGAGAACGTCGATGAACCCGGGGTTGGTGGTGGCCGGCGACCCGTCCGAGTTGCGCAGCTCTGTGGACTTGCGGCGGTGGCGCTTCTTCTTCTTGGCGGGCTGCTCCGTCGGCGCAGTCCTCGTCGGGCCTGGCCTTCTCGTCCTCGGCCGCGGGGTCGTCGGGCTCGTCGAGCGGCGTGAAGGTCACCTGCTTGTCGCAGTCCTTGGCGGGCTTCTGCTCCTCCGGCTCGTCGGCCGGCGTGGTCGGCGACGCCTCGGTCTCGGTGTTGGGCGGCGGGCGCCGGCGTGACCTCGTCGCCCTTGGGCGCGGGCGGCATCGGCGCCTCGACGGTCTCGGTGATCGTGAGCAGCGACTCGTTCTCGTTGAGCTGCTGCGGCTCCGAGGCGGGCACGCCGTCGGCGCTCAGCCAGGCTCGTGACCAGCAGAGCCATCGCCGCGACCAGACCGGCATGCGCTGACGGAGCGCGGCACGCTGCCGGCGCTGCGGGCGAACAGATCTCGTAGTCACTGGGCGGGTTGCTTCTCTTCCGGCCGGGAAGCCACTTGAGGGCGGAATGCTCGTGGATCGGCCAAGGGAACGCAAGTCCCAGGTGTGAAGCCTGGCGTCCACGTGCCAGATGGCTCTACCCACCGTAGCTGAGTTCCACGCGCGCGCGTAGGGAGCGCGCGTGGAGCTGAGGTTAAGCGCCGGTTGTGCCGGCCGTGCGAGCTCCCGGCGCGGGGCTGCCGCCGAGTCGCGCTCATCTGCGCCATCTCTAACCCTTGACTCAGAGCTTGATGTACTGGGAACGCCATGTGAACCGTCGGCGGAGTGCGCCACCCTCCGCCGCGATGATCCTCCGAGTCCTCCTCGCAGACGCTCGTGCTCTCCGCTCGGCCTCGGCGCCGTGGCGGCCTCGCGGCCAGGACGGCGCGCCGCCAGAAAGCGCCCCCACGTGGTCCTGCTCGTGCTCGACGAGTTCCCGGGCGACTCCCTGCTCGGGCACGCGCGGCCGCATCGACCCCGTTCGCTACCCGAACTTCGCGGCGCTCGCCGGCCGACGCCACCTGGTTCCGCAACGCCTACTCCGATCTACGACTCGACGACGAAGGCGGTCCCGCTCATCCTCGACGGCCGCAGGCCGCAGCCCCGGCTCCGAGGCCGACACGCGCTACCACCCGGAGTCGATCTTCACGGCGCTCGCGCGCCGGGGCTACCGCACGGTGAGCCGCGAGGAGGCCACGGCGATCTGCCCGCCGCGCCTCTGCCATGGCGCGCGCACCCGGCGGCCGGCGATCCTGCCGCGCCTCGGCCACGGCCGCGAGCAGCGCTTCGGCCGCTTCCTGCGGCTGCTGCGCCCCAGCCGCAGGCCCACGCTGTGGATGCACCACGCCCTGCTCCCGCACGGCCCGTACCTCTACCTGCCCTCCGGCGCCCGGACGCGCGCGTGCCGGCCCGCGACCTCGTGGGCGGCATGAACGGCGTGCCCGGGTTCCACGACACCTTCCTCACGCGCCACAACGAGCAGCGCTACCTGCTCCAGCTCGGCTTCGTGGACCGGCTGATCGGCCGGCTCGTCAGGAGGCTGAAGGCAAAGGGCCTGTACGACGACTCGCTCGTGGTCGTGACCGCCGACCACGGCATCTCGTGGCGACCGGGCGTCGAGACCCGGCGCCGGTCAGCCCCGCGAGCGTGGATGAGCTCACACCGGTGCCGCTGATCGTGAAGCGGCCCGGCCAGCGCCGCGGGCGCGTCAGCGACACCTACGCGCGCACGCTCGACGTGACGCCCACCATCGCGGACGTGCTGAACGTGCCGCTCGGATACCGCGTGGACGGCCGCTCGGCCTTCAGCCGCGCCGCTCGCCGCAGCCACACCGTCAGCCTCGACGACGCGTGACTTCGACGCCGTCGTGCGGATATCGGGCCGGCGCTGGGAGGCGCGCCGCCGCACGATCGTGCGGCGCCGGCTGAGGGAGTTCGGCTGGGGCGACGAGCGGCCTCTACACCGGGCATCGGCCCGAACCGCGAGCTGCTCGGCAGCAGCACCGCGGGACTCGCCCGCGCGGCGTCCGAGCGGCGTTCGCGCCACGATCGTCCGACGAGCCCGAGCTCCGCCGGATGCGGCGCGCCTCGGGCGTGGTCCCGCCCAGGTGGCCGGCGACCTGACGGGCGGCCGGCCCGGCGCGCGGCGGGCGCTCGCCGTGGCGGTCGGCGGCCGGATCGAGGCCGTGGGCTGGAGCTTCCACCTGGACGGCGACCCGGTCGAGCACTACTCGGTGATGGTCCCCGAGTCGCCACGCTCCACGACGGGCACAACCGCGTGGAGGTCTTCGAGGTGCCCCGCGCGGGCGGCCTGCGACTGCTGGCGCGCTCCTAGACGCCGTTTACATTTCCCCGCGTGCGTGCATGGGCCGTGCTCGCGGCCGCGCTGGCCGCCCTGGCGATCGCCTCCTGCGGTGACGGCGGAGGCCCGGCCGTGCCGGACCGGCCCCCGGTCGTGGTCCTGATCTTCGACGAGTTCCCGCTCGACACGCTGCTGCGCCCCGACGGGACCATCGACGCCGAGCGCTACCCGCACTTCGCCGACCTGGCCGCGCACTCCACCTGGTTCCCCAACGCGTTCACGATCTACGACTCGACCTTCAAGTCGGTGCCGGCGATCATGGACGCGGTCACCCCGCGGCGCGGCACGGCGGCGGACTACCGCAGCCACCCGCACAGCGTCTACACGCTCATGGACGGGCTCGGCTACGACGTGGTGGACGTGGCGTCGGGGGAGGCGCTCTGCCCGCCGCGGATCTGCCCGGACGTCCGCTCGCGCCGCCCGGGCGTGCTCAAGCGCCTGGCCGGGGGCGGGCGCCCGCCGCGGCTGCACGCATGGGTCGGGTCGATCCGGGAGCGCGGGCGGCCGACCTTCTACCTCCACCACGCGCTGCTGCCGCACGAGCCCTGGATCTACCTCCCGTCCGGGCACCAGAGCAGGCCGCCGGGCAACGACCCGATCCCGGAGATCAACGGGCCGAAGGGGTTCGACGACCCGGCGCTGACCAACCACAACGAGACCCGGCACCTGCTCCAGGTGGGCTTCGTGGACCACCAGATCGGGCTGCTGCTGGCGCGCCTGCGCCGCACCGGGCTGTTCGACCAGGCGCTGCTGGTGGTGACCGCCGACCACGGCTACGCCTTCGAGGTGGGCGTGAAGGACCGCCGGCTCGTGACCGACCGGAACGTGGACGAGATCGCCCCGGTCCCGATGTTCGTGAAGGCGCCCGGGCAGACCGACGGCGAGACGAACCCGAGCCTGGTGCGCAGCCTCGACGTGACGCCCACGATCGCCGACCTGCTCGGCGCGCGGATCGACTGGCGCCACGACGGGCGCTCGGCCTTCGCGCCCTCCACCCGGCGCCGCACCGAGGTGGCCCTCCCCACGCGTGACTTCAGCCGCGTGATCAGGATCGGGCGCGCCGAGCTCGCGCGCAGGCGCGCCGAGAATCGCCGCCGCCGCGCGCGGCTGGTGGGCACCGGCGCCGAGAGCGACGTGCTGTTCGGCTCGCCGTGGGCGGCGCTCTACCGGGTCGGGTCGCACCCCGAGCTGATCGGGCGCGTGGCGGCGGCGCTGCCGAGCGCGCCGGCCGGCCCGCTCGAGCGCGGCGCTCGCCAACGCGGAGCTGCTCGACGACGTGGACCCGGACGGCGAGATCGTGCCCACGCGCGTGACCGGCTCGATCGAGGGCGGCGACGGCGTGGCGCTGCGCGACCTGGCGGTGGCGGTGAACGGCCGCATCCGCGCCACGGGCCGCAGCTTCCGGCTGCGCGGCAAGCCCGCCGAGCGCTTCTCGATGCTCGTGCCCGAGGAGTCGCTGCGGCCGGGCGCGAACGAGGTCGAGCTGTTCGAGGTCCGCCCCGACGGGCGGCTGGCGCCGCTCTACCGCCGCCTAGTCGACCGGCCGGTTGGGCAGCTGGCTCGGGTCGCGGACGACGTCGACCGGCTTCTTGTTCGTGTCGATGAACCAGCACCAGAAGTGGCGCCGGTCGTCGCGCGCGATGCAGGTGCGGAAGTAGCCGTCGGCGAGCCGGGCCGTCTGCGCCGTCTCGACGTTGCGGGCGAGCTCCTCGTTGCCGCTCCGGTGGACCACGTCGAGGATCGCGTCCGCCGCCCGCTCGCGGGCGTCCGTCTCGGCCACCACCAGCGGCCGAGCCGCCAGCCCGGCCGCGATCACGCCGACCAGGCTCGCCACGAGCAGGCCGGTGCCCACGCGGTCGGTGAGCACCTCGACCTGGGCGATCGGCGGGGCCCCCGGGGTGGCCGCCGGCCGGCGGGCCCAGATCCGCCTCGCGAGCCACGGGGCCACGGCGCCGACCAGCACGAGGTTGCCGAAGACGGCGATCAGGATGGCCGGGACGACGTCCACCCCGGTGCCCACGGGCGGCAGCAGATGGAGCACCAGGCCGTCGAGCAGCGTGAGCACCACGAACGTCGGCCACATCCAGGCGCCGCGCAGCCGCCAGCGAACGCGGGTCGGCCAGAAGCGCTCGCTTGGGTCCACCGAGCGCAGGGTAGCCTTCGAAGGGTGGACGAGCTCTGGGTCGCCCAGCTCGGTCTCGTGCCCTATCGCGAGGCCTCCGAGCTCCAGGAGGAGCTGCGCGCGCTGCGCCAGGCCGGCGAGGTCCCGGACGTCCTGCTCGTGCTCGAGCACCCGCCCGTATACACGCGCGGGCGAAGGACCGAGCCCGCCGACCTGCCCATGGGTGAGGACTGGTACCGGCTCCAGGGCATCGGCGTGGAGGACGCCGACCGCGGCGGGCGCGTGACCTACCACGGCCCCGGGCAGCTCGTGGCCTACCCGGTGATGGCGATCGACGGCGTGGCCCGGTTCGTGGGGATGCTCGAGCGGGCGATGGTCGCCGCGCTGAGCGACGAGGGCATCGGCGCCGAGGCCCGCGACAAGCCCCTCACCGGCGTCTGGGCCGGAGAGCGCAAGATCGGCTCGATCGGCGTGCACGTCTCGCGCGGCGTGACCACCCACGGCCTGGCCGTGAACGTGGACAACGACCTCCAGCCGTTCGAGTGGATCGTGCCCTGCGGCATCGACCACGTGCGCATGACGTCCGTCTCCCGCGAGACCGGCCGCAGCCCCAGCCTGCCCTGCTTCCGGCGCCGGCTCGCGCACCGCTTCGCCGAGGCCGCCGGCCGCCGGCAGCGGCTGGTGTCCGAGCACCGGATCCGGAGCGCCGGCCGCGTGCTGGAGCCCGCGTGAGCACCCGCTCGCGCTCGAACCCGGGCGGCGCCCGCGTGCTCGACATGGGCGAGGTGCTGCCGTTCGGCGAGCGCAAGCCGGCCTGGTTCAAGCGCCCGGCGCCGGGGAGCCCGCGCTACCGCGAGCTGCGCGGGATGATCGAGGGCCAGGACCTCCACACGGTCTGCCAGGAGGCCGCCTGCCCCAACATCGGCGAGTGCTGGGAGCGCGGCACCGCCACCTTCATGATCCTCGGCGACACCTGCACCCGGCGCTGCGGGTTCTGCAACGTCAAGACGGGGAAGCCCACCCACAACGATCCGCTGGAGCCGCTGCGCGTGGCCCAGTCGGTCAAGAAGATGGGCCTCCGCCACGCGGTCATCACGAGCGTCGACCGCGACGACCTCCCGGACCTCGGCGCGTCGGCGTTCGTGGGCGTGATCCGCTCGATCCGCCGCTTCGCGCCCGGCTGCAAGGTCGAGGTGCTCACCCCGGACTTCCGCGGCGAGGAGATGCCGCTGGCGCGCGTGATCGCGGAGCGCCCCGACGTCTTCAACCACAACGTCGAGACGGTGCCGCGCCTCTACCCGCTGGCCCGGCGCGGCTCGCGCTTCCTGCGCTCCTGCCGCGTGCTCGCCACGGCGAAGGAGATGGGCGGCGACGAGGTGGTGACCAAGTCCGGGCTGATGACCGGGCTCGGCGAGACCCGCGAGGAGCTGCTCGAGACCTTCGCGACGCTGCGGGAGCATCACGTCCAGGTGCTCACCGTCGGGCAGTACCTGCGCCCCACGCGCGACCACCTGCCGGTGGTCCGGTACTGGCATCCGGACGAGTTCGCGGACCTCGAGCGCGAGGCATACGCGATGGGCTTCGAGTCGGTGGCGGCGGGGCCGCTCGTGCGCTCCAGCTACCACGCCGAGCAGACCCTCGAGCGGGCGGCCGCCCGCTGAGCGTGCTGGCACGCGGCCTGTTGGCCGGCTCCGTGGCCGTGCTCGGAGGCGCAGGGGTGGTCGCGGCGGCGGGCGTGGACGCCGATCCCTCGCGCAGCGACCGCTGGCGCCCGCTGCGGCCCGCGCCGCTCGAGCGCAGCGAGGTGGCGGCGGCGCGGATCGGCCGTTCGATCTACGTGATCGGCGGCTTCGAGGCCGGCAAGGTGGACGGCTCGACCGCCGTCGAGCGCTACGACATCCGCACGGGTCGCTGGTCGCGCGTGCGCCCGATGCCGATCGGCGTGAACCATTCCACCGCCAGCGTTCATGCGGGACGGCTCTACGTGCACGGCGGCTATGCCGGGCGCGGCCTGTCGGAGCCCACCGCCGCGCTGCTCGAGTACGACCCGGCCCGCAACCGCTGGCGGCGGCTGCGCTCGTCGAGGACGGCGCGCGCCGCGCACGCGGCTGCCGTGATCGGAGACCGCCTGTACGTGGCCGGCGGCGCGGACGCGACCGGCTCGCTCAGGTCGATGGAGGTGTTCGACTTCCGCACGCGGCGCTGGCGCGGCGCCCCGAGCTTCCCCGGGCCGGCGCGCAACCACACCACCGGCGTGGCGAGCGGCGGGCGCTTCTACGTGCTGGCCGGGCGGGACGGGAGGAACTTCGCCGTGGCCGAGCGCTACGACCCGAAGCGGCGGCGCTGGCAGCGGCTGCCGAGCATGCGCTTCGCGCGCGGGGGCATCGCCTCGGCGCGGCTCCCCGGCGGGCGCATCGTGGTGTTCGGCGGGGAGAACCTGGAGCCCGGCGGCACCACCATCGCGCCGGTCGAGCTGTTCGACGTGCGCAGGAACCGCTGGCGGCGGCTGCCGGACATGCGCACCCCGCGGCACGGGCTCGGCGGCGCGTCACTCGGCGGGCGCGTCTACGCGATCGAGGGCGGGCCCGAGCCCGGCTTCCACTTCTCGCGGGCCATCGAGTTCCTCGACGTCCGCTGACGGGTGTTCCCCCTCAAGGACGACATCCCCACGCAGCGGTTCCCGATCGTGACCGTGATCATCATGGTCGCGTGCACGCTCGTCTACTTCGGCTTCGAGGGCGGCGGGATCGGGCTGGGTGAGAAGGGCGACGAGAAGGTCCTCGAGTACGGCGCGATCCCCTACGAGCTCACGCACCCCGGAAGCGACTGCGGGCTGACGGCCGACCAGACGGTGGTCTGCGAGGACCAGCCGGGCGTGACGGGCAGCGCCCCCGACCAGGCCCCGTGGTGGGTCACCGCCATCACCTCGATGTTCCTGCACGGCAGCCTGCTCCACCTCGGCGGGAACATGCTGTTCCTCTGGATCTTCGGGAACAACATCGAGGACTCGATGGGCCGGCCGCGCTTCGTGGCGTTCTATCTGCTGGGCGGGCTCGCGGCGCTGGGGGGACAGGTGCTGATCGACCCCGACGCGACCATCCCGACCGTGGGAGCGAGCGGAGCGATCGCGGCGGTGCTGGGCGCCTACGCGATCCTCTACCCGCGCGCGCGTGTGCTCACGGTCGTCTTCATCATCATCTTCTTCACGGTCGTCGAGCTGCCGGCGCTGATGGTGCTCGGGCTCTGGTTCCTGATCCAGGTGGCCTACGGGGCGTCCGACCTGGCCCAGCCCGTGGGAGGCCAGGGCGGCGGGGTCGCGTACTTCGCCCACATCGGCGGATTCGTGTTCGGGCTGGCGCTGATCAAGCTGTTTGCCGACCGGGCGAAGGATGACTATGACTCCCATCGCCGTATCCCCGTTTACTGATGGGACGCACGCTCGCTCTGTCGGCCAGCCTGGCACTGATCGGGCTGCTGGCGATCCTCACCATCGACGTCGCGGTCGAGAACGGCGTGGACGTGCTCGTGGTGCTCTCGCTCCTGATCCTGGGACTGCTCGGCGTCGGCGTGGTGGGGGCGCTCACATCGCCGCCTCCCGATGACTAGCGGGGGCCCGCCGCCCCTCCCGCCGGGGCTCCTCTCGACCGGAGGCGCCCGCCGCCCCAGGCGCCGCGGCCGCGTGCTGGCGCTCGGCGCCATCGCCATCGTGGCCCTCGCCGTGGCGGCGGTCCTCGTCCTCGACCTCGAGAAGGACGGCGGCCCGCACCGCAGCCGGCCCACGCCGATCGCGGCGGGCGCTCCCGCGCTGCCGGGCGACGCCGCGGCGAAGCCGGCGCCGGATCCGATCGTGCCGTCCCAGCCCGTGCCCGAGGTGCCGCTGGCCGGCGCGGACAGCGTCCGGGTCACGCTCAAGAAGAGGCCGCGCGCCGGGCTTCTCTTCGACGTGCGGAGCGGCCGGGTGCTGTGGCGCGACCGGCCGCTGCGCGTGGTCCCGATGGCCAGCCTCACGAAGATCATGACCGCCGTGCTCGTGACCGAGCGCGACGGGCCGCGGACCCCGGTGCGGATCACGCCCGCCGCGCTGCGCTACCAGGGATCCGGGGTCGGGATGCTGCCGCGCGGGCGCCGGGTCCGGCTCGAGGCGCTGCTGAACGGCCTGCTGCTGGTGTCCGGGCAACGACGCGGCGATCGCGCTCGCCGACCACGTGTCCGGCAACGAGCGGCGCTTCGTCGCGCTGATGAACCGGCGCGCCAGGTCGCTCGGGCTGAGCTGCACCCACTTCGTGTCCTCGCATGGCCTCGAGGCGGGCAACCGCTCCTGCGCGCACGACCTCGCGGTGCTCACACGGGTGGCCATGAAGCGCAAGCGGATCAGGCGCATCGCGCGCCGCTCGCAGGCGGCGTTCAAGTTCCCGATCAAGGGCGGCCGCCTCTACCTGAGCGGCCACAACCCGCTGATCCGCGCGGGCTATCCGGGCGCGATCGGGCTGAAGACGGGCTACACGGACGAGGCCGGCCTCTGCTTCGTCGGAGTCGCGCGGCGCGGGAAGCGCACGCTGGGCGTGGTGCTCCTGCACTCGGTGAACCCGGCACGCCAGGCGGCGAAGCTGCTCGACGCCGGCTTCGCGGAGCGCTAGGCGATCAGAGCGACGCCGGTCGCGGCGAGCCAGACCGACCAGACGACGTAGGTGACCGGCGTGAGCGTCTCGGCGAGCTTCCAGCCGGTCGGCTCGTGACTCCCCACGAACTCGAGCGAGCACAGCATCAGCGCGGCGCCCGCCGCGATGCCGGGCACGCCCAGCCATGACGGGACCTCGGCGGTCTGGGTGAGGGCCACCCCGGCGAGGACGCTCCAGGCGCCCGTGAGCGCGTACCCGAGGTGCTCGCCCACGCCGACGCCGAGGTAGCGGTTGAGCGACTGGAAGACCACCTCCACCGCCTCCTTGCGCGCGGGCGGGGCATCGGGGTCCGCCGCCTCGCGCGCGAGATACGGCACCACGAACGGCCAGCGGATCAGGCCGAGGAACTGGACCACGGCGGCCAGCACACCGACCGTCGTGGCCACCGCCAGCAGCGTGGGGTCGGCATCGGCGACGGCCTGGGAGAGCAGGACCACGAGCGGCGCGAACAGCACCGCGGTCATCGCGAATCCCCACCAGAGGAGCACCAGCCCCGAGCCGCCCGCCCGGAAGCGGGCGAGCACCTCGTCGGTCGGGCGGCGGAGGATGTCCGGGTAGTCGAAGCGGGCGGCGAGCATCCCGAACGCCGTGTTGAAGGCGACCGGCATGGCGATCAGGAACACGCCCGCCACGCGGGCCGTGCTCACGCGCGTTCCCTCGCGGACAGCCAGCCCGCGAGCGCCCCCAGGATCAGGCCCAGCTCGGGCGCGAGCGGGAGGTCCGTGGCCACGCTGACCAGGATGCCGAGGACCAGTCCGATCACGGCGCCGACCGCGATCGTCGCCCCCACGCTCATGCCGCGCACGCGCGGGAACCTAGCGCGTGTGCCCAGCCGCGCGCAGATACGCCACGACGGCGAGGACGCGGGCATGTCGGGCACGTTCACGGCGAGCGGCTTCCCGGTCGCGCCGGCCCACGGACCTGGCGGACCGGCTGGTCCGAGCTGCGCTCGCTGCCGCTGCCCGCGGCGACGCGACATCACCGCGTCGTGGTCGGCGGAGCGAACGACATCAACGCCCACGGAGCGATCGCCGGCAACGTCTACGGACTCTCGGGCAAGGACTCCAGCAAGCTCGAGCGCGTCTATCCCGTCGTCTGGAAGTGCGCATTCGGACCGGTGACGTCAGTGGAGCCAGCCGGGCTCGAACCGGCGACCTCCGGCTTGCAAAGCCGGCGCTCTTCCAACTGAGCTATGGCCCCTCGCGCGAGATGGTAGACCCGCCGCACGGACCGGTCCCGCCGCACTAGAGTCGCCCTCGGAGTGAGCACGAACGCGGCCCCGCGGGCGGAGGTCTCCGACTACGAGACGGTGAGGCACTGGTTCGGCCTGGCCGCGGAGCGGCTGGAGCTGCGCGACGACATCGCGGCCGTGCTGCGCTCGCCCTACCGCGAGGTCAAGGTCCAGGTGCCGGTGAAGCTCGCCGACGGGCGCATCCACGTCTACTCGGGCTACCGCGTTCAGCACAACGGCGCCCGCGGCCCCTACAAGGGCGGGATCCGCTTCCACCCGAGCGTGGACCTGGACGAGGTGCGCGCGCTCGCCGAGCTGATGACCTGGAAGACCGCGATCGTCGGCATCCCGTTCGGAGGCGCGAAGGGCGGTATCGACGTGGACCCGGCCCTGCTCGACGTGCGCGAGCTCCAGACCGTCACGCGCTCCTTCCTGGACAAGATCGAGAAGGTGCTCGGGCCGACCCGCGACATCCCGGCCCCCGACGTGGGCACCGACGCGCAGGTGATGGCCTGGCTGATGGACGAGTACGGCAAGCTCCACGGCCACACTCCGGCCTGTGTGACCGGCAAGCCGATCGCGCTCGAGGGCTCGTACGGACGCGAGGCGGCGACCGGGCGGGGAGTGGTCTTCATGTTCCGCGAGGCCGCGCCGAGCGTGGACCTGGTTCCGGCCGACACGACCTTCGCGGTGCAGGGCTACGGCAACGTGGGCTCGTGGGCGGCGCGGCTGATGCAGCAGCTCGGCGCGCGCATGGTGGCCGCGTCCGACGCCAGCGGCGCGATCCACAGCGAGGCGGGCATCGACGCCGAGGCGCTCGTGAGCCACATCGCCGAGGGCGGGCGGCTCGTGGAGCTCCCGGGCGCCGAGGCGATCCCACCCGAGGACCTGCTCGGCGTGGAGTGCGACGTGCTGATCCCGGCGGCGCTCGGCGGCATGATCAACCGCGACAACGCCGACCGGCTCCGCTGCAAGATGGTGGTGGAGGGCGCGAACAGCCCGACCACCCCCGCCGGGGACGCGATCCTGCGCGAGAAGGGCATCTACGTGGTGCCGGACGTGATGGCCAACGCCGGCGGCGTGGTGGTGTCCTACTTCGAGTGGGTCCAGAACCTCCAGCACTTCCGCTGGGACGAGCGCGAGGTCAACGACCGGCTCGGCCGCATCATGCGAAAGGCGTTCCGCGAGGTGGCCGCCCGCGCGCACGCTTCGGGCATTCCGCTGCGCGAGGCGGCCTTCGAGCTGGGCATCGAGCGCGTGGTCGAAGCGGCCACCGTGCGCGGCTACATCTCCTGACTGGACGCGCGTTTAGGCCTGGGCGCAGGATTTCAGGTTTCCGGCCACTCGGCCGAATAACGACGCACGACGGCATGGAGGGTTCCGTCGAACACAAGCGGCACGGGACGCCGCTGAGTTGCATCAAGCGGGGGTCGCCGGGGCGGGCGACCCCCGCCGCAACTTCCTCTGAGGCGACCGCCGGCCGGATCGCCTAGATCATCCGTCTAGTCGAAGTCGAAGTCGCGCGGCGGCTTCTGCTCGAACCAGAGCCGGTCGTGCTCCGGCGTCTCCTGGAGGAAGTCGGGCGTGTCCTCGAGGACGTCCCCGTCGTCCTCGGACGCGGGCTCGGCCTCGTCGTCCTCCTCCTCCAGCGCCGCGAAGCCGCGTGCCGGCGTGTCCCCCGAGCGCGGCTCGGGGTCGTGCTCGGGCTCGGGCTCCTCGAAGGCGGCCTCCGGCTCCGGCTCCGGCTCGGGCTCCGGCTCGGGCTCGGCGAACGGCTCGGGCTCTTCGAGCGCCTCCGGCTCCTCCTCGACGGGCTCCTCCGCCAGCGGCGCGGCGCCGTTGCCGTCGGCCGGCTCGGCGTCGTGCTCCAGGTCCGCTTCGGGGGCCTCCTCGAGGTCCTCGGGCTCGGGCTCGGGGGGCGCCCCGAGCGCCTCGACCTCCTGCTGTCGAAGCTCCTCCTCCGAGGCACCGTGCGCCCGCTTGAGCTCCAGGTGCTCGCGGATGGCATCGTCGAGAATGCCCATCGCGCGGAAGCCTACCGAGGCCGTCCGGCGAAGCCCTCCCCCGGCCCGCGGCTATCCTTCGCCGGGCCGGCCCGGCCGGCGCAGCGCGGGGCTATAGCTCAGCTGGAAGAGCGCCTGGATCGCACCCAGGAGGTCGTCGGTTCGAGTCCGACTAGCTCCACTCCGTAGTTGTCATAACGCATAAGATGCCCCCCGTGAACCGAGTGCTGATCACGGGGGCTGCCGGGTTCATCGGGCGCGCGCTCGCCGACCGGCTGCGCCGCGACGGCGTGGAGGTCGTCGGCGTGGACCTCGCGGCAGACGAGGCGCTCGGCGTGGTGGCGGGCGACATCAGATGGCCCGGCGAGTGGCAGCGCGCCGCGGCCGGCTGCGACGTGATGATCCACACCGCGGCGCTGGTCGGGATGCCGTCCGACACCTCGCGCTTCTGGGACGTGAACGTGAACGGCACCCACATGGCGCTGGAGGCGGCGCGCGACAACGGCGTCGGCCGGTTCGTGCACATCTCCTCCGCGGTCACCTTCGGCCTCCACTTCCCCGACGGCGTGGACGAGAGCTACCCGGTGCGGCACACGGGCATGGCATACGTGGATACGAAGATCGCCGCCGAGCACGCGGCGCTGATGGCGCACGCCAGCGGCCAGCAGGAGGTCGCGGTGGTCCGGCCGAGCGACACCTACGGCCCGGGGTCGCGGCCATGGACGCTCCTGCCGCTCGAGCTGCTGCGCAGGGGCCGCGCCGTCCTGCCCGCCCGCGGCCACGGGATCCACAGTCCGATCTACGTGGACGACGTCGTCGACGGGATCGTACGGGCGGCCACCGCGCCCGGGGCGGCCGGCCGGGTGGTGACGCTGAGCGGTGGCGTGGGGGTCGAGACCCGCGACTACTTCGGCCGTTTCGGCGCGATGATCGGCACGAGGGTGCCCGCCGTCCCGACCGCCGTCGCGCTCGCCGCGGCAGCGACGTTCGACCGGATCGCCCGCGTGCGCGGCGTGCCGAACGAGCTGACCGCCGACGGCGTCCGCTACCTCGCGGAGCGGAAGGGCACCTACGGCATCTCGACCGCTTACCGGATGCTGGACTGGGCCCCGCGCGTGGACCTCGACGACGGCATGCGGCGTACCGAGGCGTGGCTGCGGGCGATGGGGCTGATCTGATGTCCGGGTAGCCTCGGACGGGTGTTCGACCACGTTGGCATCGCCGTCTCGGACCTGGCCGCGTCCGAGCGCTTCTACCGCACCGTGCTCTCGGTGCTGGGGGTCGAGCCCAGCCGCGCGGACGCCGAGCTCGTCGAGTGGGAGGACTGGGACATCGGCCCCACGGACAGCGAGCACGGAGTGACCCGTGGCCTGCACGTCGGCTTCCGCGCGCCGACCCGCGAGGCGGTGGACGCCTTCTGGCAGGCGGGGATCGACGCCGGCTCTCGCGACGACGGCGCGCCCGGGCCGCGCGCGATCTACGGACCTAGCTACTACGGCGGCTTCCTGCTCGACCCGGACGGCAACAGCGCCGAGGCCGTGCACGGCGAGCGGTCGAGCCCGGTGCCCCCCGGCCGCATCGACCACCTGTGGATCCGCGTCGCCGACCTCGAGGCGTCCAAGCGCTTCTACGCGACGATCGCGCCGCACGCGGGGATCCGCCTGGGCGACGACGAGCCCGGGCGCGTGCAGTTCGCCGGCGGCGACTACAGCTTCTCGCTGATCGACGACGAGCGGCCGCTCACGGAGCACGTCCACCTCGCCTTTCCCGCCGCGGACGACGCCACGGTGCGGGCCTTCCACGCCGCCGCGCTCGCCGCCGGATACGCGGACCACGGCGGGCCCGGCGAGCGCCCCGCGTACCACCCGGGCTACTACGGCGCCTTCGTCCTCGACCCCGACGGGCACAACGTCGAGGTCGTCAACCACAATCGCTGAGAGCCGTGAGCGCCAGGGCGAGACGCAGAGCCCCGAGCTGGCCCGGCTGTTCGACATCTACGACGCCTTCGTCGAGGGCCGCCTCGAGTGCATCCCCGAGTACTTCGAGGAGCGCGGCTGTTACAAGACGAGCGGGGTGTTCCCGGGAATGCGGGACCGCTACGTCGGCCACGAGGAGATCTCGGAGTTCTGGCACGCGGCGACCGAGCCGTGGGAGTCGCTGGAGATCGAGATCGGCCAGACGATGGTTCGCGGCGCGGATGTGGTCGCGCAGATCTGGCTCCATGGGCGCGGACGCCACAGCCGGGTCGAGGTGAAGGGGGTGGAGGCCGGCCACCTGGTCCGCTTCCGAGACCTCAAGATCGTGGAGTTCCTGGCGTTCCCCACCTGGGATCTCGCCGTGAAGAACCTCTAGGCGTCCGCTCAGCTCACTGCAGGGCGAGCCGGACCCGCTGGGCGCGTTCCGCGCCCGGGCGCAACACGGAGTATGTGACCGACCGGCTTGCGCCGCTGCCCTGCAGCACGTCGCAGTAGCCGGCGAGGGAGTTGTCGATCCGCCGCCCGTCCACGGCCACGAGAAGGCTGCCGGCGAGATCCGCCCTGGACGCGGCGGTGCCGCCGGCCGCCCCGGCGATCAGTCGGCCCGGCGGCAGGCCGCGCGCACGAGCTTGGCGGGGGTGAGGCTACTTGAGCTCCCTACGACGACCGGCTGACCACGCCGATCAGATGGCCCTCGGGATCGGTGAACTGGCCGATCACGAGACCCTCCATCACCTCGTCGGGGCCCATCATGTACGGGTGCCGCCCAGGCTCTCGGCCTTCGCGAGCGCCGCCTCCGGGTCCTCGACCTCCACGTAGAAGGTCACGTGCCCCTCGTAGCCCGCCGCGGCCGCCGGCCACCCCGCCGCGATGCTCGCACCCTCGGAGTTGTGTTCCCGTCGCGCTGACGGTCCCGTAGTTCATGGGGTTGTTCGAGTCGATCTCCCATGGCGAGCAGCTCATGCGAGCTTGCCTCCGTCCTTGCCGATCACCTCGAAGTGGACGACGGCTGACCCATGTCTCTCTCCTTCCGCTGCCTTGGCCGCATCGTGACAAACCCGCGCCATGAGGGGTGGACGGTCATCGGCGTGCCCATCGACTCGGTCGGCCGCAGCGGAGGGACCGAGCACGCGCCGCGCGCCATGCGCGAGACGGGCTTGGTGGACCTGCTCGGCGCCCGCGACAGCGGCGACCTGGACGTCCGGATCAGGGACGAGCGCCGTGACCCCGAGACCGGCGTGGTGGGCAGCGGCGACGTGCTCGCCATGACCGCCGCCGTCCGCGCGGCGGTGCGCGAGACGGTGTCCGCCGGCGAGCGGCCGTTCGTGCTCGGCGGCTGCTGCTCGCTCGTGCCCGGCGCGATGGCCGGGGTGCGCGACGTGACGCGGGACGCTCGGCGTGGCGAACGTGGACGGCCACGTGGACGTGTACGACGGGCGCAGCTCGCCCACCGGGGAGGCGGCCGACATGCCCATCGGCGTGGCCCTCGGGCGCGAGCCCGCGGCGTGGGTGGAGGCCGCCGGAGGCCCGAGCACCGAGCCGGCCCTGGTGATCGCGCTCGGCGCGCGCGACCCGGAGGAGCGCGAGGACATCTCGGACGCTGATGGCCGGAGAGCTCGCGGCGGCCGAGGCGCTCTCGCCCGACGGAGCTGCGCTGCGCTCGGCCTCGCGCGCCGCGGCGGAGCGCAGCGCCCGGCGGCTCACCGAGCGCGCGGGGCGCTTCTGGCTCCACCTCGACGTGGACGTGCTCGACGAGGCCGCGATGCCGGCCACCGACTACCTGATGCCGGGCGGGCTCGGGTGGGAGGAGCTCGGCGAGCTGCTCGCGCCGCTGGCGGCCTCGCCGGGGCTGGCCGGCGTGAGCCTGGGCTGCGTCAACCCCGAGAAGGACCCGGACGGCCGCTGCGTCGACGCGGACCGCCGATCTGCTGGGCGCCGCCTTCGGCTGACAGGTTCCCCCTGGCGGGGGAACGCTGTGGTCGGATAGGGTGGCCGCCCGCCCACCGCGAGCTTTGAGGGGAGTTCCGCGTGATCAACGAGTACCGGGGCCGTCTGCTGATCCTGTGTGTCGTGGTCGTGAGCCTTGCGCTCCCGGCGATGGCGGCCGCGCATCTGGAACGCCCCTCCTACTGGCCCGACCCGGCACCGGACCGCTCCGTCAGCCCGGCCGCGGGCGGCAAGGTCCCCTCCCTGCGCTCGCTCGGCTCCGCCGCGAAGGGCTA
This sequence comes from uncultured Thermoleophilaceae bacterium, assembly GCA_963768465.1. Classification (GTDB taxonomy): domain Bacteria; phylum Actinomycetota; class Thermoleophilia; order Solirubrobacterales; family Thermoleophilaceae; genus JACVRW01. The sequence goes on along the minus strand of CAVYIA010000012.1, from coordinate 50,177 downwards.
CGGGCCCGGCAAGGTCCGCGTGGTCTGCGAGGGCCGCGGCGGCTGGAAGTCGATCGACGCGCTGCGCGAGTCGATCTACAAGGCGCGGAAGTACGGCTACCGCATCCGCCCGAGCCAGCCGAAGCTCTACCTGAGCCGGCGCGAGGCGAACGACCTGCTCTGGGAGAACCTGAAGCTCGTCAGGAAGTGCAGGTACAACGAGATCCAGCCCGCCGTGTTCGCCTCGGGCAACAACGATCGCATCGTGATCCTGCCCGGCCACTACACCGAGCCCACGTCGCGCGCCCAGCCGCTGAACGATCCGCGCTGCAAGGACATGACGCAGACGGACTCGGGCGGAGCGAAGACTCCGAGCTACAAGTACCAGGTCACCTGCCCCAACGACCAGAACCTGATCCACGTCGCAGGGCCGTGCGGTGCCGCTCACGCCGCCGCCGAGCCCGCCGCTCACGAACCGGCAGGGCATTCCCGACCTCGGGCCCTGCGTGCGCTGCAACCTCCAGATCGAGGGCAGCGGCGTGAAGCCCACCGACGTGATCATCGACGGCGCCTCCGACTACGAGTCGAACTCGCCCGAGGCGAGGCCGCGCACGCTGCTGAAGCACGTGATCCTGCGGGTGGACCGGGCCGACGGCTTCGTGGCCCACAACTTCACCGTCCGCGGCGCGCTCGAGCACGGCCTGTACGTCGAGGAGGCGGACGGCTACCGCATCGACACCGTGAAGATGTTCTGGGCCGCCGACTACGGCAACCTGACCTTCACCTCCGATCACGGCCTCTACACGGACTGCGACGGCTTCGGCGCCGGTGACGCGGTGCTCTACCCGGGCGCCGCCCCCGAGACGGGCGAGCAGGCCGACCTGTCCTTCTATCCCGACGCGCCGCGGATCAACACCACCGTGCGGCGCTGCGACATGCGCGGCAGCGTGCTCGCCTACTCGGGCTCGATGGGCAACAGCGTCCGGCTCACGAACAACAACATCTACGGCAACACCGCCGGGATCTCGACCGACACGATCTCCGCCGGCGGCCATCCGGGCTACCCGGCGGACAGCGTCGAGGTGGACCACAACTGGATCTACTCGAACAACCTCGACCTGTTCGCGCCGAACCCGCCGGTCGAGCCGGTGGTCGGCATCCTCCCCTCCGGCGTCGGCATCTTCTGGGCCGGCCACAACAACGGGCGGGTGCACGACAACTGGATCTGGGACAACTGGCGTGCAGGCGCCTGGCTGCTCTCGATCCCCGACTTCCTCGTCACTCCCGAGGGCAACATCAACCCGGGCGGCTCCTGCAAGAGCGACCCGCGCGTGAACCCGACGCTCTCGACGTCGTGCGGGAACCGCTACTACGACAACCAGCTGGGCCGCGTGCCCAGGGGCTTCAAGCCCTTCGACGAGCTCTACGGGTTCGGCAACAACGTGGGGCCGACGCGCGGGGTCGCGACGAACGGCGTGGACTTCTGGTGGGACGAGGGCGGCCTCGGAACCGTCTCCGGCAACTGCTGGTTCAACAACGTCGGCGCCGACGGCACGCTGGCCGGGGTCACCGGCTCGGGTGTCGGCGACGGCAACGACTCGCTGCCCACCGACTGCATGAGCACCCGCGGCGGCGACGGCGTGAAGCTGTCCTACCTGCTGTCCTGCTTCATGGCGCGCGAGGGCGACCTGCCGCCGGAGCAGTGCGACTGGTACACGCTGCCGCCGCAGCCCGGCTCGCCCGCGGCGACGGCGAAGCAGAAGGCGTTCGAGCGGGGTGCGCGCGAGTTCCTCGAGACCGCGCGAGCCAAGCAGCTCCAGGACCGGGTCGACGAGATCACGGGGATCTCGGACTCGGAGCCCCCGGAATAGGCGCAGTGAGGACAGGGCTCAAGCGAGGGGGGCCGGCGGCCCTCCTCGCCGTGCTGCTCCTCGCCTCCTGCGGCGGGGACTCGGACCAGTCCGCCAAGAAGGTCAAGCCGGTCGGGCAGATGCTCGCCGGGTCGGTGGCCCCGACCGCCCAGTGCAGGGACTGGGAGGGCGGCAACCGGGCCGAGCGGCTGGCGACGATCGAGGACATCCGCGAGCAGATCAACCTGAAGGACAGCGCGGTGCAGACGCCGGAGCTGTCCGACAAGGCCGCCTACCGCATCCTCGACACGATCTGCAGCCGTCCCTACGCGGCGACCTTCAGGCTCTACAAGCTGTACGCCCGCGCGGACAGCTTCGCGCCCTTCGCCGAGGACTGACCGCCACGGGCGGGAGCCGGGCCCAGGGCCCGGCGACGACCGATTCCGCTCCGCCGCCGCCGGGCCTGGCCCGCCCCAGCTCGTCCTGTCTCTAGCGCTCGGTCGCCCCCACCGGCTCGACCTCGCCCTGCCTGCTGCGTGCTCCGTTCCCGGCCGTCGCGCCCGCCTTGGCGCTGCCGCGCCTGCGCATCCTGCGGGCCGACCGGCTCGACGCGGCGCACCACGGGCTCCGGCTGCGCGGGCGCTCCCGTGGGCACGTCGAGGCCCGAGTCGAGCGCCAGGAGCGACACGCCCCGGCCGGACAGCCGGCCGAGCAGCTCGTCGATCTCCGAACGCGAGCGCCCGAGGCGCGACAGCTCGGACACCACCAGCGCACTCGCGCTGTCCGACGCGAACTGATCGAGCGCGTAGGCGATCCCGGGCCGCTCGAACGTGCCGTGATCCGCCGGGTCCTCGTCACGCACCACGCCCACCAGCCGCAGGCCGCGCCGCTTGCAGTGCGCCTCGATCAGCTCGATCTGGGCGAACAGCTCGGCGTGACGCTCGGGGCAGCTCGTCGGCACCGTGACGTAGCCCAGCACCGAGGCACCGGGCTCGCAGTGCCTGCAGCGCGGTCGGCAGCGGCGTGTGGACCTCGGAGTACCGGACCCAGAACGGCTGCTTGCGGCTCGGGTCCAGCACGTAGAACCGGCTGGCGTGTGCCCGCCGCTGCGGATCCCTGACATCCGGGATCTCGACCGCGTAGGCGACGCCGCTGAAGCGGCCGATCCCGGGATCCTCGCTCTCGCCCGCGAGCTCGAGGCCCTTGCCGAGCGGCACCACCGCCGGTCCGGGACCTCGCCTGCCCGGGAGCGGAACTCCCATGCGGGCGAGCAGCCCCGCCACCAGCGCCAGCGCCGCCGCGGCGACCGCCAGGGCGAGCCAGGGCACGCCCGACCCGCCGTCGTCATCCGCCGGCGACACCGCCGCCGGCACTCGGGCCGGCCGTTCAGCCGGCGCCGGGGCCTCGCGGCTTCGGGGCCGGCGCGGCCGCGGGCTCACGCCGCGCACTCACCACGCGGGCGAGCACCAGGCGCGTCCGCGGGCCGGCCACGCCGTCCGCCTTCATGCCGTGAGCGGCCTGCAGCCTCCGCACGGCCCTCGCCGTGCGCGGGCCGTACAGCCCGTCCACCTTCCCCGGACTGTGCCCTGCCGCGCGCAGCGCGCGCTGGAGGCGCTTCACCGCGGGCGAGCCCTGCGGAGCGGCATACCCCGAGCCGCGCGCCAGCACGCCATTGCTCCGCGTCTTCTCGGCCGCGGCCGCCACCTGCGGGAGGGCGACCACGAGCGCCATGCCAATCAGCAGGCCGACGCCTAGGGACCGAGCGTTGGTTGTTGCGTACATCGAGTACTCCTTCTCGAGCGGGACCGACCGGACGCACTGGTCCGGTCCTCGGCAAACCGGGGGTCGGTTAGCCGGGGCGCTCGAGAAGCGCGATGTAGGCCTGCGGCCTGAGACGGTCCGCGGCCTCGCGGAGCCTGCGCGAGCTCAGGCCACCGAGGCCCATGAGCGCAAGCAGCGCGGCGAAGAGGGTTCCTGCGAAGAAGGCGCCCCCGGACGAGGCACCTCCGACCGACGGGCCGCCGCCGGGCGCCTTGGGCGCGTCCGGGGGTGCCGGGGCCGGGCCGCCGTCGCGCTGCGGCGCGCTCGGCGCGCCGCCCTCTGACGTGGCGCCGCCCGCGACCGCGGGGGTCGGCGTGCCGGGAAGCGAGTACTTGGGCGCGAGCGGCGGCACGAGCTGCTCGAGCACGGCGTGCGGGACGCGCGGCTCGGCGACCTTCTCGACGGGCAGCGTGGGAGCGGCCTGCTCGGCCACCGGCGAAAGCGGTGTGAGCACCTGCCCGGGGGTCAACGAGGCGGCGGGCGGCTCGGTGGGATCGGCCGGCAGCGCCTGGAGCGTGTCGCCGCCGGGCGGGTCGGCCGGCGTGATCGGCACCAGTGGGTCGACGGGGGTGTCGACCGGTTCGGTGACGGTGTCCGTGGCGGGACGGTCACGTCCGGGATCACCGGATCGGCGGGCGGCGGGACCGTGTCCACGACCTCGTCCACGGTCGGTCACCGGGTCGGTGACGGGCGGGGTCGTGGGCGTGGTGGGATCGGCGGGCGGGGTGGACCGGGTCGGTGACCGTGTCGACCACGTCGTCCACGACGGGCGGAACCACCGGATCGGCGGGCGCCACCACGTCGGTGACGGTGCCCACCGTGTCGTTCGGTGCCGACCGAGAGCTCCGGCAGGGTGACCTGGGCCGACGCCGCGCCCGGCACCACGAGGAGGACGCCCACGACGAGCATGAGCGTCGCCAGCCGGCGCCCCCACGCCCTTCGTCCTTGTGCCTTTGAGCCTGTCAATTCCGTCACCCGCTGCTCCTTGCGGACCCTACAAGCCGGGAGTCTGCCGGTCTTGCACAAGGATCACAGCGCATTTCCGCGCCAACCGCACATCTCCTTGCCGCAAAGAGCGGGCTTTTATAGATGCGACCGGTCGGAACCATGCGCTCAGTAGCCCAGGCGCATGGATCGCGATCGACTGGTCGTCGGTGATCGGGGGGCCGAACGGACTCGCCGGCCCGTCCGCGAACGCGTCGAGGTTGTAGCGCCTCGAGCCGGCCCGCGAGACCCACGAATAGCGGGCCACGTTGTGGTTCAGCCCGGTCTGGATCCCGAGCCAGTAGTAGCCGGGGCTGAGGGACACCGTGTAGGGCAGGTAGAGCGTGACCCACCCGACCGGAAGCCCGGCAGGCACTTCGAACTGGAAGTGCGCCGGACCAGGTCGCGTCGGGCTGTCCGCCCTGGTCCGTGTAGATGACGCCGCGCAGGAGCTGCTTGCCGGTGCCGCCGCCGTTGCCGTCGAGGTGCACGCGCAGCGCGGTGACCGTGGCCGGGAAGAACAGGAAGTAGCGGGTGGCGCGCTTGACGTTGCCGCTCGTGGCGCTGAACGACGTGCCCGGCGCGCCTCTCCCGAACAGGAACCCGGACGTGGGCGCGGGCACCGCGGCCGCTCGCGAGGCGGCCCCAGTTGCCGGCGTCGTCCTGGTAGAGCACGGCCACCCGCGACGCACTGCCCGATGTCGGCAACCGTGCGCGACTCGGTCTGGCCGGCGGACGCGGTCGCGTCGAAGTCGCCCACCACGGTGCCGTCTCCGGGGTGATCGATCGGCCCCGAACCTTTGACGATCCGGTAGCGGCGGGCGGTGCCGCAGAGCCAGTCGTCGCCCGGCGCCGTGAACGTGAGCGTCGCGCCGCGGCCGTTGCGGGTCACGCTGAGCCCGGTCGGCGTCCCGGGCGGCCGGCTGTCGGTGCCGTACGCGCCCGTGGACCACTCGTCGTGGCGCGAGGTCCACCACTCGTCGTTGCCGCCGCCGCACGCGGGGCGGCCGGTGTCCCACAGGAACGAGTTGCCCTCGCGCGTGAGCGCGGCCACCTCGAGGTTGCCGTCACCGTCCGCGTCGCCAATGGTTGGCACTCCGAAGATCCAGCCGCCGGTGAACTTGGGCCAGCCGGCGCCCTCGGCCCCGGACGCGTTGATGTTCCTGAGGTAGTAGAGCCCGGTGCCGACCAGGATCTCCTTGCCGGCGGCGTCGGAGACGTCGGCCACGGCCGGGCTCGAGAGCAGCTGGTAGTCCTCGACCGCCTGGGGGAAGGCCGGCAGCGAGGTGCCGTTCTGGCCGTTCCAGGCCTGGACCACGTGGTTGTAGGGCAGGTTCTGGCCCACCGCGACGCCGAGGTTCACGAGCTGGTTGAGCGTGAGCCCGCCCTTGATGACCTCCGGCCCGGCGGCGCTCGTGTCGAAGTCCGCGACGATCGGGTTCTCGAAGAGGTTGAGCACGCGCGCCTTGTCCACGTGCTCGCCGCCGGCCGGGCTGGCGTCGTAGGTCGTCACGAGCGAGCCGTCGCCGTTGTGCGCCTCCACGTCGCCCGTCGCCACGTTGCCGATCACCTCGAGCAGCGGGTCGGCGTCCACGTTCGCCAGCACCTGGTCCACGCCGGGGCCGACGAGCGGGAGGGCGTCCGGGATCACGCCGTTCTGGACGATCGGCCATCCGGGCAGCACGGCGCCGTTCGCGCCCAGCGCGTATGTGCGCCCGCTCCCGCCGAGCGCGTTCGCGAGGATGTTGGTGAGCCCGCCCCGGAAGGCGCCGGCCAGGTCGAGCGGCCCGGTGGGCGTGCCGGGCGCCGCCGGGTTCGGGTCGAACTCGGAGGTGGACACCACGATCTCGGGCCGCGCGTCGCCGGCCACGTTCCCGGCGGCCGCGGTCGTGATGATCTCGGCGCCGTCCACGCCGGCCGAGTCGAGCTTCGAGGGGAAGCCGGCGAGCGGCTGGCCCTGGCCGTTCCACGCGTAGACGTGCTGGTCGAGCGACGGCGCCACGATCTCGAGGGCCGGCCCGCCGGTGAGGTCGGCGAGCGTGGGGGACGCGATGAAGCCGCGCTTGATGTGGTTGTCGCGAGCGCGCAGCGCGGGCGCCGACAGCGCCGGGTCGATCCGCACGGGGAACCCGGGGACGGCGCTGCCGTCGGCGTTCCAGGCGTACACGTGCTCGCCCGCCGTGTCGACGATCTCCGGCTCGAGGTCGCCGTCGATGTCACCGATCGCGGGCGTCCGGAGCACCTCGCGCGGCGGGGCCACCTGTGCGTAGGACGGCGCCCCGGGGTGAACGTTGGCGTAGACCTGGGTGCGCACGGGCTGGCCGCCGTTGAAGCTCGCCAGCGGAGTGCCGTCCGCCTTGAGCACGCTCAGCTCGCCGCTCGAGTCCGCCTCCAACACCTCGAGCGCGTTGTCGCCGTTCAGGTCGTACATGCGCTGGGACGCCTCGCCTCCGGTGCCCGTGTGGCGCGGCCAGCCGGAGTGCTGCGAGGTGTCGCGGTAGGCGAACAGCACCTTGCGGTCCTCGCCGCGGTTGCCCGACGAGTCGGTCACGACGACGCGCACGGTGAAGGCCGGCTCGTTCGGGTCCGCGTCGCCCACGCCCTTCGCGGGCGCCGTCGGGTCGGTGGTCGCGCCGCCGCCGGTGCGCGCGTCGAGCGCGGCGCGGACGGCGTTCAGGTCGATGGTCCCGAGCGACCCGTCGATCGGCGCGCTCGCGCTCTGCGTGCTCACGTCCACGAAGTCGCCCTCGGCCGGCTCGATGCCCGGGGCCCACTGGAGCTTCCAGGTGTAGCCCGGCGCGCGCTTGGCGGAGAGCCGGCCGCTGATCTGGACGCTCGTCTGGCGCGCGAGGTTCAGCGGCCTGAACCAGTCGGGGCCGGTGATGAGCGCCTGCGGCGGGATCTTGCCCTCGTCGATCCGCTCGAGGGCGAGGCCGAGGTCGGGCCGGCCGTAGCCGAAGTGCTGGTCCCAGCCCACCTGCGCCGGGTCGGGCACGCCGACCCCGGTGGTGTTCTGCGCCACCACGTCCTCGGCCGTCATCGTGAGCAGCTGCTTGATCTCGTTCGGCTCGAGCGGAGCGCCCGGGTTCTTCTGGCGGCCGAAGGACGACACCAGCCCGGCGGCGCCCGCGGCCTGCCCGGTGGCCTGCGACCCGGTCACGGCCGGCATGACGATGTGCGCGTGCCCGCCGTACTGGGTGGTGCCGGAGTTGCGGAACCAGGTGCCGATCGGCGCGGAGGTCGGGATGCCGAGGTCCCCGAGGAATGCGCCGACCTCCGCGCTCGACTGGCCGAGGCCCTCCACGTCCGAGACGCTGCCCTGCACCTGCATCGCCTCGTCGTAGAGCGTCGGGATGTTGTGGTCAGCCGTGTTGAGGTCGGACGAGACGATCGCGAAGAACACGCCCTGCCGGTACGCGCGCGCGAAGGCGGCGCGCCCGAAGCGCGAGTTGAAGAGCCCGCCGATCGCGCCCTCCACCACCTCGATCCCGTTGTCGGCCGCGTAGAGGGCCGCCTGCGACATGTTGTTGGCGTCCGCGACGAAGGTGTCCCATACGCGCAGCGGGACGATCTGGCAGCGCGGGCACATGCCGGTCCCGCCGGCGGCGTCGTTCGTCTGCGCCCCGGCCTCCTCGGCCCGTCCCGAGCCGTGGTTGGAGGCGCTCGAGTAGCTGGAGGCGTCGTAGGGGTCGTTGTCGTCGTCGAAGAAGTCCCAGCCGGCGATGTCGTCCACGTAGCCGTTGCCGTCGTTGTCGCCGTCACCGGAGAAGACGGCGATCAGGTCGCTCGCGTCGAGCGCGCCGTCGGACTCGGCGTTGCCGGCCGTGACCGCCACGCGCGGGTCGTTCGCGAAGTCGTCCACGTCGAACGCGCCGTCGCCGTTGCAGTCGTCCTGCGCGCAGGCGGCCCCGCCCGTGGTCTGCGGCAGCGGCAGCTCGCCCTCGTTCAGCGCCACCTTCTTGCGGAGCTGGCCGTTGTTCCAGCGGATGCCGGTGTCGAGGATCGCGATCTCCACGTCCGGGCGCCCGATCGAGCGCTTCCAGGCGCGGTCGGCCGAGACGCCCGAGACCTGGCCGAGCGGGTTGCGGCCCGCGGTCGTGTTCTGCGCCTGGAGGCGCGTCACGTGCGCGTCGAACGGGGGCTTGTAGAGCGCGGACAGCTGCGAGGCGTTCGGCGCGAAGCCGAAGCTGCCGAGCTCCTCGTCGAAGACGTTCGAGCACGTGGCCCCGCCCTCGTTGTCCGGCTCGCACGAGTCGAAGCCGGGGTCGTTCGGCGTGTTCAGCCGGACGCTCTCGGCGGGGTTCGACCCGGGGAAGGCGCCGAGAGCAGGCGCGGCCCCCAGGAGGGAGACGGCCAGGGCGGCTGCTACGAGGCGGCGGGGTCTTGCTCGGATCTTCGGGCTCCTCGGGTGCGGCGGCGGAAGCCTCTCACATCCGGAGGGCTCGGTGAGCCGGGTCTACTTGTAGTTGTCGGTGCGGCAGGCCTTGCCGCCGCAGACGTCGATCACGGCGCTGTCCGGCGCGAGGAAGGCGGCCTTCTGCGCCCGCGCCGCCACGGTGTTGCGCGGGAAGGCGTGCGGGTCCAGCCCGCCGCGGTTCGGCAGGTTCAGGATCGGCGCCACCGGAGTCTGCGGACCGCCGTCCCAGTAGACGATCGCCGACCCCTTGAACGGGAAGCTCTTGATCGACGGCACCCCGAAGAGCGGCGTCTCGTCGAACGAGCGCCCGGGGTCGGTCACCGGCCGGTAGGCGCGGGCGCCGATGGTCCGCGCCTCCACGTCCGACATCACGTTCGCCACCTGGTGGTCGCCCACCGCCACGTGGAGGAGCACGGTGTGCTTGGGGGTGTTGCGCGGCGGCCGGCCGGTCACGTGGTACGCCCAGCCGTTGGTCTCGCCGCGGTCCCAGAGCATCTGGAGGAACGAGATCAGCAGGCGCCGCGTGCCGCCGTCCGGGTAGGCCGGCTTGAAGATGATGTTGTAGGTGTCGAAGTCCACCGAGCGCGGCAGGAGGGTGCCGTAGTTCATCGTGGCCACGCCGAGCACCGCGCGCCGCCAGTCCGGCGCGACCGCGGTGGCCAGCCCGCCGAGGATGGCGCCCTGCGAGTTCGAGTCGAAGTACAGCTCCGAGGTGTCGAGCAGCTTCGCCCCGCCGGCGCCCTGGAACGCCGCGTTCGCGGTGAGGCCCTGCGGGTGCGCGAGCAGCCGGCCCAGGTAGAGCGTGTTGACGATCCCCTGCTGGAGGCGATCGGCGAGCGACGGGAACTTGGAGACGTCCCGGAGGATCTGGATGGCGTTCGGGATGTCGGCGCTCGACATCCCCGCCCAGTCGGTCGCGCAGAACGTGAAGTCGTGCTCCGCGCTCATGTTCTGGATGTTGATCTCCTCGATCTGCGTGTGGGAGCCGAGCAGGCCGTGCCCGTAGAGGGCGATCCGCGACGGCGAGCCGAAGGCCACGCGCGGGACGTTGCACTGGAACGGCGCCTGCGCCACGTTGCCCTTCATCTGCGTGGGCAGGGCGTCCGGCTTCCGGCTCGAGTAGTGGAAGCGCGCGCCGGGCGGGCAGCCCTTGCGGTTCAGGTAGCAGGGGACGGTGACCGTGCCGGTGATCCGGCGCGCGATCAGCGGGTCCTGCGCGGCGCGTGAAGTCCTGCACGCCGGTGATCGAGTAGGCGGGCGGCTTGCCCTGGATGACGCCGTCGCCGAGCTTGCGGTCGCCGAGCTGCCGGAAGGCGTCGTCGCGGATCCGCAGCAGGCGGGCGGTCATGGACCTGTCGCTTGCGACGGTGAAGCTCCAGGCCAGGTAGACGCTCGAGCGCCTCACCTTTGCCTTGCGCAGCGCCTTCCTCAGCGGCCTCGAGGTGGTCCGCCAGAGCCCGCGCGGCGCGCGCCGGCCCAGGTTGCGGAGCACCACCACGTAGCGGCGGCCGCTCACGAGGTTCTTGGCCGGGTGGATGATCAGGTTGCGCGTCTTCGCCGGCCCGTCCCCGGCGTCGAGCTCTCCCCACACGATCCGGCGCCTGCCCGTGCGCTCGTCGAGCAGGAGCAGCGGCTGCTTGCGGCCGCGGTAGCGGGCGAGGTCGTTGACCGGCACGATCCCCGAGCGCCGGAACTGGGCCTGCGTGCGGATGAACGGCAGGTGGACCGTGATCGGCTGGCCCGGGCTGAAGCCGTCGTTGCGGTTCCACTCGCGCGGGTCGACCTTGGAGCCGCTGCTGTTGGCCGGCATCTCCGAGCGCACGAAGTGCACGCGCCGCCCGGTCGGAGTGCGGTCGTCGCGCTTGGTCTGCGCGTAGTCGTTGGGGAACGGCAGCAGGCAGCCCTTCTTCGGCACGCCGTTGCACTTGGCCGCCTGCGCCGCGGCGGGCATGGCCGGCACGGCGGCCAGCGCGGCGAGCGTCACGAGGAGTGCGAGGCGGCGCATCCGCGAGGGACCGTAGCGCGCGGCCCGGATCAGCCTCCGGTGAGAGCCCTCAGCGTGCGCTCGGCCTCCGCCGTCACGCTCGCCACCACCTCGGCCGCCGGGGCCTCGCGCGCCAGCGCGGCGGCCTGCCCGGAGAAGAGCGGGAAGAACTCGGCCGCGTCGTCGCGCCCCCGGAAGGCGCCCGTGAGGGACAGCTGCGCCGGGTACGGGAGCGGGGCGCCGATCTCCTCGCTGCCGCGGTTGCGCAGCACCCGCGCGGGGCGTCCCGAGAACGCCCGGGTGATCGTGGTGCGCTCGGCGTCGGCGTCCGCCAGCGCCGCGCGGTAGAAGGCCGGCGCCGCGGCCTCCGGGCAGCGGATGAACGCGGTGCCGATCTGCGCCGCGCCCGCCCCCAGCGCGAGCGCCGCCGCCAGGCCGCGCCCGTCCGCGATGCCGCCCGCCGCCACCACCGGGAGCGACACGGCGTCGACCACCTGGGGCACGAGCGCGAGCGAGCCCACCGGGCCGTCGTCGCCGTCCACGAGGAAGCTGCCGCGGTGGCCGCCCGCCTCGGCGCCCTGGGCCACGACGGCGTCGGCCCCGCGCGCCTCGAGCTCGCGGGCCTCCGCGACCGTGGTGGCGCTCGCGAGGACGGTGATGCCCGCCTCGCGGCACGCGGAGAGCGCGTCGTCGCCGGGCAGCCCGAAGTGGAAGCTCACGACCGGCGGCCTCACGTCGAGCAGCGCGTCGAGCCGGCCGGCGTCGAAGCCGATCGGCGGCACCTCCGGCTCGGGCGGCTCGCCGAGCCCGAGCTCGGAGTAGATGGGCGCGATGCTCGCGCGCGCGGCGGCCGCCGCCGCGGCCTCGATCTCCGGGTCCGGGTGGACGAAGAAGTTGAGCTGGAAGGGGCGGTCGGTGGCTGCCCGCACGGCCGCCGCCTGCGCGCGCAGCTCGTCGGGCGAGAGGATCGCCGACCCGAGCGCCCCGAGGCCGCCGGCGGCGCTCACCGCCGCGGCCAGCTCGGGCGTGGCCACGCTGGCCATCGGCGCCTGGAGCAGCGGGTGCTCGATGCCGAGCAGCTTCGTGACGGACGTGGGACTCAGCTGCGCGGCCACAGCTCGCACACCGCCGTCACGTGCCGGTGATCGGTGCCGCAGCAGCCGCCGAGCACGTTCAGCGACGGGCAGCTTGCCGGCGAGCGCCGCGTAGCGCGCGCCGAGGTCCTCGGGATCGCCCTCGTCGAGCTCCTCGGCCTCGTCCAGCTCGGCGTGGCTCATCGTCGAGGCGTTCGCCCGCAGCCCGCGGATGCGCTCGCGCCAGGGCTCGTCCGCCCAGCACGTGCTCGAAGTGCGTGGGGTGCGCGCAGTTGATCATGTAGTAGGCGGGCGCCGGACCCCGTGGCCGCGTCGGTCTCGGCGATCGCGTCGCCCAGCTCCTGACCGCTCGGGAGCCGGCCGTCGGTCTCGAGCGTGAAGGAGATCGCCGCCGGCATGCCCGCCGCCGCGGCCGCGCGCGCGACCCCGATCGCCTCGGCCGCGTAGGTCATCGTGATCGCGGTGACCATGTCCGCGGCGGTGTCCGCGAAGGTCCCGATCTGCGACCGAGTGGTACTCCTGCGCCGCGTCCGGCGTGAGGATCACGGACGGGTCGTAGCCGTCGTCGTGGGGGCCGATGCAGCCGCTGATGACGATCGGCGTGGCGTCCGTCGCGTACTCGTCGCGCAGCTCGGCCATGAGCGTCGATCGCCCTGCGGTTGAGCGCGTCCAGCTCGTCGAGCGAGTAGCCGATCCGCTCGGCCCAGCGCGGGTTCGCTCGCCAGGTCGGGCTCTCGAGGACGAACCCCACGCCGTGATCGCGTGCGAGCGCCGCGTAGCGGCTCGAAGTAGCGCCGCAGCGCCGCCGTGCCGGCGTCGTCGCGCAGCAGGTGGAAGGCCGCGAACTCGGGCAGGTCGAGGCCCTCGTGGAAGATCAGCGTCGTCTCGATGCCGCCGTCGGTGAGGAACAGGCCACCGTCCAGCTGCGGAAGATGTGACCGATAGCTCACGCGCGCAGTCTAAGTGCGGTTAGGATCGTGGCCTGGCTTCGCGACCGGACACCGAGCCGCGCGACTCGACCGAGGAGGTCCCGCTCGAGGGCCTGCTCGTGACCGAGCGCGAGCAGTGGCCGGACGGCCCGCCCTACGAGCTCTTCAAGCGGATGCGGTCCGAGTGCCCGGTGCACTGGACCGAGAAGATCAGCGAGTACCCGAACGAGGCCGGCTACTGGTCGGTGACCACCGCCGACGACGTGCACGCCGTGAGCCGCGACTGGCAGACCTACTCGTCCGCCACCGGCATCACCGCGCTGCGCGACGCGATCATCCCGCTCGAGCTCACGCAGGCGATGTTCATCGGGATGGACCCGCCCAAGCACGACCGGCTCAAGGCGCTCTTCCAGCGCGGCTTCACGCCCGAAGCGCATCGCCGAGCACGAGGACACGATCCGCGAGATCACGGCCGGCGTGCTCGACCGGCTGGAGGGCCGCGAGGAGTGCGACCTCGTGACCGACGTGGCGCAGCCGGTGGTCTCGCGCGTGATCGGGAGCTTCATGGGCATCACGCCCGAGGACGACGAGGTCTGGGCGCGGCTGATGAACACCACGCTCGGCGCGGGCGACCCCGACCTCAACCCGGACGGCGTCGAGGCCGTCATGCAGCGCGACGTGCCGGAGATCTTCGAGCGCTGCGGCAAGCTGATCGCCGAGCGCCGCGAGCGCCCGACCGACGACCTGACGAGCGTGCTCGTGCACGCCGAGGTGGACGGCGAGATGCTCGAGGAGCACGAGATCGTCATGGGCTTCTTCCTGCTGATGGCGGCCGGCAACGACAGCACCAAGGCCACCTACTGCTCGGCCATGCGCGCGCTGCTCGAGAGCCCCGAGCAGCGGCAGAAGCTGCTGGACGACCCGGCGCTGGTGCCCGCGGCCGTCGAGGAGGCGCTCCGGATGTTCCCCGCCTTCGCCCACTTCGCCCGCACGGCCACGCGTGACACCGAGCTGAACGGCGCCGAGATCGCCGAGGGCGACAAGGTGGTCATGTGGTACGTGTCGTCGAACCGCGACGAGACGCGCTACGAGGACCCGGACAGCTTCGAGGTCACGCGCAACCCGGAGCACCAGGCCTTCGGCGCCGGCGGGCGGCACTTCTGCCTCGGCGCCGCGCTGGCCCGGCTCGAGCTCCGGATCCTGCTCGAGGAGACGCTCAAGCGCTACCCGCGCATGGAGCTGGCGGGCCGGCCCGAGTACGCCGAGTCGCCCTTCATCAACCAGCTGAAGACGCTGCCGGTCCGGCTGGGCTCCTAGCGCCTGGACGCCCGTCTCGCGACGGGCTTTCGCGTCCAGGCGAAATCGAGAGTTCGCATGTACTTTCGTCTAGGGACCTCGAACGGAATCGATCGGGCCTGTGCAGCACCTCAGGCAGGAAGCCACGCATCACACCTCGCGCGTCGCCGCGCTCGTCGTACTCGCCGCCGCTGGTCGCGTGCGCGCTCGCGTTCGCGGTGACGGGCGCGCTCGCCGCGAACCCGCCTGACACGTCGATCAGCGCCGGGCCGTCGGGCACCTACCGCTCGGGCTCGGCCCAGTTCACGCTCGGCGCGAGCACGGGCGGGGTGAGCTACGAGTGCTCGCTCGACGGCGCGGCGTTCGAGCCCTGCTCCTCGTCGCCGAGCTATGAGGTCGCGAACGGCTCGCACCGGCTCGAGGCGCGCGCCACCTCGGCGCAGGGGACGGACGCCACGCCCGCGGTGCGCACCTGGTGGGCGGACGCGAGCTTCCAGAACGGCAACTTCGAGACCGCCGACCGCGGGCTGGACGAGCCAGGGCTTCACCGTCCCGGGCTTCGGCTGGAGCGGCGGCACGCTCCAGGTGGTGGACGGGGGGCTCACCGGCGGCAAGAAGATGGGCCGCTTCACCGCCTCGGGCTCCGGCTCGCCCACGATCTCCACCAGCCCCGACCCGGTGAACGCGAGCCCCGCCGGCGTGACCTACACGGCGCGCGGCTCGATCCGCGGGATGACCAGCGGCCGCACGATCTGCCTGAAGCTCCGCGAGTACCAGGAGGGCGAGAGCTCCGACACGCTCGTCGGCTCGGGGCAGCAGTGCGTGACCACGAACGGGTCGTGGCAGACGCTGCCGACGCTCACCTACACCGCGCCAGCAGGCCGGCAGCTACATCGACGCGCTCGTCTTCCAGACGCGTCGCCGGCTCGGCGGGCGAGATCTTCTACGTGGACGGCCTCTCGGTCAGCGAGCCGGGCTCGCCGACGGTGCCCGCGCTCCCCGAGGTGCAGGGCGACCCGGTGCTGCTCGGCCTCGGCGACATCGCCTCGTGCTGGGCCAACGGCGACGAGGCCACCGCGCGCCTCCTCGACACCACGCCCGGGGTGATCGGCATCGCCGGCGACACCGAGCAGAACCACGGCGAGCCCGGCGAGTTCCAGGGCTGCTACGACCCGCCCTGGGGCCGCCACAAGTGGCGCACCAAGCCGGCGGTGGGCGACCACGAGTACGGCACCGCCGGCGCCGCCGGCTACTTCTCCTACTTCGGGTCCGCCGCCGGGCAGAGCGGCAAGGGCTGGTACAGCTACGACCTCGGCAGCTGGCACCTCGTCGTGCTGAACAGCAACTGCGAGCTGATCGGCGGCTGCGGCCCCGGCTCCGAGCAGTACGAGTGGCTCCAGCAGGACCTCGCGGCGAACGCCGGAAGCTGCGTGGGCGCCTACTGGCACCACCCGCGCTGGAGCGCCGGGGCCACCCACGGCTCGCTCACGAAGTCGGCCCCGTTCTGGGAGCTGCTCTACGAGTACGGCGCCGAGTTCGTCTACAGCGGCAACGACCACACCTACCAGCGCTTCGCGCCCCAGACGCCCGACGGGCAGGTGGACAACGAGCGCGGCATGCGCCAGTTCGTGGTCGGCGACGGGCGGCACGCAGCACTACCCGCTGAACGCGCCGCTGGCCAACACGCAGGTGCAGAACACCGGGCACGTTCGGCGTCCTCAAGCTCACGCTTCACCCCGGCAGCTACGAGTGGAAGTTCCTGCCCCAGGCCGGACGCACGTTCACCGACTCCGGCACCACCAACTGCTCGCCGCTCGACAAGACCGCGCCCGACACCACGATCGACTCCGGCCCCAGCGGGCCCGACCGCCTCCACGCTCGGCGAGCATCGGCTTCTCGTCTCGGAGGCCGGCGCGACGTTCGAGTGCAAGCTCGACGACGGCGCCTGGCAGAGCTGCACCTCGCCGCGCGCGCTCACCGGCCTCGCGCAGGGCGAGCACACCTTCCGCGTGCGCGCCACCGACGCGGCCGGCAACACCGACGCCACCGAGGCCGTGCGCACCTGGACGGTCGACACCGTCGCGCCCGACACCGACGATCGGCTCCGGCCCCAGCGGGCTCACCGCCTCCACGTCCGCGAGCATCGGCGTTCTCCTCCGAGGCGGGCGCGACCTTCGAGTGCAAGCTCGACGCCGGCGCCTGGCAGGCCTGCACCTCGCCGCGCGCGCTCACCGGGCTCGCGCAGGGCGCGCACACGCTTCCGCGTGCGCGCCACCGACGCCGCCGGCAACACCGACGCCACCGAGGCCGCCCGCACCTGGACGGTCGACACCGTCGCGCCCGACACCACGATCGACTCCGGGCCGAGCGGCCCGACCGCCTCCACCTCGGCGAGCTTCGGCTTCGCCTCCGACGAGACCGGCGCGACGTTCGAGTGCAAGCTCGACTCCGGCGCCTGGCAGACCTGCACCTCCCCGCGCGCGCTCACCGGCCTCGCGCAGGGCGACCACACCTTCCGCGTGCGCGCCACCGACGCCGCCGGCAACATCGACGCCACCGAGGCCGCCCGCACCTGGACCGTCGACACCGTCGCGCCCGACACCACGATCGGCTCCGGGCCGAGCGGCCCGACCGCGTCGGCCGCCGCCTCGTTCGCGTTCTCGTCGAGCGAGGCCGGCTCCACGTTCGAGTGCAGGCTCGACTCGGGCGCCTGGCAGTCGTGCACGTCGCCGCGCGCGCTCAGCGCCCTTGCCCAGGGAGCGCACACGCTTCCGCGTCCGCGCGACGGACGCCGCCGGCAACGTGGACGCCACCGAGGCCACCCGCACCTGGACCGTCGACACCGTCGCGCCCGAGACGACGATCGAGTCCGGCCCGAGCGGCACGGTCGCGTCCGCCTCGCGCGAGCGTCGGCTTCGACTCCGACGACGACGCCGCCACGTTCGAGTGCAAGCTCGACTCCGGCGCCTGGCAGACCTGCACGCTCCCCGCGCGCGCTCACCGGGCTCGCGCGAGGGCAGCCACACCTTCCGCGTGCGCGCCACCGACGCCGCCGGCAACGTGGACGCGAGCGAGGCCACGCGCACCTGGACCGTCGACACCGTCGCGCCCGACACCACCATCGCCGGCGGGCCCGCCGCGCTCGTGGCCACCGGCTCGGCGAGCCTGACCTTCTCCTCGAGCGAGACGGGCTCGACGCTTCGAGTGCAAGCTCGACGCGGGCGCCTGGCACGCCTGCACCTCCCCGAGGCGCTCACCGGCCTCGCCGACGGCAGCCACACCTTCCGCGTGCGCGCCACCGACGCCGCCGGCAACGTCGACGCCACCGAGGCCACGCGCACCTGGACCGTCGACACCGCGGCGCCCGAGACGGCCATCGGATCCGGCCCCAGCGGGCCGACCGCGTCCACGTCGGCGAGCATCGGCTTCTCGTCCGAGGCCGGCGCGACGTTCGAGTGCAGGCTCGACGAGGGCGCCTGGCAGACCTGCACGTCGCCGCGCGCGCTCACCGGGCTCGCGCAGGGCGACGCACACCTTCCGCGTGCGCGCCACCGACGCCGCCGGCAACACCGACGCGACCGAGGCCGTCGCGCACCTGGACCGTCGACACCGTGGCGCCCGAGACGGCGCTCCAGTCGGGACCGTCGGGATCGACCGCCTCGCGGAACGCGACCTTCACCTTCGACTCGCCCGACGCCTCGGCCGGCTTCGAGTGCAAGCTCGACGACGCGGCCTGGGAGGCCTGCGACTCGCCGCGCCAGCTCACGGGCGTGGCCGACGGGCCGCACACCTTCCGCGTGCGCGCGGTGGACGCCGCCGGCAACCGCGACGCCAGCGAGGCGGCGCGCTCCTGGACGGTGGACACGAACGCCCCGGAGACGACGCTGAGCGGAGGCCCGACGGGCTCCGTCTCCGCGACGACCGCCGCCTTCACGTTCTCGTCGAGCGAGGGCGGCGCCGACCTTCGAGTGCAGGCTCGACGCCGGGGCCTGGGAGGCCTGCAGCTCCCCGCGCACGCTGACCGGGCTCGGCGACGGGAGCCACACCTTCCGGGTCCGGGCCCTCGACGCGGCCGGCAACGCCGACGCCAGCGAGGCCACGCGCACCTGGACCGTCGACACGGTCGCGCCCGAGACCACGATCGACTCCGGCCCCACCGGCCCCACGGCGTCCACCTCCGCCACGCTCGGGTTCTCCTCGAACGAGACCGGCTCGAGCTTCGAGTGCAAGCTCGACTCCGGCGCCTGGCAGGCCTGCACGGCGCCGCGCACGCTCACCGGGCTCGCCCAGGGCGAGCACACCCTGCGCGTGCGCGCGACCGACGCCGCCGGGAACGTGGACGCGAGCGAGGCCGCGCGCACCTGGATCGCCGACACGGTGGAGCCGGACACGACCTTCGACTCGGCGCCCGAGGCCACCACCGCGTCCAACCGGGCCGAGTTCGCGTTCGGATCCGGCGAGGCCGGCGCCGGCTTCGAGTGCCGGCTCGGCGACGGGGCATGGCAGGACTGCACGTCGCCCCACGTCCTGACCGGGCTCGCGAACGGCGCGCACGACTTCCGCGTGCGCGCGCGCGACGCGGCGGGCAACCTCGACCAGACGCCGGCTGAGCACGCCTGGACGGTGGACGCGGAGCCGCCCGACACCACGATCACCGGCGGGCCGGCCGGCACGGTGCGGACGACCGGCGCCGGCTTCTCCTTCGCGGCGAGCGAGCCCGGCACGGGCTTCGAGTGCCGGCTCGACGCGGCCGCGTGGCGGGCGTGCACCTCCCCGCACAACCTCTCCGGGCTCGCGCTCGGCCGGCACACCTTCGCGGTGCGCGCCGTGGACACGCTCGGCAACGCCGATCCCAGCGAGGCCACGCGCACCTGGACGATCGAGCGCGTGCCGCCGGTCGTGAAGCCGCCGGTGGACGGCGGCTCAGCCGCCCACGACCTCCGGCCGCGCCCTCGATGAAGCTGATCACGGGCCGCCTGGCGGGCGACGTGGCCGGCGGGGCGCGCACGCTCCGCAAGCTCGGGGCCCGCAGGCTCCTGAAGCGGCGCGCGCTCACGGTCCCCGGGATCAGGGCCCTCGCGGCCGGCACCTTCACCGCCAAGCTGACCGCCCGGAAGGGCGGCCGCACGATCCTGGTCGCCAGGGGAGCGGGTCGCGCCCGCGCCGCCGGGCCGGTGACGCTGCGCCTCCGGCTCACCCGCGCGGGACGGACCGTCCTGGCGGCCAAGCGCCCGCCGAAGCTCCGGCTCGCGATCGAGTTCCGCGACACGAGCGGGCGCGCCGCGCTCCGCGTCGCTAGCTTGCGCCTCCCGGGCTAGCCGAACCTGGAGGTTCACGGAATGCGGGTCCTTGGCGAGCGCGAGCTGAACCGCGCTCTGCTTGCGCGCCAGTCGCTGCTCGAGCGGCGGCGCGGGCCGCTCCCCGCCGCCGTGGAGCGCATGGGCGGCGTGCAGGCCCAGTACGCGCCGTCGATCTACGTCGGGCTCTGGTCGCGGGTGGCGGGGCTCGAGCGCGGCCAGGTCACGCGCGCGCTCGAGCGCCGGACGCTCGTGCAGGCCACCCTGCTGCGCAACACGATCCACGTGGTCTCGCCGGGCGACTACTGGCAGTTCGCGGACGCCACGCGCGACTCGCGCAGGGCCCAGTGGCTTCAGGCGCGCGCGAAGCTGCGGCCCGGACCGCAGGGCGGTGCTCGCGGCGGCGAAGCGGATGCGTCGCGTGCTCGAGAAGGGGCCCGCGTCGCGCGCCGAGCTGATGCCGCTCGCCGGCGGCGACTCCGCGCTCTTCAACGGCGCCACCATCTGGCTCGACGTGGTCCGCGTCCCGCCCGCGGGCACCTGGGACCACCGCCGCGCGGACGTGTACGCGCTCGCCGACGGCTGGATCGAGCGCGAGCCGACCGAGCACCCGCGCCGTCACACCGTCGAGCGCTACCTGGCCGCCTTCGGCCCGGCGTCGGTGGCCGACATCGTGAGCTGGTCCGGGATCCCGCCCGCCGAGCTGAAGCCGCTGCTCGGGAACCTCGAGCTGCGCCGCTTCCGCGACGAGCAGGGAACGCTCCTCCTCGACCTGCCGCGGCGCCCGCTGCCGGACCCGAAGACGAAGGCGCCCGTGCGCTTCCTGCCGGTCTGGGACGCCGTCCTCCTCGTTCACGCCCGCCGCACCGGGATCCTGCCCGAGCGCTTCAGGCCGAAGGTGTTCAGCACCAAGACGCCGCAGTCGGTGCACACCTTCACGGTCGACGGCATGGTGGCCGGCACGTGGCGCGAGGAGAAGGGCAGGATCCGGGTGGAGCCGTTCGAGCCGCTGCCACGCGCCGCCCGCCGCGAGCTGGACGAGGAGGCGTCCCGGCTGGAGCGGTTCGTCGCCGGTTGACGCGAAGATGTGGAGCGAATGAGCGGATCGCCTGAGGAACTCTGCCGCGAGGCATACGCGCGCTACAGCGCGGGCGACGTCGAGGCGATGCTCGAGCTGTTCGACCCGGACGTGACCGTGGTGGTGGCTCCGCCGAACTTCGAGAGCGGCACCTACCGCGGCCAGGCCGAGTATCGCGGGCTGCTCGAGCGCTGGGCGAGCTCGTGGGACGAGATGCGCACGGAGCCGATCGAGATGAGCGGCCGCGGCGATTGGGTGCTCGCGATCATCGAGTACATCGGGCTCGGCAAGGGCTCCTCCGTGGAGATCCGGCAGCGCTCCTGGGAGCTCTCGCACTGGCCGGCCGGGCGCTGCCTGCGCTACGAGGTCTACTGGGACGACGCCCAGGGCAGGTCCGCGTTCGCGCGCCACGCGGCCGAGCCGCCCGCCTGACGCGTGCCGGCACTCGCACTCGGGCTCGTGCTGCTCGCCGCCGGCGCGCACGCCCTCTGGAACCTGCTCGCGAAGACGGCGCCGGGCGGCGGGGCCGCGTTCATCTGGCTCGCCTCCATCCTCGCCGTGGCCGTGCTCACGCCCGCGGCGCTGGTCATCGTCGCGGTCTCGCCGCCGAGCGCGGCCGCCGTCGCGTTCATGGCCGGCTCGGGCGTGATCCATGCCGTCTACTTCGCCTGCCTGCTGCGCGGCTACCGCGACGGGGACCTGTCGCTCGTCTACCCGCTCGCCCGCGGGAGCGGCCCGGTGCTCGCGACCGTCGCCGCGATCGTCCTGCTGGGCGAGCGGCCCGGCGCCGTGGCGCTCGCGGGCGGTGCGATCGTGGTGCTCGCGATCCTCTCGCTGGCGGCCCCGGCCGTGCGGGCGGGCGCGCCCGGCACGGGCTGGGCGCTGGCCACCGGCCTCACGATCGCGCTCTACACGATCTGGGACAAGCACGCCGTCGACGCGCCTCGACGCAGCGCCGGTCGTCTACTTCTGGGCGACCCAGATCGGCGTGGCGCTGGTGCTCACGCCGTTCGTGGCGATCCCCGCCGGGGGCGCGCGCCCCGCGTTCGCGTCGACCTGGGCGGTGGACCGGCGCTCCGCGCTCGGCGTGGCGCTGCTCTCGGGCTTCGCCTACATCCTGGTGCTCTACGCGCTGCGGCTCGCGCCGGTGAGCTACGTGGCGCCGGCGCGCGAGGTGAGCGTGCTGTTCGGGGCGGCCCTCGGCGTCGGGGTGCTCGGCGAGGCCGATCCGGAGCGCCGGCTGGTGTGCGCCGCGGCGATCGTGGTGGGGATCGCCGCGCTCGCGGTGGGCTAGCCGCCGCGGAGGGCGCCGGGCAAGGAGGGTGAGCCCGGCGCCCCCGCAGGGCGGAGCAGCCGGCTCGGCCGGCTGCGCGCCGATGGTGAACGTCCTAGGCCCGCGCGGGGTGCGTGCGGGGGCGGAGGATCCGCCCGAAGCCGCGACGGCGCGGCTCGTCGCGCTTGAGCAGCTGCGTCCTGCGCAGCTCCAGCAGGGCCACGGCCTCGGCGCTCGGCTCGAACGGATCGGCGATCGCGCGGCCGGAGCCGAGCGGGAGAGCGGCGATCACGCGGGCGTCGGACTCGGCCAGGAGGGCCGGCCCGCGCAGGCGCGGAGCGCTGTCGAGGGCCGCGAGGCGCGCGAGGGCGCGCTCGTCCGCGTCCACCGCGTGCCGGACGGTCACGTTGGAGTGCTTGAGCTTGGGCGTGTCGGCGGTGGTGCGGAACATTGTGCGGCCTCCTTCCCGGCCAGGGCTTGTGTGTACTACTAGTTGGGTGTAGCGTACGAGCCTCAGGTGGCCATACAATGTCCTACAAGATGAACTTGTCCGACCTAAAGCGCGACGGCGACGTATCACTCACGCAGCAGCTGGTGGACCGCTTCGTCGCCGCGATCGAGTCGGGCGAGCTGCCGCCGGGAGACAAGCTGCCGCCCACGCGCCGCCTGGCCGAGGAGGTGGGCGTCAACCACCTGACGGCCGCGCGCGTGTACCGCAAGCTCGCCGAGCTCGGCTACGTGTCGGCGAGCGTCGGGCGCGGGACCTTCGTGCGCTCGCTCGCGCCGGCCGGCAGCGCGGAGCTGGGCGACGACTGGCAGGTGTACGCCCTCCCCGACCACGACATCGGCTACCCCGAGGAGGTCCTGGCCGACGCCTTCTCGATGGACGAGCCGGGCATGATCTCGCTCGCCACCGGCTGGCCCTCGCCGCGGACCTACCCCGTCGAGGAGCTGGCCCGGATCGCGGCCGACGTCTTCTCGGAGGAGGGCCCCGCGGCGCTCTCCTGGCTCCCGGCCGAGGGGCTCTACCAGCTGCGCGAGCAGATCGCGAAGCGCGGGCGCCGCCACGGGTTCGCGACCGATCCGGAGGAGATCGTGGTGACCTCGGGCGGCCAGCAGGCGCTCCGGCTCGCCGGGATGGCCGCGCTCGAGCCGGGCGACGTGGCGGTGATCGAGTCGCCGAGCTTCATCGGGATGATCGGGGCGCTGCGCGCGAGCGGCGCGCGCGTGATCGGGATCCCGGTCGACGAGAACGGCTTCGACGTGGACGGGCTCGAGCGGCTGCTCGCCCGGCACGAGGTGAAGCTCGTGGCGCTGCAGACCGCGTCGCACAACCCGACCGGCCGCGACCTGTCGCCGGACCGCGCCCGGCGGCTGGCGGAGCTGGCCCAGGAGCGGAACTTCTTCGTGCTCGAGGACCAGGTCTACGCCGACATCCGCTACGACGGCGAGCGGCCGCGCTCGCTGCGCGAGCTGGCGCCCGGGCACGTCGTGCACCTGAACTCGCTGTCGAAGGTCATGGGCCCCGGGCTGCGGGTGGGCTGGATCGCGGCGCGCGGGCCGATCATGGAGCGCATCGCGATGGCGAAGCTGACCGCCGACTTCCACACCGCCACGCTGACCCAGCACATCGCGGCGCGCTGGCTCGCGTCAGGCGCCTACGACCGGCACGTGAAGAAGAACGCGGGCTTCTACCGCGAGCGCCGCGACGCGCTCATGGACGCGCTGGAGCGCCACCTGCCCGGGGAGTACCGGGCCGACAGGCCGAAGGGCGGGCACCACGTGTGGGTCACGCTCACCAGGCCGCTCGACGAGCGCGCGCTCCACTCGGAGGCGGCCCGCCACGGCGTGACGTTCACGCCCGGCGCCGCGGTCACGCCCGAGCGGCGCTCCCAGACCTCCTTCCGGCTCTCCTTCCCGCTGCTCGAGCCCGAGGAGCTCGACGAGGGAGTGCGCCGCCTGGCCCGCGCGATCCGCGAGGTCCGCCGCCGCTCACGCCACTCGGTGGCGGCGGCGCCGATCTCCTGAGGTCCGCTCAGGCGCCGGTCGTCCGGCGCCAGATCTCTCCGAGCCAGCGCAGCTCGTCCTCGGAGAGGTGGTCGAGGAAGCGCCGGCGCACGCCCTCGAGGTGGGTCACGCGGGCGCGGTCGAAGAGCGCCCGGCCGCGCTGGGTGATCGCGGCGTAGGCGCCGCGGCGGTCGCTCGCGCAGCTCTCGCGCCTGAGCAGGCCCTGCCGCTCCAGGCGGTCCACCAGACGCGTCAGGCCGCTGCGGCTCAGCAGCACCGAGTCCGCGAGCTCCGACATCCGCAGCCGCCCCTCGGGCGAGTCGGCCAGGTACAGCAGCACCTCGTAGGAGGTGAGCGGCAGGCCGTGCGCGCTCACAAGATCGACGTCGAGCGCCTTCGTCAGGCGGTCGTGGGCGCGAAAGAAGCCGCGCCAAGCCGCCATCTCGTCCTCGTCCAGCAGGCGCGCCTTCTGCGCGCCCTGTACGACCTGCTCGGTTGCCTCCACGGCTCGTGGGCCCCCTTGCCGGGAAAGTACGAGTCTAACCGCGGAAGAGGCGCCGGATGCGATCCATCAGCGCGCCGAAGAAGAGCGACAGGCCGCCGACCGGCTTGGCCGGGGCAGGCTCGGGCGCCGGCTCCGCGCTCGGGGCGGTCCCGGCCCGAGGCTCCGACTCGATCGAGCTCTGCAGGCAGCCGGCGAAGTCGCGCAGCAACCGGTTCGAGACGTCCTGGATCATCCCGCCGCGTCCGAAGCGGGCGAGCCGGCCCGTGAGCGTGAAGTCGGTGACCACGTCGACCTTCGTCCCGCCGCCCTCCGGGGTCATCACGCTCTCGATCGTGGCCTTCGCCGTGCCCTGGCCGCGCTTGTCCTGGCCGTTCGCGCGCATCACGACGCGCCGGGCGGCCTCGTCCACCTCCTCCATCCGGAGCTCGCCCCGGTAGGAGGCCGTGGTCGGGCCCAGCTTGAACGTGAAGCTGCCGCGGTACGCGCCGTCGTCGGAGGCCTCGTCGATCTCGGCGCCGGGGAGGCAGGGCGCCACGTTGCGCACGTCGATGAGCGCCTCCCAGACCTGCTCGAGCGGCGCGTCCACCTCGAAGGTCTGCTCGAGCTTCACGCGCGGAGCGCCGCCAGCTGGTCGGGCGTGTCCACGTCCTCGCCGCCGCCCAGGTCGTCGCACGGCACCTCGGCGGTCTGCACGCTCTGGAGCAGGTTGCGGGCGCCGCGGTCGCCGGTCACGTCGCGCAGCCGGTCGAAGAGCTCGCGCTCGAGCAGGACGGGGTGGCCCGGCAGCCCGGCGTAGGTGGCCCTGGCGGCGGGGCCGTGGCCGCGGGCGGCCACGATCCGGGCGATCGCCTGCGCCGTCAGCCGCGGCTGGTCGCCCAGCGTGACCACCACCGCCTCGCAGTCCTTCAGAGCGGCGAGCCCGCAGGCGAGCGAGGCCGACTGCCCCTCCTGCCAGCGCGAGCAGACGATCGGCTCGAGGCCGTGCAGGTCCACGCTGCGGACCACCTCCTCGGCCTCGGCGCCGAGCACCACCACCGCCCGGCCCACGTCGGGGGCGAGCGACATCGTCCTGACGGCGTGCTCCAGCAGCGGGCGGCCGTCGAGCTGGGCGAGCTGCTTGGCGCTGCCGAAGCGCGTGGCCGCGCCGGCCGCGAGCACGATGCCGCCGATCACGCGCCCAGCTCGTTCACGATCGCTCCACCTAGGTCCCAGCATGCCCGCCGGGCGCTCAAGCCATGCCCTCGTCCATGAGCGCCGCCAGCTCCTCCAGCGAGGTCAGCGAGTTTCCGGGCAGGAAGTGGTCCACGTGCGGAAGCGCCGCCCGCATGCCGACCGTGAGCGGCTCGTACTCCGGGTGCGCCTTCAGCGGGTTGAGCCAGACGAGCCGATGCGCGCAGCGGCTGAGCCGCTCCAGCTCCGCGGTGAGCTGGGCGGGCTCGCCGCGGTCCCACCCGTCTGAGAGCACCACCACGATCGCGCCGCGCCCGAGGCGCCGGCCGTGCTCGCGGTTGAGCGTGGCCAGCGAGGCGCCGATGCGTGTGCCGCCCGACCAGTCGGACACCCGCGCGGCGGCCCGCTCGAGGGCGCCGTCGGGATCGCGGCCGCGGAGCTCGGCGGTGACGCGCGTGAGCTCCGTGCCGAAGACGAACGCCTCCACCCGCCGCCGCGCCGACACGCAGGCCTGCATGTACTGGAGCAGCATGCGCGAGTAGGGCTCCATCGAGCCGGACACGTCGCAGACGAGCACGAGCAGGCGCGGGCGCTCGCCCGGGCGCCGCCAGTGGCGCTCGACCGGGTCGCCCTCGTAGCGGAGCGAGCTGCGGATGGTCCGCCTGAGGTCCGGGCGGCCGGCGGCGGGCCGCTCGCCGCGGCGCACCGGCCGCAGCCGCCGGCTTCGCCGCGTGGGGCCCGCCACGGCGATCCGGCGCATGAGCCCGCGCACGAGCCGGCGCTCCGCGTCCGTGTACTCGGCGAAGTCCTTGTCGCGCAGCAGCTCGACGTCGGACCATGCGGCCGGCACGCGCTCGATCCTGATGTCGGCCGGGACCGGCGGGCGGTCGTCCGCGGGGACGGCCACGCGCGGCAGCACGAGCTTGGCCACGTCCGCGAGCGACTCCGGCTCCCCTCCACCGGCCGCATCTGGCAGCACGTCAGCCAGCCACACAGCGAACACCGCGTCGAAGGCCGCCAGGTCCTCCCGGCGCGAGCAGAGCACGGCCCGCAGCGCGAAGTACGCGCCGCTGCGGTCCGCGGGGTCCACGGCGGCGAGCGCCCGGTGCGCGCGCAGGAGCTCCTCCACGCCCACGCGCGCACCCGCCGCGCGCATGCCGGCGGTGAGCAGCGCGAGCCGGCCGGTCACCCGCGCAGGCCCAGCCGGGTGCCAGGTCCGGGGGCGAGGCCCCCCGGCTGCCATCAGACACCTTCGAGCACCCCGCGCTCGCGCACGGCCTCGATGTCCTCGCGCACCTTGAGGGCCACGCCGAGCGTGCGCTCCAGCTCGGCGCCGTCCAGCGCGAGCAGCGCCTGCGCCCAGGCGATCGTCTCCCCCACGCCGGGCAGCTTGTAGAGCTCCTCGCCTCGAAGCCGCGCGACCGCCTCGCACACGCGCGCCGCGATCGCGTCGGGCACGCCGGGCAGCCGGGCGCGCACGATCTCGGCCTCGCGCTCGCGGTCCGGGTAGTCGATCCAGTGGTACAGGCAGCGGCGCTTGAGCGCGTCGTGCAGCTCGCGCGTCCGGTTCGAGGTGAGCACGACGGTGGGCCGCCGGTCGGCGCGCACGGTGCCGAGCTCCGGGATCGTCACCTGGAAGTCCGAGAGCAGCTCGAGCAGGAACGCCTCGAACTCGTCGTCCGCGCGGTCGATCTCGTCGATCAGGAGCACCACCCGCTCGGGGCTCGTGAGCGCCTCGAGCAGCGGGCGGCGCAGCAGGAAGCGCTCCGAGTAGAGCTGCTCCTCGCCGCCCGCGCGCAGGTGCAGCAGCTGGCGCGGATAGTCCCAGTCGTAGAGCGCGTGGTGCAGGTCGATGCCCTCGTGGCACTGCAGGCGCACGAGCGGCGCGCCGCCGGCCGCGGCCAGCGCCTTGGCCACCTCGGTCTTGCCGACCCCGGCCTCCCCCTCGAGCAGCAGCGGCTGCTCGAGCGCCAGCGCGAGGTAGACGGCGGTGGACAGCCCCTCGTCCGCCAGGTAGCGCTCGGCGGCGAGCGCCGAGCGGGTGGCTTCAGGGCTGTCCAGCGTCACGCGGCGTTGGCCGCCGCCGCCTCGAGCGCCCGCCTCGTGAGGACCCGGGCGAGGTGGCGCTTGTACTCGGGCGTGGCGTTGGCGTCGCCGGGCGGCTCGGTGCCCTCGGCGGCCTGCTCCGCCGCGGCGGCGATCCGCTCGGCGTCGAGCGGGCCTCCGCGCAGCGCCGCCTCGGCTGCCGTGGCGCGGAGCGGCGTGGACCCCATGTGCGTCAGCCCGATGCGCACGTCCTCGCAGCTCCCGCCGGAGGCCTTGACGAGCGCGCACACGCCGACCATCGCCCAGTCCTCGGCTCGGCGCGCGAACTTCTCGTAGCCCCAGCCGTAGCCCTCGAGCGCCGGGAAGTGCACGCTCGTGATCACCTCGGTGGGCTCGAGCACCGTGGTGAGGTAGTCGAGACAGAGGCCGGACACCGGGACCTCGCGCTCGCCGCCCGCGCTGCGCGCGGTGACCGAGCCGTCGAAGGCGAGCAGGACGCCGGGCAGGTCGGATGCCGGGTCGCCGTGCGCCAGCGAGCCGCCGATCGTGCCGCGGTTGCGCACCTGCTGGTCCGCGATCAGGGAGGCCGCCCTCGCGACCACCCCCAGCTCGTCCTTGTCCTGGAGCGTGGCGTGGGTCGTGAGTGCTCCGATCCGCCAGCCGCCGTTCTCGCGCTCCACGCCGCGGAGGTCGTCGAGGCCCCCGATGTCCACGAGCAGCGTGGGCGCCGCCAGGCGGAGCTTCATCAGCGGGAGCAGCGAGTGGCCGCCCGCGAGCAGCTTGGCGTCCTCGCCGCCGTCGGCGAGCGCGCTGACCGCCTCGTCGACGCTGCCGGGACGGACGTAGTCGAACTCGGCCGGAATCACGACGCACCTCCCTCGGCCGGGCTGCTTGGCCCGCTGCCGGCGGACCCCATGCCGTGCTCGCCCAGGCTGGGCGGCCCGCCGCCGTTGTCCTTGCCGTTGATCGCCTGCCAGACCCGAACCGGCGTGAGCGGCATGTCGAGCCAGTCGATGCCGAACGGCTGGAGCGCGTCCAGCACCGCCGCCGTGACCGCCGGCGTGGCCGCGATCGTGCCGGCCTCGCCGATCCCCTTGACCCCGAGCGAGTTGACCGGCGACGGAGTCTCGGTGCGCTCGGTCTCGATGCTCGGCACCTCCGCCGCGGTCGGCAGCGCGTAGTCCACGAACGTGCCGGTCACGAGCTGGCCGTCCTCGTCGTAGACCACCTGCTCGTAGAGCGCCTGCCCGATCGCGTGGACGATGCCGCCGTGTATCTGGCCGTCGATCAGCATCGGGTTGATCGCCGGACCGCAGTCGTCGACCGCCACGTAGCGGACGACCTTGACCTTGCCGGTCTCCGCGTCCACGTCGACCACGCACGCGTGCGCGCCGAACGGGAACACGAAGTTCTCCGGGTCGTAGAACGAGTTCTCCTCGAGCCCTGGCTCGATGTCGGCCGGCAGCTCGTTCGGCGGGATGTGCGCCGCGAGCGCGATGTCGGCCATCGTCTTCGACTTGTCCGGCGACCCGCGCACCTGGAACTTGCCGTCGGCCAGCTCGATGTCGTCGGGCGACGCCTCGAGCAGGGCGGCGCAGATGCGCTTGGCCTTCTGCTGCACCTTCTCGGCGGCCTTGGCCACCGCCTCGCCGCCGACCGAGATCGAGCGCGAGCCGTAGGTGCCCCAGCCCCATGCCCCCTGGTCGGTGTCGCCGTGGAGGACGTCCACGTTCTCGGGATCGATCCCGAGCCTGTCGGCCGCGATCTGCGCGAAGCTCGTGTCGAGCCCCTGCCCGTGCGGCGACGTGCCGGTGTAGACGGTCGCCGAGCCGGACGGGTGCACGCGCACCATGGCCGACTCCCAGAAGGCGGCCTGGAGGCCGACCCCCTGCGGGCCGACGGCGCGCGAGGGCGCCAGGCCGCAGACCTCGACCCAGGTCGAGAAGCCGACCCCGCGGTGGATGCCCTGCTCGCGCAGCTCGGCCTGCTCGCGCCGGAACGCCTCGAGGTCGAACATCTCGAGCAGCTTGTCGAGCGAGCCCTCGTAGTCGCCCGAGTCGTAGACGATGCCGAGCGGGGTCTCGTACGGGAACTCGTCCTTCGGGATGAAGTTCTTGCGCCGCAGCTCGAGCGGGTCCATCCCGAGCTCGCGCGCGAGCTTGTCCATGACGAGCTCGATCCAGTACGTGGCCTCCGGCCGCCCGGCGCCACGGACCGCGTCCGTGGCCATCTTGTTCGTGAACACGCCCGTGAAGTGCAGGTCGATCGCGTCGTAGCGGTAACAGCCGCCCATCACCGGGAAGCCGAGCTCCGGGATGAAGGGCGTGAGCAGCTGCATGTACGCCCCGAGGTCGGCCACGATCCGGACCTTGAGCCCGGTGAGCGTGCCGTCCCGCTTGGCCCCGAGCGTCACGTGCGCGACCTGGTCGCGGCCGTGGTGGGACGTGGTCATGTGCTCCGAGCGCGACTCGGTCCACTTCACCGGGCGGCCCACCCGGCGCGCGAGCGCCAGCACGAGCGCCTCCTCGGCGTAGACCTGGAGCTTGGACCCGAAGCCGCCGCCCACGTCGGGAGCCACCACGCGCAGCTTGTCCTCGGGCATGCTCAGCATGCCGGCCAGCAGCAGGCGCGCGATGTGGGGGATCTGCGTGGACGAGTAGAGCGTGAGGTTCTCGCCGCGCGGCTCGCCGATCGACGCCCGCGGCTCGATCGGGGCGGCCGAGGTGCGGTGGTTGGCCACGCTCTGCTCGACGACCACGTCCGCGGCCTCGAGCGCGGCGGCGATGTCTCCGCCGCCGACGGCCCACTCGTGGGTCTTGTTCGTTCCGAACTGCTCCCAGACGAGCGGCGAGCCCTCCTCGAGCGCAGCCTCGGGATCCACGACGGCCGGCTTGGCGTCGTACTCCACGATCACGTCCTCGGCGGCGTCCACCGCCAGGTAGCGGTCCACGGCCACGACGACGGCGACCGGGTCGCCCACGTGCTTGACCTCGCCGCGCTTGACGGGCCAGTGGTCGGGCACGTTGATGTCCACGCCCGGCGGGTCCCACGCCATCGGGAGGCCGGAGGCGAAGTCGTCCGCGAGGTCCTCGCCCGTGAGCACCGCCACCACGCCGGAGCGCTCCTCGGCGGCCGACTTGTCGATCGACACGATCGTGGCGTGCGCCTCCGGGGAGCGGACGATCGCCGCGTAGAGCATCCCGGGGAGCGTCATGTCGTCCACGTAGTTGGCCCGCCCGGAGATCATCCGGGGGTCCTCCTTGCGCTTGAGCGGCTTGCCGACGTGGGTGGTCATGCGCGCACCCCGTTCTCGGCCGCGGTGAGCACCGCCTGGACGATGTTGTGGTAGCCGGTGCAGCGGCAGAGGTTGCCCTCGAGGCCGTGCCGCACCTCCTCCTCGGAGGGGCTCGGGTTGCGCTCGAGCAGGTCGGCGGCGGCCATGATCATCCCCGGGGTGCAGAAGCCGCACTGGAGGCCGTGCTTCTCCCAGAAGGCCTCCTGGAGCGGATGCAGGCCGTCGGGCCCGGCGAGGCCCTCGATGGTCGTGACCTCGGCGCCGTCGGCCTGGGCGGCCAGCACCGTGCAGCTCTTCACGGACTCGCCGTTCAGATGCACGGTGCAGGCGCCGCAGTTGGTGGTGTCGCACCCGACGTGGGTGCCGGTGAGCCCCAGGTCGTCCCGGAGCCAATGGACCAAGAGGAGCCGTGGATCCACCTCGGCCTCGCGCGTCTCCCCGTTGACGCGCACCTGCACGGAAACCGCAGCGCTCATGCCTGCTCCTTCTCTCTCGACTCCCTCGGCGCTGATGCTAGTCCAACGGGATATCCTCGGTTCGATGGTGAAGAGCCGGACGCGCCAGCTTCGCTTCGAAGGCCACCGGCTCGTCTACGACGAGTACGGCGAGGGCGAGCGCGTGGTGCTGCTGCTGCCGCCGCTCCTCTTCTCACGGCGCATCCACACGCCGCTGGCCGAGACGCTCGCCGAGCGCGGCCACCGCGTGCTCTGCCTCGACCTGCTGGGGCACGGCGACTCGGACCGGCCGCCCGAGATGACGAGCTACTCGATGCAGACCTTCGCCCGGCAGGGCGTCGCGCTGCTCGACCACCTCGAGATCGAGCGCGCCGTGGTGGGCGGCCCGTCGCTCGGCGCCAACGCCAGCCTCGAGGTGGCCGCCGCCGCGCCGGACCGCGTGCGCGGGATGCTCATCCAGATGCCGGTGCTCGACAACGCCCTGCTCGGCTGCGCCATCGCGTTCACGCCGCTGCTCGTGAGCCTCACCTTCGGCGCTCCCGTGACGCGGCTGGTGGGCCGCGGCGCCTCGCTCGTGCCGCGCGGCTTCTCCCACCTCGGCGACTCCGTCCTCGACTGGATGAGCCAGGACCCGAAGCCGTCCGCGTCGGTGCTCCAGGGCCTCTTCTTCGGGCGCGTGGCGCCGCCCGCCGCGGAGCGCCGCGCGATGCGCCAGCCCACGCTCGTGATCGGCCACAGGCGCGACCCGGTCCATCCCTTCAACGACTCGGACATGCTCGTGCACGAGCTGCCCAACGCCCGCCTGATCGAGGCCAACTCGATCATGGAGCTGTGGACGACCCCCGAGCGCCTCACGGCCAAGATCGTGCCCTTCATCGAGCAGTGCTTCCGGGCGCGCAAGCCCAGCTCGGCGCGGCGCTCGTCCGGCGCGCGCGCACGCTCGGGCCCGAGCGCCCGGCGGCGTTCGGCCTAACCTCTACGCTTCGCCGCCGTGTCGAGCAGAAGAGAGCAGAAGGAGGCGCTCCGGCGCGAGCGCGAGGAGCGCGAGAAGGAGGCCAAGGCCGCCCAGGCGCGCAAGCGGATGGTCGGCTACGGCGGCGGGTTCGTGCTGGTGCTGGCCGTGGTGGCCGTCCTCGTCTTCGTGCTGGCCGGCGGTGACGACTCCAGCGGGAGCGTCGACCCCGACGTGCTCCCGAGCGGCGGCTCCGTCCCGGAGCAGAAGGATTTCGACCTCACCAAGGCGGCCGCGGCGGCCGGCTGCGAGCTCCGCGACGTCAAGGCGTCCGGCAGCTTCGACCACACCACGGACCCCAACGAGCGCGTCAAGTACAACTCGAACCCGCCGACGTCGGGACGCCACTACGTGGTCCCGGCGGACGACGGCGCCTACTCGACCGCCCCGACCGACGAGCAGCTCGTGCACGAGCTCGAGCACGGCCGCGTGATCATCTGGTTCAAGCCGACCCTGCCCGCCGACACACGCGCGGACCTCAAGGCGCTGTTCGACGAGGACACCTACCAGATGGTCCTCGTGCCGCGGGCGAAGATGCCCTACCAGGTGGCCGCGAGCGCCTGGAACGGAACGCCCGAGCCTTCGGGCCTCGGCCGGCTGATCACCTGCAACACCGTCGAGCCGGGCCTCTGGGACGCGCTGCGCTCGTTCCGCGACGAGCACCGCTCGAACGGGCCGGAGCCGGTCCCCTAAAGCGCAACCGGTCGCCGGACGAAGTGTTCCGGGACCGGTGAAGCGTCTCGCCACAGCCTGCGTTCCGCTGCTCGTGCTGCTCGCGGTGGTGGTCGCCCCCGCGCTGAGCGCGCAGCGCTGGCGGCCCGACCCGGTGGACTTCGAGCTCGCTCCCGAGCAGGGCACGACCGTGTCGGCCGCGAGCGCGGGCCGGGTGGTCTCGCGCCCGCTGCGCGCCCCCGCCCGCTTCAACCTCGTCGGGCTCCGCTGGCGCGGCCGCTCCGAGCCGCGGGTGAGCGTCCGCGTGCGCCGCGACGGCCGCCGCTGGAGCCGCTGGCAGGCGCTCGACGCGCACGCCGACCACAACCCGGACCCGCGCTCGGGCGAGCGGGCGGTGGCCGCCTCGGACCCGCTCTGGGTGGGCGAGGCCGACCAGGTCCAGTACAGGCTCAGCCGCCGGGTGCCGGCGCTGCGGCTCCACTTCGTGAACGTGAACGGCACCGCCACCGCGCGCGAGCGCGTGGCCACGACGCTGCGGCGGGCCGCGAACACCGTGGCCACGGCGGTGATCGGCGGCCTCAGCGGCGGCGAGGCGCACGCGCAGGGGGAGCGTCCGCCCGTGGTCAGCCGCGCGGCCTGGGGCGCGGACAAGTGCAGGCCGCGCGCGAAGCCCTCGTACGGAACGGTCCGCGCGGCGTACGTGCACCACACGGTCTCGCTGAACGACTACACGCCCGAGGAGGCGCCGGGGATCGTGCTCGCGATCTGCCGCTACCACCGCAACTCCAACGGGTGGAACGACATCGGC
The DNA here is from genome assembly GCA_963768465.1 of uncultured Thermoleophilaceae bacterium. Taxonomy (GTDB): domain Bacteria; phylum Actinomycetota; class Thermoleophilia; order Solirubrobacterales; family Thermoleophilaceae; genus JACVRW01. The sequence goes on along the minus strand of CAVYIA010000012.1, from coordinate 16,205 downwards.
TACCAGGCGCTCGTGGACAAGTACGGCGTGCTCTACGAGGGCCGCGCCGGGGGCCTCGACAAGCCGGTGCTGGGAGCGCACGCCCAGGGCTACAACGCGCAGGCCACCGGCATCGCGAGCATCGGCGACAACACCGCCGTCGGGCTCTCCGACACGGCGCTCGACTCGCTCGCCGACTACATCCGCTGGAAGCTCACGATCCACGGGCAGCCGCTCACCGGGTCCACCACGCTCACGAGCGCCGGCGGCGCCACCAGCCGCTACCCGGCCGGCCGCCGCGTGCGCGTGCCGCGCGTGCTCGGGCACCGCGACACCAACAGCACCGCCTGCCCGGGCTCGGCGCTCTACTACCAGCTGGACGACCTGCGCAACCGCGTGGCCACCGGCGAGGCGCTGCCGGGAGTGGCCACCTTCCTGACCGCCTCGCTGTCCAGGTCGAGCACGCCGTACGGCGGGTCGGCCACGCTCAGCGGCGCGCTCACGGACGCCACGCTCACGCCGCTGGCGGGGAAGCCGGTGCGCGTGGAGGTGCTCCGCGGGACCCACTGGCGGCTGCTCGCCCAGCTGACCACGGACGCGTCGGGCGCATGGAGCACGCCCGTCCTGCCGCGCAAGACGCGCCTGCTGCGCGCCACCTACTCCGGGGACGCGGTCTGGCGGCGGAGCTTCAGCCCCGAGCAGCTGCTGCGGCTGAAGCCGCTCGTGGCGCTCGCCCCCGGGGCCACCACCGGCGTGCGCGGGCGGCGGGTGCGGCTCGCGGGCACCGTCACGCCGCGCAAGCGGCGGGTCTACCAGGTGCTCCAGCAGCGCATCCGCGGCTCCTACCGGCAGGTCGGGGTGAAGACGGTGCGCGTGCGCGCCGGGCGCTTCCGCAGCTCGTTCGTGCCGGCCTTCGCCGCCCGCTACCGCGTGTACGTGCTGGCCCGCGCCGACGCGGTCACGTCCGCCGCACGTTCGCGGCTGCGGACGATCGAGGTCACTCCCACCCCTGCTTCAGCGATTCCGAGTAGAGCCCGCGGCCGGTGAGCAGCATCCGCGCCGTGCGGGCGAGGATGCGCAGGTCGAGCAGCAGCGAGCGGTTGTCCACGTACCAGACGTCCAGCTCGATCCGCTCCGGCCAGGGCAGCGAGGTGCGGCCGTTCACCTGCGCCCAGCCGGTGATGCCGGGCTTGACCTCGAGCCGGCGCCGCTGGCGGTCGGTGTAGCGGTCCACCTGCTCCTGGACGGTCGGCCGCGGCCCCACGATCGCCATCTCCCCGCGCAGGACGTTCACCAGGTTCGGCAGCTCGTCGAGCGAGAAGCGGCGCAGCAGCCGCCCGGCTCGCGTGATCCGCGGGTCGCCCTCCAGCACGTAGATCCCGGCCCCCATGGCCTCCGCGCCCGAGACCATCGTGCGGAGCTTCCAGAGGTCGAACGGCCGGCCGCCGCGGCCCACGCGGCGCTGGCGGAAGACGATCGGCCCGCGGCTCTCGAGCCGGATCGCCAGCGCGGCCAGCGCGAGCAGCGGCGCGGCCACCAGGAGCAGGAGCGCGGCCAGGGCCGCGTCGAGCGGGCGGCTCAAGGCGCATTACCTTTCCGGCGGCGCATGCGGATCCTTTACCTGCATCAGTTCTTCATCACGCGCGCGGGCGTGGGCGGCACGCGCTCGTACGAGTTCGCGCGCCGGTTCGTGGGCCGCGGCCACTCGGTCCGGATGGTAACCGCGGCATCCGGCACCACCGAGGTGGACGGCATCGAGGTGGTGGGCGCCCGCGGCGGCTACTCCGACTACGTGAGCGCCACCGCCACCTCGTACCCGCGGCGCATGCTCGCCTTCGCCCGCTTCGCGCTCACCGCCTCGCTGCACGCGCTGCGCGGCCCGCGGCCGGACGTGATCTACGCCACCTCGCCGCCGCTCACGATCGCCCTGCCGGCGCTGCTCGCGGCCGCCCGCCACCGCGCCCCGCTCGTGTTCGAGGTGCGCGACCTCTGGCCCGAGGCGCCGATCCAGATGGGCGCGCTGCGCAACCCGCTGGCGCGCCGCCTGGCGCGGCTGCTCGAGCGGGTGGTGCTCAGCCGCGCCGCACACGTGATCGCGCTCTCGCCCGGCATCCGCGCCGGCGTCGAGGCGGCCGGCGTGCCGGCCGAGCGGATCACGCTCGTGCCGAACGCATCCGACCTCGAGCTGTTCTCACCCGCGCTCGACCGCGACGCGCGAGCGCGCGCGGCTCGGCCTTCCGCGGCGGCTTCCTCTGCAGCTACTTCGGCACCCTCGGCGAGGCCAACGACCTCGGCCAGGTGGTCCGAGCGGCGGCGCTCGTGGACGACGTGACCTTCGTGCTGCAGGGCGACGGGAAGCAGCGCGGCGAGCCCTCGAGCGCGAGAGCGGCGCCAACGTGCGTGTTCCTGCCCCCCGCCGCCGCGAAGGAGGACGTGGCGCGGCTGGCGGCGGCGTCGGACGCCTGCCTCACGATCTTCAAGGACGTGCCGGTGCTCGCCACCAACTCGCCGAACAAGCTGTTCGACACGTTCGCCGCGGGGCGCCCGGCGATCGTGAACCAGCCCGGCTGGATGCGCGAGCTCGTGGAGCGCAACGAGGCCGGGCTGTTCGCGCGCCCCGGCGACCCGGCGGACCTCGCGGAGAAGGTGGCCTGGCTGCGCGACCACCCGGACGACGCCGCCCGCTTCGGCCGCAACGCGCGCCGGCTGGCCGAACGCGAGTTCGGTCGCGACGAGCTGGCGGCGAGGGCCCTCGCCGTGCTCGAGGAGGCGGCGGGCTGACCGAGCTCTCCTACTGCGTGGTCAACACCGACGGCCGCGAGCACCTGCTCGCCTGCCTCGCGGCGATCGAGCGCACGCATCCGGCCGGCGTGAGCCACGAGGTGCTGGTGCTGGACAACGCCTCCGGCGACGGCTCGGCCGACGCCGTGCGCGACCCGTCACCCGGGCGTGCGGCTGATCGCCCTCGAGCGGCGCGAGGGCAAGGCGGCGAACGACTCGCGCCTGCTCCGCGAGGCCGGCGGGCGCTACTGCCTGCTGCTGAACGAGGACTCGGAGCTCGAGCCGGGCAGCGCGCGGGCGCTGCTCGACGCCCTGGAGGCGGACCCCGCCGCCGCCGTGGCCGGGGCTCAGCTGCTCACGAGCGAAGGCCGCCCGACCGCCTGCGCGTGGCGGCTGCCCGACGCGGGCTGGGCGCTTGCCGCGGCCGCTGTTCGCGCACCGGCGCTACGCGGTCCAGAGCACCGGGCACGACGTCCGTGCCGTGGGCTGGGTGCAGTCGAGCGCGATGCTCGTCCGCCGCGAGGCCGCGGAGGGGGTGGGCTGGCTCGACCCCGGCTTCTTCGTGTACTCGGACGAGACCGACTTCTGCCGGCGGCTGCACGACTCCGGGTGGCGGATCCTGTTCGTGCCGGCCGCCCGCGCGGTGCACCATGACCAGCTCTCGACCGACCCGGCCGCGATGGAGCGACGGATCGTGGAGTTCCACCGCGGCCGCGACCGCTACTTCCGCAAGCACGGCATGCCCGCCACCCGGCTCGCCTGGACGCTCTGCTGGACCTGGGCCTACCTGGTCCGCGCGGGGGCGGCGCTGGCGCTGCCCGGACGCGACCCGCGCCGCTACCTGCTCCACGCCCGCCAGCAGCTGATGCCCGGCCGCGGCGCCGGGCTGCGCGAGGCCGCCGAGGCGTACAACGCCTTGCACGCCCGCTAGCCGGGCGGCTGTCCATCTACGCTGTCCGCGCCGATGGAGCACGCGGACCTCGCCCAAACCGCAGCGGTCTGCGGCGCGCTCGGGTCGGCGCTCGTGCTGCTCGCCCGCGAGCGCCTCGCCCTCCTGGGCGGGCTGCTGCTGCTCGGGCTCGCCGAGGCCGGGCTCGTGGGAGCGCTCGGCGGCGGCGACCTGGACAAGCTCTCGAGCGCCGCCGGAGGCGCGGCCGCGCTGCTCGGGCTGGTGGTGCTCGTGGCCGCCGCGGCGCTGCTGTCACGGCGCCCGGCGCTGGTTCCGGTGGCCGTCCTGCTCGCCGCCCCGTTCCGGCCGCCGCTCGACTTCTCGGGGTCGAACCGCTTCTTCGTGGCGATCGCGGAGGACGGGCGCCTGGGCCGCCTGCTGCCGCTCTACTTCGTCCTGGCCGCCGCGGGGCTGGCGCTCGGCTGGCGGACGCTCCGCGGCGCGGAGGTCCGCGAGCTGCCGCGAATGCTGGCGCTGCCCGCCGCCGCCTTCCTCGGCTTCGCCTTCCTGTCGCTGCTGTGGGCCGACGACGTCGAGGCCGGGGCGAACATGCTCACGTTCTTCACGCTGCCGTTCGCGGCGCTGCTGGCCGTGGTCGCGCGTGCCGAGTTCCCCGACTGGGCCCCGCGCGTGCTGGCCATCTGCGCGATCGCGCTGGCGTCGGTGTTCGCCGCCGTGGGGGTCTGGCAGGCGATCACCCACAAGCTGTTCTTCTACGCGCCGAACCTCGCCGTCTCGAACGCGAACACGGACTTCTTCCGCGTGACGTCCCTGTTCGGCGACCCGAGCCTCTACGGCCGCCACGTGGTGCTGGGCATCGGGATCGTGCTCACGCTGCTGGCCACCGGCCGCGCGCGTGACCTGACCCTGCTCGCCGCCCTGGCGCTGATGTGGGCCGGGCTGTTCTTCTCCTACTCGCAGTCGAGCATGGCCGCGCTGCTGCTCGTGACGCTGGCGCTCGCGTTCGCCACCGGCGACCGGCCGGTGCGGCGAGCGGTCGGCCTGCTGGCGCTGGGCGCCGCCGTCGCCGCGCTCGGCTTCGGCGCGGTCAAGGTGATCGGCGGCGAGTCGGTGAACCGCGTCACGAGCGACCGGACCGAGCGCGTGCGAGGACGCGCTGCGCGTCATCCGCGAGGACCCGGTGCAGGGCGTGGGCATCGGCGGCCAGCCGCGCGCGAGCCGGCTCGCCGCCGGCAGCGACCGGCCGACCGCGAACTACGTGTCGCACACCACCCCGCTCACGGTCACGGCCGAGCTCGGGGCGATCGGGCTCTTGCTCTACCTCTGGCTGCTCTACGGCGGCGCCCGCTCGATCTTCGAGGTCTGGCGCTCCGCGCCCGCGCTCGGCCTGGCGCTGGGCGCGTCGCTGCTCGCCCTGTTCGTGCACGCCCTCTTCTACAGCGGCTTCCTCGAGGACCCGCTCACGTGGTTCGTGCTGGCGGTGGCCGCGGGCTGGCTCATGCGGCCGGTGCCCGCGGAGGTCGCGCGCGCCGAGCGCGCCCGTGTCCGGGCGGCCGCGGCCCGATGAGCGCGCGGCGGATCGGCGAGGCTCGAGGCGCTCGGCCTCGTGGTGGTGCTGATGGCGCTCGTGACGGTGACCCTGCCCGAGCTCGGCTCGGACCCCTGGCGCTTCAGGCCCGGGACCGTCGACCCGTCGGGCCCGCTGGCGCCGCTGGTGCGCGCGGCCGGCGAGGAGTGGGACGTGGGGATCGCGCGCGCCGCCGCGTTCGCCGCGGCGCTCCTCTGCGGCGCCGCGGCGATGACCCTGTTCCGCGAGCGCACGTGGCCGCGCTGGGCCGGGGATCCTGCTCGTGCTGGCCGTGGGCTTCCTGCTCGCGGCGCCGTCGACCCTGCTCCAGCTCGGGCTGCGCGACTCCACCGAGCCGTGGTTCTTCACGAACGACTCGACCTACCAGATCGAGCAGAGCGGCGAGCTCGTGCTGGACGGCGACAACCCCTACGGGCACGACTACCGGCGCTCGGGCCTCGAGCGCTTCTACACGCGCGACGGAAGCGTGTCCGAGCGGGTGCGCGAGCGCGAGGTGGCCCTGCGGCACTTCGCGTACTTCCCCGGCGCGCCGCTGACGGCGGCCGCCTGGCGCGTGCTCCCGGACCCGTTCGACGACTACCGGCTGCTCGTGATGCTCTGCACGCTCGCGGCGCTCGCCGCCGCGCTGGCGTTCCGGGCGCCGCTCGGCTGGCGGCTCGCCGTCGGCGCGCTGCTGGTGTGCAACCCGGTGGCGGTGCGGAGCGCCTGGTTCGGGCAGAACGACCCGACCAGCCTGGTGCTGCTCGTGCTCGCGTTCGCGCTGGTCACGCGCTCGCGCCTCGGCTGGGCCGCCGCGAGCCTCGCCGGCGCCGTGCTGCTGAAGCAGTTCGCGCTCGTCGCGCTCCCGTTCCTGGTGCTGATGGCGATCAAGTCGGGCGCCGACCGCGGGCAGCTCAAGCGCGCCGGGCTCGTCTTCGCGGGCGTGCTGCTCGCGGCGGTGCTGCCGTTCCTGATCGCCGACCCGGGCGCGTTCTACGACGACACGGTCAAGTACGGCGCCGGCACCTACCGGATCGTGGGCTACGGGCTGTCGGCGATCCTCGTGCGCCTCGGGGTGATCGACGACCGCGACGGCAGCTACCCGTTCGCGCTGATCGCGCTCCTGACCTGGGTGCCCCTGACCGTCTGGCTGCTGATGGCCCAGCGCCGCGCCACCGAGCTCTGGGTCGGGGCCGCCGCGTTCGCCGTCTCGATCCTGTGGCTGATGTTCATCGGCCGGACCTTCAACAACTACTACCTGCTGTGGCCGCTCACGGGAGCGGCTATCGCGACGCTGCTCGCGGCCGGCGCGCCCGGAACGCGAACTGCTGGGCGCGGCCCGTGACGTAGACGCGGTCCTCGTCCGCCACCACCGGGTTCGCGTACTTGCCGCCCGGGAACTTCCACACCTGGCGGCCGTTCGACGCGCGCACCGCGAAGGTCCCGTCCGGCCCCACCTTCACGGCGCGCTGGGCCTCCGAGCCGCAGCTCGAGCAGGTCGCGTAGTACACGAGCCCGGACATCACGGTCGGCGCGGCGTGCACGGCGCCCGGCGTCGAGATCTGCCACTTGGTGTCGCCCGTGGCGGCGTCGAGCGAGTAGAGCTTGCCGTCGTAGGTGCCCACGAACACGCGCCGCTTCCAGACCGCGGCCGCCCCGTAGATGTAGGAGCCGAGCGGGCGCGCCCAGAGGAGCTTGCCGCTCTTCGCCCCGAACACGTACATCGTGCCGTCGGTGTTGCCGATGTAGACGCGGCCGTAGGCCACGGTCGGCGTGGCGTAGAAGAACTCGCGCGCGCCGCCGAAGCTTCGACGCCGACTGCGCGCTCCAGCGCAGCTTGCCCGTGCGCGCGTTGAGCGCGTAGACGGTGCCGGCGTCGGACGCGATGTAGATCGTGCGCTGCCAGTAGGCGGCGGAGGTGTTCACCTCGTCGTCGCCCTGGAACTGCCAGATCTTGCGGCCCGTCTTGGCGTCGAGCGCGTACACGTTGTGGTCCCAGGAGCCGACGTAGACACGCCCGTTCCGGAGCAGCGGCGAGGACTCGATCGGCGCCGACTTGAAGCGCCAGCGCTCGCGGCCGGTCTTGGCGTTCCAGGCCACCACGTAGCCGTCGGCGCCGGCCTGGCCCTGGGCGCACACCACCGGGTGCATGTACGACTGGTAGACCAGCCCGTCCCCGATCGCGGGCGACGATGCCGCGCAGCGGCCGTTGCTCTTCTTCCAGTCCACCTTGCCGGTCTTCGCGTCGAGCGCGAAGAAGAGGCCCTTCTGCTGGGCGAGGTACACGCGGCCGTAGCCGATCGTGGGCGGGAACTCGAGCGTGTCGTGCGCGTCGATCGACCAGAGCGCGCCGGTAGGGCGGCCGGTGGTCGTAGGGCGAGATGTGGCTGCGCTCGGCGTCGTAGCCGTAGGTCGGCCAGGGGCGCGGGTTCTCGCGCTTGGGCGGCGGCTTGGGCTCCGGCTCCGCGTCCGTGACGAACTCCTCGTCGGCGGAACCGCGCTTCTCGATCGGCTTGTTCTCGTTTCGGACGTACACGAACGCCGCAGCTCCGACTGCGAGCACGACGAGCGCGACGCCGGCCAGCAGGCGGCGGCGACTCAGCATCGCGCGAAGGATGGCAAAGGCCTCAGCCGCGACCGGAAAGCAGCGCCCAGATGCGGCGTGTGACCCGCGGGACCTCGACGCTGAGGCGCGACTCGTCGAGCTCGCGGGCCCACTGCGGGGTCCCGCTGCGCAGCACCATGCCGTCCGCCAGCCGGTAGGCGACGAACGCGGGCTGGTCCAGGTCGCGCCCGGCCGAGGACTGGAGCTCCGCGCCCGTGGGCAGCCGCTCCGAGCGCTCGAACAGCGTGAACTCGCCGATCAGCGGGCTCAGCTCGGCGAACAGCCCGAGGTCGTCCTGGAAGACCTCGAGCGGCGCCACGCCGGTGCGCTGGAGGGCCGTCTGCTCGCCGAACACGTCGGTGCGCCTGCGCGGCCCGGCGGGGCCCAGCGTGTCCTCGCCGAGCGCCGCCCGGCGCCGGAACGAGTCCGCGCCGAACGAGGCGAGCCGGCCGCCGCCGCGCACGTACGAGCGCAGGCGCCTGCCCAGCTCGGGCGTGGTCCAGAGCTCGCTGCCGGCGAACGCCACCCCCGGGGCGTTCCCGAGCGCGGGACCCTCGCGGCGCGCCAGCGACAGGTCGGTGGTCAGGTCGTAGTCGAGCCCGGCGGCGTCGAGGAAGCGCAGCAGCGGCGCGGTCTCGGAGCGAAAGCCCGGCGGCAGCCCGCCTCCGGCGAAGCCGCGCTCGAGCGGCACCTTTGGCGCCGCCGGCAGCGTGTCGGCGAAGCCGTCGTGGTCGCTGTCCACCGGGTTCAGTCCCTGCCAGGTGAGCGCCGGGAGGACCATGAGCGGCCGCGGCCGCGCGGCCGACCCGGGCGTCTGCGGCAGGCCCGCCACCGCCAGCGGCCAGACGGCCCGCCGGTCGCCCGCCCGGACGCGCACGAGGTAGACGCCGGTGCGCGTCCGGCGCGGCACGCGGACCCGGAGGAGGCCGCCGATGCGCCCGCCGCGGACGATCGGCCGCGTCTGGCCGTAGCGCGAGAGCACGAAGTCGAAGGAGCGGTCGAAGGGGCCCACCTGAAGGCGGGCCACCGCGCCGGCGGGCACCACCTCGAGCGGGCCGGACAGCGTCAGCGGGCGCACCGAGACGCCGGTCCCGGGCCGCGCCACGCGGGCCGACGGGATCGGGGCGGGCGCCTCCGTCGGGTTCCCGGCGCGGTCGCGCACCTGGACGGTGAACGCGTAGTCGCCCTCCGGGGCCGGCCGGCCCGTCGCGCAGCCGCCCGTCCCAGACGGCCTGGCCGTTCGCGCCGCCGCGGAAGCGCAGGACCAGCCGCGGCGGGCCATCCCCCGTGCGGAAGATCCGGAACACCGGCGCCCTGTTGCGCGGACCGCGGTAGCGGATCCGGACCTCCGGCCGCTGGCCGGGCTCGCCGGGCGCGATCACGCTCGGCAGCGCCGAGGTGAGCTCGGCGCGCGGGGGCCGGGTGTCGAGGTTGATCTCCTTCGTCGAGTCGATGATGCGGCCCTCGTCGCGGCGCACGACGCGCATCCGGTAGAGGCCGTCCGGCAGCAGGCGCCCCTCGTCGTCGCGCCCGTTCCAGCGGACGCGGTGCTTGGCGTCGCCCGCCAGCTCGCGGTCCGTGAACAGGCGGCGCACCTCGTTCCCCTCCTCGTCCATCACCGAGAAGGTGACCCGCGCCGGCCGCGAGAGGTCGAACCCGAGCTGCGTGACGTCGCGCGTGCCGTCCCCGTTCGGCGAGAAGTTGATCGGCTTCGCGGCGAAGCGGATGACGAGCGGGAACTCGCTCTTCAGCTGCTGTATGACGAGGAAGGCGGCGATCGTCGCCACGACCAGCAGCGCGAACACCACCCGAACCAGGGGCCGGGTCATTGGCCGGGGAAAGCTATTGGAGCCGCCCGCCGCGACAATGCGTGATCGTGCGCGTGCAGCTGATCGACCCGGCGGGGGACGTGGCCCCCTACGACCACGCGCTGGCGGCGGCGCTGGCCGCGCGCGGCGCCGAGGTCGAGCTGATCACCTCGCGATTCGTGCACGGCCCCGCCGCCGCGCCTGACGGCTACACCGTGGACCCGCTCTTCCACCGCCTCGCCACGCGCTACGCCGCGGACGCCCCGCGGCGCAGGCGGGCGCTGCGGCTGGCGGAGCACGTGCCGGACATGCTGCGCCTGCGCCGCCGGGACGCGGACATCCGGCACTTCCAGTGGCTGCCGGTCCCGGCGCTCGACGCGCGCCTGCTTCCCCCGGCCGGCCGCGCGTGCTCACGCTCCACAACGTCCTGCGCGCCGAGCGCCTCGACCGGCGCGTGCTCGAGGGCATGGACGCGCTCGTGGTGCACACGCGAGCGGGCGCCGATGCCCTCGCGCGCGACCACGGCGTTCCCGCCGAGCGCGTGCGCACGATCCCGCACGGCGCCTTCGAGCACCTGACCCGCCAGGCCGGCGAGGCGCCGCTCCCGGAGGAGCTCCGCGCCGTGGAGGGCCCGGTCGTGCTGTGCTTCGGCGTCGTGCGCGAGTACAAGGGAGTGGACGTGCTGCTCGAGGCCTTCCGCGAGGTGGACGGCGCCGAGCTCTGGGTGGTCGGGCGGCCGCTGGGCGAGTCGATGGAGCGGCTGCGGCGCCTCGCGCCGCCGGGGCGGGTCCGGTTCGTGCCGCGCTACGTGAGCGACCGCGAGCTGCCCGCCTACTTCCGCCGCGCCGACCTGCTCGTGCTGCCGCACAGGCGCGTGGACGTGTCGGGAGTGCTGTTCGCCGGCCTCGCCTTCGGCAAGGCGATGGTGCTCTCCGACGTGGGCGGCTTCCGCGACGTGGCCGAGGAGCACGGCGCGGCCCGGCTGGTGCCGCCCGAGGACCCTGAGGCGCTCGGCGCCGCGATCCGCGAGCTGATCGCCGACCCGGCGGGCCGCGCGGAGCTCGGGCGGCGCGCGCTCGCCGCCGCGGAGGGGCCCTACTCGTGGGACCGCATCGCCGGCCAGACGATGCAGCTCTACGAGGAGCTCGCGGCATGAGGGTCGTGTTCATGGCGAAGAGCAAGCGCTCGGCGGCGCGCGCGCTCGCCTGGCTCGTCGCGCAGGGCTGCGAGGTGGCGGCCGTGGTGGCCTCCGAGCCGGACGAGTGGACGCTCGACGAGCAGCGCGTGGACCTCGTCGCCGACGAGCACGGGCTGCCGCTGATGAGCGAGGACGAGCTCTACGAGGCCGCGGCCCGCGGCGAGCTGGGCGACGTGGACCTGGTGGTGTCGTTCCTGTTCTGGAACCGCATCCGCGAGCCGCTGATCTCGCTCGGCCGGATCGGCTGCGTGAACCTCCACCCCGCGCCGCTGCCGGACCTGCGCGGCGTGGGCGGCTACAACGTCGCGCTGCTCGAGGGACGCGCCGAGTGGGGCGTGTCCTGCCATTTCGTGGACGGCACGATCGACACCGGCGACCTCGTGGAGGTGGAGCGCTTCCCGATCGACCCGGACGCGGAGACGGCGCTGTCGCTCGACGTGCTGAGCCAGGAGCGGCTGCTCGGCCTGTTCGAGCGCGTGGCCGGACGGGCGCTCGCCGGAGAGGAGCTCCCGCGCGAGCCCCAGGGCGAGGGCCGCTACGTGTCGCGCGCCGAGCTCGAGGAGCTGCGCGTGGTCCGCCCGGGCGACGACCTCGACCGCAAGCTGCGGGCGTTCTGGTACCCGCCCTGGCCCGGCGCGGTGATCGAGGTGGACGGCCGCCGGCTCACGCTCGTGGACGACGCCCTGCTGAGCGAGCTGGCGGCTGCATACCGCGCTGCCGGTGTGGTTCCGTGAGCGCCGCGCTCGGAGTACCCTCAGGGCATGAGCGCGCTGGCCTGCGCCTCCTGCGGAACCGAGAACCCGGCCGGCGCCCGGTTCTGCATGAGCTGCGGCAATCAGCTCGAGCGCACCTGCCCGTCCTGCGGCACCCCGGCCCCCGGAGCGGCGCGCTTCTGCATGAACTGCGGCCAGGCGCTCGACGGGACGCCCGGCCCCGGCGCCCGTGGCCGCGCCGGAGCGCCTCCCCGAGGAGCGCCGCCAGGTGACGGTCCTGTTCGCCGACCTGTCGGGCTACACGGCGGTGGCCGAGCGCATGGACCCGGAGGCCGTGAAGTCGCTCGTGGACCGCGCGCTGATGCGCCTCGGCGCCGAGGTGGAGCGCTACGGCGGCACGGTCGACAAGTACATCGGCGACAACGTGATGGCGATCTTCGGCGCCCCGCTCGCGCACGAGGACGACGAGGAGCGCGCGGTGCGCGCCGGGCTCGGGATGCAGGACGCGATGGCGGGCCTCAACGAGGACCTCCCGCCGGGCGTGGACTTCTCGCTGCGCGTGGGGATCAACACCGGCGAGGTGCTCGCCGGTGCGGTGGGCGAGAGCTACACCGTCACGGGCGACACCGTGAACGTGGCCTCGCGCCTGCAGAGCGCGGCCCGCCCCGGCACCGTGACCGTCGGCGAGCGCACCATGCGCGCCACCCGCGGCGCCGTGCGCTACGAGGAGCTGCCTCCGTTCGACCTGAAGGGCAAGGCCGAGCCGGTGCCCGCGTGGGAGGCCGTCTGCCTCACCGCCACGCACAGCGTCCGGCGGCTCAGCCCGCTCAACGAGTCGCCGCTCGTGGGGCGCGACAACGAGCTGGTCACGCTCGAGACCCTCTACGAGCGGGTCGTGCGAGAGGGCGCGCCCCACCTGGTGAGCCTGATCGGCGAGGCGGGCGTGGGCAAGTCGCGTCTCCTGCGCGAGTTCGAGCGTGTCCTCGGCGAGCACTCGATCGCCCCGACGGTGCGCACCGGCCGCTGCCTCCCCTACGGCACCGGCATCGTCTTCTGGGCGCTCGGCGAGGTCCTGCGCGCCGAGTGCGGGATCGTGGACACCGACTCCTCGGAGGAGGCCTGGCGGAAGCTGTCCGGCTATGTGGCCGACCTGTTCGGCGACGGCAAGGAGCCGCTGAACGAGCCCGGCGAGCGCGAGGCGGCGCTGATCGGGCGGCTGCTCGGCATCGAGGTCCCGCCGGAGCTGGTTCCGACGGAGCGCGACCCCGAGCGCCTGCGCGAGTCCTTCTTCTCCGCGCTCCGCATGGGCATGGAGCGGATCGCCCGCAGGCGGCCGCTCGTGATCATCTTCGAGGACATCCACTGGGCCGACGACGGCATGCTCGACGCCATCGAGCACCTCGCCCAGTGGGTCCGCGCGCCGCTGATGCTCGTCTGTCTCGCGCGCGACGAGCTGCTCGACCGGCGTCCCGGCTGGGGGGCGGGGCGCCGCTCGGCCACGCAGCTGATGCTCGATCCACTGACCGCCGAGGACACGCGCGCGCTCGTGGCCGCGCTGATCCCGGGCGGCGAGGAGGTCGTGCCCAAGGTGGTCGAGCGTTCCGGCGGCAACCCGCTGTTCGCGGAGGAGATGGCCCGCCGGATCGCCGAGGCGGGCGACCTCGGGGCGGCCGAGCTTCCCGACACCGTGCAGGCCGTGCTGGCCGCGCGGCTCGATGCCCTCGACCCGTTCGAGCGCCGGCTGGTGCAGCAGGCGGCCGTGGTGGGCCGCACCTTCTGGGAGGCGTCGCTCGCGCCGCTCGCCGAGGCCGAGGGCCGCGAGCTCGGACGGGCGCTCACCGTGCTTCAGGAGAAGGACATCCTGGCCCCGGGGGCCGAGGGCCGCCTCGCCGGCGAGCGCGAGCTGGCCTTCAAGCACGTGCTGATCCGCGACGTGGCCTACGGGATGCTGCCCAAGGCGGTTCGCTCGCGAAAGCACTTCGAGGTGGGCGCCTTCATCGAGGAGCGCGCCGGCGACCGGACCGACGAGGTGGTGGCGCTGCTGGCCGAGCACTACGGCCGCGCCGCGTCGCTCGGCCGTGAGGGCGCGCTCACGCGCGACGAGCTCGCCCCGATGCGCGAGCGGGCCGTGCGCTTCCTGGAGGAGGCGGGCGACGCCGCGGCGCTCCTCTACTCGAACCGCGAGTCGGCGGCCCACTACCGCCACGCCCGCGACGTCGGGGCCGAGGACGACCTGGCCGCCCGCGTGCGGATCGCGGAGAAGCTCGGCGACGTGTCGCTGCGCCTCGGCCGCGTGGACGAGGCGATCCGCGTCTGGCAGGAGTGCCTCGACTGGCACCGCGGCCAGGAGGACCTCGAGCGCGTGGCCGACCTCCACCGCAAGACCGGAGCCGCGCTCTCCCACAAGGGCGAGCGGCGCGCCGCGATCGAGCACTACCAGCGCGGCATCAACCTGCTCAAGGACGGCCCGCCCCGGATCGAGCTCGTGCGGCTCTACGAGGAGGCCGCCTGGCTCTACCTCCACACCGGCGACAACATGCTCGCCATCTACGCGTCCGAGAAGGCGCTGCGCCTGGCCGAGCGCCTCGGCGAGACGAGCGCGGCGAGCCGCGCCCACGGGATCTTCGGCCGCGTGTTCGGCCGCATCGGCGACACGGAGAAGGCGCGCCAGAACCTGGAGCGCGCGGTCGAGCTCGCGCGCGGCTCGGACGACGGCGAGAGCATCCTCGCCCTGTCCGCGCTCGGGCGCCATCTCGAGATCTCCGAGGCGGACATGGACGGCGCGCGCGACGCCTACCACGAGGCGCTGGCGCTGGCGGAGCGCGTGGGGATGCTGCCCGCCCAGGTCGAGCTGCACGCCTGGCTCGCACAGCTCTCGGCGTACTGCGCGGAGTGGGACGACGTCGCGCGCTCCACCGAGGCGAGCGCGGATCTCGCCGAGCGCGAGGGGCTCGTGGGCAAGCTCTGCCTCCCCTACTCGCTGCGCGGGCTGCTGCTCTGGCGCGAGGGGCGCCTCGAGGAGGCCACCGTGCTCTTCCACCAGGCCCACGAGCTGGCCGAGCAGGTGGGCTGGTCCGAGATCGCGTTCCAGGCGCTGTTCGGGCTGGCGCTCGCGCTGCGCGACTCCGGCGACTACGCGAGCGCGGCCGACACGCTCGATCGCGCCATCGACCTCTGCGAGCGCGCGGGGCTGCTCGCCCAGTCGATCCAGGCCACCGCCGCCCGCGCGGTCGTGCTCGCGCTCTCCCAGCGGCCCATCCCGGCACGCGAGGCCGCGCGCGAGGCCGCCGAGCTGGCCGAGCGCATGCACTACCCGATCGGCCGCGCCGCGGCGCTCGAGGCGCGCGGCCTGTCGGCCGAGGACCCCGCCGAGGGCGTGGAGCTGCTGGAGACCGCCGAGACCACCTGGCGCGAGCTCGGACGGCCGCTCGAGGCCGCCCGCTGCCGCCTGATGGCCGGGCAGCGGCTGGTGGCCGCCGAGCCCGACCGGGCGCGCGAGCTGCTCGAGGCGGCGGCCGAGGAGGCCGAGCGCCTGGGCGTGCCGCACCTGGCCACGCGGGCCAGGGCACTCGTCCCGGCCGGCTAGGCCGCCTAGGGCGTCTTGTCCGCGCCGGCGACGACGACCACGCCGGCGTCACCCGCGAGCGCCTGGGTGTCCGGGTCGATCTGCTCGCGCTGGGGGATCTTCAGCCGGCGGCTGACGACCACGGCCTCGCGCCGGTGGCCGCCGGCGTAGAGCACCACCGACTCGGCGCGCTGCTGCTCCTGGTCCGACGCGTCGCCGATCACGCCCACGTCGAACCCGAGCCGCGCGGCCTCGTCGCCGATGTTGGCCGCCAGGCCCGGCACGAGCGTGCCGTTGAGGATCGCGACGGTCACGTCCGCCGGGTTCACGGCCGGGCCGCCCTGGCTCGCGTTGCCGCCGTCGCTCCCGCCGTCGCCGCCGTACGAGGCGGAGCCGGAGCTGGCGCTCGTCGACGGCTCGTCGCTGCCGGTGAGCTGGGAGACCGCGAAAGCGGCTCCGCCACCGATCACGAGGATGCCGGCCACCACGAGCGCGGCGATCCTGCCGCGACCGAGGCCGCCGGTCCGGGACCCGGTCGTGCCGCTCGAGCCGGGCGGGATGATCGCCGTGGGCTGCGGCGCCGGACGCCCGGGCGGGGTCGTGCGGGCGAAGCGCGGTGGCGTGGGCAGGGTGGGGCGGGCCTGACCCGCCGGCGTGGCCGCGCGCGCGGGCGGCGCGGGAATGGTGGGGGGCACCGCCTGGGTGGGCGGCTCCGTGTTCCCCGTCGTGACCGCCGGGGGCGGCGGCTTCGCCCCGTCGGCCTCGTCGCCGGCCTTGTCGGGCGTGTGTCGGGGCGTCTCTCGGGCCTCGGTCTCGGGCGCCTCGGTGTCGGGCGTGGCGGTGCTGGCGGCGGCCGCGGAGGCCTCGGGAGCATCCTCGGGCGGCTTCTCGCCGTTGGCGCCGGGGTCGGCCGGCTTCTGGTCGCCGGGACCCTGCTTGCCCTGGCCCGCGGGCGTTGCGGCGCCCGGGCCGGACGGGCGCTCCGCCGTGGCTGCGGCAGCGCCGCCTGCGGCGGCTGCCGCCGCCGTCGCGGTGGCGGGTCGGGCGCCGGCCGAGGCGGCGATCGCCGGGGCGGGCGC